>CP097969.1:0-1200000 GCA_023703575.1 SAR86 cluster bacterium
TAAGACAAGCAAAATAATTAAAACAATATATTAACAAGTTATCCACAATAAAAATCTGTGTTTATACTGTGGATAACTTTATCAATCTATATATAATCGAACTCATGACCGAATTGCACTTTTGGGGAGAATGTAAGAAAACTTTAGAAAGAGATTTGCCTATCGAGGAGTATTCTACATGGATTGCACCACTAACTTTAGAACAAAACAATGGTTCAAACCCGCTTTCTTACAGTGTTTTAGCTCCAAACAAGTTTATATCTGATTGGGTTGAAGATAATTATGGAATAACCATCAAAGAAAGATTAAGCGCCATTACTAGCAAGAGTGACCTTAATCTTAATTTTGAAATCTTTGTTGACTACCACGACAAGCGCACCGATGAGGATCCAGAAAGTGATAGTGTTACACCTAAAATAACGACTAGATCGGCCAATTCTGAAGAGGCGCCTAAAAAAAGCAATTTAATTGACAGTTTCACTTTTGAAACATTTGTAGAGGGTAAGTCAAACCACATCGCATTGGCTGCTTCCAGACAAATAGGCGATGGTCTTAAAAATTCATATAATCCTCTTTTTATATATGGCGGCGTGGGACTTGGAAAAACTCATCTGATGCATGCAGTGGGAAATGAGATTTTGAAACAAGATCCAAAAAAGAAAATAGCTTATGTTCATTCAGAGAAGTTTGTGAGTGATATGGTAAAATCACTACAATTAGGAGCAATTAATGAATTTAAGCAACACTATAGGTCTTTAGATGCGCTATTGATTGATGACATTCAGTTTTTTGCAAAAAAGGAGCAATCACAAGAAGAATTATTTCACACGTTCAATTCTTTACTGGAAAAGGGAAGTCAAATGATTCTAACTTGCGATAAGTATCCTAAAGAAATAGAAGGATTAGAGGACAGACTAAAGTCGAGATTGGGATGGGGTTTGCCAGTCGTTATAGAGCCGCCTGAACTAGAAACAAGAGTTGCAATACTTTTAAGCAAAGCAAAGACTATGAACCATGAGCTCAATGAAGAATCTGCTTTTTTCATAGCCCAAAAAGTAAGATCGAATGTAAGGGAGCTAGAGGGAGCTCTAAAAAGAGTAATTGCGAACTCGAACTTTACTGGAAGACAAATAAGTATTGACCTTATAAAAGACTCTTTAAAAGATCTTTTAGCTATTCAGGCAAGGCAAGTAAGTGTAGAAAATATTCAAAAGACAACTGCTGAGTATTACAACATTAAAATGAGTGATATCCTCTCTAAGAGACGAAGTAGATCAGTTGCAAGACCAAGACAGATGGCTATGTTTTTGGCAAAGGAACTTACAAACTATAGCTTGCCTGAAATAGGCGAGTCTTTTGGCGGAAGGGACCACACAACAGTGATACATGCTTGTAAAAAAATAAATGAACTAAGGGCCACTAACTTGGATATAGAGGAAGATTACAGAAAGCTTTTACGGGTTTTAACTATATAATATAACAATGAAATTCATCACAGAAAAAGCACAAATAGTTGATTCTCTTCAAAATGCCGCAGCTGTAGCTGAGAGACGCCAAACAATACCTATTTTAGCAAATTTAAGGCTGAAAACAGTTAAAGGAAAATTAGAAGTAACTGCTACTGATTTAGAGATACAAATAAAAACTTATTCTGACTTAATTGAAATTCATGAGGAGGGCGAAACTACAGTCTCTGCAAGAAAAATGTCAGAATTATGTAGGTCATTGCCGGAAGGGGAAAATGTTAACTTTTCTCTATCAAATGGAAAACTGACCGTGAGTTCTAGTAATTTTCATGCTGATTTTGCAACAATTTCTTCAGATGATTTTCCTGAAATAGAGATCAATGAAGAGCAAACCCCAATTACTATCGAGTCCAGTGTTCTAAAAAGATTATTATCTAAAACGTCATTTTCTATGGCTTCACAAGATGTTAGATATTATTTAAACGGTATGCTTTTAGAGATAGAGGGCAATAAGATAAATGGAGTTGCAACTGATGGCCATAGATTGGCTTTTTCATCAGCAACAACTAATGATGCAGATTTAGATTTAAGAAATATTCTACCAAGAAAGGCAGTTCTTGAACTTTCTAAACTTCTTTCACCGAATGAGGGGACTGTAGAACTTCTAGTAGGCGCCTCCTATGTCGTTATACGTTCTGAAAACCTTAGCTTCTCGAGCAAATTAATAGATGGAAAATATCCAGACTACAATAAAGTTTTTCCAACAGGGGAGCCTCTGCCTTTAGAGATTAGCAAAGAAATCCTTCAATCCGCGCTCTCTAGAGCATCCGTTTTATCAAATGAAAAGTACAGAGGTGTAAGATTCCAATTATCTGAGGATAAACTTAAACTTACAGCTAACAACCCAGAACAAGAATCAGCAGAAGAAGAAGTAGATGTTATCTATAAAGGTTCTGAACTAGAAGTTGGATTCAATATAGGATATCTGTTAGATGTTCTAAATTCTATAGACAGTGAAACTGTTTCTTTTGAGTTCTACGGTGAAGACTCTAGTTGCATTATCAAGGAACAAAATTCTGAAGATGACGTGTATGTCATTATGCCAATGAGGCTGTAATGCCTCTTCAGAGGCTACACCTAAAGAACTTTAGGCTTTTTCACGATAAAACTTTAAACTTCTCTGATGGTATAAATCTAATATTAGGCGAGAATGGCTCAGGAAAAACAACAGTTTTGGAGTCATTAAATATATTATTAACTGGGAATTCTTTTCGAGCAAAGGAGACAAAAGAGTGTATTCATTCTGATAAAGAATTTTATAGTGTATCTGCAAAAGGTATATTTAAAGGCAAAGACCTTTCTCTTGTTGTTGAAAATAATCATAATAAAAGACTATTCTCAAAAAGAATGCTTGGAGGGCTGTCTATAAAAAAGGGTGAATTATATTTTTTGCAGGTTGTAATAGCTAAAAACCTTAAAATGATAGATGGTGAACCAGAAATAAGAAGGGAGTTTTTTAATGATCTTATGTTTCACGTGAAACCTGAGATAAAAAAGTTGCACAATGCCTATCAACATGTCCTTAAACAAAGGAATAGGGCTCTAAAGAAAAGGCTCTCTACCTCAGAAGTTTCCTTGTGGGGTAAGAAGCTATCAGCATTAGGTTTAGAACTCAGCCTGGAGCAATATAATTTTTTTAAGATATTTAAAGAGCATACAATAGAATCAATGGAGAAAAATGTCTCTGATGGCTCTTTTAATTACCTTGATAAATTAAGTTTAAATTTTTCCAAAGGTTGGGAACGTTCAAAGAAACTAGAAGAATCTTTGTTTGAAAGTCTAGAGAGAGATAAGGCATTGGGTTATACATCTAAAGGGCCGCATAGAATGGACTACATATTTACTGTAGATAATAAAAAAGCTTCCTCAAATCTTTCACGAGGACAACTTAAGATACTGATTTTATTAGTTTTTTTATCAAGCACAAAGCTTTTGAAAGACTTAATAGATACTGAAACTCTTCTTATGATAGATGATCTAGGGTCTGAACTAGATTTAAAAAACCTCACATCTATAGTTATGAAGATTCTTGAATCAGAGAATCAAATAATTTTAACAGGGATTGAGGGTGAAGAGATGCACAAATCCTTAAAAAAAATGACAAACTTTACACAGATTAATATCTAATTATGTATTAAAATATACATATGCCAACCAAGAAAAAATCTTCCGCATCAAATTCATCTAAAGCTACTAAAAAGCCACAAAAAAAAGCCACAAAAAAAGCTGAAGTTGAGTCTTATGATTCCTCGAGCATAACGGTACTGAAGGGATTAGAGGCCGTTAAAAAAAGGCCAGGAATGTATATTGGAGATACCGATGATGGAACGGGATTACATCATATGGTGTACGAGATAGTAGATAATTCAATTGATGAGGCGCTAGCTGGGCATTGTGATGAAATAACAGTAAAAATATTGTCAGATGATTGTGTCTCTGTCTCGGACAATGGGAGGGGTATTCCAACTGATATGCATGATGAAGGAATGTCTGCAGCAGAGGTAATCATGACAAAACTGCATGCTGGTGGAAAGTTTGATGATAATTCCTATAAGGTCTCAGGAGGTTTGCATGGCGTCGGTGTTTCGGTCGTTAATGCTTTGTCCCAAGATTTAAAACTAACTATTTATAGGGGTGGCAAAGTACATGAGCAAGAATACGCAGATGGTGCACCAAAAGGAAAATTAAAGGTAACAGGAAAAACTGATAAAACTGGAACTGAAGTTACATTCGTTCCATCGCCTACTACTTTTTCAGACATTATTTTTCAGTACGATGTTTTAGAGACAAAACTTCGAGAGCTGTCATACCTAAATGCAGGCCTTAAAATTATCTTAATTGATGATAGAAATTCTAAGAAAAAAGAATTTTTCCACAAAGGTGGATTAGCAGAATTCGTATCATTTTTGAACACAAAAAGAACAACTGTAAATTCTGTATTCCATTTTGTAAAAGAGGCAGCAGACGGCATAACCATTGAGGTATCACTGCAATGGAATGATGGCTATCAAGAAAACATTCAATGCTATACAAATAATATTAAGCAAAGAGACGGTGGGACTCACTTGGTAGGATTCAGGACAGCCTTAACAAGGACATTGAACAACTACATGGAAAAGGAGGGGATGAACAAAGAGAAGGTATCTACCTCCGGCGATGATGCCAGAGAAGGTTTAGTCGCTGTTGTCTCTGTTAAAGTCCCTGATCCTAAGTTTTCCTCACAAACCAAAGATAAATTAGTTTCATCAGAGGTAAGACCAGCAGTTGAGCAAGAAACCTATAAAGCCCTAACAGAATATCTTTTGGAAAATCCTGCAGAGGCAAAGCTAATCGCTACAAAAATAATTGAAGCTGCAAGAGCTAGAGAGGCTGCTCGTAAAGCAAGAGAACTTACCAGGCGTAAAGGAGTGTTCGAAGGCGGTGGCCTTCCAGGAAAACTTTCGGATTGCCAAGAAAAAGATCCTGCTAAAAGCGAAATATATTTAGTTGAGGGAGAATCAGCAGGCGGTTCTGCAAAGCAAGGACGTGATAGACATTTTCAAGCTATTCTTCCTCTGAAAGGCAAAATCCTCAATGTAGAAAAAGCAAGATTAGATAAGGTTCTATCGTCAGAAGAAATTATTATTTTAATCTCCGCTTTAGGTTGCGGGATAAAAGGAGAAGACTGGCAAGAAGAGAAATTGAGATATCATAGAATAATAATTATGACAGATGCTGATGTAGATGGGTCTCACATCAGAACTTTGATATTAACTTTGTTTTATCGTCAAATGCCTGAACTTATTGAAAAAGGCTATATCTATATAGCGCAGCCTCCTCTCTATAAACTCAAAAAAGGCAAACAGGAGACTTATGTCAAGGATGATTCGGAATTAAGAGAACTTCTAGTTGCGGAAATCTTGGATGACGCAAAGCTTGTATTAAATAAGAAAGGAGAATCAATTACAGGCCAGGCGCTTGGTAAATTTATTTCACAACACGAAAAGATACAAAGCATTCTTAGGGGCTTAACCCACATATATCCTGTAGAGTTGCTAGAAGGCGTGAAGCATACAGCCCAACTTAAGGGATTAGATGATAAAAAGGCATTAAAAAAATGGACATCAAGTATTGAAAAGTACTTAAACAAAAAAGCGGAACAAGGATCGTCTTGGAAAGTTGAAGCTATATCCCGAGAGGGCTCTGATGAATTAGAACCTAGAATCTCTTTAATAAAACATGGTACGGAGTCGGAATGGCATCTTAATAAAAGTTTCTTTAAATCTAAGGCATACAAAGACATTTCTAGTCATGGAGCAGATATGACAGATATGTTCAGTAAAGATGCTTATTTTGAAATTAATGGCAAGCAGATATACATTGATAACTTTGAACATGCTCTAGAAGAGGTTTTACAAATTTCTGAAAGGTCTTTTACAAAATCAAGATATAAAGGTTTAGGCGAAATGAATGCAGAACAACTGTGGGATACCACCATGAATCCCGACATGAGAATTCTTGGTCAAGTCACAATAGATGATGCTGCAACTGCTAGTTCACTTTTTGAGGCATTAATGGGTGATGAAGTTCAGCCACGTAAAGAATTCATAGATGAAAACGCAAAACTCGTCGTTAATCTTGATGTTTAGCTTGATCTAAGAATTTAGTTTTTTTTCTACCCACTTTCTTACATCTTTTGCTGATTGCCTTGAATCTTCAACATAAAAAGGCTCTCCAATAGTTAACGTAATTTTTCCAGGCTTTTTGATGAATTTATGTGCTGGCCAGCAATCTCCAGAGTTATGACATAATGGCAACACCATTACGCCATTTCTTTTCGCCAATTCAAAGCTACTCCTTGCATATTTTCCAACCATACCAGCTTCTACCCTGGTTCCCTCTGGGAACAATAAAACATACATTCCATTTTGCAATCTATTTGAGCCTTCCTCCAGAGTTTGCAAGATAGCCTCCTTAGGTTTGTTTCTATTAATAGCAATCGGATTTAACATTTTCATAGCCCACCCCCAAAGAGGAATGTACAGCAATTCTTTTTTCAGTAAGGTGCACATGGGATGAAAAAGATATTGCATCGAGTAGGTTTCCCACTGACCTTGATGATTAGAAACAATGACACAAGGCTCAGCTGGTAAGTTCTCTTTTCCAATAACTTCTACTTTAATCCCGCAAGATAAATGTAAAAACCAATTGGCAAACTTTGGCCACTGCGAAAAAAGTCTTAGTCTATTTTCCAGCCCTAAAAAAGGCCCGATCACACAGGCCAATAAGCTCGCTATTATTCCTGAACTCAAATAGCCAAGGTAAAAAATAGTCGATCTAACAACAATCACTTTTTAGAGTTTAAAATATATTCAGTAGCTTCAAGAAGGTCATTAAAACAATGCTCATCAGGCGGACTTATATCCGTTCCATACACCTTCTCTCCATAACCACCTGTTTTAATAAGCATAGGAACACAGCCATGTCTTCTCCCTGCCAAGATGTCCGAATCTTTATCACCTATAAAATGTTTTCCTTTGAGATCAACTTCAATAGTCTTCTCAATTTCTTCTAAGAGACCAGTCTCAGGTTTTCTACACTTACATTTAGTTTCAGGCGCATGAGGACAATAAGCGATGTGAGCAATTTTCCCTCCAGCTTCTTTGAGCAGATCCTCCATGTGGTTGTGAATTTTTAATAAATCAGCATCTGTAATAATTTTTTTCTCAATGCAAGCCTGATTAGTGGCAATCGCAACTTTAAAGCCATGTTTATTAAGAAGCGCAATAGCCTCCAAACTACCTTCAATAGGCTCAAAATCTTCCGGCTTAGTCACATAAGTCATGAGGTCAACATTAATGACCCCGTCCCTGTCTAAGACTACAACGTCATCCATTAATCTCTAAATCTTATAAGTTTGCGCTAAAAAGGTTCTAACTTCGTCTATTTTCAATCTTGTTTGATCCATTGTATCTCTATCTCTTATAGTTACCGTATTGTCTTCAAGAGTTTGAAAATCGACGGTGATACAGGCAGGTGTACCAATTTCGTCATGTTTTCTGTAGTTTTTGCCGATGTTACCAGTGTTTTCTAGAAGAACTCGTCCTTCAATTGTTCGCTGTAAGTCATTTTTTAGATCTACTGATGTCATTACTATCGAATTTTCATTTCTTTTTAGAGGAATAACAGCAATTTTTATAGGTGCAAGATGTGGTTTTAGAGATAAAACCGTTCTTTCTTTATTATTTTCAAGGCTCTCAACCTTATATGCTTCGTTGAGAATAGCTAAAAATCCTCTATCAACCCCAGCAGAAGGCTCAATTACATATGGAACCACCCATTGTTTAGTTTCTAGGTCTTGTATAGCAAGTTTTGCATTTGATTGAGTATTTTCTGCAACAGTTGCATCTATATTAAGGTCCTTTTGGCCTTTAGTATGGGATCCTAGATCAAAATCCGTCCTATTGGCTATTCCTTCCAGTTCCTCTAGACCATGCGGAAAGTTATACATAATGTCCACAGTAGCTTTAGAGTAGTGTGCCAACTCATCATCGGGAACATGATATATCTCCAAGCTCTCCTTGCTTACCCCCTGATCTTCCCACCACTGCAGCCTTAAATCAGTCCACTTTTTATGCCATTCCTCATCTTCACCTGGTTTTACAAAAAATTCGAGTTCCATCTGCTCAAATTCGCGTACTCTAAATATAAAGTTTCTTGGAGTTATCTCATTTCGAAATGCTTTACCCATTTGAGCTATCCCAAACGGAAGAGGGTGAGGGTTAGAATCTAGAACATTTTTAAAATTCGTAAAGATATTTTGAGCTGTTTCAGGTCTTAAGTAGGCAAAGGAATTTCCATCTTCAATTGGCCCAACATTCGTTTTGAACATTAAGTTGAATTGCCTTGGCTCTGTTAAATCTTCTTTCTTACAATAATCTGGTACTTGATCTGCTCTGAATCTTTCACCACAAGATTTGCAATCGACCAAAGGATCAGTAAACGTGTTTTCATGTCCAGAATATTTAAGGACAAGAGGGTTGGTTAAAATGGACGAGTCTATTCCTTCTATATCATCCCTTTCATATATCATGGATTTCCACCAAGATTTTTTTAAATTATTTTTAAGTTCAACTCCTAAAGGTCCATAGTCATAAAGGCCTTGTAGACCTCCATAAATTTCATTGGATTGATATATGAAACCTCGTCTTTTACATAAAGAGACTAAGTCTTCCATTGAGGCATTATTCATAATGTTAGTGAGTACTTACTATAGTTGAATTATATATCATATATGGAAGCTTTTTTTGTCCTCTTAAATTTCTTATACTCCCAAGCATATTGTCCAGGTAGTTTCATTATACATTTTTCAAACTCGTTATTCATTTTATCTACCCCTTCTTTGTCATCTGATGAAAAATCAATTTTGTTATGGAAATGAATAATAAATCCTTTCCCTTTTTCTTTTCTTTCACAATACATAAAGTGCGCAGCGCATTCAGTTCTTTGTTGTAATTTTGGTAAAAGATTCATGGAATAGACTTCATTATTAAAAAATATTGAGCTTATTCCGGCACCTCTTTTTGGTACTTGATCAGAAGCTACTGCTACCAATTTTTTATTATTTAAAGCTAATAGCATTTCTTTTATTCCACCTACATTTGTCTCTACCATTTTTACACCAGCGCTATTTCTTGAGTCAGTGATCACTTTATCCAAGTCTTTATTTTTTGGCGGAGTATAAGGAATCGTACAATCTGTATGCTGACCAAGAAAATTAATGATAATTTCTATATTACCGATGTGGGGCGTAAAGAGAAGAACACCTTTACCTGATGATAAAGAATTTTCAATTTCAGAAAAATTTTCAACATTTATAAACTTCTTATTTTTTTTATAATCCTTCTTGCCCCAAACAAGCCCTGTTTCAAGAAAATTCATTATGCTGTGAAACAAGCTATCTTTTAATACTGAATTAATTTGCGAGGGCGTTTTGTTAGAAAAGACTAATTCAAGATTAGCCCTAGAGATTCTCTTATGCTTATTTGGAAATAAGTATAGTAAAAGGGCCAAAACCTTACCTGTATAAAATAGTACTTTATAAGGAATTGCCTCTAAGCTTTTGATGATCAGTATGTACAGCAAATCGAGACGTGATAATTCACTTAATTCCTCCAAAAAGCTGGAGTAAATAGCAAAAGCATTGTAAATATTTCTAATCTTCCCAATAACATCGCCATGCAAAGTACTACTTTGGAGGAATCTGATATATTCATATAATTCTCAGCAACAATGCCCAGTCCAGGACCTAAATTATTCAAAGTAGCTCCTACTGCTGAGAATGCGCTTAGAAAATCCATGTTTTGAGACAATAGAAACATTAATATAATTAGAAAAGTAGCCACATAGACCGCAAAAAATCCCCATACAGACTCTGAAACCCTTGGGTCTAATGATTTCTTGCCAAACTTTATTGTCACAACTGCATTAGGGTGTATTAGCTTGGTTATTTCGCTTGATCCCTGCCTTAAGAGTATAAGGGCTCTTATGACCTTTATTCCACCACCAGTAGAACCTGCACAAGCTCCTATAAAGGCTGCAATGAGAAGCATGATTGGAACAAATAAGGGCCAATTAGAATAGTTAGAAGTCAGAAAACCAGAAGTTGTTCCAATAGAGACTGCTTGAAACACACTATCTACTATCATTTCATCATATATATTATTGCTATAGTAGAGGGTAAGATAAGTTATAAATGCTGTGCTAATTAATAGTGATAGATAGAGCTTTACTTCAGAGTCATAAAAATAGTGAAACAGCCTTTTTTTAGTCCATGCCAGGTAATGGAGAGCAAAATTTACTCCTGAAATAACCATAAACACAATCGCAGTCCATCTTAGGCTGCTGCTCTCAAAATATGCAAAATTCTCATCATGTGTAGAAAAGCCTCCAATTGAGATGGTTGAAAAGGCATGACATATTGCGTCATACCAACTCATGCCGAAATATTTATATAAAACTGAACATGATATTGTCATCAATACATAAACAAACCATAATGCCTTCGCTGTTTGAGTAATTCTGGGAGTAAGCTTCGCATCTTTAAGCGGTCCAGGAGTTTCAGCTTTGTATAGTTGCATACCTCCAACTCCCAATAAAGGAAGAACCGCAACAGCTAGGACAATAATGCCCATGCCTCCCAGCCACTGAAGTAAATGGCGGTAGAAAAGTAACGACCTTGGCATTTCATCTAAACCGACCAAAACTGTCGCCCCTGTTGTTGTTAAGCCTGATATCGACTCAAAAAGTGAATCTACATATGAAACTCCTTCTAAATCCGCTAAAAAGAATGGAATTGATCCGAAAAACCCTAGTACAGTCCAGAAATAAATAGTTATAATAAAACCATCTTTTGTTCTTAGATCTCCATCCTTTTCTGAAGACAAGAAAAAAAGAAAACATCCAATAATAAAAGTTATAAAGCCTGTAAAACCAAAGTTATAGATAAATTCGTTCTCTTCCAAGAAGTAAGCGAGAAACGCCGGAAAAAAAAGAGCAACTCCGCTAAATAGCATCAAAAGCGCTCCTAAAATACTAGTTGTGTATGGAAACTTCATTTCTATAAAGGAGAGAATGTTTCCTTGACTTGTTTTATGACTGATTTGTCCGTTAAAAATACGATAACATGATCGTTCTCCCTTAAATGTACGTGATCATGAGCTATCTTTCCTTTACTATCTCTTATTAAAGCGCCAATTGTTGCTCCTTCTGGTAAGGAAATTTCTCCTAACTCTTTACCGATACTACTTTCCTTTCCAGAAGGCGATTCTTTAGCTATTGCTTCGATTGCTTCAGCTGCTCCTCGGCGTAATGAGTGTACCTTTACTACATCTTTTCCCTCAATTTCTGCAATAAAAGTTCCAATTGTTATTTGGGAGGGAGCAATAGCAATATCTATACCCTTATCTTGAACAAGATCGACATAAGCTGGATTGTTTATTAGCGCTACAACTTTGTGTGCTCCCATGTCTTTTGCTAGAAGACATGACATAACATTTGCTTCGTCGTCATTCGTTACAGCTGCAAATACGTCGGTCCCTTCAATATTTTCTTCATGAAGCAAATGCTTGTCGCAAACATTGCCCTCTAGCACTATAGTTTGTTCCAACTTTTCCGATAATCTTTTTGCTCTCTTGTGGTCAGAATCAATGATCTTTACTCTGTGATTTTTTTCAATTCTTTTCGCCAGTCTACTGCCTATCTTGCCTCCACCAGCTATTATGACATTTTTATATGGATCCTCTTTTTTGCGCATTTCATTTACAACCTTTGATGCTTCACCTTTTTTTGATATGAAAAACACTTCATCTCCAGCACTTATAGTTGTTTGCCCTGTGGGCACAATTGATTGACCATCTCGAAAAATGGCAGCCACTCTTGAATCAACTTTTGGCATGTGTTTTTTTAGATCCCCAATTTCGTGTCCAATCATAGGGCCTCCATCTACGGCTTTTACGGCTACTAAATTTAGTTCACCTTGGCCAAATTCCATGACCTGTAAGGAGCCGGGAACTTCAATGAGACCTTCAATATGATCAGTAATGAGTTGCTCTGGGCTTATGTGTATATCCACTGGAATTTGGCCTGATTCCATAGCCTCTTTAGTTTTGCCTTTTAGATATGAAATTTCTCTGACTCTTGCAATGGTCTTTACGGAATCATTCAATACTTTAGATATCATGCAAGACACGAGATTGATCTCATCACTTCCTGTTACTGCGACAACCATGTCAGCTTCTTTAATTCCAGCTGTAACCTGAATGTTTGGGAAAGATGCACTGCCAAGGACTGTTTTTATATCTGCTTCTTCTTCTAATTTGTGCAGCTTGACAGGATCATTGTCTACAATGGTGAGATCATTTTCCTGAGACAACAGATCAGCGAGAGTGCTACCTACAGCTCCGGCCCCCAAAATGACTATTTTCACTAGTTTATATTAGACAACTTTTGTTCGATTATAATCCTATTTTTTCAATAAAGAATAATTATTGAATAGTAAGTTCGAAATTTCCATTTTTCTTAATCAGATCTAAGTATCCAGCAATAAAATCTTTGCCCGAAACTTTATTTTTTCCCTCCATTTGTATCTGCTCAATCAATATTGAAGAAGCATCCTTACAAAATACAACTAACTTATCGTCTTTCACGCTTATATATCCTGGATCATGTTTTATCCCTGATTCAATCCTCCTGGCCCTGTGTATCTTGACCCTTTTTCCTCCCAAAAAAGAATGAGTTCCATATTTGGAGCCTAAGGCGTTTATTTTTCTAATTATTTCTATTGAAGAATCCCCTTGCCAATCGATCTGTAAGAATTTCTTATCAATTTTAGGAGAAAATGTTGCTTTGTTTTCATCTTGAGCTTTATGCTTGATAGAGCCAGATTCGAGATTATCCAAAAAAGAAACTAAGTATTTTTCACTTAGTTGAATAAACTTTTCTTCAACTGTATGAAGTGTATCGTATTCTTTAAGTGAACATTCATGCATTTCATAAACTGGACCTTCATCCAAACCTTCTGACATTTCCATGTAACTTATCCCAATATTTTTGTCTCCTGACATAATTGCATGCTCCATTGGTGAGGCGCCTCTCCATCTTGGCAGAAGGGAGGCGTGAATATTTATGCAGCCATACTTGGGTAACTCTAATATTTTTTTTGGTACTAGCAGTCCATATGCAACTACTAATATAAGATCTGGAGTTATATTTTTTAAATCACTAAATACCTTGTCTATTCCAAGAGATTCAGGTTGATGGATACTTATGCCATTGTCTAAAGCGGTTTTCTTTACTGGACTAAAATTTATTTTTTTCCCTCGACCCGATTTCCTATCTGGTTGTGTCAGAACACTCAAGACTTCATGCTCAGACTGCAAGACTATCTCTAAATGTCTGGCAGCAAATTCAGGAGTTCCTGCAAAAATAATTTTCATGAGCTACAGTCCTTTAGCTTTTAAGAGCTTTTTTCTAATCATTTCTCTTTTGATGTTAGAGATAAAATCAACCATCATTTTTCCATCAAGGTGATCCATTTCATGTTGAATCACTACTGCCAAAAGGTCATTTGCCAAAAGTAAATTATTCTTTCCATCAATGTCGAGATATGAAATTTCTACTGAACTGGGCCTTTTTAGCTCTTCGTAAAATCCTGGAACGGAAAGGCATCCTTCAGAAAATATTTTTTTATTCGGATCAATAATTTTTATTATTTCGGGATTTATTAATATCAATGGCTCGTCTTTAGACTCACTTATGTCCAAAACAATAACTCTTTTGTGAACATTGACCTGAGTAGCTGCTAAACCTATACCTGATCCTTGATACATAGTTTCTAGCATGTCTTGGGTAAGTTTCTTAATGGAATCGTCAACTACCTCTACAGTTTTAGCAACTGTACGTAGACGGGGGTCAGGGAAAATTAGTATTTTTAATAATGCCATTATTTAATTTCAATATATTAGTATACAATTTTTGTTTTGGAGAAAACTGTGACTGTAACCGTATCAATACTAATAGGGTCCGAATCAGACTTGGACTTAGCAAATAAATGTTCTGAAACTCTGGATTCACTTTCAATTTCAAATTCAATTCAAGTTCTTTCGGCTCATAGAACCCCATCTCTTCTTGAAACTCATATAAGAGAATGTGAAGCAGGCGGTACTAAAGTCTTTATTGCCATGGCCGGATTGGCAGCGCACCTAGCAGGTGCTGTAGCTTCTAAAACAGTTCTCCCTGTCATAGGAGTTCCAGGTGATGGGGGCCCCTTAAGCGGCATGGATGCTCTTTTATCCACCGTACAAATGCCAAAAGGTATTCCGGTAGCAACCGTAGCAATAGGTTCCGCTGGAGCAATTAATTCTGCCTATTTAGCTGCACAAATGTTGGGTATGGAGTCTGCTGAAATGAGAGCAGCATTGTTGAAAGTAAGAGAAGACGGCATACAAGCAATAAAAGCATCAAATAAAAAGCTAGAATCTTCTTAGCAGGATGAGCTCTCTTGGCTCTGTTCTTGAACACTTAGAGTGCGGAAAAACGATTGCTTATCCAACAGAAGGAGTGTGGGGCTTGGGATGCGACCCTCAAAATCAGGATGCAATTGAAAATCTATTAAAACTTAAGGCGCGTTCTCACGAAAAGGGCTTAATTTTGATTGCTTCAAAATTTGAGCATTTCCTGAATTTTGCTTACGTAGAAGATTACAAAGATAAACTACTAACTAAATGGCCCGGACCCCATACTTGGTTAGTCCCATCAAAACCAAATTTGAGTCCTCTTATTAGGGGCAACAATGAGAAGGTTGCTTTAAGACTTAGCAATCATGAGATTGTATGTAATTTATGTGATGCTTTTGCTGGACCAGTTGTTTCAACTTCGGCTAATAAAGAAGGGCAACCCACTTTAAATGGACCACATGAGATTTTAGAATATTTTCCTGAAGTTAAAGTGCTAAATGGCAAATTAGGAGGCCTTGAAAAACCTTCTACCATTCAAGATGTCGTCACGGATATAATTCTCAGGTAGTTATGACAGAATTAAAAAAGTTTGCAGTAATAGGCAGTCCAATCGATCACTCCCTTTCTCCCAAGATACATTCAATTTTTGCAAAAGAATTAGGTATAGAAATTACTTACGAAGCAATAAATGTTGAACCGATGCATTTCGATTCCTCTGTTACTAGACTTTTTGAAGAGGGGTATGCAGGACTAAATGTTACTTTACCGTTAAAAGAATTAGCTTTTAAACTTGCCGATGAATTAAGTGATGAGTCTAATTTGTCCGGATCGGTCAATACCCTTTGGAAAGAAGATGGCATTATTCACGGTGATAGTACAGACGGAAAAGGCCTTATTAGAGACCTTCAAGAAAAGAAAATAAATCTCAAAAATAAGGAGATAGTCATTTTGGGAGCTGGTGGATCCGCAAAAGCGATTATTCCAAGCTTGCTTAAGGAAGATCCACAAAGAATAAGCATCGGTAATAGAACGGTTTCAAAAGCTGAGGAACTCTTAGAGAGCTTTTCCTCTTTCAGAAATAAAATGAATCTTTTTCAAATGACCGATAATTTAAATTTTAAGCCTGAAATTCTTATAAATAGTACTTCTGCGGGAATACAGAATCAAAGTCTTGAATTACCTTCGGATATACTGACAAAAGACATGTGTATTTACGATCTTTCTTATTCTTTTGAAGACACACCTTTTCTAAAGTTAGCGAAGTCTAAGGGTATAGAAAATTACCATGACGGAATAGGGATGTTAGTTCATCAAGCTGCACTAAGCTTTAAAATCTGGACCGGGCAAACGCCTATTTCCAGTATAAATAAAGCCGAGCTTTTATAGCATTTTTCTTGTTTATAAACTTTAAATAAGTTTAACTTTTAACTATTGTTTGAGGTATCTGATTGGTTTAGAATACGCTCGCTGTTCGGTACGCCCACCTACAAAAATAAATATATAAAATTTAATGGCTTATATTAGAAAAGTTTTCACAGGGTTTATCTTTGTATTACCTCTCATATTTTCATCGCTTATTTTTTCCGAAAGTTCAGATTACAACATGCCGATTGGTGTGACTGATGTTAGTGAGAGTATCTTTGGTCTCCACATGCTCATATTTTGGATATGCGTTGTTATTGGAGTAATAGTTTTCTCGATAATGTTCTGGTCCTTATGGAAGTATAGAAAATCCAAAGGAGCAGTTGCTGCAGATTTTGACGATAATTTTTGGTTGGAAATAGGTTGGACTGTAGCTGCAACCCTAGTTCTTGTCTGGATGGCTGTTCCATCTACTCAGGTAATGGTTGAAGCGTATGATGATGCTGAAGGTGAAATAAACATACTTATAACGGGTCATCAGTGGAAATGGCATTATGAATACCTAGAAGATGAGGTCGGTTTTTTCAGCAACTTATCTACTAGCCAAGAGCAAATAGATGGGGAAGTGCCAAAGGGAGAGTTTTACTTAAGAGAGGTTGATGAACCTTTAGTTATTCCAACAAATACGAGAGTTAGATTTTTAATTACTGGAAATGATGTTATCCATTCATGGTGGGTACCTGACTTTGCAGTAAAACAGGACGCAATACCTGGTTTCATAAATACAGCTTGGACAAATGTACCCGAACCAGGAATTTTTAGAGGGGCCTGCACAGAACTCTGTGGTATTAAACATGCTTTCATGCCTGTTGTGGTAAGGGCTGTTGAAAGAGAAGAATTCGATGCATTTATAGCTGAGAAAGTGGCCTTAGCTGAAGAAGAAAGGATGCTTACCTCAAAGGTTTGGACTAAGGACGAGCTTATGGCAAGAGGTGAAAGTTTTTATGCCACAAATTGTGCAGCTTGCCATCAGGCCAATGGACAAGGTATACCGCCAGTATTTCCTTCTTTAGTGGGCAGCCAAATTACTATGTTTGACAGCAATAAACACATTGAAATATTAATGGAAGGAGTGCAAGGGTCGGCAATGGCAGCCTTTGGGGAATCATATAGTGAAGTAGATATAGCCTCAGTTATAACTTACACAAGACAAGCTTGGTCTAATGGCGAAAAAGGAGATGGTGTTATTGTTACTCCACAAGATATCGTCGCATACAAAAATAGAATTGATTTATAAAGGAAATAAATTATGAGTACAGTAGTAGAATCACACGACCACGGACATCACGGTCCGGCAAAAGGCCTTTCTAGATGGCTTTTTACAACAAATCATAAAGATATAGGTACTTTGTATTTATGGTTTAGCTTTATCATGCTCTTTATTGGCGGTGCCATGGCAATGGTAATAAGAGCTGAGCTTTTTCAACCAGGACTGCAGATAGTTCAGCCTGAATTCTTTAATCAAATGACCACTAACCATGGTCTGATAATGGTTTTTGGCGTAATCATGCCAGCTTTTGTAGGACTTGCTAACTGGATGTTGCCTATGCAAATAGGAGCACCTGATATGGCTTTACCAAGATTAAACAATTTGAGTTTTTGGTTGTTGCCAATGGCTTTCGGTATATTAATTTCAACCTTGTTTATGCCTGAAGGTGGACCAAACTTTGGATGGACTTTCTATGCACCTCTTTCAACAACTTATGCTCCCTCTACCGTTAACTTTTTTATTTTTTCAGTTCACATAATGGGCGTGTCATCGATATTAGGCTCGATAAACATCATTACAACTATCTTCAATATGAGAGCGCCTGGAATGACTTTAATGAAAATGCCTCTTTTTGTTTGGAGCTGGTTAATAACAGCTTATTTGCTAATAGCGGTTATGCCAGTTTTAGCAGGTGTTGTAACCATGATGTTGATGGATATAAATTTTGGTACAAGTTTCTTTAATGCTGCCGGCGGTGGTGATCCAGTTTTATTTCAACATGTCTTTTGGTTCTTTGGTCATCCAGAAGTCTATATCATGATCTTACCAGCTTTTGGTATTGTTTCTCATATCATTGAGACCTTCTCTAGAAAGCCAATTTTTGGATACTCTTCTATGGTATATGCCATGGCTTCAATAGCCATTTTATCTTTCGTTGTCTGGGCTCACCATATGTTTACAGTCGGTATGCCTCTAGCAGGAGAGTTATTCTTCATGTACTCAACAATGCTAATTGCTATTCCTACCGGTGTGAAAGTTTTCAATTGGGTTGCAACAATGTTTAGAGGCTCAATTACATTTGAAACACCAATGTTATTCTCAATTGCTTTTGTGGCTTTATTTACAATTGGCGGATTCTCAGGATTAATGCTTGCAATAGTACCTGCAGACTTCCAGTATCATGATACTTACTTTGTAGTAGCACACTTTCACTATGTTCTAGTGCCGGGCGCACTATTTGGAATAATAGCAGCTGCATACTACTGGCTACCTAAGTGGACAGGAAATATGTACGACGAGACTCTTGGAAAATTACATTTTTGGCTAACATTTATATCTGTAAATGTTACTTTCTTCCCAATGCATTTTGTTGGATTAGCTGGAATGCCTAGACGATATCCTGACTATGCACTGCAGTTTGCAGACTTCAATGCTTTAATAAGTGTTGGCGCCTTTATGTTTGGCTTAACTCAGCTTTTATTCTTATTTATTGTTATTAAAACAATCAGATCAGGTAAACAAGCCAAGCCTGAGGTTTGGGAAGGTGCAGGAGATTTAGGTCTGGAGTGGACGTTAAGCTCACCTCCTCCTTATCACTCTTTTACAGTTCAACCGCAAGTAAAATAGTTTGGAAGCAACAAAAACATTACGTAATCTAATAGGTATCGTCGTAGGTATGTTTGCCTTCGGTTGGTTGCTCGTCCCCATGTATGACGTGTTTTGTGAGATTACTGGATTGAATGGAAAGGTAACTGGCCCGAGTTCTTTGAGTCAAGAATCACTTGCAATCACTGAACAGAGAGAACTCCTAGTTCAGTTTATGACACATAACAACGAATCTATGCCTTGGTTCTTTGATTCAGAAAAATCTCAGATGAGAGTCATCACTGGAAATCAATATGAAGCTACTTTTGTTTTCCACAACACAACCGCAAAAGAGATGGTTGGGCAGGTAATTCCGAGTGTTTCACCGGGTAGAGGCGCTGAGTATTTCCATAAAACTGAATGTTTTTGTTTTGAGAGACAAGTTTTAGCTGCAGGAGAAAGAATCGAACTGCCTGTAAGGTTTATAATCGATCCTGCCCTGCCTGAAGAAATAGGATCTTTGAGCCTAGGCTACACACTATTTGATATAACAGACAGAGTGCAACCGGAAAAAGAAATAGCTAAATTATAAAAAGGGGAGATTATGTCACAACAAGCTTATTACGTACCTGAATCTAGTAAATTACCTTTTGCGATGGCTATAAGCCTACTTGTGTTTATCATCGGTGCAGCGAAGACAGTTATAGATGCCGGAACGGATTCCAACTCATACATGATACTGCTTCTTTCATTCGCAATGATATGGGTAACAATGTATTTCTGGTTCAAACAGACGATTATAGAAAACCAAGCTGGGTTAAATAACCCTATGCTCAAGGATTCATATGTATATGGAATGGCTTGGTTTATTTTTTCAGAGGTAATGTTCTTCTTTGCTTTCTTTTTTGCTTTAGCTTACATAAGAAACTTTGCCGTTCCATGGTTGGGTGGCGAAGGAGAAAAGGGTCTAGCGAACATGTTATGGCCTGGATTTGAAGCAAGTTGGCCTTTGATGATAACTCCTGATCAGGCAGTATTTGCTGGCCCTGAAAAGGACATGTCTCTCGCCACTGCATATGCCTCTGGCGGCTTAGGAGGTGTTTTAGGGTGGTTACCATTATGGAATACAGTACTTTTGTTAACTTCAAGTCTGACAGTTCACATAGCCCATTTAGGACTAAAGAACGGAAACAGGAAACAATTTAATCTTTGGCTTGGTGCAACTTTAGTACTTGGCTATGCTTTCGTAGTAGTACAGGGCATTGAGTATTATGAGGCCTATACCCATTACGGTTTAACACTTAATACGGGTATTTATGGAACCACATTCTTCATGCTTACAGGCTTTCATGGTTTTCATGTATGTCTCGGTGCAATAATTTTAACGATAATGCTTTTTAGGAGTTTAAAAGGACACTTTTCTTCTGATGATCATTTCGGTTTTGAGGCCGGGTCATGGTACTGGCACTTTGTAGACGTTGTTTGGGTTTGCTTAGTCGCTTTTGTATACGTAATGTAAAACGTTAAACACCAGGTCCAATTTGCCCAGTTATAAAACCATAAACTAGAGTTATAAATAGAACTACAGCAATAGAAACTCTGACGCCCAAGCTATGAACGGTTCTTTTGGAAGATCCTCCATCTTTTATTAGAAAGAAGGCACCTCTGAATAGACTAATAAACATAGCTACGATTAGGAATAATATAAAGTATTTGATCATCTGAAAGGACGTGAATTATACACTTAGGATGACGAAAAAAATATGAGTAAATTTAGTCCAGGAAAATTAATGACTGCATTTGTAGTATTTTTTTTCCCTATCTTAATCTACTTGGGTTCATGGCAAGTAATGAGAGGGCTAGAAAAAAAAGACATAGTTAATCAACATTATGAAAATAAATCTTTACCAGTTATCAGCGAAAAAGAAATGGCTACTTTAAATTCTGAAAACCTGATTTATCGAACGGTGAATCTTGAAGGAGAATATCAATCTGAGTCTTATATATTGGACAACAGACTATATAGGCAAGAAGCAGGTTATGAGATTTTTACTGCCTTTGAAACATCCGAAAAGAATCTTTTTCTTATTAACAGAGGATGGGTTTCAAAAGAAGATTACGAGAATGGAACGGAGGAAGCTGAAGGAAAAGTCACTATTCAAGGAGTTCTTTCACCGTTCAAGAGATTTGGATTAAATTTGGTAGATCAAATATATCTAGATGGCTGGCCAAAGCTTGTTCAGCAGGTGGATTATGAAACAACAAAAAATGATATAGGCAATTCAATAAATGAATCTGTGATTCAATTATCTGCGGCCTCAGCTGGGGCTTTTGAACCGATTTGGAAACCAGTTGATTTAAAACCATCCAGGCATTTTGGATATGCACTGCAATGGTTTGGATTGGCATTAGTTTTAATTTGCTCATATTTTTACTATGGATATAAAAAGGATTAAGTATGATCATTAGTAAACAAAATTCCGGAAGAATAGTTGCATCCTTAATTTTTCTTACCCCTATAATTGTACTCTTTGCTAGTTCGGCTTTGTTCTATAGCGGTTATTCTCCTCAAGGAACTGTCAATAAGGGGACATTGCTCGAGGACCCAATACAGCTAAGTGAGCTGAAGCTTGATATTGATTCTGGGCCTTTGAAAGATGAGTTCCCAGGAAAATGGTCAATCGTACAATTTGTTTCAGGGGACTGTTTAGGAAAATGCTGGGATACACTCTATTCTTCAAGACAAATCAATATAAGACTTGCGAAGAATAGCGATAGAGTGGTCAGATATTTAATAAATATCGGTACTAATAATTTGTCCAGCCAATCTATTGAAAAGATAACTGAGGAATACCCTTTACTCAATACTGGAACAATTCACCCAGAGCTATTGCCCTTATCCGTCTCGGAAAAATTACAAGACTCTCCTTATATCTTATTCGATCCTCTAGGGAATGGGATACTCATTTATGACTCCACCTTACCTAGTGGCGAATTATTAGAAGATATTAAGAAAGTCCTTCAAAACTCAAAAATAGGATAAAAATGGAACGAATTAAAACACTTTCGCTTTGGTCGGGTATTCTCGGCTTTGTAGTCGTTGCGCTTGGTGCTTGGACTAGGCTTGCTGATGCTGGATTAGGATGTCCTGACTGGCCCGGTTGTTACGGTTTTGTAACAATCCCTGTCAGTCCTGAAGAGATTGACATTGCTAATGCCAAATTTCCAGACACTCCCTATGAGGTAGCTAAAGCCATTCCCGAGGTAGTCCATAGATATTTTGCAGCAGCACTGGGTTTCATGATTCTTTGTATTGCATTTCTAGCTTTTCGCTATAAAGATTTACCTTCGGATGTAAGAAAGCTAAGTTTCTTCTTAATCGCTTGGGTGATTATGCAAGGAACTTTTGGTTATTGGACAGTTAGCCTGAAGTTATGGCCACAAGTTGTAACGACACATCTTATGTCAGGCTTCTTAACTACTGGACTTTTATGGTTGCTGTATTTCAAAACAAAGGATCGTTTACAAAACAGAGCAACATGGGATTTTAGTGCAACAACAAAGAAATTATTTAATGTCTCTATCGTATTAGTGGCAATTCAGATATTTTTAGGAGCCTGGACAAGCACAAATTATGCTTCTTATTCGTGCGTAGACTTCCCTTTATGTCAAGGACAGGTTCTGCCTGAATCAAATTTCAAAGAAGGATTTAATTTTTTTCAAAGCATTGGTCCAAATTATCTTGGAGGACAATTAGATCATGAGTCTAGGGTGGCCATTCATATTACGCATAGATTTGGAGCAGTTATAGTCACTGCTTTCCTCTTATTCTTGAGTTATCACCTATACGTAAGAAGGTTTGCTCTTCTTTCAGTTGGACTTATAAGCTTTTTGACTTTGCAAGTACTGCTTGGAATCTCAAATGTTATTTTTGCGTTGCCACTATTAATAGCTGTAGGTCATAACCTAGGTGGGTTATTATTGATAACTTATCTGGGAGTCCTACGACTTAGAGAAACATAATTTATGACGGGAGTTTTATCAAATTGGAGAGGATACCTAGAGCTTACTAAGCCAGGTGTACAAGCGCTTTTGTTCGTATCTTGTGCAAGTGGGATGCTCATAGGTTCCGATTTTAGACCTCCAATAGAAGTATTCTTTTTCGGATTGATCGGAATAAGCTTCTTGGCAGCATCCTCCGCTGTAATAAATCATTTTTTTGACAAGCAAATAGACTCAAAGATGATGAGAACCTCAGAGAGGCCTTTAGTCATGGGTGATATTACAGATAAGGCAGCCATAAGCTTTTCTGTCATTTTATATGTGGTTGGTGCATTCATGCTTTTGTATTTCACCAACTTCCTGACATGGATCTTAACAACTCTGACCTTTATATTTTATGGGTTTATTTATACAAAATATCTCAAATTTATGACAAGCCAAAATATTGTCATAGGAGGTCTTGCAGGGGCGATGCCGCCATTGCTTGGATGGACTGCAATTTCCAATACGATAGAACCAAACGCTTTATTGCTTGTTCTCATTATAATGGTTTGGACTCCTCCTCATTTTTGGGCTTTGGCTGTTTATAGAGTTGATGATTATGCTGATGCGGAGGTTCCTATGTTGCCTGTACAAAAAGGAGTTCCTTTCACAAAACAACATATACTTCTTTATACCGTACTTCTTATCGTCGCCACTATGCTTCCATATACTGTTCAGATGTTTGGTGAAATTTATTTGATTTCAGCACTTCTACTGGGATTAATTTTTTTAGTTTATTCTTTAAGGCTATACAGAGACGATACTAATGCTCTTGCCATGCCTACCTTTGCTTATTCCATATTTTATTTAGCTGCTTTATTCGCAGCGATGCTAATAGATCACTTTATCTACCTATGAGTAGAGGAATATTTATAACCGTTGCAAGCTGTCTTGGATTGATAGCATTAATATTGGCCTTATTCTTGTCTAGATTTTATACACCAAGAGAGCTGACTCAGGACGAATACAAAATGCTGGGGGCATATTTTATAGATCCACCAAGACAACTTGCAGAATTTCAGTTAGTCGATGATGAGGGCGCAACTTTTCTGCCTGAACAATTTAAGAATAAATGGAATATTCTATTTTTTGGTTTTACTTATTGTCCTGATATTTGTCCTTTAACTATGAAACAAATGTCTGATGTGAAAGAATCATTAGGTGATAATGCGGAGAAAATAAGAATCTTTCTTGTCTCGGTTGATCCAGATAGGGATAAACCTGAGAACTTAAGAGTTTATCTTGATAATTTTGATAATGACTTTATTGGCCTTACTGGCGAAATTGATCAGATTTATAGGTTTTCAACTCAAGTAAATGCCCCTTTCTTTCCAGTAGTTAATAATCCTGAGCCTAACTACACAGTAGACCATTCAGGAAGCTTAGTCTTGATAAGTCCTGATGCTAAATATGCCGGTTTTTTTAGAGCTCCGCATGACACAGACAAGATAATAAAAGCTCTTGCTTCTGTCCTGAATTAAATTTATATTTCGAAATCTAATATGAACTTGAAGCAAAAACTTGCACTTATCCTTGGATTATTTTTTGTAATCAGCTTATCAGCTGATCCAATTATCCATTCCTTCGTTGAAGATGAACATCATCATGAAGTTCATGAGTCCTCTGACTGCCAAGTTTGCGAGACAGAATCTTTCAAAGCATATGCTCTTAAGGTTATTGAAGAGTATGCTTTAATTACAAATATTTCTATCAACTCAGAAAAAGATCATGTTTCTCCTTTTTCTGCAGATTTTAGTGCGAGGGCACCACCAAACTCTTAAGTTTATTTAAAAAATATTTTTTAATTTAAATTTAGGAGAAAACATGAAAGTTTCCTTTTATATGCTCATGGCGATGAGCTTAATAGTAACGCAAATAAATGCCGATGAACCGACACCTCTTGATACAGAGAAAGTAGACGAAGTCGTAGTTACTTCTTCAATACTTAATACAAGCAGGATATTAAATCCTCTATATGTTATCGATGGCGATGAAATAAAAGATGACGCAACTACTTCACTAGGTGAAGCAGTTGATAGTTACTTAGGTGTTTCAATTGCCGATTATGGTGCCGCAGTTGGTCAGCCTATCATAAGAGGTATGTCTGGACCTCGAGTGAAAATTCTAAAAAATGGAATGGTAAATAGAGATGTCTCAGGACTTGGTGTAGATCACTTAAATGATGTTGATTTACATGACATCGAACAAATTGAAATCATCAAAGGACCATCCTCTTTACTTTATGCCAATGGAACCATTGGTGGAATTATCAATGTTGTAAACAATACCATTGCTAGGGAGGATTTTGATGGTCAAGAAGTTAATGCAGGATTGGAAACTCAATCCGCAAACGATGGTGATATTCAAGAGTTCAATTACAAAAATCTTCTAGGCGGATGGCTTAATTTTAGTCTGGGCTATAAAAATACCGAATTAGGCAATTTTGATATACCTGATGGGGCTGTAGTTCACGAAGAAGAAGATCATGGTGATGATGATCACGATGAGCATGAAGAAGAAGCTCTTTCTTATGTTGAAAACTCTGATTTTGCTTCTGAAGCAAAGCAATTCGGTGTTTCAAGAACAGGAGAATGGGGATATTTCGGAATGAGTTATGAAAATTTAGAGAGCTTATATGGAATACCTTTTCACGGAGACGAGCACGGAGACGAGCACGGAGATGAGCACGGAGACGATGATCACGATGATGAGCACGGAGACGATGATGATGAGCACGGAGATGAGCACGAAGGAGAGAGAATTTTCTCTACTACTGACCAAACGAGCTATAACTTAGCCGGCTTATACAATATTAATGGAGGTTTAATTAATTCTATAAGCTATAACTGGAGAGACACAGAGTACTCATTAACAGAAGCTCATGCAGAAGAAGAAGGTCATGATGATCATGAAGAAGAAGAGCATGAAGAACATGCACCAACTGTCTTTACAAATGATGCAACTGAATACGGCGCTATCTTTGATCTATCTTCAGACTCATTTACTCAAAAAGTAGCATTAAATTTCGTTGATGAAGATTCCGCAATTGTTGGTGAAGAAGCTTTTATGAACCCTGCTAATAGTGAAGAGTTCACTATTGGTTATTTTGTCAGTACAGACTTTGACCTATTTTATCTTGATGCAGGTTTTAGACTTGACCAAATAGAGAGGACTGGAAGTGTCACCGATGAAGATCATGGAGATATCGACTACTATAAGGTAGATGATGACACTAATAGTTTCGCTCTTACTCTCGGCAGAGATATAAGTGACAGTCTGGATATAAGCGTAGGTTTTGCTAGCGTTGAAAGATTGCCTTCAGTAATTGAGCTTTTCATGAATGGTCCACATATGGCAACTGGAAGACTTGAAACTGGTAATCCAAACCTTCAAAGCGAAACATCTGATAATATTGATATAACATTAAACTTTGATAATGGTAATTTTTACGCATCAGCAAGTTACTACATAAATGACGTAGATAATTACATAACACTGCAAGACGAGCTCGATGATCATGACGAACACGGAGATGACGACCATGGCGATGATGATCATGACGAACACGGAGATGACGACCATGGCGATGATGATCATGCAGCACATGCTAATTTGATTCACGCTAATTACATTCAAGAAGACGCAGAATTCAAAGGTTATGAATTTGAGATCGGAACAACTGTGAGCTTAGGATCCGGTGATTTAACATTCTCTTTTGGAAGAGATGATGTCACTGCTGAATTTTCTGATGGACATAATGTACCTAGAATAAATCCCGCAAGAAATATCTATTCTTTGACTTATGTTGAAAACGATTGGGTTTTCAAAATGAGCTTGAAAGATGTTGATGAGCAAGACGAAATAGGTGAGGGAGAGACTGTTACTGAATCCTATCAATTGCTAAATGCCAGATTAACAAAAACCTATGATCTACCTGGTTCAGCTGAATTAAAAGTTTCTATCTTTGGTAGCAATTTGCAGGATGAGGTTGCAAGAAATCATTCATCATTTGTTAAGAATGCAGTGCCTCTAGCTGGTAGAAATTATGGTGCTAAATTTAACTACAAATTTTAGTTAGAAGAGCTTTTACAAGGCTAGCTTTTTGTACTAGAGGCATTACAGTAAAAAGGGTCAAGATACGAATCTTGACCCTTTTTTTAAAAAAATAATATAATGATTTAAAGGAATATTTTAGGAGAATACTATGGAAAATTTAATTCAATTCAATGAGTCTGAAATAGACTGGAAACCTGCACCCGGACCAGATGGAGAACCCTTGGATCATGTGTCGCTGTCCTTTTTGAATGTAGATGAGAACGCCAAAATAGTTGATCTCTTATTTAAATTCTCTGCTAATGAAAAAATACAAATGCATAGACATTGTTCTAACTACAGTACTTTTACGGTTCAAGGCGAGTTAAAAACCTACTATCCTGACGGAAGCTTGAAAAGTGTTCGTCCTGCAGGAGTATTTAAGGCAGGCACTCCTGGAGAACCTCACACCGAAGGTGGCGGAGATGAAGATGTGATTGTTTATTTCAGTCTACGTCCTTATACAACTACCGATCCAATATATGAACTTTTGGACGAAAATATGGAAGTTGTTCAGATGATGAATTTCGAGGCTTTGCAAGAACTAAATGAGGAATACTCAGCTTAAGCTACAATCTTAAAATTTTAGTTATTGCCCTTGATAGCGTAGAAAGTTCCTAATAGCAAAAGAAACAATTGCTCGCTGGCAAAGAGAACAGATCCTCTCTCTCCGAAGAATATTCCCCAATCCGAGTGGGCAATTAACAAAGCGAATATCATTATCACCCCTATTGCTCCACCAGATACTCTAGTTACTAGGTGGCCAAGCTGGACCATTGGTTTCGCCAAAATCCCGCCTACTATTATTCCCAATCCAGCCAATATTTCCCCCCATGCAACTAGGTAAGCAGCTGCCTCTGCCAGAGGAACTCCCTTAGAGTCTAGATAACCTATAAAACCATCAGAAATAGGTAATTTTCCATATCCATGTAAAAAGAAAGCTATGCCAAGGCCTAGCCTTAAAAGCCAATCAGCAATGCCACTTAAAGGCGCTGCGATTCCGTCAAAAAAGTTATTTATTTTTTCCATTTGTTTACTTTACATTCTATAAATTTAATTACCAACTTCTAAATATATTTACCATTTCTGGTCCATTTGTATTTATATCTTCATCGAGATCCAGAGCATCACTCATACCATTTAGTTCTTTAAAAAAATCATAAGGATTTATGGCTCCCTCAGGAGCAAAAACTCCTTTTTTTTGAATCTTTTCATCTATTAAAAGCTTTAAGCCACAAGCCAGGGGGATACCCGTAGCTTCACCCATACTTATCAGGCCGGAGGATTTGAATGTTGCCGTGCATGCTGCCTCTTGACCGTCTTTCTTTCCTGAGGCTACCGCATACAGAGGAGGAGGATCTTCAGAATTTGCGCCACTTAGATCAATCCCATTTTCCGTTCCCGCCTCCTCAAGTTCTTTCCTTTTATCTGAAGATAGATTCTGGACGATACTTGCAGCTTTTTCTACAGAGATAATTTTCCAATCCACAAGTTTCATAATCCATTTGAGTAAACTGAAGCCACTACCATGAGCTAAATTAATGCTATTTTTGATCGAGTCAAAGTGATGAGGAAAAGTAATTGCTTCTGGATGCCCAAAAATACGAGGTTTAAATTTATTAAAACCAGGTAAATCGACTTCAATCTCTTTCAATGGCTTGACCATCTTTGCCTCACCCTTATCTTGTATTCTGACCTTTCCAGTCATTTGCTGAACGGCATGAATCATGGCGGCATTCAGTCCAGATTGGGATGATTCTTCCTCTGGCGCAGCACCATCCATAGTCCAGCCCGTATAAAGTGTCTCAGTTTCATCTAATTCTTGTATCGCAGCAGCTCCAAGCATATTTGTAAGACCTGGACTAGCACCCATTCCAAGAATCGCTGTTATTGAGTTTCTTTCTGCCTTTTCGTGTAACGCAAGCATTTCTAAGGTCGGCTCCCAGTCGTCATTTATATCAAGATAGTGGCAGGATTTATCAATAGCAGCTTCTAAAATCGGAGGTCCATATTTATAAAAGGGGCCTACGGTATTTATAACCACATCTACTTTTTCCATTTGCGCTTTAAGTGCATTTGTATCCGTTACATCCAAACCAATACCTGAGACCTTTTCATTCATAGATGTTGCAAATGCTATTGCAGCATCGGCATTAATATCGGCAACAATTACCTCATTAACATTATCAAAATCCATAAGGGTTGCGACGGCAAATCTACCCATTCCGCCACTACCACCCAAAGCCAAGACTTTCATAGACAGGCTTTAGGTTGGAATAATGTCAAATATTCTAATTGAAGGAGCATCTTCACATAACGAAGCAACAGCATCTAGAGTTCCGTCTTCGGTTCTGAATTGTAGATATTTCTCATAATGTTGCTTAGAATCCCAGACTTCTGTAAAGATCCAATTTTTAGGATTTTCTGTATTGTAAGTTAAATCAATTCCCTGACATCCATCAAAGGCCCTCGTGACCTCAAATGCCTTTTTACATATCCCAGTAAATTTTTCTATTTCTCCATCTTTTAGAGTCCCTTCCAATATCACACTTACTGTCATAGTTACCTCACTCCTTTAAACATCTTAATACATAAATATTAACAGACTAGTGTCTTAAATGCCTGATGTCGAGGAAAGGTTAATGCTGCCCGTAATCCCCAATCCATATCCTGAGATACAATATTGTGGCAATTTAAGGGAAGTAATTAAGTTTGCCTTTTTAGTGTTTTTAATATTTCTTCAACCTTATCATCAAAATCCTTTTCGTCACTTAATGCTTCTCTAACACATTCTTTCATGTGTTTTTTTAATATTCTTCCTTCAACACCCGCAATAGCATTTCTAACTGCTTTGATTTGATTGAGTATATCAATGCAATATTTATCGTCATCAATCATGTTGGCAATTCCACGAATTTGCCCCTCAATCCTGTTAAGACTAGGAATTTCTTCTTTATGGCATGGATTTTTCATATGAATACAGGAATTATATAAGTAAATATCGTAGCAAAAACGAACAATACAACTGAAATGTAATAGACGTATCTTGATCGTTTTCTTGTTTGCATGCATAACCTTCCTAACTCGGGATCTGAGGGACAGGGCATATGATAGGTTTTATAGTTGGCATAACCGGCTATTATCACCATGACAAGTGCAAAAATAGTTATTTGTGTCTTGTATTGAGACAAGGTAATAAGAAAAGGTAAATACGTAAGTAGTGAAGCAAAAGAAGCGCCAGCACCTAAAGCAACAAACATTGCAGGTAGGGCGCAACATATCAGCGTTGATGAAGAAGCAAACAGTGATAGAAAGTTTACCGATCTATCTTCCATTAATTTATATTAATAATTTTTAAGCCAGTAGCATTCTGGCCATTAGCTAGAATGTTTTGCTCTATTTCTTTATATTCAATAGCTTTATCTTTTGAGTAAGCAATTAAAACTTTTCCTTTGTTAAGGTCCACATCAATTTTTTTTACGTTTCTATCTTTCTCGAACGTCTTCTCTAGACCTTGGGCGCAAAAATCACACACCATGCCAATTACACTAACTACCGCAATTTGGCAGTCTTCAAGATCTTTAATAAAGTTTTGGTACCTATCAGGATCTACATCAAGATCTGTTCCATCAATCAGTTCTCCGTGAACATGACCTTTATGGTCATGATTCATATCATCCGTAGCAGACAAAAAATGAGAAATCATAAAACTATAGACAATAATCAAAAATTTATTCATATCATTTCCTAAAATCTATAGATCAAAAGTGAGTCCCATTCAGTCTTGTCATTATATCCAAACTCAATTAAAAAATTTCCTTTGAAAAATTTAAGTACGGGAAAAGTTGACCAATTCTTCAAAAGATCATTTTTTTTTGATTTCACCATAATCCAAGTATGAAAGTCTCCATAATCGCCCAAATAGGGTGCTAAACCAATTTGCAAGTATTGATCTTCAAAATCTATAATCTCATTCTCTACTTTTTTGTAACTAAAACCAACAAACCACCGTCTAGTTTCCCAATCTCCATGAAGACCGTAAAATTTATCCTCAATTCTTTTGGTGCTTACACCAGATTGAAAATATAGGTTTCTCTGAGAATATTCAGTGTTTTTTCTATTCAAAAGGTAAGTGAGTCTGAAATATGAATAGTTGGAGCTTAAAAAATCATCTTTTACAGCCTCTAAACCTAATGAGTACTTATAAGTTGGTGAATAGTGTAGATATAGAGAATCACGCATGTTATCTGAGTGACTCATTAGTGTTGAGCCTCCTGAATAAGAGATGGGTCTTGCTACTGCTACACTGCTTACAGCAAGAATTAGAAATAGTAGCCTCTTTATACCCACGGGGGGTATTTTAGCATAAACAGCAAGGTTAAAAGCATTCTAAAAAAGGAGACGATACTTCCTTTTTTATAGAAGGAACCTTATTCTCATTTGTAAGATTATCTTATATCTTTTTTCCTTAAGCGGATGGATGTTGGTGTAACTTCAACAAGCTCATCGTCCTCCACAAATTCTAAGGCTTGCTCTAAGGTGTGTTCAATATGAGGTGTAAGAATAAGGTTTTCATCCGTACCGGCAGCCCTGATGTTGGTTAGCTGTTTGGCTTTAGTAGGATTTACTGGCAAGTCATTATCTCTTGAATGAAGGCCTACTATTTGACCTATGTAAACTTCGGTTCCATGACCAAGAAACATCCTGCCTCTCTCTTGCAAATTAAATAGTGAATAAGCAAGCGTTTTGCCAGCCGCCATAGAGACCAGCACCCCATTCTGTCTTTTGGCCAATTCACCTTCCTTTGCTTTTCCATAATGATCAAAAACACTAGTCATAATTCCTGTACCACTGGTCATTGTTAAAAAACTTGATCTAAAACCTATCATTCCCCTTGATGGTGCTAAGAACTCTAACTTAATTCTTCCTTTTCCATCAGGTTCCATGTTTTGCAAATCAGCTTTCCTTTGTCCCATTTCTTCCATTACAGCGCCTTGGTGCTGATCTTCTATATCAATTACTATTTGCTCATAAGGTTCATGTATTTCACCGTTCACTTCCTTTTGAATAACTTCTGGCTTGGAAACACCTAATTCATAATCTTCGCGTCGCATATTTTCTATCAAGACTGATAGATGCAGTTCACCTCGTCCAGAAACTTTAAATTTATCTGGAGATTCGCCTTGTTCCACTCTTAAAGCGACATTATGAATTAACTCTTGTTCAAGTCGTTCTTTCAAGTTTCTTGAGGAAATATATTTCCCTTCTCTTCCTGCAAAAGGAGAATTATTTACTTGAAAGGTCATACTCACCGTAGGTTCGTCAACACTAAGAGGTGGCAAAGCCTCAATTTTTTCGGGGCTACATATAGTGTCAGAAATATTGAGTTTATCTATTCCTGTAATACAAATAATATCTCCTGCTTGCGCTTCAGGCACTTCAACTCTTTCAAGTCCGTTATAGCCCATAACTTGTAAAATTTTGCCTCTTCGCTCTGAATCATTGGAATCTATTACAGCAACCTGTTCGTTAGGTTTTATTTTCCCTCTTTTTATTCTGCCAATTCCAATCACACCGACGTAGCTGCTGTAATCAAGAGCACTAATCTGCATTTGAAAAGGGCCATCGTTGTTTACCTCTGGAGGATTGACCTTCTCTATAATAAGATCCATCAAAGGAGACATATCTTCAGACATCTTTTCTTCATCTAAGCCAGCAATCCCATTAAGGGCTGAGGCATAAATAACTGGAAAATCTAACTGATCATCATTGCCACCCAGTCTATCAAATAGATCAAATACTTGATCTAAGACCCAGTCTGGTCTGGCCCCCGGTCTGTCTAATTTATTTATAACTAAAATCGGGTTAAGCCCTTGGTCAAAAGCTTTCTGAGTCACAAATCGTGTCTGAGGCATTGGCCCATCCACTGCGTCAACAAGTAGCAAAACAGAATCAACCATTGAAAGAACTCTTTCAACCTCACCCCCAAAATCAGCATGACCCGGAGTATCTACTATATTTATTCTGTGATCCTTCCACTCAATAGCAGTATTTTTTGCAAGAATAGTAATCCCCCTCTCTTTTTCTTGATCATCGGAATCCATAATTCTTTCAGAATCCATATTTTTTCTATCAAGAGTTCCTGACTGCTGAAGTAATTTGTCAACCAGGGTAGTTTTCCCATGATCTACGTGGGCAATAATAGCTACATTTCTGAGTTTTTTAGTCGACATCGCTTTCGGAAAGCCGCGATTATAAGCTTTTATATAGAATCTTCTATTAGTTTTTTGAGATCATTGAGTGACTCAAAGGCTCAGGACAGCAAAATTTTAAAAGAGCCTCTTTTAGATCAAGATTATCAGCTTTTCTAAGCTTATCTAAAAATTCTTTTGCATGCTTATTACCCCTTTTTTCTGCAACTAAAAAATACTCTAATGCAAGCTCAGGATCGGGATCGGTATTGATACCATCTACATAAAATATTGCTATATTAAATGGAGCTTTAGAATGGCCTTGCTCATTAGCACGTTGGTACCAATACACTGCTTTTTCAACGTCTTTATTTATGCCTCTTCCAATTGAGTAATTTACGCCTGTGTTGTACTGGGAGACAGAAATTCCTTGAGTTGCAAGTGAAAGGTCATAAACAAAATCATCTTTATCACTTACTGCTATTAGCTGAAGACAAAAGAAAGCTAATAGAAAAAAAAATGTTTTTTTAGAGTGCCCTTTTTTTAACAAAAGCCTTTATTCCATAGACACGACAACTTTTCCTAGAACTTTTCTATCTTCTAAAGTTTTTATAGCTGTTGCTGATTCATCAAGTGTATAGGTCTCAGTGACAAAGGGTTTAATTTTTCCCTCCGCATGAAGGTCAAATAGTTCTTTAAAGTTTTGTTGGTTCTCAGCATATTCTACTCCCGCAAACTGACCCCAGAAAACACCAACTATTTGACACTCTTTTAACAAAGTAAGATTCAAAGGCATTTTTGGAATACCAGCTGTGAAACCTATAACAAGATATTTTCCATGTCTTGCAATCGCTCTCAATGCAGGCTCAGCATAATCCCCGCCTACAAGATCATAAATCATATCAACGCCACCACCAGTTACTTCTTTGATTTGATCAGAGAATTTCTTTTGAAGATCTCTGTCCATTTCCCTTTCATAAATGATTCCTTCATCTGCACCTTCTTTTTTGCAGAGGTCAATTTTCTCTTGAGAAGAAGCTGCGGCAATAACTTTTGCTCCCATTGCTTTTGCAATATGAATTGCAGTAATACCAAGACCGCCACCAGCTCCAAGAACTAAAACTGACTGTCCAGCTTTAAGCTCACCTCTTTGTTTGAAAGCATGGTAAGTAGTTCCATAATTAAGTGGAAACCCAGCCGCCGTATTGAAGTCCATTGTTTCTGGTAAAGGCATCAATTGTTGTTCGAGATAAACCCCTTTTTCTCGTAAACCTCCTGATCCTATGCTGCCCATTACTCTGTCTCCTTCCTTGTGCATGGTTACGCCTTCGCCAACGGAAGATACAACACCTGAAATTTCACTTCCTGGGCTAAAGGGAAAAGGGGGTTTAAACTGGTACAAACCTTGAACTATAAGCACATCAGGAAAGCTTATTCCTGTTGCCTTAATGTCAACAACCACCTGTCCAGGGCCGGCAATCGGATCATCAATCTCTTCAACTTGATGTGAGTCCACTGGTCCGAACTCTTTACATAAAAATGCTTTCATAAAATGGTCCTTATTAAATATCTAGTTGATTAAATTAACGCTAAAATAAAAAACGTCAAGAAATCTTATTTAAAAAATCTTTTAAATAATCTTCGAAGTTTTCTTGATTACTCTCTTCAATTTTTTTAGCTGCTTCAAGAGAATCCTGAGAGGTTGTCGTGAAAAAGTACTCATCATCTGTTGCAAGACTATCCATATGTTCTTTATGAAGAAGTGACATCTTCATTCCGTATTCTTGTAAGGTCATATCATTGGTTTGGATCTCTTCTAACAAGGATCCACTTAAAGATTTATCAAGACTATTTATAACTTCTTTTTGATTAGAAAGAGTATCAGTCCACTTACTATCACCTTGAGATACTTCCTTACTCATGAATTCAGCGATGTCTTGCATTCCATCGAGTATTCTCACAGCCTCTTCTCTGATGCCTATTTTACCTTTAAGTGTTGTAATAGATGCCTCAGAACTTCTTCCTTCATTTACGATTGTTTTGTGAGTCTTAAACAGTTCATTTGACTCAGATTCTGTTATATCTGGGCTATCGGAAAGTAAGCAAAACAATATTAATAGATCTAAGAAATATATTTGTTCTTCAGATATACCAACAAAGGCTTTTGGGTTGAGGTCTATGCATCTTAGTTCAAGATAATCTATTCCTTCATTATTTAAAACATTTATAGGCCTTTCTCCAGTTGGGCAAACTCTTTTTGGCCTAATCGTACTGTAATATTCATTTTCAATTTGAATAATAGAATCATTCAATTGAATTCTTTGGTTGTCCCTAAACTCGCCAAGTTTTTTATAGTCTTCGTAGGGAGTTTTCAAAGCATTTTTTAGATCTAAGGTATATTGATCTATAGAGTTGTACGAAATGTTGAGGCTATCCTGAGCATGACTTATATAGCCTAGGTCTCCCATTCTTAAAGAAGTGGCATGAGGCTTGAAAAAATCTTCAGTATTAAGATCATCCATATTATGATTTCTATTTTCTGCAAAAGACTTGTTTGCTATAGGAGAAGATCCAAATAATAGAAGATATAGCCAGCCATATCTTCGGAAGTTCCTTGCAATACCTAAATAAACCTCATTTTTGAATTTTTTTAAATCAACGGAATTGATATCAGCAAAAATTTGCAAAAATTTATCTGAAAATGAGAAGTTATAATGAATTCCCGCTATAGCCTGCATCATACTTCCATATCTATTAGACAAACCTCTTCTGTAAATGGTTTTCATCATACCTTGATTAGAAGTCCCGTAGTTTCCAATAGGTATATCGTCCTCAGAATCTATGAAACAAGGCATGCTTAGGGGCCAAAGGGATTCACCTTCTAGGTTTTGATTCACAAAAATATGTAAATCACTTAGAAATTTCAAACATTCTGAAGCACTATTGAAAGTCGGGGTAACTAATTCCAGCAAAGCTTCTGAAAAATCAGTTGTTATATAAGGGTTAGTTAAAGCTGATCCTAATCCTAATGGATGAGGGGTTTGAGAGATTTTTCCAGATGAGTCAACCCTAAGGCTCTCCCTCTCTATGCCCCTATTTATGAAATTGAGTTCTGAGGATACTTTTGATTTCTTTATCTCATCTAAAGAAAATCTGATCATTTGATCTTACCTTGGTCCAGCGTCAACTATAGATTGTGATACGTCAAACTTCTTAAAGTTTTCTTTAAATTGATTTACTAGTTTACTTTCATATTCTGCATAAGATGATGGGTCTTTCCAATTTTTTATGGGATTGAGAAGCGTGCTATCCACTCCCTCAACACTCAATGGGACATCTAGATTCATTCCTTCTATGGTTTCAGTATCAGCACCAATTAAATCACCTGATTGAATTGCAGAGATAATTGATCGAGTTACGGGTATATCGAACCGGTTACCTATTCCATACGGCCCCCCCGTCCATCCTGTATTGACTAAATATACTTTACTATCAAATTCTTCTATCCTTTTCATTAGAAGGTCAGCATAAACACCCGCGGCTCTAGGAAAAAAGGGAGCTCCGTAGCAAGTGGAGAAAGTGGTCTTGAACGCCTCTGTAGAACCTACTTCTGTTGATCCAATTGCAGCTGTATACCCGCTTAAAAAGTGATAAGCAGCAGCCTCTTTGCTTAAGATTGAAACGGGAGGTATTACTCCAGATAAATCACAGGTAAGGAATATAACTGCATTAGGTTCTCCACCTGAATTTTCATCTGCTCTTTTTTCTATGTGTTCTCTTGGATAAACAACTCGAGTATTTTCGGTTAGGGATGAATCAGAAAAATCTGGATCTTTTGATTCCGTATCGATGACCACATTTTCCATTACGCTACCTCTTTTTATAGCATCCCAAATGACAGGTTCATTTTTTTTGGTGAGGTTAATGCATTTAGCGTAACAACCTCCTTCAAAATTGAATACTGTACCTGGCCCCCATCCATGTTCGTCATCACCGATTAAGTTCCTTTCTGGATCTGCTGAAAGAGTTGTTTTTCCGGTACCCGATAAACCAAAGAACAAGCAAACTTCTCCGTTAGATCCAACATTAGAAGCACAGTGCATCGGAAGAACATCCTTTTCAGGTAGTAAGAAATTTTGAACTGCAAACATAGATTTCTTCATTTCTCCTGCATAAGGCATTCCCGCCAACAAGACCTTCTTTCTTGTGAAGTCTAATAAAACGACGCCATCACTATTGGTGCCATCTATTTCTGGATCGCATTCAAATAAAGGTGCACTCATAATCTCCCAGTTATCTTTACCTCCAGGGTTAAATTCTTGAGGCCTTATGAACATTTGTTTACCAAAAAGATTATGCCATGCCCATTCCGTCCTGATTTTGACTGGTACATAGTAATCAGGATGCTCACCAACATGCAAAGAGCTAACAAATGTATCTCTTTGGTTCATGTATTCCTCAACTTTATTCCAAATATTTATAAATGCTTCGCTATCGAATGGTTTGTTGACTTGTCCCCAATCAACAGAATTGATCGTTGTATCATCTTTAACTATAAATCTATCAAGCGGACTTCTTCCGGTTCTTTTACCAGTTTTTACAAGCAGCGCACCATTAGAAGCTATTTCTCCTTCACCTCTTTCAAGGGCGGCATTAATAAGTTCTTCGACGGTTAGATTTTCGTGAATTGATGACATTAAGAATCCTTTTTAAATAGCGGAGTATTATATAGATTATATTTTAATTATGAGAATGAATTTCATTTACCTTTTTAAAGATAAATACACAGTAAATCAATAAAAAACTGAGTGAAATTAATACCCAACCAGGAATGCTGATACCCATAAAAGTCCATAAAATTTCAGCACAATTTCCATCACCTGTAAAAGCTAAGATTAATATTTCTAAAAAGGGTAATGTAGCAAAAAGGTACTCCATATCGGGTGCGCAGCTCGGGACCAGATCTGCTGGAAGGCTTTGCAAGTAAAGCTGTCTAATTGAGAGTAATGCGCCACTAAGAATGGATATAAAAATTGAATAAAGGATAATTTTATAGGTCAAGATTTTCTTTGGGTTAATTATCATTCCAAAGGCGGCAAGGATACCAACTATAATCACAGAACCTCTTTGCATGTAACAAAGTATGCAGGGCTTCAGTCCCAGATAATGCTCCATATATAAGGCTACTGCAATCATTCCTGCAGACGCCATTAAAAAAAGCAAGAATGTCCTTCTTGGATTTTTGGTAATTAGTTCTATCAATGCGCCTGATCCCAGTTATCTCCAATTCCAATATCTATTTCTAGTGGGACATCCAGATTTGCTGCTCCCATCATAGAATCCGTTACTAGACTTACGATCTTATCTATTTCATCTTTTGGAGTGTCTAATATTAGTTCATCATGAACTTGAAGAATTAGTTTTGCCTTACTTTTTTGTGTTTTTATAGCCTTATGCATATTTATCATGGCTATTTTCATTATGTCTGCAGCAGTTCCTTGCACGGGTGCATTTATAGCTGCCCGTTCTGAAGCTTGTCGTCGCATTGCATTGGTTGCATTAATATCTCTTAGGTAAAGTCTTCTACCAAACAATGTTTCTACATAACCATTCTGACTGGCAAATTCTTTAGTTGATTCCATATATTTCTTAACATCTGGGTATTTTTCAAAGTACATCGCCATATACTCGGCGGCTAAATTTCTAGAAATACCTAGCTGTTTTCCTAGACCAAAAGCAGATATCCCATAGATTAAACCAAAATTGATTGCTTTAGCATTTCTGCGAAGATCTGATGTTACGTCTTTGATACCGACATCAAATACTTCACTTGCGGTCTTGCTATGAACATCCTGTCCTTCTCGGAAGGCTTCTAGAAGTCCTTCATCTTTCGACATGTGAGCCATCACACGAAGCTCTATTTGAGAATAGTCAGCTGATATAAACTTATTACCTTTTGAGGGTTCAAAGGCCTGCCTGATTCGCCTTCCATCTTCTGTTCTTATTGGAATATTTTGTAAATTAGGATCTGATGAAGATAATCTCCCAGTTGTAGTTACAGCTTGATGAAATGATGTATGCACTTTACCGGTGGACAGAGATACCTGATTAGGTAGCTTATCGGTATAAGTTGATTTAAGTTTGCTTAATGTTCTGTGTTCCAAGAGAACCTTGGGCAATTCATATTCCTCAGCAAGTTCAGCAAGCACCTTTTCGTCTGTTGATGGTTGACCTCCGGGTGTTTTCTTTATGATTCTGTACTTTAATTTTTCAAAGAATATTTCTCTGAGTTGTTTAGTGGAGCCGAGATTGAATTCCTCACCTGCTATTTGATAAGCCTTTTCTTCTAACTTCTTTATTCTACCTTCTAGATCTTTAGATTGAGAGTTAAGAATCTTTGAATTTAATATAGCGCCGTTTTGTTCCATTTCGGATAATACTTCTATCAAGGGAATCTCTATTTCATCATTGAGTTTATTTAGAGAGGTCTCGCCTTCTAATCTAGGATTTAATTCTTCGTACAGTCGCAGAGTTATATCTGCATCCTCTGCCGCATAATTTGTAGCTGCCTCAATAGGGACCTTATCGAAGGTAATTTGCTTTACACCTTTGCCAGCTACATCTTCAAAAGTAGAGGTTTTATAATTTAGATAATAGGAAGACAAAGCATCTAGATTATGTCTCGTCGCTGAAGCATCCAAAACATAGCTCATCATCATGGTGTCATTTTTTATCGAAGCAATATCAACTCCATACTTTGCTAAAACATTCTTATCAAACTTTATATTTTGACCTATGATCTTATTTGAAGAACTTTCAAGAAGAGGTCTTAACTCTTTAAGAACAATATCCAAAGCTAGTTGATCTACTGAATCATCGTCATGATTTAGTGGAATATAGTAAGCTTCACCTGCTTGATAACTTAAAGATATGCCAACTAACTCAGTATCCATATAGTCTAACCCAGTTGTTTCAGTATCAAGAGCAATGGTTTTAGCCTTCGAAGCTTTTTTTATTAATTCTTTTAAGGATTTCTCAGTTGAGATACAAACATATGAAGAATTGACCTCTGTTTTAACGATTTTTTCAGGGACTTCTTGTAGCCAAGAATTAAATTCTAACTCTTTATAAACTTCAGAAAGTTGTTCTGCATCGGATTCTGAAACTGCTAGATCTTCTATAGTTATTTCTAAAGGTACATCTGTTTTTATTTTTACTAACTCGTGAGCCAGATCAAGGGTCTCTATAGAAGACCTAAGATTCTCTCCAACCTTACCGCCTATAGATTCAGCATTCTTTTTTATACCTTCAATATTCTTATATTCATTAAGCCATTTAACCGCAGTTTTTGGTCCAACCTTATCAACTCCAGGAACATTATCAGACTTATCCCCTATAAGTGCCAAGTAGTCAGTTATGAGCTCTGGTCCAACTCCAAATTTATTCATTACGCCATTTTCATCAAGCAATTCACCTGACATTGTGTTTACAACGCTCACATTGTCACAGACCAGTTGAGTCATATCTTTGTCACCGGTAGAAATCACAGTATTCAATTTTTTTTGTCTTGCTTGTTCGGCGAGTGTTCCAATAACATCATCAGCCTCCACACCCGGAATCATAATAAGCTTTATGCCCATCAACGAAATGATGCGATGAATTGGTTCAATTTGTTGGACTAAATCCTCCGGCATAGGAGGCCTATTTGCTTTGTATTCAGAGTACATGTCATGCCTAAAAGTTTTTCCTTTTGCATCAAACACCACTGCTAATGGACTATCAGGATGATCTATAAGCACTCTTTTTATCATGCTTATAACGCCCTTAATCGCACCAGTAGGTTGATTTTTACTTGTCGTTAGAGGTGGCAGTGCATGATAAGCTCGGTATAAATATGAAGAGCCGTCTACAAGGATTATTGGATCTTTCTCTTCACTCATTAGAATATTTTCTCAAGTAAAGTCTGTTTCTTCTGGAGCCTTTATTTCTCCAACTTAATTCTTCTTCAAGTCCCGCCATAGAAAAGATATTTTCTATCTTCTCAAGATTTTCATCAAGATTGATGCCTTCCATTTCAACTAGGATACTATTGATTTCAGACAAAATATTCGCAGCGCCTTCCAGTATTTCAAGTTCTTTGCCATCAACATCAAGTTTTATATGATTTGGGGAAGGAACTCCATCAATTCGATTAAGATCGTCTAGTTTAATTGCGATTACAGATTGGAATCCATTGACGTCAAACTCTCCAAATTGATTCGAACTTGATCCGATACTATTGTGCGATGCGCCTGCACTCGTATCTTTCATGAATAGATTCAGTAAATTAGTTGTTTTACTTCCTGCAAAGCAAAGAGCTTGTATATATTCTTCTAATCCATTCAATCTTATATTGGCATTCAAAGTAGCATATGACTCTGCAGAGGGTTCTAGGGATAAGACTTTATTTTTTTTTTCTAAAGCGGCATAAAGACTGAAAACGCCTATATTAGCCCCTATGTCCCATAAAACTTCTTGATCTTTTAATGTAGTTCTAATCCACTCAAATGTTTCAGGCTCACTTCTATTGGATCCGGGATCTTGAGGCACTGATCCTGGTGAGTCAATTCTAAACTTCAGGACACCTCGATCGGTAATAATTTCTTGAGTCTCCTTAAAGGACTCTACAAGTCTTGCATTGGTTTTTATTTTAGTTCTCTTGTTTGCGCCTAATGTTAGGAGGGAACTAAATTTCTTGACGATTTGTGATCTTGTTTTGCTGATATCAATTTCCTTTTTCTAATTTTACCTATAAAGAAGTTAAAAAAAAAATTAAAAAATTTGAACTTTAATAAATTTTTCGTGTCTTAAAGATATTGGAATAATTAATCCTGACTTCCATAAAGCTTCGAGCAACCCCAAATGTTCGGAGCTTTTTTTAATTCATCTCATTAATTTTTTCAAGAAGAAGGTTTATTCCTGTCTTCTTAGTTGCAGAAACTGGAATTATAAAATGTTTGGTTGATAATTTATTTAAGTCTTTAGTGGCTTTTGATACAGTCTGGGCAATCTGACTCTTTGATAATTTATCTGCTTTATTTAGTAATAAGATCATCGGAAGATCTTTACTTTCGCACCAATCTATCAGGCTTTCATCATCCTCTTTAAGTGGATGCCTTATATCCATTATGATGCATAGTGCACTGAGACATTTTCTGGTCATTAGATATCTTTCTATTTCTTGACCCCAAGAAGCCCTCATTTTTTTAGATACTTTTGCATATCCGTAACCAGGTAAATCTATAATCTTAAATTCAGAGTTTGATCTGATCTCAAAAACATTTATTGACTGAGTCCTGCCTGGTGTTTTACTAGTTTTTGCCAGTTTTTTATTATTGGTGAGTGCATTTAGTATGCTGGATTTCCCACAATTAGACCGTCCACAAAATGCAATTTCGGACCCTTGATCTGCTGGAAGATCTTCTGTATTGGGATAACTACCAATGAATTTTGCGTTATTAAAATATGTCTTATCCATAGGGGTTTTTAATTTAGTATCGCCAGATTCCTTAGTATATAATGTCGGCGCGCCACATCATATTTAAAGATAAATCCTTAGATGAGATTAAAAAATTTAATAATTACAACTACAGCAATTCTGCTCTTTGGAGCTGGAGATCCTAATGCTGGAAAGGATAAAGTCGCAGTCTGTGCAGGTTGTCATGGACTAGATGGCAATAGCCTTGTAGGTATCTGGCCTTCTTTGGCAGGGCAGAATCAAAATTATCTTTTGAAGCAGCTTAGATTAGTAAAGACAGGCGAAAGAGAAATTGCTTCTATGATTGGACTATTGGATAACCTAGACGATTCTGATCTTCAAGATATTGCCGCTTTTTATGAATCAAATGTTAACACGGTGGGTACGGTAGACGAGGATAAAGTAGAGCTAGGAAGAAAATTATATTACGCAGGCAACCTTGAAAAAGGGGTCCCCGCTTGTTCAGCCTGTCATTCCCCTAAAGGTTTAGGAAATGCACCTGCTGCTTACCCTTTACTAAGTGGGCAGCAGCCCGAATATGTAGCCAAGGCGTTAAAAGATTACAGATCAGGAGCAAGAATTAATCAAGATCCTTCAAAAATTATGGCTGCGATTGCTTATAAGTTAGATGATGATGAGATAGATGCATTATCTAGTTTTGTCCATGGTTTATACTAATAAAATGTTTCGTAACCAGTTTCTTCTTTTTTCCCTCTTAATTGCTTTACTAAGTTGCTCTAATGATGATCAAGCAACTTACGAGTCTGGCAGTGGAGAGAGGTTTAAAGCAGGAGTGCACTATGAACTGTTAGATAATCCTACAAAAGTTCGGGATCCATCCAAAATAGAAGTAACAGAAGTATTCTGGTTTGGATGTAATCATTGCTATGCTCTCGAGCCCTACATAGCAAGATGGAAAAGAGAAATGCCTCTTGATGTAACTTTCATAAAATCTCCTGCCACTTGGAATGACATGTTGAAAACTCATGCAAGAATTTATTACACGGCTAAAGCTCTAGGCATTGAACAACAGTTTGTTCCAGCTGCCTTCAATACTATTCAGAATGAAGGAAGAATGCTTACAGGTAATACTGAGCTTGAGTATTACTTTAGAGGATTCGATGTGGAGAAAGATCGCTACAAAGCAGTTTCTACCTCTTTTGGGGTAAGGAACGCGGTTGATCAGGCAGATAAAAAAATGAAAGATTGGAAGGTTACTGGAGTGCCGTCACTTGTGGTAAATGGAAAGTATAAAGTCTCTGCATCCAGGTCTGTTCGTACGGATGAGTTGTTTGATGTTGTAGATTTTCTCATTGAAAAGGAAAGAAATTAAAATCTCTCCCCCTGAAATTGAACAAATTCCCTATCTCTCCGCTCTTTATTCCTGCCAACAAACTTGATTGGATTGAGAAAACTTTTCAAAAAGGTACTGATAGCATCATTATAGATCTAGAGGACTCTATATCAGAGAATCAAAAAGATCAGGCAAGGGAAGATCTATATTCTCACCTTAAAAAAAATAGTCATATCGGCGAGTTAATAATAAGAGTTAACCCAGTTGATGATAAGTTTGGTCAAGAGGATATAAAATTACTTTCAAGCACTGATCTTTCAGTGAGTGCCTTTATGCTTCCAAAAATTGAAGACTGCTCTTTGCTAGACAATCTGCCTGAGATCAACATTATTGCATTATTAGAAACCCCAAATGCAATAAATAATATCTCTCTAATAGCTAAAGATAAAAAAGTTAAAGGTTTGGCATTAGGTGGTGCTGATCTTAGTGCTAGCCTGGGTTCTACTATGGACTGGGACTCTCTTTTGCATGCAAGATCAAAAATAGTACTAGAATCAGCAATCAATAACCTATTTTCCATTGACAGTCCATTTATGGATATTGATAACCTGGATAAGTTGCAGGAAGAAAGCAAAAAATCCAAAGCACTAGGCTTTAATGGAAAAGCAGCCATACACCCCAATCAACTTGATGTTATCAAGAGTTCTTTTCTACCGGATGAGAGAGAAATATATGAGGCTAAGGAAATCATAAAAGCTTTTAAAAAATCTTCATCTGCTGTCATGGCTTTTAATGGCAGGATGATTGATCAACCTATAATATTATCTATGGAAAAAAGATTAAGACTTGTAGGCATTGATCCAAAGAATATAGACTAAAAATATTATGGTAAAAAAAATGAAGGAAATATCACCAGGCCGCTATAGGGAATCGTTTGGTAGATATTATGAAGAATTTGTTGTTGGAGATATCTATGAGCATAGACCCGGTAGAACAATTACCCAATCAGATAATATTTGGTTTACTCTTTTAACAATGAATCAACATCCTTTACACATTGATGATGAGTATGGAAAGGGTACAGAGTTTGGCAAGACCTTGGTAGTCAGTCCTTTTACAGTTGCTTTGATGGTAGGAATGAGCGTGAGTGATGTCAGTCAAAAAACAGTAGCTAACTTGGGCTGGACAGATATTAAAATGATTCATCCCCTTTATGTGGGCGATACCCTTTATGCTGAATCTGAAGTTATTGAAAAAAGAGAGTCTAAATCAAGACCAGATGAAGGAATAGTTACTGTCAAAACAATTGGTAAGAACCAAGATGGAGTCGAAGTTGCTTCATTCATAAGATCAGCCCTTATTCCAAAAGATGGAAAAGCAGTTGAAGACAAAATTGACTACTAAATTTATATTGAAAGACTCTCATGTCTTTCTCAATTTTTGCGGAAATTTATAAAAAGAATTCCCTATAATAAAGTACTTTTTTTTGCTATAACTATCTTCAACTTACAGGGGAAAAGTTATGGGAGATATTGCTAGTACAGAAAAAAAATTACATTGGCATCTTAAAGGTAATTGGGCACCTGTTGAAAAAGAGATAACTGAGTTTGAGCTTCAAGTAAAAGGTGAAATACCAAAAGATCTTTCAGGTTTGTTTGTAAGAAATGGTTTTAATCCTGTATCTGGATATAGCGATCATTGGTTTTTCGGGAATGGCATGCTTCATGGAGTTTATCTTGAAAATGGTAGGGCGTCATACAGAAATAGATATGTTAGAACTCCTTATTACGAGAATGATCTAAATGTGATGTCATCATTTGGAGACCTCGCCGCCTCTCCAGCAAATACACACATTGTTAATCATGCCGGTAAATTACTTGCTTTGGAGGAAACATCTTTACCTTGGGAGCTTAATAAAGATCTAGACACTATAGGTGTAGAAGACTTCAACGGAAAGTTAGACACGGCTATGACAGCTCATCCAAGAGTATGTCCTGAAACAGGAGAGATGCTTTTCTTTGGTTATTCTATGTTTAGTGAGCCTTATTTAAATTATTACAGAGTTAGTAAAGATGGTGCTTTAGTTCAATCCGAAGCCATAGAACTGCCTAGACCGGTAATGATGCATGATTGGAATATTACAAGAAACTACGTTGTTTTCATGGATCTGCCCATAGTTGCAGATATGGATTTAGCTGCCACGACAGGATCTCCATTCGGTTTTAGACCAGAATGTGGAGCACGATTAGGAGTTATGCCTAGAGCTGGTAATAATTCAGACGTTAGGTGGTTTGATATAGATCCTTGTTTCGTTTTCCACAGCTTCAATTCATTTGAGATAGACAATAAGATAGTTTTGTATGTATCTAGACAACAAGAAGCAATGGTTGGTGGTTTTAAAGATATTTATGGAGGCGAAACCACGGTTGCAAGATTATGGCGCTGGATAATAGATCTAGACGAAGGGACTGTATCGGAAGAACAATTAGATGATGGAGCATGTGATTTTCCAAGAATAAATGACGATCGAATTGGTCTTTATTCTGAGTTTGGTTATTGTATGGAGTTAAAAACTGATGTAAAAGACCTTACCTTTGGTGAAAATTTATATAAATATCATCTTGAAACAGGAAAAAGGATTGATCACCATTTAGGTGACAATGTTGCAGGAGGAGAACCAGTGTTTGCTCGTAAACCTGGAGCTACCGAAGAAGACGAGGGCTGGATACTTTCTTTGGTTCATGAAAGAGAAACTAGGAGATCCAAACTTATAATCATTGATGCGCAGTCGTTTGACCAACAACCGGTCGCGGAAGTTATAATTCCTCAAAGAGTTCCTTACGGTGCTCATGGAAGCTGGATTCAGAACTAATTAGGAGGTTATTTTGGAAGTACAATACGCATCCGTTTGGGAGAGAAATTCTGATGTCATACCCGATAAAATTGCTCTCATCTGTGGAAATAATGAGGTCACATGGAAAGAATACGATGACAGGGCCGCAAGACTTGCTTCATTATTGTCTGAAGCAGGATTAGGAGATGATTCAAAGGTTGGACTTTATTTGCATAATTCCAATGAATATCTAGAGGCTCAGTACAGTGTTTTTAAAATTAAAGGTGTTCCAATAAATGTGAACTATAGATATAAGGAAGAAGAGTTAGTTTATCTACTAGACAACTCAGATTCAGAGGCTGTTTTTTATCAAGGTTGCTATGCAGAACAAATTAAGTCTATAAAAGACAAATTACCTAAAGTTAAACTTTATATACAAGTTGATGACGGAACTAATGAAGTTTTAAGTTTTGCAAAAGATTATGAGTCAAGCATTTCGACTTGTAATCCCATGGATAGGATAGAGCGCTCAAGTAGTAATATTTATATGCTCTATACAGGTGGAACGACTGGTATGCCAAAAGGTGTTATGTATGAGCACGAAGGCCATTTAACTGGCATGTTGAACACAGCTGGAGCTTGGGGACTGATCCCGGTTCAAGAAAAGATAGATATTGATTCTGTTGCGAAAGAAGTAAAGAAATTAGCCGACGAAGAAAGACTTCCAGTAAGCATACCAGCATGTCCATTGATGCACGGAACAGGTATGTGGTTAGGAGCAATCATTCCACATCTTGTAGGTGGTACAGTGGTAACACTGCCTCAACTGGGATTTGATCCTGATAACTTATTGAAAGAGGTAGAACGAACAAATGCTAATAATGTTGTAATAGTTGGTGATGCCTTTGCAAAACCTATTATGGACGCTTTAGATAAAGCTGAAGCTGAAGGTAATCCTTATAATCTAGAATCAATAAATACAATAATATCAAGTGGAGTAATGTGGAGTTCCGAAGTTAAACAAGGACTTTTAAAGCACCATGACATGGTTCTAGTTGATGCAATGGGTTCTACTGAGGGAGGAATGGGATCCTCAAGAGCTTCGAGAGATAATCCTGCCGAAACTGCTAAGTTTGTTCTTAATCCAGGCGTTATTGTTATTACCGATGATGGTGAGATTGTTGAACCAGGATCAGAAAAGATGGGAAAAATAGGCACAAGTGGATTGGTGCCACTGGGATACTTCAAGGACGAAAAAAAGTCTGCCGAGACTTTCAAGGAATTCCAAGGTATTCGTTATAGCTTTCCAGGAGATTATGCAAAAGTTGAAGCTGATGGGACTATTACACTTCTCGGGCGTGGCAGTAATTGTATTAATACTGCTGGTGAGAAAGTTTATCCAGAGGAGGTTGAAGAGGCGATTAAGCGTCATGATGATATATATGATTGCCTTGTTGTGGGACTTCAGGATGATAGATTTGGTCAGAGAGTAGTTGCGCTAGCCTCCTTTCAGGAAGGAAAAGAAATTGGAGAGCAAGATCTCATCTCTTACACTCGAGAGCACTTAGCGGGTTATAAGCTTCCTAAACAAGTTTTATTTGTAGAAGAAGTTATGCGTGCACCAAATGGTAAAGCTAATTATAAGTGGGCAAAAGAAACAGCTGAAAGGGAATTAACATAGGAGAGTGTAAATGGATGTGAGTGAAGCGGTAGATTCTAGGCTTTCTGTAAGAGAATTTTTGAAAAATCCTGTAGAGGATTCTTTGATAGCTGAGTTGTTAGAAAAGGCCTCTAGATCTGCTTCTGGAGGTAACTTACAGCCTTGGAAAGTCTACGTCATTAATAATGAAACTATGCAATCATTCCTTAAGTTTCAATCAGAATGGTCTGAACCTGAGACTCCTGCTTATGCAATATATCCAGAAAAATTAAGTGAGCCGTATAGGACTTCACGTTTTGAGGTTGGTGAACAAATGTACTCCATACTTGGTATAGAACGTGATGATAAGGAAGGTAGATTTAAGCAAATGCTTAAGAATTATGAGTTTTTTGGTGCTCCAGCGGCATTCTTTTGTTATGTAGATAGACAAATGGGCACTCCACAATGGTCTGATCTGGGAATGTTTCTACAGACTTTTATGCTTCTTGCAATAGAAGCTGGACTTGATACTTGTGCACAAGAAGCTTGGTCACTCAAACAAGAGAGTGTGACAGCTTTTGTAGAAGCACCACAAGAGGAAATGCTTTTTTGTGGTATGGCTATAGGTTACAGGGATACCAAAGCATCTATAAACAAACTGAGAACAAATAGAAGACCAGTCGAAACTTGGGCTCACTTTCTTAAGAAGTAGTATCCTAGGCTGAATGTCTTAACACTTGACCTGCACGAGCATTCGTAGGCTCTCCATCGAGAACATTAACTTGTCCATTGACGATCGTTGCTTTGAAGCCCTGTGACTTCTGTATATATCGCGGTGCATCACCCGGAAAGTCATTTACTAATACAGGTTGTAACTCACTCACCTCTTTAGGGCAAAATACATTTATGTCTGCCTTCATACCTATTTTTAAAGTGCCTCGATCCTTAAGACCAATCACCGCAGCTGGATCAGCTGTCATACGCTTGATAGCTTGAGGAAGGGTAAATACACCTGTTTTACGTACATAATGAGATAGTATGAAACTTGCCCATCCCCCATCCATAATTTGAGATACATGTGCGCCGACATCACCAAGTCCAGGAATCAGGTTTTCGCTAGAGAAAAGATCTCCTTGCTCTTTAAGGTTGGTACTAAACATGCGCCAGTTGAAAAGACCACGTCCTTGACTATCTTTTGTCAAACGTAAAAAAGTTTCAGCCCAGTGCTCAGAAGCAGATTTTGATAATTCGATCAGATTCTGTGAGGAGTTATGATCGGGTGTATCTTCTAAGCCAAGAAAATAAACTTTTTGTAGAGGAATTTGACAAGATTTTGGTTCGCGAGCTTCTGCTACTAATGCTTCACAAAAAGTCTCATCATTGATGGCTTTTAATCTACCATCAAAATCTTTTTCTCGTAGAATATCCCATGTTGGGCCTTGAATAGGCAGCCCAGCCTGAAGACCAAACATATAACCTGATCCACGTGTATGACTGGTACCGGTGATATTACGCCCCTCTGTATTCATTTCATCAAGATGCATTGCAGCCTTAGTTCCCGATCCTTCTTCTCCCGAACAACCATAGCTAAATAAAACTCTACTACCTTCTGTCTCAGCCACTGACTTCATTACTTCAGCATCTGCACCAACAAGCTGCATTAAGGCATCTCGAGGTCCTACAACCTTTGCAATTTCAACAAGTTCAGAACACTCTGCAAAGGTTCCTGGAATTGAACGTCCATCTGGAGCTTTGTGCGGTTCGTAACGATTAGTTGAAAATCCAACAGCACCATCTTCTATTGCCTTTTCTACAATATCAGCCATCTGCTGCTTTTCAGCATCAGTCGCTTGCTCATCAAAAGATCGATCACCCATAACGTAATAACGAACAGCACAATGACCAACGAGACCAGCAACATTCAGAGAAGGTTTAAGTTCTTCCAACATATCGAGGTATTGACCATAGTGCTCCCAATTCCACGGAAGTCCGGAGAGAATGGCTTGCTTAGGAATATCTTCTACCGTTTCCATCATACCAGCTAGAATTTCCGTATCTTCAGGCTTACAAGGAGCAAAAGTAAGTCCACAGTTGCCAATCAAAGCCGTAGTGACGCCGTGCCAGCAAATTGGGGTCATTTGAGGATCCCAGCCAATTTGGGCATCCAGGTGAGTATGGATATCAACAAAGCCAGGGGAAACTGTCATACCTTCAGCATCAATAATCTCAGCTGCCTCTCCATTTACCTCCCCAATTTCAGTTATAAGTCCATCTTTGATTGCGATATCTCCAGAATAAGCATCCGAGCCAGTTCCATCTATGATATTTCCATTTTTTATTATTAGATCATGTTGCATAATTTATCCCTCTAAAACATAGTATATACAAAGAAAGTAAACTCACTCCAGCAAAAAAAAAGTAAAAAACTAACTTTTTTAAACAGTTAATCATCATTTAATGGGCTAGACAGGATTTGAACCTGTGACCTTCTGCTCCGGAGGCAGACGCTCTATCCTAGCTGAGCTACTAGCCCAGAATAGATTATATATCTATCTCAATATCTATTTTATTAATACACCAGCCCTGATATTATGCCCCTTCTTTTAGTCGTGGAGTAAATATGGCAAGTAATTCTTGGCAATCAATTAATTGGAAGGATCCTTTTTTGCTTGAGCAGCAGCTGTCTGATGATCAAAGAATGGTGAGAGATACTGCTAATCAGTTCGCTCAAGAAAAACTTTTGCCAAGAGTAAGAGATGCTTTTAGAAGTGAGGAAACTGATCCTGGAATATTTAAAGAAATGGGCTCTGTAGGCTTATTAGGTTCAACTATACAAGGCTATGATTGCCCAGGTGTTGACTACATGAGTTATGGGCTAATTGCGAGGGAGGTAGAAAGAGTTGATTCTGGATATAGATCTATGATGAGTGTTCAATCCTCTTTAGTTATGTATCCAATTTATGCTTTTGGCTCTGAAGTACAAAAAGAGAAATATTTACCATCCTTAGCCAAAGGTGAAAAGATTGGTTGCTTTGGTTTGACAGAACCAGACTATGGATCAGATGCTGGCGGTTTAATAACAAGAGCAAAGAGTGTCGATGGTGGATACTCATTAACTGGTGCAAAAATGTGGATATCAAATAGTCCTATAGCAGACGTTTTTGTTGTTTGGGCTAAGGATGATGAGGGAAAAATAAAAGGATTTATTCTTGAAAAAGGGATGGAAGGACTTAGCGCCCCAAAGATAGAAGGAAAATTGGCATTAAGGGCCTCTGTTACCGGTCAGATAGTTATGGACGAAGTGTTTGTTGAAGAGAGTCAGATGCTTCCAAACATTGAAGGTCTCAAAGGACCATTCAGTTGCTTAAATAATGCAAGATACGGAATTGCTTGGGGAGCTCTAGGTGCAGCCGAAACTTGCTGGCATACTGCTCGAGATTACGTAATGGATAGAAAACAATTTGATAGACCACTTGGCTCCAATCAAATTATCCAATTAAAGTTAGCTGATATGCAGACTGACATAAGTATTGGATTACAAGGATGCTATCGCGCAGGCCAACTAATGAATGACAACAACATCTCTCCAGAATTAATTTCACTTATAAAACGCAACTCAACCGGAAAAGCACTTGAGATAGCTAGAAAATCTAGAGATATGCTTGGAGGAAATGGAATATCAGATGAGTATCCAATTATGAGGCATATGGTAAATTTAGAAGTTGTAAATACTTACGAGGGAACTAGCGATATTCACGCCTTGATTTTGGGACGAACACAAACAGATATACCTGCGTTTTAGTTCTATTTTTCAAGACTACCTAGTTTTATTGTTTTATAATGCAGCCCGCTCGATCTTCAGAAATCTATAATATATGAAAAATTCAAAATTCTTCTTGATACTAACAATCGGTTTTGTATTGAGCCTCAGTGCCTCGGAAGCGCAAAAAGCAATTGAAATGAGGATTGCTCCTGTAGGATCTATTTGCCTAGAGGGACAGGATTGCGGCTCGGCTGCTCCTGCAGCGTCTCAAGCGATGGCCCCTGTAAATGATTTACCCAAAATAGAGCTTTCTGAAGGATCTGAACATATTGTTAAAATGTTAAATTCAGGTGTTGATGGAACTATGGTTTTTGAACCTGCTGTGATCAAAGTCTCTGTAGGCGACACAATTCACTTTAAAGCTACTGATCTTTCTCATAATTCTGCTTCTATGCCTGGGATGATTCCATCTGGAGCTGATAGTTGGGCCGGCGCTCTGAGTCAGGATATTTCAGTAAAACTAGATAAAGAGGGAATCTATGTGTACCAGTGCGATCCTCACGTAATGATGGCTATGGTAGGTGTTATACAAGTTGGTGAAGCTGTTAACATGGCAGAAGTGAAAGAGGCGGCTTCCAATCAAAAAGCAACCTTTATTATGAACGGAACGAGGCTAGATCAATATCTTTCTCAGCTTTAGATAGTTTTCAGCAGGGCAGGTAATTCTCTCCAATCAGAAAAGCTAGGTACCTGAATATCTAATTCTAACTCTCCTTCATTTTCATTGAACCATACAGGCTTGCAGCCGAAATCATAACTAGCCTGCACATCATTGATTGGATGGTCTCCAATATGACATATTTCTCGTGCCTGCAGACCGGTCGCTTCTAGTGCTGCTTCAAACATTTCTGGATTGGGTTTATGAGTATTTAGCTCTGCCGGGGAAAGAATGTAGTCGAAATAATCTGATATCCCGATCATATCAAGATCAGCATTTCCATTTGTTATGACTCCTAGAGAATATTCATCTTTTAATATATCTAGAGTTGAGATCACATGATCATAGAAAGTTACATTATTTCGTCCCTTAAAAAATATTTTGAAAGCACCTTCAGCCATACTTTGCGATTCACCATCAGTATATCCAGATCTAATACTTGCATCATAGAATATTTTTTGTCTAAGCTCAGATAGTCTATTGATTAGACTTGGATCAGTTCTTAGAAGTTTATCTCTTATTTCAATACTCGCTTCTCTGGTTAGGGAGTTTAGGACCCCTGGATAATTATCTTTAATCCAATTCCTAGAATTTTTTTCAGCCTCCATAATGGTCGGCATAAGAGGCCAAAAAGTATCATCTAGATCAAAAGATATTGATTTAATTGTCATTTTTAGCTCCTTTTTTTGCTCGTGGGTGGGCTTTGTCATAAATCTTTGAGAGATGTTGAAAGTCCAATTTTGTATATATTTGCGTAGTACCGATATCTGAATGGCCGAGCATTTCTTGAACTGCTCTTAAGTCTCCACTTGATTCGAGTACATGACTTGCAAAAGAATGTCTTAACATATGAGGATTAATTCCTGGAAGGCCCCTTTTAAGGCATAATTTTTCAAGTCTAAGTTGAATAGACCTTGCAGAAATACGGCTTCCCTTATTATTTAGAAATATTGCATTTGTCTGAGTCTCTTTAGATTCCAACATTTCATTTCTATAAATAATCCAATCTCTTAATGACTGAACAGCTTTTGTTCCAACTGGAACAATACGAGTTTTATTTCCCTTTCCAGTTACTACACATGTTCTCTCTTTAAGATCAAGGTCCTCAAGGTCCAATTTACAAATTTCTGATAAACGTAGTCCAGAAGAATATAAAAGCTCTGCGATGGCCTTATCTCTTATTTCTATCATTCCTTTAGGTTTAAAGTCCAATAGTCTTTGAACTAAATCAGCATCCATTGCCTTAGGCAGAAGCTGGGCTGATTTAGGTGAAACTATATTTTTTGCAGGATTCAACTTAATTTTTCCTTCGGCGAGTAAATATTCATAAAAAGTTCTACACGAAGACAATAATCTCTGAATACTCCTAGGGCTTAAACCCCTTCGCCTTTCATTATTGATAAAGGTTCTTATGTCATGTTCATTTACATTTTTCCAATCCTGTCTGTCATTGGTGGAAAGATATTGGGATAGTTTTTCTAAATCTCTTTGATAACCTTTAAGAGTGTGCGGTGAATATTGTTTTACCGATTCTAAGTAAGATAGAAAAACTTTTATTTCAGTACCAAGCATTTAAAAATTGTTTCTATCGATAAGCTTGGATAGAGTTTCTGCTACAAATTCTAAAAATAATGAATCATTTTCCTTTGAATACATATCTTCATTTTTAGAACCCAATGCAAGCATTCCAGGGCAATCAGTATTTTTGATGGGAACTAAAACACAATCTTTAATTTTTGTTTTTTTGTCAAAAATATAGTTTGATTCTTGTTTATCCAAGGGGCCGCAATATATATCTGAAGCATTATATTTTTTTCCAATTTGTTTATGCGCCCGTTTGGCATCAAGAATTCTACCTCTAGGTAAGTTAGGATTTTCTTTAAAAAATAGAACTTTACAGGCATCTGCTTGAAATTTTTTTGAGAAAGAATTTTCCGTTGTTGCGATTACATCCGTTAAGTTTTTGCACACAATTAAATCTAAGATGAGTTTTTTAGTTTTTTCGAAAATACCTTCATTAGCTTTTGCTATTTCAAGCAATTCAAGTAAGTTTCCGGAGGTCGATTCGTAGTTCTTTCTAAGAACTTCAACTTGTTTTTGAATCAAAGAAACTGCTCCTCCAGTTTTATGAACTATTTCTATTGAATCTAATATATGGGAATTGTTCGAAAGGAAGTCAGGGTTTAGGACCAGAAATTCTTCTACTTGCTTTGCATCAATGGATTTTTTTGGCATTAAATTTCGATTTCTATTTCTTCTAAAAAAGTTGCAGAACCTTCAGCATATATTTTCCTTGATCCTATCTTATAGTCTACCAAAATGCTTCCTTGTTTGAAGTTTACCTTTACCGGTGATGACATTGCTTTATTTGATATGCCTATTACAGCAGCGGCGCAAGCCCCACTGCCACATGCCAAGGTCTCTCCAACACCTCTTTCGTAAACTTTTAGATTGATCTCATTATCATTAACTTTATTTGCTAAACCAAAGTTAACCCCATCCGGAAATAATTTATTAGTTTGTAGCTTTTCACCCATAACACTGAGATCTACTTTAGAGTCTCTATCTACAAATGTTACTCCGTGTGGATTTCCAAGTTCTATACATTCTAGAAATAGCTCTCGCCCTTCAATATTCAATGTAACCTGATTGATTTCTTCTAAAATCTCAAAAGAAGCTGAAAACCTATCTTCACTCAATGACTCTAGGTACCAGATACCTCCATCAGTATTAACTTTAACTTTCTTTGAAGCACATAAAGAGTGATCTTCTAAAAATTTAGAAACACACCTTGCGCCATTGATGCAATTTGACGCAATAGAACCATCGTTGTTGTATATTTTTGCATCGAAATCATTTTTCGGTTCTTTTGGAGGCAATACCAATATCAGTTGATCAAAATCTATTTTGTGATTTTGATATATTTTAAGTACATCTTCTGAATTGATAGAAATATCATTTCTTAAAGAATCAATGATGGCAATGATATTCCCAAGCCCTGAGTAAATATATAAGTCTATTGGCATGACTGATTATGATTCTAAAGCTATGAGATCTTCAAATGTTTCTTTTCTTCTTATGACTTCAATTTCATTGCCCGTGACAAGTAACTCCATAGGCTTAAGTCTAGAATTATAGTTTGAGCTCATAACAGAACCATAGGCACCTACATCCATGAAAGCAACATAGTCATTTGGCAAAATTTTCAGATTCCGGCCTTTAGCAAGTATATCCCCAGTCTCACAAACTGGACCCGCTAAATCGTAAGTATCAGATGATATTTCTCTATTTTCTAATTCTTTTACCTCATGCCATGCGTCATATAACGAAGGCCTAATCAAATCATTCATACCTGCATCAATAATTGCAAATTTTTTCCCACCTGCATTTTTTATGTATTCTATCCTTGTGACAAGAATTCCAGCAGAACCAATGATTGATCTACCAGGCTCTAGTATTATCTTATACTCCTTACCTGCTAATCTATTTTTTACTCCTGCCATTAAAATTCCTGGATCTCCTTCTTTTTCGTCTTTGTATTGGATACCAAGGCCACCACCAATATCTAAAAATTTAATGGCATGACCATTTAATGAAAGATTATCTGCAATTTCACATATTACATCCAAGCTTTTCAGAATTAGATTTTCATCAGAAATCTGAGAGCCTATGTGACATGCGACAGAAGCTATATTTACGAGCTTATTATCTCTCGCTTCGTCTGATATTCTTTCAACTGCTTCACTATCTAAACCAAATTTTGAAGTTTTTGAACCCGTTTCAATGTATTTATGAGAGCCAATGGCTATATCGGGGTTAACTCTTAATGCACAATTTACAGATTTATTAAGTTGTTCAGAAATTTTTGCTATTCTCTCAAACTCACCATATGACTCTATATTGATAGAGAGGATTTCGTTTTCTACCGCAAATTTTATTTCCTCATTTGACTTCGCTACGCCAGAAAACACAATTTTATTCTTATCTGCACCTGCCTTTAGACATCGTTTGAGCTCATTTCCAGAAACAACATCAAATCCAGAGCCAAGTTCAGATAATAATTTTAGAATGTGAAGATTAGAATTCGCTTTTACTGCGTAACAAATCAGATCATTGCTGCCAACTTCATTTTGATACTTCCCAAAGTTACTTTTAAGTTGATCTGCAGAATAGATAAATATGGGAGAACCATATTCTCTTGCTAGATTAATAACAGGAATATTTTCAATCCAAAGTTGTCCTTTAATTTCTTTCATAGTTTGAAAAAAAAGTTTCAGGATTGTCAGGTAACCTTAAAGGAACTTTATTGCCACAGGAAGACAAGTTAAAAATAAACAATAATAGTAAGATTCTCATGCAAATGTTCATGATTGCTTTCTGGTTAATTCTTTCTTGGCTTTTTTTATTTCTTTTTTAACTTGCGAGGGCGCCGTACCACCTACCTGTTTTCTGGATAAAATTGTTTTCTGAGGATCCAGGTAATTTGCAACATCTTCATTTATTATTTTTGAAAATTTTTTTAAATCAGAAATTTCCAATTCAAAGATTTGAACCTTCTTCTTTTCTGCATGAGCAACAATCTTACCAACTATTTCATGTGCTTTTCTAAATGCAATACCTTTTTCAACCAGGTAGTCTGCTAAATCAGTTGCAGTTATTTGACCAGTAAAACAATCACTTTTCATTTTTTCAATATTAGGCTGCATCCCGTCAACTATTAGTGATAGTAATTTAAGACTATCTTTGGTGAAATCAATACTAGTGAAAATGTATTCCTTATCGTCTTGTAAATCTCTGTTATAAGTTAATGGAAGATTTTTCATCAATGACAGAAGCCCCATAAGATTAGCAATAGTTTTGGAGGCACCTCCTCTAATCAGTTCTGCCATATCAGGATTCTTTTTTTGAGGCATTATCGAAGAGCCTGTGCACACTTCGTCAGATAAATAGATATAACTATATTGGCTTGAAGACCAGATTATTATCTCCTCACAAATTCTTGAAAGATGAATTCCTACTATTGATAAACAAGAGGCTAACTCGAGAACAAAGTCTCTGTCACTCACTGCATCCATTGAATTTCTACTTATCTCTCCAAAGCCCAGCTTCTTAGCAAGAAACTTTCTATCTATATTGAATCTTGTTCCAGATAACGCAGCTGAACCTAATGGCATGACATCCATTCTTTTTTTTGCATCTTCTAACCTCGAATAATCTCTAGATAGCATTTCGAACCAGGCCATTAGGTGATGCCCAAAAGTCACAGGCTGTGCAATTTGAAGATGAGTTAGACCAGGCATCAAAGTATCGGTATTTTCGTCAGCTTTTTTTAATAAAGATTTTTGAAGTAAGATAGTTAAATTTAGGATCTCGTCTATTTGGTTCTTTAGAAATAGCCTTAAGTCTGTTGCTACTTGATCATTTCTAGATCTGCCCGTATGAATTTTTTTTGCGGCTGTACCAGCAATTTTTACAAGCTTTGCCTCAATATTCATATGAACATCTTCTAGGCTTGAATCCCAATCAAATTTATCGCGCTTTATCTCATCTAAAATCTTATTGAGACCTTTTTTTATTTTTTTAAGTTCAGAGGAATTTATTAAATTTGCCACATTTAGTATCTCGGCATATGCAATTGAACCTTGGATATCGACTTCAAAGAGTCTTTTGTCTATATCGATAGATGTAGAAAATGACTGAGCGAGATCATCAGTCCCAGATTTAAATCTACCTCCCCATAGAGGATTTATTTCTTTTTCTTTTTTTGCCATAACATTATTTTTTCAGTTTAATAACTGTGCATCACTAATATGTAATGCTTAGTATAAAGCGGAGAAAACTCCAAAACTAAACATTTCGAGTTTTAACTTTGAATTATCAGATTAGTATTTATATATTTCTGACTTGAAAGGCCCCTCTTCGGGTACATTGATATATTCGGCTTGATCAGAAGATAGTTTCGTCATGACTCCGCCAAATCCTTCTACCATATAAGAAGCTACCTCTTCATCCAATTTCTTAGGCAATACTTCAACTCGGATAAGCTCTTGTTTCTTTTCTTCATCATTAATTTGAGCAAATTTCTTTTCGTATAAATACATTTGAGCAAGTACTTGATTTGCAAAAGAGCCATCCATGATCCTTGACGGGTGCCCTGTTGCATTGCCTAGGTTAACAAGTCGTCCTTCTGACAGAAGAATAATGTAGTCTTCGCTATCCATATCAGGCATTTCTCCAGCTTTAGTATCTCTAAAGATCTTATGAACTTGCGGTTTTACCTCTTCCCACTGCCATTCATCACGCATGTATTGTGTATCTATCTCAGTATCAAAATGACCTATATTGCAAACCACTGCTCCATTTTTCAAAGCTTTAAGCATATGTTTATCACAAACTTTGTAGTTACCAGTTGTTGTGACAATTAGATCAGTATCCTCCAATAAAGCTTTATTTATTGAATCTTCAGAGTCATTATTAATTCCATCTATGTAAGGTGAAACAACCTCATAACCATCCATACAAGCTTGCATGGCACAAATTGGATCTATTTCAGTGACTCTAACCACCATCCCTTCTTGTTTAAGACTTTGTGCAGATCCTTTACCTACATCGCCATATCCAATTACCAGGGCTTTTCTACCAGCAAGAAACATATCTGTTCCTCTTTTTATACCATCATTTAAGCTATGCCTTGTACCATATTTATTGTCAGCCTTTGATTTGGTTACTGAGTCATTCACATTGATTGCAGGTACTTTCAACTCGCCTTTGTCGATCATCTCATTAAGTCTTAAGACGCCAGTAGTTGTCTCCTCTGTAATGCCATGGATATTTTCAAGAATTTCAGGATATTTATTATGAGCCATAGAAGTCAGGTCACCTCCATCATCAAGAATCATGTTTGCATCCCAAGGCTTTCCATCAGACAAAATTGTTTGTTCTATACACCAGTTAAACTCCTCTTCGGTTTGACCTTTCCAGGCAAATACTGGCACACCTGATTTAGCTATCGCTGCCGCCGCATGATCTTGAGTAGAAAAAATGTTACATCCAGACCATCTTACTTCTGCACCCAGTGCGGTTAAGGTTTCTATCAAAACGGCCGTCTGTATAGTCATATGGATGCACCCAAGAATTTTAGCGCCCTTGAGAGGTTGCTCATTTCCATATCTTTCTCTTAATTTCATTAAGGCAGGCATCTCAGACTGGGCTATGACTATCTCTTTTCTTCCCCAATCTGCTAATTCCATATCAGCTACTTTATAATCTTTATTACTCATAATATTTATCCTTTTAATGCTTCAACTTTATCTGTTTTTTCCCAAGTAAATGCAGCCTCTTCTCTTCCAAAGTGACCATAGGCTGCAGTGGATTGGTAAATCGGTCTTTTAAGATCAAGCATATTGATTAATTGCATAGGCCTCAGATCAAAATGTTCTCTAATTAGGTCAGAAATTTTTTCTTCATCAATTTTACTTGTTCCAAATGTGTTAACACTAATAGAGGTTGGTTCAGCAACGCCGATTGCATACGATACCTGAATCTCACATCTATCAGCCAAGCCAGCAGCTACGATGTTTTTTGCTACGTATCTTCCGGCATAAGCAGCAGATCTGTCTACTTTAGAAGGATCCTTTCCTGAAAAAGCGCCACCTCCGTGTCTGGCCATGCCTCCATAGGTATCAACGATTATTTTTCTTCCAGTGAGTCCACAGTCACCTACTGGACCACCTATTTCAAACCTTCCTGTAGGATTGATGAAATATTTTGTATCTTCATTTAACCAATTAGAAGGAAGAATTGGTTTGATGATTTCTTCCATGACACCTTCTTTTAGATCTTCTTGAGAAACGTTAGGATCATGCTGTGTTGAGAATACAACAGCAGAAATAGATTGAGGTTTGCCATCTTCACCGTAAACGAAACTAACTTGGCTTTTAGCGTCTGGTCTTAGCCAGGATAATTTATTACTTTTTCTAATAAAGGCTTGTTGCTCAACAAGTCTATGTGAGTAAGTAATTGGAGCTGGCATTAATACTTCTGTTTCATTTGTAGCATATCCAAACATTAAGCCTTGATCTCCAGCACCTTGCTCTAAATCCTCACCCTCACCTTCATTAACACCCTGGGCAATATCCTGAGATTGCTTACCGATGGCATTAACTACTTCACATGTGTTTCCATCACATCCAACATCTATGCTGTCATAGCCTATATCAAGAATGACTTTTCTTGTCAGAGCTTCTAGGTCTGGTTCAGATCTGCTTGTTATTTCTCCAGCGAGAACAACCAAGTTATCTTTGACTAAGGTTTCGCAGGCTACCCTTGATTCAGGATCATCTTTGAGCATTGCATCAAGAACAGCATCAGAAATTTGATCTGCCATTTTATCTGGATGTCCTTCTGAAACAGATTCAGAAGTAAATATTTTATATTCAGACATATTGTCTCCATTTACAAGGAGCGAGTATTTTACACAAAACCATTTTTTTTACTGAAAAAAACTGTGTTTTTATTAGTATTTCTATATACATAAAAAAATATTTCAGCGACAATAAGTTGCCCAAAAAAATGAGTAATATTTCAAGCTCCCAATCAGCAAATGCCCTTAGAATTTTGGCATTAGACTCTGTGAAACAGGCGAATTCTGGTCATTCCGGCATGCCTATGGGTATGGCAGATATCGCCGAAGTACTTTGGCAAAATCATTTAGTACATAATCCTACAAATCCTGACTGGTTTAATAGAGATAGATTTGTTTTGTCGAATGGTCACGGATCTATGCTTATATACGGACTTTTGCACCTTACAGGTTATGATATATCTATCCAGGATTTAAAAGATTTTAGACAGTTGCATTCAAAAACAGCAGGTCATCCGGAATTTGGAATAACTCCAGGCATAGAAACTACTACTGGTCCATTAGGACAAGGTATTTCTAATGCAGTAGGAATGGCCATAGCTGAAAAAACTCTTGCATCTAAATTCAACACTGAAAAACATAAAATCATTGATCATATGACTTATGTATTTACTGGAGACGGTTGTTTAATGGAAGGTATATCTCATGAAGCTTGTTCTTTAGCTGGAACTCTCGGACTTGGAAACTTAGTAATTTTATATGACGATAATGATATTTCCATAGATGGAAATGTAGAAGGATGGTTCACAGAGGATATCCCAAGGAGGTTTGAATCCTATGGATGGGAAGTTATACCGAATATCGACGGACATAATTTCGAAGAAATAGATCAGGCTATCATTAAAGCAAAATCTAATGATGAAAAGCCTACTCTGATATGTTGCAAGACGGTTATTGGAAAAGGATCGCCAAATATTTCAGGCACAGCGGCCGCACATGGAGCCATTTTAGACCCTGATGAGATTGATTTAACTAGAAAAGAATTAAATTGGCTCAGTGATCCTTTTGATATACCAAAAGAAGTGTATGAGGACTGGGACGCAAGAAATGCAGGAAATCAGAAAGAGGAAGACTGGAATAAAATATTTGAAGAATATGCTTCAGAAAATCCAGAATTATCTAGTGAATTAAAAAGGTTGATCGCAGGTGATTTACCAGATCGAATCGAGAATAGTATCTATACTTTCATTGAAGAAGTTCAAAAGGATCTACCCAAGATGGCAACAAGAGTTTCTTCTCAAAAAGTCTTGAATATTCTGGGTCCTCTCATTCCAGAATTATTAGGCGGATCAGCAGACCTTACAGGCTCAAATAATACAAATTGGGATGGAACTAAAGAAATTAGAGCGAATGATTTTTCTGGAAACTATATTAACTATGGCGTCAGAGAGTTCGGAATGACCGGTATTATGAATGGTTTAGTTTTGCATGGTGGTATAAAAGCCTACGGGGGAACTTTTTTAACATTCTTAGATTATGCTAGAAACGCAGTAAGAATGGCTGCTTTAATGAAGATACAGACAATACTTGTCTATTCTCATGATTCAATAGGAGTTGGAGAAGATGGCCCTACCCATCAACCTATTGAACATTTAACAAGCTTAAGGACTACTCCTAATCTAGAGACATGGAGGCCTTGCGATACTTCTGAAACAGCTATTTCTTGGCTAGCTGCTCTGGAAAATACTGATAAACCCACGGCACTAATACTGTCTAGACAAGGGCTTCCAAACTTCGAAAGAAGTAAAGAGCAAGTTGATTCTATTAAGAAAGGTGCCTACATAATTTGGGAGCCTGAAGTAGAACCTGAACTAATTTTCATCGCTACTGGTTCAGAAGTAGAGCTTGCAATGTCAGTGGCCGAGGAAGTGAAAGACAGGACTTCAGTTAGAGTTGTTTCGATGCCCTGTACAGAAAGATTTGATTCTCAATCGGAAGATTACAAAGAATCTATTCTTGGTAAAGGGATTAAAAGAGTTGCTATTGAGGCTTCACAATCTGACTGGTGGAGAAAATATGTTGGACTTGAAGGGGATGTTATAGGAATGGATTCCTTCGGTGAATCAGCTCCAGGAAATATACTTTTTGAGCATTTTGGATTTACGAAAGAACAAATTATTTCAAAACTCGGTCTGTAGAAATGCAATATAAAAGTCTTAACGAGGTAGACTTAAGCAACAAGACTGTTTTATTACGATCAGATCTTAATACTCCCATTGAAAATGGTTTAGTTACTAATAATGAACGGATCCTCAGATCACTACCGACCCTAAATTTTATTATTGATGCTGGTGCTAGATTAGTAATCATGAGTCATTTAGGCAGGCCAGAAGAGAATGACAAATTTCAAGAGGAATTTTCTCTATTACCGGTCGTTAATGAAATAGAGAACTTATTAAATAAAAAAATTATGTTTTATAACTTAGGTGAGTTCGAAAAATTAGATAAAATCCCAAAAATTTCAGTTATTGAAAATACTCGATTTTGTATTGGTGAGAAGTCTAATGATATAGATTTATCAAAGAGATTGGCCGGACTAGGAGATTTAATTGTAATGGATGCATTTGCCACTTCACATAGAGCTCATGCCTCTACTGCAGGTGTAATAACTTTTTCTAATGATGCATGTGCAGGTTTATTGTTAGATGAGGAATTAAATGCTTTATCGAGAGTAAAAGAAAACTCGAAAAATTCAGTAGCAATTCTTGGCGGTGCAAAAATATCTACTAAACTTACTCTTATAGATTCCCTATCTAAATCCATGGATAAGATTATCTTAGGAGGAGGAATAGCTAACACCCTCATAGCAGCAAAGGGCAATGAAGTTGGTAAGTCTTTAGTTGAAGAGTCGATGCTACCAGAAGCAGCAAAACTGTTAAAAAATCCTAAAATAATAGTTCCTCATCTCGTTATAGTTTCGGATAATCCTGACAACCCTGGCAGACTTACCTCTATAGATTCTATAGAAAAAAACGAAGCAATTTTTGATGTTTCACCTGAATCGTATGCGGATTTGGAGACAATTTTAATGAATGCGGGAACTATTCTGTGGAATGGCCCGCTTGGATTCTTTGAAAAGGAAAATTTTGATAAGGGTACAATAAAAATAGCTAAAATGATTTGTTCCTCAAAGGCCTTTTCAGTTGCCGGAGGAGGCGATACCATCGCTGCTGCACAAAAGGCTGGAGTCTTGGGCAAACTGGATTATGTTTCTACAGCAGGTGGGGCATTCTTAGAATTTATGGAAGGAAAAAAACTTCCTGGAGTTGAGGCTTTGATAAATAAAGTAAATTAAACTTATAAGTGGAGAGAAAAATGAATTTTAGTAGTTTAAGTGAAATAGCAAGTTACATAGTTTCAGATGGAAAAGGGATACTTGCTGCTGATGAAAGCAATCCTACGTGCACCAAACGATTTGATTCAATAGGAGTAGAGTCAACCGAGGATAATAGAAGAGACTATAGAGAGTTACTTTTTAGATCTGAAGGCATGAAAGGAAACATAGGAGGAGTAATATTATTTGATGAGACTATACGTCAAAATGCCGCTGATGGTACTTCATTGGTAGATATTATAACTAGCCAAGGTTCCATACCAGGTATCAAGGTTGATAAAGGTCTGCAACAAATAGGTGATACCGAGGAGAGTCTTACACAGGGATTAGAGGGTCTTGATGAAAGACTAAAAGAATACTATGAAATTGGTGCTAAGTTTACTAAGTGGAGAGCAGTTATTAGCATTGGAAAAGGCATGCCCTCCTCTGAGGCTATTTCGGCTAATATGGAAGCTCTTGCTGAATATGCAAAAATTGTTCAAAACAATAATATGGTTCCAATGGTAGAGCCTGAAGTATTGATGGATGGAAACCATTCAATAGATGATTGTTTCGAGGCAACTTCCCGTTGCTTAGATACTCTATTTGCTTGCCTTTTGGATAAAGAAGTAGATATAAAAGGAACTATTTTAAAACCTAATATGGTTACATCTGGATCTAATAATTCTGATAAGGCCAATGTTGAGAAGGTTGCACAAAAGACTATTGATTGTCTGAAGGCTTACGTACCTGATGACTTACCAGGCGTTACATTTTTATCAGGTGGACAGTCTGATATAGACGCCACCGCCCACTTGGATGCAATGAACAAGATCGGAGGATTTAATTGGAAACTAAGTTTCTCTTATGGGAGGGCACTTCAACAACCTGCACTAAAGGCCTGGATGGGTAAGAAAGAAAATGCAATTCTGGCTCAACAGGCCCTATCTCACAGAGCGTTGATGAATAAGCTTGCTTCTGAAGGCAAGTGGGATATTTCTCTAGAAAACTAATTGAAACTTCTCATTCAAAGAGTTTCAACTGCATCAGTTGAAGTTGATAATCAAATTGTCAGTTCAATTCAGCAAGGAGTTATGGCACTTGTAGGTTTTGATAAACACGATAACACGGAGAGTTTAGTATCTATGGCCGATAAGCTATTAAATTTTAAAATCTTCAATGATCATAATGGAAAAATATCTAGAAGTATCTTAGAGACAAATCATCAGTTATTAGTTGTTCCTCAAGTAACTTTGTCTGTTGCAACAAATAAGGGAAGCAAACCTAGTTTTTCAAAAGCAGCAGACCCCAAAAGAAGCTTTCATTTCTTTCAAGAGTTTATTGACATAATAAGAAGAAAGAAAATTGAATGTGAGATAGGTAGCTTTGGTTCAGACATGTCAGTACGGTTAGTAAATGACGGACCAGTTACATTTTGGTTTGAAAATTAATTCCAATTATTAACTCATTCTATCAAGTACCCTCGGTAGAGCTCTAATGTATTGTTTTACATCTGCTATTTTGCCAGTACTTACTCGAGACCAATTTACATAGTCTTGATATATTCCTCTAATAAGCACTTTTTCCTTTTCCATTTCTTTTCTAAATTCTTCTGCGTTCAAAGATCCAAGATCTACGTACATGAAATTGGTGCTTGTTGATAAGGGTTTCAGGCCATTTTCTTTAACAGCATCTTGCAGCATATCTCTCGCTTCGACGATTTTTTCCTTTGAGTATTTTAAAAATTTCTCATCATTATATGAAGCTATAGCGGCAGCTACTCCCGCCTGATTTAAGGAGTAATCACCTAAACCGAAAGAGGATATCTTCTCTATCATTTCCGGATCTGCAATCAAATAACCTACCCTCATTCCGGCAAGTCCGTAGATTTTAGAGAAAGTTCTTGCAACTACTACGTTGTAACCTTCTTTTATCAAAGGAATCATAGTATTTGCATCAGGATCATCTGTTAACTCGTTATAAGCCTCATCAATTAATACAATCGTTTTCTTTGATGCTTTTTTACAGAAAGACTTAAGTGCTTTTGGAGAGAGGGGAAGACCCGTAGGATTATTTGGATTCGTAACCTGAACCATCCCAGTAGTTGAAGTAATATTGTTATACATATTATCGAGGTCAATTGCTAAATCAGATGTTTTATCTAATCTTTTAATCCCATACTCACTATTCATACTCCCCATCTTTGATGTTGTGTCCCAAAAAAGGTCGGGACCTAATATATGTCCTTCTTGAGTAACTTTTGTTGCTAGCCATTGTAAAGGTGCACTAGAACCGGAGCCTATGATTATATGCTCTGGTGTAACATTATTCCTTTCGGCGATCATCTCCTTAAGTCTTGGTACTTCTTGCACATAGTAAGAGCCCATTTTTATGGCCTCTTCCATAGCTCTCAGAGCTAACGGACTTGGACCATATGGATTCTCATTAGCATTCAATTTCGCTACTCCAAATGCAGGACCATAACTAATATTTGATGCATTACTGGGTACTATCCTTGGAATACTGCCTATTACACTATTCGTTTTTGAACTCTGACCTATTACTGGTGAAGCTATAACTGAGCCAGCTGTAAATAAAGCTCCTTTCAATAATGTTCTTCTCGATATTGCATTATTTTTCATATTTTCTCCTGTTAAATTATTGACGAGGAAAGACTTGCTTTCCAAAACATTCCTGACGAGACAAAAAGCAAATAAAGACCAAAAAGTCTTTTTAATTTATTCTCTTCAAGATTATGAGCCCATTCGACTCCTATCGGTGCAGTTAAAATAGACACTAGACTTATTATCAATACAGCTGGAATATTAATAAAGCCCAGTGACCCAAAAGGGAGGTCTGTTTTGTTGAAGCCTAAAACGAGAAAACCTAAAGCACCAACTAAACCAATGATTAAACCAACACCTGAAGCGGTTGCGACTGCTTGATAAATTGGTCTTTTACAGATAGACATTGTTATTACGGTTATTGTACCGCCAGCAATTCCAAGTAGTGCAGAAAAACCTCCGAGGAATGAAACTAGACCGGCACGGGCAAACCCAACAGGCATATCTCTTTGTTTCATAGCAGTTTGGTCCAATATTTTGGGGAAGAGGAAGTAGATTCCATAGAATAGTACTCCCCAAGCAAATATTAAATATAATTCTTCAGCTTGAGAGTATGAAGCAATAAAAATTCCAATAACAACACCTACAACGAGCCATGGTGCCCATTCCTTCAAAACTGAAAAATCAACGGCACCTTTTTTATTGTGAGATATAAGTGCTCTTGCTGATGAAAATATAATACAAGCAAGAGAAGTTCCTACAGCCACAAATATTAGATTTTCAGATTCGATATCTAGTATCGTAAAAAGTAAGACAAGAGCAGGGACTACTGCAAATCCGCCGCCATTTCCAAAAAGGCCTGCTGTCAGCCCAGCCACGGCACCGGCAGTTATAAGTAAAACTATTAATCCAAAAATTTCCAAAGGTTGCTCCAAACACGCTTATATTGATGCAATCTACATGCCATAAATCTTTCTCTATATGAATTATTTAGGGTCATAAGAGTACCTTCTCGAAAAGAATGACCTTTTATGAGGCTATTTTGCAATCTATTCTCCTTCTTTTTTATCTTCTGTAACTGTTCTGCTTTCTAAAATTAATTTAGATATTAACAGGCCTAATTCAAAAAGAAGCCAAGCCGGCACTGCAAGCAAAGTTTGAGAAATTACATCTGGAGGAGTTATTAGCATTCCAACTACAAAGCATCCTACTATTATGTAAGGTCTTTTTTTAGATAAGCTTGCTGATGTAGATACGCCACTCCAAATTAAAAGAAATATTAAAATAGGGATTTCGAATGCAATCGCAAAAGCTAACATCATTCCTAGAACGAAACCTAGGTAACTATTAATATCTGTCATAACCAAAACACCTTCTGGAGCTGACGAAGTAAAGAAGCTAAAGACAATTGGTAAAATTAGAAAATAGGTAAAGACAATACCTAAATAGAAAAGTACGACACTTGAAAATAACAAAGAGAAGCTCAGATTCTTTTCTTGTTTGTACAAAGCTGGCGCTATGAACCCCCATATTTGAGAAAAAAAATAAGGCATGGAAATCATCAGTGAAACAAATAGAGTTAATTTTAGAGGCGCAAGGAATGGAGATGCTACTTCAGTTGCAATCATGGAAGAATTAGAAGGTAAGAATTTTTGTAAAGGCTCTGCCAAGAACTGATAAATGTCATTAGAAAAATAAATGAGTAAAATAAAACAACTAGCTATAGCTGCTATCGACTTAACAAGTCTGACTCTTAGTTCTGTTAGATGATCAACAAGAGAGGCTTCTTCCATAAGATTATCTTTCTTTAAGATCTTCTAATATTTCTTTATTTTTTTCATCAAGGAGGGCTTCTTCTAGGTTAAGAGTCTTTGATACTTCTTCCTTAGCATCGTTAAATTGATCTTTTATCTTTCTTACTGTAACAAATATATATTTTAAGACTTCGGGCAATTTTTCTGGACCTATTAGAATAATTCCAACAATGAAAATTATTAAAATTTCAAAAAAACCAACGTCGAACATTATTTTTTATCGTCTTCTTCATCAAGAGTTTTCCTAAAGCTTTTAATTGTGTTGGCTAAGTCCGAACCCAAATTTTTAATCCTTTTAGTGCCTCCAAATAGAAGTAACACGATTACCAAAATTATCAGTAATTGCCATATGCTAATTCCGCCTATACCCATTTATTTCTCCTTGTTTTTCTTTCTGGAACTCTTTTCTTTATGCCCTGATGTGCCAAGCCTATTATTTAGTTCCTCTAGAACATCGTCTATATGAATACCTTCATTTAAAAGTAAGACCATAGTATGAAACCATAAATCTGCGGTTTCATGAATTATTTTTTTATTCTTGTCGACCGTCACGTCATTTGTTGCTTCTAGCAGTTCGAGTGCCTCTTCGAGCACCTTTTCGTTAATTTTTACCTTGCCTTGATCCAAAAGAGATTTTACATACGAGTCTTTAGATATTGAGCCAACCCTTTTCTCCATTAAATTGAAGAGCTTTTTGAGTAAGTCTTGTTCGGTCATTTTAGGTAGCTATAAATAAGAATAAACAAATGATTAAAACTATCAGGATAATGCCATTATTTCTTCCTTGTATATAGATTTTTTGCATAAGCTGATTATGTCGTTCTTCATTTGCATTTTGATATTCTTCTAATTTTGAAACCTGTTCTATAGCCGTATCTGCTATTTCAGGAAATTTCCTAGCTTTCTCAAACCAACTTAAGGAATTTCTTTTAGCCCACTCAGTTAATTTCTTAGGGTTATACCTATCTGAAATCCAATTTTTTAAGAAAGGATTTGCTATAGACCAGAAATCTAAGGCTGGATAAAGTTGTTTACCTAAACCTTCAATATTCACTAATGTTTTCTGGAGAAGCATCAAGGATGGTTGCATCCTTAAATCAAATCTTCTGGCTGAATCAAATAAAAATAGAAGCATCTCACCAAAGTTTATTTTTTCCATCGGCTGATCAAAAATAGGTTCACATGCTGCCCTTATAGTATTTTCTAGGTCACTTAATCTCGTATTTGGATTCACCCATTTTGATTCAATTAATATGTTTGCAACTTCTTTAAAATCTCTTCCTATAACAGCAACTAACATTCTACCTATTTGATATTGCTCTTCTTCGCTTAGTGAACCAACAATTGCGTAGTCAACCGCAACATATGCGGGGTCAGACGGATTTTTGGCGTCAATGAATATATTGCCAGGATGCATATCAGCGTGGAAGAAGTTATCAATAAATACTTGTTTTAGAAAGATCTCAACACCTCTTTCTGCTACTAATCTTAAATCTACACCAAGATCATTAAGGATCTCTATACGATCCACAGGAATACCCTCAATTTTTTCCATGACCAGTAAATTCTCAGTGCAATAATCAAGATACACTTCAGGCACATAAAGGAGATTATTGCCCTCAAAGTTTCTTCTGGTTTGTTTTATATTCGATGACTCTAATCTCATATCAAGCTCTGCTAGAATTACAGCTTCGTATTCGTCCACTAATCTTGAAAGTTGCAATCTTTTCGCATCTTCAAATCGCCGCTCTGAAAATGCCGCAATTCTTTTCATAAGAGATACATCTGTTTGAATAGTTTTTTTTATTCCCGGTCTAACAACTTTAATCACAACTTCTTTGTTATTTTCTTTTAGTATTGCCGAATAAACCTGTGCTATTGATGCACCCGCTAAAGGTGTGGGGTTAAAGTCCTTAAAAATTGAAATAATTTCACAATTCATCTCTTTTTCAATAATCTCTATGGCCTGCTTATCAGAGAAGTGAGGCAGATCGTCTTGAAGGATTTTTAGACTCTTTGCAATTTCTCCTGGAACTACGTCTGGTCTTGTAGATAAAAGTTGACCAAACTTTATAAAGATAGGGCCTAATTCTTCTAATGCAAAGCGAAGTCTTTCTCCGGGCTCTTTTTTGGATTGATACAGACGCCAGGGAGATATAAAGAGAAGAAATGAAACGATTTTTGGTTTTGAGAATGTATCAACTTCCTTGTCTAGGCGAGCTTTTAGCAAAGTATGAATGATTTTAAAAAGTCTGAGAGAATCTCTAAACATCCAACATTCCTTTTTGGCCAGAATGAATTGCCACTATCCCATTAGTTAAATTTTCATATCTACATTTTGAAAAACCTGTCTCTTCCAACATTTTTTTTAATTCTTCTTGGGTAGGATGCATCCTTATTGATTCGGCTAGATATCTATAGCTTTCTTCAGTCTGTGCAATAATTTCTCCAATTTTTGGTATAACTTCGAAAGAGAAAAGATCGTATATTTCTCTAAAAACTTCATTTTGTGGTTTTGAGAATTCTAGGATAATTAGTTTCCCGCCTGGTTTTAATGCCTTGTAAATAGATCCAAGAGCAGTTTCTTTGTCAGTAACATTTCTAAGCCCAAATGCTATTGTGATTAGATCAAATGTATTGTCTTTAAATGGAAGAAATTGAGCATCTATTTGTGCAGGATGTACATCCTCTATCCCTTCATCAATTAATCGATTTCTTCCTTCATTTAGCATTGAAGCATTGATATCACTGAGAATTAAAGTGCCTTTCTCAGAAATCTTATCTCGCATAAGCTTAACCATATCTCCCGTGCCACCAGCAAGATCCAATACTACAAAGTGATCTTTGATCCCAGACGTCTCAATAGTTACTTTCTTCCAAAGTCTATGTATTCCAAAAGACATAAGATCATTCATAAGGTCATAGTTCTTTGAAACCGTATCAAAAACACTACCCACAAGATCTGCCTTCTTATCAGAATCAACTTCTTTAAAACCGAAGCTTGTTTTATTTTTACTCTTATCTTTCATGAAATATTTGTGTATTTTAGCTCACGCTGAACTAATTAACCTCTCTCCTAGACAATATTCGGTTTATAGACTTTATGTAAATATCTAGGCTTCTATTGAAATTTTCTATTTGTTTTTCATCGCTTGATTTAAAGACAAAACTAATGATTTCTTGAGCAAGTAATTCATTCTTATCAATCTTTTCTCTAAACTTTTCCTCTCCTAGTTCTTCTAGAGAATCTAGGTACGCCGACATTTTTGTTTCGTAATCGGGAGACTGATTATTTTTCAAAAGTTGAATAAACTCCTCTATCCATTCTTCTTGAAGATTAGACCATTCTTCTCTTACTTCGATGTGATTTTCCAATTTCAATTTTATTTTATCAATCTGATCATCTCTAAGTTTGATACCTACTCGATCAAATCCAGAAATATAGTTATCTATTAAGCTATAACCATTCTCTGATCTCTCTTTTTCCCTTTTCTCTCTTAGCTCTCTGAAATGAGATCCTATTTCATCTATTTGTACTTCATTTATTTCCTTCGTAAAGCTAATTATGGGTAATTTGAAATAGAAATTTGATCTTCTAAAAATTCCCTCTGCATCCCTATAGATAGAAACAATTTCTTTCTCGGGATTTTGTAAATTTATACTTTTTAATTTTTCTAGAATAACTTTTACTTTGCTGAGTTCATTTTCACTAAACCAATTTATAAATTCTGTTGATATAATTTCTATTTCTTCATCTTGCTCTCGTGAGAAATCAGCAAATTCCTTGAAATAATCAGCTAAATAGTTATCTAATCTCTCATAGACCCATGATCCTGCAATCGAGCATGAACTCATTGAGAAGATCGTCAGGAAAAGTAAACAATACTTGTAAATATTTCGAACCATCACTAGGGGTTATTGTAAATTGCAGTTAAAATTCTGTGGGAAATGACAGATAAAAAGAAATATCCTACCCTAGTTTGGCTAGATTTAGAAATGACGGGTTTAGACCCAGATTCGGAAAGAGTTATTGAAATTGCCACAGCGATTACTAGTCATGACCTATCAGAAATAATTGAAGGACCAAACCTCGTGATCCAGCAACCAATGGAGTTCATTGACAATATGGATGACTGGAATACTAATCAGCATACAAAATCTGGACTAGTTGAAAGCTTAAAAGTCACAAATATAACTATCGAAGAGGCACAGAAACAAACACTTGAATTTTTATCTATGCATGCCGAGAAAGGAAGATCGCCATTATGTGGCAACTCTATTTCTCATGATAGGCGTTTTTTAAGAAGATATATGCCAGAGCTAGATGCTTTTTTTCATTACAGAAACGTTGACGTTAGCTCAATAAAAGAACTCATTAAGAGATGGAATCCCGAGCTACTTGATGGTTTTAAGAAAAGTGGCGGACATCGAGCTATGGAAGATGTTCTTGAGTCCATTCAAGAGTTGAAGTTTTACCGAGATAAATTCTTTGTTCGATAAATTTATTTATCAGGCCCTTGAAAAGCAGGATTGGAAATAGGCATAATTTTTGCTGAATCACTCGAAGTTATTTTTGCTGTTCCCTTCTTATCCACTTCATCAATTCTCATTATACAATTTATAGGTATATAACTTCTTTGAACACCTTTGAATTCGTTTTTTAGTTTTTCTTCACTTGTATCCACAACTATTTGCGACTTTTGATCGAATATATATTCCTCGACTTCTATGAATCCATACATGTCACTTTGGTAAATGGCCTCAGCATAAACCTCATAGATTTCACCCAATTGAACAAATACTATTTTGTAGATTCCTTTTTTTGCCATTACAATCCCTGCCTTTTATAGATTTAAACTATAGTACTCTTTAAAGTTATTAAATATATATGGCCAAGAAACTTTTTATCAAGACCCACGGATGTCAAATGAATGAATATGACTCCGCAAGGATGCAAGATTTACTTGGTGATAGTCATGGATTTGAAACTACACAAAACGAGGACGAAGCAGACCTGATACTCTTAAATACCTGTTCAATTCGTGAAAAAGCACAAGAAAAAGTTTTTCATCAGTTAGGCAGATGGAAAAAATTAAAAGAAAAAAATCCCAATTTAAAAATAGGAGTTGGAGGTTGTGTAGCAAGCCAGGAAGGAGAGAACATAATAAAGAGAGCGCCCCAAGTTGATTTAGTTTTCGGTCCTCAAACAATCCACAGAGTTCCAGATCTTTATAAAAATATCACCGAAGCTAAGCCTGCTTCTGTGGATATAGCCTTTCCAAGGACAGAAAAATTTGATTATTTTCCAGAACAGAAAATTGATGGACCAACCGCATTTGTTTCAATCATGGAAGGCTGCAATAAATATTGTTCATTTTGTGTAGTACCTCACACAAGAGGTCATGAAATAAGTAGACCTATAGATGACATCCTCAAAGAAATTAGAGGATTGTCCTTGCAAGGTGTCAAAGAGATAAACTTACTTGGCCAAAATGTAAATTCATATCGAGATTCAAAGCTAAAGACAAAAGGACTGGGATTAACAAATTTAATCAGAGCCTCAGCTAAAATAGAAGGAATTCAAAGAATTCAATTTACAACTTCTCATCCTTTTGAGTTTGGTCAAGATCTAATTGATATTTATCTAGAAGTGCCAGAGTTAATTAGTTATGTTCATCTGCCTGTCCAAAGTGGGTCAAACTCTATTCTAGAAAAGATGAGACGCAGACACACCAGAGACGAATACTTGGAGATTATTGAAAAATTAAAAACCGTAAGAGAAGGCATTAGCATATCTTCTGACTTCATAGTTGGATTTCCTGGAGAAACAGAAAACGACTTCTTGGACACTTTGGATCTCGTTGATCGGGTTGGTTACGATGAATCTTTTAGTTTTATTTATAGCCCACGGCCTAATACAACAGCAAAAGATTTGGAGGATGATGTGCCTCTTGAAGAGAAGAAGAACAGGCTTTCAGTTCTACAGCATAAATTAGAAAACTCAGCATTGAATATAAGTAGAAAAATGGTCGGTGAGACAAGAAAATGTCTCGTCACAGGAGTTTCTAAAAAGAATCCTGGAGAGTTTCAGGCTCGTACTGAAAATAATAAAGTGGTTATCTTTTCATGCTCAGATCAATCAATGATTGGTAAAATAGTCGATATAGAAATCGTAGAAGCAAAAAATAAATCTTTACGAGGTGTAGCTGCATAGCTTTATCAAACTATTTAATGAAATTTCACTTAGAGCCTGTAAATCACGACAAAATAAGTGACTTATGTGGGCCTACTAATTCAATTCTTAAGCAAATAGAAGAAGAACTGGGAATAAAAATCTTAAACAGAGGTGCAAGCTTTAGAATCAAAGGAGAAACTTCAAACGCGCAGATAGCTAAAAACATCATTCTAAGAATTTATGATGATCTTGAAGAAAATAAAACTATTAGTTCAGAAGAAGTTCACTTATATTTAAGGAAAGGAATGAATGATTTAAAAAATATTAAAAAAGACACTTCGGCTAGACAGATAATTAAAACACCTAACCTGATAGTTGCAGCTAATTATGGTAGCCAAGAGCATTATGTTGAGACCATTAGAAAAAAGGTATTAACTTTTGGTATAGGACCCGCTGGTACAGGAAAGACATTTTTAGCCGTTGCTCTAGCCGTGGAGCAATTTACAAGAGGAGAAGTTGAAAAGATTTTGTTAGTGCGTCCTGCAGTGGAGGCCGGAGAAAAGCTTGGTTTTTTACCGGGTGACTTAAGCCAAAAAGTTGATCCTTACTTGAGACCTCTTTATGACGCGTTATTTCAGATGTTGGGCTACAAAGAAACTACTCAGCTAATAGAGCGGAATATAATTGAAGTTGTACCTTTGGCTTTTATGAGAGGTAGAACATTAAATAATTCCTTTATTATTCTTGATGAAAGTCAAAACGCAACAGTAGAGCAAATGAAAATGTTTCTTACAAGATTTGGTTTTGGTTCGAAAGTAGTTATCACGGGAGACATAACTCAAATAGACTTACCTAAAAACACACTCTCTGGTTTGGTCCATTCTTTAGAAGTATTAAAATCTGTCGATGATATTGGATTAGTAGAATTTGAATCAAAAGATGTTGTACGTCATGGTCTTGTTCAAAAAATTGTTGAGGCTTACGCTAAGTTTGCTAATTAAGTGATACCTTCCAGTTCCAATATTTTTATTTCTGGAGATCTTGAGGGACTGTCTTGCACCGAAGAGGATATATCAAGTTTAATTCAACTTTTAATCGACACAGAACCAAGCTTAGAAAGTTTATTTTTAAAAAAATCCGTAAATATTAGATTCATATCCAAAACTGAGATCAAGGAATTGAATTTTAGATTTCTTAATAAAGACAGGCCAACAAATGTTCTATCTTTCCCCACCCAAGAATCTAACCTCGATGATGAATTATTAGGAGATATTGCCATATGTCCTGAAATTATAAAAAGTGAAGCTATTGATCAAAATAAAGAAAACCAAAGTCATTTATCCCACATCATTCTTCACTCTTTACTTCATCTAACAGGACATGATCACTCAGATGACGGCTCTGCTGAGATTATGGAAAATATTGAAGTAGAAGCTTTAAAAAAAATAGGTATTGCGAATCCCTATTGAAACAAATTAAGATGTGAGTGTGTTTATGAAGTGAGGCGTTGATGAACGACGAACCCCCAAGTATTTTAGCTGAGTCTAGTGAGCTCGGCCTTAGGAAAAAAATAAAAGACAGAATAAAAGAAATTTATCAAAATTTCTCCTATAAACCCCAGAATAAACAAGAACTTGCCGGATCCATAAGAGATTCAAGCGAGAGAGGTGTACTTGAGAAAGGTACTTTGAATATGATCGAGGGAGCCCTTAGAGTCTCTACAGATCAAGTAAGGGACGTAATGATTCCCAGACCACAAGTAGTTTTTGTTGAAAGAAATGAGAAGCCGCAAGACTTCTTGCCTAGAGTTATTAAATCGAGTCACTCTAGATTTCCAGTTATAAACTCAGAAAATGACAAAATTGAAGGTATTTTATTAGCAAAAGACCTTCTTCCCTTCTTATCTTCTGAAGATTTAGATAACTTTGAACTTTCCAAGCTTATCAGACCTGCAATATTGATCCCTGAGAGCAAAAAATTGAATATATTACTTGATGAATTAAGAGCGGGAAGAAATCATATGGCCATTGTGCTTGACGAATATGGAGATATTACTGGAATTGTAACAATCGAAGATGTTTTAGAAGAAATTGTTGGTGAAATAGAAGACGAGCATGATAAAGACGCAGGAACTTTAATAAAAGAAATTGGTCAAGATGAATATCTTGTATCTGCACTCACTCCAATAGATGTTTTCAATGAAAATTTTGGTTCTTCTCTGAGTGACAAAGATTTTGATACTTTAGGCGGCATAGTGATGCATCATTTTGCGAGGTTTCCCAAGCCAAACGATGCTATCAATATAGAAGGTTGGCGGTTTATAATAAATTCACTGGAAAGAAGAAGGATCAAGAGAATTAAAGTCTCCAAAATAACTTAAATCTTCTTTCGCAAAAATTTCTCTGTATTAAAATATCGCTGATGCTCAAGAAGAGATTTCTTGCCCTTATTTGTGGTGTAATTTTTTCATTTGGTTTTGCACCATTTGACCTCTGGTTAATATCTGTTCTTTCAGTTGCAGTACTAGTTGGATTATTAAATAAATCTTCAAATAAAGAAGCATTCCTTCTCGGATATACATTTGGATTTGGTATGTGGTTATCTGGAATTTCCTGGTTGTATGTGAGTATTCACTATCATGGAAATATAGGAATTATAGGTTCATCTTTAATCATTCTTATTTTTATTTCTATCCTATCTTTATACTCAGGTTTTTTGTTTCTACTCAATAATGTGTTGGAATCATTAAGTCCAAAAAAAATAATTTTTCTCACTCTACCAATTGCATGGACTCTTTTGGAGTTCCTCAGATCCTACCTCTTCACAGGTTTTCCATGGTTGATTTCTGGCACAATGTTGGCAGATACCTTTATAGATGGTTACACACCAATTATTGGTGCTCAAGGTAATAGTTTCTTTCTTATTCTTCTATCAGTTTTGGTTTATAAACTTTATGAAAATATAACAGAAAATAGATCTGCCCTACTCCTTTCTACATTTTCGTTATTGATCCTCATGCCCTCTTATTTTCTTAAAACAGTTGAGTGGACTTCAGCTGAAAACAAGATTCAGGTAAGTCTTTATCAACCAAATTTAACCTTAGAGGATAAGTGGAGTCAGTTTGGAATCATTAAATCTCAAGGAATGATTGAAAAATCTATAGAAGATGCAAATGATGGTGATCTTATAGTCTTTCCTGAGACAGCATTGATATTATCTGAAAAAGATAATCAACCTTTTATGAATCGCATTAAAAGCAAAAGTTCTGAAAAAAATATAACACTTATAACTGGGATACTTGAAAGAGAGGATAATTATAGAGTTAGAAACAGGTTGCAAACACTTGGTACTATGGAAGACGTCTACGACAAGGTTAAACTAGTACCATTTGGCGAATTTATACCTCTAGAAAAGTATTTGGGAAGTTTTTTAGATATTATTGGCTTAAATTTAACAAATACATTACCTGGAGAAGCTGTTAGATCAATAGAAACTGGAAAATTAAGGATTTCACCAAGTATTTGTTATGAAATAGCTTTTGACGAACACATAAGGAAAACTGCTAAAGATAGCAACATTTTGCTGACAGTGAGCAATGATACCTGGTTTGGTAAATCGATTGGCCCTATTCAGCATCTAGAAATAGCTCAAAATAGAGCTTTAGAACATAAAAAACCTTTAATTAGGGCTACAAACAGCGGAATTAGTGCTTATGTATCAAAAAATGGAGAAATTATTGAGAGTCAAACTTATTTTGAAGATAAAACTTTGACCAGAAATATAACCCTCTATTCTGGACATACTTTTTACTCTAAGTATGGTAATTTACCTTTGTTAATATTTCTCATTTTATATGTGAGTTTTATGTCGTTTAAGAAACTTTTTAATACTAATATTAAATAAAAAGAACATATGTCACGTTATATTGTAATAAATCCTATAAAAATAATCTTTCTGTTAATCATAGCAGCATCATGTTCAACATTAGTGGAAGATAAAAACCTCAATAAAAACATAATCATGAAAAAAATACAATCCATAGACTCAAATTTTTCTAATTTAGACACCTTGCTATTTGTTGACATTGATACACAATCTCTTCTACATATAAAAAAAGGTACAGTTTTTAAAAAATATAGCATCTCTTCCTCTTATTATGGTACAGGTAGTACAGAGAACAGTTTAAAAACTCCTCTTGGAAGACATGAAATCTATAAGAAGATAGGTGATGGTCTGCCGAATAACGCTATTCTAAAAGGACGGGTCTGGAATGGAGCGATTGCAGATATTATTACAGAGCCTATAGATACTGATTTTGACCACGTTACTTCTAGGATCTTATGGTTAGATGGTCTTGAGCTTGGAAAAAATAAAGGAGAAGGTATAGATTCTAGAAATAGGTATATTTACATCCATGGAACAGCTGAAGAGGGATTAATAGGAAAACCTGCTTCTGATGGCTGCATAAGGATGTATAATGACGATGTAATAGAGCTTTTTGATCTAGTTGATGAAAAGGCACAAGTCTGGATTTATTAGATATTTAACTATGAAGAAATTTTTATTGTTCTCTCTCGTATTTTTTGGGTCTTATGCATTTTCATGTTCCAAAGTTTTGGATCATGAGATGAGGATTTTAGATTCGAACGAAACTTTGAATCTTTGCCAATATGAAAATAAAGTGGTTCTCGCTGTTAATGTTGCTAGTCGATGTGGTTTTACATATCAGTACGAAGCTCTTCAAAATCTATATACGAAGTATGGTAAGGATGAATTTGTAATATTGGGATTTCCATCAAGAGATTTCATGTATCAAGAATACAGCGATGAGTCCAAAGTAAAAGAGTTTTGTAGTACAGAATATGGTGTTACCTTTCCAATGTTTGCAACATCCCCCGTTAAAGGAAAAAAAGCAAATTCTTTTTTCAAAACTTTAGCTGACATTACAGGACAAACTCCTGGTTGGAATTTTCACAAGTATCTTATTTCAAAAGAAGGCGAAGTGTTAAGCTTTGATACTAAAGTAGAGCCTGATAGCCAGGAGCTAACATCTCAGATTTCTAAGCTCCTATAAATAAAGTAAGTATTTACTATCACTTAAATATAAGATTCTACTGAATTATTTCGATAGAAGAATCTGTCGAGCAAATGATGACATCTGCCTTTCTGTTTGCAAATATTCCGTTCTCCACGACGCCAGGAATATTATTTAATTCGGCCTCTAGATCATAAGGTATGTCTATAGGCAAGTTATGGATATCTATTATTTTATTTCCATTATCTGAAATAAAACCATTTCTAAAAATAGGCTTCCCCCCCATTTTCATGAGCTCTCTTGAAATAGCACTTCTTGCAATCTCTATTACTTCAATTGGCAGAGGAAATTTACCTAATAAATCTGTATATTTTGATTCGTCTACGATACAAACAAAGATGTCTGATGAATATGCAAGTATTTTTTCTCTTGTAAGAGCTCCACCACCCCCTTTTATCAATTCCTTTCTATCATTGTATTCATCTGCTCCATCAATATAAAAATCGATAGAGTGAACTTCATTTAGTGACAAGACTTCGTAAGAGCTATCTATTAATTTTTCCGAAGCATCTGAGCTGCACACAACACCTTTTATGTGCAATCTGGCTTTATTTAGTTCTTCTATGAAGAAATTAGTTGTAGTTCCCGTTCCAATTCCAATAACTGAGTCTTTCTTTATATCTTTCTCGATAAAACTAAAAGCTTCCTTTGCTGATTTTTCCTTTTTTAGGTCTTGATTCATATTATTGTAGATGTAATGAATATTATCACTGACTCAGTATAATAGCCTCCTTTTATAAAGCTTATCAAAGCAAAATTAATGAATTCTTCTAATTTAAAAAAGTATGTAGGTTTGATTGAGTCCTCAAACGTTTATGATGTGGCTCAAATTACTCCTGTAACAAAAGCAAATCAGCTCTCGAAGTTACTCAAAAATGAAGTTTTGCTTAAAAGAGAAGATCTTCAGCCTATTTTCTCTTTTAAAATCAGAGGAGCTTACAATAAATTATCAAAATTAAAGCAAAAAGGCATAAAAGGTCCCTTTATTGCAGCTTCAGCAGGAAATCATGCTCAAGGTGTTGCGTTTGGCGCTAAAAGCTTAGGATTAAAGGCATATATTGTCATGCCTATCACTACACCATCTATTAAAGTGAATTCAGTAAAAAACTACGGAGGTAAGGTTGTTTTGTATGGCGATAATTTCGACGAAGCTTTCCAACATGCGAAATTTCTAGCTAAAGAACAAGGATATATCTTCATACATCCATACGATGATAAAGATGTAATTGCTGGCCAAGGTACCATAGGTAAAGAGTTGATCGAACAGGTAGATAGTGAGATTGATGCTATTTTCGTCCCGGTTGGTGGCGGAGGACTGCTTGCCGGTCTTGGCACCTATGTTAAATCTGTCAGTCCTAAAACCAAGATTATAGGTGTTGAGCCAGAAGATGCTGCTTGTTTGAAGTTAGCTCTAGATAATAATAAGAGATTATCTTTACCTGAGGTTGGTTTATTTGCAGATGGCGTTGCAGTTAAACAAATAGGAAAGGAAACATTTTCTTTAATAAGAGACTGGATCGATGATATTGTGACCATCACAGTAGATGAGATGTGCGCATCTGTTCAAGATACTTTTCAAGAGACAAGAACAATCTCAGAGCCTGCGGGCGCTCTGGCTTTGGCAGGATTAAAAAAATATAGCCTTTCGAGAGGATTAAAGAATAAGACCCTAATTGCAATTAATTCTGGTTCAAATTTAAATTTTGATCGTTTGGGTCATATTGTAGAAAGAGTCCAATTTGGAGAGAGTAAAGAAGCACTCCTAAGTGTAAAGATACCAGAGGAGAAGGGGAGCTTCAGAAAATTTTGTAATCACCTGGGTAAAAGAAGTATTTCTGAATTTAATTACAGAGCAGAAGAAAGTGAAGAAGCTAATATATTTGTAGCATGCAGATTTAATGATAAGGAAGGTAAATTAAAGTTGGTAAAACATTTAAAGTCTAAAGGGTTTTCACCTAAGGATCTTTCAGAGAATGAAGTTGCAAAACTTCATATAAAGCATATGGTAGGTGGAAGGGCACCAAAAGAAGTTTTCAGTAAGGGTGAATATATCTTTAGAGTTCAATTCCCTGAACGTCCAGGAGCTTTGATAGATTTTTTGGATAAGTTGAGCGACAGATTCAATATAACATTATTCCATTATAGGAATCAGGGTGCAGCATATGGAAGAGTTCTAGTTGGCTTTGAGTCTAAGGAAAAGAATTATCCCAAATTATTAAAATATTTAAGTAATACCGGATTTAGATTTTGGGATGAAACACAAAATTCAGCCTACAAATCATTTTTAAAGTAGATTTCATTTAAATTTGTATATTGTCTTTTCCGTGATACACATATGCGCTTTTATATCATGATCTTCAGGAAGGCAATTTTCAATTTTCTGGAATTCATGCGCCAATATTATTAGTTCAATACTGGAAGAATCTATATCAGCTAACGAATAATCATAATAGCCTTTTCCCATGCCAATCCTATATCCTTTTTCGTCAAAACAAACGCAAGGGAGAAATATTATGTCTAGCTCATTTGGGTCAATTTCTGTATTCCCTATTGGTTCAGAAATCCCTAAATTGTTCTTTCTTAAACTAAGCTGACCATCTGTCTTAACGAATTTAAGCTTTTTAGAATTATCAATCATCTTGGGCAAATAGACTTCTGATCCAATGTCAGAAAGCATTAAAACTAGTTCATGAGTTGGGAGTTCTTTGCCAATTGACCAATAGCAAGACACTTTTTTATTTGCGTATAATTCTGAATTATTTCTTACTATAGATAATAAATTGATTTCAGCATTATGGACTTCATCAAAAGTAATACCATTTCTCAGTTCGATATATTCTTTTCTCAAATAGGATTTTTTGGTCATGGACAGTATTTCCCAGATTACCGTTGTTGATTACTGCCCTGAACCGTGAAGTTCAAGGCGGTGACTCCGTCAATTTATTAGGCTTCCCAATGTATGGGTATGCACAACAAAACCTTTCAGAATCTCCTATTATTTTTTTATCGGCTCGAGAGTAGTAATAACTATCGAATAATCCAGGAAACTGAAAAATTATAACTTACTTACTGAGCTTTAAAAGATAAACTTTTTAACTGTTTTTTAACCTCTAAGGTTAAATTATCAAGACCTTGATTAACGGATTCATCTTTACTCACATCAGACAAGTTTTTGAGGTATTCATTACTTATATTTAGTGCGGTTATAATTGCCGCTCTCTTCTCATCAAGACCAGATGATTCTTTTACCTCATTCAGTTTATTATCTAAAAATATTGCAGCTTTTTTTACTTCTTCTGATTCTTCTGGAGGACAGGCTATTTTATAACTTGCTCCTAGAATTTTTACAGTTGTAGTTTCTTTACTCATTAGCTTTTGTAGGACTGAATTATTTTCTTTATACCTTTCTTTGCTATATCTAGATTTTTTGAAAGCTTGTTATTCTCTTTTGATAACTCCAGATTCTTTTTAGATAGATGATCATTTACTTCTTTAAGTTGCTGACTAAGCTTAATAAGCTCGTTAACTTCTTTTTCTAAATTATCAAATTTATTTTCAGACATTTTCTAGTTTAAGTTTAACTTTGAACGTAATTTCTTGCTACCATGTTTCTTCATAAAATTGTTTATTGCTTGTTAATGCCATGAAAAATAACTTTTCTGAAAGAAGATCGAACCTAGCTCATAAAGTTTTGGATGATTCTGCAATTATCATTGCATCTGCCTCTGTAAAATCGAGAATCTCAGATACCGACTATGCTTACAGACAAGATAGCAATTTTTACTACTTATCTGGTTATGAAGAACCTGAATCCTTGATCTTGATAAGACCTAATCATGATAATGAGAAATTTATTATCTTTTGTAGAGATAGAGATCCACTAAGAGAGCAATGGGATGGCTTTCGAACTGGACAAGAAGGAGCAATATCAGAATATGGAGCTGATGCGTCCTATAGTATTAATTCTGTAGATCAATTGATGCCTGAACTTCTAAAGGGGTCTAAGAATATCTATTTCTCCATGAGTTCACCTTGTGGTATAGATTCTAAGATTAATCATTGGATTGAAGATATCAGAAAGAATATGAGAGCGGGGGCTGAACCTCCAGAAAATCTATTGTCATTAGATTCCATCCTGCATGAAATGAGACTTATCAAAGAAGATCATGAGTTGGATATCATGAAGCATGCTGCCGATATAACTACGGAAGCTCATATCAGAGCTATGCAAGCAGTAACTCCAGGTATGTTTGAGTACCAATTAGAAGCTGAGTATCTGTATGCATTTAATAAAAATGGTGCAAGATCTCCTGCTTATAATTCAATTGTTGGCGGAGGAAATAATTCTTGTATTTTGCATTATGTTGAAAATAATGCGGAATTGAAGGACGGAGATTTAGTTCTTGTTGATGCCGGATGTGAGTATCAGTATTACGCCTCGGATGTAACAAGAACATTCCCTGTAAATGGAAAATTTTCTCCCGAGCAAAAAGAGATCTATACGATAGTACTTGAGGCACATAAACAGTCTATAGAGCAAGCTCAACCTGGTAACAAGTGGAATTTGATGCATGAAAAATCAGTAGAAGTTCTTGTTGAAGGACTTTTGTCTCTAGGTTTATTGAATGGTTCTAAAGAAGAAAATATTGAAAAAGGTCTTTATTCAAAATTCTATATGCATCGAATTGGTCACTGGCTTGGTATGGATGTTCATGATGTAGGTGCTTATAAAAAAGATGGCGACTGGAGAGAACTAGAAAAAGGGATGGTTATGACAATAGAACCCGGAATTTATATTTTAGATTCTCTTGAAGATGTTGATGATAAGTGGAAGGGAATTGGTGTAAGGATAGAGGACAATATTGTAATTAATGATTCTGGCAATGAATTTCTCACACCTGATGTTCCGAGGACTATTGAAGAAGTTGAACAAACTGTTCAAGGTTAAGTGGACTATCAAGTATCTGTTGTAGGAGGAGGTATTTCTGGTGCCTTAGCGGCATTATATTTGGGTAAATCAAGGGTTAAGACTTGCTTAATTGATCGAGGAAAACCATCTCAAAGATTATCTAATCCATATATAGGAAAAACTACTTCTCTAAATCTATCTTCAATAGCATCGCTTAGAGATGTTGGGATATGGGAGGATATTAAGAAAAATGCTCAAGAATTTAATGAAATATATGTTTGGGATGCAGAGGGCTCATCTTCTGTTCAATTTAATGCAGAGGAAATTTCAAGAAATGACCTTGGTGTCATAGTCCATAATAATATTATCCTTGAGTCAATTTACAGCAAGTTAGAACAAATCTCCGAAGTCACACTAATTGAAGAAGAGTCTCTAAAAGAAATTAGTCAAGATCAGAATAAAATAGAATTAATATCTGATTCAGGTTTAAGGATTGTTTCTGAACTTCTTATAGGAGCGGATGGTTCACTTTCAAAAGTTAGAGATTTTAGCAGGATACCTATAAGAACATGGAGCTATGAACAGCTTGCGATTGTATCCTCAGTAACTACAGAAGTTCCGCTAGATAAGACAGCTTTTCAAATATTTACTGATACAGGCCCGATTGCTTTGTTGCCATTAATGGTTGGAGAAAATGTTGCCTCATTAATCTGGTCTACTGACGAAGCTTATGGAAAGAAACTCCTCGAATTAGATAATGATGAATTATGTAAAGAATTAAGATTAAAAACAGAGGGCAAATTTGGTGATATTTCTTTTAATGAAACGATCAATTCATTCCCATTGCATCAACTACATGCTAAAAAATTCTATAAAGGTAGAGCGGTCTTGATAGGAGATTCAGCTCATACGATCCATCCCTTGGCAGGTCAGGGTTTAAATTTGGGGATTGCAGATGCACAAGAGATCACTGAATTAGTCATATCAGCTAATAGATCTGGCAAGATTTTATATGATGAGGAGATGCTTAGATCTTATAGCAGAAGAAGGGAAACTGAAAGTTATAAGATGATAGCTCTGATGGAAGCCTTTAAGAGAGGTTTTGGATCTGAAAATCTCTTAGTAAAGCTGGGAAGAAGTTTTGCTTTTGATTTTGCTAATAAAACTAAGCCACTGAAACAGCGTTTAATAAAGGAAGCTGCAGGAATTATTTAATTTTTGCTTCTGTATAAATAACGTGTTTTCTGATGACTGGATCGAATTTTTTAATTTCCATTTTGTCAGGCATTGCAGACTTGTTCTTGTCAGTCGTATAAAAGTGGCCTGTACCAGCAGAGGATACTAATCTAATTTTTTCTCTCATATTTTTTCTCCTCTAGCTCTTATCTTAGCAAGCACAGTATCAATACCATTTTTATCGATGGTTCTTAACCCATTTGCAGAAACTGTAAGGCTTATATATCTATTTTCAGATTCTACCCAAAACCTATGTTTGTGAAGGTTTGGTTGAAAAGTTCTCTTATTTCTATTTTTCGCAAACGAGACATTATTTCCCGCTTGAGGTCTTTTTCCTGTTACTTGGCAAACTTTAGACATAATTTATTAAAAAATTCATTTATAGAGCCGCGTTTTATACCAGAAGCATTGACAGCAAGCAAGAATAAGCCGCTATAATCTGTTTTATATAGAGATTAATATTGAAATCATTAGCAAATAAAAATATTTTATTAGGCGTTACTGGTGGCATTGCTGCTTACAAATCTGCTGAAATTGTGAGGCATCTTAAGAAGTCTGGCGCATCAGTTAGAGTTGTAATGACTAAGTCTGCTGAAGAATTTATAACTCCTCTCACTTTACAAGCCTTATCAGGAAATAGAGTGTCTACTGAACTACTAGATACTGAATCTGAAGCGGCTATGGGACACATTGAGTTAGCAAAGTGGGCAGATGGAATACTAATTGCACCTGCAACTGCAAATACTATAGCTAGACTATCTTCCGGAAGGGGGGACGATCTCTTATCAACTGTTACACTTGCTTTTGATGGTCCAATATCTCTCGCCCCAGCCATGAACCAAGCGATGTGGAGAGATAATAGAACTCAAGATAATTTAAATAAATTAATTACCCAAGATTTTGGTATCTGTGGACCTGGTTCTGGTGAGCAAGCATGTGGAGACACTGGTCTTGGGCGAATGCTAGAACCACTAGAAATATTAGAGATATTTTCATCTTCTTTTGATAAGGGAGTCCTGTCTGGTAAAAATGTCCTTATTACGGCTGGGCCCACTCAAGAGCCAATTGATCCTGTGAGGTTTATCACAAATAGGAGTTCTGGAAAGATGGGATATAGTCTTGCTCATGCTGCAATTGAACAAGGTGCACAAGTTACTTTGATCAGCGGTCCAGTAAATATAGAGCCACCATCGAACTGTAATGTAATTGCAATTAACACTGCAAAAGAAATGTCGGATGCTGTGAAACATCATATCAAAGAGATGGATGTCTATATCGGAACAGCAGCTGTTTCGGATTATAGTCCTGCTGAAGTTAAAGATTCCAAAATAAAGAAAGCTGGAGATAACTCATCAATGATATTGGAGTTAAAAGAAAACGAAGATATTTTAAAGTTTGTAAGCGAGTTAGAAGATAGACCATATGTTGTAGGTTTTGCAGCTGAAACAGACAAACTTATAGAAAATGCTGAGAATAAACTTAAACATAAAAAACTGGACCTGATTGTGGCCAATGATGTGTCAGATAAATCTATAGGATTTGATTCAGAGGAGAATGAAGTTACTCTCATAACAAAAGAAGACAAGCAACTTCTCAAAAAACAAAATAAAAAAAAGATTTCAAAAAAAATAATAGAGTTCATATCGGGGAGAATTAATGAGCAAAATAACTAAACCAGAGAAGGTAGGATTCTCAAAAGAAAAACTAGAGCATATTGGAGAATCTATGCGTTCTCTTATTGAGGCTAAAAAAATTCCAGGCACTGTTACTTTGGTGGCTAGGAGAGGAGAGGTTGTTCATTTTGAAGCGAATGGCATGAGAGATATAGAGAGAAATTTACCTATGGAAACTGACACAATCCATAGAATTTATTCTCAATCTAAACCCGTAACGGGAGCTGCTTTAATGATGCTTTTTGAAGAAGGAAAGTTTCTTATGACCGATCCTATTGCTAAATATTTTCCAGAGTTCGGTGAAATGAAAGTTCATTTGAGTGGAGAGGGTGAAAATATGCAAACAGAAGCAGCATCTTCTCCTATAACTATCCAGCAACTTGCCTCCCACACCTCGGGATTGTCTTATTCCTTTATGCCGGGTCCAGTAGGCTCAATGTATGTCTCAGAAGAAATGGAAAGAGGTCTCGGTAATGTGCCTAGTGCAGGTGGTATCTTTTTCACAAGCGGAACCAAGCCAGCTTTTAATAGCTTAAGAGAGTGGGTTAGGGCGTTAGCTGAACTTCCTCTCGTTGCTCAACCCGGAACTATCTGGAATTACAGTGTCGGGATGGATGTTATGGGTGCATTAATTGAAGAACTTTCTGGACAGTCATTTGGAGAATTTTTAGAGGAAAGAATTTTTGGTCCTCTTGGTATGGAGGATACAGGTTTTATGGTTCCCGAAGAAAAGCTTGAGAGGTTTGCAGCTAACTATGGCCCAGTTCCAGGAAATATGATGTTAATGGACGATCCAAAAGAGTCAGGTTACAGAACTCCTCCTCAACTTGAATCTGGTGGCGGAGGTCTAGTCAGTACAGTAGGAGATTATCTAAAATTTGCACAGATGTTACTGAATAAAGGTGAGTACGAAGGTAAACGATACCTAGGTAAGAAGACTGTTGAATTTATGACGGCTAATCATATGGGAGATGAGAGCGCAGATGAGGGTTTAACAAATTTATTCAATATGCTAGGAAATGCCTATAAAGTGAGAGGTATGGGGTTTGGTGTTACCGGATCGGTAGTCGTCAATCCTGCTCTAGCTGGTTTACCTGTTTCAGAGGGTGTTTATAGTTGGGGTGGTGCAGCAAGTACACATTTTTGGATAGACCACAAAGAAGATCTCATTGGCATTGTTCATACGCAACTATTACCCGATGGAACTTATCCCGTAAGAGAACTAATGCAACTAGCTACTTATCAAGCAATTATTGATTAAAATTTATGTATAAAAAAAGACGCTTTATGCGTCTTTATTTAAAAAGTTTATTTATTTGTCTTCTGATGGATCTTCCTGATTAGGAGATTCTTCAACAGGGGTTTCTTCGCTTTGTGCTTCAACAACTGGTTCTTCAGTAACAACCTCTTCTTTAACAGCTTCCTCAACTACTGACTCTTCAACCGGTGCTTCATCCGCAACTGCTTCAGCTGCTGGAGTTTTAGTCTTGTTTCCAAAACGTTTTCTAAATTTATCAACCCTACCGCCGGTATCTACAAGTTTTTGTTTACCAGTATAAAAAGGATGTGAAGCAGACGAGATATCCAGAACACAATAAGGATATGTTTTTCCTTCATATTCTTTGGTCTGATCTGTGCTTAAAGTAGAACGAACAAGGTAATATTCATCAACACTTGTGTCATGAAATAGTACTTCTCTATATTCTGGGTGAATGTCTTTTTTCATTTATAAATCTTGTAAATAAAAATATGGTGGAGCACTATAACAGACAGGCAAAACAAGGCAAATGCATAATTTAAAAAACAATGACTGATAATTAGTTCATGAGTTCAGATTTAGTTGAAGTTCTCATACCTATTCCTTTGATGGAGAAATTTTCGTACCTACCTCCAAAAAGTAATTCAAATTTACTAAGACAAGGTTCAAGAGTTTTGGTACCTTTTGGAAAAAGAACAATGGTTGGAGTCGTCTGGAGTTTTTCTGAAAGAGATAAATCTTCAAAAAGGAAATATAAATATATTAAAGAGATTCTTGATGAGGTTCCTTTGTTAGATTCTAATTCAATCAAACTAGCCGAGTGGTCGTCACGTTATTATCATTATCCACTCGGAGAAATCATTTCTTATTTTTTTCCTCCCTCTTTAAGAAAAGGAAAAGAAGCAAAATTTAGAGAGAGTAAATATTTAGAATTAACTTCAAAAGGTTCTTTTTTGGAGGAAGAGACCCTCAAAAGAGCACCGAGTCAACAGAAACTTATTTCCATACTGAAAGACAAGAAAGAAATGACATTAAAATCTGCAAAGGCTTTTGGGATAAGTAATGCTGCAGTAAACGGTCTCATTGAGAAAGGATTTGTTAATAGGTTTTCAAGAGAGTTATCTCCTTATAAGAAATTAGAAAACAAAAAGTTATCTTCACCTAAACAACTTAACACGGAGCAACATAAAGCAGTCGATGCTGTTAAAAAAGCTAAGGATAAAAATATCACTTTTTTATTAGATGGAATTACAGGAAGTGGCAAGACTGAAGTTTACTTGCAAGCAATCCAGGGGATCATTAATGAAGGCAAACAAGCATTAATACTCATCCCAGAAATAGGACTTGCCCCTCAAGCTGAAGAAAGATTTCGAGAATATTTCGGAGATAGAGTGATGTCTTTTCATTCTGCCAAAAACGAGCGTGAAAAAGTTGACGCATGGTTGGGAGCATCTAGAGGTTTGGTTGATATAATCATTGGTACTCGTTCGAGTGTATTTTTGCCAATGAAGAACCTAGGCATCATCGTTATAGATGAAGAGCATGATCTATCATTCAAACAGATGGAGAAATTTCGTTACTCAGCAAGAGATATGGCTCTATATAGGGCTAAAATCGAGAAGATACCGGTTGTACTGGCATCAGCAACACCATCTTTGGAGACCCTTAAAAACGTACAAGAAGAAAAGTACAAAGTATTGAAGTTGAATAAAAGGGCAACTGGAGCAAGCTTACCAACATTTCATGCTGTAGATTTAAAAGGCAAGGAGCTCCATGAAGGCCTAAGTAAAGAGCTTTTAGAGTCCACTCAAACTGAACTTGATAAGGGTAATCAAGTATTAATATTTTTGAATAGAAGAGGTTACGCACCTTCAATGATTTGTAAGGTTTGTGGCTGGATTTCAAATTGCGATAGATGTGATGCACTTATGACAGTTCATAAGAACCCACTTAAATTACAGTGTCACCACTGTGAAGCGCAGAGACCTTATCCCACTAAGTGCCCATCATGTGAATCTGATGATTTCCTTACATATGGTTTCGGTACTGAAAGAGTAGAGGAGTTTCTAAGAGGTCACTTTCCCAATACAAAGACTCTAAGAATAGACAGTGACTCAACACGAAAGAAAGAGAGTCTTAATGAATATTTTGATGAAATTAAAAAAGGAGAACCTATGATATTGCTGGGTACACAACTTCTGGCAAAAGGTCATCATTTTCCCAATGTAACTTTAGTCGGAATAATCGATGCGGACTCAGGTTTATTTAGCGCAGACTTCAGAGGTAGTGAAAGAGTTGCCCAGCTCATGACACAAGTCGCTGGTAGGGCAGGAAGAGATAAAAAACCGGGAAGAGTAATTTTGCAATCTTATTGCCTTGATCATCCTCAAATAGAGGAAATTATCACTGGTAGTTATGAAAAGTTTGCAAAAAAATTACTAGAAGAAAGAAAAAGTTATAAGATCCCTCCATTTTCATTTCAAGCTAAAATTTTTGCAGAATCACCAAAAAGCCTAGTCAGTAGAGATTTCATTTTAAATTTATTGAATCAATCAAAAATAGAGAAACATATAAGTTCGAACGTTCGCATCGTAGGTCCTTTGCCATCAATCATGGAGAAAAAATCTGGTGTTTATAGGTGGGAGTTGAGTATTTTTTCAAGCAGCAGATCAAATTTACATAAATTTTTGGATATTATGCAGTCTAGGCTTTACGAACCTAAATTAACAAAGAAAGTTAGGTGGTCTATTGATATAGATCCGCTCTCATCAATTTAATCTTAATCCCGTAATTTCTTCGCTTATTTCCCAAAGCCTGGCGGCTTGCTTCGGATCTTTTGCTGCTGCTGAAACTTTTTCTATTTTACAGTCAACGAAATATTCTCCGGTTGTATCTTTGACTTCAGAAGAGCAGCATAAGTAGATCGAAGTTTCTGCTCCTTTATCTGTTTTTCTTGCAAAAGGCCTCGCTAAGAACATGAGAAAAGGCCATAGACCCTGATTATTATTTGATCCTATACCTGTGCTTACAAAGCCTGGATGCAAGCAATTAACCGTTACACCAAAACTTGAAAGCTTTTCAGAGAGAGATTTTGTAAATAATATATTTGCAAGCTTGGATTGCCCATAAACTTGCATGGGTCTGAAGGTTTTTTCTGACTGTAAATCTTCAAAATTCATATCTTTGACGAATTGATGAGCACCAGATGCAACATTTATAACTCTAGATCCGTTTGTGTTCTTAAGCTTTTCAGCCAATAACAGAGTAAAGGTAAAGTATGCTAGATGATTTACTGAAAAAACTTCCTCAAGGCCATCAATGGTTTCATTTCTTTCTCTATTCATTATGCCGGCGTTATTGAGCAGAATATCTAGAGGTTTCTCCATAGACAAAAATACCTCTGCCGCTTGTTTGACATCTGCTTGGGAAGATAGATCAGCTACTATCATGGTTGCCTCCCTTCCGGATTCCTTATGAAGTTGCTCTTTTAAACGGTCACCTTTTTCTGGGTTTCTAGCAATAAATATTATTTCGGCTCCCATCTTATTAAGTTCTTTTGCTGACTCTTCGCCGATTCCATTTGTTGCACCAGTTATTAAACAAACTTTATTTTCTAGGTTTTCATTCATTGTCATTGCCTTTAATTCTTCAACGTATTAGATTAGTTCTATGAGTTTATATGAAAAATATGTGCTGCCAAAATTTCTAAATTGTGCCTGCGGATCTAAACCGGTTTCTTACCAAAGAAAAAAAGTTGTTCCTCATGCCGAGGGGAAGGTCTTAGAGATAGGAATTGGGTCTGGTCTCAATTTACCTTTTTATGATAAATCTAAAATTGAAGAAATATGGGGGTTAGATCCCTCTGAAGAACTCAGTAAAATGGCGAAAGAAGTTGCTATACAAGAAGGGATAGATGTTAAATTTGTTTCTTCAGGTGCGGAAGAAATGCCATTACCAGATAACTATTTTGATACCGTATTAGTTACTTACACGATGTGCACTATTCCAGAAGTACATAGAGCCAATACTGAAATCAAAAGAGTGCTTAAGAATGAAGGCAAAATGATTTTTTGTGAACATGGCGAAGCTCCAGATGAGAATATAAAGAAGTGGCAAAAAAGAATTAATCCATTCTGGGGACTAATTGCGGGTGGTTGTAATATCGATCGAAAGATTCCAGATCTAATACAAGAATCAGGCTTTGACATAATTGAGATGGAGGAGATGTATATCCCAAGTACTCCTAAGATTGCTGGATATAATTATTGGGGATATGCAGAAAGCAAATAATGAGATTAGGGTGGATACTTGTAAGTATTTTCTTTTTAGTCGTCTTAATCCAATCAAAAAATATATTAACCTTTGTTGGTATTGAGCTAGGTGTTTATTTTTCATTCAAAGAGCAAGATAAGAACTCAAATGGATCTATAGAACGAGAAGAATGGGCTAAGGGGATATTTTCTCTAGTTGACTCTAATCGTAATAACTCAATTAGTAAGAGTGAACTCAGAGATTTTATAAGTGATTACTCTAGAGAGTTTTCTTGGGTAAATGAAGTTAATGAGAAGTTTGATTTACCGGAAAAATTAAAAAAAGGCACTTTTAGAAGCGCTTCAATGAGTACTCCTGTCGGTTATTACATTTATATTCCCGATGAGTACTTTGAAGATTCTAAAAGAAGATTTAGATCGGTCTATTATCTGCATGGTGGTAGACCAGGAAACGAGGCTAGATCGGTATTTATCTCAAATTATTTGGAAGTTTTAATGTCCAAAAATACCATCGATCCTGCTTTATATGTCTTTGTAAACGGAGGAGAATTAAGCCATTACAACTCAATAGAAAAGAATTCTTTTGGAGAGGATATTTTTATTAATGAACTTATTCCTCATATTGATAAAAATTATAGAACTATCTCTGAAAGGAACGCGCGCGGTCTTGAAGGTTTTTCCCAAGGAGGAAGGGGAGCTACTCGTTATATGTTCAAGTATCCAGAACTTTTTGGTACCGTTGCAGCTGGAGGCGCTTCTTATATGATGGAAAAGCTAATTCAAGGAAATAATGGTATTGAAGATGATCCACGAGATAACGATGAAGCAATTTATTACGTTGGAGAAGGGAATGATGCTTGGTCTCTTGCAAAGGCACATAAACATTCTGGGAAAAGTACGCCTAAACTTCTACTTTGGTCAGGAAAAGATGATATGAATTTTAAAAGCATAGAGGAATATAGTGCATATCTGGATAAATTACTCTTAGAACACAATTTTTTGGCCATCGAAGGAATAGATCATAATCCTTTCTTATTTTATGAAAAGGCAGGGGAAGAATTAATGCGATTTCATCAGGAGAATTAAATGAAAATCAAATTTTTATTATTAGTGATGCTGTGCTCATTAAATATGATGAGTGAGCATAGGACATTGATTCATGGCGGATTAGAGAGAGACTATATTATCCATGTTCCCTCAAATATAAATCAAGATTCTCCACTAGTAATTGTCATACATGGGTATACAAGTAGTGCTGAAACTATTATGACTTATTCTGGCATGAACGATGTAGCAAACAGGGAGGGTTTCATTGCTGTTTATCCTCAAGGAACAGTTGGTAGTGATGGTAATACATTTTTTAATGTAGGCTATGATTTTCACTCTGACTCAACTGTAGATGATGTCTCCTATATTAGATATCTAGTTAATTCCCTTTCAAAAGAATTCAATCTTAAAAGGCAAAAGGCTTTTGCAACAGGAATGTCTAACGGAGGTGATATGGCATACTTATTGGCCTGCACATCTTCTGATTTATTTGAAGCTGTAGCTTCAGTCACGGGAGTCATCATGAAACAAACAATGGATAACTGTAAGATGAACAATCCAGTGCCGATATTTGATATTCATGGCACGGCTGATGACATTTCTTTTTTTGATGGTGATATAAATAATGTCAGTGGTTGGGGTGCATATTATGGCTTACCAGAAACCATAAACTTTTTTGTTGAAAAATATCAATTGGATCAGAAATCTGAAGAATTAATATTAAGTGAGGATGACGGAGCAGCCAATAATGTGTTTTTTGAAAGATATTGGACTGAAGGTGTTGAAACTGAAATATGGATGTACAAGATAGAAGGTGGTGGACACATTTGGCCAGGAGCAGGATTAAAACTATCTTGGTGGAGTAATCCAATTCTCCGGTATTATTTCGGTTCTGGAGAAAACGAGATAATTGCTTCAGAGGCGGTATGGAAGTTTTTTAGGAAATATCTTTAATTTGTTTGATCCTCTTCTTCCCATTCAAACTTAGGTAGTGTGTGAATAGCATCTGAAAGTTTTTGAGCCCATGTATCTGACATTTCTTTAAAATAGGGTGACTTGAGTTTATACCTTCCTTGATAGTCTAGATGTATTTGATCTTTTTTATAAACCACAAAATCTATTGGTGGCCCTACCGTAAGGTCACTCCTCATAGTTGAATCGAGGGAAAGAAGGGCGACTCTAGCTGAATCTCCAATAGGAGTATTCTTGTTGATCATCCTATCTAGGATTGGTTTTCCATACTTTGTCTCGCCTATTTGAAGATAGGGTTGTTCATTGGAGACATAAATGAAATTCCCTTCAGGATAAATTAGCAATAAATTAGGCTCTTGATCTTTAATTTGACCTCCTAAAATAAAAAATGATCCCATCAAAGAGGATTGATTCTGCACTTCCAAAGATTGGTTAGAACTAGAAACGCTAAGTCTTCCAATATACTGAGCGGCAGCCTCAATATCCTCACATAAATTCAGATTGATCTCAGGATTATCTGAATTGAGATCCTTTTCGAGTTGATGATAAACCGCTTGCGAAGTTGCAAGATTTCCTGCTGTGAGTATTACAAAGGCCCTGTCACCTACATTGTAGGTAAACATTTTTGAATAGGTATTTACATTATCCAAACCTGCATTAGTTCTGGAATCGGAAGCAAATACCAATCCTTCATTTACTTTTATTGCTAGACAGTAAGACATATAATTTCTCAAAAAAAGCATGCAATACTTATGCCATTTTAATCTTTTTAGAATTTCATGTCATTTTTTGTATTTAGAGTCTAATAAAAGGGGTTTACAAAATTCCCTTTAAATTCTTCGACCCTTTTCAAACTGCAAATAGCACCTAAAAAGTGCATTATTTACGATAAAGAACCAAAATGTTTTGGCTTACTTGTTGCATGTATTAATGCGTGGCTATTTCATGGAAAAACTATCCAACTTCACCCTTTTTTGATGAATACTTAAATACATCGCAAAGGTTCAGAACTCATACAAAGAAAATAGGTAAATTTCTTGGATCACTGAGTCCAAATGACTTAAATGAAATAAATAATGCCACCGAGTCAGCTATCAAATCTATGGGAATTTCCTTTCGCATTTATTCTGAGGAGTATGTAGAAGGACAAGACAGGTCTTGGCCATTAGATTTCATCCCAAGAATTATCAGAAAAAAAGAATGGGATAAAGTGGAGAAAGGTTTAGAGCAAAGAGTAAAAGCTTTAAATCTCTTTATAGAAGATTGCTACAACGATCAGAAATTTCTAAAAGAAAGCGACATGGATGAATCTCTCATAACTGAATCTCCTGCATTTAAAGAATACTGTATGGGAATGAAACTGAAACACAGTTCATGGTCTAGTATCTGCGGTTCTGATCTGATCAAAGATAAGGACGGAATTTTCTATGTATTAGAAGATAACCTCAGAGTACCATCAGGGGTAAGTTACATGCTCGAGAATAGAACCGTTATGAAAAGAGTTTTTCCAGATCTTTTTCAACATTATGGAGTAATGCCGGTTGGTGCTTATCCAACAAAGCTCTATGAGACACTTGTATCTCTGAGTTACTCAAGAAGCCGTCAACCAGAAATGGTTCTCCTTACTCCTGGCATTTACAACTCAGCATATTATGAACACTCATATCTTGCTCAGCAAATGGGTATAGATCTGGTACAAGGAACAGATTTGGTAGTTTTAAAAGATAACTTCGTTTACAAAAAAACTATAGAAGGTTTAGTAAGGGTTGATGTCATATATAGGAGAATTGATGATGACTTTTTAGATCCCTCGAGAGGCAATAAAGATTCTGTATTGGGCGTTGAAGGCTTAATTGAATCATGGAGAAAAAAACATGTTTCCATAATAAATGCGCCAGGCTGTGGAATAGCTGACGATAAAGCAGTTTACTCTTTCGTGCCTGAGATGATCAAATTTTATTTGAAGGAAGAACCAATTATAGAAAACCTTAAAACTTATTTAATGAGTGATAAAGAAAGTTTTGAATTAATAAAAGATAGATTTAAGGAATTTGTAATCAAACCTGTAGCCGAGTCTGGTGGTTATGGTATAGTCATTGGGAAGAGCGCTTCCAAAAAGGAAAAAGAAGAGACACTGAAGTTAATAAGAAAAGATCCACGCAATTACATTGCACAACCGCTTGCGCTGTTATCTACCACCCCAACTTATGATAAAGGTTCAATAGAGCCCAGACATTTAGATTTAAGACCATTTATTTTAACTGGTGAAAAAAGTTATGTGACGGTAGGCGGGTTGACTCGGGTGGCTTTAAAAAAAGGCTCTACTGTGGTCAATTCTTCTCAAGGAGGCGGTAGTAAGGATACATGGATAGTAGATAAATAATTATGTTAAGTAGAGACGCAGAACACTTATATTGGCTTTCTAGGTATGTTGAAAGAGTTGAAAATACAGCTAGATTGATAAATGTTAATTCTGAGCTGATGTTGGATTTTCCCGGTGACAAAACACTTGGATGGCAATCTATAATTGAGACACTTGATAATGTTGATATTTACCAAAGAAGGTATATGACTTTTAAAGAAGCTAATGTAATAAATTTCCTATGTTATGAAGAAGCAAATCCTAACTCAATTAAAAATTCTCTTATCAAAGCGGCATATAACGTCAAAGAAACAAGAGACTATCTTCCCCAATCTGCAACAGAGCAAGTTAATAATCTTTTAAATGAATTTAACCGAGGTACTTTGAAAGCAAGAAGAGGACAGCCAAAAGATTTGTATAAACTTATTGAAGGATCTCAAAGATTTTTCGGCATAATCAATGATAATTTTTCTACTGGATTAGTTTTTGAGTTCATCAGGTTAGGAAGGTATATTGAACGTGTAGATATGATCTCCAGAACTCTTGATACATTATGCGTCTCAAAGAAAAATTCTCAGACACATGACTTCTCAACTCTTGAATGGGCAAGCATGCTAAGAAATCTCTCTGCCCAAGGTGCTTATAGAGAAGAGGCAAAAGGTGAAATTGAAAGAGGCAGTGTTCTCAGATTCCTCTTTAAAAATAGAGGGTTCCCTAGATCATTGAATACCTGTCTTAGAGAGATAGACAAATGCGTCGCTGTGTTACCAAATAATAGTTTATTGAAAGAAGAAGTTTATAAAGTTATAGAACGAATTATGTCATCAAGAGTTGAGAGTTATGACGACGATAAGCTCCATACCTTCTTGGACAACCTTCAAGGTAAGATTTCTAATCTTGACCAAAGAATTCATAAAAGCTGGTTTCACCTGCATGCTTAATCTAAGCAGTTAAAGACACTAAAATTTCTCTATTCTTTACTCCTGAAAATGGTTTCCTACCATGCATCACCCTATGATTATCAATCAACAAGATATCCTTTTCCTTCCAATTTCTTAGAAGAGTTAATGACTCTGCTAAGCTAGAAATCATTTGAAGACTTGAGTTGCAAATTTCTTCACCATTACCGAACCTTACGGGCGAAATATCATTATCTTTATTTTTTTTCCATCCTAAAGATGCCGCTAGAACTTGATTAAAGAATGATTTCTCTCCATTTTTAAGTTCTTTTATAGCTTTTAAAGTTTTTGTCGTAACCGATAAGTTATCTTCTTCAAGCCAATGCCAAGAATACCCAAGTTCTTTTAATTTGAGCTCGGCCTCTTCCTTAAAGCTAACACCTAGAGTTTTTTGCCAACTCCTTCCTTGTCCTGAGACTAATTCGTCTCCATTCGACATGATAGAATTATAAATAACCCCATTTTTTTCAAATTTGGATATTAAATTTGCATCTACTTTTAGAAGCTCGGCATAAAGATAATCAGACCTACATAAAGGAGTTTCTCCTCCATACTGAGAAGCAGATCTGCAAAAAAAGAATATATATTTAGGATATCGGGGAGTCTGTGCCATTTCGTGGTGGAGAAATATTTCAATCTCACTCGGCGCTTCATTTGCTGTAAAAACTTTATCAGTTTTATTTATTCTAACTGCATTCGATAGAGATTCTTCATAAGTAAACGTATCGTATTTGAAAGCAGAAACAAAGAGATCAAAATCCTCAGCACTTTTTACTGGAAGGTCACTAAAGAGAACTGCTCCATATTCATCAAGTTGAGATTCAATAGAAACCTTATTTTCATGAATCCATTTCTCAGTAGAAGACATTGTTATCAATTTTGTATCTTCTTGTATTTCTTTTAAGAAATCTTTTTTATTCATAAATTGGAAAGAAAGTATTGAAAGCATCCTCACAAAATATGCCTGGATCGTTATATCTTTTATTTACATTGAGGGCTGATATTTTATCTATGATGGATTGTTGTAGTTTTACACTGGAAGCAGCTAAATTTTCTTTCATACGTATTTCATTAGTGCTTTTAACTACAATGGAAGTACCCCTATTCAAGCCCCATCCCAAAATTAACTGAGCTGGCGTTATACCGATATCTTTAGAAATAGACTGAACAATTTTATTCTTTAAAATTGATTCACTTTCTTCAGCGCCACCCAGTTCCTCATAGGATATAGATCCTAAAGGAGAAAAAGCTGTAACTTCTAACCCGTAGTCTTTAGCTAATCGTATAAGTTTTTCTTGAGTAAGATATGGATGAGATTCTATTTGGAGAATTTCTGGTTTAGTTTCACAGTAGTTCATAAGATCATGCAGTAAACCGGAAGAGTAATTACAAACACCTATATGCTTGGTCAAATTATCTTCTTTTAATGATTCCATGGCGTGCCAAGTTTCAGATAGTGGAACTCTAGATGAAATCATTTTAGGCTCATGGCTATCAGGATCATTGAACCATTCGGGTGGATATCTATTCTCGAAAGGTACAAACTTCAAAGAAATAGGAAAATGAATCATATACAGATCAAGATAATCTAATTGAAGATCTTGCAGCGTTTTTTCTAGAGCCGGTTGAACATGATCGGGATGGTGATAGGTATTCCATAGCTTAGATGTTATCCATAGCTCTTCTCTCGTACACAAACCTTTTTCTAAAGCCGCCTTAATTCCTTGGCCGACCTCCTTTTCATTACCATAGTCAGAAGCTGAATCTAAGTGCCTGTAACCTAATTCTATTGCTTTAAAAACTGTATTAGAACATACATCTTTTGGGACTTTCCAAAGCCCAAAGCCCACTTGTGGCATGTCTTTTATTGATCTGTATTTCATATTTTAATTTAAGAAATCTTCCAAGAAAACGGGACTACCTGTTTGAATGGATTCTTGCGCAGCTAAGCCAAGAATAATCGAATCAAGACCATTTTGGCAATCTACAAGTGGTTTCTTTTTATTTTTAATACAATCTATTAACTCCAAATGTTCGATATAACTAGCACCATGATGAAAACCTACTTCTTTCACTCTAGGATCATCTTTAACTAATATAGTCTCAAGTGAATAATTTTTCCTATTGGTCAATAATAGTTCATTGCCAGGAATATATGTTTCTAACTTACCTTTATCCCCCGTAAGTACAATCTCTTGTTCATATTTTCCCGCTTCTGCAAACATACACAAATCAAGCATAGCTCTTTGTCCATCCTGATAGTCTATGATCACAAAAGAATTATCAATTATGTCCGGAGTTTTTCCATCATATTTTTCATCCAAATGGTTTACATCCTGACCTCCAGAAGCATAAACTTTTATAGGTTTACTCGGGACTATTAGATTCATCAAATCAAAGAAATGACAACATTTTTCAACTAGTGTCCCACCAGTATTTTCATTAAAACGATTCCAATTACCTACTTTTTTTAGAAATGGAAATCTATGCTCTCTAATTGATAGCATTCTTATGTCACCTATCTTTTCGATATGATTAATCAAAGATTGAATAGGCGCCATAAATCTGTATTCAAGGCCAATCCAAACCAAACCCTCATGTTTTTTACTTTTCCTCAGAACTTCTAAGCCGTCTGGAAGGTTTGTGCACATGGGTTTTTCAAGTAATACATGTTTATCTGTTTTGAACAGCTCTCTCATAACTTCAATATGAGTAAAGTTTGGACTAGCGATCACAATGACATCAATATTTTTTTGAACCAAGAGCTCTTTATAGTCTTCATATAACCGAATTTTGAATTTATCTCCACAAGCCCTACGGGCCCATATCCTAGATTCCTCATTAGGATCGGCAATTGCAACTATTCTTACATCAGGTATTTTTTTGAGATTACGGATGTGTTCGCAACCCATCATCCCAGTGCCTATGATTCCATAATTTAATTTCATAAATATTCGATTCTTCTAAACATTTCTACATTAGGTATCTATACTGAGTGCGCCTCAACCTTAACAGTAAATATAATAAATATCTTTAGTAAATATTGAGCAAATTAGAAAAATTTGAAGTTGATTGTTTGGTCATAGGAGGAGGAGTCTCCGGAATAGCTATCGCAAGAGAGCTTTCTTCAAGATTTGAAGATATTTTCCTCATTGAACGGAATCTTCACATAGCACAAGAAACCTCTAGCAGAAACTCCGAAGTTATACATGCTGGTATGTATTATGATCATGGTTCGCTCAAATCAAAACTCTGCTTGAAAGGTAAAGAATTACTATATAAATATTTGCAGGAGAGGAAGATTGAGTTCAATCGTTGTGGAAAATATATCTTATCTTCAAATGATGAGGAATCAGAAACCTTAAACAGTATTTATGAGAATGGCCTGATTTGTGGGGTAAATGATTTAACTTATGATAATTCTTTAAAGTCTAAATATCCTTTCTTAAATTACAAAGAAGCTATATTTTCTCCTTCCACCGGAATTTTTGATAGTCATTCCTTCATTCATTCTTTAAGTAGAGATTTTCAGAGCTTGGGTGGGAATATACTGCTAGGCAATGAAACATTAAATGTGGAGCAATCTTCCAAAGGCTATGAAGTTTACATACAGGATAAAAATACAGAAAACCAATTTGTTGTTATTACTAATATTCTTGTAAATTCTGCAGGACTTAATGCGGTTCACATTGCGAATCTTGTTAATGAAGGAAACACTTATCAAGAAGAATTTGTAAAAGGTGAATATTATATTTATCAAGGTAAAGAAAAATTAGAGAATCTGATTTATCCAACTCCATCTGAAAATAGTTTAGGCCTTCACGCAACAATAGACCTTGGCAAAGGTATCAGATTCGGGCCTTCTGCATATGTGGTGGATGAGATTGACTATAATCTCTCTTCACATCGAAAATCTAGTTTTCTTGAGGCGGTTCAGTCTTATTGGCCCAGCATCCAGGCTGAAGATCTTACTCCTGGTTACTCTGGGATAAGACCTAAACTCAAGGGAATAAAAGACTTTATTATAGATTCCGGCACAGTAAATGATAACCAGTATGTAAATGTTCTTGGTTACGCTTCTCCTGGCTTAACCTCTTCTCTAGCGTTGGGAATTGAAGTATCAAACTTAATAGAATAGTTGTCATCTAAGGCCATTACCAAGTTTTGTATTAGACCATAGGATTTCGTTATCCCTAGCGCTCACAAATTGATAATTAGCACTATTATTATTTACTATCATTTTTAGATACCCCGGAGTCTCTATATTGAATTTACCCGAGTCTACTTCAGCGGGCGAGCCACCAGGAAGAGCGCCAGTAGCACTTATGAGTTGAAGAGTGTTTTTATGATCACCTTCATCTGCTAATACATGATTATGGCCTGTGATATAAATATCAAAAGTTCCAAAGACATAGTTTTCTAGAAACATTGCTAACTGCGGATTGGCCCTGTCTCTATCACCTGAACTAAATAAAGGGTGATGAGCTACTGCGATAGAAAAGTCACACATTTCTTGCAGTTTATCTACTTCATCTAGCAACCATCTAATCTGACTGCCTCTTTTATAAAAATAATATAGCTTGTCGAAAATAGTCGTATCCAGAACAAAAAAACATGTTCTTCCAAATTTTTTGGTATAGAAATTACTAGGATGATTAATAGATGGATAATTCTTTGCAACTTGAAGATATACACTTGGATCACCCTTATAATCATGGTTACCGACTGCTAAGTAAAAGGGAATTTCAGTTTCTAGAAATGGTTTGAAGGGCGTTAAAAAACTTTCTTGTAGTTCTGGATCATCTAATGATTGGACTCCAAGCTGTGTTATGTCGCCTAGATGCCAGACCATGGAACAATCAGAATTTGCCAGAGCTTTTACAACCATTTTTTGAGTTGGATTTACTTCCCCAGCATCTCCTACAAAACAGTAGATATTCTCTTCTGAAAGTATAGATTTACTTACTATCATTAGAATTACCAATAAGATTATTTTCAAAGATTTCCCGTTCATGATATCAATAACTCTCTTCTATCATCTTTTCCATTCTCTTTATATGAAATTTGAACATTAAAATCGGCAGAGGGAAGAGTTCCTTTACCATTTTTAGGCCACTCAAAGATTGAGACTGATTTAAGCTCTTTAAGGTATTCTTCTATGCCAATTTCTTCTAGTTCTATCGGTTCAGAGATTCTATAAAGATCAAAATGAAAAACTCTATATTTATCTGTTTCGTGTATTTCAACAATATTGTAGGTAGGACTTTTAACCAACTCTTTATAGTTAAAGCCTTTAAGAATTCCTTTGGTGAAAGTGGTTTTACCTGCTCCCAGTTCGCCTTCTAAAAATATAATTATTGATCTATCAGTTTTAATTTTACTAATTTCTTGTGCTAGCTCCTCTCCGGCTGCGATGGTTTCATTCTCATTTGAGGTAACCTTAACTCTAGTCATATTTCAGTAAATATCTTAACTCTTCAATAACATCACTTGGCGTCAGTCCAACTTCACCCAAATCAAATGAAGCTTGATCAGCTGCTTTGGCATGCAAGTCTACGCCTACTTCACAGGCTTCCTTTGGTGCTAGTCCTTGGGCTAACATTCCTGCAATGATACCCGTTAAGACGTCACCCATACCTCCTGATGCCATTCCTGGATTACCAGCATTGCAGACTCCCCATTGCTGAATCCCATTTTTTTTGTGACATATGACAGTTCCTGATCCTTTCAATACGACGGTTGCATCGAATTTTTTTTGAATCTTTGCTGAATAAGCAAATCTATCTGATTCAATAGTTTCTACATTTGTATTCAATAATGTAGCAGCCTCTCCAGGATGAGGGGTTAAGACCAAATGCCTCGGTAATTTACTAGATAGTTTTAATTTGGGTAAAAGATTTAGTGCATCGGCATCCATAATGACTACAACATCTCTTTTTTCAGCTTCCCAAAAAACTCTTTGTATCATTTGTTCTGACCAAGCTGTCTGCCCGAGACCTGGACCTATTGCAATTACAGTTGGTTTAATTAGATGCTCTTCTAAATCTTGTCCAGAATCTACTCCTTTCACCATCACTTCAGGGCATGAAACTAAGCTTGCATTAACATGTTCAGGCCTTGTAACTAAACTGGTTAATCCTGCACCTGAATAAACTGCTGCTTTTGAAGCGAGTAGACCAGCTCCACCCAAACCTCTATCCCCGCCTACTACAAGAACATGCCCAAAATTTCCTTTATGGGCATCTTGTTCTCTGTAAACCACCTTATCTAAATTTTCTTCAAAATTAATGATGGAACTTGTAGAAGTGACTTTAGAAAATAATTGTTTTGGTATTTCTAGATCAGAGTACATTACTTCTCCTGACACTTTTTTCCCAATTGAGGTAAAGCAACCTCTTTTTTGAGCAACAAAAGTTATAGTGATGTCTGCATAGACACAAATATCCTCTACATCCCCTGTATCTGGATCAACACCAGATGCTATATCTAGAGATACAACTGGCAATTTGGTACCCAATCTATTCAAGGCCAATATGGAGTCCTTAATATTCTTTCTTAGATTACCTTTTATGCCAGTTCCAATCAGCGCGTCTACTATGACCGCTTTCCTAGAAACTTTTAACTTTTCAATAGAATTGATAGAGATAATTCTGGCCTTGGACGCCTTCATTTTTTTAAATGCTTTGCTGGAAACTCCCTTAATTTCTTTAGAAGGACAACAAGTAACTATAGTCACATTCAGGCCAAACTCTTTTGCTAAGCTTCCTAAAAGAAAACCATCTCCAGAGTTTTTTCCTTTTGCGCAAAAGATAACCAATTCTTCTAGTGGTCCGAACTCCTTTAAAATTACATCTAATGCAAATTCAGCAGCCCTTTGCATAAGTGAATAACCTGATATTTCTTTTTCTTTTATTGCAAGATTATCAATTTTTTTTGTTTCTTTGGCGGTATAAAGTTTCATTCCTAGATTAATTCTTATTTTTTAATTATAACTCTAAGACATACTTTCCTTCAGCGATTGTAAAAGAAGATATAAACTAGATAATAGATAACAAGGATATAAAAGATATGAGTGATATTGAAATTAAACTTGAACCACAGGATGAGTTTAATCATCAACCCGATGAAGCCTCCAATTACAACGAAAGTATGTACTTCAATGTGTTTGACCACAATAAGAAAATGGGTGGCTGGTTTAGATTGGGCAATAGACCTAATGAGGGATATGCAGAGATGACTTGTTGTATATATCTTCCTGATGGAAGAATTGGTTTCATGTTTGGTAGGCCTGAAATAACAACAAATGAATTTTTTGACGCGGGAGGCATGAAGTTTGAGGTAATTAATCCCTTCAAGTCATTAAAAGTTCAATACAAAGGGAAGATATTACTATTAGACAATCCTAAAGATATGTTAAACCCTAGCAAAGCATTTAAAGAGAATCCAAGAGTTGAATGTGAAGCTGATATAAATATCAGCGGCATATCCCCTATGTTTGGAGGACAGGCAGTAAGAAAAGACGGGAGGCCTTTAGAAAGAGATCCTGAAAAAAGTTTTTCAAAAGCCCACTATGAACAACATACGTCTGGAAAAGGTGTTGTTAAAATAAACGGTGAAGAATGGACTATCGATGGCCTAGGGCTTAGAGATAAAAGCTGGGGTCCAAGATATTGGCAAGCAATTGAATGGTACAGATGGTTAACGATTAATATAAATGACGAGATAGGGTTTATGTTTAGTATTGTTCACCAGAGCGAAGATTCTGAAAGAAGAGGAGGGATTGTTCTGAAAGATGGCAAATATGAGATTGTTAAGGATTGCAAAATAGAGACTGAATATGATGATGATCATTTTCAAAAGACTTTTACGGCTTGGGCAGAAACTGATGAAAGTGAATATGAGGTTGAAGGTAAAGTTATTTCTTTGATTCCCCTCAGAAACAGAAGAAATACTCCTGCAGGAGATAGCCTTGTCACAAGAATTACTGAAGGAATGACTCAGTACACATACAAAGGTATTGTTGGCTATGGTATGTCTGAATATTTAGATCAAGTAATTGATGGTAAGCCTATTGGACCATGAAGATAAGTGTAGTTGACCAATCTCCTATTTTTTCTAATTCAAGTGCAGATCAAGCAATCAAAGATACTAGAGAGTTAGCTAAATATTGTGATTCTTTGGGATTGAACCGATTTTGGTTAGCTGAGCATCATGGGTCTTCTTCATTTGCTGGATGCTCACCTGAGATATTAATACCTAGTCTGGCATCAGAAACAGAATCGATTCGCATAGGCTCAGGAGGGGTTATGCTTATGCACTATAGTCCCTACAAAGTAGCAGAAAATTTTAGACTCTTAGAATCATTATTTCCAAATAGGATTGATTTGGGTCTTGGCAGGGCCCCAGGAAGTGATGCTTATCAGGCTGGTGCGCTTGCTTATGGCTCAAAGACGACTGGACCAGAATTTTTTCCAACAAAGATGAATGATTTAAAGTCCTTTCTAGAGGGAAGTGTTTCATCTACAAAATCTTTTGAGTCAGTTAATGTTACTCCGGGGCTAGGTGAATTACCCGAAGTTTGGCTATTGGTATCCTCAAGACAGGGAGCAGAATATGCCGCCCATTTTGGTTTACCTATGGCACTGGCATATTTTATTGATCCTTCATGCATAGACCTCGCAGATGTTTATCGAGATAACTTTCAGCCATCCATTTTTGCAGATAAACCAAAAATAAGTGTGGGCGTATTTTCTATCTGTGCTGACACAGATAAGGAAGCAGAAGAATTATCTTTAAGTGCAGCTGCATGGAGACTTAATTCTCAAAAAGGGATTTTTGGAGCATTCCCAACTTTGGAAGAAGCAAAGGACTCTATTAATGGCGATCTTGCGAGAACAAATGATAATAGAACTTTTGTAGGTACCGCACAGACTATAAGAGAGAAGCTTCAACCAATTTTGAACAAAGTTGAACCTGAAGAGCTAAAAATCATCACTATATGTGAACCCTTTTCTGCCAGAGTGAGATCCTATGATCTAATTAAACAATCATTTGCTCTTAACTAACTCAATAAATTTAATATAAATGGAACTATTTAAATCTCGTCTTTTGAGTGAAGGCAGTATTTGGCATATAGGGAGTCTTAGCGCAGTCTATTTATCTCAAGGACTCTCTGGAGGCACTTTATTTGCCTTAACAACATATCTTGTATCTATCGGTGCTTCCGTAAAAGATATCTCATTATTGTTATCTATAACAATGGTTCCGTGGACACTAAAAGTATTTCTTGGGCCAATTATTGATTCATTTACTTTAAGTAGATTCGGTAGAAGAAGATTTTGGATATTGATCAGTCAGGTTGCAATGATGTTAGCTGTCTCACCTTTAATCTTTATTGAGGTGACGCAAGTTAACTTCATCCTTATAAGTTTATTGACGCTTCACAACACGTTTGTAGCAATATCAGATATTGCTATAGATGCCCTTGCTGCAGATAGTTTGCGTAAAGATCAAATGGCTAATGCAAATGGTTTCATGTGGGGGAGCAAGACCTTAGGTAGAGGTTTTGGGATGGCTTTGGCCACTTCTATTTTTTATGGGTATGGAGTTAACGAAGGATTCTTAGTCTTGATTTTATTGATGTCCTTAGCTTTCCTATTTCCGATTTTTTCAAAGGAGCTTTCCCATAAGGCTGGGCAGCAAGAGCAGTCCTATAAAGATCGACTTACACTTAATGAATTACTTAAAGGAGTTAACCAAAGCTTATTAAATAGAAGTGCATTTGCAGCAATAACATTTATGCTTTTCTCAAACATCGGATATGGAATATTTGATGTAATTTACAACGAATTCTATATTAAAGTTCTGGGTTGGACTGGAGAGGATATAGGCTCTTTGCGGCCCTATGGCATGTGGTTAGGAGGATTGATAGGTTTATCTGCAGGTTTATTAACTATCTATATTTCAAAAAGATTTCTTCTACTATTTTTTATTACCGGACAAGCTTTTATCTTTCTCGCGGTAAGTAGTTTTAGCACTGAGACTTCTGATCTGATTTCATCAATAGCTATCATAGGTGTAGATGCAGTTGACGCAGGATGGTCAGTTCTAATATTTTCTATTTTAATATATAAATGGAACTATTTAAATCTCGTCTTTTGAGTGAAGGCAGTATTTGGCATATAGGGAGTCTTAGCGCAGTCTATTTATCTCAAGGACTCTCTGGAGGCACTTTATTTGCCTTAACAACATATCTTGTATCTATCGGTGCTTCCGTAAAAGATATCTCATTATTGTTATCTATAACAATGGTTCCGTGGACACTAAAAGTATTTCTTGGGCCAATTATTGATTCATTTACTTTAAGTAGATTCGGTAGAAGAAGATTTTGGATATTGATCAGTCAGGTTGCAATGATGTTAGCTGTCTCACCTTTAATCTTTATTGAGGTGACGCAAGTTAACTTCATCCTTATAAGTTTATTGACGCTTCACAACACGTTTGTAGCAATATCAGATATTGCTATAGATGCCCTTGCTGCAGATAGTTTGCGTAAAGATCAAATGGCTAATGCAAATGGTTTCATGTGGGGGAGCAAGACCTTAGGTAGAGGTTTTGGGATGGCTTTGGCCACTTCTATTTTTTATGGGTATGGAGTTAATGAAGGATTCTTAGTCTTGATTTTATTGATGTCCTTAGCTTTCCTATTTCCGATTTTTTCAAAGGAGCTTTCCCATAAGGCTGGGCAGCAAGAGCAGTCCTATAAAGATCGACTTACACTTAATGAATTACTTAAAGGAGTTAACCAAAGCTTATTAAATAGAAGTGCATTTGCAGCAATAACATTTATGCTTTTCTCAAACATCGGATATGGAATATTTGATGTAATTTACAACGAATTCTATATTAAAGTTCTGGGTTGGACTGGAGAGGATATAGGCTCTTTGCGGCCCTATGGCATGTGGTTAGGAGGATTGATAGGTTTATCTGCAGGTTTATTAACTATCTATATTTCAAAAAGATTTCTTCTACTATTTTTTATTACCGGACAAGCTTTTATCTTTCTCGCGGTAAGTAGTTTTAGTGCTGAGACTTCTGATCTGATTTCATCAATAGCTATCATAGGTGTAGATGCAGTTGACGCAGGATGGTCAGTTCTAATATTTTCTATTTTAATGGCACTTTGTACTTCAAATACCAGCGCGACTAACTTTGGGATTTTTATGGGTTTTGGGAATATATCCATGTTGATAGGAAACAACATCGCTCCCCTAATTTTAGGTTCAGGAGATTATAGCTTTGCTTTTATAATTGCTGCTTTAACGCTAATTCCTTGTTGGCTTTGTGGTTACTATTTAACTAAGACTTAATCAAATTTTCTTTTATCAAATCTTACAAGTAGATTTGGGAATAGAAAGAAATCAATAATTAGCGCGAAAACAAAAGCGAGTATAGAAAACTGGGCAAAATTATGCACTGGAAGAAAGCTTACAAGATGCAGAACTGAGAAGCCTAGAGCTAGAATGACTGTCATAGCTATTAAAGCAAAGCCAACCGCCTCAAAGGCATATAGCACTGCATCTTCTGGACTCTTATTCAGTTCTTGCCTTGCTAAATCATATTTACTGAGAAGGTGTACTGTGAAGTCAACGATGATACCCAAAGTAGAACCCATTCCAACTGCGACCATGAAATCTATTTGACCGTCTATGATTGCCCAGATACCGAAAGCACTCGCAATTGGAAGGATATTAGGAAAAGATGAAAGAAATCCAAAATAAGCTGATCTAAAGAAAAATCCTATTACAGTTATGATTAAGGCCATACCTATAGTCACACCAATCAATAAAGAGTTCACTACGGCTTCCATCAAGTAGACAAAAATAACTCTGAATCCAGCAGGCTTTGAAATCGTGCTTTCAAGATTGTTATCCTTAAGATATGTAGAAACCTTTTTATCAAATACAAGATATTCTTTAGAGGTCATTTCTCTTAATGTTGCAGCTATCCTAGTAGAGCCTCTATCTTGGCTTATCGAGGTATTAAGATCCAGCCCCATAGGAAGAGACATTTCATAGAAGAAGAGGTATTGAGAGGATAACTCTTGATCTTCAGGTATAACTTTCATCTCTAAATCATCTCCATGCATGCTTTTGTTGAGTGATTTCATTGTTCTTGCTAGAGATGTAACATGAGTAACTTCATTTTGTTTCTCTAGCCACATGGAAAAATTATCAAGGCTTTCAAGAAATTCTGGATTTGAAACACTGCCATTATCAGACGTAGCCTTGAAACTAATGGGGAAGCTTGCTCCAAGCTTTTTATCTAGCCATAAAACATCGGGTCCAAAGCTAGTGTATTTCTCTGAATACATTTGAGTAGGATTCATATCTAACTTATTCATAGGAATTAATAAAATCATTAGTAAGCTAGACAAAGGAATTATCAAAAGAAAAGCCTTTTTATTTGACAGACTAAAAATTGCAATCTTTCTAGACAAGTTAACTTGTTGTTGAGTTGATTTCGGAATTTTTACGTTTAAAAATGATATGAGAGGAGCGATAAAAAAGATTGTGTAAAAGAATGCAAATAAAACACCAATAGAAATGCCATTACCGAGATCCCTTAAAGGCTCCACATCAAGAGCATTGAATGACAAAAATCCAATACAAGTAGTAACTGTAGTCAGAAAAAGAGGTTGAAGATTCAATTCTAAACTTTTTATCATTGAGTTTTTACTAGTTTCTCCTCTGTTGCGTTCCTGAAAATAGATCGCAAAAAGATGAATGCAGTCAGCTAGTGCAAGGGTAATAATTAAAACTGGGTAAGTAATTACCATTTGATTAAGCGCATTACCCAAAAGACCGACTGAACCGAAGGTTGATCCAATTGTGAGGATGATGACTCCAAAGGTCGAAAAAACTGCAGCAAGACTCCTTAGTACAAATAATATAGACAAGAAAATAACTAAAAACATTAGACTCATGACCGGTGGTATTTCTGCCTCAAGCATTTTTGGATCCATATATTCCTGATAAGGATTGCCTAATATTCTTATGTCTAGTTCAGGATTTTCTTTCTTAGCCTTATCAAGATATTCCAGAACATAATCAATAGTCACTTCTAGGTTTGCCTCCTTATTGGGCTGAGGGGGATCTATAACTAGGTTTATGATTGAAGTCCTCTTATCTTTAGAGATTACCGAGCCATATATAGCTTCCTCGCCTTCTACTAATAAGGATTTTTCCTTTATTTCCTGATCGGTTAGAAGAAGAGCATTTTCAATGAAAGGCTCTACTAATAAATCATCATCAACTGATCGAACATAAGAAAAGTTTGTAAGGCTATCGACCCTCACTGAAAATGGAGTCGTCCATGACAATTCAGTAAGTTTTTCTATTACATTTAAAGTTTCTTTCTTGAAAATTGTCTCTTTCCCTCCACTTATCGCGATAATTAAACTATCAGTTGGAAGAAACGTATCATCTATATCTTCCTTTAACTCGGTAGCAGGATGTCCTTTCGGGAAAAATGTTTCTAAATCAGGATTGAATGTTAATTTAGATAGACCCTGAGATAATCCTAAGAATAATGCGATGCAAAGAACTATTGATAATTTCCTATATTCGATTATCAATCTAGCTAACACCTTTTTATTCATACCTATTAATCACCCATGTAATATATAAGTTCAAATCTCAAGAAATCGTCCTCTTTATAAGCCTGAAAAAGTTTGAATTCTTCATTATCCTCATTTGTATCATCGAAATAAAATCCTTCAATAGATATGGAACAACATATGCCCAACCTTCTAGATGCTTCCAATAGAAATCCTAGTTCTTCGGATTTTTCATCATAGATTATCCCCGATAATATTTGAGTATCGGATGTATCATTAATTGTAAGTCTTGTACCTATTACTGCTGGCGAGCTTGGGAGTCGATCATCATGATTTGCCTCTACAATCCATCCTAGATCAAGTCTAGAACCAAAAATACCCACTTGCGTGTACTCAAAACCATATGTTGCAGCTGTAAATCTATCCTCCTGACCGGACCTAGAGATAATTTCTGATTTAATAGCAAAGCTTCCCAATAAATATTGGAATTCAAATCCCGTTTGATCAATCACCTCATAAAGAGGAACTAACTCTTTCAGATTTTCATTCGTTAGAATAAACCTAGGTTCTCTTGAAGTTCCAGAGAAGTGAGAAATTGCTACTTCCAGTTGATCAAAATAATTGCTCCACCTAAAGGCAAAATCCATTCTTTTATTTTTTGCAGCGGATAAGTAATGAGGTCTATCAGTATCAACGATCATCGGCTGTCTGAGTCTTCCGTCATAACCTGAGAAAGTCCTTTCCCGAAAACCAAGCAAAGCATAGAAATCTATTAGGCCCCAATTTTCTTCGAATGACACCTTAACCATAGGTTGACCGAGTTTATCCTCGCCATCTAAACTTTCAACAGCATCAGTTTGATTGATTATATCTACTCTATGAGTTGTTTCTGTTACACCCCAAAATTCTTTACTTACCCCATATTTGATTTCTTTATCTTCTAGAATGTTTATTAGGTATAGCTCTTGTATGTCGACTAAGTTTCTCTCGGTGTCTATATTGTCTTTCCTTAACTTTGGTTTAAAGTGGAAAATGGAATCTTCGTTCTCATGAAATATTTCAGGTGATAATGTGAATGAGGAATGATTTTTTTCTTGTCCTTGAAGGCCAGAATTAAAGAAATATCTATTATCAAAAGAGTACTCTCCAATAATCTCTGCGTGAAGGGCAGGGCATAGGAAAGCAATAAATACTCCGAGAAATTTATAAGACATTTATCTAGATCTTTTAAGACTATTTTGAGTGAAATCTCTATCTGTAAAGCCATTATTAAGCTTCACATTTTCAAATAAAAGGATAGAACTTTTTCCATTTTGATGGTTAATCATTTCCACTTTATGCGGTTGCCAAAAGAAACCTTCATATAATTTATATTCTTCAAATTTTTGTGTTTTCAGATGAAAAGATTTTCGATCAAAAAGATGTATCTTGTGAACTAGATAATTTTCTTGATCAATCCATACCAGCTGTTTTGTATATCCTGAATAAGGATCTAGTGGTGTTCTTTCAATAACAAAGCATTTGAGGTTTAAATAATCCTCTTCTCCAATGAATTTATATTCGTATTTTTCCACCTCCTGGAAAGAGAAATCTTCAAAGGAGAACTCACTTCCTAAAAATGGGCCAGATTTATTTTTTGAGGCGATCCTCTTTACTCTTTTTAATGCAGGCAAATAAAGCCATTGATCGTCTGATTTAACCTTGTGTGCATAAGACAAAATTGCAACTCCTTTAACATCTCTGGGACTTTCAAATATTGCTATTGATTTATCTCCATCTCCTGGAACTTCTAATCTTTTGAACCTTAATTTTCTTGTGACTACATCACCTTTTCTATTGATTAAGTTCATGGTCATATCTGATGAACTATCTATAAATCCACTATTATTTTGGTCACTGAGTATAGCAATTTCTAAGGCATCATTAGCATAGGTAGGATTAGAAACGGAGAGGACTATTGCGGAGAATATAAAAATTTTTTTTCCAAGATTTACTAAAGACATTACTTTCCTTTTATATGTTACTAAAGATACTTTTTTTGAATGCTTGAGAAATCTAGTGTACCAAATCCTTCATCCATCATCTCCTCATAAAGCTGCATAGCAAGTTTGCCCATAGGGGTAGTTGATTTTGATCCCAGAGCTAATTCTGATGCTAATTTAAGATCCTTAAGCATTAAGGAATTTAAGAATCCACCTGAATAATTCTCACTAGAAGGAGCTGTCTCCATGACTCCTGGATAGGGATTATATTTTTCCAGAGACCAATTTCCTCCTGAACTATTCTTCATGATTTCAGAAAGAACTACTGGATCTAATCCATTATTAACGCCTAAAGCGATAGTTTCGGCAGTGCCACACATATGGACAGCCAACAACATATTATTACAGAGCTTGGCAATCTGGCCAGAACCTGATTCACCTGCATAAAATATTTTATCTCCCATGATTTTAAAAAGACTTAAACCTTTCTCTAGATCGGCCTGGCTTCCACCTACAATAAATGTAAGATTTCCCAATTCAGCTCCCTTCACACCCCCCGACACTGGAGCATCAAGCATTGAAATACCATAATTTTTTGCTATCGTGGAAATTTTCTTACTTATTTCAGGACTGATAGTGGATGATTCAATAATAAGTGTTCGCTTATTAATAACTTCAAGCAAATTATCCTCTAAAAATATTTTTTCTACTGAACTACCGTTTGGTAGCATTGTAATGAGAGCATCTATATCTTCTAAAACACTTTTAGAGTCTTGTTTAATCGACATTCCTAAATTTTCAGCTTGTTTAAGGGCTTTTTCGGATAAGTCAAATGCATTAACCTCGATTCCTGTCTTTGAAATATTATTAGCCATTGGCAGGCCCATATTCCCTAAACCTATAAAACCTATTTTTTTCATTTCAGAGATCCTCCAAAGGATTTTTATCCCAGGCTACATCAGTATGCCTATCAAGCCATTCTGACGGCACGTTTGATATTGAATCATATTTCCATTTAGCTTTATTATCTTTATCTATTATGAGTGCTCGGATACCTTCCTTAAAGTCACCTATCCTAGTTATTTGAATTGCCATATTAAGTTCAAATTGAAATACTTTTTTTAGATCTAAATGTGATGAATTCTGACACTGCAACCAAATCAGATGTGCAGATGTAGGGCTCCCTCTCTTCAATGAATCTTTACCTTTCAAATACCATTCATCATTACTTTGATTCGACATAATATTCTTAGCAACTTCATGAAGATTTGAAGCATTAGTAAGTGACTGAATATTGCTTAATTCGTCTTTGAGCTTGCTCTTCGGAAAATTATTTAATTTATTTGTGTAATCAGCTTGGTGAACAATTGAATTCAATATTTTTAAGTTATCCTTTTTCATGTCTTTCCACTCGATTTCTTGGATCTCTTGAAAAAATTTTTCTAAATCTTCTGAGCTTAATGAACAATCTGTCAAATTACAAAAAAGGGTATCAGCAGCATTCAATTGAGTTGAAGTTAGCATGATATAAAGACCCAATCCTTCTGGTAAATCTTTTATTACAGATGTAAATCCTACATCTGGAAATAAACCAACACCAATTTCTGGCATTGCAAATTTTGTTCTTTCTGTAGAAATCTTAAAACTACTTCCAAACATCAGGCCCGCGCCACCACCCATTACAATACCGTCTATGATGGAAATTATAGTTTTGGGAAAATTATGAAGCTTATAATCTAGTCTATATTCAGACTCAAAAAACGTTTCTGCAAAAATTGGACCGTCGGCAGAACACATTGATTCATATAATGCTCTGATGTCACCTCCAGCACAAAAGGCCTTATCCCCTGAACCGTCCATTATGATCAATTTTATTTGGGGATCAGCTTCCCATTTGTCTAATAGTTTTGATATCTCATTGACCATATTTAATGTTAATGAGTTTAATGTTTCGGGAGAGTTGAGAGTTATATAGCCAATTTTAGTATCATTCCGACACTTTAAAATCTCAACCAATAATTCATCATCAGGCATTTTGCCAATTTGGTTTTCTTTTATCTAAGAATGCATCTACACCTTCTTTTTGATCTTTTGTATCAAATAAATTTACAAAAGGTTTAAGTTCTTCTTGATAAGGTTCGCTTGAAAGACGTGCTTTATGAATTAGCTCCTTGCATTTTGCAATGCTACTAGGACTTTGGTTTGCAACGGAAGTGGCAATAGATAAAGCGGCTTCTAAAGACTTTCCATCTTCAACCTTTTCTTCAATTAAGCCTATTTTAAGGGCTTTATCAGGTCTAATTTGTTCACCAGTTAAAATAATTCTTTTAGCCCAGCCTTCACCGACTAATCTTGGAAGTACTTGAGTCCCACCTCCGCAAGGCAGTAAACCTACCTTAGGTTCAGGTAGAGCAAGAACTGCTTTTTCTTCAGCGACTCTAATATCACAAGCTAATGCACACTCAAGTCCTCCTCCCATAGCAAATCCATTGATAGCAGCTATAGATACACCTCTAAAATTACTGAGTGAATTGAAGGCTCTTGAAAAGGCATTGCTCATTTCTTTGGCTGCATCTTTTCCTCCTTCTTGGAAAACTTTAAGGTCAGCTCCAGCAGAAAAGAATTTTTCGCCTTTTCCAGTTATAACTAAAGAAAAGATCTCATTATCTTGGTTGAGATGCTCAATAATTTCTTCTAATCCTGCCAAGCTCTCAAGATCCCATGTATTAGCACTAGGATTATTTATAGTAACCTTGGCAATGTTATCTATTTTTTCGAGTAATAATTTTTCAGACATAATTTTTATTGGATTATTGAGGCTGCATTTTCCATTATCATTCTTCGCCCAATTATCATTTTCATAATTTCGTTAGTACCTTCTAATATTTGATGGACCCTTACATCTCTTACATATCTTTCTAAAGGATATTCTTGAATATATCCGTAACCTCCAAATATTTGAAGAGCTTCATTGCAAACATTAAAGCCTACATCAGTAGCAAATCTTTTTGCCATTGCAGAATAGATGGTTGCTTCAGAATCATTTTTATCAAGTTTTGATGCTGCAAGTCTTGTTATTGTTCTGGCTGCAATAAGTTCAGTTACCATATCAGCAATCTTGAATTGCATCGTCTGGAATTCAGATATCTTTTTACCAAATTGTTCTCTTTGATTCATATAGTTTTGGGCTTCTTCTAATGCAGATTGAGCTGTTCCTATAGAGCAGGTTGCTATATTTATTCGGCCTCCATCTAATCCTTGCATGGCGATTTTGAAACCTTTTCCTTCTTCTCCTACTAAATTCTCTTTAGAAACTTTCACATCAGTCAAAGATACCAATCTTGTTGGTTGATTTTTCCAACCCATTTTAGGCTCATTTTTTCCATACTCTATGCCTGGTAAATCCGCTGGAATTAGAAAACATGAAATACCTTTCGCACCTGAATCACCTGTTCTGGCCATTAATACAAGACAATCTGTAGCTCCAGATCCTGATATGAAAGCCTTTGAACCATTTAGAATGAAATTATCACCATCTTTTTTAGCTGTAGTGCGCAAAGACGCAGAATCTGAACCTGAACCAGGTTCAGTCAAACAATAAGAGGCAAGCTTCTCACCCGAGCTGAGTTGAGGAAACCATTCTGTTTTTAATTCTTCCGAACCAAATTTGCTGATCATCCAAATCGCCATATTATGAATTGTCATAAAAGCTGTAGTGCTTGTGCAGCCCTGGGCTAGCTGCTCAAAAACTATAGAGGCATCAAGTCTACCTAAACCCATTCCTCCTAGATTAGTATCAACATAGAGTGATAAGAAACCTAACTCTCCAGCTTTCTTAAGAGTTTCTTTAGGAAAAAAAGCTTCTTTATCCCATTCAGCGGCATTAGGTTTCAATTCTTTATCAGAAAAGCTTTTTGCTAAGTCCCTGTAATGTTTTTGATCAGAATTTAAATCGAAATCCATGAACTACTCCAGATTGATGGTTAGGTTTTTTGTGCTTTCTTCATCTTCTTCAAACCACCTTTCAGTCACAGTCTTGGTCTCTGTGTAAAACCTAACTGCCTGTTTGCCATAGGCATGAAGATCTCCATAAAATGATTGTTTCCAACCAGTAAATGAAAAGAAAGGTAGTGGAACTGGTATAGGTACATTTATACCTACTTGACCAACTTCAATTTCATGTCTGAATTTTCTTGCAGACCTGCCAGAGGCTGTAAATATAGAAGTTCCATTACCATATGGATTTGCATTAATTAATTCTATTGCTTCCTCTAAAGTATTAACTTCAATGCAAAGTAAAACAGGCCCAAATATCTCTGTTTTATATATTTCAGATTCAGTTTTTACACCAGAAAATAGGGTAGTACCAATCCAGTTCCCATCTGGAAATCCTTCAACCTCACATTTGCTTCCATCTATTAGGCATTTTGCTTCGCTTTTTCCTTTTTCTATCAAACCAATAATCTTTTCTTTAGCTTGAGCGCTAATAACAGGCCCAAAACCAGATTCTTCAGAGTCCCATGGGCCTGGTTTCACCATTGCCATTTCGTTCTTCAGGTCTTCTATCCATTCCTTCGAAGAACCCACGAAAACAGCAACACTGATCGCCATACATCTTTGACCAGCTGCTCCAACTGAAGATCCTACCAAACTGTCAATAGTTTTATTTTTATTTGCATCTGGCAATACAACCATATGATTCTTAGCCCCAGCGAAAGATTGAACTCTTTTCAGATGTTCAGTTCCTGTTTTATAAATATATTGGCCGACGGGAACTGATCCAACAAATGAAATAGCTCTTATATCAGGATGTCTAATAAGCTGGTCTACTTGATCTTTACCACCATGGATTACCTGTAGGAGATTTGGAGGAGCTCCAGCCTCTGTAAAAAGCTCTGCAAGTTTATTGGAGGTCATAGGATCCTGCTCAGAAGGCTTCAGGATAAAAGTGTTGCCACAGGCTATCGCCATCGGAAACATCCACAAAGGTATCATGGCAGGAAAATTGAATGGAGTAATGCCTAAACAAACCCCCAGAGACTGAGTATAACTATAAGAATCTATTTCTCTTGCAACATTTTCAACAGTTTCGCCCATCAATAAAGGGGTAATATTCGCCGCTTGCTCAACAACCTCTATACCTCTCCATACATCTCCTTTAGCATCTTCAAAAGTTTTTCCATTCTCTTTGCTAAGAATTTGAGCTATTTCATCTTGATTAATTTTAAGAAGATCTTGATATTTCATCATGACTCTAGATCTTTCTGGAGGAGGAGTTTCTCTCCAAGAGAAAAAAGCTTCTTTAGCAGAACTTATGGCACTCTCGATTTCTTCATCAGTAGTGCATGGAGCCTCACAAAGAACTTCTTGTGTGGCAGGGTTTAGAACTTCAATCCATTTTTTTGTAGTACTCTTAACTGAGCTACCGCCTATAAAGAGATTCAATTTTTCAGTCATAAAGTATTTCTTCTTAATTTATCTGAAGTATCTTACTATCTTTCTACACCTGAAGATTTAGTCAAAGAGATAGACAGGACTAGAGAAATGACTGACAAGCCATTTGGGGTAAACCTCACTGTACTGCCGACTATCAATCCTCCTCCTTATGAAGAATATGCGCAAGCTATTGTTGGATCAGGGGTAAAGATCGTTGAAACTGCGGGACGCAGTCCAGAACCCTTTATGGAATTATTTAAAGAGTATGACGTAAAAGTTATTCATAAATGCACTTCTGTTAGACATGCTTTAAAAGCTCAATCTGTAGGTGTAAGTGCAATAACAATTGATGGTTTTGAGTGTGCCGGTCATCCTGGCGAAGATGATATTCCTTCCTTGGTTCTATTACCACAAGCAGCAGAAGCATTAGATGTACCTGTAGCGGGGTGCGGAGGATTTAGCGATGCCAAAAGTATGGTTGCGGCATTAGCTCTAGGCGGAGAGGCAATAGTCATGGGAACTAGATTTATGGCTACTAAGGAAGCTGGTATACATCAAAATGTTAAAGAGAAAATGACAGAGGCAGATGAACTCTCAACAAATCTAATGTTTAGAACTATGCACAATACAGCAAGAGTTTTTAAAAATTCGATATCTGATCAAGTAGTTGAGATAGAGTCTACAGGTTCTGCCACCTTTGAAGATGTTAAGGACCTTGTCGCAGGACAAAGGGGAAGGGTCGTTTTTGAAGAGGGAGATTTAGAACATGGCATATGGTCGGCAGGCATCTCAGTTGCAAGAGTTAAAGACGTACCAACTTGTAAAGAAATGGTTGAAAGGTTAGTCTCAGAAGCAGAGGAGATCATAGACGGAAGACTGCAGTCAGTAAAAGCTTAAGGAGATATCAATGGAAGATGTGAAAGTATATATGGTTGTAAACCTTGAAATTGAAGATAAAGATACTTATCTCAAATATGAAAAAGGTTTTTTCCCTATCTTAAAAAAACATGGCGGTGAGTTTCTAACATTTGACGATTCATTTAGGCATTTGGAGGGACCAGAACCTCTTTCTGGAGGTCGAGTAATAATATTTTCTTTTCCATCTGAAGCTGCAGCAGACGGATGGTACAATGATCCCGAATATCAGGAACTGTCAAAGTTTAGAAAAGAAGGCGCTCCATTACGCTCTTTGAGTCTCATCAAAGGTTTACCTCCAAGGTCCTGATTTATTCAAAAAAAGTGAAGTAAATTAGAAGAAGAAGCATCACATCAACAAACATTAGTACACTGATTGACGTGCAGCCATAAGATATTTCTTCTTTGTGCAATGATTTATGTATTGAAAAGGATAAGTATAAAAAAACAAGAAGGAAAAAAATCTTTATCACCGAATCAAACCCATTTTTTTGCAATATCCTTAATGGCTTTTGCCAAATCTAAAGGCTGGTCCAATAAAACATGATGTGCAGCCTTTTCTATCGCCAACATTGGAGTGCCTTCAGGAACATTCTCTCTCATAAAACTTAGAATTTCGTCGGTCATCATATTGCTTTCGGTTCCGTAAATAATTCCCAGATTACATTTCAACTCAAAAGCTTGATTCTTTGTCATATGTGAAAAGCCTAATTTATCAAAAATTGTGTCATCAAATTTCCATTGGTATCCATTTTCCACTTCTCTGATAGACCATTCGGCTATATATTTAACCAAAAATTCATTTTCACATTCCTGCTCCGGGGTCAGTCTAAATCTCTCTAAAATAGCATCTCTCGTTGGATAGGTTTTTATTCTTCTTATAGGCCCACTTCTAACATGAGTTGAATAGTCATAGGTTGGTGGTCTGATGGGTGAATCTATCATTATTATTCCCCCAAGCTCTTTGTCAGATATAGTACCAGCAAAAGCACTCATAAAACCCCCCATGCTGTGCCCACAAATAATGGGATCAGATATCTCAAAAAAGCCACTATCTTCAGCTACTGATAAGATTTCTTTTGCATAAAGTTGAGCTGAATAGTCTTCTCTATGATCACTATCACCCATTCCGGACATATCTATTGCACTAATTTGAAAATCTTCCAACAATAAAGGGGCTATAAAGTCCCACCAGTGAGAATGACTTCCACTGCCATGAACTAGGACCATGCCAGGTTTAGTTGCATCACCCCAATGTTGATAGTGAACATTTCCATCATCAACATTTATACTCCTTTGTTTCTTTGGTATTGACAAAGCTTCTTTAAACCATTCAGGATGAGAATTCACCATTTAGACATTCCTTTGAAATAAATTTATAGTTAATTAAGTTTTTGAAGATGCTAGTCTATTATAATCTTAGACAATAAGGACGATTTATGAAAAATCCACTACAAGGTGCAAATACTCAGATGGCAGACCCGAATGAAGAACCGACTGTCCCTCAGGCTGCTGCAACAGTTTTATTGGTTAGAGATTCCAAAGATGAAGGAATAGAGGTCTTTTTAGTTGAAAGGGCATCTAAAGCAAATTTTGGAGGTGCATTTGTTTTTCCTGGTGGAAAAGTAGATCCAGAAGATGGCTTAGATAATATGGAGGAAATAACAACCGGCTCATCTGATCAGTACCTTTCTAATATTCTAGGCGAAGAAAAAGGAGGTCTAGCATACTGGGTGGCCTGTATCAGGGAATGTTTTGAGGAAGCGGGAATATTAATTGCTTTTAGGGAAGATGGCTCTACATTTGACCCCTCAGATTCTGATGAAAGGCAAAGATTTATGGAGTATAGAAATAGACTAAATGCTGGAGAGGCTGTACTAGAAGAGATGTGTAAGAATGAAAAACTAACCCTTGCTACTGAAAGACTTGCTTATTTGGCCCATTGGATAACTCCTAAAATAGAAAAGAGAAGATATACAACTCGTTTCTTTGTAGCTATTGCACCTCAAGGTCAAGAGGGCCTTCATGATGGTTCGGAGAGTGTAAATAGTTTGTGGATTAAACCTGAAGATGCCCTGCAACAACAAAAAGACGGAAAACTTTTATTAATAATGCCTACTATTAAAAATCTCGAGAGTATATGTGGTTACTCAAATGTTGAATCACTCCTGGAGGATAAATCCTCAATAGACCCATCAACAATTCCTACAATTGAACCTAAGTTTTTTATGGAAGATGGAAAAATGGTAGGACTTCTTCCTGGAGATAAAGGTTACGAGGACCATTGATGGAAGCTGAAAAAGTTGTACAAATCTCCCCATTAATAAGAAGGATTACGGCTGGCAATGGAAGTGTTTTTACTGGACCTGGTACAAATACCTACTTAGTAGGCAATGAAGAAGTAACAGTTATCGATCCCGGACCTGCTATGCAGGATCATATCGATGCCATTTTAGCTGCCTCTAAAAATATCAAACAAATACTAGTGACTCATACACATCCAGATCATTCTCCTGGGGTTCGTTTACTTAAAAACAAGTTAGGCATTCCAGCTTATGGCATGCTTACGAGCTCTACAAAAAATCAAGATACAACTTTTAGCCCAGAAAGACTTTTAGAAGATGGGGAGTTGCTTGAAGAGAATGAATTTTCATTAGAAGTGGTTCATACGCCTGGTCATGCCTCTAATCATCTCTGTTTTATTCTGAAGGAAGAGAAATTTATTTTTACAGGAGATCATATTATGAGTGGCTCTACTGTAGTTATAGGACCGCCAGATGGAAACATGAATCAGTATATAAATTCATTAGAAAAACTTAAGGACTACGATATTGAAAAGATAGCACCTGGTCATGGTGATATCTTAGAAAACCCTCATGAAGTAGCTGACTGGATAATTAGCCATAGATTAGAAAGAGAGAAGAAGGTATTTTCGGCTCTCAAAGAGGCTTCTCGAGGAACGCCCGAATCTTTGGTAGAAAGGGTTTATGATGATGTAGATTCTTCTTTATTTCCTATCGCAAAAGCTTCGCTTTTGGCCCATCTAATAAAACTTGAAGAAGATAAGGTTATTGCAAAAGAAGGCGAAGAGTATATTTGGGAAGAACTTAATTAATTTTTACCCCTGTGCCGGCTAGAGCACAATAACCATCAGGATTTTTAGCTAGATATTGCTGATGATAATGTTCCGCATAATAAAAGATACCAGCTTCCTTAACTTCAGTCGTAATTGAGCCAAATCCGTTTAAATTTAATTGAGATTGATATTTTTGTTTTGTCTCAGCAATGATTTCTTTCTCATCATCTGAGGAGTAATAAATACCCGATCTATATTGGGTACCCATATCATTACCTTGTCTCATGCCTTGAGTAGGATCATGATCTTCCCAAAATGTTTTTAGTAATGATCCATAACTTACAATTGTAGGATCATAAACAACAAGAACAACTTCATTATGTCCTGTAAAACCGGTACAAACTTCTTTATAAGATGGATTTTTTGTATATCCACCAGCATATCCTGCTGCAGTAGAATAGACGCCATCTAATTCCCAAAACCTTCTCTCAACTCCCCAAAAACATCCCATTCCAAATATGGCTTGTTTTAGGTGATCTGGAAAAGGACCTTTTAATGGCGTTCCCTTTACAAAGTGGTGCTCTGGAACTTCAACTTCCTCTTCTCTGCCAATCAAAGCTTCAGATTCAAGAGGTAGGATGCTTTTTTTGTTCAGTAAATCTATTAACGACATTATTTATTCTCTCTATTTGAAATGAGTTCATCAACTACAGATGGATCTGCTAAAGTTGTGGTATCACCTAAGTTATCAATTTCGTTGGTGGCAATTTTTCTCAATATTCTTCTCATAATCTTACCAGATCTTGTCTTTGGTAATCCAGGAGCCCATTGAATAATATCTGGTTTAGCAATAGGTCCTATTTCTTTTGCAACCAGTTGAACTAAATCATATTTGAGGTCTTCTTCTGGCAAAATACCAGACATCAAAGTTACGTAGCAATAGATACCTTGTCCCTTAATATCATGTTCATAACCAACTACTGCCGCTTCAGCTACATCTTTATGAAGAACTAAAGCGCTTTCAACTTCTGCTGTCCCTAATCTATGGCCAGATACGTTAAGTACGTCATCTACTCTTCCAGTTATCCAATAATATCCATCTGAATCCCTTCTCGCTCCATCGCCAGTTGTGTAGTACCCAGGATACATTGAGTAGTAAGTATCTATGCATCTTTGATGGTCACCATATACCGTTCTGATTTGAGAGGGCCAGCTAGATTTAATGACAAGATTTCCAGAACCCTCGCCTATAATTTCTTTTCCACTTTCGTCAAGAAGAGCTGGCTCAATTCCAAGAAAAGGTTTTGTGGCACTTCCTGGCTTCATAGAAGTAAATCCTGCTACAGGGGTAATCATCATGGCTCCAGTTTCAGTCTGCCACCAAGTATCGACTATTGGACAAGAAGAATCTCCAACAACTTTGAAATACCATTCCCAAGCTTCAGGATTTATAGGTTCTCCCACCGTCCCTAAGATTCTTAGTGAATCTCTGCTCGATGATTTAACAAATTCATCACCTTGTGCCATAAGAGCTCTTAGAGCAGTTGGTGCTGTATAAAAAATATTTACTTTGTGTTTATCAATAACTTCCCAAAATCTTGAAGGCGAGGGAAAAGTGGGTATTCCTTCAAAGATTAATGATGTTGCACCATTTGCTAGAGGTCCATAAACAATATAAGAATGCCCAGTAACCCAGCCAACATCAGCAGTACACCAATATATCTCATCATCTTTATAGTCGAATACCAGCTTGTGAGACATGGCAGCTTGAAGAAGATATCCACCTGTAGTGTGTAAAACTCCCTTTGGCTTACCTGTTGATCCAGATGTATAGAGAATAAATAGGGGATCTTCGGAGTCCATTATTTCTGGTTCGCAATTGGAAGGAACGTCTTTTGAAATTTCTTCAAATCTAACATCACAGTTCTCATTCCATGAAATCTCTGCTCCTGTTCTGGTGACGACTAGAACAGTGTGGACATTTGGACATCCTTGAAGAGCCTCGTCGACGTTCTGTTTAAGAGGAACTTTTTTCCCTCCTCTCAAGCCCTCATCAGCAGTGATAACAGTCTGGCAATCAGAATCCAGGATACGGTCTTTTAAGGATTCAGGGGAAAAGCCCCCAAAAACAACAGAGTGAATCGCCCCAATTCTCGCACAAGCCAACATCGCATATGTTGCTTCGGGGATCATAGGCATATAGATACAAACTCTATCCCCTTTTTTTACATTTCTAGCTTTAAGGACATTCGCAAATTTGCATACTTCATCATGAAGTTTCTTATAGCTGATATTTTTTGTTTCTTCAGGATTATCTCCTTCCCATATGAAAGCAGTTTTTTCAGCATTTTCAGGAAGATGTCTATCTATACAGTTCACAGACGCATTTAATTTTGCATCTTTAAACCATATGATTTCGCCTTTCTCCATATTAGTCTCTTTTACTTTAGACCATTTATTATTCCAACTTAGATAATTCTCAGCCTGGGAAGCCCAAAACTCTTCTGGTTTGCTCAAAGACCATTGGTATAGTTCTTCAAATTCAGATTCTTTTATATTTGAATTCTCCAGAACTGATAGGGGAGGGTTATAGATTTTATCTTTTGTCATAAAATTTATATTAATGCAGGTGAGGGATTAAAGTACATTTTGGAACCTTCTGGTTTATTAAAGTACTCAAGTAACTTTTCCAAAAGAAGGTTGTAATCGCTTTTATTGGCTTGCAAGTCTAAATAATCCGAATTTACTATCAAAACTGGCGATCTATTGTATTCAAAGAAAAATTCTTTGTATGTCTCATTTAATAATTCTAGGTAGTCAAAACTGATTGTTTTTTCCATTTCTATCCCTCTATGCATAACTCTCTCATAGAGAGTTTTTGTCTCAGCTTGAAGATAGATAACCAAATCAGGAGATGGAAGATCTATAGCAAGATACTGATAGATTTGTTCGTAAAGCTTTAATTCTTCTGCTGAAAGGGTTGCCTTAGCAAACAGTTTGTCTTTATCTAAAAGAAAATCTGAAACTCTATTGGATGAGAAGATATCCTCTTGTTTAAGCTCTTGGATTTGTTTTACTCTTTGAAAAAGAAAAAAAAGTTGAGTTGCTAAAGCAGCTTGCGACTGATTGATATAAAAATCAGGTAAAAAAGGATTTTCGGATGGTCGTTCCAAAAAAGTGTCATAACTAAAAGAGTCTGCAAGAAGTTTTGTTAAAGTTGTTTTTCCGGCGCCAATTGGTCCTTCTACAGCTATAAATGTAGGCAACTTGTCATACTTTGTTATATCTATTTGACCTTTTTCCATGTGCTAGGTTATTACAAAATACATCTTATCCTAACTTCAAAACATTTAAGTATTTTTAAGTTTAAATAGCTTTTTTTTGCAATTTTTTAGTCCACCACGCACCGACGCCACTAAGATCTTCTCCTGATTTTTCTCTCAGCAAAAGAAAATCATAAGAAGCTCTAAATCTAGGATGTTTAATTAAAATTTTGGATTTTTCAGGTATTTTTAATAACTTCACTTGCATTTCCCATATCTCTTTTATAGATCTTTGAATTCTACCTGGGATAAAACAATGTTCATTATGTCGTTTAAGTATTACATTTGCTGCTCTCGTAATCTTTGTAATCTTTATTTTCTTTGAATTGAGTTCACCTACTTTATTTATTAAGGCAGGCCATAAGAATACTGAGAATAGAAAAGATGGAGTCAGTGTTTTATCCTCATGAAATCTTTTATCTGTGTTTCTTAAAGCATTAAATATAAATCTTCTGTCTTTCTTAGCATTAAGATATCCTTGCGTTACAGGGAGGATATATTTAACAATTTGATACTTCTGCATATCTTGCATTATTGATTCCGCATTTCCCGTTAGGAACATCTTGAGTGTTTCTTCATAAATTCTTCCTGATGATATTTCATTGAGTAAGTGTGAAAGCTTGAGTATTTCTTTCTCAAGATTGGGCTCAAAAGTTAGATCTAGCTTAGACTTGAACCTGATGGCTCTAATTATTCTTACAGGATCTTCTCTGAATCTTTTTGAACTATCTCCAATTGATCTGAGTATTCTATTTTGTATGTCTTCGTAGCCCCCAACAAAATCAATTACATCCATATTTCTGATATCTAAATATAAAGAATTAATTGTAAAGTCTCTTCTATAGGCATCATCTTCTATGCTGCCGTAATTATTATCTCTGAGAATAACTCCTTTTTGAGATTTTTTAGTATGCCTTTTGCTAGATGATCTAAACGTAGATATTTCTGTAATATTTTTGCCCGATCTTGCATGAACTATTTTAAACCTTTTTCCAATGATTCTTGTTTTTGTAATAGCCTTTTTTATTTCTTCTGGTGTGGCATCTGTTACTACATCACAATCTTTTGGTTTTAGCCTTAGAATCGAATCTCTGACAAAGCCACCAACTATAAATGCATCAAACCCTGAATTATTAAGCTTTGCGATAATGGATTTAGCATCCTTATCAAGATTCTTAATTTTTATACCATGCTTAGAGGCCTTAATGACCTTGGGAGAGTTGGTATTTTGGTTTAGCACCCAAACATTTTAGCCATATTGCTGCCTTTCATGAATCTCTTCAATTGTTTTGCAATCAATACATCTAGTTGCGGTAGGCCTAGCCTCTAGTCTTCTAATGCCAATTTCTATCCCACAGGATGCACAATATCCGTAATCATCTGATTTTAGATCTTCAATAGATTCACTAATTTTTGATAAAAGTCTTCTTTCTCTTTCCCTAGTCCTAAGCTCTAGAGTAAATTCTTCCTCATGTGTAGCTCTGTCAGACTCATCTGGAAAGTGACTAGCATTTTTTTGTATTTTGTCTGCTGTTCTGTCTTGTTCTAGTTGTAACTGTTTTTGCCAACTTGCTAGTATTTCTTGAAAATGCTGTTTTTGTTTAGCATTCATATATTTCTCATTTTTCTTAAGTGCATAGGGCTTAATCGAAGCCAGGAATTGAGACTCTTCATAACGATCTACTTTCTTAGTTTTCTTAGATGTTACTTTTTTGGTTGATACCGTCTTTGCTGAACTTTTTTTTGTAGTTGTTTTCTTGGAAGGCTTTGCTTTTAAGGGCGCCTTTTTTGCCGATGTTTTTTTAGCAGGAGTCTTTTTGATAGTTGCTTTTTTTACAGTTTTTTTCGCAGGCATTTTATGAATTCTCAAATTGTTTAATGCTAAAGGCGCAGCAATTTAGCAGAATAATTTTTCAATTGCTAGTAAAAGTTCTTTTAATTTCTTCGTATTCTTTTTTTGATAATCTCGGCCCATTTTTTTGAACAATTTTAGAAGCAGCGAAGCATCCAAATTTTGAGGATTCTTCAAGGTTTTTTTGATTATTTAGACCATTTAAAACAGCACCAGCAAACATATCGCCAGCACCATTTGTGTCTATAGCCTTGACCTGTTGTCCAGAAACAGAAAACTCATAATTTTCATCATAACCGATGCAGCCATCTGACCCTTTTGTAATGATAAGGTTACGAGTGTAATTTTTAAAAAAACCTAAAATTTCCTTTTCATTAAAACTTCCGGCGAACTCCTGGGCTTCAGATTCATTACAGAAAATTAGATCGCAATTAATTTCTATTAGTTCTACAAGTTCCTTTTTAAATGACTTCACTATAAAAGCATCTGACAAAGATAGCGCTACTTTAGTGTTATATTTTTTTGCTTGTGTTATAGCCTCTTTAAAAGTGTCATAACCTTTTGGAGAAGCAACTAGATAGCCTTCTAAAAATATGTATTCAGAATTTTTGATAACTTCCTGATCCACATTGCTGGTAGAAATATTAGAATTTATTCCAAGGTTTGTGCACATAGTTCTTTCTGCATCATCTGAGATCATGACTAGACATTGCCCAGAAGGAATTTCTGAATCAATCAATTCAGAATTATGACCTATTCCGTTAGACGACAAGTCTTCCAGATAAAATCTTCCATTGTCATCATCAGAAACAATGCAAGACATATGACAAGAAGATCCAAAAAGAGAAGCAGCAACGACTGAATTAGTAGCGGAACCACCGCAAGCCTTATCAGGTGATTTCCCAAGATCCATGAGCTCTTGAATTAAATTAATCTGATCATCTTTTTCAATTAATGTCATACCCCCCTTAGCTATACCTCTATCTTCATTTGCTTTAACGAAATCATCGTCAATTTGAAAGGTTATATCTACTAAAGCACTACCAAGACAACAAAGATCATATTTCATTTTTTTACACAAAATTTTTTAAAAAACGTAGACTGTGCCAAATGAAGCAAGTAATCAAGTATTAAATGAAATTTAAGCTGACAATAGGATTTTTTATCGGTTTGATTTCGATAATAGTCTTTATTTTCACTGCCGCAAGTATTGCCGTTCTCGACTATCGAGTTACATCTAAACTAGACGGTGTACTGTGGACCATACCTGCAAAAATCTATTCACGTCCTTTGGAATTGGCAGAAGGTATTCACCTCAATAAGGATAATTTGATTAAAGAATTAGAAATGCTTTCGTATGAAAGGGTTAAAAATCCCGTGCAGCCTGGTGAGTTTAAATTTTCTGAAGATGATCTAAAAATATTTCTACGAGGTTATTTAGATCAGCGCTCGGGTATATTTAATATCAATTTCGATGATTCTGAGATTAAGGGAATTACCAATCAGTTGGGTATAGCCGAAGATTTAATAAAACTTGAACCAACCGTTATTGGCGGCATGTACCCTTCCCATATGGAGGATAGAGTACTTCTTAATTGGCCAGAAGTACCACCAATATTAGTCGATACTATTCTTGCAGTGGAGGATCAAAATTTTTTCAACCATTATGGAATATCATTGAAGTCTATTTCACGAGCATTTCTAAGAAATGTGCAAGCTGGAGAGGTAGAACAAGGTGGAAGTACCATCACACAACAACTAGCTAAAAGCCTTTTCTTTTCATCAGAGCAAACCATCAGAAGAAAAGTTTTGGAAGCAATAGCTTCTTTGATAATAGAGACCCGTTATTCTAAAGAAGAAATTCTTTTGGCATATATTAATGACGTATTCCTTGCACAATCAGGGAAGAGAGCGATACATGGATTTGGAATGGGCGCACAACATTTTTTTGGGACGTCTATTCAAAATCTTTCTACAGATCAAGTGGCTCTATTAGTAGGAATGCTCAAAGGACCATCTTTTTATAATCCAAGAAGAAATCCAAATAATGCTACTAAAAGAAGGAACTTAGTTTTAAGAGTTTTAAATAATAGTAATAAGATATCGGACTCAGCATTTGAGATGTTAAGAAATAAAGCGCTTGGTGTCTCCTTACCTAATTATAGGACTGAGACAAGATATCCCGCTTTTCATGACATAGTTAGGCTTGAACTTCAGAAGAATTTTAATGAGAAAGAACTTAGAACTAAGGGCTTGGCTGTCGAAACTAATTTGGACCCTGTATTACAAGATTCTTTAGAGAATAATCTTCAAAAAACTAAACTGCAGTTAATAAAAAAATATGGATCTAGATTAGAAGGGCTTGAAGGTGCTGCCATTGTAGTTGATATTTCTAGTGGTGAAGTCAAAGCTGTTGCGGGTAGTACTGAACCCTCTAGTTATGGTTTCAATAGATCAATAAATGCTATAAGACCAATAGGATCTTTAGTGAAACCTTTCATCTATCTAACTGCTTTAGATCAATATAGTGACTACAACCTCACAACTTTATTAGATGATTCTAAGTTAAGTCTTATGAGTGGCGGTAAGCTTTGGGAGCCTGATAATTTTGATAAAAAATTTCACGGCGAAATACCATTACATGTAGCCTTATGGCAATCTTATAATATAGCTTCAGCCAGGCTTGGATTAGATTTGGGATATGAGGCTGTAGAAAACATGTTTCTAAACCTTGGCATAACAAAGGATGTTCCTAATTATCCTTCCCTTTTTATTGGGTCATTTGAACTTTCTCCTTACCAAGCTATTCAAGCTTATCAGACTATAGCAAGTGACGGTTTTTACTCGCCTCTGAGATCGATAAGACAAATTAAAGATACTGAGGGAAAGATCGAATTCTCTTATCCTTATAGTATTGATCAAACAATTAGACCTGAACCGGTAGCATTATTGAAATTTGCTATGCAACAAACCTTTGAGCGCGGTACTGCTAGAGGATATTCAAAGAAGCAAATTCAATTATGGAATGCAGGAGGTAAAACAGGTACTTCAGATGATCAAAGAGATAGTTGGTTTGTTGGTTTTGCGGGCGAACTCTTGGTTCTTGTGTGGCTGGGATTCGATGATAATAGACAAACTCCCTTAACTGGACGAACGGGCGCATTTCAGGTTTGGAAGAATTTCATTAATGATATAAAACCCGTCAAAACCACTCAATCTTCATTACCACGAATTAACTACGTTTGGACAGATATTGGAGATGGGTTAAGAAGTGGTAAAAAATGTAAAAATTCAATACTTATACCTTTTATAGAAGGAACTGAACCAAATAAAATACCAGATGTCAGAAGAGAATGTTCAAGTAAGATTGAGAGTTCAAGAAATACTGTAATGGATAAATTAAAAGAAGTTTTTGAGGTAGGACAGGGGTGAAGTTAATAAAAATATCAACAATTGTTTTAATTGTTACAGGCTTATTGTCATGTGCATCGAATCAAAACATGCGGGATATTAGTAAATATAAGGTTCCAGTTAATGATTTCTCCAAAACTGTGGAGCTCTTGATTTCTAACCAACAATTCTTGGAAGATGAAATTATGAAAATAAATTCACAAAATCCTTCTGTTCAAAGGATACTTTTAGCTGCTGACTCTGACTTGAAACAAGAAAACTATATTAAAACTAACTCTGAACTCGAAAGGGCTTTTAGGATAACTAAAAATGATGGTGCTCTATATCTGAGATTAGCACACTTAAGATATAAACAAGGGTTATTGAAGGAATCTGAATCCTTTGCCTCTAAAGGATTGTTGTTAACAAATATTTCATCTTGGGAAAGATTACTTCTAAATGTTTATCTTAAAAACTAAGCCTAGATAGTCTCATTGCAAGTATATATAATCCGCACCCCTTAAATATTGAAGCTTATTGATGACCAAAGTTGGAATTATAGGAGGATCGGGTTTTGCTGGTGAAGAGCTAATAAAACTCTTATCTCTGCATGACTCAAGCTCTATAGTAGCTATTAGCTCAAGAGAGCTTAAAAACACTCCTGTGTCAGACTTATTTCAAGGTACTGATTTAAATTTTGTAGATCCGGAAGATCAGATATTTTTTCAATGTGATGTCGTTTTCTTTGCTACTCCTCATGGAACTGCAATGAATAAAGCAGACTCTTTTATTCAGAAAGGAATAAAAGTCATTGATCTATCTGCAGATTTTCGACTAAAAGATCCGTCAATCTGGAAAGAATGGTATGGCTCAAACCATAAAGATTTAGAAAACTTAAAGAATTCTATTTACGGTTTAACTGAAATTAATGCTGAGTTGATCGAAACAGGCACTCTTATAGCCGTACCTGGTTGTTATCCTACTGCATCTATTCTTGGGTTGCTTCCTTTAGTTAGCAAAAAGCTTCCGATAGATTCAATTATCATTGATGCAAAGTCAGGAATTAGTGGTGCAGGCAGGACTAAAGTTAACGAAAGTTTAAAAGATGAAATTCAGGAAAATTTTAAAGCATATGCTACTGGTGGACATCGACATCTCCCTGAAATAATCGAAGTCCTTGAAGGAATTCATGGATCATCTTTAAAGATTAATTTTTTGCCTCACCTAATTCCCGCCATGAGAGGAATTTACTCAACTATGTATGTTAATTTCGAGGATACTCAGTATCAATCTATAGAAGATATTTATAGAGATTTTTATCAAGACTCACTTAACATTGAATTAATGTTAGATGGTCAGGTTCCTGAAATTCTGAAAGTTGCTGAAACAAATAATTGTCAGATAGGTGTTTATCAATCAGCCATTGAAAATCAAGTTGTGATCATTTCGGCCATTGATAATTTAGTTAAAGGAGCCGCAGGTCAGGCGATAGAATGCTACAATCTTATGACTGGTAATTATCAATTGAAAGGTATATATAATGGTTGAAACTTATACACCCTCTTTAATGCAACTGACAGACGGAGCTGTAAATAAGATTTTATCTCTCAAAAGTAAGGAGTCAGAATCTGAAATACTGAATCTAAGGGTATACGTTACAGGCGGAGGATGTTCGGGTTTTCAGTATGGGTTTTCTTTTGATAATACGATAGACGAAGATGACACCTGCATAGAAAAAGAGGGAGCTAATCTGGTTATTGACTCCTTAAGCTTGCAGTATCTTCAAGGCTCAACAGTAGATTACATAGAAGATTTAACGGGTTCAAAATTTATAATTTCTAACCCGAATGCTACTACAACTTGCGGATGTGGGGAGTCCTTCTCTATTTAGCAGGTAAATACACTTTACCTAAGTAGACTTTCTCATTGCTTCCTGTAATCGCGCTCATATCAAATTTGATATTATTAACTCTTTTGTATGCCAACCAAGCGAAACAAATAGCTTCTATGAAATCTGGATCTAGCCCGAGCTTAGCTGTCGTGTAACATTTTTCTCCCAAAAGGAATGATATCCTGCTCATCAAAAATTTATTGTGAACTCCACCACCACACATATATATATTTTCACTAACGATTTTAAGTTTCTCCAAAGAATTTGAGAGACTGCTTGCAGTAAGCTCTACCAAGGTTGCTTGAGTATCAGAAGGATCTACTTCTCGGTTTAGTTTCATTAGACAATCTTGAAGCCAAGTTAAGTTAAAGTAATCTGGGCCAGTACTTTTAGGTGGCTCAAGCGAAAAATAACTATCCATCATCATTATATTCAGTAAGTCTTGATCTACAGTTCCTGATTTTGCCCATCTACCTTTGTTGTCGTAGTCTCCCTTTCTATTCTTTTTTGTCCAAGTATCTAAAAGACAATTCCCTGGACCAGTATCAAAACCTTTAAGCTCTCCGCCACCTAATAAAGAAACATTAGTAATACCTCCTATATTTATTATTATTCTCCTCTTATTTTCTTCAGCGAATACTTCTTTATGAAAAACAGGTGATAAAGGTGCGCCTTGTCCTCCTTTCTCAATGTCATCATCTCTGAAATTGGAAACAGTTTGTAAACCAAGCTGATTACTTATTAACTGAGGATTACCAATTTGAAGTGAGAAAGGAGGTATAGAATTAGGTTCATGTTTTATGGTTTGCCCATGAGAACCTATCGCCACAATTTTTTCTTTTTTCAAACTAAGAGATGCAATAAATTCTTCTACTTTATCGGAAAAAAATTCGCCTAGTCTTAAATCTAAATCTTTAATTAGAGTTTCGTTAAGCTCTTTAGATCTTGTATTTTCACTAATTTCTTCTTTTATATTACTCGGTATATCGTAATTCTTTAGCCCAATTATGTTCAACTCATTATCAGAAAACTCAACTGCTGCACAATCTAAAGAATCTGCGCTAGTTCCAGTCATTAACCCAATGTATATTTCACCCGCCATAAACTTCTCTTTGATTAATTAGAGATTTATAATTATTTAGTTCATCCAGGAGATTTTGAGATTTTTTTCTATAGTTATTGATTTCAGAAGAATTTATGGGTGAGGCATTTGGAAATTTTACTTTAAGAGGGTCCGTGTGCTTTCCATTAACATGGAATTCATAATGCAAATGAGGGCCAGTTGCTAGACCGGTGCTACCTACATACCCAATTGTTTGACCTTGTTTGACCTTACGACCAACTTTTGTTCTGGAGCTAAATTTGTCCAGATGACAGTAACGAGTAACATAATCTTCAGAGTGCTTAATCTTAATTTCATTACCGCAACCTCCATTATATTCAGCAAATATTATTGTTCCATCACCAGTTGCTCTAATTGGAGAGCCCTTATTGGCTGCATAATCTACCCCTTTGTGTGCTCTTATTGTGTGTAAAACAGGATGTCTCCTATTGAGATTATACTTTGAACTTATGTAACTTAATTTCACAGGAGATCTAAGAAATGCCTTTTTTACATTTTGGCCATCAAGATTAAAATACTCTGAAGTTTTTGAATCCAAGTCATATCTAACTGCAATAAATTTTTTATCCCTATTATTAAACTCTGAAATAAGGATATCCCCGTCAATTGCTTTTTCTCCATTAATAATTATTTCCTCATAGATTATGCTGTAACTATCACCTTTTCTTATGTCATGAGTAAAATCTATATCCCAACCATTAATATAAGCCAAGTCCATTAATACACTGTCCGGGACATTCTCCTTTAGACCGGATACATACATTGAATCTTCAATAATCACGTGCTTAAAGACTTTAACTTTTTCTATTTTTGATAAGTATTTTGAGATAGAGTAACCATCCTCATTTCTTTCAGCTTGTATGCCACTCTTAATGTCATCAATATAAAACATTTTCAGCAGCTCTCCTTTGTCATTCATTAAGATCTTGATCTTATCTCCGACTTCAATTTTCGATAGAAGACTGCTTTCTTTGCTATTAATTAACTTGATTATGTCTTCTTGCAATACTCCGAGTTTATTCAGAATTGTAAAGAGTGAATCATTTCTTTTGATTAAAGCCTCTTTTTCTATTGGGGGTATGTCAATTTGATAGCCATCAGTAAGGGAACTTAGAGAAAGTGATTTTGTGAGTTCGGAGTATTGATTTTCTTCAGCAAATTCTATGTTACTTAGTAGGCTAATAGAAATTATCAAAATCAAGCCAATCAAAAGAGTAAAGATATGCTTTCTCGGAAAGTTTTTCAAAACATTGATTAATTCTCTAACCAGCATAAAGTCGAATCATACCCTAAAAAAGGACATATAATAGAATAACAATGAGCAAAGAGAACCTTGAATTACTCACCAGAGGGACTGAAGAAATTATCCCTGAAGAGAGCTTTTTGGAGCAAATAAAATCAAAGAAAAAGTTAAGAGTTAAAGCGGGATTCGACCCTACCTCGCCTGATTTACATTTAGGCCATACTGTACTTTTGAATAAGATGAAAATCTTCCAAGATTTAGGTCATGAAGTAATTTTTTTGATTGGAGATTTCACTGGTCTTGTTGGTGATCCTTCAGGAGTAAATGAAACACGCCCAGTTCTAACTCAAGACCGGCTTGATAAAAATGCAGAGACTTATAAAGAACAGGTTTTCAAAATCTTGGATCCTAATAAAACAGAGATCAGATTTAATTCTGAATGGATGAACCAAGTTGATCCTTCTGAATTTATTAAAATGCTTTCGTCCTATACAGTCGCAAGAATGTTAGAGCGGGATGATTTCTCAAAAAGATATAAATCTCAGCAGCCGATTTCTATTCATGAATTTTTGTATCCAATTTTACAAGGGTTTGATTCTGTAAAATTAGAAGCAGACGTTGAATTAGGTGGAACAGATCAGAAATTTAATTTACTTTTAGGTCGCGAAGTCCAAAAACACTATGGTTGTAATCAACAATCCATTATGACTGTTCCTCTTCTTGAAGGATTAGATGGTATTAAGAAGATGTCTAAATCTTTAGGAAATTATGTAGCTCTGGAAGATAGCCCTGATGATATGTTTGGAAAAATTATGTCAATTTCCGACGATTTAATGTGGCGATATTTTTCTCTTTTAAGTTTTAAATCATCTGAAGAGATATCTAATCTGAAAGAAGAGATCAAAGAAGGAGCTAATCCAAGAGATATTAAGTTTTTACTAGCTGAAGAAATAGTTGAAAGATTCAATAACGGTCTGGGCAGCAAATCAAAAGAGAATTTTATAAACAGATTCCAAAAAGGAAATATTTCACAGGAACTTGACGAAATAAATTTTGAAATCTCGGAAAATTCAGAGCTTTTAACTAGAGTCTTAAAAGAATCAGAGTTACTAAAGAGCACTTCTGATGCCATCAGGATGATAAAACAAGGTGCGATTAAAGTTAACGATGAAAGAGTTTCAGATCCTAAATTCTTATTAAAAAAAGGCTCTTCGAATCTGGTGTTGGTAGGTAAAAAGAAAGCCGCAAGAATTAATATAAAATAATAAAGAAAAACTTCTATGAAACACCATATTATGTTGTATACTGCGCTGCCCTCGTTCGCGAAGGGGAGTTTTTTAAAAGTTTTAATAAGTAATTCGTGTGGGCGCTTATAATTAAGCGCAACTTACCAAAGTCAGTAATTAATCCATATTTATATAGATTAATAAGCTGATTTAGTGTCATTTTGGCACTTAATTCAAAATTCAATTGAAGAGTTTGATCATGGCTCAGATTGAACGCTGGCGGTAACTTTTAAACATGCAAGTCGAGCGGTAACAGACATAAAGATTCAGCTTGCTGAATCCGGTGCTGACGAGCGGCGAACGGGTGAGTAACGCGTAGGAATCTACCCAGTAGCGGGGGATAGCCCGAGGAAACTCGGATTAATACCGCATACGCCCTGAGGGGGAAAGGGGGCAGTTTACTGCTCTCACTATTGGATGAGCCTGCGTAAGATTAGCTTGTTGGTAGGGTAACGGCCTACCAAGGCGACGATCTTTAGCTGGTCTGAGAGGACGATCAGCCACATTGGGACTGAGACACGGCCCAGACATCTACGGATGGCAGCAGTTAAGAATATTGGACAATGGGGGCAACCCTGATCCAGGTATACCGCGTGTGTGAAGAAGGCCCTAGGGTTGTAAAGCACTTTAATCAGAGAAGAAGCATTTTAAGTTAATACCTTATTATGTTGACGTTACCTGAAGAATAAGGACCGGCTAACTCCGTGCCAGCAGCCGCGGTAATACGGAGGGTCCAAGCGTTAATCGGAATTACTGGGCGTAAAGCGCGCGTAGGCGGTTTAGCAAGTTGTATGTGAAAGCCCTGGGCTCAACCTAGGAACTGCATCCAAAACTACTAAGCTAGAGTACGAGAGAGGAGAGTAGAATTTCTGGTGTAGCGGTGAAATGCGTAGATATCAGAAGGAATACCAATGGCGAAGGCAGCTCTCTGGCTCGTCACTGACGCTGAGGTGCGAAAGCGTGGGTAGCAAACAGGATTAGATACCCTGGTAGTCCACGCCGTAAACGATGACAACTAGCCGTTGGGCAGATTTAACTGTTCAGTGGCACAGCTAACGCATTAAGTTGTCCGCCTGGGGAGTACGGCCGCAAGGCTAAAACTCAAATGAATTGACGGGGGCCCGCACAAGTGGTGGAGCATGTGGTTTAATTCGATGCAACGCGAAGAACCTTACCAATCCTTGAAATCTAGCGAAGTTCGTAGAGATGTGAATGTGCCTTCGGGAACGCTATGACAGGTGTTGCATGGCTGTCGTCAGCTCGTGTCGTGAGATGTATGGTTAAGTCCAGTAACGAGCGCAACCCCTATCCTTATTTGCCAGCGCGTAATGGCGGGAACTATAGGGAGACTGCCGGGTGAAACCCGGAGGAAGGCGGGGACGAGGTCAAGTCATCATGGCCCTTATGGATTGGGCTACACACGTGCTACAATGGGAAGTACAGAGGGATGCGAAAGCGCGAGCTGAAGCCAAACCCTTAAAACTTTTCTTAGTCCGGATTGGAGTCTGCAACTCGACTCCATGAAGTCGGAATCACTAGTAATCGCGAATCAGAATGTCGCGGTGAATACGTTCTCGGGCCTTGTACACACCGCCCGTCACATCATGGAAGTGGGTTGCACCAGAAGTGGTTAGTCTAACCTTCGGGAAGACGATCACCACGGTGTGATTCATGACTGGGATGAAGTCGTAACAAGGTAGCCCTAGGGGAACCTGGGGCTGGATCACCTCCTTAAACTAAAATCGTTTTTTTGTAGGCGTTCACACGAATTACTTATTTATCTTTGATCTCTTTAGAGATTTTAGATGCGTTTTTTAACATTTTTATAAGTTCAATCAAGTCATATCAAAAGCATTTATGTTTTAGATATGCAAATTAACTATTCATTAAAGGTTTTATTATCTTTTAATCTGAAGCCTTTTATGAATAACTGCAAAGTAATTTGGCGTTTTGTGTTTTTTAAAACACATACAGTAGATAGAAATGCTTGAAAATATCATTAAGTTAATTGATGTAATATGGTCAAGTAATGAAGTGCAAACGGTGGATGCCTTGGCAGCTAGAGGCGATGAAGGACGTAGTAACTTGCGATAAGCTTCGGGGAGTCGGTAACAGGCTTTGATCCGGAGATTTCCGAATGGGAAAACCCACCTAGGATAACCTAGGTATCTTTATCTGAATACATAGGATAAAGAGGCAAACGCGGAGAATTGAAACATCTTAGTAACCGCAGGAAAAGAAATCAATTGAGATTCTGTGAGTAGCGGCGAGCGAAAACGGAACAGCCCTTAAGCTTTATATTGGTTAGTGGAATGGTTTGGAAAGACCAGTCGTAGAAGGTGATAGCCCTGTACACGAAAACTAATTTAAAGTGAAATCGAGTAGGTCGGGACACGAGAAATCTTGACTGAAAATGGGGGGACCATCCTCCAAGGCTAAATACTCCTAGCTGACCGATAGTGAACCAGTACCGTGAGGGAAAGGCGAAAAGAACCCCGGAGAGGGGAGTGAAATAGAACCTGAAACCGTTTGCATACAAGCTGTCGGAGCTATTAGTTTACTAATAGTGACGGCGTACCTTTTGTATAATGGGTCAGCGAGTTAATTTCTGTGGCAAGCTTAACTTTTTTAAGGAAGGCGCAGGGAAACCGAGTCTTAATAGGGCGACTTAGTCTCAGGTATTAGACGCGAAACCGGACGATCTATCCATGGCCAGGGTGAAGGTGAGGTAACACTTACTGGAGGCCCGAACCCACCTATGTTGAAAAATGGGGGGATGAGCTGTGGATAGGAGTGAAAGGCTAATCAAGTTCGGAGATATCTCGTTCTCCCCGAAATCTATTTAGGTAGAGCCTCTCATATTACTGCTGGGGGTAGAGCACTGTTTCGGCTAGGGGGTCATCCCGACTTACCAAACCGATGCAAACTCCGAATACCAGCAAGTACAGTGAGGGAGACAGACTGCGGGTGCTAACGTCCGTAGTCAAGAGGGAAACAACCCAGATCGCCAGCTAAGGTCCCAAAGTATTATTAAGTGGGAAACGTTGTAGGAAGGCCCAAACAGCTAGGAGGTTGGCTTAGAAGCAGCCATCCTTTAAAGAAAGCGTAACAGCTCACTAGTCGAGTCGGCCTGCGCGGAAGATGTAACGGGGCTAAATAATACACCGAAGCTGCGAATGAATATTTATATTCATGGTAGGGGAGCGTTCTGTATGCCACTGAAGGTAAATCGAGAGGTTTGCTGGAGGTATCAGAAGTGAGAATGCTGACATAAGTAACGATAAGAGGGGTGAAAAACCTCTCCGCCGAAAGACCAAGGTTTCCTGTCCAACGTTAATCGGGACAGGGTGAGTCGACCCCTAAGGCGAGGGCGAAAGCCGTAGTCGATGGGAAATAGGTTAATATTCCTATACTTCTTGTTGCTGCGATGGAGTGACGGAGAAGGCTAGGCCAGCACAGCGATGGTTGTCTGTGTTTAAGGTTGTAGGCTGGAGATTTAGGTAAATCCGGATTTCTAAGGCCGAGAGCTGATGACGATTATCTCTTAGGAGATAAGAAGTGGTTGATGCCATGCTTCCAGGAAAAACTTCTAAGCTATAGGTAGCAAGGAATCGTACCGTAAACCGACACAGGTGGTCAGGTAGAGAATACTAAGGCGCTTGAGAGAACTCTGGTGAAGGAACTAGGCAAAATGGTACCGTAACTTCGGGAGAAGGTACGCCCTCATTACGTGACGAGACTTGCTCTCCGAGCGGAAGAGGGTCGAAGATACCAGGTGGCTGCGACTGTTTACTAAAAACATAGCACTCTGCTAACACGAAAGTGGACGTATAGGGTGTGACGCCTGCCCGGTGCCGGAAGGTTAATTGATCGGGTTAGCCCCTCGTGGGCGAAGCTCGTGATCGAAGCCCCGGTGAACGGCGGCCGTAACTATAACGGTCCTAAGGTAGCGAAATTCCTTGTCGGGTAAGTTCCGACCTGCACGAATGGCGTAACGATGGCCACGCTGTCTCCACCAGAGACTCAGTGAAATTGAATTTGCGGTGAAGATGCCGTATACGCGCGGCTAGACGGAAAGACCCCGTGCACCTTTACTATAGGTTCACACTGGACTTTGAGTTTATTTGTGTAGGATAGGTGGGAGACTTTGAAACAGGAGCGCCAGCTCTTGTGGAGTCGTCCTTGAAATACCACCCTATTAAATTTGGAGTTCTAACTTAGGCCCGTAATCCGGGTCGAGGACAGTGTGTGCTGGGTAGTTTGACTGGGGCGGTCTCCTCCCAAAGAGTAACGGAGGAGTGCGAAGGTAACCTCAGCACGGTCGGACATCGTGCAATGAGTGCAATGGCATAAGGTTGCTTAACTGCGAGACTGACACGTCGAGCAGATACGAAAGTAGGTCATAGTGATCCGGTGGTTCTGAATGGAAGGGCCATCGCTCAACGGATAAAAGGTACGCCGGGGATAACAGGCTAATACCCCCCAAGAGTTCACATCGACGGGGGTGTTTGGCACCTCGATGTCGGCTCATCACATCCTGGGGCTGAAGCAGGTCCCAAGGGTATGGCTGTTCGCCATTTAAAGTGGTACGCGAGCTGGGTTTAGAACGTCGTGAGACAGTTCGGTCCCTATCTGCCGTGCGCGTTGGAAAATTGAGAAGAGTTGCTCCTAGTACGAGAGGACCGGAGTGAACGAACCTCTGGTGTTCGGGTTGTCATGCCAGTGGCATTGCCCGGTAGCTATGTTCGGAAAGGATAACCGCTGAAAGCATATAAGCGGGAAGCCTCCTTCAAGACTAGTTTTCCCTGGACCTTTGGGTCCTAAAGAGCCGTTCAAGACTAGGACGTTGATAGGCAGGGTGTGTAAGTGCTGTAAGGCATTGAGCTAACCTGTACTAATTGCTCGATCGGCTTGACCGTATTACATCAAGTAATTTTTTGATATAGTCAATTTGCTAAATAGATTGAATTTATAAGTTTATGTCTGATGACCATAGCAAGAGTGAACCACCTGATACCTTTTCGAACTCAGAAGTGAAACCTTTTAGCGCCGATGGTAGTGTGGTTGCGACCATGTGAGAGTAGGACATCGTCAGACTTTTTTATATAACCCTTCTAATTTTTCAATTAGGAGGGTTTTTTTCTGCCAATAATAATGCTCCAAGAGCTGAGGCATATTCTCCATTTTCCGGGAAATGTGGTGTAAATCCTGTAATCGAAGCAGCTTCTTCAAGTGACTCTTTAAGACCATTAAAAGAAGGGGCTCTTCCAACAACTACAATTTGTTTGGCCTCGAACATCATTGCCACTGAAGTTGCTATTCTGGCGGCGGTTTGACCCACTAAGTTAACAATACCAGCTGCAATATCTTCCTTAGAGTAGTCACCTTCAATCTTAGTTATCTTTCCAAAATTAACAGCAGTTGTAGAGGGAGGTAATTGACCTATGGGACCTGATACGACATCTTCCAATATCAAGTCAACCTGACTTTTATTACCTTTTTCTGCTAGTGATGCGATTTCAAAAGGGTCACTAGTGTCTAATAGCAGTTTACTTAAACCTAGGACAGTCCCTCCACCAACTCCTGTACCAGAGCAATGCGTAAATATTCCATTTTGTGCATGAATACAAGCGGTACCTGATCCAGCACTAACTATAATTACTGAGTCTTCTTTATTTAATCCAGAGAGACTCATTGAGCCCTCTCCTATCGCTTCTATTTCATTTATGTGAATAATAGGAGTTGAATCTATTTCATCGCCTAACTCTAAATGTCTGCCACCAGTAACTGCCAAGAAACCCTGATTTGAAGTAAAGTCCTTATCAGGAAAGAGTTCCCTAATTCTTTGGTGATTCAATTCTTTAGAGCTTAGCTCCATACTATGGACTAACTCGTCACCATTTCTTCTAAGTGTATCTGTTACTGTAATACCAAAATCAGCAGATATATTCATGGGGTATTCTATTAATAATGAGTTAGTATAAGCGTGGTTATTATTATAAAGGGGAAATTAGTAGGTTTGTAAATGGATATAAGACAGATAGTTATGGTCTCGGCTAAAAGAGATCCAGTTGTTAATAATCTATGTGAGTTGTTTGAATGCGAAGTGGCTTTTAATGATCCCGGAGTTAGCCATTTTGGTCTTGAAAATGCCGTTATACCTATAGGAACAGACTTTTTAGAGGTAGTTAGTCCGAAAGAAGAAAACACAACAGCCGGGAGGTTCTTGGACAAGAGAAATGGCGATGGCGGTTACATGATTATAATTCAAGTAGATAATTTTAAGGATTCAAAAGGCTTAGTAGAAAAGAATAATATAGAGGTTGTTTGGGAAACAGATTTACCCGAAGCAAAAGCTATACATCTTCATCCTAAACAAATGGGAGGGGCAATACTTTCTCTTGACTGGATGAATCCTAAAGAAAGTTGGAAATGGGCTGGACCGGAGTGGACAAGTTATATATCTGGACCTATATCAGGTGTAGATGGAGTCCAAATTCAGTCTGATAATCCTGAGGCCATGTTTCAAGACTGGCTCGATGTTTTAGGTAATCCCAAATCAAGTAAAGAAAAGTTAAAAATATTTTTAGATGATACCTGGTTAGAATTCATTCTGGATAGTGATGGAAGAGGTCCTGGGATCTCAGCTTTTAGCTTGAAGTCAAAAGATCACGATATAATTTACAGAAGAGCTGCAGAATTAGGTTTTGTAAGTGAAGGCATAATTTGTTTAGGCGGATTAAAATTCTATCTAGTATGAAGAAAAGTATTTCATACTTTTTTATGATTTTTCTCCTGTCTTGTGGGGGTGGCGGCGGTGGCAGTTCGAGTTCTCCGATTCCCCAAACTTCCACTGGTAGCGAAAGTTCTCAAAGTACAAATACGTCCTCCTCTTCAGCTTCCGCAACAATAACTACTAGTTCTTATAATCCTAATCTACCTACTTCAGGCTCAATTTCGCTTACCGGCAATTTTGACGCAGATAAAATGACCTATGAAGACTCCTCAGAATATAGTGATCAATATGGTTTAGGTTTAATCAAGGCATCATCTGCTTATGCGAGAGGAGCTACAGGAAGAGGTGCAATTATAGGTATCATGGATTCTGGCGTTGATATTTCTCACCAAGAGTTAAACAGCCCCAATAAACTTTTACCGGAAAGTTATTTAGTCTATCCAGATAGATCACCAACAACTGATGAAAAACGACATGGTTCTCATGTTGCAGGTATCGCCTTGGGTGAAAGGGATGGATCTGGAATACATGGAGTTGCATTTGATGCTCAGTTATTTTTTATCTCCATAGAACTAGGAACTGCAGGTGACACTTATGATCCTGCAACTATTGATTCGTCAGTGGACTATACAGGAATCGATAATAGTTGGTCTCAACTTGAAGCTGAGTTTGTTTCCAAGGAGGTGACAGTTGTAAACGGAAGTTTTGGCTATCAAGGGAATATAAATGACTATACCGAAGAGAATATAAGGCAAGCATTTCCAAAAACCATTGAAGTATTAGCACAATCACAAAAAGCGGATGAAAATAAAACAATTTTTGTTTGGGCGGCTGGAAATGGTGGCAACTATGCAGATCAAGGAGTTGATTATTCAAGTCCAGAGGTATTCGGAGGTTTGGCATACCTTTTACCGGAGCTAAGGGGAAATACCGCTGCAGTCGTTTCTGTCGATGAGGATGGCTCTATAAGTAGCTTTTCTAATAGGTGTGGTGTTGCACAAGATTATTGTTTAGCAGCTCCTGGAAATTCTATCTTAAGTGTATATGCTCAAGATGAACCCACAATTGATTCTTATGGAAGAGCAAGTGGTACTTCAATGGCAGCACCTCATGTTTCAGGCGGAATAGCTCTTCTCGCTGATTATTTTGATGGACAGTTAGGTAATACAGAAATACTACAAAGACTTTTTACTACAGCAAATAAATCAGGTATCTATTCTATCTCAGAGATTTATGGTCAGGGTCTAATGGATTTAGATGCTGCAACAAAACCAGTAGGTACTGCAATGATCGCCACGGCTGGTGCATCCCTTTCTGCCTTAAATCTCAAAGAAGAGGGAAGTTATATAGGTATAGTTGGCCCTGCGTTTGGTAACATTATCTCTAAAAAATTAAGTCAGTTATCTTATGTAGTTTTTGATGAATTAGGTGCCCCTTTTGAAAGATCTTTCAATGATCGCATACTTAATAACATTCCTAATATAAATTGGTTGACATCTTTTCAACTCAATCCAAGTAGAAGGGTTTATGAGAGATCAATTGCTACTAAAAATGGTTTTGTCCAATTAGGCATTAATGATGGCTACTTCCATGAACATAATGTTCTATCTTTGTGGGCTGATACTGAGAATAAATTAGCCTACTTTTCATTTGAACAAAGATTTACCCAAAATAGTAAATTATTTTTTGGCAGCGGAACAAGTCCCAATACATATCTTTCATCAAAAAAAGGCTTCAAATATAGAGGAATTCCTTTTTTGGAGTATTCTTCTGATGGATCTTATTTTGGTATGGATATCGATATACCTTCAAAAAAATCTGTGCTTTTTTCATTTTTTCAAGGCTCTCATCGAGATGGTAAAAGATTCGTAAATCAAATAGGAGATAGCAAAGGTATTCTTTTAGAGGTAAGAGATTATAAAGAAATGTCTTCAATCTCATATCAACTAGGGCTCACTACAAATAATACAAATTTATTAGGTATATCTTCAGAAGGAGGTTTTGGACAGGCTGATAAATCTTTAACTTCTTTTATTGGAGTTGACTTCTTAACTAGTGTGAAAGACTTTTGTTTTAAAAGTTCATTTCACGCAGGTATGACTTCTTCAACTTTCAATAAAATGGGAATGATAGAAGATATAGAGGACACATACTTTTCGTCTTTTGATATAGGAATTTACAAAGACAATATATTTACTAACTCAGATTCATTGGGCGTGGAAGTGAATCAACCTCTGAGGTCAGAACGAGCTAATATTAATTTCTCTCTTCCTGTTGGCAGAACAAAGGATAGACAGATAGTATTTCAAAACCTTAATCTAGATTTAACTCCTTCAGGAAGACAAATAAATTCTCAACTAGTTTATAACGCGAAAAGTTCTAACTTCTCCTTCTTTGGAAAGATAGGTTTAGTGTCTAACGAATTTCATCAAAAAGAAAACAGAGTGAAGCCATACTTTCAGTTCGATGTTGAATTAAGCTTAGAATAATCCCTGAGCTGCATGAGCAGCCAATTCTTTCTCAGATTGCTGGTCTATTTCCTTTGACGACTCTAGTGGTTTATTAAGTTCTGCCCAATCAATTTCAAATTCACTATCTGCATCCATATATGAAGTAAGGTTAAGCTTTTCATAAAGCGGAAGTACTTTGTCAGTCAGAAGACCAATTCTTTTCAGGTTTGGCATAACTCTGCTGAATAAGAGATTTGTAAACATATCTTGTGTTTCATCATTGATTATCATTTCTCTAATTTCTTCTTCACTTATATTAAACCACCTTGCGGGCAATTCAGTATTGATGATTCGATCTCTCATAACTACACAGGCTTCATAAGCAAACATTGCCCTATCTTCAACCTCTTCTTCTGAAAGAGTGCTTAAGAAATCTTCAAGATAATTCACTCCAAAGGTAACGTGTCTCGCTTCGTCTCTAATGACATAATGCACCAGTTGTCTAAGCAAGGGGCAATTTGAAGTTTCTTTAGTTGTTTGAAAAGCTGCTAGCGCCAATCCTTCGATTATTATTTGCATGCCAATGAATTTAAGGTCCCATCTTGGATCCGAAAGTATTTTATCGATCAAGGATTTCAGATTTTTATTGATAGGATATTCAATTCCAGTTACTTCCTTTAAATATCTAGCAAAAACTTCAACATGTCTCGCTTCATCAAAAGTTTGCGAAGCTGCATAAAGTTTAGCTTGGTAAGTTGGAGCACAAGATACTAGTTGTGAGGCAACTAATAATGCACCTTGCTCACCATGAAGAAATTGACTCAATGACCAGGCACTATCATGTCGCATATATTCTATTCGCTCATCTTCAGGTAATGCAGCAAGAGGGCCTTCCATTCTAGCTATCAGCTCCGCTTTCAGTGGAGGTTCATCTTTTTTTATGGCTTTCGACCAGTCTAGGTCAATAGAGCCATCCCAATTTAGTTTCTTACCTAATTCATATAATTTCTTTATACGGGTATCAGCATCAGTATAGTCCCAATTGTAGTGTCCAATTAAGGGTGTATTGAATATTTCGACGACGTCTTCAATATTTTCTTCACTGAAACTTTCTGGCAGATCAAACTCTCTGGGATCTACAGGGGGATTTTCAACAACTTTTATTTTCATATCGTAATTAAGCAGTTTTGGAGGAATAATCTAGGGGTTGAGATAATTCATCCCAATCAATACTTCCATTATCCTCGAGATCTTGGAATTGTAGAATATCCATCTCTTCGTATTTTTCTAACGTCTTATCTGTTAATAAACCTATTCTTTTTAGATTTGGCATGATCTTAGAAAATAATAGATTATTAAAAAGTCTTGATGTTTCAGATTGATTCAGAACTTGCTGTGCCTCTTCAACATTCCATCCGTAATGTTTCATGACGTTATCAGATCCAAATCTATTTCTCATAACCACACATGCCTCATAAGCAAAATCGGCTCTATCTTCTTTCTCTTCATCAGATAATGTATCTACAAATTCTTCTAGATAATTCACACCAAATGTTACATGTCTAGCTTCATCTCTAATTACTAGGTAAAAGAGGTCTTTGAGTAATGGGTCCATCGCAGCAGCTCTTTGTCTTTCAAATGCAGCGAGAGCAAGTCCTTCAATAATAATTTGCATTCCAATGAATTTGAGATCCCATCTTGGATCAGAAAGTATTTTGTCTAGAAGCAATTTGAGTCCTGGCATAACTGGATAACTCCATCCAATTCTCTCTTGAAGGTACTTATTAAAGACTTCAACATGGCGTGCCTCATCAAAAGTTTGGGAAGCTGCATAAAGCTTAGCATTATATGTAGGTGCGCATGAGACCAGCTGAGAAGCTACTAGCAAAGCTCCTTGTTCGCCATGGACGATTTGACTCAAACTACTTGCTAATAAATGCCATGAACACTCAATTTTTTTTTCTTCAGGGAGATCATCATAAGGTTTGAAACCTTTGAGCTGTTGAAATTCAGGATTAGTTGCCCATTGAGTGTGAGGATAAGGGTCATTTGACCAATCTAGATCTAAAGTTGCATTCCAATTTAATTTTTTACCGAGTTCATAAAGCTTTTTGAGGCGATTATCTGCATGAGTATAGTCCCAATTATAAGTCCCTGTTAAAGGCGTTTGAAAAATCTCAACAATATCTTCTACATCTTTTGGTTCGAGTTTATTTTCAAGATCATCGTCATGATTATCAAAGTACCTGATATCTGATGGACAGTTTTCAACTTTTGTTATTCGCATTTTTATTCCCTAAAATTTTATATAGTTTACATCAAATCAAACAAAACTGCTTTTATTGCAACACATGAAAAGTAAAATTCTTTAATCTACTTTAAAAAGATCTGTCAACTGTTCTAACATTGCTCCGCCAAGCTCTTCAGCCCTATGAATGGTTACAGCATTTTTATAGTAACGAGTTACGTCATGACCAATACCGATTGCTATTAAATTAATATCTGATTTTGTTTCGATAGAATGTATTACTTGTCTTAAATGAAGATCTAAGAAATTAGTTGGATTAGTTGATAAGGTGCTATCGTCTACCGGAGCTCCATCAGAAATCACCATGAGTATCTTTCTCTGTTCAGTTCTTCTTGCGAGTCTATCATGTGCCCAAATTAGCGCCTCTCCATCAACATTTTCTTTTAGTAAACCTTCCCTTAGCATTAATCCAAAGTTTTTTTGTCCTCTTCTCCACGGTGTATCAGCCGATTTGAAAATAATATGTCTTATATCATTTAACCTTCCTGGATTTTCTGGCTTACCATTTTCCATCCACAATTTTCTACTCTCTCCTCCCTTCCACTGCTTAGTTGTGAAGCCTAAAACCTCAGTCTTTACGTTACAACGCTCTAGAGTAGTGCTTATTATGTCGGCACAAATTGCCGCTACTGTCATGGATCTACCTCTCATTGAACCCGAACTGTCTACCAGAAGAGAAACGCTAGTATCTCGGAATTCAGTATCCTTCTCTATTTTGTAAGTTAAGGGGGTAAGAGGATCGGTAATAATTTTATGTAAACGTGCTGAGTCTAACATTCCTTCTTCTTTATTAAATTCCCAAGATCTATTTTGTTGAGCCATTAAAAATCTTTGTAATCTGTGAGCTAGTTTAGAGATTGTAGTCTTACTAGGACCCATAAGTTGATCAAGATGTTTTCTAAGTCTCTGTAGCTCTTCAGGGCTACATAAATCCTCTGCCTTAATTTCTTCATCAAAATTTCTTGTATAGACTTTATATGAGAATGTTGAAGTCTGACCTACAAGAGATTCAAGCCATGATTGATTAGTCATGATCTCCTGATTTTCATCTACAATTGCATCTTCATCTATGTCCCCAGAATCCGCATCTGTCTCTTCATCACCTTCTTGGTTATCTAGTTCTGGTGAACTCTCAGATTCCTGTGATTCTTCATCTTCTCCGCTTTCAGAAGCTGATTCTTCTTCTTGTTCATTCTCATCTTCTAAATCACTTTCTTCTTGTTCACTTTCTTCTTGATCAATATTTAGATTATTTAAAAAGTCTTCAGCAATCTCTTGAAATTTAGATTGATCATTCAGTGATTCTTTTAATTTATCTTTCAACTCTGTTTCTTGATTATCAAAAACCTTACCCCAATATTTCAGAAATAAACTGGAACTATTTGATTCAATATTTGGAAGGCACAAATTTCTTAGCCAAGTTTCTAGAGCAATTTCTAGATGATCTTCGTGATTTTCAAAGCTTTCATATAATTTACATTTATCATCAAATTTGGATTTGATGTTTGTTGCTATACCTGGATAGTTAATCGACCCAAGTATTTCTACCCGTGAGTCCTCCATGACTTTAATTAGAGAACTTACTTTTTCGTTGCTTGCGGTAATTCTGACCGATTTATCTCTATATTTTTCTACACAAGCAAGTGAATCAGCTTTTCCTCTGTAAGCTGATAACTCTTTAAGAGTTTTAGGTGGATGAGGCAGTGAAGAGCCCATTCCTCCAAGATTAATTTCTAATTCTTTGTTGCCTGATATTGCTCTAGTCGCTGCTGTAACGGCTTCTTTTATGGTCTCTGACTGAGAGCTTTTTGATGCCATGTTGGCTACTTAAACCTTTTCTATTTCTTCAGCAATAGAATCTGCGGTTTCAGAATCAAAACACCTTTGGTAGTATTCTGCAATTATAACCCTCTCGGTTTCATCACATTTATTAAGAAAGGTTATTTCAAAGGACTTATTAAGATCACTAAAGATTTTAAAATTTTCTGCCCAACTAATTACTGTCCTTGGAGACATTAAAGTTGATATATCTCCATTTGCAAAACCTTGCCTAGACAGATTAGCTACAGAAATCATATTTCTTCCAACCTCTAGACCTTCTTTATTATCCAGACTAGGTACTTTTGATAGAACAACCTTTAATTCTAGTTCCGGATCAAGGTAATTTAGGGTTGAAACGATATGCCATCTGTCCATCTGCCCCTGATTTATCTGTTGTGTTCCATGATAAAGACCTGATGTATCACCCAAGCCTACGGTGTTTGCTGTTGCAAATAATCTAAATCCAGGATGGGGAGAGATAACTTTATTTTGATCTAGTAAAGTTAATTTACCCTCTACTTCTAAAACTCTTTGTATAACAAACATTACATCAGGTCGTCCTGCATCATATTCATCGAAAACTAGTGCAGTTGGCGTTTGAAGAGCCCATGGAAGAATACCTTCTTTAAATTCAGTTATCTGTTTTCCATCTTTTAAGGTTATTGCATCTTTGCCTAGTAAATCAATTCTGCTTATATGGCTGTCTAAATTTACTCTGATACATGGCCAATTCAGCCTGGCAGCTACTTGCTCAATGTGAGTTGATTTACCTGATCCATGATAACCTTGAATCATTACTCTTCGGTTATGAGAAAACCCTGCAAGTATCGCTAAAGTAGTATTTTTATCGAATTTATAAGATTCATCGATACTAGGAACGTATTCATTTGATTCTTTAAAGGCCATTACCTTAAGATCAATATCTATATCAAATGTTTCTCTTACATCTATTTCTAGATCCGGTATTTCTTTATCGGTTTTTTTATTCATGTTTAATTAATTATAGGGAGGCGCCCATTATCCTGATTTGAACCGTTTCAGCAATACTTAGGCTGAAGTACAATAGTCATATGAAAGATAAGGAATCCATAGAAAATATTTGGAACACGATTCAAGATGAGACGCAAAAGAGAGTTAAAGCAGAACCTGTACTAGCAAGTTTTTTTCATACGACCATATTAGAGCATAGCTCCTTTTCTGCAGCGATTGCAGATCTAATTGCAAATGATCTTGGAAGCAGTTCAGTCCAACCTATGATGCTTAGAAGCGTAATTAAGGATGCAATTAATTCAGGTGAAGAAATTCTTGAAGGAACTATGACAGATCTTATTGCAGCAAAGGAGAAAGATCCTTCCTGCAAATATCTGTCTGAGCCACTGCTGTTTTTTAAGGGATTTAAGTCTTTGCAATCCCACAGAGTGGCTAGCTGGTTGTGGGAAAATTCACGACATACTCTAGCTCATTATTTTCAAAGCAGAACTTCTGAAGTTTATGGAGTTGATATACACCCAGCAGCTAAATTAGGTAAGGGAATAATGATAGATCATGGTACTGGAGTTGTTATAGGAGAAACCTCTGTGATTAAGGATAATGTCTCAATTTTCCAAGGGGTCACTTTAGGAGGCACTGGTAAAGAAACAGGAGATAGACATCCCAAGGTAATGGAAGGCGTTCTTTTGAGTGCCTCTTCTACAGTGTTAGGAAATGTAAAGATTGGGCGTAATGCTAAAATAGCTGCAGGGAGTGTCGTCCTCGAGGACGTGAAGGAGGGCACAACAGTTGCAGGTGTTCCGGCAAAAGAGGTAAGTCAAGCGGTAGATAATGTACCTGCAGATGACATCGATCATTTAATCGAATAGGAAGCATGTATGAAATATGAAACTATAAAATATGAAGTAGAGAGCAACATTTTGACTCTCACCTTGAACCGTCCTGAAAAACTAAATGCTTTTACAGGTCAGATGATGGATGAATTAATATCTGCATTTGATGAAGCAGGGAGAGATGACGATGTAAGAGTGATAATTGTTACTGGTGAAGGCAGAGGATTTTGTGCAGGAGCTGATCTATCTTCTGGATCTAATACTTTTAATAGAGATGTTAGAAATAATAAGGGTGATGAGATCGATCACAAAAAAAATCCAGAATGGATGAGGGACGGTGGTGGAAGGACTACTTTATCAATATTTGACTGTCCAAAACCTATCATAGCTGCAATTAATGGCCCCGCTGTTGGAGTAGGTGTGACCATGACTTTACCAATGGATATAAGGCTTGCTAGTGAGGATGCTAAGTTTGGATTTGTTTTTGCTAGAAGAGGTTTAGTGCCTGAGGCTGCTTCAAGTTGGTTTCTGCCACGCTTAGTAGGCATAAGCAAAGCATTAGAATGGACATACTCTGGTAAGGTTTTTAGTGCTTTAGAGGCTAAACAAGGAGGCTTAGTCCGTTCTATCCATAGTCCTGATGAACTTCTTGAAGAAGCGAGGTCGATAGCAAATGAAATTATTCATAATACTTCATCGATATCAGTTTCTCTAACAAGACAGATGTTATGGAAGATGTTAGGAGCAGACCATCCTATGGAGGCTCACAAAGTTGATTCAAGGTTTATATATGAATTAGGTAGAGGAGATGATGCTAAAGAAGGTGTCAACTCTTTTCTTGAAAAGAGATCACCTAACTTCCCCAACAAAGTTTCTAAAGATATGCCAGAACATTACCCTTGGTGGGAAGAAAAGAAATTTACTTAGTATGCAAAAAAAAGCCTTAAAAAAATTAATAAAGTTATTAGATCTTGAGACCTTAGAAGAGAACCTTTTTAGGGGCCAAAGTGAGAACATAGGTGGCCCCAGAGTTTTTGGTGGCCAAGTAATCGGACAGGCACTGACGGCCGCAGCCAGAACAGTACCTGAGAAGAGATATACTCACTCTTTGCATGCTTATTTTCTTCGTCCGGGTGATATGGAGTATCCAATTATCTATGATGTGGAAAGAACACGTGATGGAGGAAGTTTTACAACGCGACGTGTAGTAGCTATCCAGAAAGGTGAACCTATATTTGATATGGCATTGTCTTTTCATAAAAAAGAGAAGGGTCCATCTCATCAAATAAACATGGAAGATATTCCCGGTCCAAAAGAATGTGTCAGTGAATTAGAGATCAAAAAGAAAATGATCGATAAAGTACCAGCTAAGTATAGAGATTTCTTTCTTAGGGAAAAGCCAATTGAAATGAGACATTTGCCGGGTGAAAGTATGTTTGATGAACCAAAAAATAAACTTCCCTATAAACATGTATGGATGAAAGCAGTTGGAAAACTTCCAGATGATGCTTTGCAACACCAAGCTATATTGGCATATGCATCTGATATGGGACTTCTTAGCACTTCCATGAATCCACATAAACTTAGCTTTGCTAAAGGTAATGTAATGAGCGCAAGCTTAGACCATGCTATGTGGTTTCACCGACCTTTTAGAGCTGATGAATGGATGTTGTATTCCACTGATAGCCCGAGCGCAAGCAATGCAAGAGGTTTCAATAGAGGAAGTGTTTATACTGAAAAAGGCATTTTGGTTGCTTCAGCGGTTCAAGAAGGTCTAATGCGAGTTGTGAAGAAGTAGTATTTCTCCGAAAGAGCAGACTTTTACTTAAGCGTTGTAGACCCCATTAGATGTCGATCAATTTCTCGAGCTGCGGCCCTGCCTTCATTTATTGCCCAAACTACCAGAGATTGTCCTCTTCTACAGTCGCCGGCAGCAAATACTTTTGGATTAGATGTTTGGTGAACATTATGTTCAGCTTTGTAATTAGATCTTTCATCTAGCTGGATATCTAAATTGTGTACCGAATATTCCTCTGGACCTAGAAACCCCATAGCAAGCAGAATTAGATCCGCTTCCCATTCTTTTTCAGTACCTGGGATTTCTTGAAAATTTTTATCAACTTCAACAGTCTTGATTCCTATTAGTGTTCCATCTTTATTTCTTAAGAATTCTTTCCCTGATATTGAATAGACTCTGGGATCATCACCATATATCTCTTTAGATTCTTCATGGCCGTAATCAACCTTATATATTCTTGGGAACAAAGGCCAAGGATTATTATCTGCTCGTTCTTTCGGAGGTTCAGGCATGATTTCAAAATTTATTAAAGATTTACATCCATGTCTCAAAGAAGTCCCTATACAGTCCGTACCTGTGTCTCCACCACCTATTACAATGACATTTTTATCTTTTGCAGATATGAAATTGCCATCATCATGTTCGGAGTCTAATAAACTCTTAGTATTCTTTCGCAAGAAATCCATTGCAAAGTGAACTCCGGCACCTTCTCTTTCTGGAATGGGCAAATCTCTTGGATTAGTAGCTCCAGTTGCCATTAAGACGATGTCATTTGACTCATCAAGCTCTTTGACACTGACAGAGTTTTCTCCTTTTCCTCCCACGTCTGCATTTGTAAAGAACTCTATGCCCTCCATTTCCATTATTTCTAGTCTTTGATCGATTATAGATTTATCAAGCTTCATATTAGGAATGCCATACATCATGAGACCGCCTATACGATCTGCTCTTTCATAAACTTTTACATTATGACCAACACTATTGAGTTGTTGAGCCGCAGATAGTCCTGCGGGGCCTGAACCAACTATAGCAACTGACTTTCCAGTTCTATTTTGGGGAATTTGTGGTTTTAGCCAACCGTTTTGAAAACCCTTATCTGCTATAGCAAATTCTAAATTCTTAATTGCTACAGGACTTTCTGTAATACCCAGAACACATGCCCCTTCGCAAACAGCTGGACAAACTCTTCCAGTAACTTCGGGAAAATTATTTGTTAACATTAATTTATCAAAGGCTTCTTCCCATTTGTTTTGATAGACAAGGTCATTCCACTCTGGAATGAGGTTATAAACAGGACACCCTTCACCGGATTGGCAAAAAGGAACCCCACAATCCATGCATCTAGCACCTTGAACGGCAAGCTTTTCATCATCATGATCGGTATAGATTTCTTTAAAATCTAAGACCCTTTCTTTTGCTGGACGGTAAGGCTCTACCGCCCTAGAGAATTCTTTAAATCCAGTAGTTTTACCCATTGCTTTGTTGTTTTGTTTTCATTTCATTTAGAACACGTTTGTAATCCGTTGGCATAACTTTTACGAATTTTTTAGAGGCATTTTCCCAATTTTTAAGGATATTTTCTGCAACAGTCGATTCGGTATATTTATTATGTTTTAGAATTAAACCTTTAAGGTCAGATAAGTCTTCTTCCAATAGAGGCTCTAATTCAAAAGTTTCATTATTACATTTCTTCTCAAAGTCACCTTCATCATCAAAAATATAAGCTATTCCTCCGCTCATTCCGGCACCAAAATTCCTTCCAGTTGGACCTAAAATAACAGCTTTACCTCCTGTCATATACTCACATCCATGATCTCCAATTCCTTCTACAACTACTGAAGCACCACTATTTCTTACGCAGAACCTTTCCGCAGCTATGCCTCTAAAATAAGCTTCACCTTCGGTTGCTCCATAAAGGGCTACATTGCCAAGAAGAATATTCTCTTCGGCTTTAAATTTACTATTTTTAGGAGGATATATGATGAGTTTACCTCCGGAGAGCCCTTTGCCAACATAGTCATTAGCATCGCCTTCTAGCTTGAACGTAATTCCTTTAACTAGCCAAGCCGCAAAGCTTTGTCCAGCAGACCCATTAAAATTTATTTCTATCGTATCTTCGGAAAGATTATTGGTCTCCCAAACTTTAGCAACTTCGTTTGAAAGCATAGTTCCAACTGTTCTATTAATATTATTAATTTTGCTATTAAAGACAGTCTTCTTACCTTGTGTTATTGCATTTTTACATTTATTTATCAGAACATTATCCAAGGCTTTATCAAGACCATGATCTTGGCTTTGAGTATTATAGACTTCGGTATTTTCAAATATCTTTTGAGCAGGCTCAAGGATACCACTGAAATCAAGACCATTTCTTTTCCAGTGATCTATTGCTATGTCAGTTTCCAGACAATCAACTCTACCAATCATTTCATTGACAGTTTTGAAACCCATTTCTGCCATTATCATCCGTAAATCTTTGGCCACCATGAAAAGATAATTCACTACATGTTCAGGCTTGCCTTTGAATTTTTTTCTCAATTCCTCGTCTTGTGTTGCTATGCCAACTGGACATGTGTTGAGGTGACATTTTCTCATCATTATGCAACCTAAAGTAACTAAAGGAGCAGTTGCAAATCCGAATTCTTCTGCTCCTAGAAGTGCGGCAATGGCTACATCTCTTCCAGTTTTAATTTGCCCATCTGTTTGGAGAACAACTCTTGAGCGTAAGTTGTTCATAACCAAGGTTTGATGAGTTTCAGCTACACCTAATTCCCAAGGAAGTCCTGCGTGCTTTATGGATGTAAGAGGAGAAGCACCCGTTCCTCCATCATGACCTGCTATGACAAGATGATCAGTTTTAGCTTTCACAACACCAGAGGCAATAGTTCCAACTCCTACTTCTGAAACTAACTTCACGCTTATTCTGGAACTTCTATTAGCATTTTTTAAATCATGGATTAATTGGGCTATGTCTTCTATAGAATAAATATCATGATGTGGAGGAGGGCTGATTAAACCTACTCCAGGAGTTGAATGTCTAATCTTGGCTATATATTCATCAACTTTTTTACCTGGTAATTCTCCACCTTCACCAGGTTTGGCCCCTTGCGATATTTTTATTTGTAACTCATCTGAATTGGTTAGATATCTCATCGTTACACCAAACCTACCTGAAGCGACTTGCTTAATTGCTGATCTTTTAGAAACACCTGATTCATCGGGCGTGAACCTGATTGGATCTTCACCACCTTCGCCAGTATTAGACTTTCCGCCTAATTTATTCATAGCTATTGCCAATGACTCATGAGATTCAGTAGAAATCGAACCTAAGCTCATTGCACCCGTTGCAAACCTTTTTACTATTTCCTTTTCACTCTCAACTTCATCTATATTTATTGGATCTTGAGTACTTTTAAATTTTAAGAGGCCTCTTAGTGAGCTTTGTTTTGTAGAAACTTCATTTGCATGTTTTGCGAAAGCCCAATAAGCATCTTCATCATTAGTTCGAGCAGCCAGTTGCAAGGATGAGATGGTTTTCGGGTCCCACATATGAGCATCTCCACCATTTCTCCAATGAAAGTCTCCTGGATTAGGAAGTGTAGCAACATTAATTTTTTCTTCTGGGTACCCTAGATCATGTCTTCTTTTCTGTTCGTCGAATAATGCTTCAAAACTTATACCTCCGACCCTGCTTGCTGTTCCAGGAAATGATTTATCTATGATTTCATTAGATAGACCAACAGCTTCAAATATTTGTGCACCCTTATAGGAGTGGAGAGTAGATATTCCCATTTTTGCCATTACCTTAAGGATTCCCTTTTTTGTTCCTTTCTTATAGGCGTTTACTATTTGTTCGTTGTTTTTCAAAGTTGCATCTTTTAGAGTACCGTCCTCCAAGGATTGAAATATCGCCTCAAATGCTAGGTATGGATTTATAGCATCTGCTCCATAACCAAAAAGCAAACAATGATGATGCACCTCTCTTGCTTCCCCAGTTTCTACGACAATACCTATTTTTGTTCTAAGTTGGTTTTTTATAAGGTGATGATGAACTGAAGAGCATGACAATAGTGAGCTAAGAGATATTCTTGATTTGGACACTCCCTTGTCAGATAACACTACAAAAGAATAGCCTTGTTCAATGGCACTCTCTGCTTCCTGACACACCTCATCAAGCCTCGATAGCATACCTTTTAAGCCATCCTTTTTTTGATAGGTTAGATCTATAGTTTTAGTTTTCCAATTACCAATAGAGATTTCCTTTATAGAACTCAATTCTTTATTAGACAGAATTGGATTAACAACTCTTAACCTTTTTACATTGTTTTTATCGTTTTCTAGAAGATTCCCTTCAGGGCCTATTAAGCACTCCAGAGACATTATTACTTCTTCTCTGATTGAATCTATAGCTGGATTAGTAACTTGTGCAAACAACTGTTTAAAGTAATCGAATAGCAGTCTAGGTTTATCAGAAAGGCAAGCCAATGCAGCATCATTTCCCATTGACCCTAGAGGATCTCTTAATTCTGAAACAAGAGGTAAAAGCATGAATTGCATGGTCTCTGTCGTATATCCAAAAGCTCTCATCCTCTCGATGAGATTATTTTCTACACTATCTTTGACCGATTGGCCATTGAGGTTTTCCAGCTCAACTATGGACTGATTCCAATCTATGTAGTCATGTTGATTTGCAATGTCTTTCTTAATAGTTTCATCAGGAATCATCTCACCCTTTTCAAAATCAATAAGAAACATCTTACCTGGCTGCAACCTACCTTTTTTAACTACTTTTTTTGGATCAACTGGCAACACCCCAACCTCTGATGCCATAATGACTTTATCATCATCGGTCAGATAAAATCTGCTTGGTCTTAAACCATTTCTGTCTAAAACTGCTCCAACTTTTTTTCCATCAGTAAAGACGATAGAGGCAGGCCCATCCCAAGGTTCAATCATAGATGAACTATATTGGTAGAATGCTTTTTTTTGATCTGACATATTCACATCTGATTGCCATGCTTCCGGGATCATCATCATGACTGATTCTTGTAAACTTCTTCCAGACAGCAGTAGGAACTCTAGGACATTATCAAAGCTACCTGAATCAGTGCAGTCTAGTTCTGTGATAGGAAAAAGTTTTTCTATTTCTTTGCCAAATAAGTCACTCTCAACAGTTCCTTGCCTTGCTTTCATGGCATTCATATTACCTCTGAGGGTATTGATTTCACCGTTATGACACATGTATCTATTTGGTTGAGCTCTATCCCATGACGGAAAAGTATTTGTACTGAACCTTGAGTGCACCATAGCTAAATGAGTTTCAAAACTTTTATTTTCTAAATCAGGATAGAAAGGAAAAAGTTGAGAGGGAGTTAGCATTCCCTTATAAACCATTATTGTTGTTGACAAGCTGCATATATAAAAAAGTTTTGCTTCTTTAAGTTCTTCTGAGTTTCGAATTAAGTTACTGATTCTTTTCCTAATTAAGTAGAGTTTTCTATCAAATTCATCCTGGCTAATGCCCTCTGAACATTGAATGAAAAGTTGTTTGATATGTGGTTGTGCGCCTTTGGCAGCGGGACCCACATTGGCTTCTTCCGGATTTACAGGAACCTCTCTCCAACCTAAGCAGATTTGATTTTCTTCTTTTATGATAGATTCTGTTTTTTTAATACAGAATTCTCTTTCACCTTCATCTGTTGGTAAAAATATATTCCCAACTGCATATTTACCTATTTCAGGGAGGTTTATTTTAATTTTTTTGGCTTCTGCTCTAAAAAAACTATCTGGTAATGCCATAAGTATTCCAGCTCCATCGCCTGTATTTTCTTCAAACCCACATCCACCCCTATGATCCATTTGAGAATTCACATGAAAAGCATCATCCATTATTTCTCTTGATGGAATACCCTTAATATTGGCGACTAATCCGACACCGCAAGAATCTTTTTCAAATTGTGGGTCATACAATCCCTTTTTTTTGGGGAAACCAAACCTGTACTTGTCTTTAAGTCTAAAATTTTTCATATTTTGTGGGTTGTGGACCCTCAGCTGACTTATTAGCAAAAAAGTTATTACTGAGAGTTGCGCAGGAGCGTAATTGTACCTTTTGTTAAACGATCTGGGAAGTTAGCCTAGGTCAATTTAATTGATTCGATAATATCGGATTCTTCTATATCGGATAAGATTTGTGCCTCTCCTATGGAGCTAAGCAAGATAAAATTAAGATTATCGCCTTTCTTTTTTTTATCTGCTGACATAAGTTTAATCAAATTTTTTGGATGAAATTCCGTTTTTAATAGTTCCTCAGTCAGAATAGATTGAACAAGGTGCTTAATCTTATCTTTTTCCACTTTTTCGAGATTTAGTATTTTTTGAGATAAATTTGTAGCCATAACCATTCCCATTGCAACAGCCTCGCCATGAGAAAATTTCTTATAGTTCCCGTAGACTTCAATGGCATGTCCAAAAGTATGACCAAAGTTAAGCCATTTTCTGATTCCTTGCTCGGTTTCATCTTGTGAGACTACTTCTGCTTTTATCTCGATGGATTTAGAAATAGCCTGTAGGAGTTTTACATCATTACCCTCTAAAAGGTCTTCTATATTTTCTTCTAACCATTTGAAAAAGGTTTTATCTTTTATTAAGGCATGTTTGATAATCTCTGCCAGACCTTCTCTAATTCTGACCTTTTCTAGACTTTTTAAAAGTTTAGTATCGGTAAATACCTTCGAAGGCTGATGAAAAGCTCCAATCATATTCTTTCCTTTAGGATGGTTTATGGCTGTTTTCCCACCAACCGAAGCATCAACTTGAGATAGTAGGGTTGAGGGAATAAGAACAAAGTCGACTCCCCTAAGATAGGTAGCAGCTGCAAATCCTGTCATATCACAAATTATACCTCCTCCAAGAGCAAACAGGATGCAGTCTCTACTATAGCTTTGCTCAATGAGCACATCATGAATGATAGACAATGTAGCACTAGACTTATTTTCTTCATTTGCTTCTATGGTCAATTCAGAATACTTCGATGATATATTTGATAGGCTTATCTGAAGCCCCTTTTTAACTGATTCATCGATTTTTGAATCAATAACTAATAGTATTTCTTTATTTGAAAACTCTTTAAAATTATTCTCATTGAGGATATCTGTTCCCATTAAAACCGTATAATTTCTAGAGTCTGTATTTATCTTTATTTCTTTCATTTTGTTAACTTTAAAACAATTAGATCTACCGTTTCATTTGGGTCATTTGTTTCTTTTATAGTTATATCACTGCAAGCTTCGTAGATTGGATTTCGTATCTCTGCAATTTTTCTTAGTGTCTTTTCTTTGTTAGCCCGGTAAAGAAGTGGCCTATCTTGATCATTAATAGTTCTCTCTAATTGAGTTTGAATACTTATTTCCAAGTATATTACTGTACCTTTATTTAATAATTCTCTATTTTCTTCTCTTAAAACTATACCGCCGCCGGTTGAAATAACACAATTTTCTTTATTAGTTAGATTACTTAAAGTCTCGTACTCTCTGTCTCTAAATTTCTCCTCACCTTCGACATCAAAAATCCAAGATATTTTTGCTCCAGCCTTGTTCTCAATTTCATTATCTGTATCAAAAAATTCTAGGCCTAACTTTTTAGAAAGTTTTCTGCCTACAGTAGACTTTCCTGAAGCCATAGAGCCGATAATTATTAGCCTCATTAGGTTATTATAACTCCTAGATGTGGCTTAAATTAAAAACATACTTCATTTTGTTCACGTACAGCTTATATGGAAAGGTCTTTCTTATATTTCTATGTATTTCTGTAATGTCCTTATCAAGTTTGAATATATATATTGATAGCAAGTTGCCAAATGAACAAACCATTAGGGATATAGAACTTCAGATACCTCTCAAAATTTTTTCTTCAGATGGGAAATTAATAGGTGAGTTTGGAGAACAAAGAAGAACGGCTTTAAATTTTAATGACATACCAAATCATTATGTAAATGCTGTATTAGCAGCAGAGGATGATAATTTTTTCTCTCATTCTGGAGTGAGTTATTCCGGACTTCTTAGGTCTCTTTATAGGCTTGCAGTTTCAGGGCAAATTCAAGGAGGAGGAAGCACTATAACAATGCAGGTTGCTGGGAATTATTTAACAAGCAGAGATATAAGTCTTTACCGAAAAGTAAAAGATATATTTCTAGCCTATAGATTAGAAAAGACATACTCAAAAGAAGAAATTTTTGAGTTTTATGTGAATAGAATTTTCTTCGGAAATCGGGCCTACGGAATAGCTGCAGCCAGCGAAGTTTACTATGGCAAACCTTTATCAGATTTAAATTTAGCGCAATGGGCAATGATTGCTGCACTTCCTAAGGCCCCTTCTTCCATAAATCCTCTTGTTAACCCTAAAAGGGCATTAATAAGACGTAATTGGATTCTACAAAGAATGCTCGATTTAAAATACATTCATAAAGAACAGTTCAATATAGCAATTGAAGCGCCAATTAGTGCCAATTATTATGGACTAGTTTCAGAAGTCGAAGCACCTTATGTCGCTGAAGAAGTGAGGCGTTATATGATTCAGGAATACGGTTTAAAAGCATATTCTGAGGGACTTGAGGTTTATACAACTATTAATTCAAAATTCCAAAACAATGCTTCAGATGCTTTGCGATCAGGTTTAGAAGATTACGATAAAAGGCACGGTTTTCGTGAACCAGAAAATATATTTGACCTCTTTCCTGAAAATTTTTTTCAGTATTCGAAAGCAGAAAAGATTTACAAAGCAGAAGAAGCTTTAAACAAAGAATCCAGGGATTTAGAAGATAAATCGGATATATCTAATGTTTTCCAATACTTAGAGACATTTACTGAAAATAAAGGACGTTTCATAGGAGTTGTAATTGATAATTCAAAGGACCTAGAAGTTCTTACAAAATATGGTAATTTTATTTCCATTAGGTGGAATGAAGATTTAAAGTGGGCCCGACCTTACATTTCCGAAAATAGAAGAGGTGCGAGACCTCGATCCTTTTTAGACATTGTAAAACCAGGCGATTTAGTTTGGCTGTCTAAAGATAGCATAACTAAAACTATTTCTCTTACACAGATTCCTGAGGCACAAAGTGCATTAATTTCGATTGATCCAAAATCAGGTTCAATTCTTGCCTTAGTCGGAGGATATGATTTTTTCTTAAGTAAATTCAATAGGGTAGAGCAAGCCTCTCCATTGCTGGGTTCAAATTTTAAGCCATTTTTATACGCAGCTGCTTTTTCAAATGGATTTACAGCTTCTTCCCTCATCAATGATGCGCCTATTATATTTGAAGATGAGGCTTTGGAAGAAAAATGGAGACCAAGGAATGCTAGTGGTAAGTTCTATGGACCGACAAGACTTCGTGAAGGTTTACTGCAAAGCAGAAACCTTGTATCGGTTAGATTATTAAGGGAGTTGGGGGTTGATAAAGTAAGAAGTTTTGCCGAAAAATTTGGATTTGATAAGCAAAGATTGCCAGCAGATCTTTCTTTATCTTTAGGAACTGCATCATTAAATCCTTTATCGAATGCAGTTGCTTATTCAGTGTTTGCAAATGAAGGAAAAAAGGTAGAACCTTATTTGATCTCTAAGATTTTAGATAGATCAGGCGAGATTTTGTTTGAAAAAATTATACAAGAACCACAACAAGTTATTGATCCAAGGGTAGCTTTTTTGATCAACGATATCTTAAAAGAAGCCGCAGTTAGAGGGACAGCTAGAAAAATTTCTGAACTACAAAGAAAAGATTTTGCTGGTAAAACTGGTACAACAAACGAAGCTGAAAGTACATGGTTTACTGGATATAATGATCAAATCGTCACTTCCGTTTGGGTTGGGTTTGATCAGCCCAAAAGCTTAGGAGACCGAGAGTTCGGCTCATCCATAGCCTTACCTATTTGGCTGAATTATAAAAAACAAATAATAGATGAAATACCCATGTCTTCTGTACTTCCTCCTGAGGGTCTATCAATAGTTAAAATTGACAGGGATTCAGGTAAATTGGCAAATGAGCTAACTAATGAACCGATGTTTGAATATTTTCTTGAAGAGAGCATCCCTAATTAGTTTCTAACGATACGATTAGAAATTCAAATTGGTCATCGATCCTCTTTGAGGGAGATTCAGTAAAGCCAGATCTTACAAACTGTTGAATTATTCCTTCAGAACAAGCTAACAAAAGATTTGCGGCAGATGCAGTGGGTAGCCTGAGTTTCTTTTTTGTTTCTTGTTCGTATTTTTGTAGGTTTTGTTTTATGAGTAACTCTACTTTAGCCATCATTTGCTTTATTCTTTCGTCCAGACTTGTTTCATCTACTGAAAATGCTTCTCTAGTCAGTAGTCTAGCTAAGCCGGGGTTCTTCTCGCTGAAGGTCACCAATAAAATAAGTATTTTTTTTACTTTTCCAAGTTCATCCCCTTCGGCAGAATTAATGCTGTTGATGAGATCAAAAATATTTTGTTCACAAAAGTCTACTAGGCCTGAATAAATCTTCTTCTTGCTAGGAAAATGCCTGTAGATTGCTGCTTCAGTAATTTCACATTCAGCCGCTAGAAGGGATGTTGTGATTTTTACGGGCCCTTTTTCACCAAGCATTTTAGCAAGGCTTTGCATGATATCTAATTGGCGCGGTTTAAGCTGACTCATAATTTGGATTTAGCTTATCATAGTTCCTACGCCCTCTTCAGTTAGTACTTCTAGTAAAACTGCATGCGGAACTCTTCCATCAATTATATGACAAGTTTTTACACCTCTCTTCTTGGCATTAAGGGCAGCCCTAAGTTTTGGAGTCATTCCGCCTTTTATATATTCTTCTTTGAGTATTCTTTGACCTTTCTGCAAAGAGATTTTAGAAATAAGTTGATTTTTAGAATCTCCAATCCCTTTAACATCTGTTAAGAGTATAAGTTTTTCTGCATCAAGAGCTATCGCAACCTCACCTGCTACAACATCAGCGTTTATATTTAAGTATTTATGCTGCCTTGATATCCCGATAGGGGCTATGACTGGGATAGAACCTTTTTCTATTGTTTTTTTGAGATCACGAGTTTTTATATTATTTACTTTTCCAACATAACCTAAATCAATGCTGCCTTGGCTCACTTCTTTTGATGCTCTAATAATTTGATACTTAGTATGGTTAAAAGATATTGCATTGCCACCAAACTTTTTTATTAATTTCACAATCTCATTATTAATTTTTATCCCGAGGACTTTTTTCACGACAGTCATGGCAGATTTAGTTGTAATCCTAAGTCCACCAATGAACTCTGAGTCAACACCTGCCTTAGCCAGCTCATTATCAATTTGAGGGCCCCCTCCATGCACAATTACAGGTTTCATTCCTACTAATTTCATGAGAGCTATATCTCTTGTAAAACTGTTTTTAAGTGACTCATCTATCATGGCAGCGCCGCCATACTTAATAACAATTACTTTATCTTTAAACTTTCTTATATAAGGAAGGCCTTCAGTTAAAACTGAGGCAATATTCTCTGCCTGTATTCTAGTAATGGTCATTATTAAAATTTATTTATATTTGGTTTTATTCTCTTTAATCCTATGTAAAAAATCTCTTTTATCTTATTTAAATCATCATTTGTTTCAGCTTCAAATCTCAATACTAGACAAGGTGAAGTATTAGAAGGTCTCAGTAATCCCCAGCCTTTTTCAAATTCAACTCTAATACCATCTATGTTTACTATTTTAGCGTCACTAAAATTAGAATTTTCTATAAATGTTTTTACTATTTGAAATTTTTCTTCGTCTGCAGCAGGTATATTTATTTCTGGAGTTGAAAGCATGTTAGGAACAGTTACAAATGGATCATCTTGTTCAGAATTTGCAATTATTTCTAACATTCTGGCACCAGCATATATCCCATCATCAAATCCTGGCCATCTATCATTAAAGAAAATATGACCACTCATTTCGCCACCCAGTAAAGCATCTGTTTCCCTTATTTTCTGTTTTATAAAAGTATGACCAGTCTTGCAGATCAAGGGCTTTCCTTTAAGCTTTTCAATTTCATCCGAAAGTAGTTTGGAGCACTTAACATCAAAAACAATCTTGGCATTTGGACTGGATTGAATGATTTGTCTCGAAAACATTATCATCTGTCTATCAGGAAAGATCATTTCTCCTTTTGGAGAAATTACACCTAATCTATCGGCATCTCCATCAAAAGCCAGTCCCACCGAGCATTTATTCTCTTTTACACTTTTAATGAGATCCTCCATATTTTCTAACTTGGATGGATCAGGATGATGATTTGGGAAGGAACCATCAAGTTCTCCATATAACTCTATTACATTGCAACCTAATCTTTCATATACATCTTTCGCCACAACACCTGCTGCACCATTACCACAATCTATTGAGATATTTATATTTTTATTTAACTTAATGCTTTCCAATATTCTTTTTATATAGGTCTCCTTTATTTCTTCTTTCTTTGTTATCCCTTTTCCCACTATAAAATTTTCTTCTAAGATCCTCTGCTTAAGATTCAAGATTTCTTCGCTAGATGTCGAATGATTATTAAAAACAATTTTGAATCCATTGTAGTTTCCTGGATTATGACTGCCAGTTATTACGACACCACTTGACGTGTTTAATTCATAGGTCGAGTGATAGAACATTGGACTTGTAACTATGCCAATATCAATCACATTACAGCCAGTAGACATTATTCCTGAAGAGAGCCAATCGTAAATTTCAGGACTTGAAAGTCTTGCGTCTCTTCCAATGATGAATTCTTGGATATTTCTATCAATTGCTTCTGAGCCCAAAGCTCTGCCAAGACTTTGAACTACTTCTGGGGTTAAGTCTTCATAGGCTATACCTCTAATATCATTCGCCCTAAATATGTTTTGGTTTATCTCCACTTTGTAATTATATATTCTGAATAATCCATTTACTCTACATAAAATAATTTATATCGATAGAATATAAAAAAAATAAAGGAATTTGATTTGGATCTCTCAAAAATAACTGGTGAAATTTGGTTTGATGGCGAAATGATAGATTGGCAAGATGCTAATACTCATCTTTTGACTCATACTCTTCATTACGGATTAGGTGTTTTTGAGGGAGTAAGGGCGTATGGCACTGTTAAAGGACCTTCTATATTTAGGCTTCATGATCATACAGATAGGTTATTCAAATCAGCATCTACAGTTAATATGGTGATTCCCTTTTCAAAAGAGGAAATCAATAAGGCTCATGGAGATGTTATAAGAGCAAATGACCTGGAAGAGGCCTACATTAGACCTATGTGCTTTTATGGATCAGAAGGAATGGGCCTTAGAGCAGATAACTTGAAGGTCCATACAATGGTAGCGGCTTGGGAATGGCCTTCTTATATGGAACCTGAAGCCAGAGAAAAAGGTATAAAAGTTAAACTTTCTTCTTTCAAGAGACAGGTAAGGAACCCTGTTGCAAATTCTAAAGTTAATGGTAACTATGTTCACTCAATTGTTGCTTTGAATGAAGCACTTGAGAATGGCTTTGATGAGGCTCTGATGCTTGATTCTGAAGGTTTTATAGCTGAAGGTAGCGGGGAAAATTTTTTCTTGGTAAAAAATGGGATTCTCTATTCTCCTGATCTTGATTCGTGCCTTGATGGCATTACTCGAAGAACAATTCTTACTTTAGCAGAGCAGTTAAATATAGCTTTCATCGTAAAAAAACTGACCTTAGAAGACGTATTGGAATCTGATGAATCTTTTTTTTCGGGCACTGCAGCCGAAGTTGTACCTATAAACTCAATCGATGGCAAACTAATCGGTTCGGGGACCAGAGGTCCAATCACTGAAAAATTGCAAAGCGCCTACTTTGACCAAGTGAGGGGCATCAGAGATGCCAATCATCTTTGGCATACTTATACCAAGTAAGAATCATGAACATTTTAATCATTGGACCTTCTTGGGTTGGTGATTCTGTAATGGCTCAATCTCTCTATATACAGCTTAAAAAAGAAGACCCAAATTGCTATATTGATGTCGTCTCTCCTCCTTGGACTGCACCCATAATGGAGAGAATGCCTCAAGTTGCTAAAAATATATCGTCTCCTTTTTTACATGGCGACATAAAACTGCTTTCAAGAAATAGATTTGGTAAGAGTTTGATGAAGTTTAACTACGATCGATCAATAATATTAACTAATTCTTTCAAATCAGCTTTGGTACCTTATTTTGCAAAAATTCCTATAAGAACAGGATGGTTAGGTGAGTTTAGATATGGTTTGTTGAATGACATAAGGAAACTAGATCCAACTAAAAATCATCTTATGGTAGAAAAATTTGTATCTCTTTCTTTGCAGGATAATAATTATTCTCTAGAAAGTCTTGATTTCCCTTCACTCACAATTGACTTAGTTAATCAAAAAAATGTGTTGACTAAATTAAGTATAGATTCCAGTTTAAGAAGTCTAGCTATTTGTCCTGGAGCAGAGTTTGGCCCTGCAAAGAAATGGCCTCCAGAGTACTATGCTGAAGTAGCACGGGCTTATATCGAGAGAGGCTGGAATATACTTTGTCTTGGGTCTCCTAATGATCAAGAAACAGGAGAGAAAATAGAATCTTTTCACAACTTAGATAAAGAGAACAAGTTTTATAACTTGATCGGTAAAACTTCTTTAAATGATGCAATTGATATATTAGATCTTTGTGACAGAGTTGTTACTAATGATTCTGGTTTGATGCATATAGCTGCTGCAGTAGGAACTCCTTTAGTGGCATTGTACGGACCCTCCTCACCTGCTTATACTCCTCCTCTCACAGACAATAAGAAAATACTAAGGAAAATGGAAGGTTATGAAAAGAAAAGGAAGGGGGATTTAGATAGAGGATATCATCAATCTCTTATGGCAATCAAACCAACTGAAGTTATAAATGCTTTAGAGGAAATACAGAAACTTTAATGAATAAGAAACTGGCACTAGTTTTATATAAATACTTTCCTTATGGAGGACTGCAAAAAGACTTTGTGGAAATAGCTAAGGAGCTTCTTTCAAGAGGTAATATCTTAAAGGTCTATACAAGGAGTTGGGAAGGCGAATTCCCTGATGATCTAGAAATAATTCAACTAGGAGAAACAGGAGTCTCAAATTACTCAAAGAATAAAAAATTTATTAAAAAAGCTTTTAAGGCCTTGGAAGATTTTGAGCCTGATATTATTTTTGGTTTTAATAAAATGCCCGGATTGGATTTATATTTTGCAGCAGACTCATGCTTCGCTTTTCAGTCTCAGTCTAAGCCTTTTTTACAAAGATATACTAGAAGGTTTAGACAATCTATTAAATATGAAGAGGAAGTCTTTTCTAGGGATGTATCAACTAAGACACTCTTACTTAATAATAAGCAACTGAATGAGTTCTCGAAGTTTTATTCAACCCCATCTAATAGAATGACATTAGTGCCTCCTGGAATCGATAGAGACTGGAGCACATATAAACCTATTAATATTCGAGAGAGATTAAGCATACCTCCGGAAGACAAGGTCCTGCTTTTTGTTGGTTCAGATTTTTCTAGAAAAGGATTGGATAGAGCTATTTTGGCGCTTAGCTATTTACTTAAGAAAAAAAAATCTGCTACGTTAATAGTAATTGGGGATGATGACCAAGCTCCTTATAAGAAGCTTCTTCAACACGAATCACTTGATAAAAAAGTTTGTTTCATCGGACCTAGCCTGGAAGTGGCATCATTTATGAAATCAGCTGATCTTCTAATACATCCAGCAAGAGAAGAGGCAGCTGGTAATATAATAATAGAAGCTATTGTATCAGGACTGCCTTCGGTAGTTACAGAATCTGTTGGGTTCTCTAGCGAAGTACTAAAACATCAATCTGGGGAAGTATTGAAAGGGGATTTCAACCAAGACAATTTTAATTTATTGGTGGCTGATACCCTTGCTGATGAAAAACTATCCGTTATTAAAGAATCTATTCATAATTTATCTGATTGTGATTATTTTTTCTCTCGGTTTAAATACATAGCAGATTACATAGAAAAGGAATTTTAATGGACAAGGTAAAGTTTCTTAATGATGACCTAAAGCATTTCTTTACTGACAAACCCTTCGAATTTGCCAATCACTTAGATGGAGATATTTTCAGGAAATATGAAAATAGAGTTACAAAAAGATTTGAGCTCAAACAAAAAAATTACTTTATAAAAACTCACGGACCAGTAGGGTGGAAGGAAATTCTTAAAAACCTTATACAATTTAAAACACCTGTTATAGGGGCAAAGAGAGAGTACCAAGCGCTAAATCATTTATCTAAATATGATGTTAAATGCCCTGAAGTCAGGGGATTTGGACTTAGGGGTCTAAATCCAGCCGACTCGTCATCTTTTCTAATTACCAAAGAACTCCATAACACCATATCGTTAGAAGATTTTTTCTTTAAAAGAATCCACGAGGAGCTTTCTTTTAAAGACAAAAAAAATTTGATTATAAAAGTGGCTTCTTTGATTCGCAGAATGCATGCAACAGGCCTCAATCATAGAGATCTTTACCTTTGTCATATTCATATTCAGAAAAATACAGATATCAATGAAGTTGACTTGTCTTTAATAGATCTTCATCGAGCTCAAATCCGGAGTAAGGTTCCTCTTAGATGGCTAGTTAAAGATTTAGGCGGTTTTATACATTCAGTTTTACAGTTCAATTTGACTGAAAGAGATTTTTACAGATTCTTCATGACCTATTTCGATTGTTCCTTAGAATTATTGTTACAGACACATCAAAAATTACTTCAAACAATTTTAGACAGGGCATTTGAGATGTACTTAAAGCCACAGGTAAAGGGTATTTCTCTAAATTTAAGAGATAAGGAAGTAAACGAATCTGGGTTCTCCAAATATATTGAAGACAAAAGAAGATTTGTAATAAGAAAGGATAAAGAACTATTTAAAGATCAGATTCTTAAGTTTCTAGATGACGAGGAAAGTTTGATTAATTCAGGCGAGGTTATCAAAAATGAAAGAGGTCATCTGGTAGTAAAGCTAAAATTAAAAGACCAATATTTCTACTTTAAAAAATATCGAATAAAAAATATCTATCATGGATTTACCAGACTGCTGAAACCTACTCGCGCTAATAATTCTATGAAAGCTACATTTTGGTTTAATGCCGTGGGCATAAAAACTGCGACCCCAATCTTATTTTGTGAGGATAAGGGTTTTCTTGGGGCTAGAGCTTCCTACTTAATCACTGAATCTATAGTAGGCAAGAGTTTAGATGATGCACTCATGATAAAGGATAATCATATTAGGGTGATTTCATCTATCGAAGCCTTTTTTAAGAGGATCAACTGGATTGGTTTCTGCCACGGAGATGCAAAGACATCCAATTTCTTTATGGATAAAAGCTTAATAGCTTTTGATCTTGATTCGTCTTGCCAAAGTTTTATGCATCCTTTTCAAAGAAAAACCTTATTACGTGATAAGAAGCGAATACTTAAGAGTCTTAAGGGTTACAATGCAATCTATTCCAAATTATCTAAAAGATTTCATAGGAGTTAAGATTGAAAGTTGGACTGTTAAGCTACAGAAGCCATCCTTATTCAGGCGGACAAGGAATTTATATTAAACACTTGAGCAAGGCTCTAAAAAATCTAGGTCATGAGGTTTCTGTGCTCTCTGGCCCTCCATATCCTGAGTTAGATTCCGGAGTAAATCTTATTAAAATACCAAGTCTTGGACTCTTTGAGAGTGGTGATAGGCTCAAGGCATTCAGATTAAGATTCTTGTGGAGTCCAATAGATCTCTACGAATGGATAACAGTTATGACTGGTGGATTTCCTGAGCCTTACACTTACGGCAAAAGAGTTTTAAAGAGACTCAAAGAAAATAATCTTAAATTGGATGTATTATTGGATAATCAATCCTTATCTAGCTCTTTACTGGAAATTCAAGCACATTATCCGTTGGCAGTAACAATTCATCATCCAATAACTAAAGATCATAAATTGGAAATGCAAAATGCAATTAATTGGAAAGAAAGGTTATCTTCTTCAAGATGGCATAACTTTTTACCTATGCAAAAGAAAGTTGCTCCTCAATTAAAAAATATTATTTGCGTTAGTCAGCCTTCTAAGGAGGATGTTATTTCTGAATTTAAGGTAGATGAAAAAAAAATAACAGTGATACCGAATGGTATAGATATAGGGATTTTTAAACCTTCCTCAATTAAAAAGTCTTTTAGCTTCAGGATTGTGACTACAGCTAGTGCTGATATACCTCTTAAAGGTTTGAGGCACCTAATATTGGCTTTACCTAGAGTTATGAGACAATTTCCTCTTACCTCTCTAACTGTAATTGGTAAATCTCCTGATAAGAGTAATCTCAACAACTTGATAGACGATCTTGATTTAGAAGATAAAATTACTTTCAGATCTGGTATCTCTGAAAAAGAGATTGTTAAAACTTACCATGATTCGGATATCGCAGTTATACCATCTCTATACGAAGGTTTTGGGTTTGGTGCAGGTGAAGCTATGGCTTGCGGAGTACCATTAATTAGTACAGATTCAGGAGGACTTAAACAAGTTATTGGCGATGCAGCACTCAAGATAAAACCAGGTTCTGTGAGTGAAATTGAAGAGGGTATTTTGAAACTATTCACTGAGGAAAAAATAAGGCAAGAGTTAGCCGAAAAAGGTAGAGAAAGAATGGAAGAGTTTTTCGATTGGAAAATAGCTGCATCAGCTTATATAGAAGTATTCAAGAAGATAATCTAGTTATCAAAATATGCAAACTATAAGATTCAAAAGCTTAAATTTATCTAATGATGATTTTCTTCTTGATATGGGTTGTGGTGAAGGCAGGCATTCAATTGGAGCTTACATAGAAACAAAAGTGAATGTCTTAGGTTTTGATCTCTCGATTAATGATCTGAAAATAGCCAGAGGCAGACTAGATGATTTCGATACTTCTAATATTCAATCCTTATGTCAGTTTGGAAGAGCAGATATCATCTCTTTGCCATTTGCAGATTGTTCCCTTGATTCTGTAATTTGCAGTGAAGTTTTAGAGCATGTTGATTCACCGCAAAAATCTATAGAGGAATTAATTAGAGTTTTAAAGCCAGGGGGAATCTTGGCCCTAAGCGTACCTAGATATTTACCTGAATTAATTTGTTGGAAACTTAGCAAAGAGTATCCAAAAACTCCTGGTGGTCACGTAAGAATATTTAGGCATAATCAACTTAAAACCTTAGGAACTGAAAACGGATTAGAGTATCAAAATTTCCATTGGGCTCATGGACTACATTCTCCGTACTGGTGGTTACAGTGTTTGTTTTGGAAAACAAAAGAAAAGTCTTATATCGTTAAGCAATATCATAAATTATTGGTATGGGATTTAATGCAACAACCCCTTATAACAAGAATTTTGGAGAAATTCCTTCAGCCCTTAATAGGAAAAAGTCTTGTTATGTATTTTAGGAAACCCATTTAAATGGATAGCTCAAAAATCGAATTTTACAAAAGATCAGTAGAATATATCTTAAAAGTCCAAAACCAGGACGGATCTATTCCTTGGGAAGTAAATAAAAAACTTGATCCATGGGATCATATAGAGGCTGCCATGGGGCTCTCAATCGCAGGAAAGAAAGAAGAGGCTGAAAGTGCTTTTTTATGGTTAAAGGCAAATCAGCTGTCCGATGGCTCATGGTATTCTGAATATTTGATGTCTTCTCCTGTCACCAAAAGAAAGGAAACCAACTTTTCGGCCTACATAGCAACAGGTCTGTGGCATTATTATTTAATTTTTGAAGATAAAAATTTCTTAAAATTTATGCTTCCTACAATCACTAAATCTGTAAACTTTGTAACCTCAATGCAAGCAGAACAGGGAGATATTTATTGGGCTTCAGAAGAAGATAAGGAAATATTAGATGATTCACTAATAACAGGCAGTAGCTCAATTTATAAAAGTTTAGAGTGCGCTTCAGCCATATTTAATCTTCTGGGTGAGTCTAGCTTACAGAGCGATATTTCAAAAAAAAATTTAAAAAATTCAATTCTAAATAATCCTGAAAGATATGATAGAAACTGGGATAGTAAGTCTAGATATAGTATGGACTGGTATTACCCCATCTTATGTGGTCTTTATGATGATAAAAAAAGTATAAAAGATATTGAGACAAAGTGGTCAAAATTCATAGTCGATGACATGGGTTGCAAGTGTGTTGAAGAAGAGCCTTGGGTTACTGTTGCAGAAAGTTCGGAACTCGTTGTGGCTCTGGTGAAGATTGGCTTGAGGGAAGAGGCACTTAAAATTTTTAATTCTTTACATCAATGGAGAGATAAGAAAGATGGACTCTATTGGACTGGCTATGTATATAAAGATAAAAAGTTTTGGCCAGTAGAAAAGCCTACTTGGACTGCTGGTGCAGTTTTACTGGCAGCTGATGCTCTTTATGAATTTACTCCTGGCTCTGAGCTGTTTCTGAGATCTTGGTCTTAGAGATATTACTTTATCTTTCTTAATATTCTTAAAGATCCTACAGAATCTATTTCTTCGAAGTTACCACTTTCAAGAGCTTTTATATATATATTATAGGGAGGTCTACCTCCATCTTCTGGGTTAGGAAAAACATCATGAATTGCCAATACTCCCTCATCGTTCAACCTTACTGACCACAGTCTATAATCATTTTGAGCTGCCTCTTCACTATGTCCACCGTCTATAAAAATAAAACTAAACTGTAAGTTAATATTTGCATAAGCTTCTTCGGATGTTGAAACCACAGGTATTACAACACCTTCTAAGTCAGATTTACGAATGGTGTCTAGAAAGAAAGGCAAAGTATCTATTCCCTGTCTTGTTTTATCAATCAGATCAGGGTCATAGTATTCCTCTCCTGGTTGTTGCTCTTCCGACCCTTTGTGATGATCTACGGAATAGAGTTTTTCATCATTCTCTTTTGCAGCTAAACCTATATAGACAGCTGATTTTCCGCAATAACTTCCAATTTCAAGTGCGGGACCTCCCTCAGTTGCTGTTTTTGAGTGAGTGTATAGAGCTTCTCCTTCTAATGGATCAAGAAAGCCTTTCACTTTTTCTATATCAATAGGAAGATTTAATTTCATTAATTTATGAGATCATTTTGAATTCGACATAACTTACTAAAATAGTTAAATCAATAATATAGAACAGCATATTGATCTCAAGGTATATAATTAACTCATATGGTTCTTAAGATGTTAAATAAAGGACACGTCCTTGTTTTTGGAGATATCATTTTAGATAGATATATTTCTGGAAGTGCAGACAGAGTTTCTCCCGAAGCACCTGTGCCTGTTCTCAAACCATCTGCTGAAGAGATCAGATTAGGCGGGGCAGCAAATGTTGCTTTGAATCTATCAAGTCTCGGTTCTAATGCAACATTAATAGGAGTGACTGGAAAAGATTCTCCTTCGACAGAGATTATTGATCTACTTAAGAAGAATAATATTAAAAAAGCTTTAAGCAAATCTGATCATCCTACAATCTCAAAGATAAGAATCCTGGCATCCCAGCAACAATTAATAAGAATAGATAACGAAGAAGAATTTTCTGAAACAGACTGGCAATCAAGTTTATCTCATTATAAGAAGCACATAAGTTTAAAAAAAAATAAGGTTCTTATAATTTCTGACTACGGCAAGGGTACCTTAAAGAATATCCCGCTAATCATTAGAGAAGCAAAAAAAACAAAAAAAATTATCTTAGTTGATCCCAAAGGAGATGATTTTGAGAAATACAAGTCAGCTGACATTATCACCCCAAATCTTTATGAATTTGAAAGGGTAGTTGGAAAGATAAGTAGCGAATCTGAAATTACGAAGAAAGGTAAAGATCTGATAAATTCTCTAAGACTAAATTCACTTTTAATAACTAGAGGTTCAGATGGGATGACACTCTTAGACAAAAGAAATGGAAAAGTAATTAGAGAGGATTTTCCTACAGAAGCAAGAGATGTATTTGATGTTTCTGGAGCTGGCGATACAGTTATTGCTAGCATAGCAGCTGGGCTAGCAGGAGGTTTTAATCTTTCAGATTCAATTCGATTGGCTAACATAGCTGCAGGGATAGTCGTTGGTAAATCTGGCACAGCTACAGTCAACCAGGCTGAGTTAGTTCCTTACTTAGGACTTTCTGAATCTTATGTTACCTCTAGTGAAATAAAGGTTTATTCACAAGACCTTCATAAAAGAGACAAAAAAATAGTCTTTACTAATGGATGTTTTGATATTTTGCATGCTGGTCATGTTGAGTATCTTGCAGCTGCAAAAGAAATGGGAGACAAACTTATAGTTGCTATAAATACCGATAGATCAGTTCGTAAATTAAAAGGTTCCAGAAGACCAATTAATACACTGGCTCATAGAGCTAAAGTTTTAGCTTCTTTACAATGCGTAGATAAGGTAGTTTTTTTTGATGAAGAAACCCCAATCAAGCTAATTAAAACTATTAAACCAGACGTACTTGTTAAAGGAGGGGATTACAAAATTAAAGATATCGTCGGCTATAAAGAGGTTACCAAGTCTGGAGGTTCTGTAGTCACAATTCCTTTATTTGATGGATTATCAACTTCAAAGATAATTGCTAAGACACTTTAATCTTTTTTTCGATTAAGTCTTCTCCTTTCTCTTCTTCTTTCTCTGCTTGTCCACTGAGGATAAAGGGATTCAACTTGTCCAGACTTAAATCGTCTATGCATCCAGAGATAACCACTTGGATCTTTTTTAATGAACTCTTCATAAGTTTTGTTCATTTCAAATAAGAACTCCTCTTCGCTGGAAGAGGAATCAATATTTTTGATTTCAATTTCATATGTATCATCTATTTTAGAAACATTAGCAAAAACTATTTTTATCTCTTTTTTGAGAAATAGAGCAGGAAAAGTAACTGTTGCTGCAGTTTGTCCAAAGAAAGGAACCATTTTGGATACTTTTAGGCCATAATCTTGATCCGCTGCATATAAGAAATTCTTACCAGATCTGATCCATCTAACAGCCTTCAACGCTTCTCTATTTGTTAAGGAGCTCTGAATATAATTGTTTCTTGCTCGCACCATCACATAATTAATGACTTCATTTGTCTGAGATTTATACATGCCAGTAAGGTCAAAATGCTGACTCAATAAACGAAGATCTAATTCAAGATGGGTGGAGTGTTTTATAAGAACTAGTGCGCCAGTTTGTGTATCTTCCAATAACCTTTTGTTTAATACTCTGGTATTAAGTTTTTTAATTCTCTCATCAGAAGACCACCAGGCTATAGCCATCTCAAAAATACCTCTGCCAACGGCTCGGAAGTTTTCTTTAACTAATTTATCTAATTCATTATCTTTAATATCAAGACAAAGTTTTATATTTATTTCACTTATCTCTCTTCGGTGGGGACTGACTGTATATATTAAGTTACCAATTCCAACACCTAAATTCATTAGAATTGAATAAGGCAGATAGGATGTAAGTCTTAGTAAGCCAATACCTAGCCAAGTAAGTAAACTTTTTAAGGATGAGAGAGCTCTTATCAGGTTTGGCTCTGTCTCCTCTGGTAAGGATTTAAGATGGTTCATTTTTTGGCCAACTTTCAAGTCTGTCTAAATATTTCTTTACACCTTCCTGAACGTTCAAGAACTCATCCTTATAGCCAGCTTCTCTCAATTTTGAGATATTAGCTTGAGTGTAGCTTTGATATACACCTTTTAGCTTCTCAGGAAAAGGAACGTAACTTATCTTGCCTCTTTTATTCCAATTTATTACTGAGTGAGCTACTTCATTGAAAGTCTGGCTCTTACCTGTTCCTATATTGAATATACCTGATACTTTTTGATTTTTTAGAAACCATAGATTCACTTTAACTACATCCTCAACATAAATAAAATCTCTTCTTTGTTCTCCATCGTCATAACCTTCAGAACCCTCAAATAATTTAATCTCCTCATTTTCTTTAAGTTGATTATGCAAATGGAAAGCAACGCTTGCCATAGTTCCTTTATGTTGTTCTTGAGGACCATACACATTGAAGTATCTCAAGCCAACTATTTGTGATTCGCTTTTGATTAATTCTTGTCTTACCAACTGATCAAATTTAAATTTAGAGTATGCGTAAAGGTTTATTGGATCTTCGTATTCAACAGATTCTTTAAAAATTTTCCCCGCTCCATAGACAGAAGCAGAAGATGCATAAATCAGAGGCGTTTTAGTTTTTTGTGAAAAATTCAAGAGCTCTTTAGAATATAACAAGTTGTTTTTGTATAAAAAATCAGCATCCCATTCCATTGTATTAGAGCAAGCTCCTTCATGAAAAACAGCCCTAATTTTTGTCCCATCAATCTCATTATTCATAATCAAATTAATAAATTCATCTATATTTAGGAAGTCCTGAACATCACAATGGGCAATATTTTCTTTAAGCTCTGGATCGTCTTGATCATCGACTGCAATAATATCCTTATACCCAATTTCATTGAGACCTTTTATTAAGTTGGATCCAATAAATCCATTACTTCCAGTTACAACTATCACAATTTAAATTTTAATTTAGGACTATCTGCTATGGTAGCATACGCTTATGCCAAGAAACCTTTATACGGCTTTATTTTGCTTATTGTTGCCTGTTTATTTTGCTAGGTTATGCTGGAAGGGCTTGTCCAATAAAGACTATTTTTTAAGATGGCCTGAAAGGCTTGGGTATAGTTCAGCACTTCCTTCTAAAGATAAATCAATCATCTGGATTCATGCTGTGTCCGTAGGAGAAGTAAATGCGTCCATGTCATTATTGAGAAGTTTAATTACTGATTACCCTTATTCTGAAATACTTGTAACAACTACCACACCTACTGGATCAAAACTTTTAATTGAGAGACTTGGAAATAAAATAAAACATCAATATTTACCAGTAGATATACCTTTTTTTATAAATTCCTTTTTGAATAAATGGAATCCCAAAATTTTGATACTTTTAGAAACCGAGATTTGGCCAAATCTAATAAACATATGTAAGAGTAGGGGAATCTATTCAGCTTTAGTGAACGCCAGACTTTCTGAGAAGTCAAAAAAAAATTATCTTAATTACAGTGCTTTAATTAAACCAGTAATTGAAAAAATAGACCTAATACTTGCGCAGTATGAATCTGATAAGAGACGTTTCCAAGAAATAGTAGAAAGAAAAGATATTAATACCTGCGGAAATTTGAAGTTTGATCAAGATGTCCCGCCAGAACTTGAAGATATATCAAAATCAATCAAACAAGATTGGTCGATTGATGGAAAATATAGACCAACATTAATTGCAGCAAGTACTCATGAAACAGAAGAGGAGGAGGTCTTAAAAGCTTTTCAGCAAATCCTCAAGAGCTATCCAAATGCTCTACTTATTATCGTGCCAAGACATCTTGAAAGATTTGATAAAGTAAAAAAATTAATCAATACCTCTGGTTTAACTTTAGCTTCGCGTTCAAAGAAAGACGAAGTGAATAGGAGTACTCAGGTGTTACTTGGAGACACCATTGGAGAATTAAATTTTTTGTATTCCTTATCAGATGTAGCCTTTGTGGGTGGTAGTTTAATCGATCACGGTGGTCAAAATCTTCTAGAACCAGCAGCTCAAAGCTTAGCACTTCTATCTGGTCCGAGTTTGAGAAACTTTTCAGATATTTCAGAACAACTTAAACAAAATGAAGGTCTCAAAATAGTAAATGATTCAAGAGAACTTTCAGATAGATTCATTGAATACATTGCAGACTACAAAGCGAGGGAAAGGGCAGGAAATAACGCATTAGAAGTATTTATTAAAAATAGAGGAGCTCTAAAGAATATTAGCTATCATTTAGATCTTTTATTGAAGGAAAGGATATAATTTGCCCAATTCTAGAACTTTTCTCTCCAATTTAGCACTCTCTTAGAACATCAAAATAGAAATTGCACTAAATTCTGCTTAAATTCACTAGTTTTTTCTGGCATTTGGATTGCATAAAAAGTTATGTATTATTTTTAATATAAAGGAGAATTAGTATGAAATTAATAACTGCGGTTATTAAGCCTTTTAAACTCGATGAAGTTAGAGAGGCCCTCTTAGCAGTGGGTGTATCTGGTCTCACCGTCACGGAGGTAAAAGGTTACGGCAGGCAAAAAGGTCATACAGAACTTTACAGAGGTTCAGAATACGAAGTTGACTTACTTCCTAAAACGAAGATAGAGATAGCTGTTTCTGATAACAATGCTGATGATGTCGTTGAAGCCATAAGTACTTCTGCTAATTCAAACAAAATAGGTGATGGAAAAATTTTTGTTGTTGATCTAAATCAGCTAATACGTATTAGGACTGGAGATCTCAACGAAGACGCGTTGTAAAAATTTAAGGAGAAAAAATGACAGAATTAGAATTCGCGCTCAATACCTTCTACCTTCTAATGAGTGGAGCATTTGTCATGTGGATGGCAGCAGGGTTCACAATGCTAGAAGCTGGATTGGTAAGATCAAAGAATGCTGCTGAGATAGTAACTAAGAACTTAGGATTATTCTCAATAGCTTGTGTTATGTACTTAGTATGTGGTTTCTTTATCATGTACCCTGGCGATTCAGCTGTATCGGCTTGGGTCCCTGGATTTAGCTTGTCCTATTTAGGACTGGGAATGGGTGATCAAGATATGTCCTATGGATCATATTCAGAAGCTTCTGACTTCTTTTTCCAAGTCGTATTCGTAGCTACAGCTATGTCTATTGTCTCGGGAGCAGTTGCAGAAAGAATGAAATTATTACCATTTTTCGCATTTGCTGTAATCTTGACTGGTTTTATATACCCAGTCCAAGGATACTGGAAATGGGGCGGCGGTGGCCTTGATGCTCTTGGCTATACTGACTTTGCAGGTTCAGGGGTAGTTCACCTTTGCGGTGCGGCAGCAGCACTTGCTGCGGTAAGCATTTTAGGAGCTAGGAAAGGAAAATATGGAGCTGACGGTTCTGTATATGCTATTCCTGGTTCAAATATACCCATTGCAGCTTTGGGTGCATTAATTCTATGGCTTGGATGGTTCGGGTTCAACGGTGGCTCTCAACTAGCAGTCAATACTGCGGCTGATGCTATTGCTGTTGGCCAAGTATTCATGAATACAAATATGGCAGCAGCTGGAGGAGTTTTAGGCGGACTTTTTGCTAGTAAAATATTTAGTGGAAAAGCAGACGTTACTATGGCAATAAATGGAGCCATTGCGGGTTTAGTTGCTATTACTGCAGCACCAGACACACCAACAGGCGGTTTAGCAACATTGATAGGTTTAATTGGTGGCGTAATAGTCTATTTCTCTGTAGTCATATTAGACACTAAACTAAAAATCGATGATCCAGTAGGTGCTATATCTGCACACGGAACAGTAGGAATTTGGGGAATCATGGCAACACCATTATCTGGTGCAGGTGCTTTTGGAACTCAATTCATCGGTGTGATAGTTATTTTTGCTTGGGTCTTTATAACAAGCTTTATAGTTCTCAAAGTCATTGACAGTATTGTTGGAATTAGAGCGACTGATAATGATGAAGAGATCGGCTTAGATAAATCTGAAATTGGTGTAGAAGCCTACCCTGATTTCAAATAATGCTGCGTACCTTTATGCCTAAATTGGCATAGTAAAGATGGGCAATCCTTAAGTGGATTGCCCCTTTTTTTTGAGTTTAAAAGGAATTAAATATTAACAAGGATGTTAACTCAGGAATAAAAATGGATATGAATATAAAATTAATTAAACCAAAAGACGCTGCAGAAATTTTAATGTGTAGCGAGAGAACATTGGAAGCTTGGAGAAGAGAGGAGAAAGGTCCTAACTATTACAAGATTGAAGGTAAAATTTTATATGAACTAGAAGAACTTTATCAATTCATTAAGGTTTCAAAGGTTTCTGTTTCTTAGTAATAGAACAACAATTAACAATATTTATTTAGGAGAGGTAATATGTTTAAAAACAAAATTTTAGGGTTCTTTTTAGTACCTTTTTTAGCTTACTCTTGTTCAGAAAGTATAAAAGAAGTTAACTTAAGTGACTCAGCAATTAATACTGGATATGTTGAATACTTGTTTTGCGACTTTGGCCCCGATATGAGCCAAGAGTCTTTTTCTGAGATGCTTGTTGAGTGGAATGAGATACTTGATGGGCTTGAGACTGCTGTACCTATGTCTGTAGGGCTTGTTCCACGAACAGAAACGGATCTATATGATGGTATGTGGACTCTTGTTTGGCAATCTGAAGAACAAGCAAAAGCTGGTTGGGAAGAATGGATAGCAGGACCTGCAGCATCTTGGACTGATAAAACGAGCAGTATCATATCTTGTGGAGCTTCCGATAATGGTGAAGAAGCCAACTATGGTTTTGATGTAAATGTTTATAGAGCTGCCACTGAGCCTGATTCTGAACCAGGTGGAGTCGTAGGTTTCATGTTTTGTAGTTTCACAGATAGCTTTGGAAAGGCTGATTTACTTGCAGGTTTAGATACTTTCAACAGCTGGATTGAAACTGGGCAAGAAAATGCTGGAACAGGATCTCCTTATTTCTACACAATTCATGTGCCAGATTTTGAAACTCCTATCCCGGGATCGTCAATAGGTTCTTACGATTATGCTTTTCATCAATTTTGGGATTCAGAGGAATCAAGAGAATTAGGTGCACAGCTCTTTGAAGAAACTGCTCCAGAAGTAGAAGGGCCTGAACCTGACTGCAGTGAAATGCTTCTATTTGATTCAGTACCATTTAGAACACCACAAGTTTAGTAAATAAAAATATAAGTAAAAAAGGTGCAACCAATGCACCTTTTTTTTTAATTCTTAAAAATTACTTCAAAATACTATAAAACACTATTAAATATGTTTTTGAACTATAATCCACAATTTAATACGTTGGATTCTTATTTTAATAGTAAGTATTTAGTCTATAGTGAAAGGAATAAATAATAGGAGTTTTTAATGAAATTAATAACAGCAGTTATCAAACCTTATAAGCTTGATGAAGTCAGAGAGGCTTTATCTGAAGTAGGTGTCACAGGCCTCACTATTACTGATGTTAAGGGTTTCGGAAGACAAAAGGGTCATACCGAACTTTACAGAGGTTCTGAATACGTCGTAGATTTTTTACCAAAAACTAAGATAGAAGTTGCAGTTAGTGATGATAACACTGAGAAAGTAATAGATGCGATATCGCAAATTGCGAATACTGGAAAGATAGGAGATGGAAAAATATTTGTATCTTCTCTTGAGCAAGTTGTAAGAATTAGAACTGGAGAGCTTAATGAAGATGCCTTATAAACTGCAGGTGGTCTCATGATAAAAAAACTTTTTCTTTTTAGTACTTTAATTTTTTCTTTTAATATTTCAGCAGATGAATTGAATTCAGGAGATACTGCCTGGATACTAACTTCAACTGCATTAGTATTGTTTATGACCCTACCAGGGCTTTCCCTTTTTTATGCGGGGCTTGTAAGAAGTAAAAATGCTATATCAGTTTTGATGCAATGTTTTGCTATAGCTTGTATAGTCTCCGTAGCTTGGGTTGTCTACGGGTATAGTCTTGCCTTTACTGAGGGTAATGCTTTTATTGGAGGTACCAGTGCATTTTTCTTAAGTGGCATTGGTAGAGATACTTTGGCTCCTGGGACAACCATGCCCCATTCTCTGTTTGTTATATTTCAAATGACCTTTGCCATCATTACTCCAGCTTTGGTTGTTGGAGCATTTGCAGAAAGAATGAAATTCGGTGCAATGTGCTTATTTTCTTTACTTTGGTTTACAGCAGTTTATCTGCCTGCTTGTCATATGATTTGGGGAGGAGGTTACTTAGCTGATGTTAAGGATTTTGCTGGCGGTCTTGTTGTGCACTTAACTTGCGGAGTCGGAGCTTTAGTTATAGCTATCGTATTAGGTCCAAGAAAGGGCTTTCCTTCGACAGCTATGCCACCTCATAATAGAACAATGGTAGTAACTGGAGCTGCCATGCTTTGGGTTGGCTGGTTTGGGTTTAATGCTGGAAGTTCTTGGGCTGCTGATGGCCTTGCAGGAATGGCTATGCTTGTAACGCATATAAGTGCAGCTACGGGAGCCTTAACTTGGATGGTTATTGAATGGATTAAAGGAGGTAAGCCTACAATAGTTGGTATAGCAACTGGTATGGTTGCAGGCTTAGCTACTATTACACCTGCATCAGGTAGCGTTGGACCAGAAGGTGCATTACTAATCGGTCTAATGGCAGGTTCAGTTTGCTTCTATGCCACTCAAGCTGTGAAGGGTGTATTTGGAATAGATGATTCCTTAGATGTATTCCCTGTTCATGGTGTAGGAGGAATAATCGGTATTATTATGGTAAGTTTTCTTGGTGTCCAGGGAGGTTTTCTTGGTTCTAGTGCTGGTGAAGAATGGATTCCTATAGAACAGTTTGTTATTCAATTAAAAGGGATTGCTGTTATTGGCTTATGGACAGCTTTTGCCTCGTGGGTCATTCTAAGATTAATCGGTTCTTTTACTTCTCTAAGAGTTAGTGAAGAAGAGGAATATGAAGGTTTAGATGTTACTGAACATGAAGAAAGAAGTTATGACCTAATTTGAGTTTTTACTTATCAAAAAAAACCGGCTAATCAGCCGGTTTTTTTCTCTTAATCAACTATCATATATTAGTGGAAAAGAGATTAATTGTTTCGCTGATGGGACCAACAGGAGTAGGTAAAACCGATTTAGCAATAGAGTTGTACAAGAATTTAGGTATCAATATTATTAGTGTTGATTCTGTTCAGATATATAAACATTTGAATATTGGGAGCGGAAAACCCTCATCAAAAGTTCTTGATAAATATCCTCATGACTTAATTGATATCTTAAGTCCAAATGAAAGTTATTCCACTTCTCAATTTCAAGGTGATGCTATCGACTCTATAAGAAAAGCATTTGAAACTAAGAGAATCCCTTTACTCGTTGGAGGCACAATGATGTATTTTCACCACTTAGTTACTGGTATTTCAAAATTACCTTCGGTAGATAGTCAAATAAGACTTAAAGTTAAAGAGGAGTTTGAGGATAAAGGTGTGCATGCAATGTATAAATACTTAGAAAAAATAGATAAAGATTCCTCAATAAAAATTCATCAAAATGATACTCAACGAATTAAAAGAGCAATCGAAGTTTTTTTAGCAACGGGCAAAGAGCTTTCTAAATGGCAGGCTGAAAATAAAAAAGAAACGAATCAAATAATAAGTGAATCTAATTTGATTCAGATTGCCATTAAGCCTCATGATAAAGATTTACATCGAGAAAATATTGCAAAAAGATTTAAAGGAATGATTGATGCTGGATTGATTGAAGAGGTGGAAGGCATTCTTGAACGCAAAGGAATGAGTTCAAATTCTCAATCAATGAAAAGTGTAGGATATCGCCAAGTATGTGAATATTTAAAAGGAGATTACAGTCTTGATGATATGATTGATAAAGGTATTAACTCAACAAGACAACTTGCAAAAAGGCAAATGACTTGGATGAGAAATTGGAAAAATTTAATTTTTGTAGAGAATAACTCTTCTCTCTTTAGTTCGGTAAAGGATTTAATCTTAAAAAATTCATGAATTTAGAAAAAACATCACCACAATCCATACTTGTACACATCGAAAGGTTTTCTTTAAACAAAGATTTACAATTAGAAGCCAAAGAAGAGTTTAAAGAACTGTGTATCTCTTCGGGTGCCAATGTTTGTGCTGAGGTGTCATGTAAGATTGATAGACCTTCTCCTAATTATTTTGTGAAAATAGGCAAGCTTAATGAAATTAAGGAGCTTATAAAAGTAAGCAAATGCAGTTTAGTTATTTTTAATAATGATCTATCTCCTTCTCAAGAAAGAAATTTAGAAAAATATCTTGGAACTCGAGTTTTGGATCGTACATCATTAATTCTTGATATCTTTGCAACAAGAGCATCAAGCCATGTTGGAAAGCTTCAAGTTGAATTAGCTCAATTAACTCATCTTTCTACAAGACTGGTTAGAGGATGGAGCCACCTTGAAAGGCAAAAGGGCGGCATAGGGTTAAGGGGTCCAGGTGAAACACAATTAGAAACAGATAGAAGACTCATTGGCCATAGAATCAAAAGTTTAAAGAAGAGGTTAAACAAGGCACATAATCAGAAAGAGATAAACCGTTATGCTAGAAGTAAAGGTAAAGAAATGGTTGTTGCACTTGTGGGGTATACAAATGCGGGTAAAACTACTTTATTTAATCATCTTACTCAAAATAATCTGTATGCTGCAGATAAACCTTTTGCAACCCTAGACTCTGTCACCAGAAAGAATAGTAAACAAGAGCTGCAACACATTCTGTTCTCAGATACTGTTGGATTTATTTCAAATCTTCCAACACAACTCATTGAATCGTTTAAAGCAACTTTAGATGATTTAGGTTCAGCAGATCTTCTACTTCATGTTGTTGATATTTCAGATAAGGATCACAGATTTAAAGTGAAAGAAGTAGAGAGAATTTTAAAAGATCTGGGCTTATCGGATAAGCTTTTGATTAGAGTGAATAATAAGACTGACAAACTTGATGTATCCTCTCAGGATGAGATATCACAAGAAACTTCCGATCAGGTTTGGATATCATCTACAGAGCAAAAAGGGTTTGCAAGTCTATACGATGCAATCAACGCCAAGCTTAGAGGTAAGATAACTACCAATTGGGTGAGCTTAACAAGTGACTTAGGTTGGTTGAGATCTGAGCTTTATTCATCTGGAAGTGTCCTTGAAGAGAGAATATCTAGTGAAGGTCTGATAGAATTGCATCTTGAAAATTTTCAAAATGACCTCATTAAGTTATTAGAAGTCGATGGCTTCGACTTAATCAAAGAAAAACAAACACAGGAAGCAATATAAATGTCGTGGAATGGAAATGATAACAAAGATCCTTGGGGAAGGAATGATACTCCTCCGGAGATCGACGAAGTAATTAAAAAAGTAAGACAAAGAATAGAATCTATTTTTGGAGGTGGATCTTCTGGTGACTCCTCAGGAGGTGGATTTAGTCTTAAAAGTTTACCTTTAATACTAGGCGTATTAGTCTTGTTATGGGTTGGGGCTGGAATATATCAGGTCGAGCAGGCTGAAAGATCAGTAGTGCTCAGGCTTGGCAAATTCCAGGAAATTAAAGGGCCCGGCTTAAGATGGAATCCTCCGATTATTGACGCTTGGGAGATTGTCGACGTAGTCAGGGTTAGACCACATAGACATGACGCTTTAATGCTCACTAAAGATGAAAATATAGTTGATGTGACAGTGTCCATTCAGTACCAAATTGCAGATCCACAAAAATACGTTTTAGATATCAGAGATGCTGATGCTAGCTTAGTTCAAGCTACTGAAAGTGCTCTAAGGCATGTCGTAGGTGGCTCAATTATGGATGATGTGCTTACAACGGGTCGTGAGCTGATTGCCCAAGAAGTTAAAACCAGGTTACAACGATACTTGAATAAATATAACACTGGTCTGGAAGTTGTGATTGTAAACATCGAGGATTCTTCTCCTCCAAACCAAGTGCAAGAAGCTTTTGATGATGTTATTAAAGCAAGAGAGGACGAAGTTAGAGCGAGAAATGAAGCTGAAACTTACGCTAATGGCTTGGTACCAGAAGCTAGAGGACAAGCACAGAGAATGTTACAAGATGCTGAGGCTTACAAGGAGCAAGTTATATCCGAGGCCGAAGGTGATGCGACACGTTTTAATCTTCTTCTATCTGAATATCAAAAAGCTCCAGATGTAACTCGTAACCGTCTATATTTGGATTCGATTCAAGGAGTAATGTCAAATAGTTCAAAGGTCATGATAGACGTAGAAGGTGGAAACAATATACTTTACCTGCCTCTAGATAAGATTGCTGAGTCAGCTAGAGGAGTTGAGAGCTTAAATATACCAACCACTTCAGGGAATACATCTATAAGTGACTTAACAAATCAGGTTATTGAAGAAATAAGACGAAGAAATAGACAAGAGGAACGAAGATAATGAAAACATTAAGACTTTTACTTATACCTATATTGGTAGCTTTTATAGCTTTAATCTCGGCCTCAATTTTTGTAGTGAAAGAAACTGAGAGGGCTGTTAAATTAAGATTTGGAGAAGTCGTAGAAGCAGATGTACCTCCAGGGCTACATTTCAAACTTCCAATCATCAATACAGTTAGAAAATTTGATGCAAGAATACTTACACTAGATGCTGCACCTCAAAGCTATCTAACATCTGAAAAGAAAGCTTTGACCGTTGATTCATTTGTAAAATGGAGAGTAAGCGATGTAGAAAAGTATTTTACTACTACAGGTGGTGACGAAGAAAGATTGAGAAGACTTTTAATCCAAAGGGTCGATGCCGGTTTAAGAAATGAATTTGGTACAAGGACAGTTAATGAAGTTGTTTCTGGAGAAAGAGATGAACTCATGGATAAACTTACACTTCAACTAGATGACATTGCTGTTGAAGAGCTAGGTGTCGAGGTAATAGATCTGAGGGTAAAAAAGATAGATCTGCCTCCAGAAGTCAGTGAGTCAGTATATAACCGAATGAGAACTGAGAGAGAAAGGCTTGCTAAAGAACTTAGAGCTCAAGGTAATGAGGTCGCTGAAAAAATTAGAGCAACAGCTGATAAAGAAAAAACTATCATTCTTGCTGATGCATATAGACAAGCAGAAGAAACAAAAGGTAACGGAGATGCAACAGCAGCAGCAACATATGCTAATGCTTATTCAAAAGACCCTGAATTCTATGATTTCACGAGGAGTTTAAAAGCATATCAATCAACTTTTGAAAGCAAGTCAGATATACTTTTAATTAATCCTGACAGTGATTTCTTCAAATATCTAGACAATTCTAAAGCTTCAAATTAGTAGATGAGTTCAAAAATACGCTGGAGCTTACCCGATGGCGTAGATGAACTTCTTCCACCTAAAGCAATTGAAGTGGAGATGTTGAGAAGGAAATTAATTGATGAATATATTTCCTCTGGCTTCGAATTTATTACTCCTCCTTTATTGGAGTTATCTGAATCAATAGGTGGTGAAGCTCATGATGAGATTAAGTCACATGCATTTAGTTTCAAAGATAGCTTAACTGGCAAAAATTTATCTATAAGGCCAGATATTTCAGAACAAGCCTCTAGGATAGATGCTTATCGAATACAATCCAATGATATTGTAAAACTCTGTTATGCAGGAGAGGTTGTGAAGAGTAAGGTATCAAAGTCTTTAAGATCAAGAACGACTATACAAGTAGGCGCCGAAATATTTGGAGATTCTTCTAAAGATGCTGAATTAGATAGTATAAATTTAATGTTAAAGAGCCTCGAAATTGCAGGTATAAAAAATATAACCCTTAGTATTGGTCATGCTGCATTTACTTCTTCAGTCCTCGAACCTTTCAAGAAATTAGGTAGAGAAATTTTTGTAGACTTAGAAATAGCGCTTTCTAAAAAATCTAAATCTGACTTAGATAAAATAATCCCAGATTCTAATCAAAATAAACAATCTTTAATTTCTCTATGTGATATGTATGGTGGTATTGACATAATCCAGTCCGCAAAAGAAAGTTTTTCTTACTTGGAGTTAACTCAAAATTTTATGGATCATCTTGAAGCCTTGGCAGGCAAGCTAATAGAAAATTCGGGAATAACTTTACATGTTGATTTGGGTGAGGTTCAAGGTTTCAAATATCATAATGGAGTTGTGTTTTCCGCATATGCCGACTCAGCGGGTTATGTGCTTGCGAAAGGTGGAAGATATGATGGCCTAAGAAAACAATCAGATACTGATAGACCGGCAGTAGGATTTGATCTAGATTTAGTTTCAGTTTCTAATTTATAGGAATGAAACTATGAATTTAAATATTTCTTTACTTGGTCTTCAGTGGGGTGACGAAGGAAAAGGTAAGGTAGTGGATTATCTTGCAAATGATCTAGATGCTGCTGTTAGGTATCAGGGCGGCCATAATGCAGGTCACACGTTAATAGTGAACGGAAAAAAAATTGTTTTTCATTTATTACCTTCAGCAATATGTCACAAAAATATAAAATGCTTTATCGCAAGAGGAGTTGTTGTAAGCCTAGATGCTTTATTCTCAGAGTTAGCCGAAGCGAATGAAGTTTTAGGAGATATTGAAGACAGACTCATAATAAGTTCAGCTTGCAGTCTTATTCAGCCTTATCATATAAAGTTAGATCAGCTTAGAGAGCAGTCTGCCAATTTAACAAAAATAGGAACAACAGGAAGAGGAATAGGAACAACTTATGAAGACAAAGTCGGAAGAAGATCAGTGCGAATTTCGGACCTATATGATGAAAGTAAATTAAATGATAAGTTGACGCAAGCTTTGGATTTTTACAATTCAATTTTTGAACATTCATTTGGTACCTCTAAAATCGATCTAAATGAATTGGTAGATTTAAATTTGAAACAAGCTGAACAATTGAAGCCTTATATTGGAAATGTGATAGAAGAAATAAGAGAATTGCAAAAATCTAAAAAGAAAATCCTTTATGAAGGTGCTCAAGGTGCTTTATTAGATGTAAGCTTAGGAACTTATCCTTTTGTCACATCAAGTAACCTAATTGGGGGTGTTCCAGCTGGCGCAGGAATTAGTCCATCTGATATTGATTATACGATAGGAATTACCAAGGCTTACACTACAAGAGTTGGCGAAGGACCTTTTCCTACAGAGTTGTTTGATGAGATGGGAACTTACTTAGCTGAAACGGGTGGAGAGGTTGGAGCTACTACTGGAAGACCGAGAAGATGTGGATGGCTAGATGGTTTCCTTCTAAAGAATATGGTTAAAGTCAGTGGAGTAGACGGACTGTGCTTAACTAAGATCGATGTTTTGGATGGAATAGAAAAAATAAAGATTTGTAATGCCTATTCTAGTGATCTTACTGAAGCTGAAATGATAGAAACTATGGATCTAGAGCTTGCTCAGCCTGAATATCTAGAGATGCCAGGCTGGTCTAAACTTACAGCAGGACAAACTTCATATGAAGAACTCGATGATAATGCTAAATCTTTTGTTGAGAAAATAGAAGAAATTTCAGGAGTTCCTGTTATTATGATTTCAACTGGTCCTAAGCGCGAAGATACAATTATTAGAAAAGATATATAAGAAATGCGATACTTTTTTTTAATTATTTTAACCTTTTCACTGTCAATAGAATCTACTGATTTGGAGTTTAAAGAAGGCGACCTATTTCTTGCAAATAAATTCGAAACCATTGCCTTATTTTTCTATAAGTCAGATGCCACTAGAGTAGACATCGCAAGAGATTTATCCTTCTCTATTCACGACTTCATGACTTATGGCGCTGTAGATCAGAGAGATATTTATAAGATCAAACGAGGTGAAACTTTTATTCTCATAGATAGTTATAGAGACGGTGATATCTTTGAGGTTAATCTGAAAAGTTCGCGTACATCCAGAGAAAAATTTTTCGTTCTTTCTGAAGATTTAAAGAATTCATCCATCACTCTGATCACAGAAGAGTCTTAATTTTCATGAAAAGCTATTTCAAAATAGCCGCTAAGGGTATTTTGCTGATAGTTTCACTTATCTTGGCTCTATATTTTGCTGTTTTTTTTGATTTTTTCGGTAAGCCCCAAGATCAGGGCCAAATTGAAGAATTTAATGCCCCATTCTTGAGTCCAATAGATAAAAAATTAAGTGAAAAAACAATCTTATTTGGCGATTTACATGTTCATACGACCTATTCACTCGATGCTTTTATAGGGAATTTACCTATTCTAGAAGGAGAGGGAACTCATCCAGCTGCAGATGCATGCAACTATGCAAGGTTTTGTGCAAATCTAGATTTCTTTTCTATAAATGATCATGCTGAATTTTTAACAAGAAGGGAGTGGACAGACACAATACAGTCTTTAAGAGACTGCTCAAGAATATCTAATGAGTCAGATGAAAGTTCTATCGTTCCCTTTCTTGGTTGGGAATGGACTCAGACAAGCTTAGATATAGAGAAACATTATGGACATAAGAACGTAATATTAAAATCTCTTCAAGACAATATCCCTGAAAGGCCTATTGGAGCACCTGATCATAAGTTTTTTAAGAGCATAGTAGATGCTCCAGCTTATACATTATTCGGAGCCATGCTTTATGACTATAAAAATATTTCTTATTATTTGAACTATAGGCAAAGACAGTTACTTATAAAAAGCCTTGAATATTGTGATAATTCGACTCATGTAAAAGACCTTCCACTTGACTGTCTTGAGAGAGCAGAAACACCATCTGATTTATATAGAAAATTAGATGAGTGGGGGGCAGACTCTTTAGTTATTCCTCATGGGTCTGCTTGGGGAAATACTTCTCCGCCCATGGCAACATGGAAAAATCAATTAAATATCGCAGACCATAATCCTAGATATCAAAAATTGATAGAAGTTTTTTCAGGTCATGGAAATACAGAAGAATATCGATCTTGGGAAGCTTTCAAGATATTAGATGGAGAATATGTTTGTCCAGCCCCCACAGAAAACTATGTTCCAGATTGTTTTCAGGCCGGCGAAATAATCAAAGAAAGATGCAGGATTTCAGCTGGAAGTGAAGAACTATGTAATCAAAGGGCAAAAGAGGCAAGAGATAACTTCACCAAAGCCAATCCTTATGGGCTATTGACCATACCTAATCCAAAGCCAGAAGAGTGGTTAGACAGTGGTCAATGCATAGATTGTTACTTACCAGCTTTTGACTATAGACCAAAATCATCAGTGCAATATGCATTAGCTTTAAGAAATTTCACTGAAGGAAAAACTGAACCTTATAGGTTTGGTTTTATTGGGTCTAGTGACAATCACTCTTCAAGACCTGGAACGGGTTATAAGGAAATTGATAGGATTAGAAATACCGACTCTAAGTATAAGTCCTCGAATCAAGTCATGAGTTTGAATCAACTTTCCCAAGACTATGCCATCCCAAGATCACAAGAAATTAACTTGGAGCAAATGGTTGATAGGATGAAACCAAGTCAAGGAGAAAGAATAGCCTCATTTCTTTACACAGGCGGATTGATAGCAAGTCATGTATCAGAAAAGAGTAGAGAATCTATATGGAATGCTTTAAATAATAGAGAAGTATATGCAACGAGCGGAGAAAGAATTTTATTATGGTTTGATGTGACTAACCACCCATCCGGAAAGTTAATGCCTATGGGCAGTGAGTTTTCTATGCAAGAAAATCCAAAGTTCAAAGTAAGAGTATTAGGTTCTCAAAAACAGGCACCTGGGTGTAGTTCGGAGAATGAGATAACTAAAACTTACCTAGATAAGCTTTGTAATGGAGAATGTTTCAATCCTACTGATGAGAGGAATAATATTTCCAGAATAGAAATTATAAGAATAAGACCCCAAACTTATCCTGACGAACCTATAGAAACTTTAATTGAAGACAGTTGGAGGATTTTTGAATGCAAACCATCTCAGGAAGGTTGCGTAGTAGAGTTTGAAGATCCTAATTTTTTGGATGCTAATAGAGAGGTCATCTACTATGTCAGAGCAATTCAAGAACCCTCGCTAGCAATCGGGGCGGCAAATTTAGCTTGTGAATTTGATGATGACGGTAAGTGTGTAGAAGTTAAGCTTTGTGGAGATGCAAAAGGGCAGGGAGAAGGTGATTGCTTATCCGAAAACGAAGAGAGAGCTTGGTCATCTCCTATATTTATTAACTATTCTCAGAATTAGATTTATACATCTTATCTAATATTGCATTTACATACTTATACCCATCTACAGCGCCATACTTTTTGGTTAATCTTATGCTCTCTTTAATAATGATCGGGGCATCTGTATTTGTGTATAACATCTCATAGGCAGCTAATCTCAAAGTATTCCGTTCTATTGGATCAAGGGAAGAAAGTTTTCTTTCCATAAAGGTTGATAGAGAGGTATCTATCTTCTCTTTAAATTTCATAACACCTTCAAGAAGGTCCTTGTAATGTGGATATTTACTCTGAAGAGATAAATCTGTTAATAGCTCTTTAATATCTGAGCCAGAGAGTTCAATTTCATACAGACTTTGTATTACTTTATCTCTCGATCTAACGGGCGAGGTATCTTTTTTGGATTTCATGAATCAAGATAGGGAATCGACCATATTTAATGCGGTAAGAGCAAATTCTTTTCCCTTATTCATTTTGTTTGGGTTAGACCTTTCTTCAGCTTGCTCAATTGTATTAGTAGTTAGGACTCCGCATATGACAGGAATACGGGTCTTAAGCGAAACTTCTTGAAGACCTTCAAGACATGAACTAGATATAAAATCAAAATGAGGAGTATCACCTCTTATAATTGCACCTAGCGAAATAACTGACAATATACCTTCTTTTTCAGCCATAAATTGGGTCGCTAGTGGCAACTCAAATGCTCCTGGAACTTCTTTAAGGTATATATTAGCTTCATCTACTCCTTGGCTTACAAGTTCTTTTTTAGTTTCTTTTAATAAATCTTGAACTATAGATGGATTCCATGAAGTGAAGACAATCCCGTACTGTCCTTGTTTAGCTTTTACTGATACTTCTTTAATCTTAAGGTCTTTCATTATATTAATTTATAAATTCAGTTATCTCTAAATCAAAGCCTGCGAGAGGATATTTTAAGGAGGCGCCCAATAGTCTAATCTTAGTTATACCAAGATCTTTTAATATCTGAGCTCCTACACCAATAATTCTGGTATCTGGACCGTCATTTTTTGTTTTGGGTTTTCTACCTTTTAGAAATGAAATATTAGATAGAAGTTCATCGGAGCTCTCTGAGTGAGATAGAAGAAGTATTACGCCTTTTCCTTCTTCATCAATCTTTTTCATTGCATGAGAAAAAGACAATCTACTGCCAAATTTATTAATACCCATAATATCCTGAAGCGTATTATTCTGTTGAACTCTGACTAGCACTTCATCAGTACTTTTAATCTTATTTTTCACCAAGGCGAGGTGTATATCTCCATTGATGGTATCTTCGTAAGCACGTAAAGAAAATTTACCGTACTCAGATTCAATATCAGTTTTATCAACTAGCTTGATACTCTTTTCGCTGATATTTCTATAATGAATGAGATCGGCGATTGTTCCAATTTTTAGGCTATGTTTTTTTGCAAACACCTCTAGATCGGCCCTCCTTGCCATGGTCCCATCATCATTCATAATCTCTACAATTACAGCAGATGGATCTAACCCCGCCATTTTAGCGAGATCTGTGCCGGCTTCTGTGTGGCCAGCCCTGTTCAGGACACCACCTTCCTGAGCTTTTATTGGAAAAACATGTCCAGGCTGAACTATATCATCCGCTTTAGCTTTTTTACTTACAGCAGCCTGTATTGTTGTTGCTCTATCTGAAGCTGATATACCAGTTGTTACACCTTCAGCTGCTTCAATAGAAGTAGTAAAGGCCGTCCCTAATTCAGTACCATTATTTTTTACCATTTGTTCTAGACCTAGTCTTTTACATCTGTCCTCATTGATTGCTAGACAGATTAAGCCCCTTGCATGGGTTGCCATGAAGTTGATGGCATCTGCATTAACTTTTTCCGCGGCAAGTATCAGATCGCCTTCATTTTCTCTGTCTTCGTCATCCATAAGGATGACCATCTTCCCCAGAGAGATGTCTTCAATAATTTCTTGTATGCTATTAAGCTTCATTATCTTTAATTTGGGGTAAGAATAACCTTTAGATCTTCGCCTAAATTTTCCGTACCCCTAATTTTGAAGCCTATTGTACTCAGTTTTTGATTCTTCTGACCGAATTTAGAAAAGGTATTTCTGTCTTTCCCTAGTAGTTTTGGTGCTTTATAAAGGATTAATTCATCAATCAATTCTTGAGCCAGAAGTGCATCTAAAAGTATTGATCCCGATTCAACCATAAGAGTGTTGATAGATTTTTCTTCTGCCAAATAACTCATTATATTATTTAAATCCGCCAAATCATTTTTGGACATAATACAAATTTCACTATTTTTGGATTTAATCTTTGAATTTTTGGTCGTAAACAAAAGCGTCTTTGCTTCCGAAGAAAAAATATTCTCCTTTCCATTTAAGTAATTATTTCTATCAATCACCACTCTCAATGGATGTTTTACATCATTGATTTCATATCCCGAGTCTCTGGAAGTAAGAGAAGGGTTATCTTTCAAAATAGTTCCTGTTCCTGTCAAGATGGCTTCATTAGTGGCTCTAAGTTTATGGACATCCTTTCGAGATATCTCAGAAGTAATCCATTTACTATCACCAGAATCTAAAGCTATCCCTCCATCAAGACCTACTGCCATCTTAGCTGTTATAAATGGTCTATTTTTTTCTAACCTAGAAAAGAACCCTCTATTGAGTTCTCGAGCCTCATCCCTTAGAAGACCTTCAATAATTTCTATATCTTTTTCTTTTTTTGCAAAACCATCCTGTGAAATATCTTCAGACGCAATATAAACTTTCTTAATACCATGTCGTTTTATAGATTCAGAGCAGGGCGGAGTTCTTCCTGTTGTAGAGCAAGGCTCTAATGTCACGAACATTTCAGAGTTCCTCAGAGCTGATTCTGCGTTTGAGCCTAGATTTTCAAAAACATTCCGAATAGCATTGACTTCCGCATGTTCTTCTCCAGCTTTTTTATGCCATCCTCTGCCGATAATTTTGTTATCAAGAGTAATTACACAACCTACCATTGGATTAGGTCTCGTAGTTAAAAGACCTTTTTTAGCGAGAGATAGAGCTTCGCGCATGTGCTCTGATGGGGACGTCATAATTAATCGCTAGTTAATTTCTCAACCTCTTCTGAAAATTCGTTGATATCTTCGAATCTTCTGTATACAGAAGCAAACCTTATGAAGGCAACTTCATCTATTTTTCTAAGGTTCTGCATTACAACTTCTCCGATTAGTCTCGAGGGTATTTCTCTTTCACCAGAAGATCGAATATCTTTCTTTATATCTTCTATAAGAGTTTCTATCTCTTCTTCTCCAACAGGCCTTTTCTCTAAAGACCTATAAAGACCTTCCCTCAATTTATGCTCATCAAAGGGCTCTCTTGAATTATTTTTTTGTTTGATCACTCGTGGCATTAAAAGTTCTGCAGTTTCAAATGTTGTGAATCTTTCATTACATGAAGGACACTCTCGTCTTCTTCTGATTTGCTGACCTTCAGCTATCAGTCTAGAGTCGATTACTTTTGTATCAGAGAAGCCACAGTAGGGGCAGTGCATAATTCATCGGAGTAAACTGGATAACTAGAACAAAGTTCGATAACCTTGCCCTTAACATCATTAATTAAAATTTGGTTATTAATATCTTCCAAAATATCACAAATCCAGTTTGCAACTAATGTCACCTCGGGCTCTTTGAAGCCTCTTGTTGTTGCAGCTGGTGTTCCTATTCTTAGACCACTTGTTACAAATGGTGATTGTGGATCATTGGGAACAGCATTTTTATTAACTGTTATATTAGCTTTTCCAAGAGCTGCATCGGCAGCTTTTCCAGTCAAACCCTTTTCAACTAGATCAACAAGGAACATATGATTTTCTGTCCCATTAGAGACAATATTTATACCTCTTTTCATGAACGTAGCGGCCATTTGTTTTGCATTTGCTTTCACTTGCTTCTGATAATCTTTAAAAGTAGGATCTAGTGCTTCCTTAAAACATAATGCTTTGGCAGCAATTACATGCATCAAAGGTCCACCCTGTGTACCAGGGAAAATGGCAGAGTTTAGTTTTTTATGTATTTCTTCATTATCTTTAGCAAGAATTAATCCTCCTCTTGGACCTCTTAATGTCTTATGTGTTGTAGTTGTCACAACGTCTGCGTGAGGTATAGGAGAGGGATATTCTTTTGCCGCTACTAAACCTGAGACATGTGCCATATCAACCAAAAGGTAAGCATTAACTGAATCAGCAATCTCTCTAAATTTTGCCCAATCAACAATTCCAGAATAGGCAGAGAAGCCAGCTATAATTAGCTTCGGATTATGCTCTTTAGCAAGATCTTCCACTTCTTGGTAATTAAGTTCACCAGTTTTTGGATCCAGTCCATATTGAAATGAGTTATATGTCTTCCCAGAAAAATTTACTTTTGCGCCATGAGTAAGGTGTCCACCATGATCTAAGCTCATTCCAAGGATAGTATCTCCAGCATTACATAGAGCTAGAAAGACAGCGGAATTAGCACTCGCACCAGAATGAGGTTGAACATTTGCATAAGCAGCTCCATAAAGTTTCTTAGCTCTCTCTATTGCGAGGGACTCTGCTACATCAACATTTTCGCAGCCACCATAATATCTTTTTCCAGGATATCCCTCTGCATACTTGTTTGTCAGTACAGAGCCTTGGATTTCTAGAATTCCTTTTGAAGTGTAGTTTTCTGATGCAATTAATTCTATGTGCTCTTCTTGACGAACAGACTCTTTAGATATGGATTGCCATAACTCTGGATCAAATTCTTCTAAACCTTTATCTGTAATAAACATATATTGTTAAATAGTTAAGGGCACAGATTGATTATACAGAATAACACTTAACATCTCTTCATTAAGTTCATGCTTTATTAGTCTTTACGGGTGATTTTCTTCCTTTATTGACCTCAGAACAAATTTTGCAAACCCTTCCATCACAACCTCTTGCGGTACAATACTCTCTTCCATAAAAAATAATTTGCAAATGGAGTTTATTCCAATCCTCAACAGGAAATCCTTTTTTAAGATCTTTTTCTGTTTGCTTTACATTTTTGCCTCTTGAAAGCCTCCATCTTTGCGCTAATCTATGGATATGCGTATCCACAGGAAATGCTGGGTGATTGAATCCCTGACTCATAATAACAGAAGCAGTTTTATGACCCACGCCAGGTAAAGCTTCCAAAGCCTCAAAGCTTTCAGGGACTTGCCCCTCGTATTTTTCGCACAAAATTTTACTCAATTCTGCTATTGCTTTAGATTTTTTAGGAGATAAACCGCAAGGTCTAATTATGTTTCTTATTTCATTTGGATCAACCAAGGCCATGTCAAACGGATTATTGGCTAATGCGAAGAGTTCAGGCGTCACTTGGTTAACTCTTACATCAGTACATTGTGCCGATAATAAAACAGCAATTAAGAGTGTATAGATTGAATCGTGATCAAGCGGAATAGGAGTTTCAGGATAAAGCCTTTGAAGCTCCTTACGGATATAAATAAATCTTTCTTCTTTATTCAAAACTTATTTCTTATTTAATTTACTTAGTATACTTGTTTAATGTTTGAAGGAAGAATCAAAAAGATTGTAGATCTTTTAAGAGAAAAGTTCACCGAGGAAACTGAATCTACTAGAACCATGCTCAAAATTTACTCTGATTATGTTAAGGGTGAAGCCAACGATGAAGATGTAGAAAAGGCTAATAAACAACTAAATGAAATACTTAAAGACTTAAGTTTTGGTTTAATGGCAGTCGTTCCTTTTGCACCTATAACAATTCCTATGATTGCTAAATTTGCGAAGAAGCATAATATTGACCTTCTTCCTGAATGGTTCAAGGATTCTATTAAGTAGAATTCGTTTTATCTTTTGTTTGTGCCAAAGAAGAGATAGATACCAGATAAAGCACTTATTAATGCCAGAATTGAAAATATTTTTAAGAAAATATTTCCTACATCATCTCTCTCATTCCAGTCCATGATGTGGACACCCCACATAAAGTCCCAAATTCTCCATTGATTAGACCTTATTGCGACAATTTTTTCTGTGTATGGATCCAAATATACGTTTATTTCTTCTTGTGCATCATTGAGTGCTTCAATTTTATATAGAGGCAATGATCTACCTCTATATTCTGAACCAGGTTTATCTTCGGTTATTTCTGTAACTGAACTAGGTTTTAAATATGTTTTATCTTCGACCAAAGAAAGAGCTTGTTGTGGCTCAATCTTTTGGGTCTTGGGCACCTCTTTTACAGCTATAGTTTTTAAGTATTGACTTCCTCTTACTTCTTCGATTTTGTTAAAAGAAAAATAAATACCTGATATGGTCCATAAAAGAAGTTGAACCGATATAGCTAAGCTCAGATATTTATGTATCTTTCTGGAAGAACCTTTCAAACTAACTTTTATATAGCCTTTTGTAGTTTGGAAGCGACAATTTCTTCAGCCTCAGCCATTATTCTATCTATCAATTCTTCTACTGTTGGTATATCAGAGACCAATCCAGCAACCATGCCACAAGACCAAGCCCCAGCTTCTGGCTCCCCATCCATCATAACTTTTGGATAAACTCCAGCTACTTCATCGATGATATCTTCAAATTTAAGTTCATCTCCATAAGCTTTTTCTTTTGCCATAAGACTTTCTACAGCTGGATTATTTAATACTCTTTCTGTGTTTGTAAGAGATCTCATGATAAGTCTTGTATCTAACTCACTGGCATTAACTATAGCTTCTTTAACATTTTGATGAACAGGAGCATCTTTAGTAGCAATGAAACGTGTCCCCATGTTCATGCCTTCAGCACCCAATGCCATTGCTGCTATGAGACTCCTTGCATCAGCCATTCCACCTGAGGCAACAAAGGGAATATCAAGTTCGTCAGCTGCCCTTGGCAGTAGTATAAAATTCGGAATATCATCTTCGCCAGGATGACCTCCACATTCAAAACCGTCAACCGAAACAGCATCACAGCCTATATCTTGGGCTTTAATAGAATGTCTTACAGATGTGCACTTGTGGATAACCTTAATATCTGCGTCTTTCATAGCTGGCATATATACCGCAGGATTTCTACCTGCTGTTTCAACGACCTTTACACCATTATTAATGATAACTTCAATTAGCCCTGGATAATCTGGAGGAGTCAAAGAAGGTAAGAAAGTTAAATTCACTCCAAAAGGTTTATCTGTAAGTTCTTGGCATTTTTTTATTTCTGCATCAAGTTTTTCTGGTGTACCTTGAGTAAGGCCTGTAATAATTCCGAGGCCACCTGCATTTGATACTGCTGCAGCAAGTTCTGCAAATCCTACATAGTGCATTCCACCTTGGATGATGGGATGTTCTATCCCAAATAGTTCAGTTATTTGTGTTTTCATTTCTCCTCCATAAAATTAGGAAACTTAGTATATAGATTGATTCATTTAATGTGTCATTTGTTTCCAAAGATATCGTAAGGCAATTACTGCTGGGATGTAATATCCACAAAGAAAAATAAAGATGAATGCAACATCACTCACCGGATCTCTAAAAAACCAAAAAGCTGGCCCATCAATTAAGTCGGTAAAAAACCTAACAAAAATTAGTATGAATAGCATAGGAGCACTTTTTAGAAAGTAAGCAATAATAAAAGCAAAACCCACAGCAAGATTTCTGGCGGTATAAATCCAATCACCCAAAATTGTCGATGTTGCATTAATGTCACCTAAAAATGATGGATCAGTTAATGCCCAATATGGCCCCAAAAACATAGGCCATACCTCCATAAAAAGAATGATAGTTAACCACCAAGGTATGGGAGTTTTTTTGGATAGTTGATTCATTCGTAAAAAAAATTGTCAAAAATATATTTAATTATTTTTTGATCAATTTGACCAATAAATAAATTCATCACCTTCTTCATAAATTTGACCATCATACTTGTCGATTAAAATAGGTGCCTCATAAGCAGAAGGGAATAGAGGATCTTTTTGTTCAGAGTTGAATTCACTTAAAAGTTCTTCAATCATACGAGCCTCTTCAGGGTGTTTTTGAATAAGATTTGTTTGTTCTAAGGGGTCTACAGAGGTATCAAACAACCAACGAAAATTTTCTTTTTTACTGATTATGTATTTCCATTTGCCATGTAAGACAGATTGATGATTTCCTGACCGCCAGAAAAGTGTTTTGTGAGGTTCATTAGAATTTTCTTTTTTTATAAATGGCATTAAGTTCACACCATCTATCTTACTTTCCTTTGGTAGCTCGGCTTTTGCTGCTGCAGCAATTGTAGGAAAGATATCAAAGTGATGTATTGCACTATCCGATATTTGATTGGGATTTATTTCGTCAGGCCAACTAGCAATAAAGGGCACTCTTATACCACCTTCAAAAAAACTAATCTTCCAACCTCTGTATGGTTTATTTATATCTTCCAGCTCTATGTAATTAGCTCCTCCGTTATCACTGGTAAATATGATCAAAGTTTTTCCATAAATATCTAGTTCTTTTAATTTTTTGATAATCAATCCAACGCTTCTATCCAGGGCAGCTATCATTCCTGAGTAAACTTGCAAATTATGCCCTGACATATGGCTCATCTTTTCGACATCACTTCTTAAAGCTTGGAGAGGATTATGGATCGCCCAATGACTTAGATACAGGAAAAAAGGCCTATTTTTGTTTTTTTCAATTACTTTCAGAGCTTCTTGTGTGTAATAGTCTGTTACGTATCCTTCTGGTTTAAAACGATCTCCACCATTGAATTTTGCTGCATACTGACCTGAGCTCCAAACCATTTTATCTATAGAAGTATCGAATTTCGCATTTACGACATTAGGATGATCTTGTGGTAAATAATAGCCACCCTGTAGTGACAAAGAATCATGAAATCCTTGGCTTTGAGGATCCATGCCATATGCATGACCTAGATGCCATTTTCCAATATGGGCTGTGTAATATCCTGAATTTTTTAAAATCTCGGCAATTGTTATCTGCTCACTCGGCATACCCTGCTCTAAAAAAGGTGGCAGGTTCGATGCTATTTCTCTATCAATTCTTCCTCGCAAAGTCGCATCATCTTCTTGTACAAGCCAATTTAGTACTGTTCTTCCAGCATCAGGAACAGGTGTAAACTCAAAACCAAATCTTGTTGGATATTTTCCAGTCATTATGGAGGCTCTTGAAGGAGAACATGTTGCATTAGCAGCATAGCCTCTGGAAAACCATATTCCACTCTCGGCTAGTGAATCTATGTGCGGAGTCTGAAGAGTTCCATCAGCTGCTCCACCATTATGAAGCGAAATATCGTTATATCCCATATCATCAGCCAAAATTAAAATAATGTTTGGCCTTGTGTCATCGATATTAAGATTTTGGGAGGGACCCTCTGCCCAATTAGTCGGTATATTTTCTTGTACTGGATTAATCAAGTTCATCACTTTTGGCATCATCCAAACTATTACGTTTACCTTATATTCCCAAAGAATGAGTCCTGAAACTAATATTATCAGTAATGAATAGAAAGGCTTTCTCATGGTTCAGTTCTACTTAGCCTTTTCTCTAGTTGATAGAATTAAAAATATTATCAAGAGAAAAACTACATATGGAGCCCCTGCAGATCCAGGTGTTATGCCAGATGTATAGATACTAACGTCTACAACAGATTTCTCCATAAAAGTATATACAAAAAGTCTAACTGACCATTCAGTTAACCAAAATATAAACATCAAAGGAATTAATGATCTATATCTTAAAATTATTATCCAAGATATCCCACAGAAAATTAATTGAGCCAAGCCCCACAAAGAGAAAAACATGTAAATTAGCGGCATTGGATCCGGATTACCTGATAAAACGATAAAGTTTGCAATATTATGCATTCCATACTCTTCAAAAAACATATGAATTACTGATCTCCAAGTCATAAGGCACACAAATGCCACAAAGAACCACAGAGCAAGTCTGCTACCTCGATATGTATTGTCTGCAGTAGAGGGCAGCAGATTAAGGTTGAACATATTTAGAGTTTCAATGCTCCTAGTTCAGAGCAAGTTTGGTTAAACTCTTTAATCGTATCTTGGATAATTTCCTCAGCTGACTTTATGCCGTCTATTAATCCTACAGATTGCCCTGAAAGTGCTGGTGCTGCATTCATATCACCACCAAAATATAAATCTTGTATTTTACCCATTGCTGACATATCCATTTCTCCAGCCTCCAAAATCTCTTTTGTGAACTCCGTTCTTAGAGCTCTAATTACAGGTTTAGAAGTTTTATTTAATATCCAAGTTCCATTGAGAGAAGAGTCAAAGATATAATTTTTAAAATTATCATGTACTGGACTTTCTTTACTGGAAACAAATCGTGTTCCCATTTGAATTCCTTCAGCTCCTACAGCAAAAGCTGCTGCCATACCAGCACCATCTGCAATTCCACCTGCTGCTATTATTGGTAAATCTATTTTTTTTCTGATGGCTTGTATCAAAACGAAAAGACCAACTTCCTCTGGACTCTTAAATCCTCCTCCTTCAGTTCCCTCCACTACGAGTCCGTCAACACCACAATCTGCTGCTTTTATTGCTCCTTCAACACTAGGCACTGCATGATAGACAGTGATGCCTGCATACTTGAGTATGTCTATATATTTAGAGGGATCGCCAGCTGAAGTCGTTACAAATTTCACTCCGTGCTGAACACAAAACTCTACCATACTCTCATCTCTTAAGAAGAGGAGCGGTAGATTGACTCCAAAGGGTTGATCAGTCAGTTCTGACATTTTTTTTATTTCAGCCTTACAGTTATCTACTTCACCCGAAGAGGTTTCTATAACGCCAAAACCACCAGCATTACAAACTGCAGATGCTAATTGACTTCTTGCAATCCAACCCATTGGCGCTTGAATTATTGGATATTTTGACCCTGTATGTTCCGTTACTCTGTTCATTAGTTTTCCTTAATAAAGTTGATTAATAATTCTGAAAGCTCTTTTGGCCTTGTCCATTGATAAAAATGACCACCTCCAATTTGAGGAGCACTTTTTGCATTTGGGCACATTTCTAATACATCTTTTTCAATTCCATTTGTAACAGGATCATCTCCTGCGAAGACACTAAGAAAGGGTTTATCCCAGGAAGAGAAAAACTCTCTCGCTTTTTTTTGCTCCTCTAATGATTCATCAGGAATTGTCGGTACATGACTTGGCATGGCTCTTGGACCCATTTTATAACTTGGGTCTGGAAAAGGTGCTTCATAGGCCTTGGCAATGTAAGATTTGAAAGGTGATACACTATATTTTCCTAATAAGATAAAAATATAATTTAATGCAAGTGAAACTAAAGATCTTTTATCCATTTGCATCGATTGTATAAATCCTATTGGTAAATCCTCTGTATCCCAACAAAATTTTTGCCAGTACATAAATTTGAGTCCTGGATGAGTTTTTCCACTATCCATTTGGCGTATTTGTTTTGACATAGAGAGGGGGTGGAGTTTTATGTTACTTTCCCTAAAGGCTTTTATTTCTTCAATAACTTCTTCAGATACTTCTGGATTATAAGGAAGCCCTGTATTACCCATTGAGATTCTCAAGAATCTATCAGGTTCACGAGCAACCATCCTTAATCCAATCAAACCACCCCAGTCCTGACCAAAAAAAGTTAGGTTTTGAAAATCATTTGCACTCAGCCAATCCACCATCCAATCAACTTGATTTTGGTAACTGTAGTCTTCTCTGGCAGCAGGTTTATCAGATTTTCCATAACCTGGTAAGTCAGGTGCGATAACTCTTATTCCTGCTTCCGTTAAGAAAGGTATCATCTTCGAGTAAAGGTAGCACCAGACTGGTTGACCATGCATCGCTAACAAAATCGGTCCTTCTCTTGGTCCTTCATCAATATGATGTATTCTCAGATCTGAACCATCGTTAGTTTTTACATTTGTGTAATGCGGTTTGTATGGAAAATCAGTTATCTTTTCAAATCTCTCATCGGGAGTTCTTAATATTTTCATATTTATTTTTCTTTCAATAATAAATTTTCACAGCCTGTTCCCTCAAATAGATCTAGTAATCTTTTTTGATCAATCTCAGTTAAAGAATAAAATTCTTGGTTGATCCATTGGAGACACTTGCCTTGATAATTAAAAGTTTTTTGACTCCAGACAGAACCATCTATTTCTGTTTCCCAAGTCTCGTTACCATCTTTTAAAGCTTCATCATTTGCTAAAAGTGCAGGCACATATACATGTCCTATTTCTTTTAATAAAGACAACATACTTTCTGGAAGTGAGTCAAAAGTCTCCCATGCATTTTTTTCTAGATTGATACCTGATAGATCTTCCATACTATTTATCCACGCTACAGTTCGTAGAGATTCTTCGTGTGCAATTTTTCTAGAAGTTGGATCTAAACCTATTAACTGAGTAAGTTGACCATATATTGCAAAGTCGGCTGAGCTTGGCCTTTGTCCAAATAGAAAAGGTAAACTACTCAAGTGATTCTCCATGATACCTAGAAACCGTTTGTAACTGCTCTCTATAATTGGGGCAGTTATATCATTTGAGCCCACTACCCAAAGCCTTTCTATTTGTCTTGAACCGATTCCTTCCTTAAAGATTTTCCAAAGATCTTCTTTGAGATCTACTTTATGATTCAATGGTAGGATAGATGAAGCATTGTCAGCATCCTCGTCGAAATGCCAACGGTAATGAAACATGTATTTGGTTACCCACTCATCTCCAAAATCCTCTAGTAGATAATTAAGGAAACAAAGAGCGGGATCTTCCGGTATAACACTCCTGCCCTCAAATTCTTTTTCAAGTCTTCTGATTATAGGAGTTGAGTCAGTGACAGTCTGAAGATGACCCTTTTCATCTCTCATGAGGAAAGTGGGAAGAAGAACAGGCTTGGGAGGATCTATGCCAAGTTCCTCGAATGCGCCGCCGCTTTCTAGAAGTTCTCCAGGGTTACCCCAGATCATTTCATAAGGTATGTGTCTATATCTTAATAGGGCAAGCATCTTCCTTGTATAAGGAGATGGTGGAGCACCTATAAGGATAACCTTTTCTTTAGACAACACCTTAAGATTCCTTACATATCTTCTAAAGAAGTTTCGATATTTAACTGTCCTTCCAGGCCTGCCACTCTGTGCTGTGCACTTTGTATGTAATCAGGATCTGAAATCATTTCTAGCATAGCCTTTCTGGATGGGTACATAGCTATGGCTACTTTGTCCCATAAATCTTCAACTTCGCCCAGCATAAGTCTATCAACATTACCTCCAAAAATTGGTTTCCCGCCAACTTTAGCTAAGTGCCCAACAACTTCCTCGCCATAAATTGCATATGCCTCTTCACCTGAGAGGTCTGTTTCTCTTTTATCTGGATATTGCGCCTTTTCTTTAAATTTAAGAAGATTCACCATAAAAATTGGTTTATCTTCTTCTTGATCATTGAACCCTTTAAGTTGTTCTTCATTTGGCATAACTGCATTTTTAACTTCCATAAACTTCTCCAAGTTTTAAAACATATCTTATGTCATTAGTTAGGTTTTAAATATAAACAAAATAAGGTAACTTGAACATATGAAAAATAAACAAGTAATTATCAATAGTCTTCCTGAAGGTAAATTAACTGAGAGTAATTACAGGCTAGTTGAGTCTGAAATACCCGAAATTTCTTCTGATCAGGTTTTAGTTAAAACAATATCTTTTGCGATAACTGCTGGCACTCGTGCAGGTCTCCAAGGTAGCGCTAGTTATGCAGGAGCCCCTACTACAGGAATTGTTATGAACTGCACAGGCATTGGAGAAATTGTAAAGAGTAATTCAGAAGAATATCCAATCGGTAAAAATGTACTTACTCAAACAGGTTGGCAAGAGTATTCGGCCCAAAATATTCAGTCTTTGACTCTTCTTAGAGATACTGTCGCACCTTCTTTATATTTGGGCCCTTTAGGTATTAATGGGTTGACTGCATACTTCGGTCTTCTTGAAATCGGACAGCCACAAGAAGGGGAGACTGTTATGATCTCAGCAGCTGCAGGATCTGTTGGACATATGGTGGGACAAATTGCCAAGATCAAAGGCTGCAGTGTCATTGGAGTTTGTGGAAGTGACGATAAATGTGAAAAACTTATTAATGATTTAGGTTTTGATGCTGCTGTAAATTATAAAGACGCTAATTTCAGACAAAATTTAAAGGAAGCAACTCCTAATGGAGTAGATGTTTATTTTGATAATACTGGTGGCATGATTTTAGGTTCGGCATTATTTAGATTAAATTCGGGTGGCAGAATAGCTTGCTGTGGAGTTGTTTCGCAATATGACACTAGTACACCAGAACCGGGGCCAAGAGGGATACCGGGGTTACTGGTAAATAAAAGTATCAGAATGCAAGGATTTCTCGTATTCGATTTTGCAGATAAATATGAAGAAGCCACGAATGATTTAATTGGATGGATTGATTCGGGTCAACTCAAAGTACTTACTGATGAGCTAGAAGGATTGGAAAAGGCCCCGCAAGGTTTTGTAGATTTATTAGCAGGTGGGAATATCGGCACTAGGATAGTTAATATTTAAAGATTATGAACTCGGCAGATGCTTTATTGAAGACTTTAATTGCTAATGGGCTCGAGGTTGTCTTTGCTAATCCAGGCACTTCTGAGATGCACTTAGTTGCTGCGATAGATCATCATCCAGAAATAAGACCAGTTTTGTGTCTTTTTGAAGGCGTTGTTTCAGGTGCTGCGGATGGCTATGCAAGGATGTCTGGTAAGGCAGCTGCAAATTTACTACATTTAGGCCCCGGATTAGGAAATGCATTTGCAAATATTCACAATGCAAAAAAAGCCAGAACTCCTATGTTAAATATTGTTGGAGATCATGCTACATATCACCTTAAATATGATGCACCTTTGACCTCCGATCTAGATGGTCTTGCTAAAGCAAGTTCAGATTGGGTAGGTAGAAGTAAGTCTCCAGATGACCTATCAGATCTCGGAGCAAAAGCCTGGCAGGTTGCTCATAAATATCCAGGTCAAATCGCAACTATGCTTGTGCCAGCCGATTCAGCTTGGGGCGAGACTGAGAAATTATGTAAAGAACTTGTTAGCGAAGGCCCTTTAGATATAGATAATTCTCTTCTTACCGATGCATATAATGTTTTGTCTTCAGAAAAAAACACCATGTTGTTTATAGGAGGAGACTGTTTAGATGAGGAATCTGTAACTTTAGCTGGAAAAATTGCTACAAAAACTGGATGTCGTTTAGCTACAGATACTTTCGTTATAAGACATAGGAGAGGAACCGGATTGACTAAGGTAGAGCCAATTCCTTATTTTGCTGAAATGGCTGAGGAACATTTAAGAGGTGTTGAATCTATTGTTTTTATAGGAACTAAGCCACCTGTATCTTTTTTTGCTTACCCAGGAAAGAAAAGCTATCTGTCTCCAGAGAATGCTGAACTCATAGAATTAGCTACGCCTTATCAAGATGGAAAATCTGCACTTTATCAATTAAGTGAAATGTTAAAGACTGATAAGATTGATAAATCATTAATTCCTGACGGAATTATAGATGCACCATCAAATGGTGAGCTGAATGCGTCAAACCTTGGCCCTTTATTTGCGAGCTTACTTCCAGAAGATGCCGTTGTTTGTGACGAAGCAGCCACATCTGGATTTTTTGTTACTCCTCATGCCTGGAATTCAAAACCACTAGATTGGTTGGCTTTAACTGGTGGATCAATAGGGCAAGGACTTCCCTTGGCAACGGGTGCAGCAATAGCTGTTCCTGAGAGGCCTGTCATTTGTCTCCATGGCGATGGAGGAGCAATGTATACAGTTCAGTCTCTATGGACGCAAGCAAGAGAAGGACTAAATATTACAAACATTATTTTTTCAAATAAAGCTTATGCAATTCTTCAGGTTGAGCTAGAAAGAGTAGGTGCATTAGAGACAGGTGATAGGGCAAAATCAATGTTCTCTCTTGATAATCCAGAAATCAATTGGGTTTCCTTATCCAAATCTATGGGTGTACCTGCAAATCGCACGACCACTGTGGAACAATTTACAAAAGCCTTTTCAGACGGCTTAAACTCTGAAGGACCAAGCTTAATAGAAGTTATAATTTAATCTAAGGTAAAGAATGAATCTAAATTTTTCAGAAGAAGAACTATCATTTCAAGAGGAAGTAAAAGATTTCCTCCGTAAGGAGCTTAGACCGGAATTAGTTGCTAAGTCCAGAAAGACATCTGCAGTTTTTACCGAAAAGGAGGTTGCTATGGAATGGCAAGCCATACTCGCTAAAAAAGGATGGCTCGTTCCATCTTGGCCGGAAGAATATGGAGGCACAAATTGGACTCAAGCTCAAAAATATATTTTTTCATCGGAATGTGCTAAAGCTGGAGCTCCCAATTTGATACCAATGGGCTTGGCAATGATTGGACCACTGCTATTAGGACGAGGAACTAAAGAGCAAAAAGACTACTATATACCCAGAATTATTAATGGAGATGATTACTGGTGTCAGGGTTATAGCGAGCCTGGTGCAGGTTCAGATCTTGCTAACTTGCAATGTAAAGCTGTCAGACATGGTGACAAGTACATTATTAACGGAACAAAAATCTGGACTACTCATGCTCACCTTGCCAATAAGATATTTTGTCTGGTTAGGACTGACAATTCAGGTAAGAACCAACAAGGAATTACTTTCTTGATGATGGATATGCATCAGCCTGGAGTGAAAGTTGAACCTCTTTTAACAATGGCTAAGGATCATGATTTCAATCAGGTAGTTTTTACAGATGCTGTAGCTCATGTTAAAGACAGGATAGGAGAAGAAAACGAAGGTTGGGCAGTTGCAAAATATTTATTAGAGTTTGAGAGAAGTGGTGGGGTAGGCGGCTCGAAAAGCTTATCTGACATAGAATTTATCAAAAAGTTAGTCCATAAAATATCTTCCCAACATTTAGATGAAAGTTTTTTGGAAATTTACTTAACTAAAATCACTGAGTTAGAAATTAAAGCTAAAGCTATACAATATACTTCCTTAAGAATACTAAGCTCTTTAGGGAAGGGAGATAGTCCGGGACCAGAGTCTTCTATGATGAAAACATTAGTAACAGACCTTGAACAAGAAATTTCTGAGCTTACTTTAGAGGTTATAGGCTATTACGGAATACCTTTTCAAGATACAACTTATGGCAGCAATGAACCACCTATTGGTGACGAAGATTACAGGCCTATAGCTGGCAAATATCAAAATCTAAGAGCGACTACTATTTACGGAGGGAGTAATGAGATACAGAGAAATATAATGGCTAAGGCGGTATTAGGCCTTTAGTTATGAAGCTTTTTATCAGAGTCATCATCGCTTCATTAATTCTTGGAATTACTTCTTTGGTAATCATCCAATTACCCTCGGTACAAGATAGGTTATTGGTAGTGGCCTTCTCAGCTCTTGGCTCAGCATCGAGTAATTTACCTAAAGAAGATGCCTTAAGTGCTGCGGTTTGTGGCTCAAGATCACCAATACCTAGTCCAGGAAGAGCAGAGACATGTATTTTGATTTCTGCTGGAGAGGATCTATTTGTAGTGGATATAGGTGATGGGAGTAACGATAACCTTAGAAGTTGGAATATTAATTTTAGGAATATAGAGGCAGTTTTAATCACGCACTTACATTCAGATCACATTGCTGACCTGCCTGGCCTTCATCAGAATGCGTGGGTTGTAGGTGAACGTAGCTCTAAGTTAAAAGTTTTTGGTCCTGAAGGTGTTGATCAATTCACCCAAGGAATAGAAATGGCTTATGCGCATGATTATGTATTTCGTAATGAGCATCACGGTGATGCAATAGCACCTTTGGAATACGCAGGTTTTGACACTAATGTGATAGATCTCAATAACCCAGTAATATTTGATAATGGTGAATTGAAAATAACAGCATTTAGGGTTGTTCATGAACCAATAGAGCCTGCTTTAGGATTTAAATTTGAATACAAAGGAAGATCTATAGTAATCACGGGAGACACCTCTTACACTCAAAGTGTTATTGACAATTCAATGAATGCTGATGTCTTGTTTCATGAAGCCCAAGCTAATCATATGTTGGCAGTTATGGAAAAGTCGTTAATGAGTCGCGGTGCACACTTATTGGCAACAGTATTGGATGACATAACTACTTATCACACTACGTTAGTAGAAGCAGCGGAGATAGCCAATGAGGCTAATGTTAAAAAATTATTTTTTTACCATTTAACGCCAGCACCAAGAAATTATATTCAAGAAATTATGTTTGTAAGGGGAGTAGATCAGGTACGTAAAGAGTGGACTCTTGTAGAAGACGGAACCCTAGTAATATTACCTGTGGGCTCTGAAGAGATAATCATGACAAATATGTAGGTTGCCCCTTTTAATATAACTTGATTATTGAGTTTCAGTAACCTAACATCAGATTCCCAGTTTTTATAAAAAAGGAGAATATATGCGTAATGCAGTAATTGTTGATAGTGTTAGAACAGGACTAGCGAAGTCGTTTCGTGGTGGTTTTAACAACACTCGTGCAGATAATATGACAGCTCATATTGTTAATGCACTTTTAGAAAGGAATCCTAAGGTTCAAGCTTCTATGGTTGAAGACATCATTTTAGGTTGTGGTAGTCCAGAAGGAGCACAAGGTCATAATATAGCTAGAAACGTTGCTGTGCTTTCAAACCTTCCTATTGAAACTGGCGGAGTAACTATTAATCGTTATTGTTCTTCAGGTTTAAATTCAATAGCTATGGCGGCTACTCAAATCCAAAGCGGTTTCTATGATTGCATAATAGCTGGTGGAGTAGAGTCTATAAGCACTACTCAAGGCAAGGGTAACATGCATATGTACGTAAATGAAAAACTGGCTGAAGAAGTTCCGGGTATTTACCATGCTATGGGAACAACGGCAGAAGCCGTGGCAGACAGATACAGTGTTACTAGAGAAGCACAAGATGAGTATGCTCTGTCAAGTCAACAAAGATGTGCAGCGGCTCAAGACGCTGGACTATACGATGACGAAATTATTCCTATGGACACTAAAATGATCCTCAAGAATAAAGAGACTGGAGCAGAAAAAGAGGTTGATGTAACTGTTGATAGAGATGATTGCAATAGACCAGAAACAACTCTTGAAGGCCTTTCAAGTTTAAATCCTGTTTTTAATCCTGAGAGTGGATCTGTAACTGCAGGAAATTCTTCTCAATTATCTGATGGAGCTTCAGTAACGTTAATAATGAGCGAAGAAAAAGCTAATGAATTGGGTCTTAAGCCTTTAGCTTATTTCAGAGGATTTACTACAGTAGGATGCCAACCAGATGAGATGGGAATAGGGCCAGTATTTTCTATCCCTAAATTACTCGATTCTGCAGGACTAACAATTGATGATATTGACCTTTGGGAACTCAACGAAGCATTTGCTTCCCAGGTTGTTTACATCAGAGACCAACTAAATCTTCCTACCGAAAAACTTAATGTTAATGGCGGGTCTATCGCTATAGGACATCCATTTGGCATGACAGGCTCTAGGCAGGTGGGACACTTGGCAAGAGAACTGAAACGTAGAGGTGGTAAGTATGGAATTGTCACTATGTGCGTTGGCGGTGGAATGGGAGCTACAGGCTTATTTGAGTCTATCCCTGATTAATAAACTATTGTCTAAGGAGTGACCTTGGACGAGCATTTATTAATTCAAAAATATTTTTCTAACATTGGCTCGGCCTATCTGGCCGAGCGCAATGTAGAAATTGCAGTAGGAGACGATGCTTCAGTAATCTCCTCAAATAAGAATACCCAGTATATTAATTCTTTAGATACTTCAATAGAAGGGGTACATTTTTTAAGCTCTATGTCACCAGAAGATATAGCTTTTAGATCATGTGTGATAGCTTTAAGTGATCTGGCTGCTTGCGGGGCTAGTCCAAAATGCTACTCAATAGCTATTACTTTACCTCAAGTAGAGCATAGCTGGCTAAATAGCTTTTCAATAGGATTACAAAAATTTTCTGATGAATATAGGATTCCTCTTATTGGAGGAGACACAACTAAAGGAAAACTTTCGATTACTGTTCAGGTGATGGGCGAAGTTGATTCCAATAAAGCCATTCTTCGCTCTACTGCCAAAAAAAATCAGTTGATATGCGTCAGTGGAATCATTGGAAATGCTTTTTTAGGTTTAAAAGAACTAAGTGACAATTTAGGTACTCATTCTTTCTCCAAAGCTTATCTAGAACCAAAGGCACATATTGATCTTGGCTTGAAACTATCTGATATTGCTAGTGCATGCATAGATATCTCTGATGGTTTATTGCAAGATTTAAATCTAATTTGCCAATCAAGTAATGTAGGCGCTGAAATTTATCTAGAGAAAATACCGACATCGATTTCAGAAAAATCTCTAGAACTTATCAATTCAGGTGATGACTATGAATTATGTTTTACTATTGAAGAAGATAAGTATGAGGAATTAATGAATGTTTCTAAGATTTTAAATATTCCTATCACATTGATTGGAAAAACAAGTCCTTCAAAAGACCTTATTCTTTATGATGTTGATAATAATAGAGTTGAATTGAATTCTGGTTATAGTCATTTTTAGCATGAATCTGAGAAATCCTCTTTCATGGCTATCATTAGGATTCGGTTCAGGGTTATCGCCAATTGCACCAGGGACTATGGGAAGCTTGGTTGCATTGATTGTTTACTATTTTTTCTTCTATAGCTTGGCTGCTTCCTTAATAAATAGCTTCATCTTTCTTATATTCATAATGAGTAGTTTTTTAATAGGTATCTACATATACCCAAAAACTGTTGAAAAAGATGATGACCCCGGTAGTTTCGTATGGGATGAATTTGTAGGTATGTGGGTAGCTTGCTTGCCGCTTTCATATATTGAAAGTTCTTTTCTATGGTTACTGATTTCATTCTTTCTATTTCGTTTATTTGATATTTGGAAACCTCTAGGTATTAGAACCTTTGATAAAGGACATGGAGCTTTTAATGTAATGATCGATGACGTGATTGCAGGTGTTTATTCAGCTGTTTCAATGATTTTTCTATTTACTTTTTTTAATTACATTTAGGAATTCTTAAGTAAAATAACAACTCCAAAAATTATGTCTATCGAAAAAAAGGCTGAAGCCAAACTACCAACTCACTGGGGTGATTTTTCTGTCATTGCTTATGAAGATCCTAAATTAGGAGAAGAGCACTTACTTCTTTATTTAGGAGAGCTTCAAAATGATTCTCTGCTGAGAATTCATTCTCAGTGTTTGACCGGAGATGCTTTATATAGCTTAAAGTGTGATTGTGGCTCTCAACTTGCTCAAGCTATGCAGTCAATCGCAAAAGAAGGAAATGGAATGATAATTTATATGGCACAAGAAGGCAGAGGCATTGGTCTTGTGAATAAAATTAGAGCTTATGAACTACAAGATAAAGGTTTAAATACAATTGAAGCAAATGAAGCCCTAGGATTTGCCGCTGATGAGAGAGATTATTCATATTGCAAAGAGATACTTTCATCCGTTGGAGTTTCTTCTGTAAAACTAATGACAAACAATCCTGCAAAAATAAAGGGATTAGAGGATGTTGGCATTGAGGTGTCAGAGAGAATATCTATTGAAATTGAACCTAATGAATACAATGAAGATTATCTAAAGATTAAAGCAAAATATATGGGCCATATGCTAACTGATTCAGATTAGTTTCAATTTTTCTTTAATAGACTTTTCTATTCCACTTGCATCTAATCCATTAAGAATCTTTTGTTGTTCCTGATCTCCATGCTCTATAAATTCATCTGGAAGGCCTAAATTGAGTATTTTTGAACTGGAATTTAATTTTATGAGATGCTCGTTGACTGCTGAACCAGCTCCCCCAGCCATTACATTGTCTTCGATGGTGACTATAAGTTTATAATTATTATTGATTTCTTCTAAAAGACTCTCATCTAAAGGTTTAATAAATAGCATATCTACTACTCTTGCGTTAATCCTTTTGCCAGCCTCCATGGCAGATTCGAGCAGACTGCCGAAAGAAAGAATAATAACTTCTTTCTCATCAGAATTTATTACTGTAGAACTTTTTCCTATTTCTACAGTTTCTTCGTTCTGAGAATAATCAATTCCTCTACCTGTTCCTCTCGGATATCTAATTGCAACAGGCCCTGAGTGTTCATAACCGGTGTTAAACATTTTCCATGCTAATGACTCATCAGATGGAGCCATTATTACCATATTTGGAATACATCTCATATAGGACAAATCAAAAGCACCGTGATGTGTAGCTCCGTCTAATCCAACTAAGCCTGCTCTATCTATAGCGAATAGAACATCTAAATTTTGTAACGCTACATCGTGTATTAGCTGATCATAAGCTCTTTGTAAGAAAGTGCTATATATTGCAACAACAGGTTTCATTCCTTCGCAAGCTAGCCCTGCAGCAAAACCGACACTATGTTGCTCAGCTATGGCTACATCATAATATCTATCAGGAAACTCTGCAGAGAATTCAATCATTCCTGATCCTTCGCCCATAGCAGGAGTGATTGCAACAAGCTTTTCATCTTTGTTTGCTTTAAAAGATAACCATTCTCCAAATATTTTTGAGTAAGAGGGCTTTTTCGATTGTGCACTTTTATCATTTACAAGGTCTTCCTGCTTTATTTTATTTATTGCATGAAATCCTATGGGATCATCTTCAGCAGGAGCAAAACCTTTACCTTTAGTTGTAATGACATGAAGGAATTTTGGTCCATTTATATGTTTCAAATCATCTAATATATTAATTAATCCATCGGTATCGTGTCCGTCTACTGGTCCAAAGTATTCGAAACCTAATTCTTCAAATAATGAACCAGGAGCGACCATTCCTTTTGCATGTATTTCTGCCTTCCTGGCAAATTCTTTTGCGCGAGGCACATAAGTCAAAACATTTTTTCCACCTTCCCTGATTCTATTGTAAGTTTTACTTGCCCATATACGAGCGAGGTAATTTCTTAATCCGCCTATGTTTTCTGAAATAGACATTTGATTATCATTTAGGATAACTAGCAGATTTTTATCTATAGACCCAGCATGCGCTAAAGCTTCGTAAGCCATACCGGCAGTCATTGCTCCATCTCCAATCACCGCCGTGACATGTCTTTTTTCATTTTTTTTCTCCGCTCCTGTGATCATTCCGAGCGCTGCACTAATTGAAGTACTGGAGTGGCCAACTCCAAAAGTGTCATATTCACTTTCGGCTCTTACAGGGAAGGGTGCTAGTCCATTATTCTGACGCATACTTTCCATTGCATCTTTTCTTCCGGTTAATATTTTGTGAGGATATGTTTGATGTCCAACATCCCAGACAATCCTATCATCAGGCGTTTCAAATTTGTAATGTAGGGCCAATGTTAATTCAATAACTCCAAGTCCTGCACCAAAATGCCCGCCTGTTTTCCCCACTGTGTAAAGCAGAAATTCCCTTAGTTCATCTGCTATTTGAGGTATCTGAGATTGATTAAGCTTTCTAAGATCTTGTGGTGAATTAATATTTTTTAGCAGCTCTGAAATAGGCTCATCAGTTGGTATGGAATCGAAAATTTTCACAATTTAAGTTTTTCTTGAAACAATATAGTCAGCTAATTTGCACAGATTATCAGTATTTCTATCTAATAGTTGAAGTTTTTCTTTTGCTTCTTCAGCCAAGTCAACAGCTCTGACTTTCGAGTTTTCAATACCTACAATAGATGGATAAGTTAGTTTATCTTTTTCAACATCGGAGCCTTGGTCTTTTCCACTTAAAGTCGAAGGAGATTCAATATCAATAATGTCATCTTGAATCTGAAATGCTAGACCAATTTTATCTCCATACTCTATAAGGAACCCTATATCTTCCTTCCTCAAGTTAGATAATATTCCAGCAGTCTCAATTGAGGATTGAATTAACCGTCCTGTCTTTTGGGAATGCATTATGTCTAAAGACTCAACATCTTTTATTTCATGAGAATGAATATCTTTTATCTGCCCACCTACCATGCCTTGATAGCCACAAGCCTCTGCCAAGCTTTGAATTATGCTTAATTTCTTTCTATCCGAAATATTTATTGTTGTCACTAATTCGAAAGCGAAAGGCTGTAAAGCATCTCCTGCAAGTATTGCAGTCGCTTCATCATATTTTTTGTGGGTAGTTGGCTTTCCTCTTCTTAGATCATCATCATCCATAGATGGCAAATCATCGTGAATTAGTGAGTAACAATGGATGATTTCAACCGATCCAGCTAATATATCTAGTGAATCATTCTTGGCATTTCCCAACTCGCCGATTAAGTACACTAATATTGGTCTAAGCCTTTTTCCACCACCTATAACGGAATAACGTATAGCTTCTGATAGAATTGAGCCATCAGAAGGCAATAGACTCTCTAGCTTGGAATTGATTCTATTTTTATAAGAAGTTAAGAGCTTCTCAAATTCAGACATCTTTTAATGGAGTAGTTTTCAGTTCTCCATCTTCTTCAATCAATTTTTGTACTTGTAACTCAGCTTGCGAGAGCTTTTCCTGACATTGCCTAGCCAGCTTTATTCCTTTCTCAAATGACTTGAGAGAGTTTTCTAAACTTAAGTCTCCAGATTCTAAATCTTCCACTATAGCTTCAAGCTCTTCGAGGGCTTTTTCAAAATTTATATCAACTTTCTTATTCATTGTGGTTCTTTAAAATGTATATTCTAAACCAATATAGAATTCTCTTGGCAAACCTGGAAAATATCTATCTCCGCCAAATGCATTAAAGTCAGCTCTCTCAGCATAAGCTTTATCAAATATGTTCTCGGCCCTGATGTAAGTTTTGAAAGTATCATTTATTTTTCTGGTAAATCTAGCATGGTACAGGGTGTGCCCCTCATATTCGTGAAGATTTGCTGCATCAGTATAGTAAGAACTCATATACTCAATTTCAAAAGCAAGCGAAGTATCTTCGTTAAAATTTGAATTTAAGATTAAGTTAGCCATCATCTTTGGAGCTGTATCAATCTCATTACCGATTCTTATTTTTTCTCTCATTGAAGTATCGGTTTCAAAGTCATACTTATGATCTCCATATGTAATGTTTGTACTAATAATGTTGTTTGAACTGATGAGCCAATCTAGACTCAATTCAATACCTTTATGATCAGTTTTTCCATTATCTACGATAAAATTCTGCGAATCTCTGAAGATAGAGTTTTTCTTTTTACTTTGATAGATGCTTAGAGATCCACTCAACGATTGCCAATCATATCTACTGCCTACTTCCAACATAGTTAAAGTTTCCGAGTCGAGATCAGTAACATTCTGCTTTTTTTGTAATCTGTATGCTTCATTAATTTGTGGAGGTCTGAACCCTAAACTAATTTGGGCAAAATAATTGACAGATTCGTAGTTTGTTATGATGCCAATCCTGGCACTTATCTCATTGAAGTCATCTGTTCTATCTGAGGGTCTATTGTAATAACAACCCCCAAATCCACATTTAGTTCCATCTTCTCTGGTATTTCCACTGATCATATTATTTGAGTAGTCATACTCAATAAATTCAGCTCTAGTATCAGCAAATAGGTAAAGATTCTTATTTAGAATGTAGTCTTCTATCCCTGCAAATACTGCAATAACAGTTGAATCCACTTCATAGTCATAATGCTTGCCTTGTGGTCTTGTGGCATTATTAAAAGCAGAGCTGGTAGTTAAAGCATCTTTTTGCGTTTCTGTCAGTTCAACCTTAGCAAAATCTAGCTGTAAGCCTTGTACAAAAGTAAAAGAGTTGTACTCTGAAATTCTTTGCAGATTTATCCCAAGACTTTTATGGTTATTCTCCTCAAGGGGAGTCCCTGGAAGGAAGTGTTGAAAAAACTTCATATCATTACTTCGTATATATGAGGTAATTGAATTAACAGTATTTTTGTCTTCTTTTGTTAATCTTAAAGATACTCTTTGTGAATTGGCATCTCGATATGCATCAGGATTAAAATTTCTCCTGCTAAACTCTTCATTTTTATAAGAATCTAAACCATTTACATATCCAGCAGTTTCTTGATTTAGATTTGTGAGTGTAGCTTTTAAAGCTGCATCCCATGAAGAGAGTGAAAAAATAGATTGGATTTTAATTTTTTGTTGATCGTACCCTGATTTATCCCTAAAGCCATCATTATTGGCAAAGTGACCATCAAAGCTCCAATTTTCTTGATTACTTGTTCTGATCTTAAAGTTTTTGTAGTTATTTGGCCCGACGTTTGTATAGAATTTATTTTCTGAAGTTATAGGTTTTGAGAGTATATTTACAACACCATGCATTGCATTGGCACCATATCTTGCACTAGCTGGTCCAGTTATAGTCTCTAAACCTGAAGCCATTTCAAAAAATGTTTCAAATAATCCATTAACGTTACAAAATCCAGTTGGCCTTACTGGAAGACCATCCTCTAATACAAGGAAAGAGCCACAAGCTCCCGGTCCAGTTAACACAGGAGATCGTATAGCAGTCAAATGTTCTTGACCTGACCCTCTGCTTATCCAGATTCCAGGAGACCTTCTAAATATCTGTTTAGGATGCTGTGCATCTAGATCATCAAGTTCTTTTTCACTTATTGAAGTGATGGATTGATTATTCGACCAGCCATTAAGGCTCGATAGCTTCTTTTCTAGAATGACTATCTCTTGAATTTCTTCAGAAAACGTAATTCCTGAAAATAGCGATAATATAAAAGTTATGAGTGTTAATTTTTTAGCCATTAATATTCCTTATTTCAAGAATGACTTAGTGTAAGTCCATTTAAGGCGACATAATAACCTAGATCTAGAAAAAGTAAGGTTGTTTGTTAGTTATTTCGTTAACCTTTTTGAGAAATTGAGGGTCAAGAATGGTCTTGTAAATAATCTTATCATTCTTGATGGAAATGCTCTGATAGAATCAGAAAAGGCAAGAGCACAAGGAGTAACCACAAGTGTTAGGATAGTTGCTACAGTTAATCCAACTACAAGAGATGCGGCCATTTGTTCCCAAAAACTTGTTATATAGGAACCTGATTTAATTGTTCTGTCTATAAGATCTATGCTGTAACCCAATGCAATGGGCAATAGGCCAGCAATAGTTGTGAATGAAGTTAAAAATACTGGTCTCAATCTCAAAATCGCACTTCTTAAAGCTAAAGACTTTGTAGTCGAACCAGGGTTATTTCTTTTGAGAAGATTAAAAGTATCAATTAAAACAATATTATTGTTAACCACTATGCCTGCCAATGCGACGCAACTTATTCCTGTTTGCAAGGTGCTAAATGATCTATCTAGTATGAGGAGTGAAATGAACACTCCTCCAAAAGACAAGAGGATGGCAGACAAAACGATATTAGCTTGATAAAAACTATTAAACTGGGCAACCAAAACTATCAGCATAACAAAAAGCATAGTGATAAAGCCTAGTACAAGAAAATCAGCAGCTTCTTTGTTATATTTATCGAAACCATCAAAATTTACAGTCACGCCCCTACCCAAATCCTCAGCATCCAGCCAATCTTTAACTTTTTTGATTTGAACCGAAGGTATTGCACCTTCTACCGTATTTGCAGCAATGCTATGAACCCTTTTACCACCTTTCCTGGAAATACTTTTCGTTGCAGGTTGAATATTTGTCTCTACAAAGCTACTTACAGGAACTAAACCTTTCATTGTCTGTACATTTAACTTTTCAAGTTGGTCTATATTTCTTTCAGATTTAGGAAATCTCACTCTAATATCAACTTCTCTATCTAGATTAAGCGGTCTATATTCTCCTACCTTGATGCCATTAGTTACCATTTGCACGGAAGCGCCAACATCACTTAAACCTGCTCCATATTGAGCAGCCTTCGTTCTGTTTATTTCTAATTCCCACTCTATTCCTCTAGTGACTGATGTATCTTCTATATCTTTGAAGCTCCCCATACCTTCAAGTTGACTTCTTATTTTTCGAATTGCTGAAATGAGTGCTTGTTCATTATCACCACTAACATTTATTTGAAGAGGTTTGCCTATAGGTGGACCACCTTTTTCTTCCTCAACTTGAACTATGTAACCAGGAGTATCATTTAATCTTTCACGAAGTAGATCCATAATTTCGAAACCATTTAAATCGGACACAGCTTCATCTTCACCATAAAAGTCAATAAACATACCGCCAACTCTATCTGGAGAATTTGAACCACGACCTAGGCCTCTGCTTCCTCCTGAGTTGGACCAAACAGATAATCTTTCAATTTCTTTCACATCAATTATTTTTTGCTCCGCCTCGATAGCAATATCTCTAATTTCATCTACAGCTAAATTGCCTCTTGCAAGAATATCTACTTCAGCGAATTGAGGAGCAACCTGCGGAAAATAAACTATTCCTTTACCATGATGTGACCACAGTCCAATGCATAGAATAATAGCTCCAAGAATGATTGAAATAGTTTGTCCAGGTGTATCTAAGTATTTGTTGATCTTTCTAGCATAGATGCCCGAAGCTCCTGATAAACTCAAAGGATCAGAAGATTCTAAAAGTCTGACATTATTAATTTCTGCTTCGGATTGCTTAGCCAGGCCCCCGAACATAGCACCCAAAATAGGAGCAAAAATTAATGAGTAAAGCAGTGATCCTACTAGAACACAGAAAACCGTAATTGGCATATCTCTGATGAAAGCACCAAATCCAGGCATGAACATTAGTGGGGTGAATGCAATTAAAGTAGTCGTTGTGGATGAAAGAACAGGCCAGAACATTCTAGTAGCTGCTGCAGTGTAAGCTTCAATTCTATTCATACCCTCAGCTAATTTCCGGTCTGCGTACTCTGTTACTACGATAGAGCCATCAATCGTCATTCCCATTGAAATCAGCATCCCAAACATGACCATGAAATTGAATTCTTTATCCAAAATCAGAAGTACTAGAAGTGCAAATAAATAAGAAAAAGGTATAGCCATTCCAACGAGCATCGAAGTTCTAAAGCCCAAAGCAGCTAATACAACAATCATCACTAAAGCGATTGAAGTCAAAACATTGCCTTGTAGTTCAGATATCATCTGGAGAGCAAACTTGGAGTCATCACGTACGAAATTCACATCTACACCTTCAGGAAAACTCTCTATTTTGTCTTCGACCATCTTTCGGATATCGGTAACTGTATCGATAATATTTGTCCCGATTCTTTTTTTAATATCAATAGCAAGAGATTGCTGGCCATTAATTCTTGAATACCCGCCTCTATCTTTAAAGGTTAGACTTACATCGGCAACATCTTTTAAGGTGACTACAGAAGTTCCTGATACTTTAATTGGTAATGTTTCTATATCTTCTAGACTCGAAAATACACTGGGAACATTTACTGCAAATCTTCCTGTCCCAGTATCTTGGAAGCCTGCTGGTATTACACGATTATTATTTGAAACAGCTTGATAAAGTTGATTCATTGATATGCCGTAAGACTCAAGTTTAGTTTTATCAACTATTGCCTCAATTAAGTCTTCGGGCACTCCATTTAATTCAGCTTCGAGGACATTAGGATGTGTTTCGATTAAATCTTGTAGTTCTTGAGTTAGATTTACTAGAACTCTCTGAGGTAGAACTGAACTTGCGACACTTACAGTTAGAACAGGATTATCAGTTGAGGTAAATTCTCTTATGGTTGGTTCCCTAGCATCAAGCGGCAATTCTGCTCTAGCTTCGTCGACTTTAACTCGAACATCATAAAGTGCCTCATCAATATCAACATCTTGATCAAACTCTACAACAACAGCTGCATAGCCAGTTGCTGAAGTTGACCTTATATCTACAACTCCAGATATTGTTCTTAAAGCGTCCTCTAAGGGTTTTGCAAGCAATCTTTCGGAATCTTCAGGAGATACTCCTTCAAAGCCAACACCTATGTAAGCACCTGGAAAATTTACTTGAGGTTCTGTTGCTTTTGGAAGTACATTGAGAGCAAATAACCCAGAAAGTCCTAATAAAACTAGGATACTAAGTGAAGTTCTGCTTTTTTTTATGGCTCCTGTAATAAAGCTCTTCATACATCAGGAGAAAATGATTCCTTAACATTTACGGTTTGTCCTTGAAAGACATATTCTTGACCTAAAGTAATGATCCTAGCTTCTTCACCTAAACCAGAAATCCACATACCTGTGTTTGTGTCTTCAAGTATTTTAATTTCTTTAAATTCAACTCTATTTTCAGAGGTAACAGTTCTTACTCCAAGTTTTCCTTGGTCATTTAGAGATAATATAGCTGGTGATATTTTATGAGCAGGCTCTTCTTTTCCTTTTATATAGATCTCTGCTGATACACCATCCCTGATGCTTCTATCATTGTTTTCGACACTAATTTCGACTCTGAATGTTCTCGTATTTTTGTCTGCTGACGAAGCTATAAAAGTGACTTGACCCTTAATAAATCTGCCAGAAATTAACTTGGCTGTTGCTTCTGAGCCTAATTGAATCTGTGCGATATCTTTTTCTGCTATATCAGCAACTACTAGCATTGGATCAGGATCAATCAATGAAGCACAAACGGCTCCAGTATTTAGAAAATCACCCTCATCAACTCTTAAGCTTTCAAGGTACCCTGAAAAGGGTGCAACTATTTTAGGATAAGCTTCTCTGCCTGCAATATAAAGTTGGCAGATTAAGTCTCCTTCTTTTACAAAGTCGCCTTGTTGTGCAGGTCGAGCTATTACTCTACCGCTTACTTCGGCCCTGACTTGTACAAATTTATCAGCTTCAGTAAATCCACTTGATTTGAGTATTTGAGACTTGCTAGTAGCTTTGCTATTAAGAATAGTCACAGAAGATAAGGTATCTAAAGAAGAGTCTTTTTTTTCAAAAGTCTCCTCTTGTACTAAGCTACCAGAGATCATCCATATGACTAAAAAGGATGCAAGGATAGAAGCGGTCTTGTAAGTTTGTTTGATTTTCATAAGATTTTTAGGTGTTATACACAACTATAACACTAAAATACCCTATGTAAAACTAGATTTGGTGCTTTTCTTTAAGTTTTTTAAAGTTTTCCTGGAGTGTTTCAGCATCTACCTTTTTTGAAGGTTTTGCGGAGCTGCTATCTTGTATCTCCCAACTAGATTCGATCCTTTTATCGATTTGTTTGGATAATTGAGGTGTTTGACCTTTATTTGCTCTTTCCCACTGAAATTTAACATGCTGAAGAAATTTACTATTCCAAGAGTTTAGAGATTGTCCTGATTCCTTCCAGTACATTATGAACTCTAGCTTTGCATTTTCTGCAAATTCTTTTGGTATATCTGTCATCTCTAGAATATCAAAAAAATCTGAATTAGGATTCCAATCTGAAGTCATGACTGATGGTGAATTGTCATTTTCTTTAATATCTTTAAATCTTCCCCATTGCCTTCGAATATGTGCAATAAATTTGCTGTTCCAAATATCAGATTCTTCCTTACGTTCTGTCCAATACAGTACAAATTCAGCAACTTCATTATCAATGAAATCTTCATTTATCCCTGAATTTATGAGTATTTCCTTAGCATCCATATCCGGAAACCAATTTTTATCGATGGGCTTAGTTTTCATTTTTTTGTTATCTTCGACTTCCTTAAGACGCCACTTTTTGATAACAAATCGTAGAAATTTGATACCCCAGTTTATGTCCTTCTCATTGCGCTCCTGATTAAGTTTTTTGAAATCTTCAATCTGGAGATTTGCAAAATCTTCTGGAATGCCATACTCATTAATTTGATCCATAACATCTTTATCAGGTACCCAGTTATCTCTATTGCTAATTAAAATTTTTTTATTCTGTTTTTTTGGTGAAAAATGAGGCACTCCATCAACGATCGTCTCGTTGATAAGACCGGTTTTAATAAGTCGAGTAAGGACTTCAAAGATTTTTTCATTTGACCAAAATGAAATATCTGAACAAATTTGTTGCATAGAAACTTGACTATGAAGGCTATCTTCTTGTTTTAAATGCTCAAGTAAGACGGCTTCTTCCAAGCCTATTGTGTTGGCAATTTCTTTATAGAAGGTTATCTTTGAAGTCATGAATTACAAAGCACTAGATTAATTTATCATCTAGATCTTAACAAGGACAATAAGTTAGTTATTTCTAATTCTTACTGAGTCGGCTAATTTGTGAAGACAATCTTTAGTATCTTGCCAGTTGATACATGCATCAGTAATACTTTTTCCATATGTGAGGTTATCTAGATCATCGGCCTTTTGATTTCCTTCCTCTAAATTGCTCTCTATCATGACTCCGGTAATTCTCGTCTCACCTGACTTAATTTGAGAGGCAATGTTATCGCATACATCTATCTGCTTTTTGTGTTGTTTACTGCTGTTTCCATGACTCATATCAACCATGATTGAATCTTCAAGAGAGTTTGATTTCAGAATCTCAGAAGTTTGATCTATAAACTCTTTTTCATAGTTCGGGTCTTTTCCACCTCTAAGAATAACGTGACAGTCTTTGTTCCCAGAAGAAGAAAATATTGCTGCTTTCCCTTCTTTTGTAACAGAGAGAAATTTGTGAGGATGTAGGGCAGATCCTATTGCATCAGCAGCTACTTGAATACCTCCGTTTGTCGCGTTTTTAAAGCCAATGGGACATGAAGAACCAGAGGCAAGCTCCCTATGGATTTGACTCTCTGTAGTTCTAGCTCCTATGGCTCCCCAGGAGATTAAATCAGCTATGTATTGTGGCGTTATAACATCTAGAAATTCTGTTCCAGCAGGCATACCTAAATCATTTATATCTCTTAAAAGTTGCCTTGATACCGATAAACCTTTATCAATATTGAAAGAATTATCCAGATCTGGATCATTAATAAGGCCCTTCCATCCAACTGTTGTTCTTGGTTTTTCGAAATATACTCTCATAACAATCAGAAGTTCTTTTTCTAGAGCTTTCTTTTCCTTGAGTAAAAGGTTTGCATATTCTAAAGCCGACTCAGTATCATGGATAGAACATGGCCCAACAACGACTGCCAATCTTTTATCTTTTTTACTGAGTATTTCAGAAAATTCTTTCCTTGAATTAAAAACTGTTTGGGAGGAGATATTTGAAATTGGTTGTTGATCCAATAAGGTGCTGGCAGAAATTACTTCCTGCCTTCCTGAGATTCTTAAATCACTTGTCTTATGCATGCTTAAAATTTAACCGGAGGTGCATTCTACATATATTGTCGTCAGAATAAAGCACGAAAGTGTTAAGATATTGACCAATTAGGTACTACATCTACATAAAAACAACTTGAAAATTAACTAAAAATTTAGAAAAAATGGTATCCAAGAAAATTTCTGTAGGCATCATTCAAGAAAATCCTATAGTCGGAGATATAGTTGGAAACTTAGAGCTGGCAAAAAACTCTATTTCTAAGCTCTCTGAAGAATCTTCTCCAGATATATTCTTGCTAACGGAGATGTTTATAACTGGCTATCCCCCCGAAGATCTTATTCTAAGAGAGGATTTACTTGATCAAGCTTATGAAGCAATTACTGAGCTTAGTAATTTTAGACCTGAAAGTTTCGTTGTAATTGGGTATCCAAAGAAAGAAGGAGATTCAATTTTTAATTGTGCCGGTGTGCTCAGAAATAATTCGATTATTACCGAATATAAAAAACAAGAATTACCAAATTATGAGGTATTTGATGAAAAAAGATATTTTGAACCAGGTGATAGTCCAGCAATCTTTGAGGTAAATGGTTTCAGAGTAGGTCTTTCTGTATGTGAAGATATATGGCATCAAAAGGTAATAACGCAATTACATGAGAAAGGCGCTAACTTAGTCTTAAACATTAATGCTTCTCCATTTCATCTTGATAAAATACAAGAAAGAAAGAATTTAATTTCAGGTCATGCATCCAAATTCTCAATACCCATCGTTTATGCTAACCAAGTAGGAGGACAGGATGAATTGGTATTTGATGGCACTTCGATGGCAATGGACAGCACAGGCAAGCAAGTGTTGCAACTTGCCAAATTTGAAACAGATCAAGCTGTAGTAAGTTTTTTATCCCAACATGATGGGAATATATTGAGTGATAAAAACGAAGTTATACCTGAGGATTCAGAGCTTGAAGAGGTTTATAAAGCTCTGGTTTTAGGGGCGAAGGATTATATTAATAAAAATAAATTTCCTGGAGTATTGATAGGCTCTTCTGGAGGCATAGATTCCGCTTTAACTGCAGTCATAGCAGCAGATGCAATTGGATCTGAAAATGTAAGAAGCTTTATGATGCCTTTCAAGTTTACTTCTGACATGAGTGTTGAAGATGCTAATAAGCTAGCAGAAAACTTAGGCATAAAACATTCTATTATTCCTATAGGAGAAATATATGATTCTTTTCAAAGTAGCCTTGAATACGAATTCAAAGGCCTTGAACCTGATATTACTGAAGAAAATCTTCAATCAAGGTGCAGGGGGGTCATCTTAATGGCCTTATCAAACAAATCCGGGGAAATAGTCCTAACTACAGGCAACAAAAGTGAAACAGCTGTTGGATATTCTACTCTCTACGGGGATACTGCAGGAGGTTTTGGGGTTTTGAAAGATGTGCCCAAAACTTTAGTTTATGAACTCGCGAGATATAGAAATACAATTTCTAATGTTATACCTGAAAGAATTATTGAGAGGCCACCTAGTGCCGAACTTGCAGCAGATCAACAAGATAGTGATAGTCTTCCAGATTATGACACTCTAGATAAAATAATAGAGCTATACGTTGAACAAGATAAAAGTAAAAAAGAAATAGAAGAGACAGGAATTGAAAGTAGTATTTTAAATAGAGTAATAAGATTAATTGATTTTAGTGAATACAAAAGACGGCAGGCACCGCTTGGAGTAAAGATAACTTCAAGAGGTTTTGGAAAGGACAGAAGATATCCCATTACTAATAAGTTTTTAAAATAAGGCTTATTTCCTCAAAGGCAGATAAATGGCTATAATATAGGACCAATACATAAGTATTGGAAAAAATGGTTGATACAAAGGCCTTAAATCCTCAAAAAAAAGAGGAAAAACGTGCTGTCCCTCGTCAAGAGGAGCTCTTCTTAGCGACTGTAAAAGGCAAAGAAACTAGCCTCCCTGATGATTTATATGTCCCCCCCAATGCCCTAGAGATTCTGTTAGACAGTTTTGCAGGTCCTCTAGATTTTCTTTTATACCTCATAAAGAAACAGAACCTGGATATTTTAGATATAAACGTAGCTAAGATAACTGAACAATATACATCTTACATAGAATTGATGGATGCAATGCAGGTTGAATTGGCAGGAGATTACCTGGTAATGGCTGCTTATTTGGCTGAATTAAAATCTAGAATGTTGCTGCCAAGACCTGAAGAGCAAACGGAGGAAGAGGATCCAAGAGCTGAATTAATTAAACGACTTCAAGAGTATCAAAGGTACAAAGAGGCTGCAGAACGAATAGATAAAATTCCTAGAATAGACAGAGAAATTTTTGCAGCTAATGCAAAACTACCAGAATTTACTACTCAAGCACCTCTCATAGACGTACCTCTAGAAGATTTAACGATTGCACTTGCTGAAGTTCTTAGAAGAGCCGAAAAATCTCATGCTCATTTAATTAATTTCGAAGAACTCTCAACTAGAGAAAGAATGACCCAAATATTAGAAAGAATGAGAACTGAATCTTTCATAGAATTTACTTCTTTATTCAAACCTAAAGAAGGCAAGATAGGCGTGGTGGTAACATTCTTAGCAATCTTAGAGCTTCTGAAAGACTCATTAATTGAGATTGTGCAATCAGAGGAGTTTGGTCCTATACATATTAAAGGAATTGAAGGGGTACATTAATGGAGAGGAAATTAAGTAAAATTCTTGAAGCATTGCTTTTATCAGCATCAAGACCAATAAGTATTGACGATATCCTTAAAGTTTTTGAGGATCCTAAGCCTTCTAAAGATGAGATTAGAAAAGCCCTGAATCAAATAGATCAGGACTGCCTATCCCGAGGTATTGAACTGAAGAAGATAGCAAGTGGATATCGTTTGCAGGTAAAACAGTCTTTATCTCAATATATTGCGAAACTTTGGGAAGAAAAACCTCAAAAATTTTCTAAGGCTACTTTGGAAACTCTTTCTCTTATTGCGTATAAGCAACCTATAACTAGGGGGGAAATAGAGGAAATAAGAGGAGTATCTGTTGGAACTCAATTAATTAGAGGGCTTATGGAAAGAGGCTGGGTAAAGATCGTTGGTCAAAGAGATGTGCCCGGCAGACCTTCTTTATACTCTACTACCAAAGAATTTCTAGATTATTTTGGATTACAACATCTTAGAGAGCTTCCAGAACTCCCTGCCTTACCTGACCTAACATCAATTGAGCACGAACTACCGATAGATGAACCTGATGAGTCTATTAGTAGCTCAAAATCTTTGAATTAAATATTGAAGACTAGGATCCATAAGATCCTCGCAGATCATGGTATTGGATCTAGAAGAGGAATAGAATCATTAATAAGGCAAAAAAAGGTTTTAGTTAATGGTCAGTTAGCTGTCATTGGTCAGCTGGTATCTGAAAAAGATAGATTTGAGATCGAGGGAAGATCAATAAAGCTTTTGAAGAAAGATCCTGCTAAAAGAAGGGTTCTAATCTATAACAAGAGGGTAGGAGAAATATCCTCTCGTAATGATCCTGATCACAAGAAAACTATTTTCGATTCTCTTCCTAAATTGAGATCAGGCAGATGGATTTCTGTTGGTAGGTTAGATATCAATACTTCTGGATTAATTTTATTTAGTAATGATGGTTCTTTAGTAAATAATTTAATGCATCCTTCCTCTAACATCGAGAGAGAATATGTCGCTAGAGTACATGGTCATGTGAGTGAAAAAATAGTGAATAATCTAATTAAAGGAGTCAAATTAGAAGATGGTTTTGCAAAATTTTCAGATGTTCAGGGAGGAAGGAAAGGAAAAACAAATCAATGGTTTGCAATGGTTATCATGGAGGGTCGTTCTAGAGAAGTAAGAAGGCTATGGGAGAGTCAAGGTTTAGAAATTTCGCGTCTCAAAAGAGTTCGCTATGGCAACCTGTTTTTACCTGCGACTCTAAAGCCAGGAGCTTTTAAGGAACTTACAAAAAGTGAGATCAGTGCTCTTGAGCGTCAATCGATTGGCCATTAATATCTTTACTCAAATCACTTATTAAATATAAATATGGATTCATAATCTCAATAGCTGAGGGATTGGACTCCGGATTCTCTGCAGGGTATGCCGACTCTCTCATTTTAGTTCTGACTGCACCAGGGTTTACACAGTTAACTCTGATTGATGAAGTGTTCTGGAGTTCATCAAATAGGATTTGCATCATAGCCTCAGTTGCAAATTTACTTATCGAGTAAGCCCCCCAATAAGCTTTTCCTTTTCTACCAACTCCAGATGACGTGAAAATTATCGAGCTACTGCTAGATTCTTTCAAAAGAGGGATCAAATTTTTTGTTAGTAGAAAGCTTGCATCGAGGTTGACTTTAAGAACATCTCTCCATACCGAGTAACTATATTGCTCAAGAGGTTTTTTTTCGCCGAGTATCCCTGCATTATTCACTAGTCCGTCTATTTGAGAACATTCCTCTTTAATTGCTCCAACAATTTCCCGATAGTTTTTTTCATCAGCAGTTTTAAAATTTATAGGCTGGATGATCACACTGCTAGAAGTAATTTGATTTATTTCTTCATAAATTGATTCTAGTTTCTCAATGCTCTTACTTAGTAGAATTAAATCTGCACCAAACTCTGCGTAAGTTCTTGCTATTTGTCTACCTATACCTGAACCTGCTCCAGAGATAACGATTGTCTTACCTTCTAAAAGATTCGAAGAAAAATTAAGTTTTTCGAAACGCATTTTCATTATTAGATTAATGCAATCATTTCGTTCGCTTCTTCGAACACATAATCTGCTTTCCATTTTTCTACATTATCATCTTGAGGAATATATCCATAAGCTGCTGCTCCGGTGAGCATATTGGCTCTTTCACCTGCTTTAATGTCTATTTGATGATCACCAATATAGATACTATTTTCTGGTTTTGAAACTGATAATTTTAGAGCATGAATAAGTCCATCTGGTTCAGGTTTTCGTACACCAACGTCATCTGGACATATTAAAAAAGGAGGTGTGAAATTACCTAATTTAGTTTGCACAATAACTTCGGCAAATCTTCTCGGTTTATTAGTAACAATTCCCCACTTAATTTTTTTTTCATTTAGTTCATTTAGTAATTCCTCCACTCCATCAAATATTTTGGTGTTTGTCAGGCAGCAGTCTTCGTATATATCCAGTAACTCTTGTCTATGAAATTCAATTATCTGATTTGACTTGCCTTTTAGGTTGAGTGCATATTCAACAAGACTTGCAGCTCCTTGAGAAACCCTTGATCGTACTTGCTCATAATCTGCTTCACCAAAGTTATATTTTTTTCTGAGTAAATTTACCGCATAAAGAAAATCAGGTGCAGTATCAAGGAGAGTTCCATCTAAGTCGAATGTGAAGAGTTCAATTTTCAAATGTTTTCCTTTTTAGCATGGACCATATAGTTAACTTGGATATCTTTACCGAGCCAATAGTTATCAGTTATGGGGTTATAACTTAATCCTATTGTTTCTTTGGAATTTAGTCCTGCATCTCTAATCCATTTTGCTAACTCGGAAGGTTTTATAAATTTTTCGTAATCATGTGTGCCTTTCGGGAGAAGGTTTAATATATATTCCGCACCTATAACAGCAAAAAGGTAGGATCTGGGGTTTCTGTTTATTGTTGAAAAAAATATGTTGCCATCTTCTTTCAAGAGATTTGAGCAGCTCTTTATAATTTCATTAGGTGAAGGGACATGTTCAAGCATTTCTAAACAGGTAATTACATCAAATTTCTCGTCTGGATGTGAGGATGTAAACTCTTCAATTGTATTTTGTATGTATTGAACATCGCTTCCTATAGATTTAGAGTGAGTCTTTGCAACACCAATAGTATTTTCTGAAGCGTCTATACCAGTTACGTTAGCGCCCAATTTGTTGAGTGCTTCAGCAAGAATACCACCGCCACAACCTACATCTAGAACTTTCTTGCCTTCCAAAGAAGATCTTTCTTTAATAAAACCGACTCTTAAGGGATTAATTTGATGAAGCGGCCTAAATTCACCATCCTTGTCCCACCATTTTGCAGCAAGTTCATTAAATTTATTTACTTCATCATGATCTAAATTATTTATGTTCATAGTTAACTTTTTTCATTAAACTGTTCTTCGAAAATTCCAATTCAAAAATAATTATGCAAATATTTTTTCCTAAAGAAGAGGATCACGAGATACGTGCCACTATTTTACCTGAAGTGGCCAAGAAGTTTACTGATTTGGGTATTGAAGTTTTGATTGAGTCTGGGCTGGGAGAAAAAGTTTTTGTTTCAGATGAACAATATGTTGATGCAGGTGCAACTGTTTGCAATAAAAAAGAAGGATTTTCATCAGCCGATGTGGTTTGTAAAATAAATAAACCTAATCATGATGAGATTCAATCTCTAAAAAAGAATTCTATATACATTAGTTTTTTAGACCCATTTAACGAAAGAAAAATTGTATCTGATTTGGCTGAAGCTAATGTGAGCTCCATAAGCATGGAACTTGTTCCAAGAATAACAAGAGCACAAAAGATGGATGCACTGAGTTCCCAAGCAAATTTGGCAGGATATGCGGCTGTTATAGAAGCCTCAAGAACACTTTCTAAATCTTTTCCAATGATGATGACCGCAGCGGGAACAATCTCTCCTGCCAGAGTATTTGTAGTCGGTGTGGGAGTGGCTGGATTACAAGCTATAGCTACTGCTAAGAGGCTTGGGGCGAGAGTAGAGGCATTTGATACAAGGCCAGTTGTAGAAGAGCAGGTTAAATCTTTGGGAGGAAAATTTGTAAAAATTGATATTGGTGATACAGAGGAGACAGATCAAGGCTATGCTAAAGAATTAACCCCTGAACAAATTAAGATGCAGCAAGATGGTATGAAAAAAATCTGCTCTCAATCAGATGTAATCATAACTACAGCGCAAGTATTTGGTCGACAAGCCCCTAGGATAATAACTAAAGACATGGTTGAAGCTATGCAACCTGGCAGTGTAATTGTGGATATGGCTGTATCAACAGGAGGTAATGTTGAAGGCTCCAAGAATGATGAATACGTTTTCCATAATGGAGTGACAATTATTGGAATGTCGAACTTACCTGGAGAAGTTGCGAGGGATGCCTCTCAAGTCTTTGGTTCTAATTTATTCAATATGATTGATGAATTTTGGGATAAAGAAAATAACAATATAAATTTTGATTTAGAAGACGAAATACTCAAAGGATGTGTAATTACCCATCAAGGTAGTATTGTTAACGAATCAGTAAAATAATAGTTAAATATGGAAACACAAATCATACTTCTGATATTTGTATTAGTTCTATCAATCTTTTTAGGTGTTGAACTGATTACAAAAGTACCCTCTACTTTACATACACCTTTGATGTCAGGTGCCAATGCTATTTCTGGTATAACTTTAGTCGGAGCAATCTTGTCTTCAGGGTCTTCGGAGATTGTTACTATTATCCTTGGAACTGCTGCAGTTTTTTTTGCATCAATCAATGTTATAGGTGGATATCTTGTAACAAACAGAATGCTTGGAATGTTTAAAAAGAAATAATAATGGATACTGCAATACTAGTTAATTTATTTTACATAGCTTCTTCAATTTTGTTTATTGTTGGACTCAAGATGTTGGGATCGCCCGATACTGCAAGAAGAGGAAATTTACTATCTTCTTCTGGAATGCTTTTGGCAGTGCTCATAACCTTACTTGATCAGAATATAATCGATTATAGATTCATAGCTGGGGCACTAATTGCTGGAAGCATAGTGGGGTATTTCGCAGCTACCAAAGTAAAAATGACCTCAATGCCTGAAATGGTCGCAATTTTTAATGGATTTGGTGGTATTGCTAGTCTTTTAGTTGGTTCAGCTGAATATGTATCTGGGACTTTTGACAATTCTGCCTTTTTAGGAGCCATATTTTTAACAGTTTTAATAGGTGGTCTAACTTTTAGTGGCAGTATTATTGCTTATGGAAAGTTATCTGAAGTAATCTCAGGGAAGCCATATCTCTATAAAGGACAACAATTTGTAAATGGAATTTTATTAATAGCCATTTTGCTTGTTGGAATAAATATGCTTTTCATTCAAGGTTTCATTTCCTCCGAAGAAACACTTATCTTACTAATAGTACTTGCTTTCATACTTGGTATATTGTTTGTAATACCTATTGGCGGGGCTGATATGCCGGTTGTAATTGCCTTGCTCAATAGCTTTTCAGGTTTAGCAGCTTGTGCTGCAGGTTTTGTCATTCTAAATAATGTATTGATTGTGGCAGGTGCCCTGGTTGGTGCAAGCGGACTGATACTTACAAATATAATGTGTAAGGCAATGAATAGATCATTAGCAAATGTTCTATTTAGCGGTTTTGGAGCTGCTCCTGACGCTACTTCTGATTCAAGCCAAGAACAAGGTGAAGTAAAACCTATTTCTGCTGATGATGCTTATTTAATACTAGAAGCTGCTTCATCGGTCTTAATAGTTCCTGGTTACGGAATGGCAGTTGCTCAAGCACAACACGCGGTTAGGGAATTGGGAGAGTTATTAGAGGATAATGGGGCAGAAGTTAAGTATGCAATTCACCCAGTAGCAGGAAGAATGCCCGGACATATGAACGTATTACTTGCTGAGGCAAATGTTTCTTATGATGTTCTAGTTGAACCTGATGATGTTAACCCGGTAATGGAAACTATTGATGTTTGTATTGTTATTGGGGCGAACGACGTAGTAAACCCAGATGCCAAAGATAATGAGGGCAGCCCTATCTACGGCATGCCTATTATTGAGGTGGATAATGCTAAAACGGTCTTTGTATCTAAAAGATCAATGGCATCAGGATTTGCAGGTATTCAGAATCCTTTATTTTTTAAATCTAATACAAGAATGTTGTTTGGAGATGCAAAAGAAACTGTATCCACTTTAGTCTCTGAATTTAAGTCCTAGTCACTATTTTTACGCTTAATTTTAAGCGATTTTTATGGTCAATTATGCTAAAATCAGCTTAAGTTGACACTGCGAAAATCATGCCAAAACATTTCTCATTCTTTTGAAGGATCTTCCTGTCATTTCAACAAATTTTTAAATTTTTGGATCTAAATTATGGGTGAAATTGCTGCTAAGGAAATCGTTCCTGTAGACATAGGACAAGAGCTCAAACAATCTTATCTTGATTACGCCATGAGCGTAATTGTAGGCAGAGCCTTGCCTGATGCAAGAGATGGATTAAAACCTGTCCATCGCAGAGTCCTCTATGCAATGCATGTCTTGAATAATGATTTCGGTAGACCCCACAAGAAGTCAGCCAGAATAGTTGGAGATGTCATCGGTAAATATCATCCTCACGGAGACAGTGCAGCTTACGAAACTATTGTAAGAATGGCCCAATGGTGGTCTCTGAGATATCCCTTAGTAGACGGACAAGGAAATTTCGGATCTATGGATGGAGACGGACCAGCCGCACAAAGATATACAGAAGTAAGAATGGCCAGAATATCTCAGGAGTTATTGGCAGATCTTGAAAAGGAAACAGTAAACTATGTAGAGAATTATGATGGCACTGAAATGATGCCAGAAGTTTTACCCACAAAGATTCCAAATATGCTAGTGAATGGTTCTGCAGGGATCGCTGTCGGGATGGCAACAAATATGGCACCTCATAATTTGAATGAGTCTCTGTCTGCCTGTTTAGCCTATATAGACAACCCAGAAATTTCAGTTCAAGAGCTAATGGAATTCTTACCTGGACCAGATTTTCCTACAGGAGCTATCATTAATGGTAAGGCTGGAATCCTAAGTGCTTACGAAACAGGTAGAGGGCGAGTAAAAATAAGAGCTAAAACTGAATTTGAAGATGAAGAAAAGGACAAGGCGAAAATTATTATTACCGAGATGCCCTATCAAGTAATAAAAGCTAGATTGATTGAAAAAATAGCTGAGCTTTCGAGGGATAAAAAGTTGGAAGGCATAAGAGATATAAGAGATGAATCTGATAAGGATGGAATTAGGGTGGTCATTGAACTGAAATCAGGTCAAATTCCAGATGTTGTGCTCAACAATCTATATTCTCAAACACAAATGCAAACTGTTTTTGGCATTAATAATGTTGCTTTGATTGATGGAGAGCCAAAGTTACTAAACCTTAAATCAATACTTTCAGTTTTCTTCAACCATAGAAAAGAAGTTGTTTCTCGAAGAACATTTTTCGATTTAAGAAAAGCAAAAGAGAGAGGACACATCTTAGAAGGTCTCACCATAGCATTGGCTAATATTGATGAGATGATAGACCTTATTAAGAAATCAAAGGAGGGATCCGAAGCAAAGAAGAAATTACTCTCAAAAAAATGGAAACCAGGAAAAATAACTGCAATGCTTGAAAAGGCTGGGCCAGATGCTTGTAAAATTGATGTGACTGATAGTTCTGTTGGTCTAATCGGAAAGACTTATCAATTATCTGAACAGCAAGCTCAAGCTATATTGGACATGAGATTGCAGAGGCTTACTGGCCTCGAGCAAGATAAGTTAATTAAAGAATACGAAGAAATAATAGATCACATAACATATTTGCTAGAAATACTTGGAGACTCCGAAAGATTAATCGAGGTTGTTAAAGAAGAACTTTTGGAAGTTCAAGAGAAATACAAGGATGATAGACGAACTGAAATACAAGATTCAGTTGCAGATCTAACTGAAGCAGATTTGATTACTCCCGAAGATAGAGTGGTAACTATTTCTCATGAAGGTTATGCCAAGACTCAGCCACTAGAAGAATATAGAGCACAGAGAAGAGGAGGAACCGGAAAGACTGCCGCATCAGTTAAAGATGAAGATTTTGTTGAACAGCTATTAGTAGCAAATACACATACAACACTTCTATGCTTTTCTAACTTAGGACAAGTTTACTGGTTAAAAGTATATGAGATTCCTTCTGCTGGACGAGCAGCGAAAGGTCGACCTCTGGTCAATCTGATACAACTCAGTGAGGGTGAGAGAATAACAAGCATGGTGCCCGTGGAGGAATATGATGATCAACATTTTATTCTAATGGCCACTCGCGCTGGGACAGTCAAAAAGACTGTATTAACAGAATTTCAAAATCAAAGAAAAGGAGGTAAAAGAGCAATTACACTAGAAGGTGATGATGAGTTAGTTGGGACCACCGTTACAGATGGTAGCAAATTTGTTATGTTGGTTACTAATGCCGGTAAAGCAGCCCATTTTTCTGAAACAGAAGTAAGATCTATGGGAAGAACTGCTAAAGGAGTTAGAGGGATCAAGCTTGATAAAGAACAGCATGTAATTTCCTTAATAATTCCAGAGGAAGAGGCTAGTATCTTTACAGTAAGCGAGAACGGATATGGAAAACGCTCAAAATCTATTGATTTTAGAAAAACTAGACGAGGAGCCAAGGGAGTTATTGCAATGCAAATTTCTGAAAGAAATGGTCAGTTAATTGGAGCTGTGCAAGTCACTGAAGATGATGAATTAATGCTCATATCTGATAAAGGTATGTTGGTCAGAACCAGAGTGTCGGAGGTGAATATTATTGGAAGAAACACCCAAGGCGTTACCGTGATTAGATTAAAAGATTCAGAAAAGTTAATTAGCATTGCTCCTATAAGTGAAGAGTTCATAGGAGATGAATGATGCCAAGAAAATTTAATTTTGGTGCTGGTCCAGCAACAATGCCGGAATCTGTTTTAACAGAGGTTCAAGAAGAGTTATTAGATTGGAATGGTCTGGGATTGTCCGTAATGGAAATAAGTCACAGAAGTCCAGAGTTCATAGAAATCGCTAAACAAGCCGAATGTGACTTTCGAGATTTACTATCTATCTCTGACGAGTTTGCTGTGTTATTCACTCATGGTGGAGCCACTATGCAAAATGCAATGGTGCCTTTAAATTTAGCATCTCCGGAGGGTAATGTTGATTATGTAAATAGTGGACACTGGGCCAAACGTTCCATCAAAGAGGCCGAAAGATATACAAACGTTAATATCGCTGCCACCTCTGAAGATGATGATTTTAAATATTTTCCTGCTCAAGATTCTTGGAAATTTTCTGATAATTCATCTTATGTGCATTACACCCCCAATGAAACTATTGGTGGTTTGTGTTTAAGAACATTACATAACTGCGAGATACCTGTTGTTGCTGATTATTCTTCAGGTATTCTTTCTGAACCAATTGATGTGAGTAAATTCTCCTTAATTTATGGAGGAGCTCAAAAAAATATTGGTCCTTCTGGTCTCGGTTTTGTGATTGTGAAGAAAGATTTATTGGGAAAGGCGCAATCTATTACTCCCAATCTTCTAAATTACACTCTAATTAATGAAGGCGAGTCTATGTCTAATACTCCTCCAACTTTTGCTTGGTATGTTGCTGGTAAAGTATTTAAATGGCTTAAATCTATAGGAGGAGTAGAAGCTATTTCTATAATAAATAATAGAAAAGCCAACAAGTTATATGACTATATTGATTCTTCAGATTTCTATTCAAATAATATAAATATAGAAAATAGATCGATTATGAATGTTCCTTTTTTACTAGGGAATGAAGATTTAAATGATAAGTTCCTTGAGGCATCTAAAGAAGCTGGTTTGTTGGCTTTGAAGGGTCACAGATCTGTTGGAGGTATGAGAGCTAGTATATACAACGGTCTTCCTGAAGAAGCAGTAGATGCCTTGATTGAATTTATGGATGTCTTTAAAAAAGAATATAGTTAGTTTGGGATGTCTAAAAATAGCGATCTATCTAAAATCAGAGACAAAATTGATTCTCTTGATAACAAAATACTATCATTACTAAATGATCGTGCAGAACTGGCTATTCAAGCTGGGCAGGCTAAAGAAGATTCAATTAAATATAAACCCGCTAGAGAATCTTCAATTTTAAAGAGGGTAATGGATTTAAATGAAGGACCTTTAGAGTCAGCGCAAGTCAAAAACGTTTTTAATGAGATAATTTCGAGTTGCAGATCAACTGAATCAACTTTCACTATCTCTTATTTAGGTCCAGAAGGAACATTTTCAGAATCAGCGCTTCACGGCCAATTTGGTAAATCAGTGGACAAGATTCCTGAAGAGACCATACGCTCGATTTTTGAATCTGTTGATCGTGGAGAATCTGATTTTGGTATTGTACCAATAGAAAACTCCACTGAAGGATCTGTTAACTCCACTTTGGATTGTCTAAGCGAGTTCAATCTTAAAATTTGTGGCGAGATAGAAATGGAAATCCATCACAATATACTGGGACATAACAAACCATTGCCTAAAAATGGATTTGAGATTCACGCTCATGAACAAACCTTCGGACAATGTAGAGAATGGTTAGAGTCTTATTGTCCAGGAGTGAAATTAGTCAGTGTAAGTAGTAATGCGCAAGCAGCATCAAATGTCACAGAAGATAATACAGTCATTGCAATTGCAGGAGAACTCGCTGCAAAGAAATATGGTTTAGATATCCTTAGTAAAAATATTGAAGACTATTCGAGCAATACAACACGTTTTTTAACTATAGGTAATATAGAATCGGGAAAAACTGATTCTGATAAAACATCTATTATGGCTACCACCAAGAATGAAGAGGGTGCTCTTTATTCTTTACTGGAACCTTTTAATAAATTTAATGTTAACTTGTCTCACTTGACTTATAGACCTTCAAAAGTAAACAAGTGGCAGTATTCATTCTTTATAGATTTTGATGGACATAAAGACGAGGATCTCTTAAAAGACTTATTATCAAGCCTAGCCAACAAGGAAATCGAAGTAAAGATTCTTGGTTCTTACCCAAAATCATTAGGTTAATTTATGGATTTAAAAAAATTAGTTAACAAAGGGGTAGATAGTCTCAGTCCTTATGAACCTGGCAAGCCAATTGAAGATCTAGAAAGGGAAATTGGAATCAAGAATGCAATTAAACTAGCCAGTAATGAGAATCCCATTGGCCCCAGTCCAAAGGTTTTACAGTCAATTGATGCAATATTGAAAGAAACCCACAGATATCCCGATGGGAATGCAACTAGGCTGAAAGATAGTATTGCTAAAAAATTTAATACTTCACCAAATCAAGTGACAATCGGTAATGGATCTAATGACATAATCGAGTTCATTGCCCGCAGTTTTTTAGGGTCTGATGATAGTGCTATTTATTCTGAACATGCATTCGCTGTTTATCCATTAGTAGTAAAAGCTGTTGGAGCAAAAGGCATAGAAGTTCCTGCTAAGGACTTTTCTCATGATTTGGAAGCGATGCTCAGGGCAATAGAAAAAAATACAAAATTAATCTTTATAGCTAATCCCAATAATCCTACTGGTTCTTTTGTTGAGTTTGATGAGTTACTGGATTTTTTAGAAAAAGTGCCCGAAGACATAATAGTATTATTAGACCAAGCTTATTTTGACTACTCTTCGTTCGAAACTAGAGATGCCAATTTTGATATCTTAAAAAAATTTCCTAATCTTGTAATGAGTAGAAGTTTTTCTAAAGCCTATGGGCTTGCTGGATTTAGAGTTGGCTTCTCTGTTTCATCAGAAGATATAGCTAATTACCTTAATAGAGTTAGACAACCATTTAATGCTAATTCCCTTGCTCTGTATGCTGCAGAGAAAGCTTTGGAAGATGACGAATATATGAATCAATGCCTTCAACTCAACTCTGAGCAAAAGAAAGTGCTTTATGAGGGCCTTAATTCGCAAGGATATGAATATCTTCCTAGTAGAGCAAATTTTATATCCTTTGACTGCAAGAAAGATTCAAATGACGCCTTTAATAAATTACTTCATGAAGGAGTAATAGTTAGATCCTTGGGCGTCTATAAGATGCCTAATTTCTTAAGAGTCTCCATTGGCTTGCCGGAAGAAAATCTTCTTTTTCTAGAGAAATTAAAACTAACTTAGAGTTAGATGAGCAACATAAAAGAATTTGATAATATCTTAATTGTTGGTTTAGGACTAATTGGTGGATCGATTGCGAAGAAAATCAAAGAGATTGATTATTCAGCAAATGTATATGGGTTTGAAAAAAATCTAGAAATACTCAAAGCAGCAAATAAAAAAGGTCTCGTGATCAATGACAAGGAAATTGATCTTAAAAACTCCAAAAACCTATTAGTAATATTTTGTGTTCCGGTTATGTCCTTCAAACAGGCTTTGAACTCTGTCAAAAAACACTTACCTTCACAAAATATAATATTCACAGACACTCTGAGTACAAAAACTGAAATTTTCAACACCCTTTCAGATGAGTTTAGCGATATCTTAGGTAGCTTTGTTTTATCCCACCCAATCGCTGGTTCTGAAAAAAGCAGTTTATACAATTCTAAGAAAGCTTTATTCGAAAAGAAAGTGGTCGTAATTTCACCTCACGAAAATAATAATCAGAATGATATCGATAAAGTCGTTAATTTTTGGAGATTGCTAGGATCATCTTCAAAGATTCTTTCCTACAAAGATCATGACTTTTTGTTCTCTAAAACAAGTCATTTACCACATGTAATATCTTACTCTCTAACCGAAAGCTTATTTAAAAATTTAGGTGATAAAACCTTTGATTTCTCTGGTGGGAGTCTGGAGGATTACACTCGTATTGCATCTAGCGATCCACTTATGTGGAAAGATATTATGATTTCTAATCATCAAAATATTTTAGATTCCATAGAAGATTTTGAAGAAAGTCTTGCAAATTTAAAGGGTCTAATTAAGAGAAAAGATGAAAATGCGCTAGTTGATTATTTTAATAGAGTTAAGGTATTGAGAGATAATTCAGTTAAATCCGATGAACTTTAAAGTTAAGAAAGGAAAGGGTGTGAGGGGTGAAATAACAATTCCTGGAGATAAGTCCATATCCCATAGATCAATAATGTGCGCATCCCTTGCAGAAGGAAAATCAAGAATTTATGGATTTTTAGAAGGAGAAGACTGTTTAGCAACCAAACTTGCCTTCAAAGATATGGGGATTAAATTTGAGACAAATATAGATGAAATAATAGTTCATGGTTCAGGTTTATATGGATTAAAAGACCCTCAAAAAGAGATTAATTTAGGCAACTCTGGAACATCTATTAGGTTGCTAAGTGGAATATTATCCGCGCAGAAGTTTTCTTCTACTCTGATAGGAGACGAGTCTTTATCATCTAGACCAATGAAAAGAATCATAGAACCTCTTTCTATGATGGGTGCAAATATCAAGTCTCAAAACTCTGGTAGACCTCCTTTAAAAATTGGAATGTCAGAGAAGCTCAATTCAATAAACTATGAACTTCCTATTGCGAGCGCTCAAGTGAAATCATGTATTTTGTTTGCAAGTCTTTATTCTGAGGGAAAAACAACTGTTAGAGAGAGACAAACAACACGTAACCATACAGAAATAATGTTTAAGCAATTTGGAGTGCCTTTGAGTATTCGAGACACGGTCGATGGAAGGAATATAGAAATGTATTCTCCATCAAAATTAAAAAGCGCAGAAATTGATATTCCAGGAGACTTTTCTTCTGCAGCTTTCTTTATTTTAGCTGCATTGATAATCCCTAACTCAAATCTAACAATTAAAAATGTAGGTATGAATGAAACTCGCATAGCATTATTAAATGCCTTTCAAGAAATGGGTGCTGAAATAGACATTTTCAATAAAACTGGAGAATTTGAACCTCGTGCTGATTTAAAAGTTAAATTCTCGAAATTAAAAGGTATAAATCTAGACACTAAGTTAGTGCCTAATTTGATAGATGAATTGCCGGCCTTCTTTGTCGCTGCGGCAATGTCATCTGGATCAACTGCTGTAAGAGATGCAGAAGAATTACGCAATAAAGAATCAGATAGATTAGAGGCAATGGGAGAAGTTCTAAGATCACTTGGTGTTGATTTTAAAATGTATCAAGATGGCATTGATATAAATGGTCTTGATGAAAATAATACTCTTAGTCCATACAAAGGAGGGATAATAGAATCTTTTGGCGATCACAGAATAGCAATGTCTTCAGCAATTGCTTGCAGTTTTTTTGACCAGGAATCTCTTATTCTAAATACTGATAATGTAAATACCTCATTTCCAGCATTTTTAAAAATTGCAGATCAAGTAGGCTTAGATATTAGTTTAGAGGAACATTCATGATACCCGTTATAACAATTGATGGTCCAAGTGGTGCAGGTAAAGGAACAATTGCGCAGATGCTAGCACTTGAACTGGATTGGAATATTTTAGACAGCGGAGCTTTATACCGAACATTGGCTTACTTTATGAGGGAAAATACTATCAATTTAGATAATTTCGAAGAAAATCAACATTTATTAAAAGAGAGATTTAAAGTTTCATTTGATCCAGGAATACCAGGCGAGCCCGTCAGAGTTTTGTTTGAAGATGAGGATATAACATCGAAAGTAAGAACAGAAGAGATGGCAAAATTAACTTCTACATTAGCTGCAGAACCCTTAATAAGAGAGTTCATTAAGCCCTGTCAAAGAGATTTTATGAAGTTACCTGGTTTGATTGCAGATGGACGAGATATGGGTACTGTAATTTTTTCCGATGCAAAACATAAAATCTTTCTGACAGCCTCTTTGGAAGAAAGAGCTAAAAGACGACAAACACAGTTGAAAAGACAAGGTTTGGAGGTTAACATGCGCTCCCTTTTACAAGAGTTAATGGATAGGGACAATAAAGATATGGAGAGAGAACATTCTCCATTAATTCCCGCTAAAGACTCTGTGTTAATTGATACAAGTAATTTAAACCCTGAAGGAGTGGTAAAGGAAATAAAAACTTACCTTTAAATAAGATTATGTCAACAAGCTTTGAACAACTATTAGACGAGAATTTAAGTACAGTAATTATGAAACAAGGCAGTCTGGTGACTGGTATTGTTATAGATATCTTAGAAAATCATGTAGTGGTTCATGTGGGATTAAAGTCTGAAGCGGTAGTTCAAGTGTCTGAATTCTATAATGAATCAGGAGAATTGGAACTAGAAATAGGTGATGAGGTTCAATTAACTCTTGAGGCTATTGAAGATGGTCATGGTAATACTCGTGTTTCAAGAGAAAAAGCTATCAAGCAAGAAGTTTGGAAGAGAATAGAAGATTGCTTGGCTAAAGATTCCATCCTTAAGGGCTTAATTACAGGTTCTGTCAAAGGAGGTATGACTGTAGATGTTCAGGGTATTAAGGCTTTTTTACCTGGTTCACTTGCGGATGTTATACCAACTAAAGATTTAGAACATTTAGTTGGAAACTATGAGGAATTTAAAGTCATCAAGTTAGATAAAGATAAAAATAATGTAGTCCTTTCAAGAAAAGCAGTTCTTCAAGAAGTAAACTCTGAAGAAAGAGAAAAGCTTCTCTCAACATTGGCAGAAGGACAGATAATGCAGGGTGTCGTAAAGAATTTAACAGATTACGGAGCATTTGTTGATCTAGGCGGGATAGACGGTCTTCTTCACATAACCGATATATCATGGAGTAGAATTAATCATCCTTCCGAAGCAATTAACATCGGTCAAAAATTAGATGTCAAGATTATTAAGTATGATGCTGAAGGAAAGAAAGTTTCTCTCGGTGTGAAGCAATTAGTTGATGACCCTTGGGTGGGAATTCAGTCGAGGTTTCCTTTGAATACATCTGTCATGGCGACCGTGACAAATCTTACTGATTATGGATTTTTCGCTGAGATCGACAAAGGCGTGGAGGGACTAGTTCATGTATCCGAAATTGATTGGACAAACAAGAATATTCATCCTTCCAAAGTAGTACAGTTGAAAGATAAGATCGAAGTCATGATTTTAGAAGTTGATGAGGAAAAAAGGAGAATATCCCTTGGTCTGAAACAACTTTCAGAAAATCCTTGGCAAGTTTTTGAGCATACGCATAACGAGGGAGACAGAGTTTCAGGTGCCATTAAATCCATAACAGATTTTGGTGTTTTCATTGAACTTGAAGGCGGTATAGACGGTCTTGTTCACCTTTCTGATATATCCTGGGACGAGAGTGAGGAATCAGTTAGATCTTTAAACAAGGGAGATGTTGTAGATGCACTAGTCTTGTCAATAGAATCTGAAAGAGAAAGAATATCTCTCGGCATGAAGCAGCTTGAATCTGATTCCTTTGGAGATTATGTTGAAACAAATAGCAAAGGTTCAAGAGTAAATGGCACAATTATTGACTTTTCAGACGAAAGAATAACTTTGAACCTTTCCGAAGGAGTTAAGGGCTATCTTCCAATGAAAGATTATAACAATTCAATGTCTGGCATATCTTTGGAAGAGGGTATTGAAATTGAGGTAGTCATAGCTAATATCAATAGAAAAGATAGAGAAATAATCCTTTCATTAAGAGCTCTAGAGAAACAGGAAGAGAAAAGTGCCTTAAAAGATAATGCAATCAAAAATAAAGAGATTGAAGAAGCTACAAAGTCAAATATTGGAGATCTTATCAAAGCAGAAATGCAAGATTCAGATACTAAAGATGACTAGATCAGATTTGGTAAAACGATTATCGAATAAAATTACTTCATTGAGTGATGAAGATGTAAAAATCTCTATCGATTCTATTGCAGATTTGATTACTGAAACTCTTCAAAATAATGATAGATTGGAGATTAGGAATTTTGGCACCTTTTCTGTCAGGAAAAGAGATCAACGTATATCAAGAAATCCAAAGACTGGTACATCTATTTTAGTTCAGCCTAAGAATCACCCTTATTTTAGAGCATCAAAGTTCTTGAAAGAATCTTTAAACAAATAAAATATAAGAAGTTGTATAGTACCCTTGTCAGTAAGTAAGAGGTATATATGTCTAAAGATATAGAAAAAAAAATAAGGCAAACATTTCTCGATTCCATATCCGTTAAAAAGGAGATAGTTGATAATGATCTAGATTTGGTCTTACTGGAGGCTGGAAAAGTCATTGCCGATTCAATAGCTAATGGAGGTAAGCTCCTTATTTGTGGCAATGGTGGATCTGCTGCAGATGCTCAACACTTAGCTGCTGAATTCTTAATAAGATTAACTTCAGATGTTAATCGAGGAAGTATTCCTGCACTCTCTTTAGCACAAGACACATCTACTCTTACCGCATGTATCAATGACTATGGCGCAGAAGATATTTTCAAAAGAGTCTTTTCAGGACTATCTTCAGATGGCGACGTGCTGCTTGCAATTACTACTTCCGGTGAATCAAAAAATATTATTGAAACTCTTAAATTAGCAAAGAAAAAAGGAATATATACTTTGGGTTTTTTAGGAAAAGGAGGTGGGAAAGCCTTGGAGTATTGTGATGCTGCATTTATAGTTCCTAATTCAATTACAGCAAGAATACAGGAAAGTCACATTACTGCTGGACATGCCTTACTTCAATATGTGGAGGATAGTCTCTTAGAGAGCAGTTGGTTAACTTTAAATAATTAACTATGAGTATCTCGCTTATTTTTCTAATATTGATTGTTATTCTAATTGGAATTTCATCATTTATTTTTTTAAATTTAAATGAAGCTATAGTAAGTTTGGATCTATTATTCTTTCAATTTGACTTCCCGATAGGAGTAATTATCTTGACCGTCTTTTGCTTAGGTATACTCACAACGATTATCTTGGAAGTTTTGTATTTTTCTTCAAGAAATAAAAGAAGTGATTAATAGAAGAAAAAAAATTCACAAAGAGCTATTAAAACTCGCTGATTATATTTCAGGTCAAAATATTTCTTCAATTAATGCGCATGAAGAACCGGGTGCAAGTAATATTAAAACAAGCTTATTAAACTATGATTACTCAAAACAAAGGATTACTCCAGATGTTATTAACACTCTTCTCGAGATACCAGATCAGTTAAATATAAAGGATTCTCTTTCAAAATTAATAGATGGTTCTTTCGAGAATGTTTCTGAAAATAGAAATGTTTCGCACACAATTTATAGGTCACCGTCTAATGTCGAAGGTTTTGAATCAATATTTAAAGAAAGGAAGAAAATTGAGAATTTCCTTAGAGAACTCAGAAGCAAAGCTAATATAAATAATATAATCTGCTTAAGTATTGGAGGTTCTAGACTAGGACCAGAGTTCCTTTGTGAGTTTCAATCTTCTTTTGCAGAAAAGAATGTTTATTTTTGCAGCAGCTTGGATCTAATTGAATTGAAGGAAGCTTTGAATCTATGTAAACAGGAAGATACTATAGTTCTAGTGTCTTCAAAATCATTTAAGACTTCTGAAATACTTAAAAATTTTGATTATGTCAGATTGTGGTTTGAGGAGAATCCTGAAATAAAGTTTTCTCAGCAAGTTTATGGAATTTCTTCTGATTATGAAGAAATGACTAGACAAGGTATTCCAAAGACTAATCAATTTAGGATTCTAGATTCTCTTGGTGGCAGATTTTCGGTGTGGTCCTCTATAAGTTTACCTGCTTTTGTTAATGCCAGTTTTGATGATTATATGTCTTTTCTAGATGGTGCTTACTTAGCAGATCAACATACTTTGAACAGCCCATGGAGTGAAAATATCTCGGTAATGATGGCTTTATTTGCAGTATGGAATTGCACCTCTTTGAAAATCAATAATCATGGAATATTTACTTATAACTATCGACTTAGGTCTCTTCCTAAGTATATCTCTCAACTTAGTATGGAGAGTAACGGGAAAACAGTAAATTTTTTAAATGAAAAAAGTTTTTTCCCTACTTCACCTTTGATTTGGGGGGGTTATGGTATTGATGCACAACATTCAACTTTTCAATGGCTAATGCAAGGAAAAACAGAGACTTCATGCGATTTTATAGGAGTCAATCAAGAGCTTAGAGATAATTTAGATTCTCATAACATGTTACTTGCTCAAGTACTGGCAATGAGCTACGGAGAGGTTGACGACCTAAGTCATTTCAAGACAGTAAAAGGAAATAATCCATGTTCTATAATCTTACTGAATTCTTTGGATTATCGGAGCTTGGGTTTTCTTATCGCTCTTTATGAGCATAAAACATTTATAGAATCATTAATACTAGGCATAGATCCCTTTGATCAATGGGGAGTAGAATTAGGAAAGAAATTAGCATCTAGAAGCGAAGATAATCAAAATTTTTTTTCAAAATTCTTTGCAAGAGATATTCTTCCAAAAAATTAGATAGAAAATTTTGGTTTAAAAGTTATTTTTAATGGAAATAAGTCAGGAAAATATATATACAGAAAAACCGATTCTCATTCCCTCTGGTAGAGAAAATATTTCCAAATTCATTAGAAGGTTGCCACAAAAGCCCGGAGTTTATAAGTTTTTGGATGGTGCTAATCATCCGATATATATCGGCAAAGCTAAATTACTTGATAAAAGGTTGTCTTCATACTTCCGATTATCATCTAGAACAAAAAAATTAGATAAATTGATGCAAGATGCAAGGAGGATAGAGTTTGCCATAACAAATACTGAATTAGAATCTCTTTTATTAGAGCAGTTCTTGATAAAGAAGCTAAAACCTAAATTTAATGTTCAATTTAAGGATGATAAAGGGTATCCGTGGATAAAAATTGACACAGAGCAAAAATTTCCTTCAGCAAAATCTTACCTTGGAAAGAAGCAAGAGAATGGAAGATTTCTGGGTCCATTTCCAAATAACTATGCCGTGAGAGATGCTCTCAAATTAATTCAAAAAACTTTCAAATTAAGAAATTGTTCTGATTCTTATTTTATGAATAGATCAAGACCATGCTTGCAATACGAGATTGGAAGATGTTCTGCTCCTTGCGTGGGCTTGATAAACAATGACGAATATGAAAAAGAAGTAAAAGGTGCAGAGCTATTATTGACGGGAAGATCTGAAGAACTTATTGAAGAGTTTTACGCCTTCATGGATAAATTCTCTTTAATGAAGGATTATGAAAAGGCTGCTATTTACAGAGATAGAATCTCAGCTCTAAGAGATATACAAAGATCACAAAGCATTACTGGCTTTAAGAAAAATAGAGATGCTATTTTTTTATCCTCTATCAAAGGTGTTATGAAAATTGGTGTAACACACGTAAAACAAGGCTGGGTAGTTGGCCATAAAAACTTTATCCTCCAAGATGAGATTATGGATGAAGATATTTTAGAAAGATTCATACTTCAAAAGTATTTATCCGCTGAAATTTGTCCCTCTGTATTAGTATTTGGGAATGAAGTACAAAATAAAAGCTTACTTGAAAAGGCTTTAAGCGACTTTCATTCAAAGAAGATTTCTATTATCACTAAGCCAGGAAAAAAAGATAAAGGATTGTTAGATCTTTGTCGGGCGAATACAGAGTACGTATTTAGAAATGACAGAATTGATACGGACATTAAGGTTAAGATTAAATCTTTAAATGAGACCTTGAAGATTAAGGATCCAATCAAGATTATTGAGTCTTATGATATAAGTCATCAATCAGGTACTGATGCAGTCGCGGGTTGTGTTGTTTATTCAATAGAAGGTAAAGATAAGAGTCTTTATCGTACTTATAAAATAAGCGAGGAAAATTCTGGAAATGATATAGGTTCGATGGATGAATTAATAAAAAGACGATTTTCCAAAGATAATGAAAGAACTCTTCCAAATTTAGTCATAATCGATGGAGGAAAAGCCCATCTGAATTCTGCTATGAAAACATTTGTAGATTTGGGTTTAGATGATCTCAATTTAATATCAATATCTAAGGGAGCCAGAAGAAAACTATCCTTTGACTCTATTCATCTTGCAGATGGCCAGACAATTCAAATGAATTCAAGCTCAGTTTTTTGTCGTTTTATTCAAGAAATAAGAGATGAAACTCATCGGTTTGCGATAACATCCTTAAAAAAAAGGAGATCAAAATCTTCCATCAAGTCTTCTCTTGATAATCTATCGGGAATTGGTTCAAGCAGAAAAAAAATTCTGCTGAGATATTTTGGCTCATTAGAGCAAATAAAAAGGGCTAGTATTGAAGATTTATCTGAAGTGAGTGGCATTGGAAGAACTACAGCTGAATCGATTTTTAAACAATTGCACAGTTAATTTATATGGCAAACTATATTACAGCCTCCAGGATATTATTAATCTTTCCAGTCTTATATCTAATTTCTGATCAGAATGATAATAGAAACTGGATAGCTTTAGCTTTATTTATTACAGCGGGTCTCACAGATCATTTAGATGGGTATGTTGCTCGTAAAACTAAAACTGAGAGTTCTTTAGGGGGTTTGCTTGACTTAATAGCCGATAAACTTCTAATTTGTATTCCTTTATTTTATCTAATTACTTTTTCGGGAAATAAAGAACTTTTGATACCAGCTTTGATTATTATCTCTAGAGAGTTGATTATTTCCTCCTTTAGACAATTTTTAGTAGAAAATTTAGGAAGTAATCCAATAAAAGTTAGTTTCCTAGCAAAGAGTAAGACAACCGTACAGATTACTGCCCTGTCTTTTTTGATAGTATCTCCAAATTTCGAGGAAACATTCTTTAAATTTACAGTCTTCTTTTTTTGGCTTGCCGCATATATCTCGTTACATAGTTTATATACCTATTTTAAGGCCTATAAAAACTTGATTAAATAACTGGTCTATTTCTCTTAGATACATAGAATAGCGCACAAGGCTGAGTAGCAAAGTGGTTATGCAGCGGATTGCAAATCCGTCTACGCCGGTTCGATTCCGACCTCAGCCTCATTAAAATGAGAGGTAAAAACAAGATACTTATAACAGGAGCTGCAGGTTTCATCGGCTCTTTTGCATCGAAATACTACTCAAATCTAGGTTATGAAGTGATGGGAATAGATAGCTTAAATAGTTATTACAACGTGGATTTAAAAAATTCCAGATTAAATGAAATCCTAGAATTAACAAATTTTACTTTTAATCAACTCGATATGATTCAGCTTGATAAGTTAGGAGAAGTATTCAATAGTTTTAAGCCTAATTTAGTGTTACATCTAGCAGCCCAAGCCGGTGTAAGACATTCCTTAGTAGATCCAAATTCATATTTAGAATCAAATATCATTTCATTTTATAATCTTCTAGAGTGTCTAAAGAACTCGTCTGTTGAAAAGTTTGTTTTTGCTTCTAGTAGTTCTGTATATGGTAATTCAATGGACGTACCATATGCTGAATCAGACAAGACAAATAGCCCTGTGTCCCTTTATGCTGCCTCAAAAAAAAGCAATGAAGTGTTAGCTCATTCATTTGCCTTCAATAATAATATACCTACAATTGGCCTTAGGTTTTTCACAGTCTATGGACCAAAAGGACGCCCAGATATGGCTTACTTTAAGTTTGCTGACTTAATAAGTAGTCGGAAAAAAATAATAGTGTATAACAAGGGAGAAATGTCCAGAGATATGACATATATCGATGACATAATCCATGGACTAAGTAAGGCGGTAAGCTTTGAAAATTTTACCAATGATATTCCTTTCGAAATTTTTAATTTAGGAAATAATTCTCCAGTAAGCACATGGGAGTTAGTAAGGTATATTGAGAAATATTTCAATACCAAAGCAGACTATTCTTTTGAGGATTCTTCTATTGAAGTAAAAGAAACTTGGGCTAATATTAATAAATCTAAAAAATTGCTTGAATTCAACCCTATTACTACTTTCTCAGATGGTATGGATAATTTTTTGGATTGGTTTACCGAATATAAAAACATTAACTAGTTACATAATCATGACCCTTAAACTAATCATAATCATATAATGCAAATTGCCAATCATTGCCCGGGTGGTGGAATTGGTAGACACAAGGGACTTAAAATCCCTCGAAGGAAACTTCGTGCCGGTTCGAGTCCGGCCCCGGGCACCAATTTTCAGAGTCCAAGCTAATATGCGTAGCCGATGAAAAGAATATTAGTCATACCAGATTCAATTTGGGGAAATGATTCGGGGCATAGATCCACCCAATTCCTTGCTAAAACATTAAAAAAACAAGGACATCAAGTAGGAGTATTTGCAGAAGATGTTCCAGGTTTTTCTTCTCAGAAAGAAAGATTTTTACAGTCAGAAGGCATAGATTATTTTATTAAAGAGCCGTATAGATTCTTTGATCAGTTCTTCCCTAAGAAAAAAAAAGTTATCGAAGAATTTAAGAAGCTAATAGAGCTTTTTAAGCCTGACTTAGTATTTTATTTCGGCACAATAAGTAATAAAGTTTCAATTGATTATTTAAATTCCGAGAGGTCGGATTTACCTTATATTTATTTACCTCTCACTAATGAGTTTTGGTGTCTTAAAAATTTTGCTGGCTTAAAAAATGGAGAATGTTTCAAGTGTATGGATCAAAATTTTACTCATGCATTTATTAATAGATGCTTAGACACAAATAATCCAGTGCCTTACATGAAGGGAATAATAGAGAAGGTTCTATCAAGAAAGCGATTTTTAAAGGCTAATGCTTTGTTAGGATACTCTAAATCCCAACGTGAGACTTTCAAGATGTTCGGGCTAGACGATACTAAAGCAAAATCGTCAAATATTTTTTTTGAACCTGCAGGTCTAGATGGAATTGCTTCGAGTAAGGGCAATTACTTCCTCATCTCAGGTCAAATTAGTGAAGCAAAAGGCTCGCATTTTGTTCCTCAACTTATTCATTCTAATGCAACGACTAACCTTAAATTTAAGATGATTATTTATAAAGAGACTGTCGCAAAAAGATTTATAGAGACCAATAGTCTTAGTGATTACATTAATTCTGGAAAGCTTGAAGTCATTTCAGGGCTGGACTCTCACAAAGATTTTTTATCTTATGTCGCAAATTCCTTTGCAGTGATTATAACTTCAAACTATCCTTCGACCGGTGAATTTGCTTTACTTGAAGCTATGGGGTTGCAAAAACCTGTTTTGGCATTTGATGTTGGAGCACACAAAGATTTTCTAATGGATGGAGAAAATGCTCTCATTTCGCCAATGTCTGATTTAGATAAAATGATTAAAGATATGCAAATGCTCATAGAGGATCCAAGCTTATGGGACAAATTATCATCAAATGCAAGGGTAACTTTCGAAAGAGTCACTCATTTTGACCAAAATGATTCAGTAATTCAAAGCTTAAATCTCTAACGTGAGAATAAACTCCGCTGAAATAAACAAAACCAAGGCTACGTTCGTAAATGTGTTATTCAATTATGGTACTAGCATTGTCCTGATTATAAATTCCATCGTTTTGGTTCCACTTTATTTGAAATACATGAGTTTATCCGATTATGGCGCATGGCTCACTGCTATAGCAACAATAAATATAATTATGCTAATCGACCCTGGCATATCTTCAGTTTGTTCTCAACGCCTATCCAAACACTTTAATAATGACTCTGATAAAGAATTTCAGGGTACATTTCTTTCATCTTTTCTGATAGCAGGCCTTTTCATGATTATTACACTCTGTTTTGGCTTTATTCTTGCTTCATTTGTTCCGTACCTAATCAATTATGAAAATAATGGGCAATTAGAAAGACTTGAGAGCGCTATGCAGCTTTACATACTTGCTATATGTCTCGTTCCTATTTACAGTATTTTGAGTTCATTTCTTCAGTCCTTGCTGCAAACTTTTAAAGATAATGTCATAAATTTTCTTTCCATAATTACCTCGCCTTTTGTGATAGTTGTGGGCCTGATAAATGATCTTGGAATCATTGCTTTGGCATTGGGTATCTTATTTCCTAATTTTCTTAGAGTATTCTTATATTTGCTAACAGTGATAGTTCTTTGGGGGAGGTATCTCAAAGAGAGTTTAATAACCTTTTCAAACTTAGGATTTTTATCATTGTTTAGAGACATAAAATTTCTGTATTTAAGAAAGTTTTCAGCTATTACGTCTGAGAATATAGAGACTGCCGTAGCGGGCATTCTCTTTTCTACTGAGATTGCTGCATTCATATCAATTCTGAAGAGAATCTTTGTTGCTATACAAATGTTTTCAACGGGAATAGCAACTTCTACCTACACCTCTCTTTCACATATTTTTTCAGGGTTAGAAAGAGATAGGCTTCGTGAAGTTGTTAAGAATACTATTTATAGTTTTCAACTAATTCACTTACTTGGTACATCTATAATTATCGCAAGTCTAGGCCCTCTTATATTTTTGTGGCTTGAAGAGGAGCTGATTTTCGATTATTCGTTCGTGCTTTTAATGGCATTTAATGTTTATTTGGTAGCCAAACTACACTTATTTAACTCTATACTTTATACGTCCGGTAACTTTAAATCTGTAGCTTATATAAGTATAGGCGAGTCTATCGTTAGATTGTCTCTTACATATCTTTTGGTTAGCAACTTTGACATCTTTGGTCTCCCTTTAGCTGGAATTATATCTTCCCTCATAGCTTTATTTTATGTAGCTAAATTGATTCAAGAAAAAACAGGAGACTATATTTATAAAATTTTTTATCCCGGCTCTAGATACGAGCTAAGTGTGTATCTGCTTGCTTTGTTCATAGGATTTTTTAATGTTGTAAAGGATAGCGTATTTAATAATGTTTTAAGTTTCCTACTTATTACCTTTTTACTATTTCTGTTAATCATTTTTAGTAAGAGAGTAAGAGACTTAGGCTGGTTACTATTCAAAGCTATAAAATAGAATTGCATTCATGCAACTGACCTAGCAAGCATTCTTTTGGAATTTTGAAGCATTAGAGATCTTATTCTCTTACAATGACATCATGCTGAGTGCTAATCAATTATTAAGAAATACTGGGAATTTATTCCCTATTCAAGTCTCTTTTTTCATAGCGGCGTCTTTCGGACTATATCTAGCAGTTTTGTCCCTATCAAATGAAGAAATGAATAACGGCACGAGCATTTTGATTGCTACCTCCGGTGGACTAATAGCAATTTTCTTTTTTTATTTCATGCTTCAAAAGTATTTTGTAGTGTCTATTCTAAAGTATGCTCTTTTATTTTATCTCATACGACTGAGCATAGGGATCGTCCATTACTTGATATTTTTGGAACCCGACTATTTCAGACATAGTTCTTCAGACTTTTCCTATCTTGATGAGTATATGTGGCTTTTCGATTCGATGGATATGTTTGCTGCCGGAACAGCAGGGACAGCTGATGCAGATACAGTAGCTGGTTATGCCGCCGAAAATAAAAACTATGAAATGATATACCTCATGTCTTTTCTCTTTTATTTTGGTGGTGTAAAGGCTCTAAGCGTTGCAACCTTTAACTCATTAGTGACGGTTTATGCAGCTTTTTTAATTTATTTTATTTCTTTGAAAATTAACGAAAACAGCAGGAATGCTATTTTCTGCTTTTTGATTGTGCTTTTACAGCCTTTCGAAATGATAACCTCAATTCTATCAAGAGACACTTTTGGACAAATGTTGGTCCTATATAGCGTTTTTCTCCTTGTGTTTTTCTTCTCGAGTAATGGTTTATTCAAAATTGTGATTATTGGTTTTGCTAGCTGGGTCTCCAGCCTGGTTAGAGAAGTTTATTTCCTGATACCACTGATTGTCGGTATTGGAACCAACATAGTTTATTCCGTAATTTATAATTTTAGAAACTTCAAAAAATCAAACCTTATTGCCTTCATTTTTGCCTTGATTGGTTTAGTTGCTCTTACACCAATTCTAATAGAAATATTTCTTGGAAGGTTTTTAAATGTAGATTTCCTTAGTAAAATCATCGCATTACCAGTTTCTTTTATATACTCTGTTGTAGGCCCCTTTCCTTGGACACAAGTTTTATATCAGGTGACAGGTTATGAGTATCATATCCCAGGTTATCTTACATCAGTTTTCAATTTAACATTATTTCTAAGCTTATTGATATTTCTTGTGAACATTAGACCGAGCAGGTCGCAGTTTATGATCCTTCTTATATTCTCCCTATTTTATTTATCAGGTATCTTAGTTTATGGAGGTAAGCATACTGTCTACTACTCTATAGCCGTACCTCTCTTGGCGCTTTTTGATAGTAATTCAAGAATTTTCATATTTTTTAGTAGGTTTATAATGGTTTTTATATTCTTTTTGATTCTTAACTTTATTTATCTATCTCGATGAAAGATAAAAGCCTTAAAATTTTGCTAGTTATGGGATCAGCTGCTGCTCCTGTTCCTAACAGCGCAATATTCAAAGATAATATTTATGAATCACTTATTACTCTGGGCCATCAAGTCACAATCATACAATTTGATGAATTTCTAAAACAGCATCAGACAGAAACTCTGGAGAATCAAAAAAATATACTTGAAGAACACATAATCTCTGTCTTCAAGCAAGAAGCCCCTTTCGATTATTTGTTAGGTTTTTTATCAGATGAGCAAGTAACACCTAATTTATACAAAGAACTTAAAGATGAGGTTTATACTGTGAATTGGACTTGCAATAGCCATCAATTTGACATTCTGCACAAAAGAAACTCTCCTTACATAGGGCTTAATACCTACATATCAAAAAATCATAAAGCCTTATACGACTCTGTTGGAGCAAATAATTATTGGTTACCCATGGCCGCGAACGAAAATCTTTATGAAATTTCAGGTAATCAGGATATAGGGATATCTTTTGTTGGTTCAGCATATGGGAAAAGGCCATACTATATTTGGAGGCTCCTACAATCAGGTATAGACTTAAAGTTGTTTGGTCCTGGTTGGTATCTCAATAATAATATTACCAATTTCCTAAGATTGTATGTCGCTCCAATTGTATATAACTTAAATACAAATGAAAAAAGACTAAAAAATTTAAATAAAAGTGAAAGAATTTTAATTCAAAAACAAATTATGAAATTGACTGAAGTGGGAGGAGTTCCAGATGACAAGAATTATAGAAAGATATTATCTAGATCATTAGTATCTTTGAATTTCCCTGAATCAAGAAAAGATAACGATTTTTTCAATTATGAGGTTACGTTTGGGTGTAACTTTAGAGATTTTGAAATCCCACTTTCTGGATCAATGCTATTAACTCAAGATTCTGAGGAATTTGACTTTTTTTACGAGAGAGGAAAGGAGGCAATTCCTTTCGGTAATGAAACTGACTTAATTGAAAAAGCAAAATATTATTCCAATAATGTTACGGAAGCTAAGAAAATTTCAGAGGCAGGTCATCGAAGAGCTTTAAATGACCATACTTGGAGTAAACGATTTAATCAGCTTTTTAATTATTTAAAATAGAAATCCAAATGAATAATAAAACTAGGAAAAATCTATGGGCTGTAATTCTCGCGGGTGGATCGGGAAAGAGGCTGTGGCCATTATCAAGAGGATCTTATCCCAAACAATTCATTGATATAGATAATTCAGGTTCTCTGCTATCAAAATCAATCAGAAGAGCTTCTAATCTTTCTAATTTAAGAGGTATTTTGATTGTAACAGGACAAAATCATCTAAAACTGATCGAAAACACCCTGAAAGAATTTAAAGATTTAAATTGTTTAGTTTTAATTGAACCTGAAGGAAGAAACACTGCCCCAGCTATTTTTGCTGCAGCAAAATATATCCAAAAACAAGATGTAGAATCAGAGATACTAGTTATGCCATCTGATCATCATTACGATCGAGATGCTCTTGCAAGAACAGTTAATAACGCCATGAAGGTAAAGCAAAAAGGTCAACTTATCACTTTTGGTATAAAACCCACCTCTCCAGAGGTAGGATATGGTTACATACATCATACAAATAATGAAGATGTACTTAAGAAAATAATCCTTTTCAAAGAGAAGCCAAATCTAAAGACTGCAAAAAAATATTTATCAACAAATGAATTTTATTGGAATAGCGGCATAAATATATTCAATTCAAACTTTATAATCCAAGAATTTAGCAGTCTTTGGAAGGAATCAAATAAAGTTAACCTTGAATTCATTCAAAGAGATAAATTCATAGAGATTAATAAAAAAGAATTTCAGAAATTGCCAAATATCTCCATCGACTACGCAATTCTAGAAAAATCTAGCAATACCTACACCTCAGAATTTCTAGGCAAATGGTCAGATGTTGGTTCTTGGCACAGCCTCAAAGAATTAAACTTAGAATCTACCGAAAACGATAATGCTATTCTTGGGGAAAAAATATTTATAGATGATTCAAGAAGCAATCTCATATATTCTCAAACAAGGACAGTCGGTGTTTCAGGGGTTGATAACCTTGCAATTATTGACACTCCAGATGCATTGTTAATTACAAACTTAAACAAAAGAGAAAATGCTAATAAGATTCTTGATAAGATAAATGATGAAGAAAAAGGCATTTTTGATTCTAGTGAGAAAGTTTTCCGACCATGGGGCTGGTATGAAACAATTGATGGAGGTAATAACTATCAGGTAAAGAGAATCCATGTCTACCCTAAAGAACAATTATCAGTTCAAAAGCATTTTCACAGATCAGAAAGATGGGTCGTAATAAAGGGTGAAGCAGAAATTCAAGTAGGAGATAATATAGAGCGATATCCGGTAGGTAGCATGATATCTATAGGCAAAGAAGTCATACATTCTTTAGCCAATACAACTGATTCGGATGTTGAAATAATTGAAGTACAATTGGGCAGTTATCTTGGTGAAGACGATATTGTAAGATACTCAGATAAATATGGTAGAGATTAGTTTTAAGAGATTTATGTGCATAGCCTTTACGATTAGAGTTAAAATATAAATATGGAAGAATCCCTCGAAAATAACAACTCAGATTCGGTAGACCTCTACGAGATGACAACATGGATTTGGTCACAAAGAAATTTTTTAACTCTTTTTAGCTCTATTGCCGCGGTAATTTCAGTTACCGTTGCACTTATTTTACCTAATAATTATATTTCTAATGTTACTTTGATGCCTAAAGATACTCAGTTAGACGTTTCTTTGTCGGGAGGAGGTGTTGGAGGGTTTGACTTCGGAGGATTGTCATCTCTTGTCACTTTTGGTGATAGTGTTGATACCGATCCAAACGTAATATTGGCAAAAGAGCTACTGGTATCAAAGGCTTTTGTAGTTGATTTTATAAAGAAATATGATTACTTACCTGAACTACTTCACGCTAAGAGATGGGAGGATGGTTCAATTGTTTACAAAGCGAGTGGATATAACGTCGATGAGGATAAGCTGGATTATATGCCTTCTGACTACGATATTTACAAAGCTTTTTTATTGAGATTTTCCATTGAAACTGATAGGAAGACAAAATATGCAAAACTTGGTTTCGAGCATGTTTCACCTCACTTTTCTCAAGAACTCTTGACGAACTTGGTAAGAGAAGTAAATGATAAAGTTAAAGATATTGAAGTAGGTAGAGCTCAGCGTTCCATAGTTTATCTTGACAATATTATTGCAGAAACTTCAATGCGTGATTTAAATTTACTTCTAAATAAACTCAAAGAAAAAAATCTCAAGATTTTAATGCTTGCTGAAATAGATGAATTTTTTATTTTAGATATTGTTGACCCTGCTTTCTTGCCAACGGAAAAGTCAAAACCTTATAGAGCTCTCATAAGCGTTTTTGGTACTTTTTTCGGTTTTTTAATTGGTCTTTTTATACTGGGTTTGTTTAGGTTAATGCGTTACGAAGTAATTCTCTCTCTTTCTCCATTTAGATTAGGAAAAAACAAATTATCAACATAATCATTTGACTAAAAAGGCTATAATTACAGGCATAACTGGGCAGGATGGTTCTTATCTTGCCGAATTTCTATTAGAAAAGGGGTACGAAGTACATGGACTCAAAAGAAGAAGCTCTCTCTATAATACAGACAGAATAGACCATCTGATTAATTCAGATTTAATTGATAAGAAATTTTTCTACCATCACGCAGATATGACAGATTCGAGTAGTCTATTTCATCTAGTAAATAATGTTCGTCCTGATGAGGTTTACAACTTAGCTGCTCAAAGCCATGTAGGTGTGTCCTTTGAAGAACCGGAATATACAGCTAATGCAGACGGAATAGGTGTATTGAGATTACTCGAAGCAATAAGAAGCTCAAATTTAGTTGAAAAAACAAGGTTCTATCAAGCTTCAACCTCAGAATTGTTTGGTAAAGTTACCGAAATACCTCAGAGAGAAACAACTCCTTTTTACCCCAGAAGTCCTTATGCTGTCGCAAAGCTCTATGCTTATTGGATAACTATAAATTACAGGGAAGCATATGATATGTTCGCCTGTAATGGCATTTTATTCAATCACGAGTCTCCTTATAGAGGGGAGACTTTTGTTACAAGAAAAATAACTAAAGCCCTAGCCAAAATTTCTCTTGGGTCAGATGAAATACTTTCCTTAGGAAATATGGATGCAAAGAGAGACTGGGGACATGCTAAGGACTATGTGGAAATGCAATGGTTGATTCTACAGAATGACTTGCCAAAGGATTATGTAATTGCTACCGGAGTGCAATATAGCGTTAGAGAGTTTGTATCTATGGCATCTGAGAGACTAGATATGAAGATAACGTGGGAAGGCAAGGGAATGGAAGAAAAGGGCTATGATCAGAACGGGAGGCTTGTTGTTAAAGTTAGTCCTGAGTACTTTAGACCAACAGAAGTTGAAACTTTATTGGGAGATAGTAGTTTGGCCAAAAAAGACCTCAAATGGGAACCCAAGATATCTATAGACCAAATGATTGATGAAATGGTCGAACATGATCTGGAAATATCTAGATATGAATTAGAATTAGGTATCAACTCTACTAAAGTTTACAGAAAGAAGTCCTAATTTTCCAGTCAAAATTTATGAAAGATAAAGAACCCATACTGCCTCTAGCAGTTTCTTCTTGGGACGAGCAAGAAAGAGAAGCTATTTATAAAGTTATCGAAAGTGATAATTTTACTATGGGTAAGAATGTTAAAGCTTTTGAAGAAGATTTCGCTGCTTATCATGGATCAAAATATTGTGTAATGGTAAATTCAGGCTCTTCGGCTAATCACTTGGGTTTATCTTCACTTTTTTTTAGACAACAAGGTCCAAAATTAAATCAAGGTGATGAGGTTTTGGTAACCGCCGTTTCTTGGTCAACTACTTATTCTCCTCTTTATTTTCATGGCCTTAAATTAAGGTTTGTAGACATTGATATCGATACTCTCAATGTTGATACAAAAAAATTGATGGAGGCAATAACACCAAATACCAAGGCAATTTTCGCAGTAAATTTACTCGGCAATCCGAATGCATATGATGAGATTGAAAGAATAGCTGATGAAAATGGGCTAATCTTAATAGAAGACAATTGTGAATCGTTAGGAGCTGAATATTTAGGAAAGAAGACAGGAAGTTTTGGTTTATTTGGTACATGTAGCGGTTTTTTTAGTCATCATATGTCTACAATGGAAGGAGGTATGATAACAACTGATGATGAAGAGATTTATCATATACTTTTATCTATAAGGGCACATGGGTGGACAAGAAATTTACCCAAAGTTAACAAACTTATAAAGAAATCTGATGATGCTTTTATGGAATCCTTTAGATTTATTCTGCCAGGTTATAACTTCAGACCGCTTGAATTTTCTGGAAGTCTAGGAAGAGTGCAATTAAAAAAATTAGATAAGTTTATTGCACAAAGAAGAATAAATGCCCAATTGTTTCAAGATATTTTCAATAAATATTCTTTTCTAAAAACTCAAAAGGAAATCGGTCAAAGTTCTTGGTTTGGATTCTCAATTACACTCAAGGAAGAATCGGAAATTTCTAGAGAGTCATTTGTCAAACTACTAACCGTTAATGGTATTGAAACTAGACCAATAGTAGCGGGTAACATAATACATAATCCTATGGTTGACTATTTTGATTGCTCTCAAGCAGATACTCTTATTAATTCAGATCTAGTTCACAAGAATGGCCTGTTTATAGGTAATCATCATTATTCTCTTGAAGAGCCATTCAAAATACTAGATAAGCTTATCAAAAATAATTACGGGGCTTAGTTTTTTGAGACAGATACTTATCATTGGTGGACAAGGTTTTATAGGTAAACATTTAGCTAATTTTTATATGGCAGAAGATTACAAAGTTGTTACTACCACCAGATTTCATCAGATCGTAGATAATAATTGCTTGCAATTAGATTACTCAAAAGAATCTTTTCAAAAACTTTTTAAAGAACAAGTCTTTGAAAAGATTTTTTTTCTGACAGGAAACCCATATCCAGGCCTGTCCATTGATGATTGTAATATAGATATAGAGCAAACTTTTGTTCCTTTGGTAAATGCCGTTGAGACTTTGAAGGAATTGTCTTACGAAGGAGATTTTTGGTTTGCATCTTCTGTAGCAGTGTATGGTTCTACAGAATTGGATATACAAAGTGAAGATGATATATGTAAACCATTATCAAACTACGCAGTTATCAAACTGGCCGGAGAAAATTACTTAAGCATGATGTCTTTGACATCTGAACTATATCTAGGATCTTTGAGAATCTTCTCTACCTTTGGCGAGAATCTCAAAAGACAGTTAATCTATGATATTTATCAGAAGATAAAAGATGATCCTCAAAACATTTATTTATTTGGTAGTGGAGAAGAAGTGAGAGATTTATCATATGTTGGTGATCAAGTTCAGAGAATTAAAATAGTTGCAGACTCAATTCGACCTAAAGGCGATGTTTATAACATAGGTTCAGGAGAAGCAACTTCAATCAATTCAATAGCAGAAGAAGTTGTAAAAATTATGGGTCATGGAACAAAAATTAACTATACATCAGAGAGTCGTATCTTTGATGGAAGTTCCTGGGTAGCAAATATGAATAAAATGCAAAAACTTGCACCTAACCCAAAATCACCTTTGCTTATTTCTCTAGAGAGAACGATTAATTCATTAGAAGATTAAAATGATACTTGTATTAGGAGCCACTGGTTTTTTAGGCAAAAGAGTCATAAATAAACTTCAGCAATATAATTTGCCTCATCATGCAAGTTCATTAAGTTTAGGTTGTGATTTAATGGACGCCTATCAAACGAATAGTTTATTTGATTCTATAAAACCTAAATATGTAATCAACTGCTCGGCTTTTGTCGGCGGCATAGATTTTGGATATTCATATCCAGCAGATCTTTTTTTTAGAAATACTATGATGATCGTGAATATTTTGGAAGCATCTAAGAATTATGGAGTTAAGAGGTTAATTAATCCTATATCAAATTGTGCTTATCCAGGAGAGGCATCTTTATTTAAAGAATCTGAATTTTGGAATGGACCTTTACATGAATCTGTCCAGGTTTATGGGTCTGTTAGAAAGTTATCGACTATTGGCTCTTGGGCTTATGCTAAGCAACATAATCTTGATGTTGTGAACCTCATTCTTTCTAATATGTACGGTCCAGGAGATCATTTTGAAGAGAAAAGATCGCATGCTTTAGGCGCTCTGATAATGAAGATGGTTAAAGCCAGAATAGAAGGAAAGGAAGAGGTGATTGTATGGGGCACAGGTGCTCCTGTAAGAGAATGGATGTTTGTGGATGATGGAGCTGAATCTCTTATAAGAGGTATTAAAATACCTAGGAGCATTGATCCAATTAATGTTGGCATAGGAAAAGGCATAAGCATCATTGATCTTGCAGACTTGATCAAATCAGAAACATGTTACGAAGGTAAATTGGTTTTTGATAAGACTAAACCAGACGGAGCTCCATTTAAGACAGTTGATGGATCTAAAGGTAAGAGGATATTTGGTTGGTCTCCAGAGAAAGATCTTATAGAGGGTATAAAAGAAACAGTAAAATGGTATGAAAACACAATTAAAGGAGTTCAGCATGAGTCATGATATAAAAAAAGATGGGAAAATCCTGGCTAGATATATAAAAGCTAGCGAGGCTTGGGGACATGATAATTTATCCTTCTTTTCACAGGATGAAGAATACATACAAGCCGGTTCTTGGAATTACAATAAAGGTAAAAAATTACTTGCCCACACGCATAATGAAGTCGAGAGATCAGTTTTATTTACTCAAGAAGTAATTTATGTAAAATCGGGTAGTCTACAAGCATATATCTATGATGATAATTCTATTTTGGTAGAAGAAATAACAGCCTATGCAGATGATGTCCTTATTATGCTTTCTGGTGGGCACGGATACGAGATTCTGGAAGATAACACAAAAGTTTTAGAGATAAAAAATGGACCTTACTTAGGTCCAGAAATAGACAGAGATAGGCTAAATCTAGATGGATAATATTTTCTTTGATACAAATCTTCTCAAGAGATGTGGAGAAAATGTAATTATAGGTAAAACCGTTCGAATTCGATATCCTGAACTAGTAGAGATTGATGATAATGTGATTATTGACGACTTTTGCTACATCTCCACTTCATTGAAGCTTTCTTCTTATGTTCATATATCTTCTGGATGTAAAATTATTGGCGGAAAAGAGAGCTCTGTATTTTTTGGTAAGTTTTCAACCCTATCACCAAATGTTGTAATTGCTGCTGGTTCTGACGATTATCATAGCGGAATTGCAACACCTTTGGTGCCTGAGGAGTTTAAGGGCAATGCAGAAAGAGGAAGTATTAAGATTAATGAACATTGTATAGTTGGTTCCAATTCAACAATACTACCTAATGTAAACCTCAAGACAGGCTCAGTAGTTGGAGCTCAGTCCTTACTCAATAGAAACACGGAAGAATGGTCAGTTTATGCTGGCTCACCAGCTAAAAAAATCACTGAGCGAGATAAGGAAAAAATTCTCTCGCTTCAATGTAAATTCGAGGAGAGCAGTGATGAGTGAAAGGGAATTTATTATGCAAATGCGTCCTTGGATTGGGGACGAAGAGAGACAAGCTATAGATAGTTATATGCAAGAAGATGGCTTCCTCACTGAATTTAAAAATACTAAGAAATTCGAAGATGCAATTGCAAAATTCACTGGAAGTAAGCATTGTATAGTAGTAAATAATGGCACTATCAGTCTAACACTTGCTGCTCTTGCCTTGGATATCAAGCCCGGTGATGAAGTCTTAGTACCTAATTTCACTATGGTTGCAACTCCAAATTCAATAAAAATGATTGGAGCAAAACCAGTCTTTGTTGATGTTGAGGCAGAGACTTTGTGCCTTGACATAGAGCAGCTTAATAAAAAATTGACCCCTAAAACTAAAGCTATGATGCTGGTAAGCGCCAATGGCAGAAAGCCAAAAACTAAAATTACAAGATATTTGAATTTTGCTGAAGAAAATAACATTAAAATTATTGAGGATGCTGCCCAATCATTAGGTTCTTATTATGATAAAGAAACACATATTGGCCTCAAAGGCGATATAGGAAGTTTCTCCTTCTCCATGCCAAAAATAATTACAACTGGACAAGGCGGAGCATTGGTTACAAATAATGATGGATTAGCAAATAAACTAAAGAAATTGAAGGATTTTGGGCGAACTGCAGGTGGCTCAGACATTCATGATTCTATAGGCTTTAACTCTAAATTTACAGAAATGCAGGCAGTTATAGGGTTAGAGCAAATGAAAAAATTAGATTTTAGAATAAAACGAAAGAAAGAGATTTGGAAAAAATATAGAGATAATCTATCGGATATAGATCAAATAAGTTTCTTCGATCATGATTTAGATTTAACTGCGCCTTGGTTTATAGATGTACTTTGTGAAGACCGGGAAAACCTAATGCTTCACCTGCAAGAGGCTTCTATCGGTTCAAGGGTTATGTATCCTCCGCTGAATGAACAAGATTGCTATAAGGTTGATGGTAACTTTCCGGTCTCTGAGGACATAGGAAAGAGAGGTTTGTGGCTTCCATCCTTTTCTCAGCTCAGTAATGAAGAGATAGATTATATATCGGAAAGTATAATTAAATTTTATTCATAGAATGAATCTGAATAAATTTTTATCAGAGAATATAGATGCAAATATTTCTATAAAAAAAATATTTATTAGATCGAGCAATTTATCTTTAAATAATATATGGTACTCGCTTCCGAATAGTTACATAATTTCGAATGAAAGTAGAAGCCCTAATTAAATTGCTGATCAAATCTAGACTTAATTATTTTGCATATTTCCTCCTTTCTCTAATTTCGATATTTCTTGGTAGGTTTTCGACATTCCGACTACTGGAAAATAATCTCTGGTTACAGAAGCAGGGTAAAGTTTTTTTTTGTGACTATAGTCCAAACTATAGGTTGAATGCTGAAAAGGAAGAATCTTTTTCAGATGAGATTTTTTTTCATGGATATAGGCCTGGTGTAGGAGATATTTGTATTGATATAGGTGCAGGTTTAGGACTTGATACAAGATTAATGTCTAAGCATGTTGGAAATGAAGGAAAAGTTTTTTCCATAGAGGCCACTGAAAGAACCTTTAAGGCTTTAGAAATTTGTATTAATCAAAATAAATTAGAAAATGTAACTTCTTCAAATTGTGCAATTACCAATAGGGATGGACCTGTCAAGATTGCAGAGAATATAGGCCATCACACTGAAAACAAAATAACATATGAAGATAGTGGGAGCTTCAGTGAAGTTGAGGGTTTGACTATCGATAGTTATTTAGAGATTAACAACATTCAACTTGTGGACTACATGAAGATTAACATTGAAGGAGCAGAAAAGTTAGTCATTGAGAAATTTGATAGAATTAAAGACGTAAAAAACCTTGCAATTTCATCACATGATTTTTTAGGCAATAGAACTGGCGACCGGTCTTATTTTACTAAAGACTTAATAATTGAATTTCTAAAAAAAAATAATTTTAAATACTATAACCGAAACACTGGGGTAGATTATATAGATGGTTGGATATATGCAGTAAACAAAAAACTTATTGATTAATCTTTACAAATAAAGCTCTTAGAGCTTTCTTGTATTTTCTGCATCAGATAGCAAAACCATATAAAATTTATTTTACCTTTAAACTATATTATATGAAGTCAGTTTTTTTAGTTCATTCTTTAAGGAAAGGAGGAGCAGAAAGGCTTTTACTTGAATTAGCTTCTAATCTTAGTTGCACCTCAGTGACAGTAATTTCTTGGCTTGATAATAATGAGTTTCTAGAAGAAAAATATCAGAGAGTAGACGTTGTATCGTTGATTAAGGAAAAAGATTATAAATGGCCATTTAGTCTTTTTACATCTTCAAAAAAGCTAAGACATCACCTAGAAATATTATCTCCAGATAACGTCATTGTCTTTTCACATAGTGTCTTTTGGTTGGCTTATCTTTCAAAGTATAAGACAAAATATATCTATTCAATCCAAGGTTTTAGTCAATTATCTATCAGCAGAGGCTATAAAAAATACTTGTATAGGATGATTGATATTCTCGCTCTAAGGAATTTAAAAAGTTCCATTTTAGTTCCTACCAAAGAACTATATAAAGAATCAAAGAAATATTTTGGTCTAAACGGGAAAGATATAAAAACTATACCAAATGGTGTAGAAGTTGGATCTTTAGGCTCAAAGGATCTTGAGAGAGAAGAAATAGTCATAACAATGCTTGGTACAATCAGCGAACATAAAGGACAGCATTTAGCAGTGGATGTAATTAAAAGATTACAAGAAAAAACTCCAAATATCATACTCAATATAATTGGCGAAGGCTCCATGAAGGACGATCTCATAGCCTTAATAGAATTGAATAACTTAAGTAACAATATCAATCTGTTGGGAAGACGAGAAGATGCATTTGAGTTAATGAATCAATCAGATATATTTTTGCATTTGAGTCTATCAGAAGGAATGCCTCTGTCAGTTATTGAGGCTATGATGTGCTCTCTTCCTGTAGTAGCCTTCAATGTGAGTGGCGTTAGAGATGTAGTTAAAAATAATGGATTTTTGAGTGATTATGGAGATACTGAAGATATAGCCGCTAACATCTATGAATTGATCAAAGATGGCGAGTTGAGGAAAGATATGTCTAAACTCTCAAAGGATATTGCCTCGAGAAACTTTGATAAGAGGAAAATGCTTTCAACTTATGAAGTCTATTTGCAAAGATTGATTGAATCGAATAATTAATGTCTTAAAATGAATCTAATACATGAAAAAAGTCTTACTTACAGGAGCTGATGGTTTCATTGGATCTCATTTAGCTGAAAACTTAGTAGCTGAAGGATATGATGTCAGAGCCCTAGTGCAGTATAATTCTTTCGGTACCTGGGGATGGCTTGACTCTATTGATCCACAAACACTCGGCCAAATAGAAATAATACCTGGTGATATAAGGGATCCTTATTTTTGCACTAGTCTGATGAAGGGCTGTAATAGAGTTCTACATTTAGCTGCTCTAATTGCAATCCCTTATTCTTATACAGCACCACAAAACTATATAGATACGAATATTTCCGGAACTTGCAACTTAATGAATTCGGCTTTAAACAATGGAATAGAGAAATTTATTCAAACCTCAACAAGTGAAGTTTATGGAACCGCTCAATATGTGCCAATTGACGAAATTCATCCGCTTGCAGGACAGTCTCCCTATGCAGCATCAAAAATAGGATCTGATCAACTTGCACTTTCTTTCCATAACTCATTTGATTTACCTTTGACAGTTATTAGACCTTTTAACACTTATGGGCCGAGACAATCTGCTAGGGCAGTTATACCTTCTATTATTATTCAGTTAGCTAAGAGAAATGAGGTTTCTATTGGAGGACTGACCCCGACAAGAGACTTTAATTTTGTTTCCGATATTACTCGCGGTTTCATAGCTGGACTGGAAGCAGAAGAAGCCTTGGGTGAAGTTATTAACTTAGGCAGTAACTATGAAATATCTATTGAGGATACCGCCAAGCTCATTGCTGAACTTATGAATAAAGAATTAGAGTTTAATCAATCAGATGAAAGAATCAGGCCGAAGAATAGTGAAGTTGAAAGACTATTCTCATCTAACGAGAAAGCTAAAACTCTATTAAAGTGGGAACCAGAGTATCAAGGTGTTGAGGGATTAAAAAAAGGCCTAATTGAAACTATAAATTGGTTCTTGATTGAAGAAAATCTCAAGCTCTATAAAAGTAATATCTACAATAAATAAAGATGAAAAATCAAAAGAAAATATCTGTTATAGGAACAGGGTATGTTGGACTAGTAACTGCAGTCTGTTTTGCGAAAGCAGGGCATGAAGTTTTATGTTTTGATGTAGATAAGAAGAAAATAGCAAAATTATCAAGAGGCGAGTGTACAATTTTTGAACCTTCTTTAGAAGATTTACTCAAAGAAGCCATTAAGAAGAAAAAAATCAAATTCACTTCAGATAAAAATAAATCTGCCAATCATGGTCTTTTTCAATTTTTATGTGTTGGAACTCCGCAGTCATCTGACGGGTCACCAAATTTAAAATTTATTCGTGATGCAATTAAAGGCATAGCGGCCAATGCAAAGTCAAGAAAGATAATTATTAACAAGAGCACCGTTCCTGTAGGCATGACAGACATAGTTAGAGAGATAGTTCGCAATCAGATAAATAGTAAAGATAGTAATTTAGAGTTTGATGTAGTATCAAATCCCGAATTTCTTAGGGAAGGATCTGCTGTGAATGATTTTCTCTTTCCTGACAGAGTAGTAATAGGCACAAGTAGCAAAAATGTTGGAAAGGAAATGTCGGAACTTTATATTCAGGCCGGTATACCAAAGAAGAAGATTATCTTTATGAGTGAGAAAAGTGCAGAATTGACCAAATATGCAGCAAATGCTTTCCTCGCAACTAAAATAAGCTTTATCAATGAGATGGCTAATTTATCCGAGGCTTTAGGCGCTGATATAAAGGAAGTCTCCTCTGGAATAGGTTCAGATTCAAGAATAGGAAACAGTTTTTTAAACGCAGGATGTGGTTACGGAGGTTCTTGTTTCCCAAAAGATATAGATGCTTTAATCACCATAGCAAAACAGCAAGCAAAAAAAGAACTTAGGATACTCGAGGAAGTAAAATCCATTAATAATAATCAAAAGAAGCTACTTTTTAAAAAACTAAATAAATCTTACAAAGGAAAATTAAAAGGTTTAAAGATTGCAGTTTGGGGATTGGCTTTTAAACCAAATACTGATGATGTGCGGGAATCTCCAAGCATTGACTTAATTAAAAACCTTTTATCTTCTGGAGCTAAAGTATTTGTTCATGATCCGGAGGCAATGGATCAATTTAAAAAAATAATAAAATCACCCAACTTAAAGTACTGTAAAAAGATATCTACAACTATTCGTTCTGCAGATGCTTTACTATTAGTTACTGATTGGGAGGATTACCTTAGTTATGATTTTTCTAAAGACAATATGAAAATGAACAATATGAAGATATTTGATGGTAGATTGTGTTTAAATAAGAAAGACTTAGTAGAAATGGGATATGAATATATCTCTATAGGTATTTAAGACATGTCTAAAAGGGCTATAGTGCTTGCTGGAGGGAAAGGGACTAGATTAAAGCCCTATACAATAACTTTGCCTAAACCGTTGGTCCCTGTTGGTGACGATATGCCGGTTTTGGAGATCATCATAAGACAATTAAAATCCAATGGTTTTGATCATATAACTTTGGCTGTAAATCATATGTCTGAGATTATAAAAGCTTTCTTCGGAAACGGATCCAAATGGAACATAAAAATTGATTATTCTGAAGAAACTAAGCCGCTTGGAACTATGGGCCCACTAAAAAATATCGAAGACCTTCCCGAAAATTTCTTAGTAATGAATGGAGATATTATTACTGACCTCAATTATGCTTCTTTTTTTGATGAACATGTTCAAAACTCATCAGTTTTCACTATATCTTCTTTTGAGAGGGATGAGCAAGTTGATTATGGTGTTTTATCTACAAAAAATGGCATTCTGAATAGTTTAAGTGAAAAACCACTTGTAAAATACGAAGTTAGTATGGGCATTTATATGCTCTCAAGAGAAATTTTACGATTTATTCCAAAAGATAAAGAGTTTGGTTTTGACCAATTAATGCACTCTTTAATAGAAGACAAGAAACAAGTTCTTGTTAAACAGCATGCCGATTATTGGCTTGATATAGGCAGGCCCAGCGACTACGAGATAGCTATAAACGACTATGAATCAAAAATAAAGAAGCATCTTTTTTAGTCTTTACTTACATGACATCAATTATCACAGGCTCAAATGGGTTTATAGCTAAGAAACTTATAGAGAAGTTACACTCGACAGGTGAGGAATTTTTACCCTTGAATAGAGAAGATGGTGACCTTTCTATATGCCCTTTAGAAGATTTAATTAATAGAGAAAATGATATAAATAATTTCTACCATCTGGCAGCAAGAACGTTTGTTCCCTCTGCATGGAATAACCCTGAAGATTTTATAAAAGAAAATGTTGCCTCAACACTGAATGTTTTGAATTATTGTAGATTGAATAAACTTCCCTTAATTTATATGAGCGCTTACATTTACGGTAAGCAGGAAGTTCTGCCCATTAAAGAGAATGCAATAATCAATCCCAGCAATCCATACGCTCAATCTAAGCTCTTATGTGAAAAAATATGTAAATATTATGCTGATGTGTTCTCTTTAGATGTAACTATCTTGAGGCCTTTTAATGTATATGGTCCAGATCAAGAGAAACATTTTTTAATTCCGGAGATAGTGGGACAAATCAAATCCAGTAACAAAATAGTTGTAAACTCTTTTTATCCAAAAAGGGACTTTGTGTATATTGAGGATGTAGTTGATGCAATGACAATCGCTTCAAAGCAATTAAAAGGATTCCAAATATATAATATTGGAAGCGGACATTCTGTAAGTGTTAAAGAAATAATTGAACTTTTGGATGATCTTGTTGAAGAATCACTTGAATATGAAGAAAGAGGCCTTGAAAGAAAAGACGAAATGATGGATGTGGTGGCGGATATTTCTGCTGCCAATAAATTTCTTTCTTGGAATCCTCAGGTAAGTTTAAGAGAAGGATTAAAGAAGGTTTTATTAAAAGAAGGTATATGTACTCAAGGTTGAAAATATTTTTGAGACAAGAGTTAGATGTTTTATTTGCAGTTAACTTCTTTGATCTCATTTCCTTCCATTTAAATTTATTTAGATGCAATAGAAAGATAAGAACTAGACTAAAGACAAGATCAAAACCCTATAACTCAGATTTGATTGCTCAAGAAAAATACTTAAATTATAAATTTTGGTTGAAAGAATCACTTATCAGGTTTTATAAACTAGGTCTGCATCGCGATGAGAAAAAAACTATCCTAGATATAGGTACAGGAACTGGATATTTTCCATTTATATGTAATGAATTTTCACACGTAGGATTTTGTCTTGATGTTCCTGATAATGAACTTTATGACCGAATAACAGACTCTCTAGGATTGATTAAATTTAAAAGATACATCAACAGCTTTGAGCTCCTAAAGCTAAATACAAATGAGAGGTTTGATTTAGTTACAGCCTACATGATCTGTTTCAATAATCACAAACAAGAAAATCTTTGGAGTAATAAAGAGTGGGAATTTTTCATTTCAGATTTACAAGATAACTACTTAAAAAAAGATGGAAAAATATTATTAAACTTTAATGAGGAATCTCCTGGGATCTATTTCTCTAGCGAGTTACTTGGCTACTTCAATGGGATGAATTATGTTGTAGAAGGTAATAATATTTTGATAGAGAATCAAACCACTTAAATTAGTAATGACTAAGAAAATCATCTTGGCAGGATTTTGGAGCCATACGCACTGCGAAGAGTCCTTTAGTAAACAAATTACTGACTATGGTATGGATGTAATTCCTTTTAAGGTTTCCAACTATTTTGATACGAAATGGAACAATTTTCTAAATGCAATCCCTTTACCTATAGGAGTCGTTTTAAAGATAAACAGAGAGTTTTTGGCTTTAGTGAAAAGCAACAAAATAGATTGTGTTTTTCTTTGGAATTGTAATCATTTTTTACCTTCTACCTTAAAAGAGATTAAAGCAAGAAACATTAAGATAGTTGTTTATAACAATGATGACCCATATGGATCTGTCCTAGCGAATAAAAAGCCATGGATACATTTTTTTCAATTCTTCTGGTTTCTAAAGAGCTTATATTTTGCCGATTTAATTTTTGTATACAGACCAGTCAACATCGAAGAAGCGGCTCACTACACTAAAACCTCTTCAGAAATTAAACTATTTAAACCTTACTTTATACCGTCTGAAGATAAAATTCATACGAAAGAAAAACATTACAAACAAGATGTAATTTTTATTGGACATTATGAAGATGATAATAGATTTACTGATCTAGAATACTTATTTATTAATAATATAGACCTTAAGGTATATGGTACCGGCTGGGGGAATAGGTTTACAACTTATCAAAAATCAATCTATCCTGTTTACGGAGAAGACTATATTAATGAATTGAGAGATACAAAGATTTGTCTTAGCTTTCTATCAAAGATGAATAGAGATGTTTACACAAGAAGGTGTTTTGAAATTCCAAGCCTTGGAAAGCTCTTGCTGTGTGAAAGAACTTCAGAAATGCAAGAAATCTTCAAGGAAGATGAAGAGGCAGTTTTCTTTAGTAACAAATATGAATTACTCAAGAAAGTAGAATGGCTTCTATCTAATCCTAGTAGAATAGACCAAATTTCTGAAGCAGGATATAAAAGAGCTTACACAGATGGACATGACATAAGATCAAGATCTATCGAGATTTTAAATAACTTATAATTATGACAGCAAATACGAATCAAACTATATTAGTAACTGGCGCAGCTGGATTTTTAGGTAGCCACCTATCAGAAGAGCTTTTAAAGAAAGGCCATAAGGTCATAGGGCTAGATAATTTATCCTCTGGATCTTCAAAAAACTTAGAAAATATAATAACCCTAGAAAATTTTCAATTTATTGAACATGACATTACCGATTACATTGATATTGAATGTGGTCAAATATATAACTTGGCTTGCCCCGCTTCGCCTGTTCAATATCAAAATAATCCAATTAGCACTCTCACAACAAATGTAATAGGAACTTACAATTTACTTGAACTTGCTGTGAAGAATGAAGCAAAAATATTTCAAGCTTCAACTAGCGAAGTATATGGAGATCCTTTAGAACACCCCCAAAAAGAATCGTATTGGGGCAATGTAAATCCTATTGGCATTAGATCCTGTTATGACGAGGGAAAACGATGCGCCGAAACGCTTTTTTTTGACTACCAAAGGGAGCATAAAATTCAGATAAGAGTTGGAAGAATATTCAATACTTATGGACCAAAAATGCAATCAGAGGACGGTAGGGTTATTTCAAACTTTATTGTTCAAGCTCTAACTGGAAAGCCATTGACAGTTTATGGTGCTGGAAACCAAACAAGATCATTCTGTTTTGTAGATGATTTAATTAGAGGCTTTGTTCTCTTGATGGAAAATGACCAGTTATCTGGACCGGTAAACCTCGGAAATCCGATTGAATTTACAATGATAGAATTGGCTAAAAAAGTTATTAAATTAACTTCAAGTAATTCTGAAATAATTTTTGAAGAGTTGCCCCAAGATGATCCAAAGATGAGAAGACCGGATATTCATTTAGCATTTCAAGAATTAGGTTGGTCTCCCTCTATTTCTTTAGATGAAGGGCTTAAACAGACAATTGAATATTTTAAGGATGCAGTCTAGTTGAAAATTCTCAACATTATTCAAGGAACTCACATCGGGGGAATGGAACAGTCTTCTCTTTTGTTAATGAGAGAATTAATTTCACTAGGACATGATATATCGCTTTTATCATTAACCAAGATGGGTCTATTAAAGAAGGATTTGGAAGAGGCTAATATCAAGAGCATGGGTTTTCCTTATAAAGGGCCAGGAGGTCTTTTAGACCTTTTGAATTACAGAAGCTACATATCTTCAGAGAAGGCGGACGCTATAATGCAAACTGGCCACAGTCTTGTGGGAATGCTCTCCCTATTAGGAAGGAAGAACATACCAAAGATCTTATTTATTCACTTTCACCACCAAGGTGTTAAACCTAAATGGATATGGAAACTAATTTATTTAGTGGCAAATAGAATATTTCATCATATCTATTTTGCATCTAATTTTATAATGGACGAGGCCTTATTAATCCATCCTGAATTAGAAAAAAAATCATCTTTCTTACCAAATCCTCTTCCCACTCGTTCTATAAGGACTGAAAAGAATATATCTCATTCTCGCTCTCTATATAATATCCAACCCAATGAGTTTGTAATCGGTAATGCGGGCTGGTTAATAAAGCGAAAAAGATTCGATATCTTGCTCAGAGTGTCAGCTAAAATTAAAGAATCTTTACCTAATCTAAAAATCTTAATCGCCGGTGATGGTGAAGAGAAAGGAAATCTTGAAGAACTTGCAGATGAACTTAATATTTCAACAGATATAATCTGGCTAGGATGGCAAGAAGAATTAGAAAATTTTTATAACACAATAGACGTTATGCTATTCAATTCAGACTGGGACGCAGTAGGTCTATCTCCTTTAGAGTCGATTCAAAGAGGAATCCCAACTTATACTTCCGTTATAAATGGAGGATTGAAAGAAATCTTAACAGGAGAGTTCAGCATATTTATAGAAAACAAGCATGATATAAACTTACTGGCAAATAAAATATTAGAATCAGTATATGATAAAGAAAATCTAACGGATATAACTATGAAATGCAGAGACCATATAAATTCTATTTCTAAACCTAAAAATATAGCTGAGCAGGTATTATCAAAGTTTAAAAATCGAGGTTAAAATTTGAAAAAACTCAAGGTTGTTGCTTTAAATGATACGATGGGAGCTTATCACCATTTTCGATTAACTTGTGCTAATGATTCTTTAAATTGTAGTGCAATTCAATTTTCTTCTATAGACCATACAAATCTTTGGAGCGCTTCATCGGAAAATAATAAAAATATAACTACTCTTTTTGAAGATAAGCCAATAACTGAAGTCTCAAAAACTGAAATTAAGAATAGGTTATTCGCAGTCTTAGAACAAATAGAACCTCAGGTAATAATTTTAAGTGGATGGGATGCAACACCTTCTTTGCTTGCTCTGTCATGGGCAATGAAGAATAACACACCTACTGTAATAATTTCAGAAAGCCAAGAACATGATTTTAAAAGAAACAAAATAAAAGAATATTTTAAAAGTTTCTTATTAAGTCTGGTTGACTCAGCCTTTGTAGGTGGCGTTAATCAAAAACGTTACCTTGTAAACCTGGGATTCGATAAAGAGATTATTTTTGAAGGTTGCGATATTGTTGATAATGAATTTTTCATGCAACCTTCAGGTGAGACTGATGTAGAAAATTTAAAGCTTCCTCAAAAATATTTCTTAACTTCTTGTAGATTTGTTAAGAAAAAAAATTTAAATATTCTTATAGATGCATTTGCCGCACTAGACCGTCACTATCCTGAGTGGTCTTTAGTTCTAGCTGGTGATGGGCCCTTAAGAGAGGAACTTGAATCTTTAGTTATGAAATATAACTTAGCAAGTAAGGTTTATTTTCTTGGTTATTTAGATTACCTTGAAATGAAACATGTTTATTCAACTGCATCATGTTTTGTACTTCCCAGCACAACAGAACAATGGGGTTTAGTGATAAATGAAGCCTTGGCATCAGGAATACCTGTAATATGTTCAGAAAATGTAGGATCAGCCCCAAACTTATTATCTGGAGAGCATGTGGGTTATACCTTTAATCCTAAATCATCCGAAGATCTTTTAGATAAAATGAAAAAAATTATTATTGATTTGAAGGATACAGATTTCAATTCCACAACTAGAGAAGTTATTTCTAGGTGGGATAGAGATAAGTATGCCAAGAGTTTATCTAATGCATCTCATATGGCAATTGAAAGATATAAAAAAAGAAGTTTTTATAAAAATCTTCTACTTAAGTTATTCATACTTATAAAGCAATAACTGCATGATTCAAAAAAAAGCTATTTATATTAATGCTCCAAATATAAGACATGGAGGAGGGTTAATGCTTTTAGAGACAATCTTAGAATCGATAAATTCTCTTAACTTTTCTGCAAAAGGAAATCTAAATCACACCTTAGAAAGCAATCCTAATATTGATCATATTCATCGTAAGGGTTTTGAATTCTCAGAATCAGGATTTTCTAATTATATTTTTCCTTATCTTCGAAACAATGATCTATTAAAGGATCCAGAACAAATAGTATTATTTTTCGGAAATTTACCACCCGTAATTAAAGTAAAAGGGATTTCTTTTCTATATATTCATAGTAAGCTTATACTTGAACCCACTTTTAAATACAAACTCACTCTCGCTACAAGATTAAGGCTTATATTCGAAAAATTTTTTATTTTTATTTTTTATAAGAATGTAGATTATATAGTTGTGCAAACTCCTTCCATGCAACAATTATCTAGTCAAATATTAAAAAAAAGACCGACAATTGAAATTCCCTTCTTTGATTTTAATTATCAAAATGAACAAAGTAATTACAAAATAAAATATGATTTCTTTTATCCGTCTTACGGTTATACCTATAAAAATCATAAGAATCTAATAAAAGGTCTTGTATTATTGTCACAAAAAGGAATATTTCCAAATTTTGTTATGGCTTTAGATTCAAAGATTGATACGGAACTCATTCAATATATTAATGATAAGATAAATCTTCATAAGTTAAATGTTCATTTAATCTTGGATGAAAGTTCTGAGAAGATGAATGAGTATTATCTATCTTGTAAAGCTCTTGTTTGGCCTTCATTGACTGAATCATTTGGCATACCTTTAATAGAAGCTTCTAGACATCGAAAGGATATACTGGCCTCTGATTTAGATTATATTCATGATATTTTAGAAATTAAAAAAGAGTATTGTTTTGATCCTAATAGTTCTTTATCTATAGCTGAATGCTTAAATAACTATCTTTCTCAATATGAAAATAAAGAAACAAATCATAAGATTAAGATTAAAATTTTTTCTGGGAAAGAATTTATTCAAAAGCTATTTTTAATTGTCTCGAGGAGGACAATATAAACTACACTTATGAAAAGTTTCATTATTAAGAAAGATTTTATTGATCCCTCAATTCTCAATAAAATTAATGATGATGTGTTAAGTCAATTAGATATCTTTTTAGCGAGTGGGGTAAAACTAGGTGGACAGAATTATGGGCACTTAAACGCAACCATTGGTAGTTATGCTAAGACTCTTTTAGAAACGATACAAGAAAAAGGCTTACTCGAATTAATAGCTAAAGAATATGATTTGGACTTGAAAGACTACTTTATAAGTTGTGGATGTAACATAAATCTTCCAGGGTCAAAAAAACAACACATTCACAGAGATACAAATTTTAATGACTCCAAAATAATCATAAATATACCTCTTGTACCTGTTAATGAAAAAAATGGATCTATCGAGATCTTTCCAGGAACGAATAAATATCCTTTATCCTTTCTTGATTTTCTTCTTAAGAAAAGTAAATTTTCTCCTGAAAGAATTAACACTAATCTGGGAGATATCTTTATAAGAGACTCAAATCTATTTCATAGAGGAATGGAAAATCTCACTTTAGAACCAAGGCCTATGGTGGCCCTAACTCTATCCAAAAAAGATATTGCTACAACTGAGGAAATGGATGCTACTTTTGGTGGAGGAGAAATAGAGTTTTTAAACAATTGGTTTGAAAGTGATACCAAAGGTAGGTTTTTAGAGCATATCTATATGCATTTTCCAATTTTGAGAAGCTTAAAAAGGATAATAGCCTCTATCGTAAAAGATAAGAATCTAAGCACATGATGAATAAATTAAAATTGTTTGTATTCTATATCTTTGATTCTTTTCCGTTTATTAAGAATGCTTTAAGAATTTTTCTTGATAAACGTTATCTTTATCACTACCTGCAAGGATTGTTTACTTCCAATACTTCAAGGCATGTGCTGAAGAAACTGGAGCTCTTTTTTTATAGAGAAAGGGTAGATATTTATAAAAAGAGTACATTTCCAGAACCAAAATACAAAAATGAATTAAGCAATGATGGAGTTGTTGAGAACCCTATATATATTTCAAGAGACAAAGCACAAGAGATTAAAAATTATTTGTCACACAAGTTATGTCATGACCCTGAAGATAGAGATTCACAATATTTTAAAATTTCTGATGCTAGTTCTAATATTAAAAGAGCATATTATATGTGTGAGGATGTCGTTAAAGCACCACATGTTTTAGAAATAGCAAATGACATTACATTATTAAATTATGTAACTGAATTCTTCGGTGCCTTGCCTAGTGTAGACTATATAGGTGCCTGGTGGTCACTTCCTAATGAAAATCTATCTCTTACACAATCATATCATCGAGATATTGACACTCTTCACTCATTAAAATTTTTTGTTTATCTGACAGATGTTAATGAGAATAATGGGCCACACATATATGTTGAAGGATCTTCAAATTCTAACTTTGTCTCTTCTAAGGATAAAATGCATAGTGATAGGGAAGTCTTGGAATCCTTCTCAGCTGAAACTATGAGGAACTTAATTGGGCCAATGGGTCACTGTTTTTTAGCAGATACATTTGGTTTACATAAAGGATTGTTGCCAAAAAATTCTCCAAGACTGGTGTTACAAATTATATATTCCATTAAAAGAACACCTTTTGGCCCTAAGAAACCTTTCTTAAGTTCTGCTGAAGTTAAAAATATAAACCTCAATACACCTAGTTCAGTTATAGTTAATAAAAACATTGTAAATTGGAAGAGATAAAGCATTAAAAATGAAAATCAAAAATATTCTGATAACAGGATCTCAAGGCTTTGTTGGAAAAAATCTAATGCAACTTTTAGAGAGTCGTCAAGATATAGTAGTGCTTGAATATAATCGAGGTAACACCGAAGAAGAACTTCTTGAGAAAATAAAAATTGCAGATTATTTAATTCATTTGGCTGGGGTAAATAGGCCAATTGACCATACTGAGTTTGAGAGAGTAAATTTCGGATTAACTAAAAAGATCTTATCAATGCTTGAAGATGAAGAAAAAGATATACCAATAATATTTTCTTCATCGACTCAAGTTCTTGAAGATAATCCATATGGAAAAAGTAAGCTTAAGGCTGAAGAAGCTCTGCTCATTCAGCAAAAAAAGCAAAAAAATAAGGTTTATCTATTAAGGTTACCAGGAATCTTTGGGCAGGGGTGTAAACCAAACTACAACTCAGTTGTTGCTACCTTTTGTAATAATATTCAAAGAGACATACCAATTGAAATTCATGACCCTGGCAAAGTTCTGCAACTTCTGTATGTACAAGATTTAGTTGAATACATGGTTGAAATAATCAACAAGTTACCTGAAAAAGAAAATCCAGTTACTTTAGGACCCTTGCATGAGATATCGCTTGAAAATCTTGCTTTAATCTTAAAAGAATTTAAAAAAGGAAATTTAACTGACTTACCAATCAGTTTAGATCTACCTTTGGGAAAAGCCCTTGGCGAAACTTATAATTCTTACGTAGAACAATAGCAACAAGATTATTCAATAAGTTTGTAAAGAATTTTTTCCACAGCTATTTTTACAGTGAACCTTCTTTCAAAGAGTTCAAAGGCGTTAGCCCCTTGCTTTTTCAGTCTTTCTTTGTTTTGAATCATTGATATTAGATTCTTGTTAAATTTCTTTTTATCTCCAGAAATAGAAACTTTTCCGATATCATTCTTCTTAATGATCTCAATGATCTCATTATCTGGGTTAACGGATGCCAAGATCGGCTTAGATTGTTGTATGTAACCCATCATCTTTAAAGGAAAGTTATTACTTTTTAGTTTCTTATTGAGCGAGACTAATCCAATATCTGCATCCTTAAGAATACTTAAATAGCTCTTTTGATCAACTTCTTCTAACAATCTAACATTCCTAAACTTTCTTTTTTTTATTAAAGACTTGATATTACTTAATTGATGGCCACTTCCTATAAGTGTTAGGAAAGCTTTTCCCTCCAGAGCAGAATCATCAAGGTCATCTAGAAGGGAATACAAGTCTTGAGCATCAGCCATATTCCCGCCATAGATTATATTAATAAGTCCCTTTGGTAGCGGAGAGGAGTCATGACTTGCTATTTTATCAATGTCTAAAGAAGAGCCCCAGTTGTCTAAGACTTCAAGATGAGTATTGGCATCAAGATAATTCTTAAAGTAATCCAGATCCTTAATAGATTCTATGCCTATAAAGTCTACAGATTTATAAAGTTTGATCTCTTCTTTTCTAAAGAACCTGAATAAAAGACCTTCTTTTAAGATTCCTGCATCTAAAAGCCATTTAGGGAAAATATCCCTTACTATTAAGTAGGCCTTTATTCGATATTCATTTTTTAACCAAATTATAGCTTTGTGGTAAAAAATAGAAGGAGAAAAGCATATCATTCCATCAATATTATCAGTATCAATAATTTTTAAGCCCTTAATTATTGAAGAAGAATACCTTAGCTCAGAAAGAAGTCTGCCAATCATTCCAAATTTTCTCAATTTAGACCTTAATCTTATAATCGTTATCGACCCATTTTTTTCCTTGGTCAAGAAGTCATTTTGATTTTCATTAAATGTAATGACAATTGCTTCATGCCCTAGTCTTGTAAGTTCATTAGCTAAATCTTTTATAACTATGGAACCTGATTTAATAGTCGGATAGTAGTAATCACTAAATAGTACAATTTTCATCTTTTATTATTCAAAGCCACTTTTAAAGTATTATCTTAAGATTAAACAAACCTCATTCTTGGTTGTACAAGAGAATTAAGAACAATAAGTTTATAATATATAAGATGATTATATTGGTAATAATTGAATCTATTATTTATGTTGAATTTGAGTGAACCAGATTGGTTTGATGAAACAGCCTTACCGCAAGATTACAGTGAAATTCCTGCAAAAATAAAGCAAGAGGGTTTTTATTGCTTAGACGGAGTTGTAAAAGACTCTTTTTTAACTTATCTGCAAGAAAATGTTAATAATCTAATTGATATCTATGGAAGAAGGTATTTTTCAATAGTTAACCCTCATAAAAGGCTAGAGAGTCAAGATGGACTAGGGCTTCCTTATTCACACATTATAGAAAATGATGAATTTAATTCTCTGTTGAAAAAGCTATCAACTGATTTTTCCATAAGTAACAAAACTAATTCCGAAAGATTTAATATTTTGAGAGTTGTAACTGGAGAAAAGACAGATGATCAATCTTTAAAATTCCACTACGATTCAACTCTTATTACGGCCCTAATACCTATTCAAATACCTGATGGAATGGATTATGAATCGGGCCACCTAGTCGTGCTTCCAAATGCGAGGAAGATTCGAAGTTCTGTACTTTTTAATATATTAGAGAAATTTCTTATTCAAAATAAATTTAGTCAAAAGGTCTTGCCTCATCTTTTCTTGAAAAGTAAAAAAAAGAAGGTACTTAATCTTAAACCGGGAAATATTTACCTTTTTTCTGGTCTTCAGACTTTACACAGTAATTTTGCGGTAAATAAGAATTATGTCAGAGCAACACTTCTATGCTTTTTTGGTAACCCTTACCCCGATTCAAAAATTTTAAACTGGGTAAAGGCAAGGAGACATAACCAAGAAGATAAAAATATAGGTGCAGATAAATCCTAAAGCTTACTAGCAAAGTTTCTAATCGACTGTCTTTGTCATAAAAGATTTCATATCTTTGATGAGTTCATTATCAAATAATCTCATGAAGATTATTGTACTGGCCAGACATGAGATTAGTGAAATAAATAAATGGATGGAATTATTGAAATGAAGTAATTGTATTAATTCCTTAATTATCCAAATTTGAATAGATAACCCAATACAAAGAAAAGAAAATTTGATCGTATAGTTAATTATTTCATTTGAAAAGAGAAAGAAATCCTCTTTTTTATGACTATAAATATACATCGCCAGAGTAATATAAGCAGTCAGGCTTATTGATAAAGGGATACTTAAGTAACCTATAAACTGAAAAAGTATCAAAGTTAAGATTATATTTATTATCACTGAAAACGTAGTTATTTTGAACGGCGTCTGAGGATCATTTTTTGCAAAATAATATGGGCTAAGGATTTTAGTTATGCACAAGGCTGGTAAACCTAATGAAAATAACTGAAGAACAGAAGCAGTACTTCGAGTTGATTCAGAGTTGAATTCCCCTCTTTCATAAATAAACTGGATAATTTCATGACTCATCATGAACAATATAATCGATGAAGGAAAAATAGTTGCTATCGCAAGTTTGTATGCCTTATTTTGAATATTCAATGCAGAACTAATATCATTTAAAAATATACTGCGACTTAATACAGGTATAAGCACAGTTGCAATTGATATACCAGTAAGTGTCAGTGGAAGCATGTAAACTCTATCGGCAAAATAAATATAAGATATAGCACCTTCATAGAAGGAAGCAAAAATAATTCCCACCAAAACATTAATCTGAATAAATGTTTGAGAAAAGAAAGTGGGAGCTATTAGTCTAAAGAATTTCTTTACATCCAAGAAACCATCTTTTAAGTTTATTGATGAAAGCCAAAAATCTTTATCAGTAGAAAATAGTAAAAATAAAATTTGCAAAACTCCTCCGATAAGAAGGGTCCAGCACAAATAAATCACTTTGCTTTCCCCAAAGTTGGCAGAAAAAGTAATATATGAAATAACTGTGAGATTTAAAATTATTGGAAGGGAGGCAGTTAATGAAAATTTATTTCTATAATTTAATAAACCTGAAAATACAGAGCTCATTACAATGAAGGTTAAATATGGAAATGCAATTCTTGAACATAAAACCATTAATGAAAATTTAGGATGGTCTACAAATCCTGGAGCAACTAATCGCAATATGTAAGACATGTATATTTCTGTTAATAAAATAAGAGGTATCAGCAGAAGAAAAGATATCCAAAGTATTTTTTTTGCAAATTCATGTCTTTTTCGGATTGAATTCTCGCCATCAATTGAACTTAAGGTAGGAATAAATGCTGAATGGAATGTTTCACCTGATAGAGATTGCTGGAAAGAAAATGGTAACCTAAGAGCTACAATAAATATATTTGATAATAGTCCAGATCCAAGAAAGGCAGCTATAAATATATCTCTGATAAAACCTGAAATTTGTGAGAAAAATATAAATAATGAGTTTATGAAAGAGTTCTTCGCTAAATCCATCTTATAGTTTCAATGATAAATTCTTACTGGCTATCAAAATCTTTCAATTTGTAATGTGGGTATAAGTCCAAATTTTTCTTTATGAAGTCTACCATCTCTAAAATCATTATTTCATAAGTCGGTATCTCATAATTTATAAGTTTTCTAGAGTCCGTGAAACTTTTGTCGATGTTTATTCCGTTGATAGGCCTAATTAATATTTCTTTGTTCGTATATTTTTTGAAAAGTTGCAAGATTTCATTTTTACTAATAGGAGATCCATTTGTCAGCTGATAAACCCCAAAAATATTATGGTCTATTGCCCACTTAACTCCTTTTGCTAGCTCTAATGACGTTACACCTGACCAAATTGCATCCGAAAATCCCTCAATTTCGCCTTCCTCAGACATAAACCAATTGAATAGTTGCTCTCCATCCTTTTTGAGTTCAGGTCCTATTACAGATGTTCTTATTGTTAAATGTTTATCATCTATCACTTCACCTAAAGCTTTTGTTTTTGCATAGACATCTAAACCATCTTTTATATCATTCTCCACATAAGGTGTTCTTTTTTCCCCTGAAAAAACACAATCTGTGGACATATGAATAAGCTTTATAGACATAGTGTTGCAAATATTTTTAAGTCTATGGGGCAGGATCGCATTGGTGTAAATAGCAAGTTCAGGATCTGACTCGGATTCTTTAATTAGAGTGCCTACGCAGTTTATCAAATAATTAGGTTTGATCTTCTGTATTGCAGAATTGAGTAAGGCCTCATCCAAAATATCTAAGAGCAGCGTGTCCTCATGTAATTTATTTCTGTAAGAAATGTTGGCAATCTCATACTCGGGATTGCTTGATAATAAAAAGTGTATTTGGTGTCCAATCAGACCTGTAGAACCAAGAATGAGAATTTTCTTTTTCAAAGGGATTAAATATCTTTAGACCATACTGTCCTATTAACATAATCTGTATAGGAGAGTATTATCCTCAAAACTTTTTTTGAAACATTATCAATTGAATAATCATTCACTATTCTCATTGGTCCATCAATTTTATTTTGGTTCACTACTACTTCTATTGATTCTAAGATCCTATCTTTATTTAACCCTGTCATAATAAGTGTTCCTTCATCCATGCCTTCTGGTCTCTCGTGTGCTTGACGGACTGTAATCGCTGGAATCTTTAGAATAGAAGATTCTTCAGTGATAGTACCACTATCGGAAATTACACAATAAGCATTGATTTGAAGCTGATTATATTCATGGAAACCATAAGGTTTTGAAAATCTGAGATATTGATTATTTTCTTCATAACCTATCTCCTCCAATTTCTTTTTTGTTCTTGGATGGGTGGAAATTATAACTGGTAGTTTATATTTTTTTGTTATCGCATCTATGGCATTGAGGAGATTCTCAAAGTTTTTAGGTGAGTCTACATTTTCTTCTCTGTGGATGCTCATTAAAAAATATTTGCCTTTGGTCAGACCTTCTCGTTCAAGGATATCGCTTTCTAATATACTTTGCATATTCTCATTCAAAACTTCTAACATTGGCGATCCAGTTTTTATTACTGTTTGAGGCTTTAGTCCTTCGGCTACCAAATAATCTCGAGCTTGTTCAGTCAAGGGCATATTTATATCACTTAAGTGATCTACGATCTTTCTATTAATTTCCTCCGGCACCCTCTGGTCAAAAGATCTATTTCCAGCCTCCATATGAAAAATTGGTATTTTTCTTTTCTTAGCCGGTATGACACACAAACAGCTGTTAGTATCACCATATATGAGCAATGCATCGGGCTTTATGTCTACGAATACTTTGTCTATCTTGCTTATTATGTCTCCAATTGTCTCTGATGGGCTTCCTTTAATAGCCTCCAAAAAAAAATCAGGCTTTCTAATTCCAAGCTGTTCAAAAAAAAGTTCATTTAATTCGTAATCATAATTTTGCCCAGTATGAACAATCACATGTTCCACAAATTTATCAAGTTCTTTCATGACTTGACTCAATTTTATGATTTCGGGCCTTGTTCCAACCACCGTCATAACTTTTAATTTTTTATTCATACTTTTAACGCTTCTTTAATTATATCTAGTTCTAGTAAGGTTGATTTCATTTCTTCTATATTATATCTATAGGTGTTGTGTGAATTGTAATCCTCTTTATTAGAGATATCCTCTTCGCCTTCAGTATAGTAACTTGCATAATTGAGATCTCTATTATCCGAGGGTATCCTATAGTAATCACCCAAGTCTTCTGCTTTAGCCATTTCCTCTCTTGTTAAGAGTGTTTCATATAGCTTCTCACCATGGCGCGTTCCCATTAGCTTGATTTCATTATTGACCTCAAATATTTCTAATAAGGCTTCTGCTAATATCATTAGACTAGAAGCGGGTGATTTTTTAACAAAAGTATCCCCGGAAAACCCATTTAAAAAGGCATACTCAACTAGTTCTACTGATTCTTCAAGACTCATCATAAATCTTGTCATCGAAGGATCCGTGAGTGTAAGGGGTTTATTAGATTTGATTTGATTAATAAACAGAGGTATCACAGAGCCCCTGCTTCCCATTACATTGCCATAACGAGTTGAACACAGAGTAGTTTCTGTTGTCGTTCTTGATTTAGCAGCAACGAGTTTTTCCATCATAGCTTTGCTCAAGCCCATTGCATTAATAGGATAAACTGCCTTATCAGTGCTTAGGAAGACAGCATTCTTAACTTTATTATCAATCGATGCTTGGAGCACATTTTCCGCTCCAAGAATGTTTGTCTTGATTGCCTCAATGGGATAAAACTCGCATGAAGGTACTTGTTTCAAGGCTGCTGCATGGAAGACAAAGTCAACCGATGACATAGCCTGATTTATACTTTGATAATCTCTTACATCGCCAATGTAAAATTTCACTTTGTTATTATTTATATCTATTCTCATAGACTCTTGTTTCTTTTCGTCTCTGCTGAATATTCTTATTTCACTAAATTCATCTTTTTTCAAGAATCTTGACAGGACAGCTTTTCCAAATGAACCTGTTCCACCCGTTATGAGTAATATCTTATCTTTTAGCATTTATCTCCCTTTCAAGCTGAAACTAAGTTTCCTTTATGGTATTTATAGTTATGTCAATATTATATAAATATATGATACAAGCATAGGAGGTCTTAGTGTATCGTTATGTTTTGTTAGCCTTAAAACAAAAATAGCTTATATAAAATGGTAATTTTAGTAACTGGAGCAACGGGTTTCCTTGGGAAAAGAGTTTGTAATATGCTTTTGCAAAAGAATCATAAGATAAGAGTTATTTCGCGTAATTCTTCAATTAAATTTGACGATTTAGTAATAGCTGACTTGGCCAAAGATAGTATTGAAGAAACTATATTTAGTGATGTAACTTCTGTTATTCATCTTGCTGGACATGCTCATGATTTGAAAAAAAATCGCAATACAGAAAATTATTTCAAGCTAAATGTAGATGGAACAAAAAAGTTGGCGGAAATGGCGAGTATTTCTGGTGTAAAAAATTTCATCTTTATAAGTAGCACTAAAGCAGGAGTTGCTGAAGATTCTATCTCATCTGTAGGTCAGGCAGAGGGCATATATGGTCAATCAAAGCGAGCTGCAGAATTAGCAATTTTAAATTTATCACCAGCTTCGAATATGAAAGTGAATATTATCAGGCCTGCACTTATTTATGGTCCTGAAGTTAAAGGGAATCTTAGATTGATGTTGAACGGAATAAAGCAAGGTTGGTTTCCGCCCCTACCATCAATAGGAAATAAGCGTTCCATGGTACATGTTGATGATGTTGCTTCGTGTATTAGCCATATAATGGAGAAAGATAATTCTGATAAACAGATATATCAGCTTACGGATGGTAATGAATATTCTTCCTCAGAAATTTATGATATTTTGTGCAAGGTTTCTGGAAAAAATATTCACAGCATTAGAGTACCTCTTATTTTTTTTAGGTTGCTATCAAGGTTACATCCCTCGATAAGATATAAAATAAATAAATTATTAGGTGATGAAACATTTTCTAATTTAAAAATAATTTCTACCGGGTTCAAACCAAAAAAAACTTTGCAGCATATTAATGAAACGGATTATTGATATCTTAATTTCTTCTGCGCTTATAGTGTTGATGACCTTTCCTATGTTATTGGTGTACATTCTTATAAGAATAGATTCACGTGGACCGGGTTTATATTGGTCTGAGAGAGTAGGAAAGAATAATGTTAATTTTATGATGCCTAAATTTAGAACAATGCATGAAGGTACCACATCGGTTGCTACACATCTGCTGGACGATCCTTCAAATCATTTAACAAGATTGGGTAATATGCTGAGAAGGACTAGTATAGATGAATTGCCCCAATTGTATTCTATTTTAAGGGGCCAAATGACTTTTGTTGGTCCTAGACCAGCTTTATTCAATCAGAATGACCTTATCAGATTTAGAACAAAAAATAATATCCAAAGCTTATTGCCCGGGGTTACAGGTTGGGCTCAGATTAATGGACGTGATAATATAAGTATTCAAGAGAAGGTAATGTTTGATCTTGAGTATCTTGAAAAAAAGTCTGTTCTATTCGATTTACATATTATCCTTCTTACTCTTTTAAAAGTTCTTAAAAAAGAGGATGTTTCCCATTAGATGGCCAATTTAAATAAAAACTTTATATGAATTTGAAAGACCTCTTGCTTTCATCCTCAAGGCTTACTAAAAAGATTCTAGCTTTAGCCTGCGATTTCTTTTCTATTTACCTTGCAATATTGTATGCACTATTTACGAGTGAATACTTTGATATAGTCATCATTGATAACTTCTTTACTTTGATATGGATGCCTATTCTAGGAGTAATAGTTTTTTGGTATGCAGATGTTTATAAATCTGTTGTGAGATATATTGATTTCTCAGTTATTTTTACTCTTATAAAATCTATTACATTAACTCTGTGCATTTACGTAATCTTGATTGGTACATATTTATTTTCAACTAGCCAATTTCCTTTTCAAATAAATACCTATTTATTCTCTTCTGAAGTCTGGATATCTGGTTTCATGGCTGCCAGCTTCTTCATAATTGGCTCAAGATTGATTGCTAATTCATACTTGTCCGAGAGTACCTCAGAAAAAAAAGTTGTGATTTATGGAGCAGGCTCAGCTGGAATACAATTAGCCAGTGCTTTAAGAGTGAGTAAAGAAATGCAACCTATCGCATTTATCGATAGCAACCCGTCTTTGCACAATACTTTTCTAGGAGGTATTAAAGTTTTATCTCCTATTAAACTAAAAAAATTGGCTTTAAGAAAAAAACTAGATGAAGTCCTTATTGCCATGCCTTCTGCATCTAAAACAACCTTAGTCTCACTTCTGAAAGAAATTGAGAATTATTCAGTCAAAGTCAGAATACTTCCAGGTTTAGCCGCTCTTGCACAAGGGAAAGTATCTGTTTCTGAACTTAAAGAGGTCGATATTTCAGATTTATTAGGTAGATTTGAAGTTGAAGCAAATCAAGAACTAATTAATAAAAATATTAAAGACCGTGCAGTTTTGATTACTGGTGCAGGAGGCTCAATTGGTTCTGAGATAGCTAGGCAAGTTGTTAAAAATAAACCCAGAATGATCATCATTTTAGATTCTAATGAATACTCACTATATAAGATAAGGAATGAACTCGAAGCAAATTCGTATGATGTAGAGATCAAAACCATACTAGCCAATGTTACAGATAAAAAAAGAATGACTGAAGTTTGTAAGGTTTTTGACATAGATACCATTTATCATTCGGCTGCTTACAAACATGTCTCGATTGTTGAAGAAAATCCATTCGAAGCTGTATCAAATAATATTTTTGGTACTCAAGTATGCGCTCAAGCAGCTATCGATGCCAATGTAGATACTTTCGTTCTCATCTCAACAGACAAAGCAGTAAGACCAACAAATATAATGGGTGCTACGAAAAGATTCGCAGAGTTAATTCTTCAGTCCATGGCTTACGAGGAGAGTTATAATAATAGAACAAGAATGACAATGGTCAGGTTCGGTAATGTAATAGGATCTTCGGGATCAGCTATTCCACTTTTTCAAAAACAAATTAAAGAGGGCGGGCCAGTTACTGTGACTCATCCAGAAGTAATAAGATATTTCATGTCTATTCCAGAAGCTGCAGAACTAGTTATACAAGCTGGTGCAATGGGGGAAGGAGGAGATGTTTTCGTTCTTGACATGGGCGAGCCAGTTAACATCTATGAGATCGCAAAAAGATTGGTAAATTTAAGTGGAATGGAGCTAAAAGATGAAGATAATCCAGAGGGAGATATTGAGATAATTTTCACTGGCCTCCGTCCTGGAGAGAAACTTTATGAAGAGCTCCTGATAGGAGACAACGTTACCGCTACAAAACATAGTCAAATTTTAAGAGCTCAAGAAGATTTTTTAAGTAAAGTAAAATTAGAGCACTTCCTATCTTTATTGAAAGAAGCTGAAGAATCAGGCGATGTAAAGTCTCTGAAGAAAATCCTAGAAGAGGTGGTAATTGGCTTTACTCCCGAGGATGAAATAGTAGATGTAGTTTATCAACAGAAAAAGAATTAATTTGGATTGAGCTGATTTTGTATACTTTTATAAATTCCTTAGATGATTTGGCTTTCCTAAACAAGGAATTATTAAATAGACCTTATGTAGCTGTTGATACAGAGTTTAGAAGAACTACAAAAGATAATATGAGATTAGCTTTACTCCAAGTAAATGACGGTGAAGAAATTTATTTAATAGACTCAATCTCAATACAAGAGCCCAAAGGTCAAGCTAGTTTTCTTTTTACTAATTCCGTAGTAAAAATTTTTCACTCCTGCAAAGAAGATATTGAGGCGATATATGCTTGGACAGGAGAGGTTATGAATAACTTATTTGATACCCAACTTGCAAATGCATTTTTGAATGGTGATTTCTCAATAGGATATCAAGGACTTGTTGAAGAAAAATTAGGAATCATCATAGACAAAGGAGAGACAAGATCAAATTGGATTAGAAGGCCTCTTACGGATTCTCAACTAAATTATGCCGTCTCTGATGTAGAGTTCCTAATAGAGTTATATCTCGATCAAAAAAAATCACTAGAAAAGAATGACAAGTTAGGGTGGTTACAAGAGGAGCTCTCTTTACTCACTTCAAAAATATTTGAACCTTTTAATGAAGAAACCAAAACTAAAATAAGTTTGACTAAAACTGAAGAAAAAAAACTTTTGAATAAATTAAATCAGATTGTGATTAAGATATCAGTTGCAAATAGTATTAATCCCACTTTGTTCTTTTCAAAAAAAAGTCAAAAAGAATTCATGAGACTTACTTTGAATGAAGGACTTGAAGAAAGCATTAGTACGATTACAGAATGGAGATCAAATCTTATTAAAAAGCCTTTAGAGGTTTTACTTAGAGATTTCTAAATATGTTTTGGGCGGTATATATTTTTTTTTCTATAATCTTTAGTTATTTTCTAAGTAAATTTTTTAATGGAAAGACTAGGATATTCTTGTTTTTCCTGAGCTTGATCATGCTGATAACACCTGCTCAAATTGATATTGGTTTAAACAAATATTCTCCTGCTTTATTTTCTTTTCTTTTGAATATCCTATTTGAAAGAGATTTTTCTTTTCGGGTTCTAAGGCCTTTGATACTCAGCTTACCTTTGGGCTTGGTTACAATTACATTAATTTTTTTTTTCAAAAAAAGATTCTTTTAATTGAAAGATTCTTGGTATTAATTAAACCTAGAGTATTTTTTCCTTCTAAAAAGCCGGCTGATTCTCCGGGATTAAAATAGATAATGTCATTAATTGTTTCTTCCCTGTACCTATGGGTGTGACCATGAAGTATGATGTCTAGATCTTTATGATTTTGTAAATATCCATCGATTAGATCCGGTTCATGAAATACAACCACTCTTATTCCATCTAGATTTAGAGAAAGAGGTGGTTCTTGGAATTTAAAGTTATTCTCCTCGCAAACTTCTTGCAGACCAACCTCTGAGCGATCATTATTTCCAAAAACACCTGTTAATGGACAATTAAGTAAACTGAATTTTTTTAACGTTTCAGCCTTTGTTATGTCGCCAGTATGTATAACTAAATCAACTTTCTCATTATTAAGTATTGAAATTATCTTACCTATATTTTTTATGTTGTTGTGTGTGTCACTGATAACACCAATCAACATAGGCTTTTAGACTTTTTCTAGAATGTGTATACCACAGGCACTTCCTAAACCAATAACGTGAGTTAAGCCAATTTTCAGGCAAATTCAAAAATCCAAAGTTATTTCGTATATTATTTGAGAACTGTGTCTTTAGACTTGTTCCAAGAATTGTAAAAGCAGACTGGGAACGACTATCTTTTTCGAGGATAACGGCAGTGGCTGCATCTCCGAATATGAAATGTGCATCTCTGTCTTTGAAGTTTAAATGGCCTGAACAAATCTCGGGATTAACTACTAGGACCTTATCTGCAAGACCTGATTGAATGTCATTATAGGCATTTTGTTAGACTTTTTCTAGAATGTGTATACCACAGGCACTTCCTAAACCAATAACGTGAGTTAAGCCAATTTTTGCATTTTCAACTTGTCTTTTTCCAGCTTCGCCTCTTAGGTGAGTACAAACTTCATAAATATTTGCTATGCCTGTAGCTCCTAAGGGATGGCCTTTTGAAAGTAACCCTCCCGAAACATTGACAGGAATTCTTCCACCAAGCTCTACTTCACCTTCATCTATTATTCTCCCAGCTTCACCATCGTCACAAAGACCAAGATTTTCATAGTGAAGCATCTCAGCTGTAGCAAAACAATCGTGTAATTCAACAAGATCAATATCGCTTGAATCAAGACCTGCCATTTCATAAGCTTCATAAGCAGCTTTTCTTGTACAAGAGTTAACATCTGGCATAACTAGATCTCTTTCTTGGTAAGGATCACTTGTCATAACTGAAGCCTTAACTCTCACTGCTCTTTGCGTGCCAAGTTCTTTAGCTTTCTTTTCCGAGACCAAGACTGCAGCAGCAGCTCCATCAACATTTACAGAGCACATTAATTTAGTGTTAGGGTAAGAGATCATTTCTGCGTTCATTACCTCGTCTAAGGGTGTTTCAATCTGATATCTTGCTTTAGGATTCATCGTTGAGTGATGATGATTTTTTACAGAAATCTTTGCAAATTGTTCAAAAGTAGTTCCGTATTGTCTAGCATGTTCCATACCTGCTTCAGCAAAAACTGCAGGCATTGTACCCGAGCCTAACAAGCCCTCTTTCGGTATTCCTGCTCCTCCTCCAGAGCCACCTAAAAGACCAGTACCCATCTGTTCAACACCTACAGCAAGTACTACATCATATAAACCTGCTTTAATTGAAGTCCAGGCTTCTCTAAAAGCCGTTGCTCCTGTTGCACAAGCGTTAGAACAATTTACAACTGGAATACCCGTTTGACCTATCTCTTGTAGAATTCTTTGTCCTACCATGGCATTGGCTTGTCCAAGATTACCGCAATAGAAAGCCTCCATATTTCCTATATTTAGTCCAGCATCATCAAGTGCTAACAATGCAGCTTCTGCACCAAGATCCGGGACAGTTCTATCTGGAAACCTTCCAAACTTAATCATATCAACACCTAAAACATATACATCACTCATAATTTTCTCCCTTATGAAATTGGTTTAAAGAAATAGCTGATATAACTATTTCCGTCTTTATCTTTTCTACCTAAAGCATCATCAAATATAACTTCTACTGGCATATCAAAATTAATTTTATCTGGATCTGGCTCACAATCTATGAGATTTCCTTTTACTGTTCCTCCTCCATCGAGATCAACTATCGCAGATATGTAGGGAACTTCTATTCCAGGAAAAGATCTAAAAACAATAGAATAAGAATATAATTTTCCAGTATTATTCAGCTTAATAGATTGCATAGAGTCTCGCGCAAAACAATTCGAACAAACATTCCTTTCTCCTAGAAATATTGAACCACACTCACTACATTTATGACCTTCTAGATAAGGTTCTCCGCCTTCCGGCAGTTTTAGATATTCGACAACAGGTAAACTCATCATTCCCCCTATAATTAATTCTAGTTTTATATATATTTAACTTAATTACAATAGCTGAACATGAGTTTTTGGAAAGCAGGAATAGGCGGTATGATTGGTTTCTCAATCGGAGGACCTATTGGAGGAATACTTGGTGCAATAATTGGATCAAAACTTTCGGCTAGAGATCAAACTAAACCATCAATGAAGCAGAGAAATCAAGCTGCTTTTTTTACTGCTCTTTTCGCATGTTTCGCCAAAATTGCAAAAGCTGACGGTAAAGTATCTCGAGAAGAAGTAGATAAAGTTGATCACTTTATAAAGGAGAGATTCAAATTTCCATCAGATCAGAGACTATTTGCTATTGAAATATTTAATCATGCAAAAGATGATCATAATTCCTTTCGAGATTATGCTAGCCAGCTTGCTTCACTTTTGTCATCCGATAGACCAGCCTTAATAATGTTTTATGAGCTTCTATTTGAACTTTCGATGGCAGATGGCCATCTGGACCCTTCAGAAGAAAATCTTCTACTCGAAGCGTTAGAGATTTTTCAAATTGATCAAGAATTTTTCAAAATTAATAAAAAGAAGTATGGAGGGAATATATCTGATGCCTATGTCATCCTTGGAGTAACCGAAGATATGTCATTTAAAGATATAAAGGTTGCTTACCAAAGAAAAAGAAAAGAATTTCATCCTGATACTTTATTATCAAAGGGTTTGCCAGAAGAATTATTAGAGAAAGCCAAAGAAAAATTTATTGAAATCCAATCGGCCTTTGAAGAAATAGAAAAGAAAAAAAATAAATAAAGATTTCCAATTTTAATTCCCTTATTATCTGTCTACATGTCAGTAATTATTTCAGGTACAGGCTTATTCACTCCTAAAGATTTCATAACTAATGAAGAACTAGTCCAAAGTTTTAATCAGTTCGTCATAAAATTTAATGAAGAAAATAAGGATCAAATAGATTCTGGTGCCATAGATGCTTTAGAACTATCAAGCAGTGAGTTCATAAAAAAAGCTTCCGGTATTGAGCAAAGATATGTTCAAGATAAAGAAGGAATACTTGATATAACTAGAATGAGACCTAGATTGAAAGAAAGATCTAATTCCGAGGTTTCTATTCTTGCTGAGATGGCAATAAAAGCTGCTGAGGAAGCCATAAAACAATCAGGGATAAACTCTTCTGATATAGATGTGGTCATATGTGGTTGTTCAAATCTTCAAAGAGCATATCCTGCTGTAGCAATAGAGGTTCAACAAGAGCTTGGAATTTCTGGTTACGCATATGATATGAATGTTGCGTGTTCATCGGCGACATTTTCCATACAAAATGCCTATAATGACATTCAATCAGGTCTTGCAGATAAGGTCCTAGTAGTTAATCCCGAGATTTGTTCAGGCCATTTAAACTTCAAAGACAGAGATGCACATTTCATATTCGGAGATGCAGCCACTGCCGTTATCCTCGAAAAAGATAGTCGTTCCCAGTCTGCTTTTACAATTCTTGGAACAAGTCTAAAGACACAGTTCTCAAATAATATACGAAATAACTTTGGATTTTTGAATTTGCCTGAAAATTCTGATCCAAACGCCCCTGATAAATTATTCATACAGAAAGGCAGGAGTGTCTTCAAAGAAGTTGTTCCGATGGTCCAGGCTCACATAGCTTCTCATTTAGATAAACTAAATATTGATATTCAGGAAGTAAAAAGGTTATGGCTTCATCAAGCAAATTTAAGTATGAACCAGCTAATTGCCAAGAAACTTTTAGGGAGAGATCCGGATGAGCAGGAAATGCCAATTATTTTGAATGACTATGCTAATACTAGTTCAGCTGGCTCTATAATAGCTTTTCACCAAACAAAAGATGACTTTGTATCCGATGAAATTGGAGTTATAAGTTCTTTTGGAGCTGGATACTCAGTTGGAAGTGTAATTTTACAAAAGATTTAATATGAAATTTTTATCGAGAATTCATAATACGTTAAAGGGCTTTGAAGCCTTGGAGTTTTTACCCTTATTCCTTATAAGGCTCTATCTTTTTTATGTACTTTGGTTTGCTGGAATAAATAAAATAGATTCTTTTGATAAGTTTTCAGGTTATTTGGGAACTCTCGGAGTCCCTCTCCCAGATATCGTTACTTGGTTAGTTATTATCACTGAAACTGGAGGCGCAGCATTAATTCTAATAGGTTTATTTGTTAGGTGGTCCTCAATTCCACTTTTGGTTGTTATGTTTTTTGCAGGATATCTTGTCCATTGGCAAAATGGATGGCCTCATGAAGCAAATGGTATAGAGTTTGCTGCTATTTATTCATTGATGCTTTTCATTTTATTATGTTTCGGTGGAGGAAAATATTTGAGTCTCGATTATTGGGTATCAAGTAATAAATAAATGGAACTATATCAGGCCTCAGATAACCTTCTAGAACCAATAAGCAAGGTTCATGAATGGATTCAAGAAGCTCAGCAAAATGGAGCTGCATTGCCTCATGCTATGAATATCTCCTCAATAAATTTTGAGGGTAAACCGTCTTCAAGAATGGTCTTACTGAAAAGAATAGGCCAAGAAGAATTTGTCTTCTTTACTGACTATCATGGCAATAAGGGAAAGCAGATAATTAAATCACCTTATGTCGCTTTAAACTTTTGGTGGGCAAAGACAAATAAGCAAATCAGAATAGAAGGCAAATGTTCCAAGGCAACAGAAGAAGAAAATGATGAATATTTTTCTTCTAGACCAAGAGGTTCGCAGATTTCAGCCTCTGTTTCCTTGCAAAGTGAAGAAATAGATTCATATCAATCTTTAGTTGAGCGGTCTCAGGAATTTGAATCCAATCATTCTGGGAAAGATATAACAAGACCACAAAGATGGGGAGGATTCGTAGTAGAACCAGAATCTCTAGAATTTTGGGAAGACCAAAAGAATAGGTTACATACAAGAGAACTATATTCAAAACAAGGCAGTGAATGGAAAAAGGTCCTTTTGTCGCCTTAAATCAGATTATCCATTACAATATAATCTTTTAATAACATGTGTCCTTTAGTATGGGCCACCACTGAATATGCCTTCAATAAAACTTCCAGATAATTCCACAAGAAATTTTGACAATCCTTTAAGTGTTGAGGATATTGCTAAAGATATCGGTACAGGCCTTGCAAAAGCTGCAGTTGCAGGAAAAATTGACGGTAAATTAGTTGACGGGTCAGAAATCATTGCTGACGATTGCAGCTTAGAAATCATAACAATAAAAGATGATGAAGGCCTTGAAATAGTCAGACATTCATGTGCTCATTTGTTGGCTCATGCCCTTAAACAGCTTTATCCAAATGCCCAAATGGCAATAGGCCCAGTAATAAGAGACGGGTTTTATTACGATATCAAACTTGATAAAAATCTATCAGATGAAGACTTAGAGGCTATAGAGAAGAGAATGAAAAAGCTTGCTAAGACTAAATACGATGTTAAGAGAGAAGTCGTATCACAAAAAAAAGCTATCAAGACTTTCAAAGAGAGAAATGAACCTTATAAAGTAAACCTTGCAGAGGAAATACCTGATGGTGAAGTCATAGCGTTATATCACCATGAAGAATATATAGATATGTGCAGAGGACCACATGTTACCAATATGAGACATCTTCAAGCTTTTAAGCTCACGAAAGTATCAGGTGCTTATTGGAGGGGAGACTCAAAAAATGAAATGCTTCAAAGAATATACGGAACAGCTTGGCCTAATTCAAAAGACTTGGAGAATTATATTCTCCAACAGGAGGAAGCGGAAAAGAGAGACCATAGGAAATTAGGAAGGCAATTAGATTTATTTCATTTTCAAGAAGAAGCACCCGGTATGGTTTTTTGGCATCCAAAGGGGTGGTCTATTTATTCAGCTCTAAAAACCTTCATACAATCCAAACTAGCCGAATACGATTATCAAGAAATTAATACTCCTCAGATAGTTGATAGAAAGTTGTGGGAAGCTTCCGGACACTGGGATAAATATCGAGAAAATATGTTTATCACGGAAATCGATGAAGAACATGCTAATGAGAAGAGGACAAATGCCCTAAAACCAATGAATTGTCCTTGCCATGTTCAGGTATTTAATCAGGGGCTGAGGTCCTATAAAGATCTACCAATAAGATATGCCGAGTTTGGCTCATGTCATAGATATGAAGCTTCAGGAACGCTTCATGGTCTCATGAGAGTTAGAGGGTTTACTCAAGATGATGGGCATATATTTTGTACCGAAGATCAGATTCAAGATGAGACCAAGAAATTTATAGAATTACTAACGGACATATATGCTCAACTAGGATTTAATGAGTTTGATATAAAACTTTCAAATAGGCCTGAGGTTAGGGCTGGTTCAGAGCAAGTTTGGGATAAAGCGGAACAAGCGTTGGAGGATGCAATAAAAAATCTGAATTTACCGTATGAAGTAGTTGATGGTGATGGTGCTTTCTATGGTCCAAAGTTAGACTTTGTTCTTATTGACGCTTTAGGCAGGGAATGGCAATGTGGAACTTTTCAACTAGACTTTATCTTGCCTGAGAGATTAGATGCAAAATTTGTTGACTCTGATAGTGAAAAATATAACCCAGTGTTAATTCACAGAGCCGTTTTGGGTTCTTTTGAGAGATTCATAGGTGTTTTGATTGAACATTATGGCGGGGCTTTACCTACTTGGTTGTCACCAATACAGGCAGAAATTCTCAATATTTCTGATAAACAAGCTGAATATTGCTCAAAAATAGGCAATTTATTGAAAAAAAGTGGATTTAGGGCACATTCGGACTTGAGGAATGAGAAGATCACTTATAAAATTCGCGACCACTCTATGCAGAAGACACCTTTTCTTTTGATAGCGGGCAACAGGGAGATGAAAAATAACACGATTTCTGTTCGAGCTAGAGGAGGGGAAGATCTTGGAGAAATGTCTATTGATGACTTCATCCAAAAACTTCAGAATGTAGTGGATGAAAAAATATAGTTAATAGGAGAATCACATAGCTCAAAGAAAATCTTTCAAGAAGTCTGAAAAACGATTACCCATTAATGGTGAAATTAAGGCAGATAAAGTAAGACTCATTAGTGAAACGGGAGAACAATTAGGAATATTAAGCTTATCTGAGGCTCTAAAGAAAGCTGAAGAAGCAGATTTAGATTTAGTTCAAATGGCTAAGGAAGGAGATCCTTTAGTTTGCAGACTTTTAAATCATGGTAAACATATATTTGATGCAAAAAAACAAAAGGCTGCATCAAAAAAGAAACAAAAAAGACAACAAATAAAAGAGATAAAATTTAGACCTGTAACTGAAAAAAATGACTATGAGATAAAAGTAAATAAAATTAAAAGTTTTATAGAAAATGGAGACAAAGCAAAGATTACATTAAGATTCAGAGGCAGAGAAATGGCCCATCAGCAGATAGGCATGGAGCTTTTAAAAAGAGTTGAATCTGATCTAGAGAGCATGGCAAGTGTTGAACAATTTCCAACTTTAGAGGGAAGACAACTAGTAATGATGATGGCCCCCAACAAGAAAAATTAATTATGAGTAAATTAAAAGTCCATAGTGGAGCGAGTAAAAGGTTCAAGAGCACAGGTTCTGGGCTGAAAAGAAAAAAAGCCAATAAGAGTCATATTCTCACCAAAATGAAAACTAAAAGAAAGAGACAACTTAGAGGCACAACAGAGATAGCTAAAGGCGATCAGCCGCTTGTCGATAAGATGTTAAAAATTAAAACTTAAGAGAAAATAATGGCAAGAGTAAAAAGAGGGGTCCAAGCAAAGGCTAGGCATAAAAAAGTACTTAAGCAAGCTAAGGGCTTCAGAGGTGCAAGGAGCAGAACATATAAGGTAGCAAAACAAGCTGTTATGCGCGCTGGGCAATATGCCTATAGAGACAGAAGAGTAAAGAAGAGAGTATTTCGTTCTTTATGGATTGTAAGAATCAATGCTGCTGCAAGAGATAATGGGATTACTTACAGTCAGCTTATAGCTGGATTAAAAAAGGCTAATATAGATTTGGATAGAAAAGTTCTGGCTAGCCTTGCTGTCAATGATAAGGAAGCATTTTCTTTAATAGCAGAACAAGCTAAATCAAATTTAGCAGCTTCATTATAATTCTCTTCATAAGCTACAACCTATTATTAGTATAATGGTCTAAAGTATAGTTAGATCATGAACCTAGACTCTCTTAAAAAGAAAATATCTGATTTAGAAATAAATGCTAAGACCGAATTCGGCTCAGCTAATAATAAGTTGGAACTCGATAATATTTATCGTTCTTATTTAGGAAAAAAAGGTAAAGTCAATCTTCTTTTGAAGTCCCTAGGATCTCTGCCTCAAGAAAAACGAAGGGAGGCTGGAAAACTCCTTAATAATTTAAAAGGAGTTTTAGAGAATAATTATGCCCATATTTCTTCCTTGATTAATGATAAAGCCAATCTGGCAAGATTAGAAAAGGATAAGCTTGATATTAGTCTTCCTGGATTTAGCAGTAGAAAAGGATCTATCCATCCTGTCACACGAACCATCCGTGATGTCTGCAATTTTTTTGAACGGATGGGTTTTGATGTCGAGGCTGGGCCAGAAGCTGAAATAGATTATTATAATTTTGAAGCTTTAAATGTTCCTGAAGATCATCCTGCAAAAGATATGCATGATACTTTTTACCTCAACAATGAAGGATTATTAAGAACTCATACTTCTCCAGTTCAAATAAGGACCATGGAAAAGAGCGAGGCTCCCCACAGGATAATTTGTCCGGGTAAAGTCTACCGAAAAGACTCAGATTTAACTCATACTCCCATGTTTCATCAGATTGAAGGTCTCGTAGTGGAAGAGGGAGCATCCTTTGCTCAATTAAAAGGTTTATTGAATGATTTTTTAACAGATTTCTTTGGAGAGGAGGTCGAGTTGAGATTTAGGCCTTCATATTTCCCTTTTACAGAACCCTCCGCTGAAGTGGATATAAGATGGAAAAAAAATTGGTTAGAGGTATTAGGATGCGGTATGGTTCATCCAAATGTTCTTAATAGTGTTGGTGTTGATACAAAAAAATACAGTGGATTTGCATTTGGATTAGGCGTAGAGAGAATGGCTATGCTGAAATATGACATTCCAGACTTAAGAGCTTTTTTTGAAAATGATATTCGCTTTTTAGATCAATTTTAACATGCAGTTTAGTAAGAATTGGTTGAAAGATTTCATTGATATAGATCTATCAACGGAGATTATTTGCTCGCAATTAACCATGGCCGGACTAGAAGTGGATGGCTATGAAGATGTAACTTCAAAAATAACTGGCAAAGACTCAATCATTAAGTTAGATATCACTCCAAATCGAGGAGATTGTTTTAGTATTCTTGGTGTCGCTCGAGAGTTATCTGTTATAAATAATTTGAAATTAAGCTTGCCAGATATTTCTTCCATTGATGGCACTTTCAAAGACAAGATTAAAGTAAAAGCTTGCCCAGAGGCCCCCTCTTATTTTGGGCGGACCATAAGAGATATTTCTGTCAATTCTAAGACTTTGCCTTTAATAGCGGAAAGACTCAAATTCAGTGATCAGAAACTTATTGATCCTGTTGTGGACATCACAAACTATATTTTGCTTGAACTTGGACAGCCTTTACATGCATTTGACCGAGATAAACTAAGGGGAAATATAACTGTTAGAAATGCTTTTAATAAAGAAAAGATTAAGCTCTTAGATGATCAAGAACTTGTACTTGATGACTCTTGTCTAGTCATATCTGATGAAGAAAGTGCAGTAGCATTTGCAGGCATCATGGGAGGTAAAGAGTCTGCTGTTTCTGCCTCAACAAATTCGATATTCCTCGAGAGTGCTTTTTTTAAACCTTCTACAATAAGAGGTAAGGCTAGACGTTATGGCTTTCAAACAGATGCATCTCTCAGATTTGAAAGAGGAGTGGATTATAAGATACAAGAAATTGCCATCGATAGAGCCTCCATTTTATTGAGAGATACTATTGGTGGGAAGTTTAGTAAAGTCACATCATCAACTTTGAAGAATCAATTACCGAAACAAACAAAAATAAATTTAGATTTAGAAAAATCAAATGGTCTTTTAGGAACAAAGATTTCTAAACAAGTTGCTTTAAGATATTTTAAAGGACTTGGTTTTGCACCTGAAAGCTTAAAGAATAGCTCCATATCTGCTATTCCTCCTTCATGGAGATATGATCTAACTATTGAAGCAGATTTGGTTGAAGAGTTAGCTAGGCTGGAGGGTTATGATTCTCTTCCACAATTATCACTAAGCCCAATTTACAAAAAAATAGAACTAAATTCACAAAGTCATTTGAGTGATCTTTTGTCAGCCAAAGGCTTCAATGAGATTATAAGCTACTCTTTTATCAGTAAAGATGACCATGATCTTTTTGGCGAAGGAGTGGCAGCTCTGGAAGTAAAAAATCCCATTTCGCAAAATATGTCAGTTATGAGAACGAACCTTGTTTCAGGTTTGGTGAATACTTTTCTGCATAATCTCAATCATGGGCAAGATTCTCAGAGACTATTTGAAATTGGAAATACATTTTCTTTAAAAAACACTAAAGAGGTAGCTGAAAGAAATACTCTTGCCGGTTTGATGAATGGAAAAGTTAATGAAGATAACTGGAAAGAAAAAGCAAAAGATATTTCATTCTATGATGTAAAAGGTGTTGTTCAAGATCTCCTTAGAGAATTCAAAGGATCTGTTGTATTCGAGAACTGTAAAATAGATTTTTTACATCCTGGCATATCTAGCTTAATAAAAATAAATAAAAAAATTATTGGGTTTATGGGTTCTCTTCAACCAATATACTTAGATCGGTTAGGTTTAAGCAAAGATATCTATATTTTCTCAATAGAACTGAATGGTCTTCAAAAAAATGTCTCAACCTCTTATAAAGAGTTTTCAAAATTCCCCTCAAGCTCAAGAGATTTGTCATTTGTCGTAAATAAAAGTATTGCTTCTTCATCAATTGAGAATGTTATTAAATCCGCAGCGGGTAAATTCTTTAAAGATATTGAAATATTCGATGTTTATGAAGGGAAAGGCATTGAAGAAGTGAAAAAAAGTATAGCGATTTCAGTATCTTGGCAATCAACCAAACAAACACTTAAGGACTCTGATATTGATTCCGCAGTAGAAAGAATAGTAAACTCGATGAAAAAAGAATTGGGTGGAGAAATAAGAGTTTAAATGAATAGAACTATCACTAAAGCAGATATTGTTGAGCATCTTCATGATGAGCTAGGATTAAACAAGAGTGAATGTAAGCAACTTATAGAGGGCTTTTTTCAAGAAATTAGAGATTCTCTAATCAATAATGAGGCAGTTAAATTATCTGGTCTAGGCAATTTTGAACTAATAGATAAAAAAGAAAGACCTGGCAGGAACCCTAAAACGGGTGAAAATGTAACAATCAAAGCAAGAAGGGTAGTTACCTTTAAAGCAGGTAACAAATTAAGACAAAAGATAGCTTCATTTGATGAGTAAGATTCTTAATAAAGAGAAAAAATATTACTCCATTGCTGAAGTTGCCGAACTTTGCAAAGTAAAAGCTCATACCTTGAGGTTTTGGGAAAAGGAGTTTAAGGATTTACAGCCTATTACTCGTAAAGGCAGCAGAAGGTATTATCAAAATGACGATATCGAACTTATTAAGCAGATACATTCTTTGTTGTATCTAGAGGGCATGACAATCGCAGGTGCAAAAAGGAATTTAAAATCTTTTTCTCAAGAACAGAGAAAGGATGTAAGAATTCAAAATATGCTAGAGGATCTTAAAAGGCTTCTTGCTGAAATCAAATAGTCGGGGCGTGGCGCAGTCTGGTAGCGCACCACACTGGGGGTGTGGTGGTCGCTGGTTCAAATCCAGCCGTCCCGACCATTTTTAGCCACTGCTAGCCAGAAAGGATTACCTTCCCTTCTTCAATCATTCTATTTTGAGTTTCCTCACTAATACCAAGATGATCAAGTATTTCTTTGCTATGTTCTCCTAATTTTGGTGCTGGTCTTTTTATTTTGGTAGGTGTTCCATCAAATAGAGCTGCTGGTCTTGCTTGTCTGACTTCTCCAAATCCTTCATATTTATCCTTAAGAATTGTTTGGTTAGCAATAATCTGTTCATGCTCCATCAGTTCCATTCTATCCAATAAAGGAGCACTTGGTACACCTTCTGTTTGAAATCTATCTAATATCTCTTCGCTATTCCATTTTTTTATTTCTTCTCCAGTAATTTTTTTTCTCTCCTCTGAATTAATTACTCTAGCTGCAGAGGTAGCAAATCTTTCATCCTCTATAAGGTCTTCCATGTTGAGCGCATTACACATTCCTTTCCATTCAGCATCGGAGACTGCCCCTGCAGTTATATATCTATCTTTTGCTTTATAAATAAGATCTTGAGAGCCTTGTAACTTTCTAACATCGAATTCATTATCTTTAAAGACTAAACCAGTCATTCCTTCGGGCCAAAAGAATGCAACAACGGAATCAAGCATAGAAAGTTTGATATGTTGGCCTTCAGAATTCTTCTCTCTTGCATAGAGTGCTGAAGAGACAGCTTGAGCGGCAGTAAGAGATGTAACTTTATCAGCTATAACTATTCTGAACATTTTTGGTTCTCCAGAATTCCTATCGGCTTGAATATCTGTGGCACCTGATAAGGCTTGAATCACCGGATCATAAACTCTTGACTGTGCATAAGGACCTTTATTGCCAAAGCCACTTATTGAGAGGTATATTAAATTTGGATTTATTCTTTTTAATTCTTCATAACCAAAACCCATTCTATCTGTAGTTCCAGGTCTGAAGTTTTGCATGAAAACGTCTGACTCTTTGATTAGTTTGAAAAGTACTTCTTTTCCTTCTGTCGATTTAAGATCTATCGCTAAAGACTTTTTCCCTCTGTTACATGAATAAAAAGGTGCATTTACTCCATTATGAGGGGCAGCCATATGCCTAAGCTGTTCGCCCCCCAGAGGTTCTACCTTTATGACTTCTGCTCCTTGGTCGGCTAAGATCATAGCTCCCATCGGTCCAGAAATCATACTGGTCAAATCAATTATTTTTACTCCCTTTAGTGGTCCTGTCATGTCTTCGTCTTATAGTTTATGTCAAAAGCAATTCTATATGCTTCTCTATTTCTAATAGTTTTATGATACTTTGATACGTTCATTGGTAAATTAAATTCATAGGCTTCGGCCCAATCTAGACATGTAGTTAGAAGAATATCAGCTAAACCAAAGTCATAACCGAACAAAGAATCTTGGTCGATAAGGATATTTTCTACGAGTGCAAGATATTTTTCAAAATAATTCCGACAACTTTCAACTACTTTTGGTGAATCTCCATATATATCTTTCAAGTCGTAGTGCCTCCTCATCACGTATAAAGATGTTTCGTCTAACTCGCCAAATATAAAATTACACCACTCATCCTCTAGAGCTATAGCTTTATCGTCTTGAGGTATGAAAATGTTTTTTGAATTACTAATTCTTCTAAGATATCTGCATATAGCTACACTTTCTGATAAGAGAAAATCATCATGTTTGAGAAGAGGTATTTTTTGTTTTGCATTGAGTTTTGTAAATTCTTTTGTTTGAGTTTCACCAGTTCTTGGACCTATGGGAAAGAGTTTATACTTGAGACCCAATTCCTCAGCCATCCAGATGGGTCTAAGAGTCCTTGCCGTTCCTGCTCCCCAAATTTCTAAATTTAAATTCAAATTTATCTCCTTAAAATTTAATTTCATATTAGACGAATAATGAAAAAGAGGGAAATTCGGAGTAAAAGAAACTTAAAAATATATTTAATAAATTTTCTCTTTACTACTATACAAATTATTTATATGTGTATATAATTGTCATCAATATCTAGAGTCGTTTAATTCTCCCCAGAAAAAAACCTCTCCAAGGTAAGCAATCTAGATATGAACAGTAACTGAGAGACGTGTAATTCTCCCAAGAAAAACCTCTCCAAGGTAACTCACTCAGTTGTTTAAGTAAGATGTAGCTGTCACCCATTTTTTAGCTGCACTAGCGAAAATAAGCTGCATCTTACTATCTATGGTAGGTGGGGCTTTAAATTAATTTTTGGTTGGGCGCAGCAAAAAGTTTCATCTACCACTCTTTTTTAACATCAAAGACGCAAATGACAATTTATTTCTATTTAAATATTTCTTTATCCTATTTTGGTAAAATAAAAGTATGAGTCTAGAGTTTAAGGTCTTATCCCATGCTTGCCTATTAATAAAATCAGATGATACCTCGATTGTTATTGATCCTTGGCTTTTAGGTTCATGTTATTGGCGTTCTTGGTGGAATTTTCCTAAGGCCAAATTTGATGTTCAAGAGATTGAGGAAGTCGACGCTGTTTTGATTTCACATGTTCATTGGGATCATTGGCACGGGCCCACTTTAAGGAAATATTTTAATGATAAGAGAATAATAATTCCAGATGAACCAGGTTTACGCTCTAGAGGCGATTTGCAACAAATGGGCTTCAAAACGCAACCAGTTAAACATGGCAAAACCATTCAATTAGGTAGCTTTAAGATTACTTTATACCAGTTTGGTTTGATATTTACAGATGCAGCAATAGTTATCGAGGCAAATGGAAAAGTGATCCTGAATGCAAACGATGCAAAAATTGCTGGATTTCCTCTAAGACATATCTTAAAGAGACACGGCAATATAGACTTTGCCTTTAGGTCTCATTCATCTGCAAACCAGCGTATTTGTTATGAATTAGAAGGAGGAGATTATGCTCAATATGATGATCCTGAACATTACTTTAGGTCATTTGCACTTTTCATGTCCGCAGTTAAACCAAAATATGCTATTCCTTTTGCCTCTAATCATTGTCATTTACATAAGGAAGTTTTTAAATTCAATTCTTACATTTCTGATCCTATTGAATTAGAAAAGTATATAGAACAAGCAAACCATAAATATAACTGGGAGTTAAAAGTTATGATGCCCGGATCTAAATGGACTGAAGAGTCTGGTTTTCATTTAGAAGATCCAATAGAGTTTAAGAATAAGGATATAGCATTGGAAGAATACCAAAATGATGTGAAAGATAAGTTGGAAGCAACTTATGAAAAGGAAGGCAAGATAGAAATTGATGAACCAACTTGGGATAAATTCAAATTAATGACTCAAACACCTTTTTACAGAAAAGGCCTAGGAAAATTTATGGTTTCCGTTACAAAACCTGATGGTTCAGGGGGTTCAAAATTGATCCACAAAAATCAAATACAAGATATTAGTTTCACTATGAAAAGTGAATCTGGCATTCCATTAATAATAATACCAGCTTTAGTCTTTAGAGATTCTGTAAAGAAGAATATGTTTGAGCATGCTGGCATATCAAAAAGATGTAGATTCCTGGCATCTAATGAAAAGGATATGAAAAGGTTAGTAAGGATAGTCAATCATATTGAGCAGAAAGAAAGATTACCTCTTGCATTAACAGCTAGGCAATTTATGAGATTCCCGATAGCCTATGTAAGAAGATGGAGAGAATTATTTGTATACCTAGAAGCCTTTTACTTGAGATATTTGAAGAAGTTGCCTCTTTACATCGTAGAAGAAAAAATTCTAAATAAGACTTGAATTAATATCTATGACTACTTCGGATAATGAAAAACTCGCAGAGTTCAAAAAAAATACAGCTCCATGTATTGAGACCTTAGGAGGTAAACCAATAAAGTTTCAATCCGAACCCCCTTATCTTGAAATGGAATTTGTGGCTATAGAAGAATTTACACATTCCGACGGGAAGATAGTTCAGGGTGGTTTTGTAACTGGTATGTTAGATGCTCCCATGGCTCATCTTCTGATGTATTTATTTGACGAAAAAATTATACCAATGACATTAGATATAAATGTAAGTTTTCTAGCGCCAACCAGACAAGGCAATCTAACAGCCTTTGCAGAGATAATTCAATTAGGAGGCAGCACTGCCTTCATGGCTAGTCGTTTAATACAAGACAATAATATGGTTGCAACTGCAACTTCTACTGTAAAAATTATTCGAACAGAATAAAAATCAAACTCCAAAGTCCCAAGATAAACCGTCGTGATATCTATTTAAGATTTCTTTAGCTATTAAGATTCTATGAACTTCATCTGGCCCATCTGCTAGCCTTAATGTTCTGAAACCTTGGTACATTCCTGCTAATGGTGTATCGCTAGATACTCCTCTCCAGCCATGCATCTGAATAGCTCTATCAACAACTCTAGTTCCTGCTGCAGGTACAAATACTTTGATAGCTGAAATGTCTACTCTTGCATCACCTTCTTTATCCATAATTTCTGAACAGTGAATTGTCATTAGTCTTGAAGCCTGAATATCCATATACGAGTCAGCAATAAATCCTTGAATAAATTGTTTTGTTTCTAATTTTCCTCCATGAACTTCTCTTTCAGTTGCGTATTTAACCATTATGTCAAATGCCCTCCACATCTGTCCTATTGTATTCATACAGTGATAGACTCTTCCTGCTCCAAGTCTATCTTGTGCTGCTTGGTGGCCTGAACCTCGCGCGCCTAGTGCATTTTCAAGAGGTACTCTTACATTTTCATATTTTATTTCCATATGATCTCCTCCAGTATGACCCCATATGGGAACTGATCTAACTTTCGTTAATCCTGGTGAATCTGTTGGTACAATAATTTGAGTCATTTTGGAATTAGCTCCACCCTCATCTCCATCATCTTCAGTCTTGCACATGACAACTAAGAAATCCGCTCTGTTACCATTCGAGGTCATAATTTTATGACCATTGATTACCCACTCGTCTCCTTCCTTTACAGCTGTTGTTTTAAGTGACCTTGGATCTGATCCTGGCGAATCAGGCTCTGTCATTGAGAAACCTGATTCCATTTCTTGGTTAATCAAAGGGATAAGCCATTTTTTCTTTTGTTCATCTGTTCCGTATTTAACAAGAATTTTTTGATTTCCAGAATTAGGTGCAATTACTCCAAATAATCTATTACCTAGTGGTGACCAGGCAAGGATTTCATTCATGTAAGCTAACTCTAGGAAGCCATTATCCATTCCGCCATATTCAGATGGAAGATGAGGTGCCCATAAACCTTGTTTCTTTACTTCTTCATTAATTTCTTTTCTAAGCTTTTTTGATTTATCTCCACCGGCATAGATAGTTGCTTCGTTAGGTATAATTCTATTTGCAACTATATCTGCTGTTCTAAGACGTATATCATTAATTTCTTCTGAGAGAGTGGGAATTGGTGATATTTGCATTTTCGATTTCCTTATTTAACCAGTTTTAGGCTATTAATTTACGTAACAAACATTACTCATGCAAGCATTAAAGCATGGAAGATATTAGTTCTTTTATGCTTATAATAAGAAAGACTAAATAGAATTAAAAAAATGATAAAAGAAAAATCTGTATTGGTATTAGGAGTTGGACCCGATCAAGGATTAGGTGTAGCTCTTTGTAAGAAATTTGCTGAAGAAGGTTATAAGGTTTTTGGTTGTGGAAGAAGTAAAGAGAACATGGATGCCCTTAAGAAAGTTAAAGTTTCAAAAGGTTCTATTGAGGGAATAGTCGGTGATGTGACTAATCCAGAGGATGTACTGAATATTTTTTCTCAATTAGATGAGGCAGATGTCAAGCTAGAATCTGTAATTTACAATGCTGGTAACAATAATGCTAAACCTTTTCTAGAAATGGATTTAGATTTTTTTCAGGACCTATGGGAGGTCTGTGCTAAAGGAGCTTTTTTAATTTCGCAGCAAGCTATTCCAAGACTTTTAGACGGTGGAGGTTCACTTCTTTTTACCGGAGCCACTGCCTCTATCAGATCTAAACCTCCATTCACAGCTTTTGCAGCAGCAAAGAGTGCTGAAAGATCTCTGGCTCAGGGACTTGCTAAGGAGTTTGGACCTCAGGGGATACATGTAGCGCATGTAATAATTGATGGCATTATAGATGGAGATAAAGTGAATCTTAGGTTTCCTGATTTTGCAAAATCAAAAGGAGAAGATGGTAAGCTAAATATAGATAGTATTGCTGAGAATTTTCTGATGCTACATAAACAAAAGAAGAGTACATGGTCTTTTGAGATAGATTTGAGACCGTGGTCAGAAAATTGGTAAAAAAAATTAGGGGAGAAAATGAAAAAAACATTAGTCATAGGTTGTTTCTTGGCCCTCATTTACAGTTGTGGAGGCATTAACGAAGAAGACTTACTGAGAAATAGTTCGCAGGGACAATTAATTGGTGTAAAGGCAAATAACAATACATATGCATGGAAAGGGATACCTTTTGCTCAACCTCCAGTGGAAGCATTAAGATGGAAGGCTCCTGTAGCTCCATCAAAATTCGACTCAATTTTTGATGCTTCAAAATTTGCAGATATATGTTTTCAAAGAGATGGAGTGATGACAGGTAATGAAGGAGGATGGTCTGGATCAGAAGATTGTCTGTATCTTAATGTCTGGACACCTGACTGGTCTTCGGATGAAGTAAAAAATCAAAAAGCTCCAGTCATGATGTGGATTCATGGAGGAGGAAATACTATTGGTTCTGCTGACACATATGATCCATCTCATATTGTCTCAAAACATAATGTAATCGTAGTAACAGTCCAGTACAGGATGTCTAATTTAGGATGGTTTAGGCATCCTTCGCTCAGACAAGATAATTCTTCAAAAGAGGATAAATCAGGTAATTTTGGTACCTTGGATAACATAATGGCCCTTAAATGGATAGGCGAAAATATTGAAAATTTTGGAGGAGATCGAGATAACGTAACAATTTATGGTGAGTCAGCTGGTGGTCATAATGTAGCAGCACTATATGCCTCTCCTATAGCAGAGGGCCTATTTCATAAGGCTATTGTTCAAAGTGGCATACTTTCTCACTCTTCAGTAAATGATGCTGAATCTTATTATCCTGAAAGTGGTATTTCAGGAATACAAAGCTCTAAAGAAGTAATCAATAGACTTTTACTAAATGATGGAACTGTTGAGAGTCTAGAGGAAGGCAGAGTTAAACAGGACCTAATGGATTTAGAGGATCTAGAAAGTTACCTAAGAGCCAAATCACCAGAAGAACTACTTATAGCTTATTCTGATGCAAGACCAAAAAAAGGTGGCATGACTAGAGCTTTTAATGACGGTTATGTAATAAGAAAAGAAGGTATTTACGAAACTTTTGTAAATAACAAGCTTCCAAGAGTACCCATTATGTTTGGTACTACTAGGTATGAAACTAAATTATTCAACATGCGAAATCCTGACTTTGTGAAATGGGGAGAAGGAGAGGGTTTTATCGCTAGAACGCTTTCGCAATTTGGTATTGATCAACTTCCGTTAGAAATATTAAGACCAGATTATTACAATGCAATAAATCAATATGCCTCTGATTCATGGAAAGAGAGAGCAGTTGATTCTCCGTCACGAGATCTAATAAATACAGGTTATAAAAGTACATTTGCATATAGATTTGATTGGGATGAATTACCTAATGTTTTAGGTATGGATTTCGCAGAACTCATCGGATCAGCTCATGCTATGGAATTATTGTTTCTATTTCCTGCTGGACTAGAAAATATAATAGTTAAAAATTTGGTTATCGAAGATCAAGAAAGTGTAACCAAATTATCTGATCAGATGATGTCATATTGGGCAGAGTTTGCTTATTCTGGTAGTCCAGGCAGAGGAAGATCCAATGAGTTACCTGAGTGGAATGCATGGTCAGATCAGGGTAAATATATGATTTTGGATTCTGAGTTAGACCAAGGTCTTATCATGTCAAATGATGAAATTACTAAAAGTTCAATTGTAAGTAATTTAGAAAAGGATACTCGATTAACTTTAGTAGAAAAGTGTGAATCACTATTTGCACTCACCTACGGAGAAGATCTACCACAGGAAACATTCGATGGTTTTAGTGGCGGGTATTGTTTATCATTGGATTATTCAGACTTACTTAAAAGGATAGAAAATAGAGGAGATGATGATGACCAAGAAAGTTGATTTTTATTTTGATTTTGCCAGCCCTAATGCTTATTTAAGCCATAAGGTAATGCAATCTATTAAGGAGAGAACAGGTGCTGAAATTAACTATATTCCAGTTTTATTGGGTGGTATTTTCAAACTTACTAATAACAAACCTCCAATGGAACAGTTCTTTGGGGTAAAGAATAAAAATGAATATCAAAATGTAGAAATGCAACGTTTCATTCAAAGACACGGTTTGGATAAATTCCAAATGAATCCTCATTTTCCTGTAATTAGTTTACAAATTATCAGAGGTGCAGTGGCTGCTGATATGGATGGTTATCTAGAAGAATACATAGATAAGATTTTGATTCATATGTGGGAAGAGCCCAAAAAAATGGATGATCCAGAAGTTATTAAAGCTGCATTCGAGGAGTCCGGACTTGATGCAGATAAATTGATGAATCAGATGCAAGATCCAGAGGTGAAAGCGAAATTAATATCAAATACTGAAGCAGCAGCAGAGAGAGGAGTTTTTGGAATACCCACCTTTTTTGTTGAGGATGAAATGTATTTCGGTAAAGATAATTTATGGCAAGTGGAGGAGAAACTTGGTGAATAAGCTTCTTACGCCTTTAAGTTTCACTAGAGGGCCTGATATGAAGAACAGGTTTATGCTTGCTCCTTTAACGAATTCTCAGAGTCACGAAGATGGAGTAATGTCTGAAGAGGAATTCCATTGGTTAACGATGAGAGCAAAAGGCGGTTTTGGACTAACCATGACTTGTGCTTCTCATATACAGGCCATAGGCAAAGGTTTTCCAGGTCAAATGGGTGTATTTTCAGATGACCATTTAGAAGGTTTAACTAGGTTGGCCAAAGAAATTAATGATCAGGATAGTATTTCAATTGTGCAATTGCATCACGCTGGCATGCGTTCTCCAAAAGAACTGATTGGAGAAGATCCGGTTTGTCCCTCTGATAATGAGGAGTTTTCAGCTCGCGCATTAACTTTAGATGAAGTTAAAATTCTTAGAGATGATTTTATTGCTGGAGCAGTGAGATCTGAGAAAGCGGGTTTTGATGGTGTAGAACTTCACGGCGCTCATGGTTATATTATCTGTCAGTTTTTAAGTGATGAGGTCAATCTTAGAGATGATGAATATGGGGGCGATCTGAAAGGTAGAGCTCGTTTACTCAATGAAATAATTGATGGTGTCAGATCGGAATGTGCCAGTGAATTTATGCTCGGTGTCAGATTATCTTCCGAAAGATTTGGCATAAAATTGGGAGAATCTAAACAACTTGCTGAAGAGCTTATGGTGTCGGATAAACTAGATTTCTTGGACATGTCTTTATGGGATTCATTCAAAGAGCCTCAAGAAGAAGAATACAAAGGTAAATCATTGTTACAACATTTTGCTGAGCTTGAAAAAGGGAATACCAGATTAGGCGTTGCGGGTAATATCAGAACTCCACAAGATGCAACTCGTGCTATGGAAGAGGATATCGATTGGATAATGTTAGGGAGAGCCGCAATATTGAATCATAACTTTCCGGAACTTTATGCAGATAACCCAGAATTTGAAACTCCAGTCATTCCTGTATCCGTTGAATATCTAGCTGGTGAGGGTTTGTCCCCAAAATTTATCAACTATATGTCTAATTGGGGATTTGTTGATGGCTATGACGATAAAATGAAAGAAGCTCTCACTAAAGCTTAATTCAAAAAGCTATCGTCTTTCTCTACCATAAGGTCATATATAGGTTGGTAGCTTGCCCACATTCCAAAAGGTGAGCCCACCTGGCCTCTAGTTACTTCTGCCACATCATCAGGAATTCTCTGCATCTGTCCAACATTCTCTGCTAGCAGCTGAGATTGACAACAACGATCCATCGATAGGAATCCCCAAGCAGCTTCATCAACAGTTTTACCAGTTGTTAAAAGCCCATGATTTTTTAATATAGCTGCTTTTTTATCCCCCAATGCTTCTGCAATTCTATCTCCCTCACTTGTCTCAAGAACAACTCCTGTAAAGTCATCAAAAAGGACATGGTTATCATAAAAAGCACAAGAATCTTGAGTGATAGGCTCTAATAACCTTCCCATTGTTGAAAAAGTTTTTCCATACATTGAATGAGAGTGAGCCGCTGCATTTAGATCAGGATGGTTCATATGGAGTCTGGAATGGATGGCAAAAGCTGCATTATTTACGGGCCTATCTCCTATAACTATATCCCCATCATGACTTACTAATAGCAAATCAGACACTTTCATCTGTCCGAAGTGTACCCCAAAAGGGTTCACCCAAAAATGATCCTTATGTTCCGGATCTCTTAATGTTATGTGGCCTGCGAGACCTTCATCGAAACCAAAGTGCGCAAACATACGAAAAGCACTCGCTAATCTTTCTAGACCATGTCTTCTTTCCTCATCAATAGAATTAAATTCAGGAGGATTTAAGTCACCTCTATTTCTTGGCTCCGTCTTGCCTTTTGTTACATCTATTTCCATCATTTGTTCTCCGATAAAGGTAATAAATTAAATTCAGCTAATTAATCTAGCATATTTGCTAAAATATAACTCATACTACAAAAAATATAAAAGAATTTCATGGCAACAAAGAACTACCGAATTGAAAAAGATAGCCTAGGTGAGGTAAGGGTTCCTAGGCAAGCCCTTTGGGGAGCGCAGACACAAAGAGCAGTTAACAACTTTCCTATTAGCGGAATAAAAATGGATTTTCCGTTTACTAAGTCTTTTGTCTGCTCTCTTGGGTTAATCAAAGATGCAGCGGCAAGAGCAAATTTAAAATTAAAACTTCTTCCAGCCAATAAAGCCAAAGCTATATCAAAGGCTGCTAAAGAAGTTTGGCAAGAAAAGCATCATCATGAATTCCCAATAGATGTTTTTCAAACTGGTTCTGGAACTAGCTCAAATATGAATGCTAATGAAGTTATCGCAAATCTAGCAAGCAGGAATTCAAAATTAAAAATAGGACCCAACGATGATGTAAATATGAGTCAGAGCAGTAATGATGTTATTCCAACTGCAATAAAAGTATCGGCCCATATGGATTTAACTCAGAAACTTTATCCGGCATTAGATAAACTCATAAGTGAAATTGAAAATAAAGCAGAATCTGTAAAAGGTATTATAAAAACAGGTAGAACTCATTTGATGGATGCTATGCCAGTAGATTTTTCTGATGAACTAAAAGCATGGTCGAGTCAGTTAACCGCTTCTAGAAAAATGCTGGAAGTAATAGAAGAAAGGTTTTTAGACATGCCTCAAGGAGGTACAGCAGTCGGAAGTGGTATAAATGCTCACAAGCAGTTTGCGAAAATTTTTGCACAAGAGCTCACTAAATTGTCTAGAAGTAATTACAAATGCGTGGCCAGTTCTAATTTCTTTCACGAACTCAGCGCACAAGATTGCTCTGTCCAACTCTCAGGTGAGTTAAAAAATTTAGCAGTCATCCTCATGAAAATCTCTAATGATTTAAGGTGGATGAATAGTGGACCATTGGCAGGTTTGTCTGAAATTGAATTACAAGCACTACAACCTGGGAGTAGTATCATGCCAGGTAAGGTTAATCCGGTCATACCGGAGGCCGTGACAATGGTTTCAGCCGATGTTATCGGAAATGACGTTTCTATAACGGTTGCAGCCCAAGCAGGAAATTTTCAATTAAATGTCATGTTGCCAGTTATAGCCTACAACTTACTTAAGAGTATCAATCTTTTATCAGGAGCGATGGATGTTCTATCGAATAAAGCCATCAAAACTTTTAAAGTAAACAAGAAAAACCTTGAAGCTTCTTTATCAAAAAATCCTATCCTTGTTACTGCTCTTAACCCAATTATTGGTTATGAAAAAGCTGCAGAGATAGCTAAGAAAGCTTACAAGCTCGGTAGGCCAATAATTGAAGTTGCTGATGAAGAAACAGATTTGACAGAGGCCCAACTTAAGAAGTTATTAAATCCCTCAAAATTAACCAAAGGAGGAATTAGTAAATAGCTATGGAAGACTTACTCAAACAAAAATGTGTTGCCTGCAGAGCAGATGCTCCTAGGGTTACTGATGATGAGCTGCCAGCTCTTTTAAAAGAGATACCTGACTGGCAACCTATAACAAAAGATTCAGTTTTAATGCTCAATAGAGTTTTTAAATTTAATGACTATGAACAGTCTTTAAAATTTACTCAGAAAGTTGCTGCCTTAGCCGAAGAGGAAGATCATCATCCCGCGATTCTTTTGGAATGGGGCAAGGTCGAAGTAACGTGGTGGACACATAAGATTGGTGGACTCCATAAGAATGATTTTATTGCTGCCGCAAAGACCGATAACCTAATTACCTAAACTAAAAGGTTCAATTAACCTCTTGAATCATCTAATATCCCTGATTTTTTAAAAATACAAGATGGAACTTATTACAACTAATCCCGATTGGTTTAACCAAGCACTAGATAAAGAACATACAAGCAAGTTCGTTGAAGTAAATGGTGCTAGCATTGAATACATGGAATGGGGAAATCCAGAAAATCAAAGTGTAATCATGCTTCACGGTACCAATGCTCATGCACATTGGTTTAAATTCATTGGATCTATGCTCTCTGATAAATATCATTTTGTTGTCATGAGTTTTTCAGGCATGGGTGGAAGTGACTGGAGGTCTTTTTATACAAGAGATACTTTTGTCGATGATGTTTGGGGAGTAGTCAAGGATACTGGGATGGAGGATCCGATTGTAGTAGGTCATAGTTTTGGTGGTATGGTCTCTTTAATAACTGCTTCAAAACATAGTGAAGACATGTCAGGTCTTTTACTAGTTGATTTTGTGGTGAATAAACCAGAGGAACATCATGAATGGTATGAAGATAGAGCACCTGCAAGACCTCCAAGAATTGTAAAAGAAAGGGAGGAGCTCATTAAAAGATTCAGATTAATGCCTCCTCAGCAATGCATAAATCAATATTTAGTTGATTACATTGCAGATCACTCTATTAGAGAGACTGAAAATGGTTGGGCGTGGACATTCGATCCATCTGCTTACGATGGCTTGATTATAGGTTCAGATCACTCAAAGATATTATCTGAACTTAGCTGTCCAGTTGGCTTTTATTATGGAGAACATACTATTGAATTTAAAGAAGGTGAGTTGAAAACGATGAAAGACCTTCTTCCAAAAGATTCACCTATTTTTGGGTTAAAGAATGCACAACATCATTTAATGTTAGATCAACCTTTACCTTTTATTGAGAACCTTGATCGACTGATTCAAGAACTACTGACTAAATCTTCTTGAGGTTTTTCCATGAACCATATAATGAATATGGCCAACAAAACCATGAAAGTAAGCATTAGAAAAGCATTGTCATAATTCCCATAGTATTGAAATAGAAGGGCAACACCCGGTGTTCCGATTGCTTGGAATAAAAAAATAAAAGGCTGTGATAATCCTCTTGAAGTCCCAAAGCTTTTTGTAGTGAATGTATTTTTGAAAAGTATATTACTCATTGGTAGGCCAGCTCCACCTCCAAATCCAAACAAAGCTATGACTAAGGCAAGTTGAGTGGAAGATTGTGTAATAGTTATCAATACAAGCCCTATGGCCTGTAACGCTAGGGAAAGAGTTACCGCCATTCTAGGTTCAAGTTTATTTTCAACTAACCAACCGAATATAACTTTACTAGCCATAGCGGGAATAGCGTACATACCAAATATAAATGCTGCTTGATCTGCCCAACCTCTTTCTGCTGCGTAAAATGTTAAATGAGCAAGAACAGCCATCATCGATGAAAACTGAAGGGAAAAGACAGCTGTAAGGATCCAAAAATTTCTGTTCTTCAATAAATCTTTAATCTCCCAATCGATACCTAGATTTTCACTATATTCTGATTTGATTACCTCTAATGTACCATCAACTTTTTGCCCGATATCTTCGGGTTTATCAATGATTAGTAAAAAGATTAAAGGTGTGATGATAACTAATAGAAATAATCCAAAAACAAGATAGACCTCTCTCCACTCAAGCATTAAAAAATCCATTAAAAAGTACTGAGTTAGATTAGGAAATATAAAACCTGCAAACGAAACACCTACTGCGGCAAATCCTAGAGCTCTTCCTGCATGCTTCTCAAACCAGGAAGAAACTAACTTTGATGTTGCCAAATTACCCATCAAGGTTGCCCCCAAAGCGATAGGTAGTCCGTAGATGAGAATGAATGTAAAGTAATTAATCGTAAAATAAAGAGAAATCAAACTTATGGAGTAGATGAAACCTCCCCATACAATTATCTTTTTCACAGAGTATTTGTCTAATAGTCTTCCAACTATTGGAAAGAAAACAGCAGAACAAATCATGAATATAGGAATGGTAAGAGTTGTGACGAATCTGGATAGATTGAGCTCTTTTTCTAAATATAGTTGGATCACTGGATAGGTCTGAAATGCAAAACCTACAGCAAAAAAGTCTATAGCTATAGCAAATGCCACCATACGCCATCCCAAGAAAGTGTTCATACAATTTTTTTTGAATTATTTGTATTTTAACTGATAGTCAAATAAGAACAATCTAAGTTATAAGATGAAAATTTAAAACGTTTCTGTATAATTTAAAAATGTTGCGTATAGTAAACAAAGCACTCACATTCGATGATGTTCTGTTGTTGCCTGATCACTCCGATATCCTTCCAAAGGATGTAGATTTAAAAACCCGTCTAACCCAGAGAATCAATTTAAATATTCCATTACTTTCCGCTGCCATGGATACAGTTACTGAATCTCGGATGGGAATAGCGTTGAGCGAATTGGGTGGTATAGGAATAATTCATAAGAATCTTTCAATTCAAGATCAAGCTGCAGAAGTAAGAAAGGTTAAAAAATATGAAAGTGGGATTGTGAGAGATCCAATCACTATAAGGTCAGATAATAAAGTAGGTGAGTTAATTCAGTTGACCAACGAATTAAATATTTCGGGTATGCCAGTAGTTGATGATGGAAATTTAGTTGGAATTGTAACCAGTAGGGATTTTAGGTTTCAAGAGCAACATTCAGTCCAAGTATCAGAAATTATGACTCCTAAAGAAAAATTGATCACTGCGCGAGAAGGAGAGAGCCCCGATGTGATTAAGACTCTTTTGCAAGTTAACAGAATAGAAAAAATTCTACTTGTTGATGATTCTTTTGCTTTGACTGGATTAGTGACTTTGAAAGATATTAATAAATCTCTAGATTTTCCTAATGCTACCCGTGATGAGGAAGGAAGATTACTTGCAGGTGCTGCAATCGGTACTAAAGCTGATACATTAGATAGATGTGAAGCATTAATTGAAGCTGGAGTTGATGTTCTGGTTCTTGATAGCGCTCATGGCCAATCCGAAGGTGTTTTGAAACAAATCAAAGCTGTTAAATCAACCTTTAAGGATACACAAATTATCGGAGGCAACATAGCAACGGGTGAAGGTGCCCTTGCTCTGGTGGATGCAGGTGCTGATGCCGTAAAAGTTGGTATTGGGCCAGGTTCCATTTGCACAACAAGAATCGTAACCGGAGTAGGGGTACCTCAAGTTTCTGCAGTTGCAGAAGTAACTAGTGCTCTGCTTAAAAAAGATATTCCTATCATCGCAGATGGTGGAATAAGATTTTCAGGAGATATAGCTAAAGCCATAGCAGCTGGAGGTCACACTGTTATGTTAGGAAGTGTACTTGCTGGAACTGAAGAAGCTCCAGGAGAATTAGAGTTATATCAAGGAAGAAGTTATAAATCATATAGAGGCATGGGCTCTATAGGTGCTATGTCAGGTGATCAAGGTTCTTCTGATCGTTATTTTCAAGACAGCGCTGGAGCTACTGAAAAATTAGTACCGGAAGGTATAGAAGGCAGAGTCCCTTATAAAGGTTGGCTAGAAGCTGTTATTCACCAAATGATCGGTGGCCTTAGACAAAGTATGGGTTATACAGGTTCACATGATATAGAGTCAATGCGAACCAAACCAAAATTTGTACAGGTTACTTCTGCCGGAGTAAATGAAAGCCATGTTCATGATGTTAGTGTAACTAAAGAGGCACCTAACTATAGAATGAGCTAATTCTATGGCACAGGATATTCTTGCCGATAAAATTTTAATAATTGACTTCGGTTCACAATACACACAGCTCATTGCCAGAAGAGTAAGAGAATTTGGAGTTTATTGCGAAATATATAGTCACCGAGCCTCTTTCAAGGCTATTAAAGATTTTAATGCCAATGGCATTATACTGTCGGGTGGACCGGAAACAGTAAAACAAAAAGGCTCCCCTAAGGTACACGATAAAGTTTTTGAGCTTGGTATTCCACTTCTTGGGATCTGTTACGGGATGCAATCTATAGCTAAGCAACTGAAAGGAAAGGTTGAATTAGCCAATAAAAGAGAATTTGGTCATGCGGATTTATCTCTCAAGAGCCAAGGTTCAGGACTTTTTAAAGGTATCAATAAAAAGAAAATGAGTGTTTGGATGAGCCATGGAGACCATGTTTCCAAACTTCCTAAAAATTTTAAGGTTTGCGCAACAACCAATAATAGTCCAATAGCAGCCTTTCATCATCCAACAAAAAAGATATTCGGTCTTCAGTTTCATCCTGAAGTAACACACACACCTCAAGGTAAGAAGATATTGAAAAACTTTGTTAGACATATATCAGGGTGCAAAGGTTTGTGGAATTCTAAAAATATAATTGATCGAGCAGTTAGTGAAATAAAAGACCAAGTAGGAGATCAAGAAGTACTATTGGGTTTATCTGGGGGTGTTGATTCTGCTGTTGTAGCAGCACTACTTTCAAAGGCTATAGGCAATCAGTTAACCTGTATCTTTGTAGACAATGGACTCCTAAGGCTCAATGAAGGTGACCAAGTGATGGAAACTTTCAAGGATAAATTTGGAATCAAAGTAAAAAGAGCTAATGCTGGTAATCAATTCTTAAGAGATTTGAAAGGAAAAAAAGATCCGGAGCAGAAACGCAAAGCTATTGGAAAAACTTTTATAGATGTCTTTCTTAAAGAAGCAAAAAGAAATAAAAAGATTCAATGGTTAGCACAAGGGACAATTTATCCTGATGTTATTGAATCAGCTGGCACAAAGAATGGGTCAGCGCATGTAATAAAATCTCATCACAATGTAGGAGGGCTGCCGAGTTATCTTAATCTCCCTGTGATAGAGCCCTTAAAGGACCTATTTAAAGATGAAGTCAGAAAGATTGGTTTAGAGCTTGGTTTACCAAAAGAGATATTATTTAGACATCCTTTTCCAGGACCAGGTTTGGGTGTCCGAATTCTTGGTGAAATAAAAAGACCTTATATTAAAACCCTTCAATTAGCTGATGACATTTTTATTGGTGAGTTGATTAAAGGTGGTTATTACGAAAAAGTAAGTCAAGCTTTTGCAGTATTTTTACCAGTCAAATCCGTTGGGGTAGTAGGGGATGCTAGGCGTTACGAATATGTAATTGCTCTAAGAGCAGTTGAAACTATCGATTTTATGACTGCGAAGTCAGCTAAACTTCCACATACTTTCTTAGAAAAAGTTTCTAATAGAATCATCAATGAAATTCCTGAAGTATCTAGAGTAACTTACGATATCTCTAGTAAACCACCAGCTACTATTGAGTGGGAGTGAAAAATATCCCTGAAACCCTTATTTTTAAAGGTTTTTCGTTTGACAAAGTTTGACAAACTCAAGAAAAAAAGCACTTTTTTTTAAAACTTTGACAAATTTCTTCAACTATTGAAAGTCATAAGTGCGTGGCATAATTATTTAATGAATAATTTATGTGCTTGCGGTTGCGGTTTGCCGGTGAAATCAAAGACTGCAAAATTTATTACTGGTCATCACATGAGACTCATTCAAGCAAATCCTGCAAGAGATTTAACTGGTGAAAAGTGCAAACATTGCGATGTTATTTTAAATTCCAAAACACATTCAAATAGATCGAAACTTTCAGAGGAATCTAATTCTTCTAGAAGGGCATGGAGAATATGCAAAGAGTGTCTTAAGAACAGAAAAAGTCTAAAAAGAAATAATGTTAAAGACAGAGAATATAGCAGAAAGTGGAGAGTTAAGAAGTGGAATAAAGTTCTGGAAATTTCTTGCAGAAGAAGGGCAAGAGAATCATCTATTTCATGCAGTCTAACCGCTGAAGATATTTTAGAAATCTTTCAAAGACAAAAGGGTAAATGCTACTGGTATGAAATAGATTTAAAACCATCATCAAGTTCAAAAACTTTAAATCAACCATCAATCGATAGAATTGATCCATCTGGTAACTATGATAAGGAAAATTGCGTTATTTCCTCATATTTTGCAAATATTGGAAGACGAAATACCAATCATGATTTATATAAGTCTTCTGTAAAGAAAATTAAAAAATCCATTAAGGATCACTATGGTAAATAAGTCTGAATATTACAAAGTTAATAAAGTAAAATTTTGGCATAAATGGTTATATAGAACTGCCTCAAGAAAAAGGCATAATAAGAAAAAAATTGAAGTCTCTATTAATGAAGATTGGATACTTCAAAAGTATCAAGAACAAAGTGGTAGATGTTTTTGGACAGGTGTAGAACTTGAGATTACTCATATACCAAATCATCCTTTGAAACCATCTCTTGACAGAATAGATCCCAAGGGTGCATATTCAAGAGAAAACACAGTAATTACAGCATTAAGTATAAATATCGGTAGAAATGAGAATTCCGAAAAAGATTGGAAAGAATTTATTCATAACTATTTAAAACTTTGACAAAGTCTATTTATGAAAAAAAACAACTCGGAAACAGAGTCATAGCAAGGGTTTCAGAGGTGGTGTTTTGTGCAACTATTGAGTGGGAATAAGGAAAAAAAATGTCTAGAAATATAGTAAAAATTCTTGAAAAAAACTTTTCAGACTTGAAGGCAGGGCAGAAAATGCTGATTTCTTCCCCAGAAAAGATAGCTGAATATATTAAGAAAATTCCAGAAGGCAGGCAAAAGACTGCAAAAGAAATGAGATTAGATTTGGCAAAAGAAATAGGTGCTGATAATTCTTGTCCAGTCTCAACAGGAATCTTTATAAGAAAAGCAATTGAGGAACATGGGAAAGAAATTCCTTATTGGAGATTGATTGATGAAAATCACCCAGTAGTTAAAAAATTAAATTTAGATCCTCAAGAACTAAAATATTTAAGAAATCTTGAAGGCATAGATTAAATTGAGTGGGAATAAATTGAAAGATTTTATTAAAAAACATCCCGGTTTCAAATGACTTCATTGTCAAATACGTACTCGCCATGCTCACTGCCCGCAACCGCCATCATGCGACCGGCAGCTTGCGTCTGCGACAGTGCGAAGCCTCCTGCGGCTGAAATCTTCTCGTGCAGGCGCTCACTGGCTGCCTGAAGCAAGGCGCTGGGTCTCTTTGTATCCGCCACGAGCTGACCATCTTTTTTAACGACTCTGCCGTCAACCCAGACCGTATCCACGTCGGTTGACTGCGCCTGCATGACGATGGCGCCCGCAACATTGGATCGATCCCATCCCGCGAGGGTAATGGCATCGCCGCGCAGCAGCACCAGGTCTGCACGCTTGCCCGGGGTTATGCTGCCGATGACCGAGTCAAGGCCAAGCGCTTTGGCGGCATCAATTGTTCCCCAGTCCAGGACTTCCTGACAGGTGACGGGCACACCGGTCTCCATCGCCCCTTCCAGTTCGAGCACCCTGCCTCGTACTGCCTGCAGGCCGAGCCGCAGTGCCGTGAACATGTCGGCCGAATTGTTGGAGACGATGTCGGTCCCGTAGGCCTGGTTCACACCGTATTCTCTCGCCGTAATGCTGCTTGGCCACATCATGCCCATCTGTAGTTCCGTTTCCGGTGTGAAGGCAACCGATGCACCGGCATCTGCTAGCATCTGCCACTCATCCAGTTCTGTCGCTGCCATGTGGACAAACGTGATGTCGCTACCCAGCATATCCCGCTCTGCCAGCGCGGCCACATCTCGCGGTGCCTGGCCTTCGGGCGAGGGTCCGCCGTTGGCGTGCCAGAACATACGCGCACCGACGTTGCGCGCAGCATTGATCTGACGGTCCAGCGCCTCCGGTGAGCCGGCGAACGTGGCTTCTTCAGGCGCAACGCCGAGCGTTAACAGGTTATCCGGTGAGGAAAAATATCCCGCCGCGATCTCATCCAGGAAAGCGACGCGTTGATCCAGCGACTTGAAGTGAGGGGACTCGGACGGCGGGAAATTAAAGCCATAGTTCCATACGGCACGCATACCTGACTCCGCACTGCCACGGATCGCCTCATGGGCATGGTCGGGCGTCAGAATGTTGTGACAGTAATCGGTCAGCGTGGTCACACCGGCGTTGAGAGCCTCCAGACTCCCCTGCAACTGCGCGGCATACATATCCTCCGGCGTAAAGAATCGTGCTGCGTTCATCCTGATGCGGGTTGCGTAGTCCATGATTGACCAGTCAGCGCACACGCCACGGATGGCGCCCTGCCAGATATGGCGATGGGCATCAACAAAACCCGGCATAACAATACAGCCGGTGGCATCGACGACTGCGGCATCTCCCACCTCAAGATCGCGACCCACCGCTGCAATCTGATTGCCTTCTATCAGAATGTCCAGGTCTGCCTGGTTGCCGATCAGGGGGTCTTGCGATGCAACATAAGCATTGCGGATAATAGTCTTTTCCATGGCACTCTCCTCGCTAGAATAATAACCATAATTTATTATATATTTTTGAAAACCATAATTCATTATGTTATTTTGTGCAATCAGTTAAAAACACCAATGGAGCGTTACAATGAAAAAAGTTATCACCGGCCATGATGGACAGGGCAAATCCGTATTCTTCAAAGTTGAATCCGAGGCAGTCACGGTGGGCTCCCCGGTCGTTGACTGGCACGAAATCTGGGCGACACATGCCGATGACAAGATCCCGGTCGACACGTCAGCTGGCAAATCGAGAGAACAATACACCGCCGATGTGCATAACGTGTTTCCAGTCACGAACCAGTCGATGTTCAGGGTCCTGGATTTCAAACCGAGGGACGCGGCGGACGCGCCATCACCGGACGAACTCGAAGCGTTTATTTCCCAGCTACCCGGTGTTGCCAGTCACATGGAGCAGGACGACCCAAGCATGCACACCACAGACAGCGTCGACTATGGCGTGATCATTTCAGGTAAAATCAAGCTCGAACTCGACGACGGTGAGCAGGTGGAACTCACGGCAGGTGACGTGTTCGTGCAGAACGGTACCCGCCACGCCTGGCGTGTCGAGGAGCACTGCCGGATGGCTGTTGTACTGGTCGGTACCGACCGGCAGTAATATGCGAGATCTCCCGAACGTGTCGAAGCGAGCCCAGAACAAGGAACGCAAGAAAGCGCAGATCATAGAAGCTGCTACCGGGCTGATCCTGAAGCATGGCCACGCAGACTTCACGATGCCGGAACTGGCAGAACGGGCGGGGGTCGCACTGGTCACGCCCTACAGCTACTTTCAGTCCAAGGCCGGTGTCCTTGCTGCTGTACTGGACCCCGAACACGCCCTCGAAGCAGCTGCTTCGTGGAACGGTAGCGCCGACCACAGTGATGGACTCACAAAGTCTATGGCATTTGCCATGAGCCGGGTCGAACGGTACATCAGTGATGCCCCCCTGTACCGCCCGGTTCTATCGACCCTGTTCAAGCTGGCTCCAGGGTCAGCTCCGGAAACCCAGGATGCGGAGGATTGGCTCGCCTTGTGGGAAGACGGGCTGAAAGATGCCGCAGTTCAGGGTCAGATTGACACGGCGATGAGCACGGTACTCGTGGCGCACACCATCAGGAATGCATACCTGGGTTTACTGCAGCGCTGGGTTACGCAGCAGGTGACAGATCAGCAGTTCAGACTTGAAACAGAAGCAACCGTTTCCATGATGCTGGCCGGAATCGCCAAAAAACCTGCTGACAGAAAACACTGGCACGATCAGTTCATCAGAACGCAGGCAAGGATGCTCGATGCCAACCCACTGGATAATATTGCTAATGCCAGCATAAATGCCGGCGCAATAGTCGAGTCAGCACCTCGGTTGAAGTACAGCTATGAAACTAAATGATAAAGAATATTATGAAGAAAGAGAATATTGATATCGTCAAAGCAGAAGGCGAACTCATAGAATTGTATGCGAATGAAATCCCAGAATTAGCCTGGTCAACAGGACCGGTATCTTACGAATATCATATGAAACGTCGCTCCCTGTTTGATGCTTCGGTGCAACGTTCATGGCGAACCCCCGGTACACTTTTTAGTGCTGATTCGGCAATATTGAGCATTAGAGAGGGTAAATTACTTGGAGTTGCAATTGCTTTTAATGGGACTGAATTCAAAGAACGTGTCGCAGCACTAGGACCTTTATGGGAAGAAATGTTAAAAGCTGAAGAAGTAACTGCCGAAGAGATAGTCGGAGTTGCAGAAAGGTCAAAATTAGCTAGTTGGTTGAATCCCGTAATCTACTCTAATACCTTCTATGTGCATGCCATTGCAGTTAAGCCTGAGGCAAGGGGTCAACGAGTAGGTTATTTGATGATGGAGTACTTATTTAACAAAGCTAAAGAGCTTGGTTATCTTGAATTTCAGCTTGATGTTCTATCCGATAACCCCGCCGTAGGGTTTTATCGTTCTCTTGGTTTAGAAGTACTTGCTGAAACGAGGGCTCCAAAACCAGCTGAATTTGGTGTGCCAATAGAATTTAGGATGGGTAAACTTCTTAACTAAAAAAATGAGACCAGAGTTTAAAGGTTCGTGAAGTGTGTATTTTTAATAAGAGTAACAAGGAATCTTAAAATTACTTATTTTTCTTACGCGACCATCTGAGAACCAATAAAAATAATAGGATGAATATAGGAAAATCTAGAAAGGTGGTGTAGGTCAGCCAAAAGTCCTCCGAGAAATTTTCTGCTACGAAATAGTTACTCAAAGCACCAAAAACACCTGTGAAACTCATCCCTATGGCAAGCCTATTTTGATGGAGCGCTCCTCCTGGAATATAACGCTCGAACCTAGCACCGAAGTAAGTTCCTTGCCTGAACACCCCATCAAGAAAAAATACCAATGCTATCATTAGTCCAAGCAAGGTTCCTTTCATTTGTACCCAGTATTCGTCTTGTAATATCAGAGAGAAAATACCTGATATGAGTAACATGATTGTGCCAAAAACTGCGAAGCCGCCCAAAAGGTCAACCTTAACAAACCGTTGCAATAGAATAAGGCTTAAACCTGCAACTACACCCACCATTGTTGCAAAAACTAAATCCCCAGAGATTTTCCCAACTATAAAAAATATAGCTCCTAATCCTAGATCTGCATAAACAGAATACTTATTTTCTCTCCATTTATCCTTTTGGTTTATATCTGAATTTTCCCCTAAAATTTTCTTAACTAATTTTTCGCCATAGCGAACATCCTTACCAGGGTGACTTTCATATACCATCTGCCCATCTTCAATCACAGCGATACCAGTATTCCACGAATTAAAATAGCCAGACTCAACATGAGCTTCTGAATTATCCAATGCATCTAGAGAATGAATGAAAGTAGTAGTTCCTTCCATATAACTCATTGACTGCTCATCCATGAGGCTTTCATTTACATATAAGCTTGAAGTGACTTTGCTGAATGTTAAAGTCACCTTGACTAGACATTCATATCCGCGAAAGTTAAAAGGTCTAAAATAACTCCAAATTTTCATCTAGAGTGGAACAAATTATAGGAGTTGAGAAAATGCCATATAGGCAATAATTAACCAACCAATTGCAAAAATAGCAAATCTTAGTAAGACAATATTTATAGTAAGCTGAACAAGTGAATGTAATATTCTTACTATGACGAATGCCCATGCTAATTGAACCATCAAAGGTTCAATGTTATTGATTAGTGCAATCGATAAAGTAACAACATAAAAAGCTACGGGTTGTTCAAAAAGATGATTATAGTTATCTGAAGTTCTCTCAACCCAATCAGGCATCAATCCTTTTAAATCTTTTGTGTGAGCTGCATCCTGCGGATCTTTAGTAAATTTTACTCGACCGTAGGCCATAATTGCGGTGATAGCAAAGGTCCATAATACTAATATAAATACTGGTGTTAAAAGTGCTGTTTGATTCATAACCTCTCCATTTACTCAATCATTGTATGTTAATTTTAAGTTTAAGTTTATTTATTAAGCCACATTTAGTGAGTGCTAATAAAAAAAGTTACAATAAATTTATATTCATAATATTAAGGAGAAAAAATGAAAAAATATATTTTTGCTTTAACTTTAATGTTTGCAGTCTCTGCACATTCATTTGAAGTTACCGGTGATAGCTTCACTGGAAAATGGAACATTGATTCAATTACCGTTGGTAAATTAGAAAGTACCATAAATTTATCCAGTCCAGATACAGATATTGGTCAATACGGAAAAGTCTATCTTTCATATACTTTGACATCTAATCCGAATATTCCAAACTCGGGAACATGGATCGGTTATGGAAGAGGAATGAGTCCAGATGGTGTTCTATCGAGAGGTGATTTAATGGGTGTTTGGACTATGGATGGCACTAAAATAAACATTAAGTCAGTCGATAGTGTAACTGATGGAATAAATTTTCTAAGTGGAACTATTGATTTAATTGCAGGTGAAGCGGTAGCAGAAGTATTTAAAGTAGAGTAAATGCTTTGTAAGCACAAAAGCGGCAAGGCCGCTTTTGTGCTTATACTTCAAAATCTTTTGAATTTTTAAGCATAAAAGCAGGACCATGGGTCAAATTAATGGCTGCATTCTCACCATATAACATCTCCTTTTGATGGCCAAAGTTTTTTCTATTATTCGCAAGGGGAGATAATTCTTTGGCTTTTATCAAGGCTACATTAGAAAGCTCTTCAAATGAGCTTACCTCTTGAACAATTCCAGCTTCAAGAGCATCAGTACCAGTCCATCGTTTAGATAATTGAACAGTTTCAAAGAAAGCATTTGCAGGAATTTTATGCTTAAACAATGCAAGCTCTGGCCTTGGAATTGGTAGACCTAGTTGCATTTCATTGGCGCATAAAAATCCTCTATCCTCTCTCATAATCCTGAAGTCATGAGAAAGGGCAAACATAAAACCAGCACCGAAAGTATGTCCATTAAGCGCACATATAGTGGGAATTGGTAATGTGATAAACCTTCCCATTAAATACATGAATTCTTGGCCGAACACTTCTCTATCACCTCCATCTGGATAGTCTTCGGGAGCTTGCATCCAATCTAGATCTAGTCCATTTGAAAAAAACTTTGAATCAGTAGCAGATGTAATTAATGCTCCTGGACCTTCATCATCTTCAATTGTATCTAGAGCTTTAGCAATTTCTCTTACGAATGTCGTATTCCAACGATTCTCCCCAGCATCCATTGTTAAAAAATAAATAGACTCTTTTTTTTCCAGTTTTATCACAACATTTCCCTTCAAAGTTAAAGATCAAAACACTATACATAAAAAAATGGTTGAAACTAAAGACAAACTTTTGTCAGATACTTTAATATCAATAACCTTATGACAATAAAAAAATTTAAGACAATTTATTTTATCTACAATGCTGATGGTGGATTATTGAATGAAATCAAATATTGGATCAATAAGAATCTTTTAAAAAAAAATACTAAATGTGAACTATGCGATATTTCTCATAGCAAGATCTTTGTGAGATCTGAATGGTTAGAATTTATAGAAGAACTAAAAAAAGAATACAAAGTAGAAGTCTTACATCGAAATGAAATACCAGGAAGATTTTCAGAAAAAAATTACGCATTTCCTTGTGTCATTGGGGAGACAGAGGATGATCTTACAGAAATCATCAATAGTATTTCTTTTAGTTGTTTTACAAAAACTGAGGGTGTGAAAGAATTACGTGAAAAGCTATTTGAGAAAGTTATATAACTCTAAAGGTTTTATAACTTCGCATATATATAATTTTAAATAAAATCTATCTCAAGCTAAAAAAATGGATCCACTAACTCAAGGAACAGTAGGTGCCGCTTTCTCACAGTCATCTTCGGATAAGAAAAATATACTAAAGATTAGCGTTATTGGTTTTCTTGCAGGATTAGCGCCTGATTTAGATGTCTTGATTCAATCATCAACTGACCCAATTCTGTTTCTCGAATACCATAGGCAGTTCTCTCACTCACTTTTTTTTATCCCCTTCGGATCTTTAATTGTTGCAGCAATTATTTTCCCTTTATTTAAAAAATCCATGAATTTTAAGATTATCTATACAGCAAGTTTCTTGGGTTATGCGACCCACGGATTACTTGATGCATGCACTTCCTATGGAACTTTACTTTTTTGGCCTTTCTCAAATGAGAGAGTGACTTGGAATAATATATCTATAGTCGATCCTATCTTTACGATTCCTGTTTTAATCCTTATTGGAGCTGCAATAAAAACCAAAAGAAAAATTTATAGTTTTTTTTCAATTGGATGGATTATTTTTTATCTTTCCTTGGGCTTTATTCAATATGAAAGAGCATTGTCGACGGCGAATGATCTTGCCGAGTCAAGAGGGCATAATCCTGAGCGTCTTACACTTAAGCCTTCTTTTGGAAATTTAATTTTGTGGAAATCTATTTATGAACACGAAAAGACTTTTTATGTTGATGCAATTAGAACAGTTCAAACATCTACTGTGTGTTTGGGTGAGAGTATAAAGATTTTCGACTATCAGGAACATCTACCTGATCTTGATAAAGAGAGTCAGCAGGCTTTAGATATTGAAAGGTTTAGATGGTTTTCTCAGGACTATTTAGGCTTTGATCAAGAAAAAAGTCTTGTAACAGATGTTCGCTACTCAATGCTACCAAATCAAATTGAGCCAATGTGGGGCCTAGTAATTAACGATCTGCGAGATAAAAATGAACATGCAATTTGGTGGACGGGCCGTGACTTAGATGAAGGTCAGTGGGAATTATTCGTTAAGATGCTAAGGGGTAAAGTATGCAAAGTTCGATCTTGATTTTAGAGATGAAGACGAAGTGTAAGGAGGATATACTTTAATGACGGAGAAGGGAGTTTATGGAAACTATAAATGAATTAGCAAGAGAAACACCAATTATTCATCGAACGGAAGTATTGGTTGTTGGTAGCGGTCCAGGAGGTTTAGCAGCTGCTATTGCTTCAGCAAGAGCAGGAGCAGAAACTACCTTGCTTGAACGTTACGGTTGCTTTGGAGGTAATCTTACTCAGGTGGGTGTCGAAGGCTTTGCTTGGTACCGTCATGAAAAAACCGTTGATAGTGAAGGTATTGGAATAGAGTTTGAAGAACGTGCTAAATCTATGGGTGCTTCAAACCCTGAACCTCAATCAAATAGTCACGCAATAGACGGTGAAGCATTTAAATTCGTTGCAGATGTTTTAGTTGAAGAAGCAGGTATTACACCCATGTTACATAGAACAATGGTGGCAACTATAGTTGAAGATGCAGTTATTAAAGGTATTATTGTTGAGAGTAAAGCCGGTCGAGAAGCAATCTTGGCAAAACGAGTGATAGATGCAACTGGCGATGCAGATATTGCCCATAGAGCCGGAGCCATTGTTCACAAAACACCAGTTGAAAAAATGATGGCTGTATCAGTCATGTTTTCAATGAATGGTGTTGATAAAACTCGTTTTATTGAAGATGTAAAGTCTGATCCGCATACTTATAGTGATTGGTTTGGCCCAGGCTGGGGAATGAAGACATCCGGTAAAGAGGATAAATTATTTTCTCCCTACCTAAAAAAACCATTTGAACAAGCAATCGAATCTGGACTAATACCTAAAAATCTAACTACCATTACTGGAACATGGGGTGCCATAAGCGAGCAAGGTGACCTAAGTTATTTGAATATAATCCATTTAGCGGGTCTTGATGCAACTAATCCAGATCACCTTACAAAAGGAGAGATGGAGGGTCGCAAGCAAGCAATGTTTGCTATTGAAGCACTGAAAAAATATAACCCAGGCTGTGAAGAAGCTAAATTGAGAAATTTTGGTATGACTCTAGGAATAAGGGATACAAGAAAAATTGACGCTGCATACAACATGACTACTGAGGATGTACACAACGAAGCTAAATTTGAAGATAGTATAGGAATTTTTCCAGAATTTATTGATGGTTATGGCGTACTTGTCTTACCTACCACCGGTCGATACTTCCAACTGCCATATCGTTCAATGCTACCCAAGGGTGTCGAAAATTTACTCGTTACGGGTAGATCTGTTGGAGGAGATAGAGGCTCTCATGCTGCAGTGCGTAATATGATGTGCTGTGCAGTTAATGGCCAAGGTGCAGGAGTTGCAGCAGCAGTCTCAATTGAGACTAATTCTGATGTTTCAGCGGTTGATATAAAAAAAGTTCAGCAAACATTACTTAAACAAGGGGCACGAATTCACTAATTTAGAATTCATTAAAAAAAATTTGAAAATGATTAACGACTATACAGAAAGACATTATCCCTTTGAAGGTTGTTTTAACTTCAGAGATATAGGCGGTTACTTAAATCAAGACGGGCAACAGGTAAAAAAAGGGCTTTACTTTCGTACTGGAAGACAAGACAGGATGACAGATAGAGATTTATTAAAGCTATCTGAATTAAAGATCTCCACACAAATAGATCTGCGTAAACCTGACGAGGTTGCGGATCAAGGTAAAGGTCCTTTGGAAGCCATGGGGGCTAAATACATTAATATAGCGGTTATTCCTGAGGGAGGGAGTGATCAATTAAGTAGACTAGTTGGTGATACAGGCATCTCAGGAAAGAGATACTTAGGCTACTTAGAATTCGGACCTACTTCTTGGCTTAGGTTATTTGGAATATTAGCCGATAAGTCTAACTTGCCTGTTGTTTTACATTGCACAGCTGGTAAAGATAGAACCGGTGTTTCAACTGCTTTCTTACTTTCTATTCTGGGTGTGAGTCGAGATGTAATAGAAGAAGATTATTTATTAACTAATCTTGATACTGAAAGACAGGCAGACTTTATTGAGAGGACTGTTGGTTACCCTGATGGATATGATAGAAAAAAAATGATCAATATAGCAGGAGTACCTCACAATGCTATGAAAGATTTTTTAGACGGTGTGGAGTCAAAGTGGGGAAGCGTTGTGGAGTATCTTGAAAAAATAGGAATTACTAAGAACCAGATGGATAAAATCCGTCAGAATTTTCTGGAAACAATATAAGATAATTTTAATAAGGAGACATAATAAATTGTGAGTTACTCAATTTTTGTGAAAGATGGTACTGCTCAAGGCGTAGCAAAACAACGCTTAATTGAAACAATAGCAGGTCCTGAAAAGCGTGTGATAAATGATCCCTACGCTGATAAGTTTGTTATAGGTTCCGGTGTAATTAAGCTTATGGGACACAAGTTAAATGTTTGGTTGAGCAGTAAACTTGCTCCTGGTTTTCATGAACATCTGATAGCACGCACCCGTTTTATTGATGATCTGATAGAGAAAAGTACAAAGGATGGTATAGAGCAATATGTAATCCTCGGGGCAGGATATGACTCTCGAGCTATTCGACTCAATCTACCAGCTTCATTGAAAATCTTTGAAGTAGATCAACCTGAAGTTTCAGACATAAAACTTTCTAAGTTGCCGAAGGATTTGCCAAATCTAGAGAATATAACTTATGTAAATGTAGATTTCTCCTATCAATCTTTAAGCGAACAACTTTTGGCTGCGGGATTTGATCAAACTAAATCGACTATTTTCACACTTGAGGGTGTTTCGCAATACATTTCTAAAGATGCAGTAAGTTCAACGGTTAAAGAAATAGCCACGATTACTAAAGATTCTAGATCTATTTTCTTTATGTCTTATGTTGATGAACTTATGGAAAAAGATCCTGCAGCTTGTTTCGGAGAGGGTTATCCGAACCCTGTAAAAAAAGCTTACTTGATTAAAAGCTTATCAGCCAAAGTTGGTGAGCCTTGGATATCTTTCTATACAGATGAAGAGTTAGAAGGTTTACTTTTTGAAAATGGTTATTCTGTAAAAGAAAATGTCACTTTAGAAGACCTAAACTCTCTTTACTTCACTCCGGTGGGGAGAAAGCTCCATGAAAGTCAAATTTTCAAGCTTGAACATTTTATTGTGGCTGAGTCCTAAAGATGTTCAAACTTAGGACTTTTCAAATTAGTATCTTATTGATATAAAGTCACAGAAACACGACCAGAATTAAAACTGGTATCGGCTATCCTCAACTAAGTGCCGTCATAGAGTGTGCAGATGCCGCTCACGGACTTGACGCACATATCATAGCTGACGGAGGCTGTGTAAATTCTGGAGATATTGTTAAAGCTTTTGCTGCAGGAGCTGATTTTGTAATGCTTGGAGGTATGCTTGCGGGGCATGATGAATGTGATGGAGAAGTTGAAAATGGTGTTATGAAATTTTATGGCATGGCTTCTGAATCTGCCATGAGTAGACATGGTAATCATAATGCTTACAGAGGAGTGGAAGGTAAGACCGTGGAAGTGGAATATCGCGGAAAGGCAGATGATACAATTAAAGATATTCTTAGCGGAATAAGATCTGCTTGTACTTATGTTGGAGCAACAAGACTAAAAACTCTCTCTAAATGTACAACCTTTGTGCGTGTCAACAATACTCATAATACAATATTCGGTACAGAGTAAATTGCCTTTGTAGGCGACAAATAAACAACAAATATCGATACAGTAGAAGTGCGTAAATTCTTAACTACCTTTATTTTCATTGCCTCACAAAGTTTCGTTAATACCGAATCTTTGGGAAATCTAGCACAGTATCCACCCTTGGGAGTAGATTTGACTATAAGCACTACTCAAGAAGGCTTTCCTAGTCTTGCTCCTTCGGAAATTTCTCTTAATACAGGTCAATATTATCGTTTAAATATCAATTGCCCAGATGTTAAAGATGACTTAACTGGTTGGAGAATAGAAATGCCTGACTTACTTAGAAATTCTCATCTTAGGCTTGTAACAGTGGGGGATATTGAGATTCATTTACAAGGTTTAAGTTTTAATGCAATTGAATGCGATGAGATTGGTTCAGCTCACGTTAGTTTTGTACCTATTAAGCCTGGTTCTTATCAACTTTATGTTGGAAATGTACCAAGTGCTGTGAGAAGGCCAATTGGCGAAGCAGGAATCCAAGAAAAAGGTAAATTTGTACTCAGTCGTTTCATTGTCAATTAGATTACATACTCGTAAATTAAGCTAAAAACATAGCTGTACAAGCTAAAGCTAAGTAAAATATAGTTCAAAAATTAACTTAAGAATAATAAGGGGAGTTATGGGGATATCTTACTTACCTGTTTCAGATCACAGATTTAAAAAGTCACCTTTTTTTGAGTGCAATAATAGAGAAGATACTTTGTATGGTCTTTACAATAATAGACTGTATCCAATAAATTCAGGAAATGACGAAATAAAGCATTACGAGCATATGCGCTCAAATTGCTGCCTATATGATGTACCTGAAACGCCCTTAAAGATTACCGGTAAAGACAGAATTGAATTTCTTAACATGTTATTCACCAGAGATGTCAGCAAGATAGCAGTTGGAAAAGCTGGCTATGCTATTGCTTGTAATCATAGTGGAGGCATTATGATGGATGGTGTCTTGATGCGACCCAATGAAGAGGAATTTATTTATGTACAAGCAAATGGAGACTTTTTGAATTGGGCTCATGCCATATTGGATAATTTTGATGCATCCATAGAGGATTTCGATTCTTGGGTCTTGCAAATTCAAGGACCCACGTCTCTAGACGTTTTAGAAGCAGTTTGCGATAGGTCCATAGATGATTTTCCTTATTATGCAGTAGCCGAAGTAGATATAAATGGAAATTCTTTCTATATATCTCGTTCTGGTTGGACTGGCGAAAGAGGGTTTGAAATATATTCGAAAAATTCAGATTTTGATGGGGTAAAACTATGGAACTTTCTACTCGAAAAAGGATCGCCTGCGGGCTTGATGCCCTCAGATGTATCTTCTATGCATATAAGAAGAATAGAGGCTGGTATTTTTGATTATGGAACAGATATAGATCAGTCGCTTAATCCTTTCGAAATAGGCCTTGATCGTTTAGTTCATCTAGATAAAGTTGATTTTATTGGACGAAAGGCGCTCATGGAGACAAATCATAAATCTCTAAGGTTAAAAGGCTTGCTTTGTGGTGAGGCTTCATTGACTAGAGGAGATAAAGTAGTAGATTCCGGTAAAGATATTGGTTTTATTAGCGCTGGCGCATGGTCTCCATATTTAGAATCTGGGGTCGGTTTGATACGTCTAAACGAGACAAGACCTTGTGATTATGAAGTGAAAGTCATCACTTCATCTGGTGAGTTTGCTGCTAAAGTAATTGACTTACCATTCTATGACAAAGAAAAGTTATTGGTAAGGTAATGCTAGAAAAAAAGGATTTTTTATTCACTTCAGAAACAACACCTGATGTAAGTACCGATCTTTCTGGAAGTTCAAAAAAAATTGAAGCTCTATTGGGTCTTGCTGATGCAGTAAATGTAACAGATTCTCCCAATTGTAAAACTCGCTTAAATAGCTTACTAGTAGCATCAGAAATTAAGAAAAGTGGTTTGGATGTTATTTTGCAATTAACAGGCAGAGACAGAAATAGGGTAGCTTTAGAGTCAGAACTTTTAGGTGCTTTATCAGTTCAGATTGATAAAGTTCTTTGTCTCAGTGGAGATCAGCCAGATGAAGATGGGCCAACGGCTGTAAATGAATTAAATAGTAACGGTTTGATTCAGCTCTGTAAGACTATATCTGAAGGATCTTTAACCGACGGCACAGAAATCAAAAATCCTTTACCATTATATTCAGGTGCTGCAGATGACCTATATGTACAGTTATCAAATCCAAAAGCAATGAATTCTTTGGTTGGAAAGATGAAACAAGGAGCGAGCTTTATTCAGACACAATACTGCTTTGACTTTGATGTAATCAAGCAATATTCAGAAAAATTAAATGACCAAGGTATATTCAATGATTGCAAGGTGTTTATAGGAATGGGACCACTAAAATCTGCGAAACAGGCAGATTGGATGAGGAAGAATCTCTGGGGGATTAATATTTCCGATGAGATTATTTATCAATTAGAATGTAGCGATAATCCTGAAGAGACAGGTGAAGAGATTTGTATAGATTTAATTGAAAGGATTATGTCTCTTCCTTGCATAGACGGAGTCCATTTAATGGGCCCCAACTGTGAAAAAGGATCTGCTAGAGTCATATCAAATTTTAAATAATATCTTTTTTTACATTGTTCACCTTTGCGTGAAGATACAATAAATTGATGATTTGGTATTTTTAATTTAAGGTAAAACAAAAGTAGTCAATATGGAGAGGTAGGATGAAATCTTCTAACCAAGCAAAACTAAAATTGGGAACTAAATCTGATGCAGTAAGAACGAAGTTAATAAGTAGAACCGCAAAATGTGAATCGCTTGCTAAAAGAGGGCAAGCTGCTCTAGCACAAGAGGTTGTTCAGACGGTCGATCTACCTCATCCAATTTATATAGATTCAGCTGAAGGACCCTATTTAACTGATCTTGATGGAAATAAATATATAGACTTAACCGGTGGATTTGGTCCAAATGTACTTGGAAACAAACCTAAACCAATTGAAGATGCGCTTTCTTCTCAAATCAAAAAAGGTTGGCATTACGGAATTCCTGGAAGTGGACAGGCCCAATTAGCTGAGTTAATAAAAGAATCTTCACCTTCTGTGGATGAAGTGATGTTTTGTAACTCTGGTAGTGAAGCGACTATGTTTGCTTTTCGTGCAGCCAGGGCCATTACTGGCAAGAAAGTGGTTGCATTATTTGACGGTTCTTATCATGGGATACATGACTATGCTTTGTTACGAGCTGACTCAAAGAGCGAAAGATCAACACCCACAAGCCTTACACTTGGATCAGGTATTCCAAATGAAGTTTCCCAAAATCTAATGATGATGCTTCCATATCGAGATAAAAATGCCTATGAATTAATCCGAAAGTTTAAAAATGATCTGGCCATGGTTGTTATTGAGCCCGTTCAGAGCTCAAACCCAAGGCTAGATAGTCAAGAATTTTTAGAAGGTTTAAGAGATGTCTGTACTGAGTGTGATGTTCTTTTAATGTTTGATGAAGTCATAACTGGTTTCCGAATAGAGTATGGAGGATGTCAAGAATATTACAGTATAAAACCCGATGTGATTACATATGGTAAAGCTGTAGGCGGAGGAATGCCGATCGGTGTCGTTGCAGGACCAAAAAAAATTATGAATAGTTTTTCTGGAGCTGAAGATACTCCTGCAATATTTGCCGGTGGTACATTTAGCGGTAATCCTCTCACTATGGCCGGAGGTATTGGTGCTTTGGAGTATCTAAAAGAAAATAAAGAACACATATATCCTTATTTGCATGAACAGGGTGATCGGCTTGCTAAAGAAATAAATGAATTTTGTCTGATGTCCAAGATACCTGCAAAGTTGATGAATGCTGGATCTATGATGCATTTAATTTTTGGTGAAAACGAAATTAAATCTTCCAGAGATATAGAAAGACGTCACTATCATTTAGAAAACGAATTTTATCTTCATCTTTTAGGTCATAATGTTATTGTTCCTGGCATCCATTTAGCATTTTTGTCCTATGCCCATACTCCAGAAGTAGTTGATCAAGTTATTTCCGCATTTAAAAACACTTTTGAAGACCTAAGGGCAGACGGATATATTTAGAAATAACTGATTTAGAAAAAAGATTGATTTCGTAAAACATAAAAACTAATGAATAACAGAGAAGACTCACAAAATCCAACTTTTATAACGCTTGAAGCAGCAGCAGAAATGAAAACTGGAACAAGGATAACTTTTGTTCCCGGCGTCCAGGCGCTTTATGCTGAGGCGCTGAAGAATATTTGTTTTGTAAAACAGATCCCTATTACACGCGTTTTACATCCTTTAATGGGAATAGATAAAGAAACTGGAGAGGACAGACAGGCAAATCTATACAACTTAACTAAACAGACAAGTTTACCAACTATGCTCCATGAAGAAGAAAGGCCAAGAAATGTTTGGATAGAGCAACTCGCTCTTGCTGAGCAAATTGGAGCAGAAGACAGTCCTTCGATTATCCCAGAAAGTTTTGAACTCAGAGCAGAAATGTACGGACTATGCGCTATTATTCTTGCAGAGGATGGATTGGTTTGGAATATGAGGATCTTGAATGATGGTCCTTTAGGGAGAAAATATGGCTACAGCGAAGCTGCCAGCTCATCGGCTCCTTCCAAAATTATAAATGCCCTAAAAGTTATTGATGCAAAATTAAAATCCCAAGAAAAACTTAATTCAAAGTTTCTGATAGGAGATGAACTCTCAGCAGTAGACATTTATTGGGCAACTATGAGTATGTGCATGATACCGGCAACCGAGGATATCATGCCCAAAACAAAACAAAATCAGGGTATGTTAGCTGGCTTTGAAGCAATTTCTAAAATACCAGATTTTGCTAATTTAATTTCACCTCTAATGCGCGATCATCAAAGAAATATTCTTAAGACTTATTGCGAAACTCCTGCCATCCTAGGTGGCGACCCTTTATAGGTTTTAAATATGGAAGAACAGTTTGTTCAATCTAATATTTATACTAAAGAAATTCTTGAAGAGGTTAAGACTATAGCCCTTGTTGGAGCAAGTTCTAATCCGGAGAAAGATAGTTACAAGGTTATGAAATTTTTATTGGAAAAAAAATATGAGGTATATCCTGTAAATCCTAACGAAAAAGGGAAAACTATTTTAGGTCAATATTGTTATGGAGATCTTCAGTCCATAGGTTTGCCCATAGACATGGTAGAAGTCTTTAGAAAGTCTGAAGAAGTTCTAGGCATTGCTAAGGAGGCAATCAATATTGGCTCAAAAGTTCTTTGGACTCAGTTAGGCATAATTGATAAAGAGGCTTTCAAAATTGCAAAAAATGAGGGCCTGAAAGTTGTCATGAATCGATGTCCTAAAATCGAATTAAAAAAATAGAAACTTATTTAGAGTCTAAAAAATGAAAAATGAAATGAATATACTCGTGAGTGATATCCCTAGGGAAGGTATTCTTCGCCTTGTTATGGATGATCAAAAAAGTGGCAATGCTTTATCAGAGGAAATGATGAGTAAATTAATAAAGGCAATAAAAAGGGCTTCAGTTGATGACTCAGTTAAAGTCATCATTTTAGCTTCTGAGGGGAGCATATTTAGTTCAGGACATAATTTAAAGCATATTACTGATGCAAGAGAGCAAAGTGAAGATGGTGAACCCTACTTCAAAGAATTATTTGACCAATGTTCTTCTTTGATGCAGCTTGTAGTTAATTGTCCAAAACCTGTCATTGCACAAATATCTGGAATAGCTACCGCAGCGGGCTGTCAGTTGGTTGCTACTTGTGATCTTGCTTATGCTTCAAGCACAGCTAAATTCGCTACACCGGGAGTCAACTTGGGACTTTTTTGTTCTACCCCCATGGTAGCTCTTACCAGAGCAGTTAAAAATAAGCATGCTATGGAAATGCTACTCACCGGAGACTTTATTGACTCAATAAAAGCAAAAGAAATAGGATTAATAAATAATTTTTATGAAATCGATGAGTTAGAAAAAGAAACTATGGATATAGCATCCAAAATTGCCAATAAATCTTCAGTGGCTGTATCAACGGGTAAAAATGCCTTTTATACTCAATCTGATTACGACTTAGCTGAAGCTTATGACTTTACTTCAAAAGTCATGGTAGAAAATTTATTGAAAGATGATGCTAAAGAAGGGATAGGAGCTTTTTTAGAGAAGCGTAAACCAAATTTTAAAAAATAACTTTATCTTTTGTCATACTTATTAAGGGTGCTGAATTTCCCTGAGGCTATTTGGAGGAAACTAGCTCTATTGGCTTTTTCATTCTTTTTTATTACTGTAGGAATTGATCATTTTGTTAATCCAGATTTTTATCTGGCTATTATGCCTCCAATGTTGCCTTTGCATCTTGAGGCTGTATACGTAAGTGGTTTTTTTGAAATTCTGGGAGGTCTTGGTCTATTACTATCCCGCTTTAGAAAAATATCAGGTTGGGGTTTATTGGCTCTATTAATTGCTGTTTATCCTGCAAATATTTATATGGCCGCGACACCAGAGGCCTTTCCTGAAATTTCAATTCATGCACTTTACTTTCGTCTTGTCTTGCAATTTCTCTTCTTTTTCTGGGCCTACTCTTTGACAAGGCCGGCTTTCAATCCATCTAAAAATTATATTTAAATTTATGAGGTTATCACCATGATAGATTATTTTTTTGTGCTTCAATATGGTCAATGGCTAATATTAGTTATAAGCATTTTGGCCCTATATCAGGTAAGTTCGGTTAATCATGAAACAAGATTGAAAGGCTACTTGGTTACTGCCTTAAGTAGATTTTCAGGTGCTGTAATATTTTTATTTGTTGATCTGTTTGCCTTTGTAATAGCTAATTTGATTCAGACCTATATAGCCTTAAGAGGATACTTTAAAAATAGAAGTATTGGGGATATAACTAATGAAGGTAATCAAGATAATGAAAAATTTTAGGAAAATTTTCAATTAGGAGGAAAGAATGGACAAAAACCTTTTGTTTCAAATCGATGGTGCAGTAGCGATATTGACCATTAATGATGCACCTTATAACCGCATGTCCCTAGACTTTATGGACGCGTTGGAAGAAACTGTTGATAAGATTTCAAAAGATAATGCCATTAGAGCAGTGGTTTTAACAGCAGCTGGATCAGATAATTTTTCAGTAGGAATGAATCTTAAGCAATTCCAAGAAGGTATTAAGAGAAAGGGCAGTTCAGATGCGCTTTTTGATCAAAGGCTAAAAGTTATAGACGCAATTGAAAGAATGCACAAACCTTGGATAGCAACATTGTTTGGCTACTGTCTTGGTGGAGGACTAGAAGTTCCTTTGGGATGTCATTTTCGCTTTGCAGCTGATGAGGATGCACAAATAGGATTGCCTGAACTAGATCTTGGAGCAGTTCCAGCATGGGGTGGGAGTGCTCGTTTAGCCAAGTGTGTAGGTGAGAACCATGCTATGGATATGATACTCAGATCTAAGAAGATTTCTGGTAAAAGAGCTCTAGAAATTGGTCTTGTTCATGAGATTTATCCAATTGATGAATTGAAAGATGCAGCCATTGCCTTGGGCCATGAACTTGCTGCTCAGCCTGCGGCAGCTGTAGCTAGTATGATGAAAGTCTTGGTTAACAGTTCAGAAAAAAATTTAGATGAGCTTTTAATAGCTGAAAGAAAAGCAGTACATGAAAATAATAATACGAAAGACTCGCAGGAAGGAATGATGGCTTTTCTAGAAAAGAGAAAACCTCAATTTAATAAGTAAACTTGAAAAACAACATATTAACTATATTTTTAATCTCTGTGAGTCTAAAAGACCGGAGAAGAGTGATGAACTTTAATTTTTATAGAATTATTAATCTCAGTAAAAATAAATGTAAAAGCGACCTTAGTAACTTCATCTTCATTTGCAGGTTTAAACAAAAGTGTTCCCATTGATGCTAAAAAGCTATCCTCCAGAAGAAAGTTGAGTTCATCGACCTCAATGGTCTCCCAAGGTTTTAGTGCAAACCCCTTATCTTCGGAAATATCACCCTTTACAAAATAAGATATAGCATCAGCTTTAGTATTTCTGAAAACTTTTTCTGAAGTAAAGGTAGGCTTAAACAAAACATCTTCCTCAGAAAACGCATAGTGTTTTTCAATAAAGATTTCTGCAAGTTTTTGAAAATCACCATCTTCTTGATATGTTTTGCCAATCTCAATAACGCCTTGTTTCCATGAATTTAAAAAATTTTTAATTATTTCTTCCCTCATATCTGTATTTTTTTTATTAGCTTAAACTTTAATTTATACTTAATTCATTAGGTAAGTAAAATATCAATGCTAAATTGATTATAAAGGAGATTTTATGAGTGATTCTGAATATGTGCCTCCCAAGGTTTGGACATGGGACAAAGAAAGCGGTGGAAGGTTTGCAAATATTAATAGGCCCATTTCAGGTGCAACTCATGAAAAGGAACTTCCTGTTGGTAAGCATCCTTTGCAACTTTATTCATTAGGTACTCCAAATGGAATCAAAGTGACAATTCTACTAGAAGAATTGTTAGCCCTTGGTCATGAAGGAGCTGAATACGATGCATTCTTAATAAACATAGGAGATGGTTCTCAATTTGGAAGCGGTTTTGTTGAAATTAATCCGAATTCGAAAATACCTGCATTATTAGATACAAGCACAGATCCCTCCACTCGTGTCTTTGAATCGGGAGCAATATTGGTGTATTTGGCGGAGAAATTTGGAGAATTTTTACCTACAGATCCTTCAGATAGAGCTGAGTGCATGTCTTGGCTATTTTGGCAAATGGGAAGTGCCCCTTATCTAGGAGGTGGTTTTGGCCATTTTTATGCATATGCACCGGAGAAATATGAATATCCTATAAATAGATTTGCAATGGAAGTAAAAAGACAATTAGATGTTTTAGATAGAAATTTAGAATCCAGAGAATATCTATGTGGAAGTGAATATAATATTTCAGATATAGCTGTGCATTCTTGGTATGGCACATTAGTTCTGAATAATGCTTACAATGCTTCAGAATTCTTGGAAGTAGAATCTTATAAACATGTAGGACGATGGGCAAAGCAAATTAAAGAAAGGCCTGCTTATAAAAGAGGGTCTTTGGTTAATAAAAAACCGAATGGACCGGATGATAAATCAATCTTAGAGCGTCACGATGCAAGCGATATAAAGCTTTAGTTCTAAAGAAAGATAAATTTAGCAACAAAAATCATTGTAAGGAACCATGCTCCTGATGATATTTGTTTTATTTGACCAATAAAGGTTTTAATTGCTACATAAGCTAGGAATCCTAAAGCTATTCCATTCGCTATAGAGAAAGTAAGAGGAATCATGACAATCATCACTAAGGCAGGCAGTAATTCTGATTGATCATTCCAATCAAGTGTTTCCATTCCACTTAGCATTAATATTGCAACATAAATTAATGCACCTGCCGTGGCATATGCTGGCACAGCTGCAGCAAGAGGAGATAAGAAAGTAGCTAGAAGAAAAAGAAGTCCTACCACAATTGCTGTTATTCCAGTTCTCCCTCCTGCCTCTATACCAGCAGAACTTTCAACATAGCTCGTCACAGGTGCACAACCTAGAAAAGATCCAAAAATACTTGAACTACTATCTGCCTTAAGTGCTTTATCCAAATTTTTTATTTTTCCTGAATCAGATATTAGACCTGCTCTTGAAGCTACTCCGAAAAGTGTTCCTGCTGTATCAAAAAGATTAACGAAAAGAAAAGACATAATAATGCTTAACATTGTTATGTCTAAGGCACCAATAATATCTAACTTAAGGAAAACTGGAGAAATATCTGGAGGTAAAGCAAATACTCCCTCAAATTTCACAAGGCCCAAAAGGATACTCATTAAAGTCACAGCCAGTATTCCTATTATTATTGCCCCAGGTGTTTTTTTAATGGAAAGGATTGATATCAATAAAAATCCAAGACCAGCCAGTAGTGTTGGTGGATTCGTAAAGTCACCTAAACTCAAAAATGTGGCACCATTAGCTTCAATGATCCCTCCATTTTTGAGTCCTATAAAGCCTATGAATAAGCCTACACCTGCACCCATAGCAATTCTCAGATTCATAGGTATGCTATCTAGCATCCATCTACGTAAGGGTGTAATGCTCATGATAAAAAATAAAACACCTGCAATAAAAACTGATCCTAAGGCAACTTCCCAAGAGTATCCCATTTCACCAACAACTGTATAAGTAAAAAAAGCATTAAGACCCATACCTGGAGCAAGTCCAACAGGCCAGTTTGCAAAAAGACCCATAACAAAACATGCTACGGCAGCAGCCAGGCAAGTTCCCACGAAAATTGCTCCATGATCCATGCCTGATTGAGCCATCATTTGTGGATTAACAAAGATGATATAGGCCATGGTTATAAAAGTAGTAACTCCAGCAAGCACTTCCTTTTGAAAGGTTGTTTTATGTAAATCAATTGAAAAATATTTCTCTAGCATGAATTTATAAATTTTAATTTTTATGTACTTTAAAGAATTTTTACCTTGGTTGTTGTAAAAATGTCATAAAAAAAGTAAATAAAAGTATGAAAAAGTGTCTTATAGGGTTCAAAAGGATTTTTTTTTGAGATTCTTGTCATCAATCCTTGCAAGTAAAACGATCAACGGTATGATATATTTTTGGTTGCAAGACAAGGATTTTAAATGACAATATTAAAACTTCTCTTTAGGTCTTTCCTCTCAATTTCGTTTGCGCTTCCAATAATCTTCACCACATCAAATCTATTCGGTAATGAGTTAGTTATTGATGAAGTTATTGTTACTGCTGAAAAGAGAGCCGAAAGCTTACAAGATGTTTCAAAAGCGGTTACTGCTTTAAGTAGCGAAGAAATAGAAAGAAAAAACTTAGTTGATTTCGTAGGACTCAGTGCAATAGCTCCGGGTGTTACAGTAGCAAAGAATGAGGGTTATAAAACTATTATCTCTATTCGTGGAGTGGGTGATGAAACTAACCAAAATGCAATTGCTGCACCTTCGGTCGCTTTGCATATGGATGGCATTTTCATTGCTTCTAAGTTTTCATTAAGAACAGATTTTATTGATCTTGAAAGGATTGAAGTTCTAAGGGGTCCACAAGGAACTTTATTTGGGCAGAACTCAACAGGAGGTACCGTAAATGTTATTAGCACGGCACCAACCTTTGATGAACTCTCTGGTAAGGTCGATCTAACTCTGGGCGATTATGATCTCACTAAGGCCAGAGGAGCTGTAAACATTCCTCTATCAGATAGTGTAGCTACAAGATTTTCTTGGGTTTCAACAGATCATGACGGTTTTTCAGAAAATTTAGTGACTGGTCAGGATTTAGATGATGCTTCTCATTCAAGTTTAAGATCTGATTGGCTTTTTGATATCAGTGATTCAACTAGTCTAAGAGTATTTGCTCAATATTTTGAAGCCGACAACAATGGTGCAGCTATGAAAGGGCTCGATGATCCTACTCCAGACCCCAGACAACTCAGACAGGACTCCATTTCTGACTACGAACTTACTTCTGAGGTCTTTGCTGGGATCCTTACATCTGATTTAGGGGTCGCAAATTTGAAAATTCTGGCTAGTATGCAAGAAGATGATATCTACGTCGTTAGAGATAACGATAGGCACAATTATGGGGATGTACACCAAGACGGTCCCATGAAAGGCTTTCCTTATAATAGATCAGAGTTTAGACCAGAAACTTCTTTAGTTGAGACAACAACTTTTGAGATCAATCTTATATCGAATGAACCACTTTTCGGAAATACAGATTGGATATTAGGAGCCTTCTATTTTGATCATGAAATAGAAAATAATATCTATGAAGTTAAAGACGTTAATAATAATAAGCAAGCTGCACTTATGGATGGGCAATTTACTCCTTATACCCATGCACCAATCTGTGCAACAAACCCTTTTGAAGGTATTTGCTTTGCTGCTTATGATGCTGAACTAGGATTTGTTTCAGAAGCATATCCAACGAGAGAATCTCAATCTCTTTATGGGCAGGCAACTGTAAATATTGATGAGAGTAATAGATTAGTGTTCGGTTTAAGATATACCGAAGACGAATTTGAGAGTGACGTAACTAACTTTTTTGGATTGCAACAGTACCTGATTCAGGACGAGTTAGATGAAACTACAGGTAGACTCGCTTATGAGCTAGATCTTTCTGACAACACTATGATTTATCTTTCATATACGAAAGGATTCAAGCCAGGGGGTAGTAATTTGACTTTCGGATATCCTCCGGAAAATGAGGGTTTTGGTGCGGCGCCTGCACCGCAGCTTATTTTCCCTTTCTTCGAAAGTGAAATGATAGATGCTTATGAAGTAGGTTTAAAATCTGATTTCCTTGAAGGTCGTATGAGAGCAAATATATCTGCTTTTACATATGACTATGAGAATCTTCAGTTTCAGTCAACAGATCCTGATATTTACAGAGGAGGGGTTGCTAATATTCCCGAATCAGAAATGCAAGGACTTGAGTTAGAGCTCATCGGATTAGTATCTGAAAATCTATCTTTTGATCTAAGAGTTGCTTATCTCGATACTGAAGTTACATCATCTTACGAAGCTTTAGATAATCTTAATGCAGAATTGTACTTCTTCGGGGAAGAGCCAATACGTTATTCTTTGAGAGAGGACATAAGAGGAAATGAGTTAGCAAAAAGTCCTGAGCTTACCGCTAACTTTGGTATTGAATATAATACTGAAACTCAATATGGTTTATTAACAACTACTGCTGAATTTATTTACCGTGGAGATTTCCAACAGAGAGTCTTCAATAATCCTTTTATTGATCAGGTAGACTCTTACTCTATAGTTAACTTTACCGCTAGCTTAGATCTAATTGGGGATCAATGGGGTATAGACTTCATGGTTCTGAATGCTGGAGACAAAGATGGAATGAATTCCAGTATGACTGATGTTTTTGGTGTTGCCGGAACAGGTATTGAGTACATACCACCCCGTCAATACATGGGTAGAGTCAGTTATAGCTTTTAATTAGAAATAAGAGCCTTCTGAATTTAGGAGGCTCTTATCTTACTTCCCCTTTACTATTTATCATGGAAAAGCTTTACATCGGAGCCGATGAGCTTCTAGAAGACTCCTTTAAACTTGCTTGGAAAGTTTTCGAGAGTGGCTATCGTCCTAACTATATAGTAGGAGTTTGGAGAGGTGGTGCTCCGGTAGGAATCGCGGTTCAAGAGTTGTTGGATATTTTAAGTGTTCCTTCAGATCACATTTCAATACGAACGTCTTACTATTCTAGTATGGGCAAACGAAAAGATAATGTTCAAGTTTATGGATTGAGTTATTTAATAGAGAAACTCGAATCTGAAGATTCCTTGCTTATAGTTGATGATGTTTATGATACGGGTAAATCGATCAGTCAAATTATTATCGACCTCGAAAAAGCTTGTAAAAAAAATACCCCTGAAATAAGGGTTGCTACTCCCTATTTCAAACCAACGCAAAATATAACCGACAGAGACCCCGACTACTTCATTCATGAAACAGAAAAATGGTTAGTTTTTCCGCACGAGCTCGAAGGCTTGTCTACTAAAGAGATAAAGGAAAATAAACCCGAATTAAAAGATTTATTGGATAAAATCATTCCAAAACTTTAAATTTTTTCTTCCTGGATGCTAATATGTTCAAAGGGAGAAAAAATGGATAAAACTTCAAAAAATATACTAATTTATGGTGTCCCTTTTTCACAACCAGTGCGCGCTGTAATGTGGTTGATGTTAATAAAGAAATTTCCTTTCAAATTGAAGTTAACAAACCCAGGCTCTTCATCGGAGGGTGGAAGTCGTCATCCTGACTTCTTAAAAAAGTTTCCCACTGGAACCATTCCGAGTTTAGAGGATCCAGATACAGGATTTGCCATATCAGAATCGCATGCCATTATGTGTTACTTGTGTAATAAATATAATTGGGACGATTTATATCCAGTTAATCCAGAAAAAAGAGCAAAAGTAGATTCTTACTTACATCTACATCACAGAAACATAAGAGAAGCTTCAATAGGTATTGTTGCACCAAAAGTCAGAAAAGACCTAAGCTTTTCAGAAGATTTTTTAGCCGCATCTAAATCTAATATAGAAAAAGCTTTTGAGGCAATTGAAATAGGCTGGTTGAGAGACTCAAGATTTTTAATTGGAGACACTATGACAATTGCTGATATCTCTGCATATGTTGAGATAGGCCAACTGCAAAGTATGTTCACCAATGTCTATAATTTTGAGCCATATCCTAATATTCGAAAGTGGTTAAAGGAGATGCAAAATGTAGATTATCATGATGATATCCATGTCGCCTTATTTGAGTTGGGTGATATAAGTAAGGAGGCTCCACCTATAGAGGTAATAATTAATGCAAATAAGAAAGCTTTTAAGGTAATTGAAGAAAAGATAACCGATATGCTGTAAAAAATGTTGTAATATATTGGTTAAATTAATTTTTTTGAAATATGAATATTGAAGCTGAATTTAATTATAGAAAACCACTTAAAGAAAATGAAGCTAAGCCTGCTTATGGCCTAGATAATGAATCTGAAGACAAAAATACTATCCCTGAGTTCTTAAAGTCATTTAAGAAGACAGTGCACAATGCCAGAGAATTTGACTTTGACATTACAATGGGGGGGTTTGAATTAATTAACCACGTATCTTCTGTTCAGGATTTTTACAATGATGAAGAAGTTGTGAGTGTTTATTACGAAGAAATGGCTTCCCACGTTAAAGAAAAAGTAGGTGCAGATAAAGTACAAATCTTTTCTCACATAACAAGAAATGAAGCTCAAGCTGAAACTGGTGAGAGAAAAGGAGGGCACAGATTAGTCCATAATGACTTCACAACTAGTTTTGGCGCAACACTAGATCCATTTTTAAAAGAGACAGGAATAAATCCTCAAAGGATTGTTGTTTACAATCTTTGGAGGAGATTTGATGAGGACGGCGTAGATACGCCATTTGCTGTTTGCGATAAAAGATCAGTTTCTGATAAAGAATTGATACCAACAGACTTATTTAATTATCTTCCTGATCAACCAAATGCCTTGACGGTTGAAATTTGTCAGTCTTCTCACAGTGATTTACATAAGTGGTATTTCTATCCAGAAATGAATAGAGATGAAGTCCTTATGTTTAAAACTTATGATTCTGAGGAAAAACCTTTTATTCCAACATTGCACAGTGCATTCGATCATCCAGATACTCCCGAGGGCGCTTCACCAAGAGAAAGCATAGAAGTCAGAGCAGTTTGTTTCTTCGATTAGCTTTCAAATGAAAAATACTACATACGAAGTAACGAAATCAAATGAATACTTCGAAAAGGCTAAGGAAGTTATTCCTGGAGGCATATTTGGACATTATAAGTATGCGGTAAGAGATACTGGACCTAAATTTTTTTCTAGATCCGAAGGGGCATATTTTTGGGATCTTGATGATAACCGATACATAGATTTAATGTGTGGATATGGTCCATCAATTTTAGGCTATAACCATCCCGAAGTAGAAGAAGCATTCAAGACCTCTTCTGAAAAAGGAAATACTGTTAGTTTAGCATCGCCAATTATGGTTGACCTTGCAACTAAGTTAGTTGAAATGGTAGATATTGCAGATTGGGCCTTGTTTGGAAAGAATGGAGGAGATGCAACAAGCTTAGCTGTAATGATAGCTCGTGAATACACGTCAAAGAGGAAGATAGTAAAAATTGATGACGGTTATCACGGCGTTGCCCCTTGGATGCAAGATAAAAGTAGGCCAGGTATTATTGACTCTGATAATGAACATGTCTTGAAGATTAAATGGAATGACATTGAAGGCTTAGAAGAATTGCTCAGCTTGAATGGAGATGATATTGCTTGTTTTATCTCCTCGCCATACGACCATCCCGTCTCACGAGATAACTCTCTACCTGAAGAGGGCTACTGGAAGAAAATTACATCTTTATGCGAACAATATGGAGTTTTGACTATTGTCGATGATGTGAGGGCTGGATTTAGAATAAATCTAGGCGGCTCTAATGTAGCTTTTGATTTTTCACCGGATATGATTTGCTTTGGCAAGGCTATTGCTAATGGCCACCCTCTAGCATCATTGGTCGGTAAAGAAAAGCTGAAGCATTCTGCTGAAAAAGTTTACTTTACTGGTACTCAGTTTTTTAGTGCACCTCCCATGGCTGCTGCACTCGCAACTCTTGATCAATTGCAGAAGGAAAATGCTCCAAATAAACTGATTGAGTATGGTGAGAATCTTAATAGAAGACTTGTTAAAGTTGCTGAGAAAGAAGGTTTTAACTTAATTGCCTCAGGAATACCTTCTATGCCTTATTATCGATTGGAGGATGTAGACTTTGAAACCCATTTCAGATGGATTGACGAATGTGTGAGGAGAGGTGTCTACATGCTTGGATACCATAATCATTTTATTTCTCTAGCTCATCGCAATGAAGACATTGATTTTATAGAGAATACTGCAAAACAGGCCTTTCAAAGCTTATAAAGAGGGTGTATTCAAGAAGAACTTTTCTGAAGATTTCCGGAGTGCTTGCTACGCTTCTAGCAGGTGGTTACATCTTTCGCAATTCAAGTTTTACTAAAGTAAAGCATATTTTATCTTCAGCAAGTCATGAAAAACTTGCTGTTTCATTATCATTATCAAAAGGTGTCGAAAATCTTGATCTTATCCTTAATAATAAAATTCTTGTTACTGGAAGACCTATTGATCGTGAAGGCAAACATTGGCAATTTATTTCAGATGAACTTCTTTCAGATACATCTTATGAACTTGAGTTATTTTCTGAGAAAGAATCAATTTTTGAGCCTTGGCAGTTGAAGACTTTTCCTGATCCTGAATCCGAAGTCAAAAATATCTCTATGATGGCCTTTACATGTGCTGGAGGCGGAGATGGTTTTAAAGCTTCTGGTAAAGAGTTTTTTAAGTCTTTTAAGTTTAGACAAAAGATTTTTGATGAAGGCCTATCCAGAAATCCTGATTTCGCCATCTCGATAGGAGACCATATCTATTTCGATCTTAGAGGGGAAAATTTTCCTCCAGTTGGACGAAACAGTAAGTTGATAAAGTTTTTTGTGGGAGGGTATTTAAAATTTAGGTACGGTGTTTTTAATAGATCTGAAAGCGCAGACAGTGAAAATAATGAAACAATCTTAAAAAAAATCGGTAATGAACAAATAGCAGCTCTTTATGGTACTAAATTTAAAAGTACTCCAATTTTCTTTATTCCCGATGACCATGACTATTTTGAGAATGATGATGCAGAAGAAGATTTGGTAACCTTTCCGGCTGATGCATTCAGTAAAGGTGCTTTTCAAAAAATGGCTGATCTTTTTTATCCTCCTTTTATCGATACTCCAGATAATAAGCCAGGAAGAAGGACTGGCCGAATAAGGTATGGAAATGCTTTTGAGGGACTTATAGCAGATTGCGCAGGAAATATGACTCTTGGCGAAGAAAAAGCAGTTTTAATTTCTAGTGAAGATGAAAAATGGCTTATATCCCGAATAACCGACTCAAAAGCAAAGCATCTAGCTTTTATCCCATCACATCCACTAGGATATACTGCAGGAAAATGGAGGGAGTGGTATCCCGATGTTGTCGCCGAGGAAGGGACATCTGGCACAGTAATAAATGAATTACTATCAGGTAGAAAAGGATCTCTAACAATCGATGCAAATAAATACCTTTGGCAAAAGGGATGGTTTTTACAACATCAGCGTTTACTTCAAAGTATTTCAGAAAGAGCTGGTTCAAGGTTTATCTTCTCAGGAGATATACATGCATTGGGTGCCGCCTCAATCCTTCAATCAGATACAATGACTTTAAATAGAGAGGTTAAAACCTTTTTGGTTGGGCCCATAAGTAGCTCAACAGGAACTTGGCCCTCTTTTGCCCGCGGTATTACAGCTGACAATCCTAATCAACTTATCTGTCAATCTTTGTATAGAACTAAAGAAGAAAATGGTTTTACTTTCTTTACTATAGAAAATGAGCAAGCAGTTGCTGAGATCAATTCTTGTGGTGGTCACAATCCAGAAAATTTGGAAACTGGAGAGATGATTTCTAGTGAAAAGATTTACATATGAAATTATTGAGTTCTGATATCAAAACAAAGGAAATCTTGGACTGGAAGGGTGTTCACCTTTTAAATTACCAGTTTTCAGCTTGTTCGATGAAAACTAGAATTTATCTAAACTTAAAAAAAATACCATTTACATCACATCAAATAAATCTTTCTACTGGCGAGAACTTCTCTGAATGGTTTCAGGGCATTAACCCAAGATCTCTAGTGCCAGTTCTAATACATGATGGAGAGGTTCATATAGAGAGCAATGATATTCTTGAGCATCTCGAGGGATGCTTCAAAGAATCCCCTTTAATTCCAGAGAACATGGAAGAGAAGGTTAAAGAAATATTGAAATTTGAAGATAATCTGCATGTTGATATAAGAAATATTACCTTTAAGTTTTTGGTTCCACGATTTTTAAACAAAGGAAAGTCTGTTCAGCCTAAAGCAAAAAATAAAGCTACTTTAAATGGAGAATTAGACTCTATGGATGATGTAAATAGAAATTTTTGGGAGCAGTACGAAAAGTATGGGATAACGGACGAAGATGCAAGCAAGTCTTTGATTCATATTAGAACTGCTTTGGACGATCTCAACGATCAATTAAAGGATAGTCAATATATTTTAGGTGCGGAACTATCTTTAGTCGATATTGCCTGGTTTATTTACGCAACGAGAATACAACATGCAAATTATCCACTTCAAAGATTACACCCTAATGTGTTTGGTTGGTATGAAAGACTATATGCAAATAATCTCTTTAGAAAAGAAGTAAGAAGGCCTTTGATAATGCAGTTTGTATTATATGTTCATTCCTTGATCTTGCGCTTGAAAGGTAGATCAATTGAAGATTTTCTTTTAGATCAATAAATGGAATTAGATTTAATTTTCATTTTTATATTATTTGCAACCTTCGCAACAGCTTTTTTATCCTCTATTTTTGGCATGCTCGGTGGCCTTATTCTTATGGGAATATTGATTAGTTTCCTTTCCGTAGGACCTGCGATGGTGCTTCATGGTCTAATTCAAGCAACATCAAATGGATATAGAGCATGGCTCAATAGAACAGATATCAATTGGAAAATTATTTCAATGCTGCTAATAGGCAGTACTATAGCTTTAATCTTTCTATTTTTTATAGCTTTCGAACCTAGTCAAATATTGATTATATTTGCATTAGGACTATTGCCTTATATTGCATGGATAGTCCCAAAAGAACTTGCTCTGGATATAACAAAAGCAGGTACGGGAGTTTTAGCAGGTTGCGTAGTGGTTCTAACAAACTTAGTAGCTGGTGTTGGCGGTCCGTTGTTAGATGTTTTTTTTCAAAGAGTAGATATGACGAGACATCAAGTCGTTGCTACTAAGGCAGTAGCACAAACTATTGGACATATTTCCAAAATTATTTTTTTTGGAGGACTGTTGACTTATAGTCTAAAAAATTGGCCTGAGCCTATATTCTTGCTCTTAGCAATATTTTTATCTGTCGTAGGAACTACTCTTGGTAAGAAGGTTTTAGATATAATAGATGATGAAATATTTTTCAGATGGACTCAACGAATTGTCCTTTCTGTAGGAGCGGTTTTTATTGGTAGAGGTATTTTTTTACTTTCACAATAAACATGCACTGAAAAAATCAATTAAGTAGTTTTATGAATAGATTAGAAGACAAAGTAGCTATAGTCACTGGTGCAACTGGGGGCATAGGAAGAGCTACTACAGAACTTTTTCTTAAAGAAGGTGCGAGTGTTTTGATGGTTGATTTAAGTGAAGACGATCTTGTTAATGCAATTAAAGAGATTGATTCTAACAAGGTAAGTTATTTTAAAGGAGATGTGTCACTACTTTCAGACAATCAAAAAGCAGTAGATTTGGCACTTGAAAGATATGGAGGTGTAGATATTTTCATAGCTAATGCAGGTGTGGCTGGAGAAATTCAGTCAATAGTTGATTATGATGAAGAGGTATTTGATAGTGTAATGGCAGTGAATGCAAAGGGCCCTTTTCTGGGCTTAAAGGCAGTTATACCAGCTTTAAATGAAAGAGGGGGAGGAAGTGTGGTTATAACTTCAAGTGTAGCAGGCGTTACAGGAGCATCTCTATTATCCCCATACGTGATGAGCAAACATGCCGTTGTAGGTTTGACTAAATCAGCTGCTAAAGAATGTGCTGAGATGAAGATAAGGGTTAATTCGGTAAATCCTTCTCCTGTAGAGACACAAATGATGAGAGTTTTAGAAGACGGTTTCTCCGAGATTACTGGAGAAGAAACTAGTAAAGGTTCTTTGGCAGAACAGATACCTTTAGGTCGATATGCTGAAGCCGATGAGATAGCTAAGTTGATGTTATTTCTTTCTAGTGATGAGAGTGAGTTTATCACCGGTTCTGTGCACACAATTGATGGAGGTTTCACAGCATAAATGTCAGAAAAAATTGCAGTACATTGGTTTAGACAAGATTTAAGAATTAAAGATAATCCTTCGCTTGAGGCAGCCAGCAAGTGCGACTCATTTATTCCCATCTATATTTTGGACGATACTAATTCTGGAGAATTCAAAATGGGTTCCGCTAGTAGATGGTGGTTATATCACTCTTTAAATAAGCTTAATGAAAGTTTAGGTGGAAGTTTGAGATTATTTAAAGGAGACCCATGCGAAATATTGCCCAAACTTATTGAGGATTATTCTGTTTCTAATGTTTTTTGGAATAGATGTTATGAGCCCTGGAGGATCGATAGAGACAAGAAAATAAAAAACGAACTAGAGACAAATAATATAATTGTAGAAAGTTTTTGTGGTTCTTTGTTATGGGAACCCTGGAATATTTCTAAAGACGATGGGACTCCATATAGAGTTTTTACCCCTTATTATAAAAAAGGATGCCTAAATGCTAGTGAGCCAAGACTACCAATAAGCGAACCTAGCTTTGAGAATATCTCTAAGAAAGATAATGTTTCAGATAACTTGGAAAGTTTGGATCTACTGCCAAAGTCTAATTGGTATGCAGGTTTCGAGGAGGAATGGAATCCAGGAGAAAAGGGTGCAGAACAGAATTTAGAAGAATTTCTTGAACATGGTTTATTGAACTACAAAGAAGGTAGAAACTTCCCTTCACAAAAATTTGTATCAAGATTATCTCCACATTTACATTTTGGTGAAATATCACCTAATGAAGTTTGGTATCGAGCTAAAACAAAAGAAACTATTTCAGGGATAGATAAGAGCCTTGCTCATTTTCATAGCGAGTTAGGCTGGAGAGAGTTCTCATATTACCTTCTTTATCATTTTCCTGATTTTCCTAGTGTTAATTTTCAAAAGAAATTCGATTCATTTCCTTGGAAAGAAAATAAAGATCTTTTAAAACTTTGGCAGTCAGGAAAAACTGGATATCCCATTGTTGATGCAGGTATGAGAGAGCTATGGCAGACAGGCTATATGCACAATAGACTGAGAATGATTGTCGGTTCTTTTTTAGTTAAAAATCTTCTAATACACTGGCTTGAAGGTGAAAAATGGTTTTGGGATTGTCTTGTGGATGCTGATTTAGCTAGTAATAGCGCGGGGTGGCAATGGGTGGCAGGATCTGGTGCTGATGCTGCTCCATACTTTAGAATCTTTAATCCTATTACACAGGGATTGAAGTTTGATCCAGACGGAGAATACACAAAAAAATATGTGCCTGAGTTGAAGAATTTACCAAATAAGTACCTTTTTAGCCCTTGGGAAGCTCCTAAGGAAATCTTAGAATCTGCTGGTATAGAATTAGGAGTAGATTATCCAGAGCCTATCGTAGACTTGAAGATCTCTAGAGAACTTGCCCTGGAAGCTTTTGCTACAACTAAAAAAGAAGTAAATGAGTGAATTAAATATTCAGAATCAACAAGATAATTCTATTTCTTGGACTTGCAGGCATACATGGAAGCGTTCATCTATCAATACTCTCTGGTGCCTATTAGGGTGCTCTATTGGAGATTTTGGGACTATTCTTTTTTTCCAAATAAATGAAATTCCATTTCCAATGTTGGGAATAATGACCTTGGCAATTATTAATGGTTTGATTACTTCCATCATCCTAGAAACTATAATTCTTTCCAGACAGATGAGATTAAAAGAAGCATTCAGTACAGCTACTGGAATGTCTCTCATTTCTATGTTGTCAATGGAGATAGCCATGAATACTGTTGATGTAGTATTCGCTGGAGGAGTTCTAGTCTGGTGGATCATACCTTTTATGCTATTAGCGGGTTTTATAACTCCCTTACCTTATAACTACTACAGATTAAAAAAATATAATATTGCCTGTCACTAAGAATGCCAGGTAAGACTAATTTAAAAGAGATATTGCGTAATATTAATCCTCGCTTGCTTGATGAGACTTTTGTTTTCATTACTTCAAGCGAACCTCTTGAGGATTTATTTAACTCACTTAAGCCAAAAGCAACTTTTTTAGAAGATGAAGGCATTACTTTAGTGATTAATCAAAAGGACGCGGATGCGCATTCTTTACAATATGATGGTATTTTCAAGTGTATATCCTTGGGAGTGCACTCAAGCCTGGAAAGTCATGGACTCATTTCAACCATTACAAGAGAGTTAACTAAGCACAGAATATCTTCAAATATTTTCTCTGGATATTTTCATGACCATATTTTTGTTCAAAATAATTTGGCTGCAGAAGCATTAAAAGTTATATCCTCACTAGAGGATTCCTAAGATTTCTTATGACTATGTTTACCCTTATAATGAGGCTTATTAAAAGGAGAGATTTATGTTGAAGTTACATTTTGCACCAAATTCAAGAGCTGGAAGGATTCTTTGGCTTCTTGAAGAATTAGAGCTACCTTATGAACTAAATAAAATGGCGTTTAGCCCAACAGATTTAAAGTCTGATGAGCATAGAGCAAGACATCCATTAGGCAGAGTTCCTGTTCTTGAGGATGGAGATACTCAAATATGGGAATCAGGAGCAATAACCGATTACATCCTAGAGAAACATAAGAATGGAGGACTAAAACCCTCTGTTGATTCAGAACACTTTGCTAAATATTTACAGTGGTTTCACTACTGTGAAGGCATGGTAATGCCGCCAATGAATACAATCGTAGTTCATACAGTCCTACTTCCTCCGGAGAGGAGAGACGAAACAGTTTTAGGTCAAGCTCAAAGACTTCTTTCTAATGCCTTGAAGCCTGTTGATGAAAATTTAGAAGGTAAAGACTATTTGATAGGTGATTTCTCAGGGGCTGACATAATGCTTGGACATTCCTGTTTTATGAGTAATAGATTGGGCTGTGTCTCAGATGAGATGATCAATATTAAGGCTTATGTAGAGAAATTAGAAAACAGACCGGCTTTTAAAAAGGCTATTGAGACTCAATAAGCTTGAACAAGATTAGGATATTCTCTTATCTTCCTAATCCCAGGGTATGGAAGTCGATTATTACAGCCAAAATTGGTGGTATTGACCTGGAGGTTATTGGAGATAAACCAAATAACATGCCAAATTGGTTATGGGATTTTGATGCAAAGCCAATAACAGACGAAGATAAGTCTAAACTTAAGTCATTCGAAATCAAAAGCAAAAGAGGTTTTAAAGGCTCCCTATACAAGACAAACGAATTTATGGGTCAACATCCTTTTGGTACTGTACCAGCAGGATTCGTTGGCGAGGGTCGATTGGGAGTTTTTGAATCTAATAGTATCTTGAGAGCGGTTGCTAGAGAGTGTAAAGATAAATCACTTTATGGAGGCGATGATCTAAATTTAACCTCCAGAATAGATAGTTTTTTGGATGCTAATCTAGTTTTCTCAAGAGAATTTCAAGTCTATCTATTAGAGCTTGAAGATATAACCAAATATACTTATGAAAGAACTAAAGCCTCCTATGAGTTTTATCTTGATGGCTTGGAAAAAGCATTATCTCTTTCAAGTTTTATTGCTGGAGACCATCTAACTATTGCTGATATCTCATTCGTTTGTGAATTTGCACAGTTTTTAAGAGAAGGTCATTATCTAGAGCAACTGAAGAAAAAGGATTTAACTTTGATAAGCATGAATTTTCAAACAGACTATCCTTTAACATTTAAGCACTTTAAGGCTTTAAGTAATAAAAAGGAGTTTTTAGATGTTATGGGATCTTATTTAGACTGGTACGAAATGTAAATTATGGACTATGTTGAAATAGCTGTACCATTTTTTTTACTGGCTCTTGTCCTCGAATTAGCTTATGGGAAACTTATTGGCAAGAATACCTATAGATTAAATGACACGATCAGTAGTCTATTCATGGGTTCTATAAGAGGTACGAGCGGGATTCTTAAGATAGGTTTTAGCGGCTATGTGTACTATCAAATTGAAACACATTTTTCCCTCTGGAGAATGGATAGTAGTCTTTGGATTACTTGGATATTTGCATTTATTGCATACGATTTCTTTTATTATTGGTTTCACCGTATAAGTCATGAGAGACAGATTTTTTGGGCATCGCACGTAGCTCATCATCAAAGCGAAGAATATAATTTATCGACTGCTTTGAGACAGACTGGTACAGGATTTTTTATATCTTGGATTTTCTATATCCCCTTATTCTTAGTTGGAGTTCCTTCTTATGTGATGGTTTCAGTTGGTACTCTTAATTTGGTTTATCAGTTCTGGGTTCATTCTAGGCATATCCCTAAACTTGGATGGTATGAGTTATTCTTCGTAACTCCCTCAAATCATCGGGTTCATCATGCCCAGAATGATTTATACATTGACAGGAATTATGGTGGTGTTTTTATTATTTGGGACAGACTATTCTCAACTTATCAGGAGGAGAAAGATGATGAAAAGTGTGTTTATGGAATAAGAAGTGCACTTAAGACCTTCGATCCAGTGAAAGCAAATATCCATATTTATCAAAAGATTTTTAAGGATTTGTCTTACTCACTTTCCTTAAGAAACTTTTATTCTGTAATAACTGCCAGAACAGGCTGGTCGCCTGAAGGAATATCCGATGATAACTTTGATCCCAATAGTTTTGAGAAGCATGATCCGCATATAAAGACCCTTACAAAATTTTATGCCTTCATTCAGTTTTTATGCATGTCTTATGCAGCTGTAATCCTGTTTGCAGACACGAATATGGAATATGACCATGGTGTTATGTTGATTTGTATAGTTATCTTTTCAATGTTCTGTACTGCGAAATGGCTAGATGCTGAAAAGATAATTAAATTAGAGTATTTAAAGTCGGTGATGATCTTTATTTGTCTGTGCTATCTTTATTCGTTTAGTCCAGGGATTTTTCTGATTAATGTTTTGTTTTTTTACTTACTGCTAAATATTGCTTTCTTACCTTTTTTAGATAGGGAGTGAATTTATGGAAGATCTTCAAAAATGGATTAAGAGTTACCCAGATTTTCCTTCAAAAGGAATTCTTTTCAGAGATATAAGTCCCCTATTGGCTGAACCTTCAGCATTGAGCCTTTTGAAAGATAAATTTGTTGAGACCATTAGACCTCTTTCGCCAGATTACATTGCAGGTATAGATGCGAGAGGGTTTTTATTCTGTACTTTGGTAGCAGAACAATTAGGGCTTGGAGCATTGATGATTAGAAAGCCAAATAAGCTTCCTGGAAAGCTCATAGAGAAAAGTTATGAGCTTGAATATGGCACTAATTCATTGAGCATTCAAAAGATAAATCTAAAGAATAAATCTGTTGTTATTATAGACGATCTATTGGCTACCGGAGGGTCCATGCAATGTTCAAAGGAGTTATTAGAGTCTTTGGGTGCGAATGTGGTAGGAGGAGCTGTAGTTATTGAGCTTACATCCCTGAAAGGATCTTCTCAACTCAATATGCCAATCATAAGTCTCATTAGTTATGCAGACTGACTTAACTAAAAAAAATACACTCATTGCAGTTGCAATGAAAGAGGAACTGAGCCTTGAACAAGCAGACGGATGGAATGTTATCTATACAGGAATTGGTAAAGTAAACGCACTAATATCAGTCAATCAAGCTTTAAAAGAATTTAAGCCTGACAATCTTATAAACTTCGGAACGGCTGGTTCTTCCAGGAGTGATCTAAAGGGCCTGCACGAAGTGACTACTTTCAAGCAGAGAGATATGGATCTTCGAAGTTTAGGACTTTCGCTTGGCGTTACTCTTAATGACGATATAAATGATATTTGTCTAGATAGGCCTGGATTAAGTTGTGGCACTGGAGATAGTTTTGTCACAACAAATCTAGAACTAAAAACTGACTTATACGATATGGAGGCTTATGCACTTGCAAAACTTTGCTTAATCGAAAAAATCAAATTTTTTTGTTTCAAATATATTAGCGATGAAGCAAACGAAAATGCATTATCAGATTGGCATGAAAATGTATCAAAGGGAGGCGAAGCTTTCCAAAATTATTTGGAATCTTTAAGTGGATAAACTGAAAATAGTTCCATTCAATACTGATTACAAATCAGCATTTGAGCAACTGAATAGGGAGTGGATTGAGGAATATTTCATAATGGAAGAAGAGGATCTAAAGACGCTTCTAAATCCTGAGTCTTATGTAATGGAAAGAGGAGGCGAGATTTTTTTTGCTGTATTGGATGGAGATGTAGTAGGTACTGCTGCCATGATCCAAAAAAGTAAGGGTGTTTACGAGTTGGCAAAAATGGCTGTTACAAAAAACCTGCAGGGACTCGGCATAGGAAAAAAATTATTAGAACGTTGTATTGATTATTCAAAAGAAAGAGGAGCAACTGAAATTTTCTTAATTACCAATGATTCCTTGAAACCTGCTTTGAGTCTATACCTCTCATGCGGTTTTGTTTTAAATGAACAAAATGATGATAATAGATACGAAAGAGGAAACACGAAAATGAATTTAATTCTTGGAGAGTAAAATATGATTAATCTAGATTTAAAAGGGAAGAGGGCTGTTGTGACAGGAGCTAGCCTTGGTATTGGAGAAGCGACTGTGAAAATGTTGGCTGAACACGGAGCCGATGTCTCCTTTTGTGCCAGGACTGCTGATTCAGTAGAAAATTTATCAGCTTATGAAACAACCAATGGTTCAATTAAAGGTTTTGTAGCAGACATGGGTCAGAAAGATTCAACTGAAAATTTTATTGATAACGTTCTAGCTGAGGGAACTGTGGATATTCTGGTTAATAATGTTGGTGCATCGCCATCAAGAAATTTTCTGTATATGACAGATGAAGAATGGCAGGAACTTCACGAACTAAACCTTCTTTCAGCTGTAAGATGCACCAGATCTTTTCTGCCAGCAATGAGAGAGAATAAATGGGGAAGGGTAGTGATGATTTCTAGTTCAGCAGGTAAATATCCAAATGCTGCTCTTATCGACTATGGAGCAACTAAAGCAGCGATGATTTCTATTTCTAAATCTTTAGCTAAAAAATACGGATCAGATGGAGTTTTAATTAATTCTGTCCTACCCGGACTTATCCATACAGCTATGTGGGAGAGGGCAGCTACTGAGATAGCAGAGGCAACTGGAGGAAAAATGGAAGAGGTTATAAAAAGTAATGGTGCCTCAGTTCCAGTAGGGCGATATGGAACCTCTGAAGAAGTAGCATCACTTGTCACTTTTCTTTGTTCAGAGGCTGCGTCTTATATTAGTGGTACTTCAATAGAAGTTGATGGTGGTCAGTCAGGTCATATATAAGTGAAAGAGTTCTTCGGTTCTTGCCACTGTGGCACAGTACAATTTAAATTTTATACTGATGAAATATTAAATGACCTGTATAAGTGTAATTGTTCTTTGTGTTTAAAAAAGTCAATTCTTATGAAACCTATTAAGAAGGAAGAATTTACTCTTTTAACTGATGAAGAAAATATAAGTGAATATCAGTGGAATAAAAATATAGCAAAACATTTCTTCTGTAAAACTTGTGGAGTTTATACGCACCATATTAGAAGGAGGGATCCGACACAGATTAGTGTCAATATAATGTGCGTTGATGATATATTTATACCGAAGAATATACAAATTCAAATTGTAGATGGCGCAAGTCACGATTAAAAGATGGTAATTGAAAAAACTAATAAGTATCTTTTCTTACAGTCTTCTATGGTACTGGGGATAATTTTATTCTTATTTTATTTAGTTTATGACCTGGGTATTTTAAGTTTAATAATTGACTCTGATAAAAGCCGAATATCTCTTGCCATCCTAGTTATTTATTTCTGTGCAACTATTCATTGGTATATTCTAAGCATAGCATTAGGTAAGCAGATTGATGCAATTGATTCGTTTTCTATTGGCAAAGATATAAAGACCATTTCTTTAATGGAAGATGATCTATCAAATAAACATGCCCTCGGTTATATGATAGTAGATATTCTTTTAAAGCTAGGACTTACCGGGACGGTAATAGGATTTATCTTAATGCTACTTCCTATAGGTGAGATAAAAGACTTTGATACACAAATAATTCAACAACTTCTTTCAAAGATGAGTGGAGGTATGGCTGTAGCTCTTTACACAACTTTAACAGGCTTAATAACAAGTATATTTTTAAGGCTTCAGTATTTTTTATTAGATTCAAGCCTTACTAGTCTTATTAACTATTTATCCTCAAAATTACTGCATGAAGAATAGACTTCTTCAAAAAAATGAAGAACAAGATGTCTTCACTGATTTACTCTTTAATGCACTCTTAGGATTTGCCTTCATGTTTGCGATTGCATTTATGCTAATCAATAGCTCTGATGATAGTGGCAAGATTGAATCAAAAGCAGAAGTTATGATCTCTGTGAGTTGGCCAGATAGTCATCCGGATGATGTAGATGCAATAGTAGAAGATCCACAGGGAGGTTTAGTTTGGTATCACAATCGAGATAGTGGCTTAATGCATTTAGATAGAGATGACAGAGGCATATTTGCGGATAAGATGAATGTTAATGGTGCCGCGATATCTAATCCTATTAATCAAGAAATTGTAACTGTCAGAAAACTCCAGCCTGGCGAATATGTTGTAAATTTACTTCACTATAAAGCCAATTATCCCGAACCTCTTGAAGTAGATGTCAAGGTTGAGAAACTTAATCCTGAAGTTGAATTGATCTATTATGGTAAACATAATTTAGAGGGTGTGGGAGATGAAAAAACTGCTGTTAGATTCACAGTTGATGCAAGTAAGGATATTGTCAACGTAAATCAATTGACTAAGAGACTTTTAACTAGAGCTCTAAATGCAGATTCTAAGGACTAAGAAAAGTGATCGAAGAAAGACTTTTTTTGATACTTACTTATTTAGTTGTAACTACCTTACTGTTATGTTTTTATTTTTATTCCCAATTTTCTAGACTAACAAAGAATTTAACTGTTCTCTTAGTAACTTTATCTTATTTTTATACATGGTTTTCCGTTGAAGGACTTTTAGGTTGGCCGTCTCAACAAGAAATGCCTAGTCAATTTAGATTGCTTTGGATTGATATCAATGAACCAGATAAAGGAGATTCTGAAGATGGCGAGATCTTTTTCTGGGTTAAGGAATTAAATAAAGTAGATCAGCCTTACGGAAAGCCAAGAGCTTATTCTATTAAATGGTCAGAAGAAAATGCAAAAAAAGCTGAAGAGGCCATAACAAAAATGGAAGATGGAGAAATTCTAAATGGAAATATTAGTAGAAATATACTCACCGGTGATCAAGAAAAATCTGACGGTACTGTTAGTGAGAAAGACGGCACATCTAGCACAGATGAAGGAGAACCTACTTTTCAATTCAAAGAAGTATCTCCCCCAGTTTTACCAAGCAAGAGCCCACTGAGCTAATCAATCTAGTCGTCTAGGTCTTGCCAAGTCAGCCTTTCCTCTCCTGAAGCTATTTCACCTAATGCAACCAATCTATCTTGTTCAGCCCTTGCTCTAACATAATTATGAATTAATTTTGTTTCCTCTTGAGTGACTACATCGCTAAAGGAAGACATGCCATTACTGGATAGTATCCCATCCAATACTATAAGCTCAAATGTGTCATCTGTATGTGCTACTAATCTTAAATCAGGTATAACGCCTCCTGACCTAGCCACCAATCCATGGCAACCGGCACAAAAATCATGATATAAGATTTCTCCTTTCTTCATATCAGAATTACTGACATTAGTTAGAAGCTGCTGAGGTATATCTCTATTTCTTAAATTCGGCTGAGGATACTCCTGTGTTCCATTGAGCTTGAATACCAATAATCTACCAGAATTATTATAGTTTAATGAAGCTGGTTTCTGGACAGGGTCTAAAGGTTCACCAGAAAAAAGATCTCCACCCCCAGTTCCAGTTAAGATTGAAACATATTGTACTCCATCAATCATATAGGTTATTGGAGGTGCAAGCATGGAAGTATATGTATTAAACTGCCAAAGTTGTTCACCAGAATCTTTATCATAGGCTGTGAACATGCCTAGGGCATCTCCTTGAAATACCAACCCGCCTTCAGTGGCTACAACACCGCCATTCCAATAGTGAGGAATCTCTATTGACCAAGATTCTTCTCCTGTAAGTGGATTAAAGGCTTTTAGATAACCTTTAGGTGTGGGCCAATCATCAATATTATCTAAAAATAACTGAGTAATTCTTCCAAATTCTAGCCCTAAGTTTGCTCTACCTGGATTTCTTTTATAGATGCCGGTCTTTCTATACTCATCGGCTAGAGAGTAAATTAAAGGATTATCTTGAGCAGGCAGGTATACCATGCCAGATTTAGCATCAACTGACATAGCTTGCCAGTTATGAGCTCCTAAAGGTCCAGGGAGTACCCATTTTGCTTCTTCAGAGTAATCCATGTCAGGATTCTCTACCGGCCTTCCAGTTTCTAAATCAACATGAGATGCCCATGTTACTGTAGCAAAAGGATTAGCTCTTAAGAGCTTTCCATCCTCCCTATCAATTACATAGAAGAAACCATTTTTAGGAGCCTGTAAGAGTACTTTTCTGTCTACCCCATCTATGTTCATCTCTACAAGAGCCATATCTTGCACTGCTGTAAAGTCCCAATTATCTCCAGGTGTAGTTTGGTAGTGCCATTTATAAACACCAGTATCAACATCAACTGCAACAATAGACGATAAGAATAGATTATCTCCACCACCTGGAGATCTAATTTCCCTTGTCCAAGGGGAGCCGTTTCCAACTCCTAAATAAAGATTATTAAAGTCCGGATCATAGACTATGGAGTTCCAAACAGTTCCGCCACCGCCAAATTCCCACCAATTACTACCTTTCCACGTACTTGCAGCTACTTCCATAATGGGATCTTCAAAACCAAGACTAGGATCACCAGGAACTGTATAGAATCTCCAAACTTGCTCTCCCGTTTCAGTATCATAAGCAGTTACATAACCTCTTACTCCAAATTCAGCTCCTCCATTTCCAATAAATACTTTACCTTTCGCTACCCTCGGAGCCCCAGTAATTGTGTAGAATCTATCAGAATCTTCTATAGTATTTACCTCCCAAACTTTCTCACCGTTTTCAGCATTGAGTGCAAATAATCGTCCATCTAAACTTCCGAAATAAACTTTACCGTTATAAACAGCGACGCCTCTATTTACAACATCACAACAAGACTTTCTTGCTACTTCACCGGGAACTTCGGGATCAAAAGACCAAACTGTTTCTCCTGAAACAGCGTCAATAGCGAATACTTTACTCCATGAGCTAGTTAAAAACATAATTCCATCTACAACAATTGGAGTAGATTCTTGTGCTCTATTAGTTCCCATATCTTTGTACCATGCTAATGATAGCTGGGAGACATTTTCTTTATTGATTTGTGTTAGAGGAGAGAATCTATTCTCTTCATAAGTCCTGCCATGAGAAAGCCAATTACCTGGTTCAGACTCAGCAGCAATTATTCTTTGATCATTTATCTGACCTATGGTGGTAGAACCTGAAACAACAGTTTTTTCTAGAGCCTGGTCTTTTTCAGATTCACTGCATCCAACAATGGTTAAAATCGATATTAACCCAAAATAGAAGATTTTATTTTTCATTTGTAGTCCTAACTTTTCTATTAACTCTAACTCTTTTTTATAAGATTTGGAATACAACATCTCTTTAATTTTTACTATATTATTAACTCACATATGAAGAAATTAATAACAATTTTAATTATATTTACTCCATTGCTTGTTATGACAAAAGTTTTAGATAATTTATCTGATAAACGAATCGAATGGGTACCATTTTCAGATCAGGTAATGGGTGGAATTTCTGAGGTAAATTTTTTGGAAAGAGAAGAGAATGGTCTTTCGCATTATCATATGGAAGGAAATGTGAGCACTGAGAATAATGGTGGTTTTATTCAATTTAGAGCGAATGTTAAGATTGAAGATCTTCCTTATAAGGGCCTGAAAATCAAAACTAGAGGAAATGGAGAAGAGTATTTTATTCACATCAGGACACCTAAAACTCGCTTACCTTGGAATTATTATGCCTCTTCTTTTACCGCGAGTAGTGAATGGGAGTCTATAAAAGTACCATTTGATTCATTTAAAAAATCAGGATTAATATTACCGCGCAAGTTTAAAGCATCTGATATCAAATCGATTGGAATTGTAGCTTTTGGTAAAGATTTCTATGCGGATATTGATTTAGCTAGTATTGAGCTTTACTAATCCAGATCTTTGAAATTTGGTTTTCTTTTTTCAGCAAAAGCGGTAACGCCCTCCCTGAAATCTTTTGAATCGAGCCTAATTCTCTGGGTTTCTTTCTCGTAATCCAATTGTTCGCTCAAAGAACCAGATAAAGCTTTATCGTGAGCTTTCACTATTTCTTTAAGCCCAGTTATAGGTCCATTAGCTAACTTCTTTGCAATCTCTTCAGCTTTAGAGATTAATTCCTCATCTGGTACACAGTCCCAAATAAGTCCCCATTCTTTAGCTTGTTTTGCTGAAATGTCTTCACCGAGAAGTCCCATGCCATTAGCCCTAGCTCTTCCAATTAGATTAGGTACAAACCAGGACGCTCCCACATCAGAAATGATACCTAGATTAGGTCCAAAAACTAATTTAAATTTAGCAGACTCTGAAGCTATGACTATATCTCCTGTAAGAGCTAACCCAACACCACCTCCAGCTGCAATTCCATTGATCGCATTTACAACCGGTTTTGTAGATTGCGTTATAGCTTTCACAAGTGGATTGAATGCATTTTCCATATTCATAGAACCTGCTTCTCCTGCTGACAACCCTTCTGTTTTAGGCCAACCACCTTCAATTAAATCTGCTCCAGAGCAGAAACCTCTCCCATTACCCGTAATAATAATAGATCTTACTTTTTTATCGGATTTAGCTTCGTATAAGGCATCTAAAAGACCCATTATAAGGTCTGCATTCATGGCATTAAGAACTTCAGGTCTATTTAGACTGAGTTTTAGGACTCCATCATTATTTAATTTTTTTTGTATTGCGTCATTCATAATTTATCTAATCAAATTGTTTCTCTGTACTAGCAAAGAGAAAGTAAAAAATTCCTCCAAAAAAGGTAACTCCAGCAACTACGTAAAATACCATATCCCATGAATTAGTTGTATCAAGAATTATGCCTGTTAAAACGCCTCCAACCAAACCAGGTAATGCAGCCACCATATTTGTAATTCCCATTAATCTCCCTGTATGTTTCGGTCCTATATCTGCATGGTTTACTATAAAACCTCCCGCACTAAAACCACCAAAAACATTTCCTAAACACATTATTGCAATAATACCTGCAACACTCTCGAGTTCGGGGACAATACATAAACAAATACCACTTCCTCCAAAGGCTATTGAATTACAAAGCTTTCTCACAGTTAAAAGTTTTATACCTTTATTGGTTAAGTAATCTGCAAAATAACCCCCAATATTTATGAACAAAAAGGAAGCAATATGCGGCAGCATAGCTAGAACTCCTACTGCAGCCATAGGAATTCCAAGGCCATCTTTTATAAAAATTGGTAACCATGAAAGAAATACGAATAAACTGTAGTTACTACAAAAATGTGCAACTGTTATAGCCCATAAAGGAAGGTTTGTTCTTAATTTAGAAAAAGGAAGTGTCTCAGCTTTTTCACTTGCTGGAGCATTTTTGAGAATATAATCTAATTCTTCAGCAGAAATATTTTCATCTTCTTTCGGTGTTGATTGAACAATATTTTTCCAAAAAATATACCAAATAAAGCCTAATCCTCCATAAAGATAAAAAGCCCATTGCCAACCCAAGTTTAAGATAATTATTGGAGTTACCACTAACCCAAATATAGTTCCTATTGGAATGGCACTGTTGGTTATCGCGACGGACCTGGCTCTCTCGCTAAAAGGGATCCATCTTGCATATAAACTATGCCATGCAGGAAAAGTAATACCTTCACCTAGACCCATGCCTATTCTCGCGATGATTAGGGATATAAAGCCTCCAAAGAAAGCCCAAGGAGTTATAAAGGTAAATAAAGACCAAACAAGTAACCCAACTCCAAGAACTATTTTCGCACCTATTCTGTCAGAAAGAACTCCTCCATAGATTTGCGTCATCATATAACCAATGTAAAAACTACCTAAAATAATTCCTTTTTGTGTTTCTGACCATGCAGCTTCTTCACTCATAGGAATAATAGCTAAGGAAATTACTACTCTATCTATGTAACAAATGAAAACTGCTGCAACAGTTAATGAAATTACTTTAAATCTTTGATGCACTAAAAATTTCTCCCCATATTTCTAACAAGATACCTCGTAATAAGATTAATTAAAATTTTTTTTTAAATTCGTTATTATATTTATTAATGAAAGGGAGAGGACTTTGGGAACTTTAAAAAAAGATTACTTATTAAGTGGTATAAAAGTTATAGATGCTGCAAGTTTTATAGCTGGACCTTCGGCTGCAACAATAATGTCTGATTATGGAGCAGAAGTAATAAAGATTGAACCACAAAACGGAGACAGCTTGAGGAATTTGATCACTAACGGAAGAATGCCTGAAGGAACTGAAAATTACTGCTGGGAATTAACTTCTCGGAATAAAAAAAGTGTTTCTCTCAATTTAAAAGATCAAAAAGCTCATAACATCCTGATTGATCTTATAAAAGAAGCTGATGTCTTTATAACCAACATGCCATTTCCAATAAGAAAAAAATTAAGAATAACATCCGGTGATATAAGACCACATAATGCCAAACTAATTTATGCCTCTCTAACTGGTTATGGTGAAGTTGGTCCCGATGCAGATAGGACTGCTTATGACTCAGTTGCCTGGTGGGCTAGAAGTGGCTTAATGGATTTTGTCAGACCTTCTGATAACTCTCCTGTTGCATGGTCAACACCAGGCATGGGAGATCATCCTACTGGCATGGCTTTATATGCAGCAATAATGACAGCTTTATTTAATAGAGAAAAAACAGGAAAGGGGGGAGAAGTATCTACTTCATTAATGGCTAATGGAGCCTGGGCTAATGGAGTTTTTATCCAGGCAGCTTTAATGGATATTGAATTTCCAGAAAGAACTGAGCCTCTCCCAAGGCACCCTTTTTACGATTTTTACCAAACAAAAGATGATAGAGAATTTGCACTTGGCATGATTAATTCAAGAATAGAATGGCCGAAACTCACTGAAGTACTAGATAGAGCTGATTGGTTGCAAAGAGAACTATTTAATTTTGACGATGCTTTCCAAAATGCAGATCTACTTAGATCAGAATTATCAGAAGAGTTTAAGAAAAGATCACTTGACGAAATAAATCAACTTTTACGTAACTCTGGTGTTACTTATGGTGTATTAGGTAAAACTACAGATCATAGAGATGACAAGCAATTTTTAGAAACAAAAACTTTGGTTCCTCTCAGTCATGAATCTTTTGAAAATCTATTAACAATCAATAGTCCTTTCACAATTCAAGATGAGAAAAAGATAGATTTTTCTAGGGCTCCCAATGTAGGTGAACATACTAAAGAAGTTCTGGAGAATATGGGATATTCAGATACTGAATTAGAAGATTTAAAAAATGGATCCTCCATTTATTGGCCTAATGAGCTTTAAAGAATGAAAACTTACATTAAACAAATATCAGCTCTTCTCTTCATATCGCTCATCATTTCTTGCTCAAAAGAAGAGGTATGTTACGAAGCAGATTTAGTTTTAGTAAATAGTAAAATCTATACTGCCAATGCTGATCAATGGGAAGCAGCAGCCCTGGCTATTTTAGGTGATAAATTTATCTTTATTGGCAGTAATGACGATTCCTCTGCTTACGCGTGTGGATCTAATAGAGTTTTAGATTTAAAAGATTCCTTTGTATTCCCAGGATTCATTGATGCACATGCACATCTTAAAGGCATAGGTTACCGAGAAATAACCCTCAATCTTCAGGGTGCGGACAGTTTGAAGAATATGCTCACCTTGGTTCAAATCCATTCAAATAAATTATCGGACGGCGATTGGGTAGTTGGAAGGGGATGGATAGAAAAAAAATGGCCAGAAGGTAGGTTTCCTACTATTGAGGAGTTGGATGCTATTTCCAGTAAAAAGCCTATTGCCCTGGAAAGGGCAGATGGCCATGCAATTATTGTTAATTCGCTTGCTCTAAAATTAGCAGGAATTGATAGAAGTACCCCCGATCCTATAGGAGGAAAAATAGATAAAGACTCCAATGGGGAACCTAATGGAGTCTTGATAGACAAAGCATCATCCTTAGTTGAATCTATTATTCCCAAACGCACTAGGGAAGAAGAAAAGCGAGCTTTAAGGGAAGGACTTAATAGAACAGCGAAAATGGGATGGACACAATTGCATGATGCAGGCTCTCCTTTATCCGATTACGAAATTCTAAATGAACTTAAAAAAAATGAAGGCTTACCAGTTAGGATCCAATTTTATGTAAGTGATGGAGAAGATGGTAATAAGTTTCTTGATGAAGGCCCTTATTTAGATCCAGATCATTTCCTTACTTCTAGGGGTATCAAGTTTTACGCCGATGGGGCAATAGGTTCCAGGGGCGCTGCATTCTTCGACAAATATGACGATTACGAAACAAAAGGCTTTCTGATATTCCAAAAAGAAGAAACTATCCCAAAGCTAGTTAAAGCCCTTGTGAATGGCATTCAAATACAAACTCATGCTATTGGAGATTTGGCAAATAAAATTACTCTTGATTGGTATGAAGAGGCATTCAACAAAGTTTCACCAGAAAATAGAATAATTGAAAATCCTCGATGGAGAGTTGAGCATGCTCAAAATATTAAACCCGAAGATCAACAAAGATACTCAGATTTAGAAGTTATAGCTTCAATGCAACCTTCTCATGCGATTGGCGATTTACATTTCGCACACAAAAGATTGGGAGAGGAAAGATTAAAAGATGCATATACTTGGAAAAAGTTGATTGAATTAGGTGTTGTTGTTGTAGGTGGATCTGATGCACCTGTTGAAATAGGTGATCCGCGAATTGAATTTAAGGCCGCCGTTAGCAGAAAAGATTTAGACGGGTTTTATGAAGATTGGTGGAATATTGAAGAAGTGGTTTCTAGAGAAGAGGCTCTGTATATGTTTACAAAATGGGCGTCCTATTCCGTTTTTGAAGAGGATATAAAGGGAACAATTGAAGTTGGAAAGCTAGCTGATTTAACAATATTTAACAAAGATATAATGACAATCCCTGAAGAAGATATTATGAGTTCTGAAGTTATTATGACTATTGTTGGAGGTAAAGTAGTTTATTCAAAGTAAAAAAAAGGGTACATAAAGTACCCTTTTTTTCTTAGATTCATATTAGAAATCCATACCTAATCTTAGGTAGTAAAATGCGCCCATGAATCCTAATGGAGCAAACTCAGGGTATATAGCACCACAACAAGTAACTCCAGTATCATCATCAGGGTATTCATCAGTAATATTTTCTGCACCTAATGTAAGCTGCATTGTTCCAAGATCTTGTGTAATCTCTAGATCAAGTGAATACTGATCACCTAAATTAGTTATATTATCAATACCTGAGTAATAGTCTGATTCACCTACAAACATGTATCTTAGCAAAATGGTTGTATCATTCTGATTGTGTACAGCTGTAAAGTTATATCTTTTCTCGGGTAGTAAAGACTCTAATGCACCAATTCTACTTCTGCTGATCAAAGTTGATTTATCAACTTCAGTTTCAGTATTACTGTATACAAAGGTAAAGTCTGTAACTCCTTGGAATAACTCAGTTGAGTAAGAAGCTACTAGATCAAATCCTTCTGTAGTGGTATCGAAGTCATTAGTGAAGAATCTGAAAGTTTGCATATCGCTTGCTCCAGGCACTTTTGCAGCAACCAAGGCAGCTCTATCAGCATCAGTTAGGAAATAGTTTTCTGTTAGAGCAATTCTATCAGTGAGTTCTATTTCGTAAGCATCAAGCGTTATGTTGAGAGAATCAGTAACATCCCATACTAAACCGAGGCTTATATTGTCTGATTCTTCTGGTTCTAGTGCTTTACCACCAGCAGTTACGGAGATTGGGTTTGTAGGAGACAATGTTCCTTGTTGAACCAATTCACCTGTTCCTGCTGTTGCAGTTGTTACGTTTGATACATTAGCTTGACCAGGAGTTGGAGCTCTAAAACCTGTACTCATTGTTCCTCTGAATTTCAATGTATCTGACATTGTTGCTAAGAATGATATTTTTGAGTTCGTTGTAGTCCCAAAAGTATCAAAATGCTCATATCTAGTAGCAAATCCTAGTAAAAGATTTTCAGTTACATCTGCTTCTAAATTGAAATTTGGGCTGAAGTAGCCGAATACACCGGAGAAGAGCAATTTAAATTAACGACTCAAGATCTTAAAGATTATTCGGAACTCATGGATATGAGAATCGATCTAGTTCAGTCGATTGGTTTATCCTTTTTAGAAATTCAATCTTTAGTAAATAAAATGGAGCCATTTGATGGTGCAAGAGAATTCATTGATTGGGTAAGAGATAACTTTCAGTTAACTATTGTCTCTGATTCTTTTTACGAACTAGCCTGGCCCTTACTTAGAAAACTTGGCACTCCTTCTATTAACTGTCATTATTTAGATATAGAAAATAATGAATTAAAGGGGTACACCTTGAGGCAGTTAGAGAATAAGAAGAAAGTGGTTCGGGGATTAAAGGAAATGAAATTTAAAGTATTTGCTTCGGGTGACTCTTATAACGATATTCAAATGCTTCAAGAAGCAGATTTAGGAGTCTTTTTTCAAGCTCCTAAACATATAAGAGAAGAGTTTAAAGAAATTGGAGGGGTTGAAAGTCATGAAGATTTGAAGAATCTTCTGATAGAAAATTCTTCTTTTGTCGGGAGGACTTAATATGGGTCAATCTCAAGGAAAAAAACTTAAAGAGGCTATTGCAAACAATAATCCTCTAAAGATTGTCGGTACGATAAATGCTTATTCAGCTTTGTTAGCGGAAAAGGAGGGTCATGATGCCATATACTTATCAGGTGGTGGAGTAGCTGCTTCAAGTTTAGGAGTTCCTGATCTAGGCATTTCCTCTCTACAAGATGTTCTTATAGATGTTGAGAGAATTACTAATGCAACGTCAGTTCCCTTGCTAGTTGATGCCGACACTGGTTGGGGTGGTGCATTTAATATTGCAAGAACTGTAAAGTCTTTTATCAACTATGGAGCTGCCGGACTGCATATTGAGGATCAAGTTTCCCAGAAAAGATGTGGTCACCGACCAAATAAAGAGATTGTTTCTACCGCAGAAATGATTGACCGAATCAAAGCTGCAGTAGATGCCAAAATTGATAATGATTTTGTTGTAATGGCAAGGACAGATGCGCTTGCAAATGAAGGCCTTGATTCGGCTATCGAAAGGGCTATAGCCTATCAACAAGCTGGAGCAGATGCTCTCTTCCCTGAGGCTTTTATCGAACTAGATCAGTACAGAGAACTTAAGAAACATGTAAAAATACCAATCCTTGCAAATATTACTGAGTTTGGAAAGACCCCACTCTTTGGTTGCGAAGAGCTTAGTCATTCAGGAGTAGACATGGTCCTCTATCCTCTTACCGCATTTAGGGCAATGAGTAAGGCTGCTGAAGAGGTATTTAAAGAAATTAAAACGTCAGATAATCAAGAAAGTCTCTTAAAAAATATGCAAACTAGAGATGAACTTTATGACGTACTAGATTATCATTCGTTCGAAAATAAATTAGACGAGCTATTCAAAAATTAGATTAGGAAATTAAATGGGTGAGAAGAAGTTAGATGGAGCAGGTTTAAGAGGGCAGGTAGCAGGCAAGACCGCTCTTTCAACTGTAGGAAAAGAAGGAAAGGGTTTAACTTACAGAGGTTACGCCATAGAGGAGCTCGCTGAAAAAGCTTCTTTTGAAGAAGTTGCGTATATGCTTTTGTATGGAAACTTACCAAATCAATCTGAATATGACCTATATTCATCTAAACTAAAATCATACAGAGCTCTCCCAGATGAACTAAAAGAGGTTTTGGAAAGAATTCCTGCCGAAGCGCACCCTATGGATGTTATGAGGACTGGTTGCTCTATGTTAGGAAATTTAGAACCAGAGGGCGATTTCTCTAATCAAAATGAAACAGCTGATAGGATAATGGCTTCTTTTGCTTCAATAGTTACATATTGGTATAGATATTCTCATGATGGTGTTCGAGTTGAAACCGAAACAAATCATCCTACTATTGGAGGTCAATTTTTATCCTTACTTACAGGAAAAGAACCATCTGAAGACCATGCTAGAGCACTTGATGTTTCGTTGATACTTTATGCTGAGCATGGCTTTAATGCATCTACTTTTACGGCCAGAACTTGTGCATCAACATTATCTGACATGCACTCTTGCATTACAGGTGCAATTGGAACTTTAAGGGGGCCATTGCATGGCGGTGCAAATGAAGCTGCAATGGAAATGATCGAAAAATACTCCAGCCGAGAAGAGGCTAAAGCAGGAGTTCTTGATCTGCTGGCTAAAAAAGAAAAAATAATGGGCTTTGGGCATGCTGTTTACAGTACTGAAGATCCAAGAAATGCGATTATTAAAGTTTGGTCAGAAAAACTTTCAAAACTAAATGGTGATACTACACTTTTCGAAGTTTCTGACGAAATAGAAAGAGTTATGGATGAAGAAAAAGGAATGTTTGCGAATACTGACTTCTTTATGGCTTCTGCTTACAACTATCTAGGAATACCTACTGCAATATTCACTCCATTATTTGTTATAGGCAGAACCTCAGGTTGGGCTGCAAACATTATGGAGCAAAGAGCTGACAACAGAATCATTCGTCCTAGTGAAGAGTATATCGGACCAGATAACTCTGTCTGGGTCGATATGTCAGATCGTTAATCAAGGGGAAAAATTATGTCTGGTAACGTTGAAACAAACGTACGTCCTAATCCGGATGATGTACTAGTTAAAATAGCTGATTATGTTTTAACTAAGGATATTGAGAGTTCTGAAGCTTACAATACTGCAAGAAACTGTTTAATGGATACCTTAGGCTGTGGTCTCTTAGCTCTTACTTTTCCTGATTGCAAGAATTTATTAGGGCCTTATGTTGAAGGTACAAAAGTTCCTGGTGGCGTCAGGGTACCTGGGACAAAGCATGTATTAGATCCCGTAAAAGGAGCTTGGGATATAGGCGCAATCATTAGATGGTTAGATTTTAATGATACTTGGTTAGCTGCAGAGTGGGGACATCCATCAGATAATTTAGGTGGCATTTTGGCAGCAGCTGATTATCTATCACAAAAGAATTTAGCTGATGGAAAAGAACCACTATCTATGAAAGATGTTTTAACTAATATGATTAAAGCTCATGAAATTCAGGGTGTTTTGGCATTAGAGAATAGCTTCAATAGGGTCGGTTTAGATCACGTAGTTTTAGTAAAAGTTGCTTCAACAGCTGTCATATCCTCTATGTTTGGATTAAATAAAGATCAAACAATAGATGCACTATCTCAAGCTTGGGTAGATGGACAAAGTTTAAGAACTTACAGACATGCCCCAAATGCTGGACCAAGAAAATCCTGGGCAGCAGGTGATGCTACAAGTAGGGCTTTGCAGTTGGTTTTATTGACACAAAAAGGACAAATTGGCTATCCAAGCGTTCTTACAGCTCCAACATGGGGTTTTTATGATGTTCAATTTAATGGAAATAGCTTCAGTCTTCCAAGAGAATTTGATTCATATGTCATGGAAAATGTTTTGTTTAAAATCTCTTTTCCAGCAGAATTTCATGCACAGACTGCAGTTGAGGCAGCAGTAATCTTGCATGAGCAGGTCAAAGACCAGTTTGATGAAATCGAGAAAATTTTAATCACTACTCATGAATCTGCTATTAGGATTATCAGTAAAGAAGGTATTTTAAATAATCCAGCTGATAGAGATCACTGTCTCCAATATATGACTGCTATTGGACTCCTAAAAGGAGATCTTGTTGCAGAAGATTATGAGGACAACGTGGCTTCAGATCCAAGAGTAGATCAATTGAGAGAGAAAATGTTTATCGAAGAAGATAATAGATATTCACAAGAATATTTAGAAGCTGATAAAAGGTCTATTGCTAATTCAATTCAAATATTCTTTAAAGACGGCTCTTCAACAGAGAAAATTGAAGTCGAATATCCGATCGGTCATAGACGGAGAAGAGAGCAAGGTATTCCCTTACTTGTGGAGAAATTTGAACGAAATCTGGCTACTCAATTTTCAGATAAGAGATGTCAGGAAATTTTGTCATTATGTTTGGATCAAGGAACTCTAGAGAATACTTCAGTACCAGAATTTATGAACCTCTTAATAGCTGAATAATTAATTCAAATGAATAAATTAGAACATTATCTAGAGAGCCTTATTTTCGCAAGTAGGTGGCTGCTTGCACCTATTTACTTGATTCTTTGCCTGTCACTTTTGTTTATAACAATGAAAGTTATTCAAGATACCATCGTCTATTTACCTGTAATTCTTGAACAAGATGTCAAAGGAATTATGTTATTTGTCTTAAACATAGTAGATCTTATTTTGGTAGGTAATTTAGTTCTCATGATAATTTTTGCTGGTTATGAAAATTTCGTTTCTAAGTTACATGTTGCTGATGAGAGCGAAGATAAACCAATTTGGATGGGTCGAGTGGACTTCAGCGAGATGAAGTTAAAACTGGTCGCTTCAATTGTTACTATCTCTGGAATAAATTTATTAGCAGCCTTTATGGATTTATCACAAATAAGCGATAGAGAAATCTTTTGGATGATTATTGTCCATGTTGTATTCATTCTCTCCGGAGTTTTACTTGCACTAATGGATTATGTTACTTCCAAAGCCAAAGTTTATTGATCTAAAAAAGTTTAATATCTATCAAGTTATCTAACTCAGTTAACGCTTCACTGGAATTTATAACTTTAATCGTCTTCATTCCTAATTTTTTGGCGGGTTTCAGGTTTATTCCTAAGTCATCAAGAAACACTACTTCTGCCGGATTTACTTCGCCTCTTTCACAAGCACGTAAATAAAATTCTGGATCAGGTTTTCTTACATTTTCCTTGCTTGATTCAAACACAAAATCAAACATTTTCATTACTTCATCATGCTTGCCTGAGGCAGAAACATTACCTTCAAAGTTCTCTTTTCCCATAGGTTGAATATTATTTGTTAAGCAAGCTTGAAGAAGATTCCCTTTAATTTTTTTCAGAGCTCGAATCATGTCAGGCCTTACTTCACCCTTCAGTAGAGCAATTACATCTTTACCTTTGACCGAATGACCAAGCTCACTGCTTTCTTTGTGAAAAAGCTTATCAAATTCATCCAAATTTAACTCGTTCCTCTCTAATTTAGCCCATGCGTTAGAGTTAGGATTGGTAGAATTAACTAATCTTAAGAAATCTAAAGGTAATCCATTTTCTTTTTCAAACCTATTAAATGATTCAAAAGGACTACTGGTAATCACTCCTCCGAAATCCCAAAAAACTGCTTTTATCATAAAAATTCAATAATTTCTTTTCGAAGTATTTTGGAGGTTTTTAAATAAATATCAAATTTAATACCTAAATTGTTCAAAAATTCTATAATCGCACCGCGAATTACGTAATAAGATAAGAAAATGTCAGGGAATTCTTTCGGAAGCTCTTTTATTGTGACCACTTTTGGTGAAAGTCATGGAGTAGCCCTTGGCTGTATCGTTGATGGCTGTCCACCTGGATTAGAGCTTTGTGAAGAAGATATTCAGAAGGAATTAGATAAAAGAAAACCTGGATCCTCAAAGTATACAACTCAAAGAAAAGAAGATGACAAAGTAGAAATATTGTCTGGTGTTTTCGAGGGTAAAACAACTGGAACACCTATAGGTTTGCTCATTAGAAATAAGGATCAAAAATCTAAGGACTATGATCAACTCAAAGATGTTTTTAGGCCTTCTCATGCAGATTATGTTTATTCAAAAAAATATGGAATAAGAGACCACAGAGGAGGAGGAAGATCGTCAGCTAGAGAGACTGCTATGCGAGTAGCAGCAGGAGCAATAGCTAAAAAATACTTAAGCGAAAAACTGGATATAGAAATCATAGGATACTTATCTCAAATAGGTTCTATTACCATATCTAATTTTGATTCTTCACAAATTAGTCTTAATCCCTTCTTTTGTCCAGATCCTGAAGTTTTGACTTCTATCGAAGATTTAATTGATCAACTCAGGAAAGATGGTGACTCAGTGGGGGCAAAAATAGAAGTTTCAGTCAGTAATATGCCGATAGGTTTAGGAGAACCTGTTTTTGATAAGCTTGAGGCAGACTTAGCAAAAGGCCTTATGAGTATAAATGCTGTTAAAGGTTTTGAGATAGGAAAAGGCTTTGATCTCATCCATTCAAAAGGTTCGGAATCGAGGGATGAAATGACTTCAGAGGGTTATTTGTCAAATAACTCAGGTGGAATTTCAGGAGGAATAAGTACCGGTCAAGAAATAAAACTTTCCATCGCCTTGAAACCCACTTCAAGTATCAACAAAGAAGGTCAGACCATAGGTTCGGGGGGTGAATCTAAAAGGATTCAAGTTAAAGGGAGACATGACCCTTGTGTAGGGGTAAGAGCAACACCAATAGCCGAGGCTATGACTGCGTTAGTTATAATGGATCACTTTTTGAGGAACAGAGCTCAAAATGCTGACGTCGTAACTGAAATCCCTGATATCTCATAATAATCTCATGTCATTCACACTATACGATAAGCTATGGAATCTTCATGAGGTCTCTCAAAGAGAAGATGGCACCTATCTTTTATATATAGATAGACATTTGATTCACGAAGTTACATCCCCTCAAGCATTTGAAGGATTGAAATTAGCTGGCCGTAAGCCTTGGAGAATATCAGCTAATATTGCAACACCTGATCATAATGTTCCCACAACTGACAGGGACAAGGGAATAGCTGGAATAAATGATGAAGTATCAAAACTTCAAGTGGTTACTTTAGATGATAATTGTAAAGAGCATGAAATACTGCAGTTTGATATTCATGATAAACGCCAGGGCATAGTTCATGTGGTTGGGCCTGAACAAGGATTAACTTTACCCGGCATGACAATTGTTTGTGGAGATTCTCACACCTCCACTCATGGGGCATTGGCGACACTTTCAATGGGTATTGGTACTTCCGAAGTGGAACATGTTTTAGCTACTCAATGTTTGAAAACATCAAAACTAAAAAATATGAGGGTTAACATTTCAGGTGAGCTACAAAAAGGTGTCACTCCGAAGGATGTTACATTGGCGGTTATTGGAAAAATTGGAACCGCAGGAGGAACTGGTTATGCTATAGAATATGCTGGTTCAGTCATAGAAAATATGTCAATTGAAGGAAGAATGACTGTTTGTAATATGGCAATTGAAGCTGGAGCTAGGGCAGGGCTTGTAGCATATGATCAAGTAACCGAAGCTTATATAAAAGATAGGCCATTTACCCCAACAGGAGAGCAATGGTTGGTAGCAAAAGAACAATGGCAAGATCTTGTTAGCGATAGCGAAGCTCAATTTGATAAAGAGATAGAAATTGATGGATCTTTTATAGCACCTCAGGTAACTTGGGGAACTTCACCAGAAATGGTCAGTGATATTGATGGTGTAATACCTGAGCCTAATAGTGACTCTATTAGACATGCCCTGAGCTATATGAACCTTGAACCTGGGAAAAAAATAAAAGATATAAAGCTAGATCAGATTTTTATAGGTTCGTGTACAAACTCACGAATAGAAGATTTAAGAGAAGCTGCAAAAGTGCTTGAAGGCAAGAAGGTTTCTGAATCAATTAAGAGGGCTATTGTAGTTCCTGGTTCGGGTCTTGTTTCCCAACAGGCCATTGATGAAGGTTTAGACAAAATATTTATTGACTCAGGCTTTGAATGGAGAGCCCCTGGTTGCTCAATGTGCTTAGCAATGAACCCAGATCAACTGGGAGATGGTGAGCATTGTGCCTCTACTTCAAATAGGAATTTTGAAGGCAGACAAGGCTATGGAGGAAGAACTCATCTTGTATCTCCTATCACAGCAGCAGCTTCAGCTGTAGAAGGACATTTTGTAGATGTTAGGAAGTATTTACTATGAAAAATACCTCAACTTACCATAAAGGGCAGGCCGTTCCATTAAATCGAGATAATATAGACACTGACCAAATTATCCCTAAACAGTTTCTCAAATCTATTAAAAAAAGTGGCTTCGGACCAAATCTTTTTGATGCTTGGAGATACGAAGATGAAGGATTTCCAGGGCAAGATATAAGCAATAGAAAAATTAATAAGGAATTTATTCTTAACCAAGAGAAATTTATAAATTCCGACATATTAATAAGTAAGAAAAACTTTGGATGCGGTTCAAGTAGAGAACATGCAGTATGGTCTTTAATGGACTTTGGATTTAAAGTTGTAATAGCGGAGAGTTTTGCAGATATATTCTACAACAACTGCTTTAATAATGGTCTTCTGCCCATCGCTGTTTCAGAACATGAAATTTCAACCTTGCTTGATTTATCTAATAAGAGAAAAGAAATAGAAATAGATCTACAGAATCAAATTATCTTTGTTGAGGATAATGAAATAGCGCATTTTGAAATTGACCCTTTCAGGAAAAAATGCATCTTAGAAGGTCTGGATGAAATTGGATTGAGTCTTACTCATTCGTCAGAAATCAAAGAATTTGAAAGGAAACATTACTTAAAATCTCCTTGGATCTTTAATAGAGAAAATGATTGATGAATAAAAAAAACAATATTCTTGTTTTACCTGGTGATGGCATAGGACCTGAAGTATGTAATGAGGCAATAAAAGTTATTAATCATCTAAATGATATATATAAATTAGATATTTTAATTGAGGAGTTTGCAGTTGGTGGAAGTGCATATGAAGAATTCGGAAATCCTCTTCCAGAAGATACTTTGAAGGCAGCTAAAGAGGCTGATGCGATTTTATTAGGTGCTGTAGGCGGACCCAAATGGGACAATATTGATTATGAACTAAGGCCTGAAAGGGCTTTGCTCGGACTAAGAGCAGAATTAGACTTATTTGCCAACTTAAGACCTGCAATCTTATCAAAATATTTAAGCGATTCTTCTTCTCTCAAGTCAGATAAAGTTCAAGATCTAAATCTATTAATTGTAAGAGAACTAACTGGTGGAATTTACTTTGGTGAGCCAAGAGGCAGGTCTAAGTCTGGTGATTCTGCTTTTAATACTATGATTTATAGTAAAACTGAGATTGCCAGAATAGGAAGGATTGCTTTTGAAGCTGCTCAAAAAAGAAATAAAAACCTTTGCTCAGTTGATAAAGCAAATGTTTTAGAAGTAAGTGTTTTATGGAGAGAAGTAATTTCTCAACTTTCAGAAGAATATCCTGATGTCGAGTTATCTCATATGCTTGTAGATAATGCCGCTATGCAATTGGTGAGAGACCCAAAACAATTTGATGTTATCGTAACGGGTAATTTATTTGGTGATATTTTGTCAGATATTGCGGCAATGTTGACTGGCTCAATAGGTATGTTGCCTTCGGCTTCATTAAATTCGGAGAATAAAGGAATGTATGAACCTGTTCATGGGTCAGCACCTGATATCTCAGGCAAAGAGTTAGCTAACCCGATCGCAGCAATTTTATCAGTCGCTATGATGTTGAAATATAGTTTTAACATGAATGAGGCATCTTCAGCGATTGAGAACTCTATACAAGAGGTTTTGTCTGAGGGCTATCGTACTTATGATTTGGAAGGAAGTAAAAAAAATAAATTATCTACTTCTGAAATGGGTAATAAGATCATTGAAAAAATAAAATAAGGTCATGAAAAAAGCAAATAGGATAGCTGTTGTTGGAGCCACAGGAATGGTAGGTAAAGCCTTCCTGTCCATTTTTGAAGAAAAGTTTTTCGTCAATGCAAAGGTAGATTTATTGGCAAGTAAAAAATCTGAGGGAAAAAAAGTTACTTTTAGAGGTTCAGAATATGTCATCGCAGATCTTGCAGAATATGATTTTAGTAATACAGATCTAGCACTTTTTTCAGCTGGAGCTTCTGTTTCGGCTAAATTCGCTCCAATTGCTGTTTCCCAAGGTTGTGTGGTTGTAGATAATTCTTCTTGCTTTAGATATGAAGCAGATATACCCCTTATTGTTCCAGAAGTTAATGGCCATAAGTTAAATGACTATAAGTCACCTGGCATTATCGCAAATCCTAACTGCTCAACAATACAAATGTTGGTTGCACTAAAGCCTATTCATGACGAATTCAAAATTGAAAGAATAGACATCACTACATTACAGGCTGTATCTGGAACAGGAAAAGAAGCAACAGAAGAGTTACTGGATCAATTGAGCTCTTATGCAGGCAAAAAAAACATTGAATCTAATATTTATCCAAAACAAATAGCAAATAATGCCCTTCCACAATGCGATGTATTTGAGGAAAACAGGTATACGAAAGAAGAAAATAAACTTCTCAAAGAAACGCATAAAATACTTGATCCAAATATACATGTTACTGCTACATGTGTAAGAGTTCCGGTTTTAAATGGTCATTCAGAATCTATTCATATTAAAACTGCAAAACCAATATCTGAGAACACTGCAATAAAGGTTATGCAGGAAGCACCTGGTTTAAAAGTGCACTATGGATCTGGATCACAAGATTACCCAACTGCTGCTACAGATGCTGATGGAGATAACTTAGTTCATGTAGGAAGAATAAGAAAAGATTTGTGGAGTAACAAAAGAATTAATTTATGGGTTGTTGCAGATAATCTCCTTAAAGGAGCTGCATTGAATAGTATACAAATCGCAGAATTGATATTTGATTAACACAGGGATGGAAAATTTTTTATTAAGGCTTGAGACTGAGTTTTATTTTATAACAGGTATTTATTTTGAGGGCTTGAGTGGATTGGCACTTGGCCTTCTCTTTTTTTCTTTAACTTTGATTCTAATTAGATATAAAAGGGAACAAAGGCCACTTGTTACAGATACCGATATTTCAAATGAAATCGGCAATGAAAAAACTGCTAAGGTCAATCTTTCAAGAAGTTTGATAGAAATGGGTCAGTTAGATGAAGCCAAGCGTCTGCTTGAAGAAGTTTTAAAAGATAATCCTACTGAAAAAGAAGAGAATACAATTAAATTTCTACTTTCTAAAATTAATTCTTAAGCAATGGATTCTAGGATAGCTTTAGGGGTTGAGTATGATGGAACTAACTATTTCGGCTTTCAAAAGCAAAACACTACAAAACAAACCGTACAAGGCTCTCTAGAAGAATCGATTTCAAAGGTTGCAGATCATAAAGTAAAAACTTTATGTAGTGGAAGAACAGATGCGGGTGTTCATGCCTTTATGCAAGTCATGCATTTTGATACAAAGGCCATAAGATCATCTATTGAATGGACCAGAGGTATCAATTCTTACCTTCCAAAAGATATTAGAGTTTTATGGGCAAAAGAAATAGATGAGAGTTTTCATGCTAGGTTCTCTGCTACCAAAAGATCATATATTTACAATATTCTTAATCATTCGACACCCTCGGCGCTTTGGGCAGATAAGTCGCTATATGTACCTATTAGATTAGATATACAGTCAATGAAAAAAGGCTCTAAATATCTCATAGGAGAACATGATTTTAGCTCCTTTAGAGGTTCAGGATGTCAATCAAAGACACCTATTAGAAACATTCAAGAAATAAAAATCTCAAGGAATGATGATTTTGTTACATTGGAAATTACAGCAAATGCTTTCTTACTTCACATGGTTAGAATCATAGTTGGGACTCTAATAATGGTTGGCAAAAAAGAAATACAACCCAAAGAAGTTGATAAAATTCTCAAACAAAAAAATAGAAAATTAGCAGGTAAGACGGTTAGTTCATCTGGCTTATTTTTTTTAGGACCTAGCTATCCCAATAAATATAAGGTGCCGGAATTTAAAAATAATTTAATATAATTATTTTTTAGCTTTTATATAATTTCACAATGAGCTATTTCATAAAAATCTGCGGCATTACAAATCTAACTGATCTTGACCTGATCATATCTTTACCCATTGATGGAGTAGGCTTTAATTTATATGAGAAAAGTAAAAGATTTATTGATTTAAATGAAGCCTCGAAAATGTCAGAAAAACTTCCTGAACACTTGCAAGTTTTTTTAATCTTTGTAAATCAAGAAAAAGAATTTATTTCAAAATGCCTAGAACAGATACCGAGAGCAATGCCTCAGTTCCATGGGGAAGAAACAACGGAGTATTGCGAAAGTTTCGGAAGAGATTATATAAAAGCAATTAGAGTTAAGCCTGATATAGATATAGAAAAGATCAATCAAGACTTCAAAAGTGCTAAAATGTTGATCTTCGACAGTTATGATGAAAAAGAACATGGAGGTACAGGGAAGACTTTTGATCTAGATCTTATAAAAGATAAAGCAGAGGTTCCTTATTTAGCAGCTGGAGGTATCGACGAATCTAATTTTGAAGATGCTCTTTGCTTAAACAACTGCATAGGTATTGATGTATGTTCGAGCGTCGAAGATGTTCCTGGAATAAAAAATCATTCCAAGGTAGAGAATTTAATAAATAAAGTAAGGAGTATTCATGTCTGAAGAATTGTTGCCAGATAAAAATGGTAGATTTGGAATATATGGTGGCAGATATGTTGCTGAGACACTTGTCCCAGCTCTGGAAGAGTTATCTGAGCAATATGAATTAATAAAGAAGGATAAGAAATTTCTTAAAGAATTTAAAGATGATCTAAAAGATTATGTCGGAAGACCTTCTCCTTTATATTTTGCAAAACGTTGGACAGAATTGCTTGGTGGCGCAAAGATCTACTTAAAAAGAGAAGATCTTAATCACACCGGAGCTCATAAGATCAATAACACTGTTGGACAAATTTTATTGGCAAAACACATGGGCAAAAAAAGGATCATAGCCGAAACTGGAGCTGGGCAGCATGGTGTAGCTACCGCCTCTGTAGCTGCCAGACATGGTTTAGAGTGTATAGTTTTTATGGGTGAAGAAGATATCCAAAGACAATCACTTAATGTTTTTAGGATTAAATTACTTGGAGCAGAGGTAGTTGGAGTGAACTCAGGAACATCTACTCTTAAGGACGCTATGAATGAAGCTATGAGAGATTGGGTAACCAATGTAGATGATACTTATTACATAATAGGTAGCGTGGCTGGACCCCATCCTTATCCTCAAATAGTAAGAGATTTCAATGCGGTTGTGGGAGAAGAAGTTCTAGAGCAAAGCAAATCAGTGATTGGCAAAGATCCAGATATGCTTGTGGCTTGCGTAGGAGGAGGTTCAAATGCTATGGGACTATTTTATCCTTTTATTGAAAAGAAAAATGTTAGGTTAGTGGGTGTTGAGGCTGGAGGTTTGGGCTTAAGTACAGGTAAGCATGCCGCTCCTCTCAATGATGGTAAAGAAGGAGTTCTTCATGGTATGCGAACATACCTAATGCAAGACGATGTTGGTCAAGTTATTGAAACACATTCTGTTTCAGCTGGATTAGATTACCCTGGAGTTGGTCCAGAGCATGCATGGTTAAAAGATATAGGTAGAGCAGAGTATGAGTCTGCAGATGATGAAGAAGCATTAGATGCCTTTAAAGAACTAACCAGAGTTGAAGGAATTATGCCTGCACTTGAAACAGCACATGGTATTGCTTATGTGAAAAAGATTGCACCCACTATGAAAGATGATCAATCCATAGTGGTAAATGTTTCCGGAAGGGGTGATAAGGATATAAACACAGTTGCTTCAATAGAAGGAATAGAGCTTTGACTTCGAGGATCAAAGAAGTTTTTTCAAAAATTAAAGCCGAAAAGAGAAAAGCGCTAATAACATATATTGTTTCGGGTGATCCCGATACTGAGACTACAATTGAGATCATGAACTCTATGGTTCAACAAGGTACTGATATCATTGAGTTAGGTATACCTTTTTCAGACCCGATGGCAGAAGGTATATCAATTCAAAAAGGTCACGAGCGGGCATTGGAAAAGGGAATCTCTTTGAAAGGTACTTTTGAATTACTTAAAAAATTCAGGGCAAATGATGAAAAAACACCTATTGTCTTTATGGGTTACATGAATACATTTGAATCTCTGGGCGCAAAACAATTTATGTCAGAAGCTGTAAATGCCAATTTAGATGGCATATTAATAGTAGATATGCCTCCTGAAGAGAGTTCAGACTTTAGTACTGAAGCCGAAAAGGTTGGCATAGATATAATAAGATTGATAGCACCTACAACCAGCTCTTTGAGAGCTAAGAAAATTTGTTCTCAGTGCTCAGGTTATGTTTACTATATATCTGTTAAAGGTATTACAGGGGCATCCAATATAAATGCTGAAGAAGTTAAGGCAAAAGTAAGTGAGCTTAGATCTCATACAGACTTACCTATAGCTATAGGATTTGGAATTAAAGATGCCGCCTCTGCGTCTTCTGTAAAAGATGTTGCAGATGGAGTAGTTGCAGGAAGTGTATTTGTTGATTTAATTGGAGAGGGTGGCAATATAATTAAAAAGGTCGAATCTAAAACAAGAGAGCTTTCTGAAGTATTGAATTAAGAATGGCAAATTGGTTTGAAAAAATATTACCTTCTTTTATAAGAAAGGGTACGACTAAAAAGTCCACAATACCAGAAGGTTTATGGCAGAGCTGCAGCAATTGCAATAATATTTTATATGTCCCTGAGCTAGAATCTAATTTGTTTGTTTGCCCTAAATGTGATCATCATATCAGGATAGGTGCTAGAAAGAGGTTAGAATTTTTCTTAGACCCTCATGAAGCCATTGAAATTTCAAAGGATAAAACCCCAAAAGACTGGTTGAAATTTAAGGACACAAAGACATACAAAGAGAGGATAGACTCTGCAGAAAAGGTTAGCAATGAAAAAGAGGCCTTACTCGCTATGAAAGGATATTTAAAAAAAATGCCCATCGTGGCTTCTGCTTTTGAGTTTAGATATATGGGAGGCTCTATGGGGTCTGTAGTGGGACAAAAATTTGTTGATACAGTAGATTTTGCTCTTGAAAGTAAACTTCCAATGGTCTGTTTTTCTACTAGCGGAGGGGCGCGGATGCAAGAATCTTTAGTATCTCTTTTTCAAATGGCAAAGACCAGCGCAGCCATAGAAAAAATGAGACAAGCTAAATTACCTTATATTTCAGTAATGATCGACCCTATTTATGGCGGTGTATCAGCAAGTCTAGCGATGTTAGGAGACATTAACATAGCAGAACCTAGAGCTTTAGTTGGTTTTACTGGACCTAGAGTTATAGAACAAACATTAAATGTGCAGTTACCAGAAGGGTTTCAAAGAAGTGAATTCTTATTAGAACACGGAGCAATCGACATGATTGTCCATAGGAAAGATCTTAAAGATACAATTCATCGACTTCTCTCTAGTTTGATGTCAAATAAATAAGTCTATATGAATTCAGATCATTTATCTGATTGGTTAACATATATAAATTCCAATAGACCAAATGAAGGTGATTTTGGCCTAGGAAGACTTGAAGACATCTACTCACAAATCGTCCAGAGCCCCGTAGCAAGGAAAACTATTTTGGTTGGTGGTACTAATGGAAAAGGATCTACGATCGAGTTCCTTAAAAATTTTCTTCTATCTGCAGGATACAAGATTGGATCCTATACCTCACCACATTTATTAGAATTTAATGAGAGAATTAAAATAAATGATAAATCTGTAGAGGACAAAAAAATCATAAGATCTTTTGAGAGGATAGATAAGTTGAAGAAAAAGACTAGGCTTACATATTTTGATTATGCAACCTTGGCTGCTTTTGATATCTTCTCTGAGGAGGAATTAGATTTTGCGATTCTTGAGATCGGTATAGGTGGAAAGTATGATCCAGTTAATTTAATTAATTCAGATCTATCAATCATTACAAATATACAATTAGATCATGAAAAGTGGTTAGGATCATCTTTAGAGGATATTGGAGATCAAAAAGCAGCCATTTTAAAGAAAGGAAAATTAGCAATTCTAGGCTCTGAGGAAATGCCAAACTCTGTAATGACTAAGGCAACTGAAATTTGTTCTTCTCATTTCCAGCTCAATAAAGATTTTTTTGTCCACGAGGATAAGACTCACTGGTCATATTCGTTTTCGGAAAAGGACTGTAATTTAGATCTTCTCTCAAATGGTAGCTTAAATAGTGATGCGGCAGCGAGTGCTCTAACAGCTTACAATTTATTGTCTAACAGGGAAGTAGGATTTCAATCTATTATTGAAAATACACAATTAAAGGGAAGATGTGACATTGTTAATAATTTTATTTTGGATGTCTCTCATAATCCTGCTTCTGTAAAAAATCTCATCTCTTTTATTAAAAAAAATTTCAAAGAGCGAAAATTTAAAGCTATTTTTGCTTCTATGTCTGAAAAGGACAGTTCTTCGATCATAAAAGAAATAGCTCACTTAATTTCAGAATGGAATATTTGTTTTATAGATGATAATAGATTTGATATACCCTCCTTAATAAATTTAACCAAAAGTAAAGTAAAAGCTGATGTTAATATCGCTGACACAGTTTATTCAGCCGTAGAAAGAGGTTACTATGAGGGATCGCCTTATATCGTATTCGGATCATTTATAACTGTAAGTGAGGCTTATAGAGCTTTAGATAAAATAAAATTATTAAATCGTGAAAATAGTTAATTATTCTCTGGTCTTCTTTATTTTATGTTTTATTGTTCTATCTTTAGTGATGGATCCAGTTGAGTATGATTCAGATAATCAAAGGGAATTTCCTGATCAGATTCCTGAAGTGAGTCTCAATATACCTCTCGATGAAAATCTATCTATCAATAGGGATATAGACCAGAAATTGAGTATGCCCGATCATGGTTTTAGAACTAACTTTGATCAAGCCTGGACTGTAAAGGTAGATACTTACAGAGAAATATCAGAGCTAGAAACTGCTCTAAAGAAACTCAAAAATCTAGGCTACAAAGTTTATTCTAGATATGAAAATGACAATAAAGATGAGTATGGTTTATTTATAGGCCCTACGTTGAAAAAAGAGGATTCTCTCAATGTCGTTGAAGAACTAAAAAATATAAGAGGATTTAATCCGGAAGTTCAGAAATATGACTGAGAGCCTACAAGTAATTGATTGGATTTCGGTAACTCTACTTTTGGTATTCGCGATAACAGGTTTTTTTAATGGTTTTATTAAAGAATTATTTTCTGCCATGGCTTGGGTTTTCTCTTTGATTACTGCATGGCTTTATGGACCGCTAATTTTTCCCTACGTAAATACCTACTTAGATTCTGAATCTGCAAAGAATATAATCAGTTTCATAATTCTATTCGTACTTTCTTTTATTATTTTAAAAACTTTAGGCTCCATTATGTCAAAACTTATTTCTGTTATTGGTTTAAAAAGCTTGGATAAACTTCTGGGCGCATTTTTTAGTTCTTTAAAAGTATTGGCCATTTTGATTAGTTTTTTTGTCTTTAATCTGAATTATTTAGATAAAAATCAGTGGTGGTTAGATTCATATTCGAGAATTTATTCCATTAGTTTCTATGAATACTCGAAACCTATATTCGACGAATGGATAGATAAAGCAGATGCTATTCTTCAGAAAGATGATTCTAAGATTGCACTTTGATATAGAATATAAGTAATGTGTGGAGTAGTTGGAATAGTAAGTCAAACGGAAGTTTCTCCTGTCATTTATGATGCTCTTACTATTCTTCAACACAGAGGCCAAGATGCAGCTGGTATAGCTACTTCAACCAACAACAGATTTTTCCTTCGAAAGCAACTGGGCTTAGTGAGGGATGTTGTTAGAAATCAACATATACTTAATTTAAGAGGGCAGATGGGTATAGGGCATGTCAGATATCCAACAGCAGGTAGTGAAGATAGAGAACTTGCACAACCTATGTACGTAAACTCACCTTTTGGAATAAGTATTTCGCATAATGGTAATCTTACTAATCATGAAGAATTAAGAGATTCTTTGGTGAAAAAAGATTTGAGACACTTGAATACTGACTCTGATAGTGAGGTTTTACTTAATGTATTCGCTCATGAACTTCAGAAACAGGGATCTATTAATCCTGGTTCAAAAGAAGTATTTGCGGCAGTTAAGTCCTTACATAAAAGAGTAAGAGGCGCCTATTCAGTAGTAATAATGATTAATGGTGTAGGTATTGTCGGCTTTAGAGATCCTTTCGGTATCAGACCTTTGATTGTTGGCTCAAAAGAGAGAGATTTAATTGGAAAAGATTACATGATAGCTTCTGAAAGTACTGTTCTGGACTCCTTAGGTTATGAAGTAATTGATGATGTAATGGCTGGCTCTGCGGTTTTCATTAGCTCTGATGGAAAAATGGAAACAGAATCTTGTATTAATAATCCCATTCCCACTCCATGTATTTTTGAGTATGTATATTTGGCAAGACCTGATGCGAAGATAGATAAGATATCAGTCCATAAATCTCGTTTAAGAATGGGTGAATTTTTGGCTAAAAAGATCATAAAAGAGAGACCCGATCATGACATCGATGTTGTAATTCCTATTCCAGATAGTAGTACAACTTCTGCATTGCAGTTAGCGATGACACTTGGAGTAAAGTATCGTGAAGGTTTTGTAAAGAATAGATATATCGGAAGGACCTTCATAATGCCTTTTCAAGAAAAGCGTGAAAAGTCTGTTAAACAAAAACTTAATCCAATAGATTTAGAATTTAAAGATAAAGTAGTCTTGCTTGTCGACGACTCAATCGTTAGAGGTACAACAAGCAGACAAATCATAGAAATGGCTAGATATTCCGGTGCAAAGAAAGTTTATTTCGCATCTGCTGCTCCACCTATAAGATATCAAAATGTATACGGAATTGACATGGCCGCAACTACAGAATTGGTTGCACATCAAAGAACAGAAAAAGAGATAGAATCTTTTATAATGGCTGACTGGTTAATCTATCAAGACTTGGATGATCTAATTAGCACAGTTCAAGTTGGCAACAAAAAAATAAGTCAGTTTGAATGTTCAATATTCGATGGTAAATATGTTACTGATGATATAGACGATAAATATCTCAAGAACCTAGAAGATGTCCGAAATGATAAGTCTAAGCTTTCCAGAAAATCTGCAAATTAAATTTTAATTTCTTCGATCGTCACAGAAGGTAGAATAGCATTATCTGCCGCCTCTTTATAAGAAGCTATTTCATGGAAATTAAGATATCTATACACATCAGTACCCATTGAATTTATTTCTGACATATACTCAGAGTATTCTTCTTTTGTCGGGATATGACCAAGTGTAGCGGATATTGCAGCAACTTCTGCAGAAGCTAAGAAAACATTTGCACCATCTCCTAATCTGTTCGGGAAATTTCGTGTTGATGTAGACACAACAGTTGATTCTGCTTCAACTCTTGCTTGATTACCCATACATAGGGAACATCCAGGCATTTCGAGTTGAACACCAGCTTTTTCAAAAATCTCATAATATCCTTCTTCAGTAAGTTGGTGCTTATCCATTTTTGTAGGGGGAGAGACCCAAAGCTTAGATGGCAGCTTAGATTCATTCTTTAAAAGTTTTCCTGCAGCCCTGAAGTGTCCAATGTTTGTCATACATGAACCTATAAATACTTCATCAATGTGAGTATTGGCTACTTCTGATAATGGCTTTATATCATCAGGATCATTTGGACAAGCCAGAAGAGGCTCTGTTATTTGATTAAGGTCTATTTCTATAATGGCAGCATATTCGGCATCATCATCAGCTTGCATTAGAACAGGATTTTTCAGCCAAGCTTCCATTGCTTGAGCTCTTCTTTCTAAAGTCTTCTTGTCTTCATAACCCTCTGAGATAAGCCATCTTAGTAAAGTGACATTTGATTCCAGATACTCTCTTATTGGTTCTTCATTAAGTTTAATGGTGCAACCAGAAGCAGATCTTTCGGCTGAGGCATCTGATAATTCAAATGCTTGTTCAACTTTTAAATCTGGTAGACCTTCTATTTCTAAACATCTGCCTGAAAAAATATTAATTTTTCCTTCTTTAGGTAGAGTCAACTGTCCAGATTGAAGGGCAGCATAAGGTATGGCGTTTACTAAGTCTCTTAATGTTATACCAGGCTGAATTTCTCCAGTGAATTTTACCAATACAGATTCGGGCATATCTAAAGGCATTACTCCAAGGGCTGCTCCAAAAGCAACTAACCCAGAACCTGCAGGGAAACTAATTCCTAATGGGAATCGAGTGTGTGAGTCCCCTCCGGTTCCTACCATATCTGGCAATAGCATCCTATTTAACCAGGAATGGATGATGCCATCTCCGGGTCTAAGAGCAACACCACCTCTGGTTTGGATGAATTCGGGGAGTGTATGTTGTGTTTCTATGTCTTTAGGTAAAGGATAAGCTGCAGTATGGCAAAAAGATTGCATAACTAAATCAGAGTTAAAACCTAGACATGCTAACTCTTTCAGTTCATCTCTTGTCATTGGACCTGTGGTGTCTTGACTGCCAACAGTAGACATTCTTGGCTCACAATATATTCCAGGCCTTATTCCTTCCACTCCGCAGGCTCTTCCAACCATTTTTTGAGCTAGTGTAAATCCTTTCTCGCTTTTCTCTGCTTCTTCGGGACGAGTGAAAACAGATGAGCTATCTAAATTTAGAATCTCTCTAGTCTCATCTGTCAGACTTCTCCCAATAATTAAAGGTATTCTTCCTCCCGCTCTAACGCCGTCCAATAAAGTATTAGATTTATATTCATAATTACAAAGTAATTCTTGTGTTTCGGAATTAAGAACTTTCTTTTCATATGGATAGATTTCAATTACATCACCGAGTTTCATTTTGCTAACATCACATTCAAATGCTAATGCACCAGAATCTTCAAGTGTGTTGAAAAAGATTGGAGCAATTTTTCCACCTATGCATATCCCTGCTTGTTTCTTATTTGGTATAAAAGGAATATCCTCACCTATATGCCACAGAAGTGAGTTGGTGGCTGATTTTCTTGATGAACCTGTTCCTACTACATCACCAACAAAAACCACAGGTAATCCAGATTCTTTAAGCTTATCAATTGTTGCTATAGGATCTTGCATAGTTTTTTTAAGCATAGCCAGAGCATGAAGGGGTATATCGGGTCTAGAAGGAGCATCTGGTGCTGGAGAGAGGTCATCCGTATTTATTTCTCCATCCACTCTAAAAACTATGGCTTTTATCATCTCTGGAAGTTCAGGTCTATCTGTAAACCATTCTGCTGCTGACCAAGATTCTACGACTCTCTTTGCGTTTTCATTTTTTTTAGCTAGTTCGATAACATCGTGCTTGGCATTAAACATTAACAATGTTTTGCATAAACCATCAGCTGCTATGGAGCCAACATCTTTATCATCAAGTAAATTAATTAACGATTCAACATTGTATCCACCTAGCATTGTCCCTAATAGTTCTGTTGCGAGCAGCTTATCTATTAAAGGCGAAGAAGCCTTTCCCTTTGCTACATCTGTTAAAAAAGCTGCTTTAACGTAAGCTGCAGGATCGACCCCAGCAGGTGTTCTATTTGTTATCAAATCAACAATGAATTTTTCCTCTCCAACGGGAGGTGATTTGAGGAGCTCAACTAGTTCTGCAACTTGCTCAGCATTTAAGGGAAGAGCAGGTATTCCTTGAGAAGACCTTTCTTCTGCATGTTTTTTATATTCTTCTAGCATGATTTTCCAGGAGGATATTCATAATTGATGCAAGATTTTACCATATTCTTGAATTTAAAGTTGCGCTGAAATTACAGGGATATATCATAAGCTTCAATGAAAAGGTCAGTTAAAACTCCCTGTATCGGTGTCTGCTCTACCGTCTTCGGAGATGAAGTTTGCCGAGGTTGTAAACGTTTCCAACATGAAATAATTGAATGGAATTCATTTAATGATTCTGAAAAATCAGCTGTGTTAGATCGTCTTGAGTCCTTAAAAGTCCAGATATTACAATCCAAGATACAACTATTAGACAAAGATCTTTTAAGGGACAAATTACTCCATTACAAAATAAAATTTGATGGTGACAGAGATCCTCTCTGCTGGGTATTTGATTTACTAAGATCTGGAAGCCAATCTATTGCAAACCCTAAAGAGTTTGGTTTTGATCTTGTAACAAGAGATTCTTTGAGTTTATCAGAACTAAAAAAAATTATTGAAGAAGAGCTTTTTGAATTATCTGAAGCCCATTATCAACGTTATTTTAAAGTTGAGAAATATCTCAATGTCTGAAACTTGGGAAACTATCATAAGTTCTCCCACACCAAAAGCTTGGATAGATAGAGCTTTAGATTCTTTAGACATTCTGTTAATTGATCATGCTCATTGTGAAAAAAAGGCTGCTACTTCAGCAATATCTTTAATTCACAAGTATCCCCATTATGATTTAGCAAAATATCTTTCGCCTCTTGCAAGAGAAGAGCTGCTGCATTTTGAACAGGTACTGAGACTTATAAACAGACACGATTTTCAATATAAAAACCTAAAACCTTCCAAGTATGCAAAGACTCTTTATGATTCCTCTTCAAATAAAGAACCAGATAAACTCAAAGATACTTTAATTATTTGTTCACTTATAGAGGCCAGATCATGCGAGAGGTTTCATGTTTTAATACCTCACCTGCCTCCTACTTTAAGTAGCTTCTATTCCAGGCTTTACAAAGCTGAAGCACGACATTGTGATTTGTATTTAGATATTTTCTCTGAAATTTTCTCTGAAGACTGGTCACAAAGGCTTAAAAGATTATCTCTTATCGAATCTAATTTTATAAACGAGAAAGACGAGTGCTTTCGATTCCATAGTGGTTATTAACACTACTTAACAACTGGTATTTCTTCCCAATTAGTAAGATATCTTGGTGACTTTAATAGTCTTCTCATAGACCATGTTTTCTTAATTCCTTGAGAGGCAAAAGTTATTTTTCCTACTCCAGAAGTGTTTATTTTATCTATGGTCGTCATCAATTCTTTACTATTAATTCTTTTATCTACGGTTCTAAATAAATCACCTTGATATACATTTTCATCATAAAAATCACTTAGCATTACACCTGCTTTTATAAAATTGATATTTGTTTTAAAGATTTGTTTTGTTAATTGTCTTGTAGCATTCAAAATATCTCTAGTGTCATTTGTTGGAGAAAATAATTTATAGCTTCTAAATCCATGATACTGTTTATCTTGTTTGCGAAAATAGTTAGTCCTCATAAAAACGGAGACCATCTTGCAGTATTGATCTTCTCTTCTTAATTTTTCACATGCTCGCGATGCATAATCACTTACAGCTTCACTGATAGAGTCGAGATCATCAACTTTTTTACTGAACGTTCTACTCACTACTATTTGTTTTTTAGTTTTGGGTTGTTGCTCCAAACCAATACACGGATAACCCTTTAATTCCATTACTGTTCTCTCAAGAACACTACTAAATTTTCTTTTGATCAACTTAGTATCTATCTCAGCTAACTCAAGAGCCGTCTCTACTCCCAGGCTATTCAGTTTTTTATTAATCCTACTACCAACCCCCCAGACTTCCCTTACAGGCATCAATCCCATTAATTTTTTTCGTCTCTCTGGATCTGTTAAATCAACTACTCCATTGGTAGCTGGATAATGCTTTGCACCGTAATTAGCTACTTTGGCTAAGGTTTTTGTTGGACCTATGCCTACACAAACTGGTATACCGATCCAGCGATCTATGGTTTTACGACATTGATGTCCGAATGCTTCATAGTTTCTAAGACCTGTTATATCTAAGAAGGCTTCGTCTATACTGTATACCTCGACTGCAGGAGATAGGTGCTCTAAGGTTTGCATGACCCTAGAAGAGACATCGGCATATAACTCATAATTTGAAGAGAAGGCAATACCTCCTTTTTTTACAAAAGACTTTTCTATTTTGAACCAGGGCTCGCACATTTTTATCCCTAACTGCTTAGCTTCTTTTGATAGGGCAACGACACAGCCATCATTATTCGATAATACAACTACGGGTCGTTTTTTAATATCTGGTCTAAATATTCTCTCGCATGATGCATAGAAGCTATTGCAATCAACTAAAGCAAAGGTCATGACTTAATAAAGATTTATAGAGGCTATTACCGTACCAGCTATTTCCAGTTCATCTTCCTGATTAATTGGTATAGGCGGATATTTTGGATTTTCAGACATAAGACATATTTTTGGCTTGAGTAACAATCTTTTACATGCATAAGATCCATCTACCGAAGCTATGACAATTTTGTTATGGCTTGGCTCTATACTTCTATCGACTATTAAGATGGCACCATCTCCTATGTGTGCATTGATCATCGAATCCCCGCTGACACGAACAAAGTATGTAGCAGCTGAATTTTTAATTAAATATTCATTCAAATCTATAGGTCTCTCTACATAATCATCAGCAGGACTTGGCCAACCAACCCTGACAGTATTTAAAAAATAGGGGATCTCTAGAAGAGACAAGTCTTCCTCCGATGCATCGCCCAGATAGTCAATTTTCATAGGGGTTTTATAAATTAATACTGTATATATATACAGTATAATTAATGGATGATTTTGTAAAGCTTTTAACCTACTATTCTTCATGTTAAAAATATCAGGTCTTAGGGAATATGAAAATTTGGTTAGTTTTAGGGGCAATCTATGTTGGGTTTTTCTTCTGGTATACAGATATGGGAGGAAAATTAACTCAAGAAGAAATACAAGGTTTTATCGAAAAACAAGAACAAAATATTCTTAATAGCGGAGTATCTAGAGACTCGGAAGAGTTTCGACTGAGAATAGATTTCATTAGAAGATTTATGGAAGAAGATAATGGTAAACAATTTATTATGGTCAATAATATTGAGATGAATAAAGATCCTGGAGATGTGTCTGGAATAAATCCCAGCGAGTCTTCTGATCAATTACTATCTAGATATATGGAACATCTGTGGCCAAACCTCCTTAAAAGAGCCTCTCACCCAGTTTTCGGAGGTAATACTATTTTTCAATCTATGGATTTAGTTGGTATAGAAGGAGCCGAAACTTGGGATCAAGTAGCACTTATGAGATATAAAAGTCGCAGAGCCTTTCTTGAGATAGTTACTCATCCAGATATGATCGATAGCCATGAGTTCAAGGTTGCGGCAATGAAGAAGACAATTGCTTATCCTGCTGAGCCAATAGCTTTTTATAGCGATGTGAGAATTTTTTTGGGCATGTTGATATTAATCATTGGCCTGTCAATTCAATTATTTTTTTCTAAGAGATAGAGAATCTATTGAGTGCACAAGAATCAGAGTCCATCCATATATACCAACCATATTGATCCCAGTCTCCAAGCACCATCCTTTTGGCAGGTTGATTATTTATTTGAATATCATGAGAATCTGGACGATGAGTATGGCCATGAATCAGAAGATTTACAGCAGATCGTTCCATGGTATTGAGAACTTCAGAAGGATTTACGTCCATGATTTCTTCCTTTTTTTCGCTAGTAGCTTTTTTACTAATAGCTCTTAAATCTTTAGCAATTCTCTGTCTTTCTTTCAAAGATTTACTGAGAAACTCTTCTTGCCACTCCTTATCTCTGCTAGTTTTTCTAAACGATTGATAATCTACATCATCAGTACAAAGCAAATCCCCATGCATTAATAGAACCGACTTACCGAACATTTCTTCAATATAAGGATCGGACAAAAGTTTCATACCAGAAGAAGCTACGAATTCAGAGCCTATGAGAAAATCCCTGTTTCCATGCATTATGAAAATTTCGGTTGTTTTGTTAGCCTCTTTTAAGGCATGACGAATTTCTTTGATAAAGTCATTTTGGAGGTCATCTCCAATCCAGATTTCGAACAGATCCCCAAGTATATAAAGCTTTTCTGATCTTGAGGCGGTTTCCTCTAGAAAGTTTAGAAATGCTTCAGTGATATCTGGTCTATCTTCTTGTAAGTGAAGATCAGATATAAAGCAGTAAGACATATTTATTCAGTTGTCACTTTCGTCTCTGTAATTAATATTTCTTCAATCGGAACATCTTGATGAAAACCTGAACTACCTGTTGCTGTCGCAGCGATTGCTTCAACAGTCTCAAAGCCATCGACAACTTCGCCGAAAACTGCATATCCCCAACCTTGTATAGTTTCTTCCGTATGGTCAAGTGAAACATTATTTACTAAATTTATAAAAAATTGCGAGCTAGCTGAATGAGGATCGTTTGTTCGGGCCATAGATAAAGTCCACTTGAGATTTTTAATACCATTATTTCCTTCATTCATGATTGGAGGGTTACCTTCTTTGTTGACCATCCCTGATTCCATACCACCACCCTGTATAACAAATCCTGGAATGACTCTGTGGAATAATGTCCCATTGAAGAAGCCACTCTCAGCATACTCTAAGAAATTTTTAGAGGTTATAGGTGCCTCTTCTTCAAACAGTTCTATTACTATTGGCCCCAGTGTTGTTTCAAAAGTTATCACTTTTATCTCCTTTTCATTTTGAGAACAGCTCACTATCCAAGTAAGACCAACTAAAATTAATATTAAGCCTTTGAAAGAAGAGAGTTTGTTCATATTTCATTTAAATTCATTGGTATGTGAGGGCTATAATAGGACTTTATGCTTAAGCTTCCAATATATAAAGGTCATGAAGGTAAATAAAACTAGATTTTGTCCCAGTCCCACAGGTCTCTTGCACCTAGGAAATCTGCGTACTTCATTGTTCAGCTTGCTGCTGGCCAAAAAGTCAAATGGGAGTTTCTTATTGAGAATTGAAGACACTGATTTGGAAAGATCAAAGAAAGAATTTTCTGATGCAATATGTGCAGATCTAAAATGGGTAGGTTTTGAGTGGGACGAAGGTCCTGAAGTGGGCGGAAAAGAAAAGTCTTACTATCAATCTCAAAGACTAGATCTTTACGAAGAGTTTTATGAGAAGCTTTTGGAACAGGATCTGATTTACCCATGTTTTACAAGCGAGGATGAATTAAAGATCATACGCAGAAATCAGATTGCAACGGGGCAACCCCCTCGATATACAGGCATATGGTCTCAAGCCTCTAAGGAAGAAATACAGGAAGAATTAGATAAAGGAAATAAGCCTGTTTACAGGTTTAGAATTCCCAAAAAAGAAACAATTACCTTTTTGGATATTGTTAAAGGTGAACAATCCTTTTCAACTGATGATTTAGATGACTTCATTGTAAGAAAAAAAGACAGCTCTCCCACTTTTATGTTTGCTAATGCTATTGACGATTCTTTAATGGAAGTAGATCTCGTTTTGAGGGGAGACGATCATTTGAGCAATACACCGAGGCAGATAGCCTTATTGGATGCACTGAGTCTTTCAATTCCCAAGTATGCTCATGTGTCGTTATTTACTGGGACTGATGGGGCACCTTTATCTAAAAGAAATGGAAGTCTTTCCCTAAGTGACTTGAGAGAAATGGGATATCTACCTATTGCTGTTGCAAATTATTTATCCAGAGTTGGCCATAAGATGAATGATAATGATCTCAAGACATTAAAGGAGCTGGCCGATTCGTTCCAAACCAAAAATATTTCAAGCTCACCTAGTAAGTTCGATTTGGACCAGTTACTTTTTTGGCAAAAGAAAGCTGTTGATAATTTAACTATTGATGAGTGCGGTAGTTGGCTGAGTGGAAGTTTGGATAACTTACCGCCCACAGTCCATGAGAGAAGCTTTATAGAATTGATAAAAGAAAATATAAATTTTCCAAATGAAGCCAGAGAATATGTAAATAACTTATTTGTTAATGCTCTTAGTGGAGATGAAGAAAATTTGAGAATCATAAAATCTGCAGGTCAGGAATTTTTCATTCTGGCATTGGAAGTGGTAACTTCGGGAATTTCTGATTGGAAACAAACATGTAAGGATATAGAGACGAGAACTGGTAAAAAAGGCAAGGAATTGTTCATGCCATTAAGGGTAGCTATAACCGGGCAAACTAGAGGACCTGAACTGGACAAAGTCATTGAACTAATCGGTTTTGAAAGAGTCCTTGAGAGATTAAATGAGGCTTCGCAGATATGAAAATCTTTAACACTCTCTCTGGAAAGAAAGAAGTCTTTAAGCCTTTAGAGAATAATAAAATCCGAATGTATGTATGCGGTATGACTGTTTATGATGATACACATATAGGTCATGCAAGAACCTTTCTGTCTTTTGATCTTATTGTCAGATATTTAAGAAGTATCGATTACGAGGTCCAATATATAAGAAACATCACTGATGTAGACGATAAGATTATTGCGAGGGCAGAAGAGTTAAATATAACTCCTTCAGAATTAACAAAAGATTGTATAGACTCAATGGAAAAGGATTTTCACTCATTAGGAATGATTAGGCCCGATGCAGAACCGAGGGCTACCGAGAATATTGACTCTATTATTTCCCTGATTACACAACTTATAGATAAAGGTCATGCTTATGTAGGTGAATCTGATGTCTATTTTTCAACTGAATCTTTTAAAGAATATGGAAAGCTTAGTAAAAGAAACTTAAAAGACATGCTGTCTGGGGCCAGAATTGATATTGATTTAGATAAGAAAAATCCTGCTGACTTTGTTTTATGGAAAAAGGATACTGAGGGATTGAAATGGGACTCGCCTTGGGGACCGGGACGACCGGGTTGGCACATAGAATGCTCAGCAATGAGCATGGATGCTTTGGGAGAAACCTTTGATATCCATGGTGGAGGTTCAGATCTTAAGTTTCCTCATCATGAAAATGAAATAGCTCAATCGGAATGTGTAACTGGCAAAGAGTTCGCAAAAGTATGGATGCACACCGGCTCCTTAAGGATTGATGATCAGAAAATGTCCAAATCTCTCAAAAACTTCATAACAATAAAGGAAGCCATCAATGAGAATGCTTCGGAAGTGCTCCGTTTTTTCTTAATTTCTAGCCACTATCGTAGTCCATTAAATTACTCTGATGAGGGATTGAAGGAAGCAAAGAATTCTCTTGATCGTCTATACAACTCATTACAAGACCTTTCTTATGAAACCGATAAGCATCTTCCTTCGGAATATTCAGAGAAATTTCATGAAGCAATGAAGGATGACTTTAACTCTCCGTCAGCTATATCTGTCTTGTTTGAAATAGTAAAACAAATAAACATTCTAAAGAAAGAGGATAAGTTGACTCAAGCCAGCATCTTGGCTTCAGAACTCGTTGCCTTATCAAATATTTTAGGAATACTTTTAGATAATCCCGAAGATTACTTCACAACTGGCGTTAATCTAAGTAATCAAGATATTGAGGAGGCCATTGAGATAAGAAATAAAGCCAGAAAAGATAAGGACTTCGAACTTTCTGACAAAATTAGAGATGATCTTCTTAAAAAAGGGATAATCTTGGAAGACAAAGGAACAAAAACGATATGGAAAAAGTCTTAGTTTAGACCATTAAAGTTTTTTTGACATAAGAGCAGTAACTGCACTTTGCATTGGCTTCTGGTACTTCATCCCTCATTAAACTTTCTTTTAAACTACGAAGAGTTGGTTCTACCCAAGAGTCACTACCCTTATAGGGTATAAGCTTTGTTTTGAATTCAAGAATATTATTAAATTCATCTTTCTCAAAAATCCCATTACAGTAAACGAAATATCCAATATCCGATACATCAAAAGAATTTCCTCTCAATAACCATTGATAAAACTCAATTTGTCTCTTGTAACCAATCTGCCATTCAGCATCAATACTAACTTCTCCTTTTTTAGATGTTGCTTTGTAATCAACCACAATCAGTTGATTAGTATCTGTATTAATCCATAGATCATCTAATCCTCCGCGTAATACTAAATTTGTTTCTGGATGATATCTCTTAATGCCATGTCTTAATGATTCTCTCCATTCTTCGAGATCTGGATGCTTATAGGGTAAAGCATTAAGATTATTTTCTACCATTATTGGATGAGGCTCCTCTTTTTCTCTGTAGACATCAAACTCATTTTTTAAAAGTTCATCAACAGCATTATTTAAGTTGAAGGGAAAGGAGGGCGGTCTAGCTATTCCAATTTTATTTGTTAGATAGAAGCATCTTTCACATTCTATAAAATTATCTATTCTGGAGCGACTTAAAACAAAAGGTTCCTCAGAATTTGGATTAAATAGTTTAGCTGGCATATAAGAAATTATACTACCATAAGTAAAAGGCCCACTTTTCAAAGTGAGCCTGGAATTTGGCTCCCCGAGCTGGGCTCGAACCAGCGACCCAATGATTAACAGTCATTTGCTCTACCAACTGAGCTATCGGGGAATAATCTAATTATAACGCTTAGAAAGTTAGCGTTATAATATTTTTTATAAAAAGTATGTCAAAAAAATTCGACTTAGTTTCTAACTATAAACCTGCTGGAGATCAACCGAAGGCCATCAAGGAGATAGTTAAGGGTTTAAATGATGGATTACTGAATCAAACTTTATTGGGAGTTACTGGATCCGGTAAAACATTCACTATGGCAAATGTTATACAGGAAGTTCAAAGACCAGCTATAGTGATGGCCCATAACAAAACTCTAGCAGCACAGCTTTATGGTGAGTTTAAAGAATATTTTCCAAATAACGCAGTCGAGTATTTTGTTTCTTATTATGATTATTATCAGCCCGAAGCTTATGTTCCAACCACTGATATCTATATCGAAAAGGATGCATCCATCAATGAACATATAGAACAAATGAGGTTATCTGCGACAAAGGCAATAATGGAAAGGAGGGATGTAGTAATTGTAGCTTCTGTTTCGGCAATTTATGGCTTAGGAGATCCTCAATCCTACCTGCAGATGGTTCTTCATCTAGATAGAGGTGATGAAGTAGATCAAAGAACTCTCTTAAGAAGACTTGCCGAACTCCAATATCAAAGAAATGAAATGGAATTCAAAAGATCTATGTACAGAGTTCGTGGCGATGTTATTGATGTATTTCCCGCGGATTCTGAAAAAGAAGCTTTAAGAATAGAGCTTTTTGGAAATGAAATAGATGCATTAAAACTCTTTGACCCCCTTACAGGTGAAATATTAAGGGAAGTTCCAAGGATAACGATATATCCCAAATCTCATTATGTTACTTCAAGAGAAAAAGTCCTGCAGGCAATTGAGTTTATAAAAGAAGAACTGGTACAAAGATTAGATTACTTGAGAAAGGAAAATAAACTAGTTGAAGCCCAACGACTTGAGGAGAGGACAAAATATGATATCGAAATGCTCAAAGAACTTGGGTTTTGCTCGGGCATAGAAAATTATTCTAGGTTTTTGTCAGACAGACAACCTGGAGAGCCGCCTCCAACTCTTTATGAATATCTGCCCCAAGATGCATTAGTTTTTATTGATGAGTCTCATGTCTCTTTGCCTCAATTGGGAGGAATGTATCGTGGTGATAGATCTAGAAAACAAACTTTGGTCGATTATGGTTTTAGATTACCAGTAGCTTTAGATAATAGGCCTCTCAGATTTGATGAATGGGAGAAATTATCTGGTCAAAGAATATTTCTTTCTGCAACTCCAGCAAAATATGAACTCGAAAATTCCGGAAGTGTTACTGAATTAGTTGCTAGACCAACAGGCTTGACGGACCCTGAGGTTGAAATCAGACCTGCTACTCATCAGGTAGATGATCTCCAAGAGGAGATAAATCAAATAGTTTCGAAAGGGGACAGGGTGCTAGTAACTACTTTAACAAAAAGAATGGCTGAAGATCTTACAGAATATTTAGATGAGAATGGAACCAAAGTAAGATACCTTCATTCCGATATTGATACTGTGGAGCGAGTAGAAATAATAAGAGACTTACGTCTTGGCGCTTTTGATGTTTTAGTGGGAATTAATTTATTAAGGGAAGGTCTAGACATTCCAGAGGTCGCTTTAGTAGCAGTTTTAGATGCAGATAAAGAGGGCTTTCTTAGATCTGAAAGTTCTCTAATTCAAACAATCGGAAGAGCAGCCAGACATCTGGAAGGTAAAGCAATTCTCTATGCAGATAAGATTACTGGATCTATGGAAAGAGCTATCGAGGAAACTAATAGAAGACGTGATATACAAGAGGCCTTTAATAAAAAGAACTCTATAAAACCTATCGGAATTAAAAAAAGTATAGGGGATATTATGGAAGGAGCAAGATCTGTAAAAGGAAAATCTAAAACAAGAAGAAAACTGGACAAACTTGGAGCCATAGATTTTGATCCAATTGAGAATTTTGATAACCCTGAAAAGGTCAAGAAAGAAATAATTAAACTTGAAGATCAAATGTATAAATATGCTAAGAACTTAGAATTTGAAGAAGCTGCAAGTTACAGAGATAGAGTTGAGGAACTTAAAGAAAAACTACTTTTGAGCTAATAAAAGGAGTTCTTCATCTTTGTAGAGCATCGATAAAGTTTTGTAGTATAAATCTATACGTTTTACGTATTGCATGACTTGATCATATTTAACAAATTCATTTGACTCTTTTCCGTAGCGATCAATCAATATTACCTCTAAGGCCTTAGAGACTTCAGACCATAAGTTAGGATTAAGACCACCAGATTTAGAGAGATCTCGAGCCAATTCAATATTTTTAAAGCCCAGATTGTAGGCAGCTAAAGACATCCAAATGGTATCTAACTTGGAAATCTCACTTGGGAATTTGTCCATTATCTTTTGAAAGTACTTCGCTCCCCCTGAAATACTGTCTCCTGGATGAGTTCTCTTCTTTATACCCATTTCTTTAGCTGTCTTCTGTGTCAACATCATCATTCCACGAACGCCTGTATTAGATATAGCTTTAGGATTCCAGTGTGATTCTTGGTAACTTATTGCTGCGATCAGAGTCCAGTGAACATCTATATCCTTTGCTGCCTCTTGGAAATAAGATTCATATTTTGGCAATCTTGTATGTGCTCTTCGTAGAAAAGTATTAAATCCGGCTTTATCTTCTTTCCACAGATAATTTAAATCATCCTGAAGAAATGACTTATTTTCTTCTGCATAGGACGCCAGAATAGGAGCTTCTATAGTAAGAACAGTCAATAGACTGAGGAAAGCAACAAAAGAGTATCGAAATTTTAAATTATTCAACATGACTCCCCAAAATTTTCTGCTTAGATATATAGAAAATTTCTACAATCAAAACAATAATAAATTAAAGTATACCATATATAGTGTTTTTTTCTTAGTGAAACCACTATATAAGGTATTTACTTAGCAATGGCTTTAATTACAATGTTGATTTGATATCAATGAACTCTATTATCGAAGTTTCACCAAAAATCATTGCCATATTAGGCGCTGAAAATAACTCTGAATTCAAATTAAACCAACTTAGACAATCTATTCAGCTGGAAAATATACAAGATATTGGTTTTCAAGAAATTTATTTTTGCCTCCTCAACAAGGATATTTCTAGAGTTACAAAAAAAGAATCACAAGAATTATTTGGCTTATTGAATGCCAGTGATAATCAAATTTTCTCAGCATTAAGTTTCTTCTTAATAACACCCAGAATAGGAACAATATCTCCTTGGTCTTCAAAAGCTACAGAAATTTTAAAAAATTGCGGACTTTCTTTCGTTGAGAGAGTTGAAAAAGGGGATTACTTTTCAAGTTCAGAAAAAATAAACTCCCAAGACTTAAAACTGGCTGGTACTTTCTTAGCGGATAGGATGACACAAGAAATTATTTTAAATTTAAATGATGCCGCTAATCTTTTTTCTCATCTCCAGCCAAACCCGGTAAGAGATATCGATATATCTTCGCAACAATTACTCCCCCTCCAACAAGCCAATCTTGAATTAGGTTTGGCACTTAACGATGAAGAAATATTGTATCTATTCGATAGCTATTCAATGACTAATAAAGATCCAACCGATGCAGAGTTGATGATGTTTGCTCAAGCGAACTCAGAACACTGTAGGCATAAAATCTTTAATGCCAGCTGGACAATAGATGGAAATACCCAGCCAAATAGTCTCTTCGATATGATAAGAAATACCCATATTAATTCTTCCGAAGGAGTCATATCTGCTTATGAAGACAATGCTGCAATTCTTTCAGGAAATAAAGCAGAAAGGTTTTACCCACGAGATGGCAAGTATTCATCATATAAAGAAGATGTTGATTTGGTTATTAAGGTAGAAACGCATAACCATCCGACTGCTATATCTCCATTTTCAGGAGCCTCCACTGGCTCTGGAGGAGAAATTAGGGATGAGGGTGCAACAGGAATTGGAGCAAAACCTAAGGCAGGCTTAACCGGATTTTCCGTTTCTAACTTGCGTTTGCCAAGCCTAAAAGAGAGATGGGAAATAGATGAAGATAAACCAGATAGAATAGCGTCACCACTAGAAATAATGATTGATGCACCTATTGGAGCGGCCTCATTTAATAATGAGTTTGGAAGACCAAATATCCTTGGTTATTTTAGAACTTATGAAGCTAAAACTAATAATACTCATTTTGGATATCACAAACCGATAATGCTAGCGGGTGGATTAGGCAATATAAAAAAAGAGCATGCATTTAAGAAGAGAGTTCCAGTTGGTTCGAAATTAGTTGTCCTTGGAGGACCTGCAATGCTAATTGGATTAGGTGGAGGTTCTGCATCATCTCTATCTTCCGGAGAAGGCGATACAGATTTAGACTTTGCTTCAGTTCAAAGAGAAAATCCTGAGATGGAAAGAAGATGTCAGGAGGTGCTAGATAGGTGCTGGCAGGATGAAAATAACCCAATATTATTTATTCATGATGTTGGTGCAGGAGGTCTCTCTAACGCAATTCCTGAACTTGTAAAAGACAGTGGACATGGTGGCCTAATTAATCTGCGTGATATCCCTAACTCAGAGCCGGGAATGAGTCCGATGGAAATATGGTGCAATGAATCTCAAGAGAGATATGTATTAGCAATTGATGAAGATGATTTAGAAAGATTCTCTTTTATTTGCTTAAGGGAGAGATGCCCCTATTCTGTTGTCGGTGAGATTACAAATGGTAATAATCTTGAAGTCTATGATTCCCATTTTGATAATTATCCTATAAGTATTTCCTTAGAGACTCTTTTTGGAAAGCCTCCAAAAACTCATTTATCTTTTCAGAGTTCAAGTAAAAATAGTTCCACATTAAATTTACCAGAAGAAATTACAGAGGATTTACTTTGCGAAGTTCTAAGACATCCAACTGTCGCAAGCAAGGGTTTTTTAATCACCATTGGAGATAGATCCGTTACAGGTTTAATCTCTAGAGATCAGTTTGTCGGCCCTTGGCAGGTTCCAGTTGCAGATTATGGCTTATGTAAAACTAGTTTTTCAGGCAAATCTGGTGAGGCTATGGCGATAGGTGAGCGAACCCCACTATCATTAATAAGTTCTAAGTCGGCCGCAAAGATTTCAGTAGCTGAGGTTATCACAAATATAATTCCTTCCGGTATTGCTAAGCTTTCAGACATAAAACTTTCTGCTAATTGGATGGGTTCACCAGGAAAATTAGATGGAAATAAAGACCTATTTGAGGCGGTAGAAGCTATTGGAATGGATCTTTGTCCTAAATGGAATATAACTATTCCTGTTGGAAAGGATTCCTTATCAATGTCCACAGAATGGTCTGAAAGTAAAAATAATAAGTCAGTAATATCTCCATTATCATTAATAGTGTCTGGTTTCGCGGCTGTTAAGGACATCAGTATTGCGACAACCCCTCAATTAAAAGCAGATAAAGATACTTCCTTAATTTTTATAGACCTAGCAAAGGGAAAAAAAAGAATGGGAGGCAGCATTTTAGCTCAAGTAAATAAACAGATGGGAGGTGAATCGCCCGACGTAGAATGCTTAGAAGAAATGCCGAATTTTGTTGAAGCTATTCACAAGCTTTTAACTGATAAAAAGATATTGGCTTACCATGACCGATCCGATGGTGGACTAATAACCACTTTAATTGAGATGTCATTTGCAAGCAGATTGGGCTTAGAGATTAACTTAGATTCCGTTTTAGAAGATAATAATAAATTAGTTGATTTACTCTTTAATGAAGAATTAGGAGTAGTAATACAGGTTAATACAAAAGATTTAGATTATGTTTATGAGCTTCTTGATAAATCGAGTCTTAAAGATCATTCTCATAACCTCGGTTGTATTTCTACAGAAAAAGAAATTAATTTTAGTTATAGAGACAAGAAAATATTATCTTTTCCTCTTAAAGTTTTAATAGAGAACTGGCATAAAGTAGGTTTTGAAATTCAGTCTCTAAGAGATAACCCTATCACTGCAGAGGCGGAGTTTAGACATGACTCTGATATAAATAATTTAGGATTGAGACCGAAAATAAATTTTTCTATACCTAAAAAAATTCAAATAAATAGCACTAGACCTAGAGTTGCCATACTTAGAGAACAAGGAGTTAATGGTCAAAACGAGATGGCTGCAGCTTTTAATGAAGTTGGTTTTGACTGCATTGATGTACATATGACTGATTTAATATCAGCAAGGCATACTCTAGCTGAATTTGAAGGTTTAGTTGCTTGTGGAGGTTTTTCATATGGCGATGTCTTAGGTGCAGGGGGTGGTTGGGCAAATAGTATTCTTTTTAATAAAGACTTAAGGACACAATTTGGAGACTTTTTTCATAACGAAAATGTATTTTCACTAGGAGTATGTAACGGATGTCAGACATTGTCTTTATTAAAATCTTTAATACCTGGAGCGACTAATTGGCCAGATTTCAAGAGAAATAAATCAGAGAAATTTGAAGCAAGATTAGTTCAAGTTTCTGTAAAAGACTCTCCTTCAATCTTCTTTAAAAATATGGGAGATTCGATTATCCCAGTTCCAGTGGCTCATGGAGAAGGCCGGGTAGAGGCATCCGTGAGTGATATTTCTGAATTAAATAACAATCATCACACAACAATTACATATGCAGATGATAAGGCTAGCTTTACCGAAGAATATCCCGCAAATCCAAATGGGTCTTTAAATGGTATTGCTGGAGTAACTAATATCAGTGGAACAGTTACTATTATGATGCCTCATCCCGAGAGAGCATTTTTGAAAGATCAATATTCTTGGAGTCCTGATGAATGGACACATTATAGTCCTTGGATAAAATTCTTTAATAATGCAAGAGAGTTTATTAACTGAGATTATTTTTTTCTCTCAATTGTTTCAGTAGTTAGGGGATACTCGCCAACTTTACCATCAGAAAAGAAGTTTTTAAGAGTCATTGGAACAAAAGGAAAGGCTAGTTCATCCCATGGTATCTCGTCTTCTTTAAAGAACTGCACTTCCAAACTTTCCGAAGTTGGTGAAAAATCATCTGAAATAACTTTTGCTAAATGAAGCATATAAACTTGATTGATTTGAGGGACATTGTAGATGGCATACAGTTCGCCCATTTCTACTTCTGTATTCGTTTCTTCAAGAGTTTCTCTAAAAGCTCCTTGTGAAACAGTTTCTCCATTTTCTAAGAAGCCACCGGGCAAAGTCCACTTTCCATATCTAGGCTCAATACCTCTTTTGCATAAGAGAACTGCGGAGCCTCTATAAGGTATAGTCCCAACAATAATTTTAGGGTTTGTATAATGTATGGTGCCACAGTTTTCACAACAGTCTCTTTCCCTATTGTCACCCTCAGGTATCTTTTTCACCGTCAGAGAACCACACACGCTGCAGTATTTCATTTACTTATTTTATTTCGATTAAGGCGCCAGAAGTATAAACTATCTTCAATGAGATATTACATTTATTGATGTTAGATAAGATTGCGAACAAAATACAAACCTATTCTGGAAAACCGCCTGTAGCTGAGTTAAGAAAAGCGGCAGTGCTAATAGCTGTTACAGAATCTAATGAGCCAGAGCTCATATATACCTTACGCTCTAATAAAGTTGGCACACATGGAGGAGAGGTTTCATTCCCTGGGGGCATGTATGAAAAGGAAGATGTTGATTTAGAAAATACAGCGCTGAGAGAAACCGAGGAAGAAACCGGACTGGATAAAACAAAAGTTAATGTTATAGGACCCATCGACACAGTAGTTTCAAGATTTAACATCAGCGTAACGCCTTATGTGGGCTTAGTCCCTGAGGATATTGTATTAAATAATAATTCTGAGGAAATAGAAGCTTGTTTTAGAGTTCCTGTTAAGTTCCTTTTAGAAGACAAGAGGCATAGAAATGACGAAATTAATAGAGATGGAGATAAATTTTTTATGCCCGCCTATGAGTATGACTCTTATATAATATGGGGCCTTACAGCTATGATGACTGTCGATTTTTTGAATGTAGCTTTAGACGCAAACATAGATTTAAAAACAAAAGGTAATTAGTAGAGGAAAAATTATGCTTTATAGACTTGGAGAACATGAACCAGTTATTGATGGCAATTTTTATGTTGCCGAGTCTGCAACTGTTTTAGGTAAGGTTAGATTATGTAATGATTCAAGCGTTTGGTTTGGTGCTGTTTTGAGAGGTGATACAGAACTAATTACAATAGGTGAAGGATCAAATGTGCAAGAATGTTCTGTTTTGCATACAGATATGGGATTTCCTCTAAATATAGGAAAAGACGTAACTGTTGGCCATAAAGTCATGTTGCATGGATGCACCATAGGTGACGGCAGTCTAATTGGAATAAACTCGGTAATTTTAAATGGAGCAAAAATTGGAAGAGGTTGTTTAATAGGAGCAAATTCTTTAATTACCGAGGGCACCGAAATACCCGATGGTTCTCTGGTGATGGGATCTCCTGGAAAAGTAAAAGGTGAGCTTAACGAAGATCAGCAACAAGGTTTGATCTTATCTGCAAAGCATTATGTACAAAACTCAAAAAGATTTAAATCTGAACTTCAATCCTTAGGTAAATGATATGAAAACACAAGAAATTAATTACAACTTAGGCGATCAAAACTTCAAAGCTTACGTCGCGCATCCTGAACTAGATAAAGCACCTTTAATTTTAATAGCACACACTTGGGCTGGAAAAGACGATTTCGTAGAGCTTAAAGCACGTGAGCTTGCTGAGGAGGGATTTATTGCAATGGCTGTTGATATGTATGGGGATGGCAGGGTTGGTTCTTCTACTGAAGAAAATCAATCTTTGATGACTCCACTTGTGGAAGATAGAGAAAAGCTTAAGTCAGTAATAAATGCTGCTTTACAAGCAGGAAAAGAACTTGAGGGTGTTGATTCTTCCAAGATTGCAGCAATTGGATATTGTTTTGGTGGTCTAGTGGTGCTTGATTTAGCTAGGTCAGGAACTGAATTAAACGGTGTTGTAAGTTTTCATGGTCTATTGATGGGATCAGACATTTCAAGTGATGGTATAAATGCAAAGATTCTAGTTTTACATGGTGAAAGGGATCCAATGGTTCCATTAGCTATGGTGGACGAATTCCAAAAAGAGATGACTGAAGCTGGAGCGGACTGGCAACTACATAGTTATGGTAATGCATATCATGCTTTCACTAATCCAGATGCTGATGATTTAGATTTTGGTGTTCAATATAATAAGAATGCTGATAAAAGATCTTGGCAATCAATGATGAACTTTTTTTCAGAAATATTCTAATGGCAACTTCTCCTCTTACAACGAATGAAGTAAGAAAGATTTATTTAGACTTTTTTGAAGAGAAAGGTCACACACTCGTCGAGAGTGCTTCATTGGTTCCATTGAATGACCCCACCTTGTTATTCATCAATGCCGGAATGGCACCTTTTAAAGATCTTTTATTAGGAGTGGAAAAAAGAAATTATACAAGAGCGGTCAGTTCACAAAGGTGTATGCGGGCAGGTGGAAAGCACAATGATCTTGATAATGTAGGTTATACCGCCAGACACCATACCTTTTTTGAAATGCTCGGCAATTTTAGTTTTGGAGATTACTTCAAAGAAGATGCAATTTCTTTTGCATGGGAACTTTTAACAGAAAGATACAAGATAGATCCAAAAAAATTATGGATAACCGTCCATGATAGTGATGATGAGTCTGAAGAAATTTGGATCAAAAAGATAGGTATTGATCCTGAAAGAGTTTCAAGACTCGGTGATGAAGATAATTTTTGGACAATGGGAGATACAGGACCTTGTGGACCATGCAGTGAAATATTTTATGATCATGGCGATCATCTTGAAGGCGATCCTCCAAGACCAGGTAATGAACCAGGAGACCGATATATAGAAGTTTGGAACCTTGTTTTTACTCAATTTGATAAAGGTCAAGATGGATCTCTGAAGCCACTACCTAATCCATGCGTCGACACAGGCATGGGCTTGGAAAGGATGGCAGCTGTAATACAAAATGAACATAATAATTATGATACGGACATACTAAAGGCTATTGTTGTTAAGGCAGGGGAGTTAACAAAAGAAGAGGATTTTTCGAATCCTTCTCTGAGAGTTATTGCTGATCATCTCAGAGCTGCTTCATTTTTAATTGCGGATGGCGTGATTCCTTCAAATGATGGAAGAGGTTATGTATTACGAAGGATTATCCGACGTGCTCTAAGACATGCTTATAAGCTTGAAATGAAAGATCCCATTCTTTCTCAACTTGTTACTACTCTTGAAGATCAAATGGGAGAAACATATCCTCTATTAATAAAGAACTCAGAGATCATAAAAGCTAATCTCTTAAAGGAAGAGAAACAATTTGCGCTTACTCTAGAGCAAGGTATGCAGCTTCTTGAAACAGAATTAGAGAATTTAGAAGGTAATGAAATATCAGGAGAAATTGTCTTTAAACTATATGATACCTATGGCTTTCCAGCTGATATGACAGCGGATTTTGCCAGAGAAAGAAACTTAACTATAGACGAAGATACATACGAAGTCCTGATGCAAAAGCAAAAGGAACGTGCAAGATCTTCCTCTAATTTCAACTCTATAATTCCTGAGTCTCTGGATATAAGAGGTGAAACAGATTTCTTAGGTTACGAGTCTTATTCGTCAACTTCAAATGTGATTGAAATAATTTCGAACTCATCGTTCCAAGAAGAAATTAATGAAGGCGAGGAAGCTTTGATATTGCTTGATCAAACACCATTTTATGCTGAGTCGGGTGGTCAAGTTGGAGATACAGGACTCATAAAATCAAATAATTGTATTTTTGAAGTGTATGACACTCAAAAAAAAGGGGACCATTTTCTTCATTTAGGACATGTTAAATCAGGGTCCATAAAAAAGAGTGATTCAGTAGTTGCGGAGATAAATTCTGAACAAAGAAATAGGATAAAGGGCAATCATAGTGCTACCCATTTACTTCATGCCGCTCTGAGAGAAGTGTTGGGCGATCATGTGGAACAAAAAGGCTCATTAGTTGAAGAATCAAGATTGAGATTTGATTTTGCTCATAATAGTTCTATCGATACTGAAGATATTCTTGCTATTGAAGATTTAATTAATTCAGAGATTAAGAAGAATTCTGAATCAATCACTGAGATTTTACCTATTAGTGAAGCCATTGAAAAAGGCGCTATAGCGTTTTTTGGTGATAAATATGGCGAAGAGGTCCGTGTCCTCAATATTGGAAATGGTTTTTCTATTGAGCTTTGCGGTGGAACTCATGTTGAGAGGACAGGCGAAATAGGCATGCTAAAGATCACTTCTGAATCAGGAGTATCTGCTGGTGTAAGAAGAATAGAGGCAGTTACTGGCGTTGGCGCTAATTTATTATTGGATGAGCTTTCGCAAAATTATTCTGCTATTACTAATGAACTTTTTATTGAAGATATTGATTCTAGAGATGGAGTTGATGCATTGGATTACTTACGTTTTCTAGAAGAAGAAAATTTATCCTTTGCAAAAGCCCTCAATTGCTCAAATGATCAAGTTTTAAAAAAGATTATTCAGATAAAAGAAGAAAACAACGACTTGTTGAAAGAGTTAAATAGAGGGCCTTTGGAATTTAAAATCTTTGATACCTGCATTGAGGCAATTGAAGATCTAATGAATACAAATAAGTCTCTGAAAAAAGAAGCAAAACAACTTCAATCTGAAGATATAGGGTCATCCATTCAGGCTTTAATTGATTCATCTTTGCTTGTAGAGGGATATCAGCTCATTTCTAGTACTTTTGAAGATACTGACTCAAAAGAATTAAGGGAAATTGCCGACAGGCTCAGAAATAAAAATGAGAACTCTATAATTGTATTGATATCGATATCTGAAGATAAAGCACCCGCGATAGTTGCATGCTCTAAAGATGTAGACATAGATGCAAGAGAAATAATGAAACATTTAATCAATCAATTAGGTGGAAGTGGAGGAGGAAGGTCAGACTTTGCTCAAGGTGGAGTAGAAAATACTAATGATTTAGATTTAGCTTTGACTTCAGTTGCAGACTTAATTGTTTCATTAAATAATCAATAATATAGAATACCCGCCTTTTTTATGGGCAAATTAATCGTCAAAAAATTCGGAGGTACCTCAGTTGCTGATGCAGAACGCATTGAAGCTGTGGCAGATAATATTGAATCTGAAATTCTTATGGGAAATAAGGTAACCGTGGTTCTTTCCGCAATGGGAGATAGTACCGATGAGCTTATTAAATTAGCAAAAGAGATTAATCCCGAACCCGATCTCCGCGAATATGATGCTCTTGTATCTACGGGTGAGCAAATATCGGTAGCTTTATTAGCAATGGCCCTTCTTAAAAGAGGCATAAAAGGTAAGTCTTACACCGCATATCAATTAGGTATAAAAACCAATTCAAGCCATAGTAGGGCAAGAATATTAGATGTTGAAGTAAGTAAGATTACCTCTGAATTAAATGAAGGTTTTGTGCCAGTTATTACTGGTTTTCAAGGAATGAATGAGTCTGGTGACATTACTACTCTTGGAAGGGGAGGGTCTGATACTACTGGAGTCGCTCTTGCTGCAGCTTTGGATGCTGATGAATGCCAAATTTATACAGATGTAGATGGCATTTTCACCACAGACCCAAGAGTTTATGACAAAGCTAGGCTTCTCAAGGAGGTCAGTTTTGAAGAAATGTTAGAATTATCAAGTTCTGGTGCAAAAGTTTTACAATTAAGAGCTGTGGAATATGCCAGTAAATTTAATTTACCAATTAGGGTGTTGTCTAGTTTTAACGATGGCGAAGGAACATTAGTTCAAGAGGAGAAAAATATTATGGAACGACCAATTGTTTCAGGAATAAGCAGTATAGACTCTGAGGCCAAGCTAACAATCAGAGGCGTGCCGGATATTCCAGGTGTTGCAGCAAAGATTTTAAGCCCAATAAGTGATGCTGGTATCGAGGTGGATGTGATTGTCCAGAATATTGGGGCTGATAACACCACTGATTTTACATTTACCGTCAATAAAGATGATACAAAACAGGCTGAGGAGATTCTCAAAAAAACATCTACTACCCTAGGTGGAGGTTTAATAGATGTAGATGATGACATAGCAAAGATTAGTGTGGTCGGAAGAGGTATGAGGGCTCATGCAGGTGTTGCAAGCAAGATGTTCCAGGCACTTGCAAAAAGTGAGATAAATATTTCAATGATTACAACTTCGGAAATAAAGATCTCAGTAGTAATTAAAAAATCAGAAATGACTAAAGCAGTAGCAGCATTGCATGATGCTTTTGATTTGGACAAAGAACTGGATGAATAGCTTTTATATAAGTATTTCATTCCAGCTGTGATACAAAATTCCCATAATTTAAAAAAACTTCATTAAGTTGTTGCATATGAGAATCATTCTCATCTATAATGCTTCGCAATTAATAAGAACCATTCTCATTCTCATTCTCATTCTCATTTGGATCTTATTAGGCATTTAACACAACGGGAGTTAAAAAGATGATTCAAATAATTAAAGCTTTTAATAAGGCATTAATACTAGCGGCTTTGGTTCTTACGGTTAATTTGCATGCTGACGAGCCGGTGGAAGAAATAGTAGTCAAAGGTAAAGTACTTTATTCAGATCAAGTTAAAGCACTTAAAACACCAACAGCTATTATAGATGTTCCCCAGAGTCTATCCATCGTTACTGATGAAGATATAAGAAAACAAGGCATTAGGGAAATTGGAGATATTATACGCTACACGCCTGGAGTAAATACTTCTCAGGGTGAGGGACACAGAGATGCAGTCGTATTCAGGGGTGTAAGATCAACTGCTGACTTTTACCAAGACGGTGTCAGAGATGATGTTCAATACTATCGATCTTTATATAACATAGAGCAAGTTGAGATTCTAAGGGGACCTAATGCTCTATTATTTGGTAGGGGTGGAACAGGTGGAATTCTTAATAGGGTCACAAAGAAAGCAAAAATTGGAGAGCAGTTCGGTTCATTTGATATAGGAGCTGATGATTTCGGTGCATTTGATTTTGCAGCTGATTACAACACTGCCACCGGAGACAACACTGCTATTCGTTTAAATATCCACAGTGACACTTTAGAAAACCATAGAGATTTCTTTGATGGAGATCGTGTTGGATTTAATCCAACAGTAAGGATTCAAATGAGTGACAGAACTACTTTGGATCTCTCATACGAGTATGCTGATCATGAACGTTTTATCGATAGAGGTATACCCACAGCTAATGGGCAGCCCGTTGAAGCTCTTAAGGATGTGGTATTTGGAACTTCTGATCTTAACTTGACTACGTTAGAGGCAGATATATTTAGAGGGACTTTAACTTCAGACTTAACAGACACTTCAAAAGCAATATTTACGTTAACTTCTAGTGAATTTGAAAAAATGTATAAAAATTTATACGCATCAGGATATGATTTAACGACAAATGTCGTTACTCTTGATGGATACTATGACCCAACCGAGCGTGAAAATCTCATTTTTTCTGCCAATCTTGTAAACGAACTTCAAATAGGTGGCGCAACCCATACTCTTTTAATAGGAGCTGAAGTAATCGATACAGATAACAAAAACGTGAGATTCGACACATATTGGTCAACTACAGGAAAAGATAAAGAATCTTTTAACGTAAGTAGACCTTTGAATATAGCTACTAATTCAGCGGGCGTTGCCACTATGGTGGATTACACTACAAAACTTAAGAGCAGTACAACTTCAGATATTGAAGTAACTTCTTTTTATATACAGGATCAAATAGATCTTTCAGATAACTTAGTAATTCTCCTTGGAGGCCGGCTAGATCAATTTGACATTACCGTTGATGATGTCAAGGCTGGTTCGTCACAGTCAAGAGATGATGATGAGTTTTCCCCAAGGGCTGGAATAATATTTAAACCTCAAGAAAATATCTCACTCTATCTAAGTTATAGTGAAAGCTTTTTGCCAAGATCTGGTGAACAATATAAGAAACTTACAGCAAGTTCAGCAGCTCTTGATCCGGATGTATACGAAAGCTCAGAAATTGGAATTAATTGGGATATTACCCCTGATTTGAGTCTTAGAGCTAGTTACTTTGATAGTGAACAAACAATCGCTACAAGAGATGAATCAGGCGAAGGTGCTGAGATAGTTGGACTTCAAGTAGATGGAATTGAGCTTGAAGTCAAGGGACAAGTAAGCGACCAACTATACATTTCATTTGGTTACAGTGACATGGATGGAGAAACATCTTCTGGAGGAGAGCCTAGAGAAATCCCTGAGAATACCATGTCTCTTTGGACCACTTATCAAGTCAACGACAAGTTTGGTTATGGTTTAGGTGTCACTAGACAGGGTGAATCAAATATAAGCAATAACAAACCTGGTTTAATCCTACCTGATTATACAAGGGTTGATTTTGCTGCGTTCTATGATGTTTCCGAAGATCTGACTATCAGATTGAATGTTGAAAACATTACAGATGAAGTTTACTTCCCGCACTCACACAGTACTCACCAAGCATCGGTGGGTGAAGAAGTGAATGCTAGGTTGTCAATAACGAGAAGGTTCTAATCAACCAAGGTTGATATAGTGCAGCATGTAATAACTAATATAGTTAACTTATGAAGATTAGTTATTACAACCGCGCCCTAGAACGAGTCCCAAGCGCAGTGGACTCGTTCTAACCCTAGTCGGAATCTGTTACAGACTGAAAATATTAACAGATTAATCATACCCCTCCCCAAAGGATGATTAAGAAAGGGATCCAGGCCCTCTGGATCCCTTTTACCTTTTTGAGGCATTGACGAGGAAATCTACCCAAGATTCCTCTGTATTTAAGCAAGGTATGTAATTAAAAGATTCGCCACCAGCATCCAAAAAAGTCTCTCTGCCACTAATATTCATTTCTTCAAGTGTCTCAAGATTGTCTATTACGAATGCAGGACAAACAACATCTAGTTTTTTTATTCCTTGATTGACTAAATTAACTAGTTCTTTATCTGTAAACGGCTCTATCCAACCAGGACCTATACGAGACTGGAAAGAAACTCCCCACTCATGATCTTTTAAATTTAATTCGTTTACACACAACTTAGATGTTTCTAAAACTTGAGCTTTGTAACAGAAAGGTGTTGCGTCTGATTGCACATCACAACAGCTTTCAACCTTAAGACAGTGTTTTTTTGTTGGATCCGTTTTCAATAGATGGCGATTTGGAATTCCGTGATAGCTGAATAATAGAAAGTCGCTATCTTCTTGTCTGTTACTAGCTATCACAGCACTTAAACTCTTTATGTATTCTTCTTTATTGTAGAAAGTACCAATAAATTTTAAATTGAGACCTAAATTCAATTCACTTGCAATCCTTTTCACTTCATTTTCTGTAGTCAACGTAGTCGACATAGCATAATGAGGGTAGAGAGGAACAACAAAAATATCAGAGCAACCTTTATTTTTCAGCTTAAGCAAACCCTCTTCAATACTTGGATATTGGTATCTCATAGAGACTTCAACAGGAACTCCTGCCTTAGAGCTTATTTTTTCTCCTAAGTGTAAAGTGCTATTTATAAGAGGGGAGCCTTGATCTGTCCATATCTCTGAATAAGCTTCTCGAGTCTTTTTATACCTGGAAGGAACAATTATCCAATTCACAAGAATTTGCTGTAAAAATTTCGGGTAATCGATGACAAGATCATCTGATAAAAACTCTTTTAAATAATCTTTGATTGATTTAAATTCTAAGTCCTTAGGAGAGCCCAAATTTATTAAAAGAATGCCTTTCATAGAGGCAATTATAGATTAAGTTTAAATGAAGATAATCTAATTTATACATTGCAAGTATAGTAAAATGAGCAAATCTAAAATAATGTCAATTTTAAAAGATATACAGACACGAAACTCAATCCCATTTCTTGAAGAGCCTGCACCTTCAGAAGAAGAGATGATTGAAGTATATAAAGCTGCATTACGTGCTCCTGATCATGCTTGGCTTAGACCTTGGCGATATCTGGAAGTAAGAGGAGAAGGAAGACATAAACTCTCTAAGGCTTTTTTGGATGCAGCAATGAAGGATGATGATTCCTTAACTGATGAGCTAAAGCAAAAGTTAGAAAATGCTCCTTTCAGAGCCCCTATGATAATAGTTCTTGTTGCAGATGTTAAAGAACATCCTAAAGTGCCAAAAGTAGAACAATTGCTATCTTTAGGTGCTTCTGCTCAAAACATACTCCTTGCAATTGATTCATTGGGTTATGGAGCAGTCTGGAGAACAGGAAAAATGGCCTTTAACCCATATGTAGTTGAGGCTTTAAAGTTACCAGAAAACTCAGAGATAATAGGTTACCTTTACGTTGGAACACCCACTAGACAAGGTAAATCTATTCCAGAGCTAAATATCGACGATTTTTTGACAAAAATAATATAAGTCTCGTCACCCAAAAGCTGTCTAAATGTTACATAAGATAGTAAAGTGGTTTCTTACATAGATTAAATTTCACTAAAAAACAGGGGAGAAAATGAAAACAAGGAATTTTTTATTATGCCTTTCGCTTATAACTATTCCTTCAACGAGCATATTTGCTGAAGAAGAAGTATCTGTATTCGATGAAGTAGTTGTTACGGCGCGAAAGAGGGCCGAGTATTCACAAAGCGTTCCAATACCTATAAGTGCTTTGAATGAAGAGCAGCTAGAGATCAGGAACATTGTAGAGTTAACAGATATTGAAAAGTTAGCACCTAACTTAAGTATTCAAGCATCTTCTGTTAACAGTGGTGTTCTAGAGGTATACATGAGGGGAATTGGCCAGGCGAACTGGGCTATACCTCATGATCCGAAAATTGGACTTTATACAGATGGCGTATATGCAGCTAGACCTCAAGGAGGGCTAGTTGACTTGTATGATCTTCAACGAGTAGAAGTCTTAAGAGGACCTCAAGGAACACTATTTGGCAAAAATACGACAGCAGGATTGATAAACATTATCACTAATCAACCCACTCAAGAGACTGAAGGTAAAATCAGACTAGGTGCAGGATCAGATAGTCATCAATTGATTGAAGGTATGTTCAATACACCTCTAAGTGATTCATTAGCGTTTAGATTTTCATTTTTAACCAAGGAAACGGATGGTTTTATCATCAATTCTATAACTGGAAATGATAGAGGAAACGAAGATACAACATCTTTCAGGGCACAACTCAAATATGATACGGATGCTTACTCGGCAAACTTAGCATTTAGTAGATTTGACCAAGATGAAAGGGCTGCTTTAGGTTCATGTAGATTCACAGGTCCAGAGAATGGCGCTCTTTCTGGAGGATTGGGAGCTGTAGCAAATATCTTTGGGATATATGATGCATTAAAAGAAAATTGTAGGTCTACAACAAAAGATGTTTCTCTGGATACTTCTCCTAATGAGAACAATACGGCTGAAAAAGATTCTATTACCCTAACTCAAATCTTTGAAACGGAAGTTGGAACTATTGAGTCTATCAGTAATTACTCAGAGTTAGATGCATTTAACGGAACTTGGGGATGGGTAATGGGAAATGGACCTGGAGTCAACTTTTTAGAGATTCACGATGACACAATGACTCATGAACAATGGTCACAAGAACTGAGACTTTCGGGGTCCACAGAAAATATGGATTGGGTTATTGGTCTTTATGCTTTTGAAGAGGATGGTGAAGCAACCATTGATGTTCCTCTATTTAGAGGTGTAAACCCCTCACCTTTGCTCCCTCCTGCGCTTGCAGCAGTAGCATTACAAACTAAGTTACTTGGAAGTGAGACTCAAGGAAGTATCACTAATATGCAAAATCAGGCTGTATTTTTCGAGGGTACTTACGGTTTGAGCGATAAATTAGATCTGACTATAGGTGCAAGATATACAGAAGATGAAAGAGAATATACTAGAAGCTCCAAACTCTATGAGGATGCTGCTGCTATTGGAATGCCCGGAACTTTTAATCTGTTTTATGCTTGTCCAACTATGGTTACAAATGCCTTTGGCTTTGCCACATCAGACAGATGTACAAGAACGGTTGAGTACAGCGAGACAACTCCACGAGCTATCCTCAGTTATCAGCAAACCGATGATGTACTTTTCTATGCTAGTTACAGTAAAGGATATTCAAGTGGTGGCTTTAATGGTGACGTTGCTATGAGACGTTTCTTACCTGAAACATCTGACAACTATGAATTTGGAATGAAGGGAGAATTCTTTGACAACAGGTTAAGAGTGAACGCTACTGCCTTTAGTACAACTTACGAAAATCAACAGGTTACAGTTGGAAGAATTGTAAATGGTACTCCAATTGCTGATTTGGTTAACGCACAGGAAGCAACTTTAGAGGGCATGGAATTTGAAATTCTTGCTCAGTTATCTGATTCCTAATCTATATGTCTGAAGGAATAGCCGAAGTAAACAACATCAATATTTGGTGGGAAGACTTCGGCAATCCCTCTAACCCTTCCGTCCTTTTGATTATGGGTGCGAATGCAAATGCACTTTTATGGAGAGAGGATTTCATAAATCCAATTGTAAAATCAGGTTTTCACGTTGTTAGATTTGATAATCGAGATGTTGGTAAAAGCACTTGGGTTACCACTGAGCCAACCTTTAATATTGACGCTGGATCAGTTGTAGCCTCTGAAGTCTCTTATACCCTAGAGGATATGGCATCCGATGCAGTGGCACTTATGGATCATTTAAATATACAAAAAGCTCATATCATAGGTGCATCTATGGGGGGCATGATTACCCAAGTAATTGGTTTAGATTACCCGGATCGGGTTTCATCATTAACTCCTATAATGTCATCTCCAGGTATCGGACTAGAAGATTCAAATCTGCAAGGTCCCACACAAGAGATGATGGAGGCTATTATTGAATCCATGAAATTAAATATGGAAGGTGAGTATGAGGATGCTCTAGTAGTAAATTATAGAGTTTTAAGTGGTTCTAGATTTCCATTTAATGAAGAAAAATTTAGAGAACAAGCCAAGGATGTTATTGCTCATGGGCACAATCCTTTTCCAGGACATGGAGCAGCTGTAGGTCAAAGCCCTCATCGAGGAGTGAGATTATCTGAGATAGATATCCCTACATTAGTAATTCATGGAACAGAAGATGCAATACTTCCTTATGACCATGGACAGGCTCTAGCAGAAGGCATAAAAAATGCGGAATTGATGACTTTGGAAGGGGTGGGGCATGAAATACCTGAGGAACTTACAGAAGAAATCACGCAAAAGATTATTGGTCATATTAAAGGCGCATAAAAGAATTTACTTTTAAGATTTACTCTATATAATCACAGCTTATACCAACATATAATTCTTAATAATATCAAAACTCTCATAACCATGCTTCCGGTTTTAATATCGGACAAATTTGCTCACTCTATGACTCGCTTCTTTAGATTCATAGCAGACACCTTTTTTGTTGATAGATACGGGCATAGGGCTGTTGTCTTGGAGACAGTTGCAGGAGTGCCTGGAATGGTAGCTGGGGTACTAATGCATTTTAAGAGCCTCAGATCTATGAAAGTGGGTTACGGTGAATCTATCAGAGAGATGTTGGCGGAAGCTGAAAATGAAAGAATGCATCTGATGTTCTTTATTGAAATAGCGAAACCTAATTTTTTTGAGAGACTCCTTGTCTTATTAGCGCAAATGATATTCGGGTTTTTTTACTTAATAATGTATTTATTTTTCACCAGGACAGCCCATAGAATGATCGGCTATTTCGAAGATGAGGCTGTAAAGAGTTACACAGAGTATTTACAAAAGGTTGAAGATGGTGAAATTGAAAATTTCCAAGCTCCTTTGCTTGCCATTCAATATTACGGATTAGATCGTAATGCTAAACTTTCTGATCTAATAATAGCCGTAAGAAATGATGAACAAAAACATAGCAAAGTAAATCATTCTTACGCAGATAACTATTCTTAAATCTTTCCATTTTTATTACTTGTTTTTAGCTTAGAATTGCCTATTCTAAAATTTTAATTTAGGGGAATTTAATGGAAAGAAATTTTGACTACATCGTCATTGGTGCTGGGAGTGCAGGTTGTGTAATGGCTAATAGACTCTCTGAGAATGGAAAAGATTCTGTTCTTAGTATTGAAGCGGGTGGCAAAGATAGAAACTTCTTTATTCATATGCCCTCAGGCTATTCACAAATAGTACCTAAAAAAAGTAACTTAAATTATGGTTATGAGACTCAGCCTGAAACAACTACTAATAATAGAAAACTTTACTGGCCAAGAGGTAAGGTTTGGGGTGGTTCATCTTCGATAAATGCAATGGTCTATATCCGTGGTCACTCTTATGACTATGATCTATGGAGGCAGCTTGGTAATACAGGATGGTCATATGATGATGTTCTGCCGTATTTTAAAAAAGCTGAAAATTTTCAAGGTGATGGAGATGATGAGTTTCATGGATTTGATGGGCCATTGAATGTAAAAAAATCTTCCCGAACAGATGATCTTTTAATGGATGTTTTTCTAGAAGCAGGCCAAGAAGCCGGTTTCCCATTAACCGATGACTTTAATGGTAAAGAACAAGAGGGATTCTCTAGATACGAACATACCATGAAAAATACAACTTTTGGACCTAGAAGATGGAGCGCTGCAAGAGCATATCTTCATCCCGCACTCAAGAGAAAAAACCTATCAACAGAGACAAATGTACAGGTTAATAGGATTCTTTTTGAAGGAAAGAAAGCCATCGGTGTCGAGTATCTAAAAGATGGAGAGACATTCATCTGTAAATCAAATAAGGAAATCATTTTGTCTGCTGGGGCTATTAATTCTCCTCAGATACTAATGAATAGTGGAATAGGGGACCCTGAAGAATTAAAAAAACATAATATAAATATCGTTCATGAGTTAAAAGGAGTTGGAAAAAATCTTCAGGATCATTATGGAGTACTAAATTCCTTTTATGCAACTCAGCCAGTAACACTTCATAGATCAGCCGGTTTATTAAATACAGGGTTATCTGGAGTGAAATACCTTTTGTTTGGTACTGGAGATGCTGCATACCCCCCAACAAGTGCTGGTGCTTTCTTCAAATCTAGTCCTGATAAAGACATCCCAGACACTCAACTTCATTTTACTTCAATTCAGACAAAGGATCTTCATGGTCGAGAAGGTGTGGATAAAGATCATGGATTCACAGCTGTAATTTATATATGTAGACCACAAAGTAGGGGGCATATAGCACTCAAAAGCTCTGACCCAAGTGATGAGCCTCTCATGTTCCCGAATTATTTATCTGAAGAACAAGATATGATAGACACCAGAAATGCACTTAGAGAAACAAGAAGAGTTTTTTTACAAAAGGCATTTGATCCTTACAGAGGAGATCAATCTAAGCCTGGTAGTGATGTAGATGTTGACGATGATGATCAACTCGATGAGTGGATACGAAATACAGGAGAAACCCTTTATCATCCTGTAGGCACTTGCAAAATGGGTGATGACGACATGGCGGTTGTAAATAATAATTTACAGGTGCACGGCCTTGAAGGTTTGCGGGTTGTAGACGCTTCAATCATGCCTACCTTGATTGGAGGTAATACTAATGCACCTACAATCATGATTGCCGAGAAGGCAGCAGATTCCATTAGACAATAATAGACATAGCCTTAGAATAGACTGTCCCGGAGAGGTGGCTGAGTGGTTGAAAGCGCTCCCCTGCTAAGGGAGTATAGGGTAATCCCCTATCGAGGGTTCGAATCCCTCCCTCTCCGCCAGCCTATCTATGCAAAAAAAATAACATCCGCAACTTAATTCAGTTAATATTTCTGTACAACAAGGAATAATTATGAATTTAAAAAGTTTAGCTTTAACATTTTTAACAATTTTTTTAATTAACTGTTCAGGATCAGATAAAACTGAGCAAAATAAAAAAATGGCAGGAAATTTTCTTGATTTAGCATTATCAGAAAATCCAAAGTCGGCTCAACCTTTAACGCATCCAGATTTTACTTTTACTTTTATGGGAGAGACTGAAATATCGAATATTGCATTTGATAGAGAAGCTTACTTTGATGATTGGATACCCAATGTTGTTGGTGCTTTATTGCCAAATGGCATAACTTTAACTACTACAGATATGATTGGAGATGAGAGCGGTGTGGCCGTTATTATGGAAGGAGATGCCGAAGGTATAAACGGAGAATATGATAATAAGTATGTTTTTGTTTATAAATTTAAAGATGGAAAAATATTATCTATAAATGAATATAACAGTGACCTATTGGTGGCAACTAGACTGTATAAAAATAAATTAGTACCACTTGATTAGATCAATCTTTCAAAAAAAACCTTTTACCTTTTATTATTCTTTTTATTATTGGTTGCTCTGCTGAAGATAGTTCATCTAATAAATCTTCATGGAGTTTATCCGAGGGAATGGAATATCCGAAAGGTAATCAACTTTCTAGAGCCGAAGATGGTGTCATACTTGATGATGGAACTTTAATCGTTGCTGATCAAAGACATGGTTTAGCTAAAATTGATCTATCTGGAAATGTAACTCCTTTTGGTAATTTTGAAGCTTTGGAATATGCACATAATCCTCCAAAAGTTGAATCCGGGCCAAACGGCGTGCACCTGTCACCGGATAAAAAATTTGTCCTCACTGCGGATGTCTTCAACGGAAAAATTTATAAATCTTCTATTGAAAGTAACTCAACAGAAATTCTCTATTCTCATGAGTATGGAGTAAACACTGCGAGAGAAGATTCAACTGGAGCAGTTTGGTTCACTCAATCAACCGAAAATCAAAATGAGGAAAGAGTGTTTGAAGCTCTAGAGAGAGCTATTCCAGACGGTGCCTTATATCGTATTTCAAGTTTTGAAGGTGAAGTAACTCCTGAATTGATCATAGACGGACTTTATTTTGCGAACGGATTTTACATAGATGAGAGAAGTAACAAATTTTATCTCTCAGAAATGATGAAAAATAGAGTCCTCGTATTTGATTTGGATTTGTCGACAGGCTCACTTTCAAACCAAGTAATATTAGCAAGTATACCAACGCCTGATAATATGGAGCTCAATCATGATGGCAGATTATGGGTAGCGTCACTATTGTCAAACCAAATTTTGGCAATAGATTTAGAAACTGGAGACACTTCAGTTGTATTTGATGCACAGACAGAGGTAGGTCATGAAAATTTGCAAATAGGCTTACAAGATATGGAGAATGGAGAAGGTTTCGCAGATCTTCTTACTGAAGAGCTTATAGGTGACATGCCTGGGCTTCTAACAGGGATGATAATTGGAGATAATTCTCAGCCATTCTATGTAGCCAATTTAGGTTCCGCGCTAATAAAAGTCTCTAAAGAATAATATATAACCTTCTGTTGAATTTTTAAGTTCATATAGATCTACTGTAGGCTTTAATTTTATCCCAGTCACCGCTGATAATAATGGTTTTACCTTCATGTTGGAGATTTAGCCCCATCCTCGTTCCATCTGGGGAAAAACAAACCCCAGATATTTCTGTTGATCGTTTAGAAGAAACCCTGCCGAGAACATACATTTTTCCTTTAGGAGTAAATCCTATCAATTTACAAGCATTACTATCATTATCCTCACAGACTATTAAGTCACCCCAAGGAGATATAGTAATGTTGTCTCCCATCCAGAATTCATCTTTAGACTTAGATTCATAAAATAGGGTGATGTAATCATTTGCAGGGTTGTATCTCCAAATTTGTCCTAAACCAGCAAAACCTCCAGACTTGCAAGTAAAGTAAATTTCACTTTGATTAAGGTTATTAGTATCGACGATGATTCCCTCAGAGCCATTAAATGTTGTTCCACCTTTTTCCATGCCTTGAATTTTCGTTTTCTTTGAGGTTGCTTCTGGGTCCAATATAGAAACCCAAGATGTTTTAAGAGAATCACCAATTTTAATTTCCCCTTTACTATTATTGGCATTAACTAGGCCTTTTATACTTAATGCATAAAGTTTTCCCTCACCATCTAAATTATTTTTTGAATTAGGAATGAATTTATAGAAGAGTCCAGATGGATCGTCTTCAGTTTGATATACGCTTCCTTCTTTATCATTTATATCTACTGCTACAGCCTCTCTCTTAAATCTCCCCATTCTGCTCAATTTTTTATAACCTATTGAATTATTTCTTGGATCGATCTCAAATGCATAACCGTGGTTTTCTTGATAAGTCTCCTCACAAGAAATCCAAGTATTCCACGGAGTTTTACCGCCTGCGCAATTTTTTATTGTTCCGCTTAAACTTCTATAAGATTTTTCTACTTCTAGAGTTTCAGTATTCAAAATCAAAGTACTTGTTCCTCCCGAGTAAGGAATTCCATTGATAGTATCATAGGCTTTTGAAGCATCTAAGGACACATCAGGACTAGTAGTTTCATGATTTATAATTAAGGCCAATTTATTATTATCCAATTGGAAGAACTCCATACCATCTGGATCTCCTCCATAAACCAAACCATCAGACATCAAGTTACCTGTCTGCATAATTTCTTTGTAATGGAGTGGGCTAGGCAAATCAAATAAAGTATCAGGATCTTTAAGCAGTGAACCATTCCATTGATTTACATTCTCTTTTCCTCTTTTGTTATCCGCAAAAAGTGCTTTATTTCCGCTTGCATGAAAAGCCATAAGAGCTCCAGACATGACGAAGGTAACTTTAAGAAACTTTCTTCTTGAGAATGTTGATTTCATAAAAACGATAATTATATTTTGTAAGAAACAGTTTTGCTGCAACATTTATGAAAAAAAAATTTTATTTTTTAAAACTTTCTATATCATTCTTTTCCTAAATCAAAGGGATCAAGGAGGAATCAGTGAGTATTTATTCATCATCAAATCCGGTGACTATATCAACTCTTAATGAAATGAAAGTTAGAGGAGAGAAAATTGCTTGTCTCACTGCATATGATGCAACATTTTCAGCATTAGAAAGCTCTTGCGGCATAGAAGTTATTCTAGTTGGTGATTCTTTAGGAATGATTTTACAAGGTCATGACAGTACTTTACCTGTAACAATGGAAGATATTGTGTATCACCTTGATAATGTTAAAAGAACAAACCATGGCTCTATGATTATGGCTGATATGCCATTTATGAGTTATGCATCAGAAGAACAAACACTCGAGAATGCAGCAGCCTTGATGAGGGCTGGTGCAAATTGCGTCAAACTTGAAGGCACTTCGTGGATAAGTAGATCAACAGAACTTCTTGCTGAAAGAGGGATTCCAGTTTGTGCTCATATGGGTTTAACTCCTCAATCTGTAAATAGAATAGGTGGTTATATCGTACAAGGCAGAAATCCTGATAAAGCAGAAGAGTTAATAAAAGAGGCTAAATTGTTAGAAGAGTCTGGTGCAAGTATGCTTTTGTTAGAGTGTGTTCCTTCTGAATTAGCAAAAAATATAAGCGAATCTCTAAAGATCCCTGTGATAGGTATAGGAGCCGGTGTCGAAGTAGATGGTCAAATAATGGTAAATTATGATCTGCTTGGTATTACTCAAATGGAAAAGCCTCCTAAATTTGTGAAGAATTACCTGCAAGGCGCATCTTCTATTGAGGAAGCCATAAGAAGTTATGTTTCTGAAGTAAAAGAAAAAAAATTTCCTGGTATAGAACATAGTTTCAAGTAATGCTGATAATCTCCGATACTGCTGAACTTGAAGAGGCATTAAGGATATACCGAAGAAAATTCAAGCACATATCCTTAGTCCCTACGATGGGAAATCTTCATGAGGGCCATCTAAAGTTAGTAAATCAAGCAAGTGAAATTTCTGATTTCGTATGTGTTTCCATCTTTGTTAATCCTCTTCAGTTTGGACCAAAAGAGGATTACAGTGCTTATCCCAGAACTTTAGATGAAGATATTAGTAAACTAGAAAACACAAATTGTTCTCTTCTATTCCTTCCAGAGTCAAAGGATTTACTACGTAATATACGAGAATGCAAAGCCGATCCTTACTTATCCTCAATTTTATGTGGAAAAACAAGAACAAATCACTTCGATGGAGTAGTTACGATAGTCAACAGACTTTTTGAATTATTTAAACCAAAATCAACTTACTTTGGCGAAAAGGATTACCAACAATTAATGATTATTAAAGAGTTTGTTACCAGACATGATCTAAATATTAAGATTGAAGGAATATCAACTGAAAGAGAGGAGTCTGGTTTAGCAAAAAGTAGTAGGAATAAGTATTTGAGCAATGACGAAAAAGAGAAGGCAACCTTAATCTATAGAAGCTTGTGCAAAGTAAGACAATCTATCCTAGATTTATCGTCTCTAGATCAAGCTATATGTGAAGCTATCGAATTACTGGAAGAAAATAGTTTTAAAGTTGACTACTTCGAGGCAAGATCTAGAGTAAGTTTAAAGTCATCTAATGATCTTGAAGATATTATTCTTTTTTGTGCGGCTACTATCAATAATGTGAGATTAATAGATAACCTTAAGGTTTAGTTAGTGTGAAACGAATACATGAAAAAGATTTATTTGAAGTATCAGATACTCTTTATCCTCATGGAAGGCTTACTAATGCAAAAAGGTTAGAAGGAGGGTTTTCATGCGATGTCTTCATTCTGGATATCCAAACAGCTAATAAAGAAACCAAATTAGTTTTCCGATCCGAGGGCTCTTTTCCAGCTGATAACTCAATCGAAACAGAATTTAATTTACTCAAAGTACTCAATACAACCAACTTACCGGTTTCTGAAGCAATCTATTTAGACACAAGCTGCAAGATTTTACACAGACCTTTCATGATAATGTCTTACTTAGATGGATCATTAGGAACTTCTAATGAAAAAGTAATTTGCGATCATGAATTGATGGCAACCCAACTTAGAAATATCCATCAAATAGAAATTGATAAATTATCTGAGTTATCTCTTAGAGTTGATCCTCTAGATCAATTACTTTCTTTTATTCCAAAAGGAAGAGATTGGAATGAGATTAGAAACTTTATAAAAAATCTTACTATAGATGAATATAAAGGAAAGAAATGTCTTTTACATGGAGACTATTGGCCAGGGAACATACTTTGGAACAATGAAAACATAAGCGGTATTCTTGATTGGGAATATGCCGCTATTGGAGATCCGCTAGCAGACCTTGCTGTGACTTGTTTGGATGCAAGATACTCTAGTGGAGAAATAGGAATGAATTCCTTCAAACAAAAGTACCTTGGAAACGAAAAGATTGATGAATATAGATTTAATCTTTGGTTAATCTATATTGCTGCATCTACACTGCATTACATAAATAATTGGAACTTAGATAAGCAAACAAAATCTATAATGAAAAGAGAGTCAAAATTAACGATATTGGGTTCTTTTAACATTATTAAGAATCAGTCATAGGATAATCATACAACTACTAAGTTTTCCATTGAGTAATGATGTATATTCATTAAACCTATAGACTCAATAAAGAATGAAATGTTATTCTGATTTAAATTCTGGGGTCATCTTATGTGGAAATTTATTGTAGTAATTTATTTAGGCATTTTCGCTTTATCAGTTTCAAGTTCACCTATCTGTAATATCAATCAAGAACTTAATAAAGATACTGCAGCTAAATTAAGTGAATTTAGAGATCAGACCTATTCAACTTGTTTAACATGTGCTGATAATTCTTGTCAGTTGAAAAACTGGCCTGAAGAAAAAAAAGGGGATGAGACAGTGTGTAAACTTCTTTTTTGCACACCTAGTTATGTTTCCAAATTTTTTGAAAAGCCCGATAACGTTAAATCAGGCAAAACTAAAATTGAATTTTCCTACATCATTAATTCAAAGGGGAAAATTAAAGAGGTAGAAGTAAAATCTGCCAAAGGTGCTATGAATGCTAGGGAGTCTTATAAATACTTACAAAGCTTTACTTCTAAAACTCAATTTGAGCCCTTATTAGTTAATGATAAGGCAATTACATTAATTAATCTTGAAGGGGAGCATATTGCCTATACAGGAAAATATGAAGACATTGATAAAAATATGCCAGTTAATCAAGGGATTTGGAGAAATTAGATAGATTTAAATTAGATGATCGAGAAATCTAAGCTTATTCGTGAATTAGAATTAGTTTCCACGGATAAGGATTTTATGGAGCCATTTAATGTATTGATAGATTCCCTCAATGATGAGGCTAATTTAGGTTCTATCGGTCAAATAGCTGTTGAATATCAATTAAAACAACATATAAATAATCGAATACTTATCGATAAGGCTTATAGTTTAAAAAAGCATTCAGTATCAAAACCTCTCATTGTCATTGGTTTGCCTAGATCAGGAACAACATTTCTATTTAATCTTTTAAGCAAAGATCAAGATAACAGAAGCCCCTTGTTTTGGGAGATGATGAAGCCTTTTCCTTTGCTAAAAAAAGATGGCTTAAGAAAGAAGGCTAGAATATTCCAATCTGATTTAATTTTATTCTTTAAAGAAAGATTAATCCCAAATCTTGATAATCTTCACAAAATAAAATCTATTAGTCCTGAAGAATGTTTATTAATTAAGGTATTTGGTCTGCAAAGTATTTTATATTTCTATATGGCGAATGTTCCTACTTACTTAAATTATTTATCAAATTGTGATACTCGGATTAGTTATTCATGGCACTATAAATTTTTAAGTATTCTTGAGAATCAACTTAAGCCCAAGAGATGGTTGCTCAAAGACCCCAGTCACTTAGGTAATCTTAAGGAAATATTAAGCGTTTACCCTGATGCATGCTTTATTCACATTACTCGAGATCCTGTTGAAACTATTCCTTCAATTTGTAGCTTAACCGCCCAAGTAAGAAAAGGGTTCTCGAAAGATTTGGATAGAAAACGCTTAGGTCAAGACACACTTAATTTTTGGGCAAAATCAAATGACAAAAATGAGGCCCAAAGATCTGATTTATCCTCAAATCAATATATGCAAGTTCAATACGATGATTTATTAGATGATCCAATTAATTTAATAAAAGACATATACAGGAATTTTTCTATTTCGTTGGATGATCAAACTCTGTCTCTTATGAATGCTTACATCGGGGAAGATTCTAATGATGCGAAAGCTGAACACAAATATTCTCTAGAAGATTATGGACTTGAAAGGAGAGAAGTACATAATAAGCTGGATTATTCTTAATTTATTACTTAAATATGAAAATTCTTGTTATGGGATTACCCGGGAGTGGTAAAACCTATTTGTCTGAAAGACTTCAGCCATTGTTAGAGTCTGCGTGGTTTAATGCTGATAAAGTTAGGTCTATGGCAGGTGATTGGGATTTTAGTGAGGAAGGTAGATTAAGGCAAAGTTTAAGAATGAAATCAATCGCTGATTTCGAATCACATCATAATAGGATTGTAATTTGTGACTTCGTCTGCCCAACTGAGGAAACTAGGAAGATATTTGATGCAGACGTAACTATTTGGCTCGATACCATCGTAGAAGGTCGTTTTGAAGACACAAATGCGTTATTTGAACCACCTTCTTCAGTTGATTTTCATATCACCGAATGGAATGATCACAATCATGAAGACATAGCAAAACAAATTAAAAAAAATGTTTGATTGGAAAAAACCTACAGTTCAAATGCTCGGCAGATGGCAACCTTGGCATACTGGACATCAAGAATTATTTAAAAGAGCAATAAAAAAAACTGGTCAAGTTATCATACAAGTCCGGGATGTACATGGTGCTTCAGGTGGTGATGGCCAAGATGATAACCCCTTTGATTGGGATGAAGTTTGTCGAAATATTTCTGATGGACTCCTTGAAGACGGATATCAAAGAGGAATTCACTATGAAATTATGATTGTTCCTAACATCGTGAATATCACTTATGGAAGGGGAGTTGGATATGTCTTTGAAGAGGAAACTTTTGACGAATCGGTAACTAGAATCAGTGCAACTAAGATAAGAAAAAAAATGAGAGAAGAAGGAGATCTGGATTAAAGCATGAAAATTTGCATAAGTGAGTTTACCTATAATTCTTTTGAAGAACTGCTAGAAAATAACTTCAAAAATGATGAGTTCATTCTTATAGATTCAGAGGCAAATATAATCTCAGGAGAGGGTAAGCCAGATATTGCTTTGGTCTCTTACGAACTTATGTTCAAGGCTTTGAAGTCAGAAAGTTTTTTTGAAAAATATCTCGCTTTGATTGATGAGTGTTCTTTTGTTCAAGGATCATGGGCTGGCACCGAATCTCCTCAAGCACAAGCCTTGATCTCTCATGCTAAAATTTTTTCTCACGGAGGCGGTCTTCATGCTATTCCAATAGCGACTTATGTTTTTGCACAGATTTTAAGATCAATAAAGTCTATAGATGCTCATATTGAACTTCAAAGAGAAAAGAGTTGGAAGCAAATGATGTCTGTCGGAGAGCTTACGGATATGACAATAGGAATTACTGGATTTGGTGGTATAGGACAAGAAGTGGCAAGACTAGCTAAGGCTTTTCGTATGAATGTATTCGCTACGAAGAGAACACCTGTTGTGTCAGATAATCTTGACAGGCTGTTTAAACCAAGTGAACTAGATGAAATGCTTCCTCTTTGTGATTTCGTAGTAAATTGTCTTCCATCAAGCGACGAGACCTATAAAGTTTTTTCAAAGTCTCGATTTGACTTAATGAAAACTTCCTCGATGTTCATAAATGTTGGTAGAGGGGAATCAGTAGATGAAGTTAGCCTTGCTGAAGCTCTTAAAGAAAAAATGATACTGTGTGCTGCTATTGATACAACCGATCCAGAACCTCTCGATTCTGATTCACCTTTGTGGACTCTAGAAAATTGTTTCATTACCCCTCACGATTCAGCATGGGGTCCAAGGGCACCTTTGAGAGCAGTTGAGCTGTTTATTGATAATTACAGACGTTTGAAAGAGGGAAAAAAATTACTCAATCAAGTATAAAAAAGGCCGCTAACGCGGCCTTTTTAGTTAGATAAGATTTAGCCTGTAAAGCCCACAACCGCTTTAACTTCCAAGAATTCTTCGAATCCAAATATACCCCATTCTCTTCCATTTCCAGACTGTTTATACCCACCAAAAGGAGTTGTGAAATCTGCACCAGCTCCGTTAATGGCTATACTTCCAGCTCTTATTCTGTTCGCAACTTTTTTAGCATGCTCTACATCTCCAGATGATACATAACCGTAAAGGCCATACTCTGTATCATTAGCGATTTCAATTGCTTCTTCTTCATCTTTGTAAGGAAGAATTGAAAGAACGGGTCCGAATATCTCTTCCCTTGCAATTGTCATGTCGTTATTTACATTTGCAAATACTGTCGGTCTAACAAAGTATCCTGCATTTAGACCTTCAGGTTTTCCTGGTCCGCCCGCTACTAGTTCAGCTCCCTCTTCAATACCTTTCTCAATCAGACCCTGAATTTTATTGAATTGAACATCACTTACTACTGGTCCGATACCTGTATCTTCTGCAAAAGGATCACCCACTTTTGTAGCCTCAGCTGTTTTCTTCGCTATTTCTTTTGCCTCTTCATGCCTTGATTCTGGAACCAACATTCTGGTTGGAGCATTACAAGACTGGCCGCTATTATTGAAACAATGTTTTGCTCCACCTGATATAGCTGATTCAAAGTCTGCATCATCTAATATTATATTCGCAGATTTTCCTCCTAATTCTTGAGCTACTCTCTTAACAGTGTCCGCAGCACCTTTGGCAACGGCAATACCTGCTCTTGTTGAACCAGTAAAAGACATCATATCAATACCCGGATGAGAAGACATAGCTTCACCAACTGTAGGACCATCACCATTTACAAGATTGAAAACTCCTGCGGGTACACCAGCTTCATGAAGTATCTCAGCAAAGATCATTGCATTTAAAGGAGCCATTTCAGTTGGTTTCAGAACCATCGTACATCCTGCAGCTAGTGCAGGCGCTACTTTGCAGGAGATCTGATTAATGGGCCAGTTCCATGGAGTAATCATACCTACAACACCTATAGGTTCGCGTCTTAAGACTGTTTTACCTCTTGTTTCTTCCCACTCAAAGTTTTGTAAGACTTCTATTGCTTGTGCAAAATGGCCAAGGCCTGTTGCGGCTTGAGCTGCCTTTGACAAAGATAATGGAGCTCCCATTTCTGAAGAAATAGTTTCAGCTATTTCGTCATACCTAGATTGATAGACCTCAACAATCTTGCCAAGTATGGCTAATCTTTCTTCGACTGTGGTTTGGCTAAAGCTATCAAAAGCTTTGGAGGCTGCTTTGACAGCGTTATCTACGTCAGCCGAAGTCCCCATAGCAATTTGTCCTATTACTTCTTCATTAGAAGGATTTAAAACATCAAACATGTTTTTTCCTTCCACAGGATCAACCCATTCTCCGTTTATATAAAATTGTTCATAAGTTTTCATTATTACTCTCCGTATATTTGTACTGTAAGTATATATTAGGATTAGACAAAGTTAAGTTAAATTTACTTTGTTTACCTGCTCATTAGACTGGCTTTCAGTTGACTTTGAATTCTTTCAGCCCATAAAGAAATATATTTTCTTGTCTCCCTTGGATCTATTATTTCATGAACTGAAAAAGCTTCCGCCCTAGGAAAAGGATTTTGATTTTTAGCCATTTTTTCTTCTAGCTCTTTTCTTTTTGCTTCAGGATCTTCCGCCTCAGAAATTTCCTTTTTAAAAGCTACAGCTACTCCGCCTTCTAGTGGAAGCGGTCCAGACTCGGCAGAAGGCCAAGCGAGAACATAACCATCTGGACCATAATGGGCTGCAGCAGCTACCCCGAATGATTTTCTAATCATTACCGTAGTCCATGGAACAGTAGATTCTGTAGTTGCTAATACTGCTTCAGTGCCATGTAAAATTGTTCCAGCCTTTTCTGCATCTGGTCCAATTAAGAATCCTGGTTCGTCTACTAAGCTTACAATTGGAATATTAAAAGTGTCACATAATCGTATAAATCTCGTGGTTTTTTGAGCACCCTCTGCGGACATGGACCCAGCATAAAAATTTGAATCATTAGCAAAAATCGCAACTGCATACCCATTAATCCTTGCAAAGCCCGTAATTATGCCTCGTCCATAATATCTAGTCATTTCAAAGAAAGATCCCTTATCAAATATAAAATTGACAATGTCTCTCATTTCATAGGATCTTTTTCTATCTTTTGGAATAATTGATAGTAAATCTTCTTCCATTCTTTCTATAGGATCGTCACAATCTATTTTTTCAGTAATTTCATATTTATTTTGAGGAAAGTAAGAAAGGAACTTCTTGATTTGTAAGAATGCATCTTCTTCTGTGGAGGCAACATTATCTGTCACGCCATTTACCTTGTGGATTTCTGAACCACCTAACTCTTCCTTAGACATCTTTTTCCCAAAAGCTCTTTCCACAACCGCAGGACCTGCAACAAGTATTTGAGCCGTTTCTTTTGTCATTACTCTAAAGTGTGAACCAACAAATCTAGCAGCAGGCATACCTGCAACAGGACCTAACGCTGCTGATGCTACTGGAATTTCTTTCAAAGTATCCGCAATAGATTTAAACCTAGACTTAGAAAAGACGGGATCACCTCCATAGCCTCCAGATTTTTTTCCAGGACCAGCAACAGATCCGCCACCACCTTCATGAAGCCTGATAAGTGGGATTTTGTACTTAAGGGCAAGCTCCTCTGTATAAACACTTTTTCTTAGACCTGCTGAATTAGGTGATCCACCTTTGACCGTAAAGTCTTCTCCACCAACTACTACTTGTTTATTATTAATTTTCCCAAAACCTAGGATAAAATTTGCAGGTGTTAAAGATTCCAACTTACCTTCATCATTAAGTTCTGACCCGCCTGCGATTTCACCTTGTTCTTGAAAAGAGTTAGGATCTAACAAAAGCTCTATTCTTTCTCTTAAAGTTAGCCTTCCTTTTGCATGTTGAAGCTTAATAGCATCCTTTCCACCTTGTGCTTTAGCAAGTTTTCTTCTTTTTTTAATTTCTGTTGTTTCTTTTTTCCAACTCATAATTCTAGTGCCCCGTACAGGATTTGAACCTATGGCCTCTGGATTAGGAATCCAGCGCTCTATCCGACTGAGCTAACGGGGCATTTTAAAGACATTTTAGCAATTTAGTCTTGATTTTAAATTCTCTTTGATTATTATTCATTGAGCACCGATTTGAACCAGATTGCGGGTGCTTTATAAATACTGCTAAATAGGATACTTGAAGACAAACCTGTTTAGCGAAAGCTGGCAGGTTTTTTTTTGGAGAAAATAAGATGAGTAACGAAGGTAAAAATTTAGAAACAATAGCACTGCATGCAGGCTGGAGAGCAGATGCGACTACAGGATCAGTAGCTGTTCCCATACACCAAACAACTAGCTATCAGTTTGAAAGTACTGAAAAGGCTGCAGATCTATTCGCTTTAGCGGAATTAGGTAATATTTATACAAGAATAATGAATCCTACTACAGCTGTTCTCGAAGAGAGGATGGCAGCTCTTGATGGAGGTGCAGCTGGTTTAGCGGTTTCATCAGGACAAACCGCCTCGGCTTATTCCATTCAGAACCTAGCCAGAGCTGGAGATAATATTGTTGCCTCTTCTCATTTATATGGAGGTACTTACAACCAGTTCAAAAACAATCTATCCGAAATGGGTATTGAAGTTAGATTCGTTGATCCAACAGATCCTTTGATGTTTATCAAGGCTTCAGACACCAAAACACGAGCTTTTTTTGGAGAAACCCTACCTAATCCAAAGCTACAAGTTTTTCCTATTAAAGAAGTTGCAGATCTTGGAAGAAAAAATGGAATTCCTCTAATAGTCGATAATACTGCCGCTCCAATATTTTGTAGGCCCTTTGATCATGGGGCGGCAATAACTACCTACTCGACTACAAAATATATTGGAGGTCACGGAACTTCAATAGGAGGTTTAATAATAGATGGCGGAAATTTTGATTGGACCGAAGCTGGTCCAGAACGACAACCAACTCTTAATACACCTGATCCTTGCTATAACGGAGTAGTTTGGACTGAAGCTACTAAAGAAATGGGGCCGATAGCCTATATTATGAAAGCTAGAACTACCTTGCTTAGAGATTTAGGCGGAGCAATGAGTCCATTTAATGCCTGGTCATTCATTCAGGGTCTTGAAACTTTACCTTTAAGGATGAGAGAGCACGGCAAGAATGCCCTTCAAGTTGCTCAATATCTTGAGGATAATAGTCTTGTTTCTTCAGTAACTTATCCTGGAATTTCAGAAGGCATTAGTAAAGAGAGGGCAGATTCATATTTAACAGGCGGCTATGGTGCTTTAATAGGTTTTGAGTTACCTGGAGGAGTCGAAGCAGGAAGGAAATTTATTGATTCTTTAGAGCTTCTTTACCATGTTGCAAATATTGGAGACTCCAGATCACTGGCAATTCATCCAGCCTCTACAACGCACAGTCAATTAACACCAAAAGAACAATTATCTGCTGGCGTAACACCTGGATATGTAAGACTATCAGTTGGTATAGAAAATGTAGAAGATATTATTAACGATATTGATCAAGCCATTAAAGCGGCAAGTTAGTTTATCAAGGAAATTTACCTAAAGCTTGGTTGGATTTTCTATACCAGGATAAACTTCCTCTGGATCGAATACTTTTTCGGACTCGGTGAAATTTAGAATAACTTCATCATTTTCTATTGAATCGACTGATCGATAAAAGCATGATTTATAACCAACATGACAGCTTGCCCCTAAGCCTCCTATGGTTACTTTCAGCCAGATGGAATCTTGATCATCATCTATAAGTATTTCATCTATTTTATGGACCATTCCACTAGATTCACCTTTTTTCCATAAAGCTTTTCGACTCCTGCTCCAGTAGTGTGCTTCTTTAGTAAGAATTGTTTTATCTAAAGCTTCTTTATTCATGTAACCATGCATTAACACCAAACCTGATTTAGTTTCAGTAACAACAACAGGGATGACGTCCTCTGCATTAAACTTGGGTGCAAGAATGTTCCCTTCTTCTACAAATTCAACAGATGATCGTTGGGCAAATTTTATTTTATTCACAATTTTTCCTATTAAGAAGTTTCATTTTAACAGAACATAATTGTCCCAAGCCATTAGCATCTAAAATTCAGTTTAAAGGAGTTTTTTGTTAAAATAGATTTATCAATGCTTCCTAATTTAAAAGTAGAGAACCTGTCTTGTGTTCGATCAGAAAAGGCTATATTCAAAAATTTAAACTTTGAAGTTCTGCCTGGTCAAAATATAGAAATTGTTGGTTCTAATGGTTCTGGAAAGACTACATTACTAAGAACACTATTAGGTTTAATTGACAAAGAGGAAGGGACTATTAATTGGCTGGATGAAGATAATAATTTCAAGGAATATCGATCTTTTGACTGTTTCTATCAAGGACACCAAATGGGCATAAAAAACTTGCTTACGGTTTTTGAAAACTTGAAGTTAACTCACAACGCAAAAGGGATGAGCGAAAAGGATATAAATAAGTGCCTTGAGAGGGTAGGTCTGTATAAGATAAATGAGATGGCATCAGATCTATCCGTAGGACAAAGAAAGCGAATTTCAATTGCAAGATGGCTGCTCAAAGATTTTAAAATTTATTTTATAGATGAACCTTTTACTGCTTTAGATGATCCTGCCTCTGATCTAATTAAAGAAATAATTAATGAACTTAATCAAAAGGGCAGCTCATTTGTTATAACAGGGCACAGATCCTCAAACATTAATGCAACCCTTGTTGAGATTTGATATGAATAGTTCAGTATTGGATTGGTTAGGTCTTTTATTAAAAAGGGATTTAATTATTGCTTTTAGAAGGTCCTCAACATATATAACGCCTTTAGTCTTTTTTTTAATTGTTATCACTTTTTTTCCTTTAGCACTGGGACCTCAAGAAAGTTTATTAAGCTCTTTGGCTCCTGGAGTAATTTGGATTGCCGCTTTACTAGCTTCATTGCTTGCGGTAGAAAGTATATTTAGTGAAGACTTTAGAGATGGTTCTCTTGATGATTTCTTTATTTCTTTAGAACCTTCTTTTGTCTTAGTATTTGCAAAAGTAATGATCCATTGGCTAATTACCGGGCTTCCGATTCTCCTTGCCTCTTCTCTTGCAGCAATTATTTTATATCTTCCTTTAGAAAGTTTTGTTCCTATGATTATAAGCCTTCTTCTTGGAACGTCTTTTATGAGTTTGCTAGGTGCTCTTGGTGCTGCTTTATCTTTAGGAAAATCAGCTATTTTAAGTGCAATTATAGTTTTACCTTTTTCTATACCAACATTATTAATGGGTACTTCTGTAATAACTTTTTCGCTCAATAATCAAGATTATTCAGGTTTTCTTATGTTAATGGGCGCCATGCTTGCAATAGGTATTCCATTACTATGTTTGTTAACTGTAGAAGCCTTGCTGTTGAATTATGACTAGGATTTGGAAAGTTACTAAAAGGTGGTTTATTGAAATGGGATCACCTCCTTTATTTTATCGATGGTCTTCAAAGATCATTTCTTGGTTAGGGATTTTAGCCATAATTTTTTTATCAGTAGGACTTTTTTGGGGATTACTAATTGCTCCAACTGACTATAAGCAAGGTGATGTTTATAGAATTTTATATGTTCACGTCCCTTCAGCGATACTTGGTCAGTCAATTTTTATGTTTATGGCAGCTTGTGGTCTTATTAATGTTGTCTGGAGAGCAAAGATATCAGGAATGATGTTGAAATCTGCTGCGCCAATAGGAATGAGCTTTACTCTCATAGCTCTAGTAACAGGTTCTGTGTGGGGTAAACCAACTTGGGGAACTTGGTGGGTATGGGATGCACGTCTCACTTCAACTCTTATATTATTATTTATTTATGCTGCATTAATGGGTCTGTATTCATCAATTGAAGATAAAACCAAAGCTGATAGGGCAGTCTCTATCTTGTCGATTGTAGGTTTGGCGATTATACCCGTGATTAAAAAATCAGTAGATTGGTGGCAAACACTTCATCAGCCATCTACTTTTACATTGACTTCTTCTCCCTCAATGTCTCCTGAAATGTATCAACCTCTTTTATTGTGTGTTATTGGATTTTATTTAATTTTCGCATTTGCATTAACTTTAAATCTAAGGAATGAAGTCATTGACAGAGAAAGATCAAAGAATTGGGTCAAGCAAATATTTGTAAACTAGGAAATGTTAGAAAATTTTAGTGATTTACTTTATATGGATGGCAATGGCCTTTTTGTATGGTTCTGTATGGCTTTTGTTATTCTTATTCTCAGTCTAAACATCCTTTATGCCATTAAGAGGAAAAGAAAACTTATTAAATTAATCAGATCTTCATGAACCCATTAAGAAAACAGAGACTCTATGCTTTGATTGCAGTTCTAATAGGATCACTTCTAGCAACTTGGCTAGTTGTTTCAGCTTTATCCGAGAATATGAATTTGTTTTATTCACCTAGTGAAATATTAGGAGTTGATATTGATGAAAATGTCTTGATCAGAGCTGGAGGAATGGTGAAGCAAGGCTCTATTGAAAAGAGTAAAGATTCTTTAAATGTCAGATTTACCGTCACAGATTATCAAAATGAGTTGATAATAAATTACGAAGGCATATTGCCAGATTTGTTTGACGAAAATGCTGGAGTAGTTGTAAGAGGAAATTTGAAAACCGATGGCACCTTTAAGGCTATCGAAGTTCTCGCTAAGCATGATGAGAATTATATGCCTCCAGAGGTAGCCAAGTTAATTGAGACGAAAGAATGATACCTGAATTCGGCCATTTAATTTTAATCGTCCATTTAATTTTGAGTTTATTGGGTGGATCACTGCCACTTTTAGTAGTTTATGCAAACTATAGAGCTTTTGAGATTTCAATAAAGAAATTATCAGTGACACTTTTTATATTAATAACAATCTCTTTTCTGTCTTTAGTTTATTCCTTTCTAGTAGATGATTTTTCTGTCGCATATGTTGCCCAAAACTCAAATATCAATTTACCAGTTTATTATAAGTTAGCTGCAACATGGGGTGCCCATGAAGGATCATTGGTTCTATGGATTTTAGCAATGAATGCTTGGTTAATAGGCTTTATCTTTTTTACTCGTTCTAAAGATAAAGACTTTCTCGCAACAGTATTTTCTATTTCTTGTCAGGTCATCTTTGCTTTTTCACTTTTTACACTCTTCACATCCAATCCTTTTGAGAGAATTTTACCTATACCTCCTCTAAATGGTGCTGATCTTAATCCTTCACTACAAGATTTTGCATTTACAGTGCATCCACCCTTACTTTATTTTGGATATTCTGGTTTATTAATTCCTTTTGCTATAGCAGTATCTGCAATGCTGATTAAAAAAGATACTAAAGACTGGGCTAGTCATTCTAGACCCTGGACACTTTTATCTTGCAGTTTCTTAACAATGGGAATAGCGTTGGGAAGTTGGTGGGCTTATTATGAATTAGGCTGGGGCGGATGGTGGTTTTGGGATCCTGTAGAAAATGCAGCTTTCGTGCCTTGGCTTTTATCAGTTGCTTTATTCCACTCTTTGATCACCAGTCAAAATAGAGGAGTTTTTGGTAAGTGGTCCATACTTCTTTCAATCTTTGCTTTTGCTACAAGTTTACTGGGTACTTTTTTGGTAAGGTCTGGAATTTTAACTTCCGTTCATGCCTTTGCTTTAGATCCAGAAAGAGGCTTATTTATATTAGCTATTCTTGCTTTTTTTGTAATAGGAAGTCTTTTTATCTACTCAATAATGGACTTCGGACATGTTGAAGAAAATAAATATGAGCTCACTTCCAAAGAATTTGGTTTCTTATTGAATAACTTGCTGCTTGTCGTTCTTGCTATCTCAATTTTATTTGGAACAATCTTTCCTCTTATCTACGAGGCATTTACTGGAGGAAAGCAAATATCGGTAGGGGCACCTTACTTTGAAATTATACTTTTTCCCTTTGCCTTAGCATTAGGATTACTGCAAGGCATTGCTCTTTATCTCTCTTGGGGTAAATCTTCGTCTTTTAGTTTTTTACCTAGAATGCTCATAGAGACTTTATCTATATTTTCGCTAATCATTCTTATTTTATTTGTTCTCTTTGACAATCTATATCTCAGTTCTTTTGCAACAATATTCTTAGCCTCGTGGATCCTAGTAGGAACATTACAGATAGCCAAAAAAAGAAATTTGAGCTATTGGAATTTCTTAAGAAAGAGATTAGCTGTAACATTTGCTCATGCAGGAATGGCTATTCTGACCATTGGAGTAGGGGTAGTATCAAGTTACTCTCTGGAAAAAGAGATAATTTTATCGCCAGGAGATTCAACACAATTTAGTGATCAAACCATTAATTTTCAATCAATAGATGATCTATTGGGACCAAATTACACATCTAAATCTGCCATTGTCTCTTTTGATGATGGAGGGGAACTTTCTAACATAGTAACTGAGAAAAGAACTTATTTACCCTCGGGCCAGATGACAACTGAGGCAGGAATTCAAGCGGACCTTTTCAAAGATTTATATATATCGATTGGAGATAATTTACAGTCTAATATTTGGTCTTTTAAGGTTCAAATTAAACCATTTATCCGTTGGATTTGGCTGGGTGCTCTTTTGATCGCAATTGGTAGTTTCTTGGCGGGAGTGAGACAATTTAAAAGAAGATGAAAAAAATCATAGACGCATTACCCCTTGTTGTTTTTGCCTCATTAATCATTGTACTTTTCTCTTTTTTAAGCGACAGAGATGATCAGTTAGAAACAGCACTGATAGATAGCTCCTTTCCAGAATTCAAACTTGGATCATTATCAGACGAATCTAGGGTGTTGACCAAGCAAGACATAATTAAATTACCAGCTTTGATAAATGTTTGGGCTACTTGGTGCATAGCGTGTAGGGTTGAGCATCCTTTTTTAATGAAATTAAAAGAGGAATCTAGACTTACAATATACGGCCTAAATTACAAAGATAATAAATTAAAAGCTCTCGATTTACTTGAAAGAGATGGAGACCCATTCGAATTTTCTATATATGATTTTGAAGGCAGATTGGCCATTGATTTGGGAGTATATGGGGCACCTGAAACTTTCTTTATTGATAAAAATGGTCTTATTCGAGAGAGGCATGTTGGTGTAATTGATGAAAAGGTGTGGGAAGATAAATTTTCTAAATACCTCGATGAATAAACTCATTTTCTTTTTATTATTTCTCATTTGCTCTATACATATTAGTGTTGAGGAGAAAGTAAATTTTGACAATGAGGCATATCCTTTTGCTAGTGAGGCTCAAGAGTCATTATTTTATTCTCTTCTAAATGAGTTAAGGTGTCCTAAATGCCAAAGTTCAAATCTTGCAGGTTCTAATTCACCTATTTCAAATGATTTGAAGCGAGAAGTTTATGAATTAGTGGTAGAAGGCAAATCCTCTAAACAGATTAAAGATCATTTAGTTGATAGATACGGTAATTTCATAATCTATAATCCGCCTATTGAGCCAGCTACATATGCATTATGGTTCGGTCCATTCATTTTGATACTCCTATCGGTGTTAGTAATTATTTTTGTTAGGAAAAGAATAATTTAATGAGCTATATCTATTTTTTTTTAATCATATTTATTCCTTTGTACGCTCTATTAGTTAAAAAGGATGATTTTTTTAAATTTAATATCAAAATAATTATTGTTGGATTAGTTTCAGTTTCTTCTTTGCTAGTTTATGAAAATATACTTTCTGATGGATCTCTAGAATTAGCTTATCAGAAACAATCATTGGATATATTTCTTGGAGAAGATAAGCAAAAAAAAGAAAATAAAAGAGAAGAAGTAAATAACTTGATTACTCAGCTTGTTAAAAAAAAAGATGTTGAGCCAGGAGAATTATACATTCTTGCACGTCAGCTAAAGAACATTGATGAATTTATGCTTTCTAGAGAACTTTATAAGGAGATTTACAATAGATTTGGTGATGATTTGGACGGAGAAGTAGTTGCTGAATATGCCCAAGTATTGTTCATGAGTGCCGGTAGGGAATTTAGTGACACTGTATATATTTTGTTAGAAGAAGCACTTAAAAAAAATCCAAATAATCCTTCAGCCTTAACTCTAAAGGGTTTAGCTGAACTTGAAAAAAGTAATCCTCAATTGACTATTGAATTATGGAACCAAGCTATTCCCTTGTTGAATTCTGAGAAAGAGAAAGAAGATTTAAAGTCGCTAATTGAAGCAGTAAAAAAAAGAAAAAATCAGTAGTTTCCTAAGCATATATAGACTAAAATTTCTGGGCAAATGAAAGTTAATTTTGTTTCATTCATGCCTTTATTCAAGGCATTGGTTTCTTGCCCCCTAAAGGAATTACAATTATGAGACTCAATTCTATCAAGCTTTCTGGTTTCAAATCTTTCGTTGATCCAACTTCTGTTACCTTTCCATCGAGCATGTCATGTATTGTTGGCCCAAACGGTTGTGGGAAATCTAATGTTATAGATGCCGTTCGTTGGGTTCTAGGTGAGAGTTCGGCAAAAAATTTGAGAAGTGATTCTATGACTGATGTAGTTTTTAATGGCTCATCTTCAAGAAAACCAGTCTCAAAAGCTTCAGTAGAATTATTTTTTGACAACAAAGAGGGACGTATAGGTGGAGAATTCTCAAGTTATAGTGAAATCTCTGTAAGGAGGAGTTTAGAATTAGATGGTCAATCTAATTATTATTTAAACGGAACAAGCTGCAGAAAAAAAGATATAACCGACGTTTTCTTAGGTACAGGATTAGGACCTAGATCGTATGCAATCATTGAACAAGGAATGATATCGCAATTAGTTAGCGCTAAACCTGAAGAAATGAGAGGCTACATAGAAGAAGTAGCTGGCATCTCAAGATACCTTGAGAGAAAAAAAGAAACCGAATCAAGAATAAAAAGAACTAAAGAAAACTTATCAAGACTAGATGATTTGAGGGAAGAGATTACGAGATTATTGTTCAAACTCCAGAGACAAGCTAAGGCTGCAGAAAAATATCATGAGCTAAGAAAAGCTGAGACACAAGCCCAATTAGTGCTTTTAGGTTCAAAATGGAGAGATGTTTCATCAGCACTAATAGTAAAAGAACAGGAAGTTAAGAATCAGGAACTCAAAGTCGAAGAGATAAATTCTGAAAAAAATACATCTGACAGCGAGATTATTAAACTAAGGGCAAAGCAAATTGAGCTCCAGACAGCATTAGATAAAGTTCAACAGGAGTTTTATAGTTTCGGTGCAGATATATCAAGAACAGAACATGATATTTCCCTTAAAAAAGATAGAGTTAATGAAATAAATGAAAAAATTTCTACTAATTCAATTCTTATTGATGCAAGATCTAAGGATTTACAAAATCTTGATGAGAGTAAATCATCTACTCAGAAAGAACTCATTAATATTGAAAAGGAATTACAGTCTCTTAAAGAATCGGGTAACGAGGAATCTAATAAAGCGGAGGCTAAGAAAATCGAAGGTTCTTGGCTGGTATTCATAACTCGAACTAAAAACTTAATAGCAGATCTTTCTGGTGCTATTGAAAATGTACAGTCCAAGTTATTCAAAAAAGAATCAATAGAAGATGAATTTGCAAAGGTAGATTTTATTCGGAAGGAGATAAGTTATCTAGAATCTGAACCTGTAAAGTTGACAAAGTTGACGCAAGATTTTTTGATTAATGCATCTGAAGGCGCGAAGCAACAAAGAATAAACTTAATAGATAAAACTGATAAGTATGCAGAATTACAGGCAAAACTTGCTTCACTAAATTCTGAAGGGTCTCATTTAGATGGGAAGATGCATGATCTAAAAGAAGAAAATTCAAAACTCGAAGTCGAGTTAAATGAATTGAAGGAACCAATCAGTCAAATACAAAAGAAGTTAGATTCACTTTTATCAGATAGACTAAAGGTTGAAGACAGATTACTACAATCAAGGAAAGATATTGAAGAATGTAATGCCTCTATACATAACATTGAAAGAGAAAAAATCGAGAAAGAACAGGCCGCAATAACACTTAGAGAATTACTAGAAAATCTTAGGTTAGACCGACAAGCCTCTAAGATTGAACAAGAGAATATTGAATCGCAAGTTGTTGGTTTAAATGGAAATCTCTCAAAAATAAAAGAAGATTTAGATAAAGACAAAACTGTTGAGAACTATGCTGCTGAATTAGAGCAAATTGAATTAAAGATATCTAGATTGGGTGCAATAAATCTAGTAGCAATGGAAGAATATGATCAAGAGTTAAAAAGAAAAACATTACTTGATGAGCAACATAAAGAACTTATGGAAGCTCTAGAAACTCTAGAAAGTGCCATAACTAAAATAGATAAAGAGACTCGTACCACTTTTAAAGATACTTTTGATAAATTGAACAAAAGTCTTTCTCTTTCTTTCCCAAAATTATTTGGGGGAGGTCATGCTGAATTGGTAATGCTGGGAGATGATTTACTCACCTGTGGAATAGGAATCACTGCAAGACCACCAGGAAAAAAGAATGCGAGCGTTTCTCAATTGTCAGGTGGTGAGAAGGCACTCACTGCAATAGCTACTGTCTTCGCTTTTTTTGAACTAAATCCAGCCCCTTTCTGTCTTCTTGATGAGGTAGATGCACCTTTAGATGATCTCAATACCATGAGATTTATCGACCTTGTTGAGGAAATGTCTCAGAGAGTCCAGTTTGTATACATCACTCACAATAAGATTTCTATGGAAAAAAGTAAGCATCTTATGGGAGTTACAATGCAAGAGCCTGGTGTTTCTAGAATGGTAGCAGTTGATGTAGATCAAGCTGTGGAAATGGCAGCAAGTTAATATGTTTAATCTGGCAGAAATTCTTACATTACTTATTGGCTGTTTATTAGCATTGGTCTTCATAGACGGTATTAGAAGAGCTTTAAGAATAAGAAGGAGCAAGCTGAAAGTTGATCTAATCAATCTCTCATCTGAAGAAAGTGAAGATTTCGAAAAGGAATGGCAGGGGTATGAAGATAAAGAAGAATCTGAATCATTATCATCAGAAGACGATCATGAAGAAGATTTAGGTATTGCTCCCCCTTCTAACTTAAATATTATTCGTCTTCACGACGAAAGTGATTCAGTATTTTCTGAATCTTCATTATCTCAAGCCTTAGTTTTTTATAACTACAGATATGAAGAAAAAGGCATATTTACAATATTAGATTCGGAAAATAGTCCTTCATTTACGATCTTGAATGGCAAGAACCCTGGTTTCTTTTCTGAATCTATTAAATCGAATGATATTGCATTAGTTCTTGACCCCCAAAACCTAACTAATCCAATCGAATCTTTCGAGTTATTTGTCGAGGTCTCTCAAAGCATCCAGGAGACCTTCCAATGCCAAATACTGGATGAAGATCGAAACTTTATGACCAAACAAATGATTGAACATATGAAAAATCAATTTCATGAATATCAAAGGCAATTTCTTGCTTCTGCTAGTTAGTTCGATTATTGATGAAAGATAGTCCGAAGATCAAAGAAAGGGTACTGGAACTCCATAAACTTATAAATCTCCATTCTCATAACTACCATTCCTTGGATGAACCTTCTATTGAAGATCATCAATATGATGCTCTGTTTAATGAGCTACTCGATTTGGAAGCCAAATTTCCAAAATATCAATTTTCTTATTCTCCTTCCCAAAGAGTCGGCGGCAAGCCTCTTGATGGTTTTAAGAAAATAGAACACTTGACTCCTATGCTTTCTTTAGACAATGCATTTAATGATGATGATATGGAAGACTTTAATAAACGCATCCTGGAGAGGCTACTTGTCAAAGGCAACATAAGCTTTTCATGCGAACCTAAGTTAGACGGAATTGCAGTAAATCTGTTATATAAAAGCGGTCACCTAGATATAGCTAGCACTAGAGGAGATGGAAAAGTTGGTGAAGATATCACTCATAATATAAGAACCATCAATTCAATACCTCTCTCACTTATAGGTGATAGTTCTGACCTGCCAAGCCTAATAGAGATAAGGGGAGAAGTTTTTATCGAAAAAAAGGATTTTGATTTAGCAAATAAAAAAGCAATCAAAGAAGGAGAAAAAACTTTTGCCAATCCTAGAAATGCTGCGGCTGGTAGTCTTCGCCAATTGGATCCATCTATTGCTGCTTCAAGGCCTTTGAAATTTTACGCTCATGGTATTGGTTACATTAAGGAAGGAAACTTTAAACTGCCTGACTCTCAATCCGAGATGTTAAAACAATATCAATCATGGGGGCTCCCAATTAATCCTTTCAGTGATGTGGCTGATGATTTAAAAGCTTGTGAAGAATATTTTCATAAAATTTCGAATGAGAGAGATAATCTTCCGTACGAAATTGATGGCATAGTTTTCAAAGTTAATAACCTAGATAAGCAAATTTCTTTGGGACAAGTCTCCAGGGCGCCCAGATGGGCCATTGCAAGAAAATTTCCTGCTGAGATAGGAACTACCATTGTAAAAAAAATCTCTTATCAGGTTGGAAGAGTGGGTGGGATCACGCCTGTCGCCGAATTTGCTCCGGTCAATATTGGAGGAGTTACCGTTTCACATGCCAGCATTCATAATTTTGATGAGATAAATCGATTAGATGTAAGGGAAGGTGATACAGTCGATATTAAAAGAGCTGGAGATGTCATACCTCAGATAATTTCTGTGGATTTGAATAAAAGAAAAAAGGAATCTTCAAAAGTATCTTTACCAAAAAGATGCCCATCTTGTAATACTGATTTAGTAAAAATAGAAGGGGAGGCTATCTTAAGATGCACCATGGGACTCGATTGCCCTGCACAAAGAATTGGAGCTTTAATCCATTTTGTTTCAAGAAATGCTTTAAATATTGATGGCCTAGGCGAAAGGATTATTGAATTATTGGTAGATAAAAATTTAGTATTAAATTTCGCCGACTTATTTAGATTAGAAATAAAGGATATTGTCGATCTTGAAGGATTTGGTGAGAAGTCAGCTACTAATTTAATTCGTTCTATTCAAGAAAGTAGAGAAACCACTTTACCTAGATTTATATATTCACTTGGAATAAGGGAGGTTGGTGAAGCAACGGCTATGAACCTTGCTTTAAATTTTAATAACATAACTAATTTTCTCTCAGCAAAAGAAGAAGATTTATTAGAGATAAATGATATAGGTCCGGTTGCATCTAATTTCATAAAAGAATTTCTAGCCTTAGAAGAAAATATAAGTTTAGTTAAAGATTTAATCACTTTAGGAGTCAATCCTAAAGCAGTGGAAATCAAAGGGGATAATCCTTTTAGCTCTAAATCAATAGTTATTACAGGTTCGTTTAATGGCATAGCAAGGAGTCAGCTGAAGGAAGAATTGATAAGAGTAGGGGCGAAGGTTTCTAGTTCTGTATCTAGTAAGACTGAATTTTTGATTGCGGGAGAAAAACCTGGTTCAAAACTAAAAAAGGCCTCTGACCTTAATATTCCAATTCTTGATGAAGAAGAGGCCTTAAAGATTCTGGACAGTTAGATGTATAAAGTATTCACTAGTATTTTCATTTTAATAATATTGAATGCTTGTGCATCAAATAGCCCTCCAAGCACCACCACAGATGTTTGTAAGATCTTTAAAGAAAGATACAGCTGGTATAAAGCTGCAAAAAAGACTGAGAAGAGATGGAAAATTCCAGTTTCTGTTTCAATGGCTATTATCAAACAAGAATCAAGCTTTAGGGCTGACGCACGACCAGAGAGAAGAAAGCTTTTAGGTTTTATACCCTGGAAAAGAGTTACTAGTGCTAGAGGCTATGCTCAGGCAGTTGATGGCACTTGGGAAATGTACCTAAATGACCGAGGGGGATGGTTTGTTAGTAGAAATGATTTTGAGGATTCTGTCGATTTTGTAGGTTGGTACAATTATAAGACTCATAAGCAACTGGGCATATCACTTACAAATGCTAGGGCCCTATATTTGGCATATCATGAAGGGCGAGGTGGGTATAAAAGAGGAAGCTATAGAACTAAGCCATGGCTATTATCAGTAGCGGACAAAGTACAAAGACAAGCTGATAGGTATCAAGTACAATATGATGGCTGCAAAAAAAAATTAGGAAAAAGATTCATCTTTTTCTAATAATTACATATGAAACAAAAAATTAAAATATCAATTAGTGTAGCTTTCTTATCATTACTTACCTCATGTGCTAGCTCTCTTGTTGTTCAATCTGACTCTGATTCGCAGTACGACATATCTGCATATAAAACCTATTCGATTGTCACACCTTCTCTTGATGATCAAGACGAGATGATCAGCATAAACCCGATCCTTATTCAAAGGATCGCAAGATCATTGGACTCTGTATTAACTCAAAAAGGACTTAAAAAGTCTGACAATGCAGATATAACAGTTAGATTTTACATAGGTACAATGAGGGAAATAGAAAGAGCAACAGACCTTGGAGGCTATGGTTATTATCGATATGGATACCTTGATTCTAGGGACCAACGTTTTATTAGATCAGAAAAAGATGAAATATCAATTAGATTTCATGATACGAGGACTGATGACGTCGTGTGGTATGCCTTCACTAGATTCAAAAGAGCGAGTGATAAGTATGATCAAGCTGGTGTAGATTCTTTAATTCAAGAGGTCCTTACTAATTTCAATTAAATCTTTCAGGTGATAAGGACTTTAATTCTCTGCCCATTAAAGGCGGTGCCTCTCCCGCAATCATACTTGCAATAATTTCAGCGCTAATAGGTGCAGTAACAGATGCTCTCGAGCCATGAGATGTATTAATGAAGATACCATTTTTCTTCCCTACAAGAGGCATATGGTCCTTGGAAACTGCTCTATGACCTGTTTGTCCAGAGACAACATTCATTTCTTCATCTATTACTAACTTTAAGTTATTCAGATTATATAAATGGTCATCCTCAGATAAATCATTATCTTCACTATCGCTATAACTTGAGCCGACTAGATGAATATTATTTACTCGAGGTGAAATATATCCCTTTGCGCAAATAGGTAATTTGATTTTTGAAACACTATCTAGACTTTCTATATGGGTTACTTGACCCCTTTTTATACTGATACCATCTATATCTAAAATCTCAGAAGTATCACTACCAGTACATAAGCAAACATTCTGATATTTAAACTCTTTCTTTCCAATATTGAAGTAAACAGCTTCTTTCTTTTTGGTTATGTTTTTTATCTGTGAAGAAGTAAAAACATTTATTTTTGGAGATTCTATAAGAAATTTACACATCTCCTTAGGTAGAATATATCCTGCATCTTCATAGATAAGCCCATTCAATTTAATATCTATTCCTGATATTTCTGAAGCTTCGACAGGATCAATAAATCGATAGATCTCTCCATCAGCTCTTTTTTCAAGAAGAGATGATTGCCTTTTTTCTGTTGCTGCATCATGGTTAAGGACAATAACTCCTGTTCTTTTCCAGGCATCCGTTTTTAGCCGTTTATAAAAATTTGTTGCAAAGATATATGAATGGAGTGTGAAAGAACCAAAGGCAGTGTCGTGGGCAGAAAGTCTCGGGTAGGTAACAAGTAGTTCATGTGAAGAGGCGCCTGAACAAATATTGTCAGACTTTTCATATAAGTCAACCTCCATGCCTTTCTTGGCAAGTGTATAACTCAATATACATCCTGCTATTCCAGATCCAATAACTGCCACTTTCGTATTTAAAGAGTTCTTCTTTTGTTCCTTAACAACCTTACCTTTAAGCATATGTCTTTTATCTAAAAATCCCTTTGTTCTTTTATGATTGAAACCAGATTCAGTCAAATTATTCTTTACTAAACCAGAAGATGTATAGGTAGAAAATGTTGTTTCTTCATGACAAGATTTATAAATATACTTAAGTAGCTTTATAGACCAAAGATCGGGATTTTTTGAAGGAGAGAATCCATCAAGATACCATGCATCAACGTTATTCATTAATTTAATATATTTTTGAGTGTTATCAATTTCTCCGACAATTAAATTAAGAATAATCCTCCCATTAAATAATGGTATTTTTTGAACACCTCGAATATTTCTTGGATAGTTAAGTTCTAATTCAGCAATATATTCTTTAAGCTCCGGATACGAATCATTTAACTTTCTAAAATCACTTAATCTGAATAAATATTTATCAAAGGAGTAAAACTCTAGTACCTGATCTTGTTTAACATAGTTCAACCAAGCCATGCATGTGGTAATAAAATTAATTCCGATGCCAAAACCTATCTCTCCGATGTAAAACCTTGAATTTTCTTCGAGGTTTTCAAATCTCTCTTTAAGGTTATTACCCTCGATAAATACGTGATTACACTCTGCGACTGCACCTTGCGAAGATGAGTAGAGATCATCGAATTCCTCTGAAAAGAGGGTGTTATTTTTTATTGAAAAAGGCGCAAACTCAGAATTAAGAAAAGAGTTTACGCCTTGTTTGATATTTTTTTCTCTACTTATTTCCTGTAGGTATTTCGTTAAAGGGTAGCCCTTTATCTGCTCTCATATCCTGAGGCATACCAAGCACCTGTTCAGAAATAATATTTTTAAGTATTTCATCTGTACCACCGGCAATTCTAATACCAGCAGCTCCCCAAAAGCCAAACTGATACATGGATTGCTCAGCACCTTCTTCGTCTGATCTTACAATGCCCGCTGAATCAAGCATATCAAGACCAAAATTAGCAATTTCCTGAAGTTTATTCCCACTAACTATTTTTGTTATAGATGACTGTGGTCCAGGTGTTTCTCCTCTTGATAGGGCTGAAATATTCCTATACTTTGCATATTTCAATCCACTCTGTTGACAATACCAATCAGCAAGTTTTTCTCTGACAGAGTCATTTTCTATGGCTAATTTACCATTTAGGTCTTGTCCTCTAGCAAGCGAAAATGCTTCTTCGAAGTCAGGTCCCGAGGCATCACCAACAGCTAATCTTTCATTCATTAATGTAGTAAGAGAAACTTTCCACCCATCTCCTACAGCCCCTAGTCTTTGACTGTCTGGTATTTTTACATCAGTGAAATAAACTTCATTGAAATTCGCACCGCCAGATATTTGTTTAATTGGTTTTACTTCTATCCCCGGAGACTTCATATCTACAAAAAAGAACGTTAAACCTTTGTGCTTAGGTGCAGTAGGATCGCTTCTGGTTACAAGTATTCCGTAATCACTAAAGTGGGCACCGGAAGTCCAAACCTTTTGTCCATTAATAGTCCAGGTATCCCCATCCAGTTCGGCTTTAGTTTTGATACCTGCCACATCAGAACCAGCAGCTGGTTCGCTGAAGAGCTGACACCAAATTTCTTCGCCTGTTGCCATAGGAGGCAGATACCTTTCTTTTTGTTCCTCAGTTGCGTACATCATCATTACTGGGCCAGCCATTCCTTGACCAATTTCTAGGTAGCCTCCAGGTACTTTGAATTTCGAGACTTCTTGGCCCCATATGACCCTCTCTATAGGAGTTGACTCTCTGCCACCATATGTTTTAGGCCAATGAAGACATGCCCATCCACCTTCATGAAGTTTCTTTTGCCATATTTTGACCTGCTTTAGGCCTTCTTCTTCCGACGATGCTCTCCAACTATCTTTTGGTCCTTCTTTAAGTTCAGCATTTGAAGCAAGCCAGTCGTAAGCTTCTTTTCTAAATTTAGCTTCTTCGGGAGTATCATTAAAGTCCATATCTTTCTCCTATATTTGATTGGCTCTTTCTAAAGAACCGATTAGTTTATCTTTCCAAATTGATTGGCTACCTATGTTTGCAGCAAGTTGGCGACATCTCCTGTAATAGAGATGGCAGTCAAATTCCCAAGTAAAACCCATACCTCCATGAGTTTGAATGTTTTCTTTAGAGCACTCGTGAAAAGCCTGACTTGCACTAACGCGACAAGTTGCAGCAGCAGTGGGTAGCTCAGGAGCATCGGTACTTAGTGCCCAAGCTCCGTAGTAGCAATTTGAACGAGCAAGTTCGACAGCTATAAACATATCTGCCAGCTTATGCTTTATTGCTTGGAAGGAAGCAATAGATCTTCCAAATGCGTATCTTCCCATAGCATATTCCTTTGCCATGTCCATACAAGCTTCAGCACCACCTAACTGCTCAAATGAAAACAAAACAGCTGCTCTATCAAGTAAACATAGAACATCTGACCAGTCTGATTTAAGTTCAGTTGCTGGAGTATTAGTAAAAGTGATAGAAGCATGAGATCTTGAAGGATCTAGCGTAGATTGAGGTTCTATTTGAATGCCATCAGCTGATCCATCAACTAAATACAGGCTTACACCTGTCCCGTTATTAGCCGTCACTATAAAAGTATTTGCAACATCTCCGTCAGCTACAGCAATTTTTGTACCCGATAAAGTTCCGCCGGTAAAAGAGCAGCTGATGTTAGCTTCTGTAGGTGAAGTATTGGTTTCATTATGAGCAAAGGCGCCTATTTTTTCTCCAGAAGCAAGACCTGGAAGAAAAGATTGTTTCTGTGATTCGTCACCAAAATTTAATATTGCTTCAGATGCCAAGTACACACTAGAAGAGAAAGGTGTTGGAGCCAAGCTTCTTCCTAGCTCTTCAGCAATAACACATAATTCTAAGTACCCTAATCCGAGTCCGCCATATTCTTCAGGGATTGCAGTAGCGGTGAAACCCATTTCTATAATTTGAGCCCAGAGATCTTGATCAAATGATTCTTCACCTTCTAATACTTTTCTAGCTCTTTTAACTGATTCTTCTTTTTCAAGAAATTTTCTAGCAATATCTTTTAATTGCATTTGATCAGCAGAAAATTCAAAATTCATAATATTCCTCTATTTTAATCTAATTCTATTTTAGATTAATTGTTAAACTTTATTTTAGAATCTATTGTATATGCGATCAAATAGAATGAAAGAGCAAATTAAGAAACTATGAATCAAAATCTTAGTGAAGAAAAAAAGGACATAAAACCTGAAAGACCGGAATTACCCTCAAATAGAAAAACGAGAAGGACAGGTGGAGGAGGTTTTTTATTTTCCTCTTTGTTATTGGTATTAAATTCAATCGGTTTGATAATTTTATTTCTATGGTTTTTTAATACCTCAGGAAATCAACAAGAAGCAGGACAAAATTTTGTGGAAAGAATTAGTATTCTGGAAGAGAGACTCGCAGAGAAGGATGATCAAATAAGTATCTTAACTGAAGAAGTCAATGCAGATTTAAAGTTTGTCAATAAAGAAGTAAGAAAATTGTGGGATCTTAGTAATAAGAGAAATAGAAAAAATATTTCTGAAAATTTAAATTCTATTGAGAGTTTGAATGAAAAAATTGAAAGTATAGATAAAAAAGACGAAGTTTTATCTGCTCAACAAAGAGCCCTTACACTCGAGTTAGCTAGAATTAAAAATATTCAAGAAAATATTAATATTGAGATAGATAGCTTTGATAATACTGCACCTGTAGAAATAGGATCTGATAGATTGACAAATATTGAAGAGAGTATCGATTCCTTTAATGCATATCGCGTTCAGGTAAATCAATCATTACTTAATCTAAGAGAGGAGCTCAATGAACTTGAGTTAGCCTTGTCTCAAGCTGAAAACGAATAGGTTACATTCTTCACTTGTATGCCTATAATGATCGCTCTCGCGGATGTGGTGGAATTGGTAGACACGCCAGATTTAGGTTCTGGTGCCGCAAGGTGTGGAGGTTCGAGTCCTCTCATCCGCACCAATAATCAACTAACTTGTTGAAGTTTTCCGTATGTTTTTAGCATCAGATCTCTCATCCATTTTGATGAAGACTCGTTATCATTATTCTCGTGCCAATACAGATGCAAAACTAGTGGATCAATATCGAAAGGTAATTCTCTCCAGGCTAGATTTCGATCGACGGCAAACCCTTTGGTAGTAGTTATGGCCATATCGGACTGTTCAACTATGTAAGGTGCTACAAGGAAGTGTTGAGCTCTTAAGTATATGTCCCTGGTCAAACCTAATTTGTAGAGTGTCATGTCCACATGGCCCATCCCAGTCTTTCTGTTTGAAATATGGATATGAGAAAGATCTAGGTAATCTTCAATGGTTATTTTTTCCTTATCTAATATGGGATGATCTTTTCTTACGATCATCACATAATCCTCTTGATATATTTTTTCATGTTTTAGGTGTTGATCACTTTGAAGGGGAGGGTCAATGCTAAAATCTATAGCACCTGAAGCGAGTTCTCTCGGAGCGTCTTTTCTAGGGGTGAGATAAGTTTCTACTTTTACCCTAGGAGCTATCTCCGCAAGTTCTTTGATCAATAAAGGAAGAAGTCTATATTCTGAAGTATCACCAATTGAAATTTTAAAAGTCATTTCTGCAGTTGATGGATCGAACTTTTCACTTACGGAAATTGTATTCTGTATTAGGGATAAAGCGTTTCTTATGTCTCCAATCAATTGATTTGCAACAGGTGTTGGAATCATTCCTCTTGAGGTTCTTATAAATAACTCATCATTAAAAAGGTCTCTTAACCTTGCCAACGCATTACTTACAGCCGGTTGTGTTATACCAAGAACTTGCCCAGACTTGGTCAAGTTTTTTTCTGTATAGATTACATCAAATGCTATGAATAAATTTAGGTCCGTGTCTTTAATTTTCATATTGGTTTAGATTTTTTGCTGAATTAATTGAGACATATAGACTAAGCAGGCATATATCTCTATGATTTACAAAATAGGTAATAAAACGTTATAACTAAAATTTATAATATACCAAAATAGTATTTATATAAATGATAAGGGGAAAAAATGAGTTTTGAATTTTCTGATAGATCAAAAGATTTGCAATTGCGCATTTCTAAATTTTTAGATGATCATGTCTATCCTGCGGAAGCTATATATGCTCAACAAATGGAAGAATTTACTCAGCAGGGAGATAGATGGCAAATTCCACAAATAATTGAGGATAAAAAAGAAATAGCAAAGTCTGAGGGTCTTTGGAATTTATTTCTTCCTGAGAATCCTATGGGTGAAAGCATGAGTAATCTGGATTATGCACCTTTAGCTGAAATTATGGGAAGATCGGGTATAGCTTCAGAAATATTCAATTGCTCTGCTCCGGACACTGGCAATATGGAAGTCTTGGCAAGATATGCAAATGAGGAGCAACAAGAAAGATGGTTAAAGCCATTATTGAATGGAGAAATAAGATCTGCATTTGCAATGACCGAACCTGCCGTCGCTTCTTCTGATGCAACAAACATATGTTCTTCGGCCGTACTTGATGGGGATGAGTATGTGATAAACGGCGAGAAATGGTGGACATCAGGAGCGGGTGATCCTCGATGTAAAGTCCTCATTTTTATGTGCATGACCAATCCAGATAACCCTAAACATCAAAGACAATCGCAGATTATTGTTCCTATGGACACTCCTGGAATAAAAATTGAAAAAATGATGCATGTTTTTGGATATGATGATGCACCTCATGGACACGGTCGCATTTCTTTTAAAGATGTAAGAGTGCCAAAGGAAAATTTACTACTTGGTGAAGGGAGAGGTTTTGAGATCTCTCAAGGAAGATTGGGTCCAGGAAGAATCCATCATTGCATGAGAACCATCGGTGTTATGGAAAGGGCACTTGAATTTATGATTAAACGATCTGAAGAAAGAATTGCTTTTGGAAAGAAAATTTCAACTTTAGGCGCTAACTATGACTATATTGCTGAAAGTAGAATAGATATAGAAACATCAAGACTACTCACTTTAAATGCCGCGCATATGATGGATACTGTTGGAAATAAAGTTGCTAGAAGTGAAATCGCACAAATAAAGGTACATGTACCTATTGTGGCATGCAGGTTAATTGACAGAGCAATACAAATGCATGGTGGCGGAGGAGTTAGTCAGGACTTTCCATTAGCTAGCATGTATGCTCACATGAGGACACTCAGATTAGCTGATGGACCTGATGAAGTGCATAGAAGAGTAATTGCTAGGGAAGAGCTTTCCAAATACTCCGACCAATCTGCCGAAACTATTGTCACAAGAGATTAAAGTTTCATAATATTAGTCAATAAAAGGTCCAGTAGGGCCTTTTATTTTATAAGCCCTTTAAACTCTTCGCATATCTCATCTATGGATTTTTTTATACCTGGCACTTCAAGCATATTAAAGAAACCATGGATGTATGCAGGGTATTCTTTGTAAACAACAGTAACATTTTCTTGTTTTAACTTTTCTGCATATTGCAGTCCTTCATCTCTTAATGGATCAAAACCGGCGGTTATAATCAAAGCTGGGGGAAGGCCTTCAAATTTTTCTGCTAGCAAAGGCGAAACTCTTGGATCGTTTTTTAGTTCATCCAAATCCAGATAATGATTAACAAACCATTTCATGAGTTCCTCAGTAAGTACAAATCCTTCATTACAATCTTTTATCATTGAATTAGTTACCAATCTAAGGTCGGTCGCAGGGTAGATAAGAAGTTGAGCGTTTGGTAGAGGTTTTTCTTTTTTCTTCCTCTCAATACATATTGAAGTAGCTAAGTTTCCTCCGGCACTGTCTCCACCGACTGATATCATTTCTGGATCAACCTCTAAGAGCTCTGCATGATTTGATATCCATTCGTAAGCATCAAAGCAATCATTAAAGGGAATAGGAAATTTATATTCTGGTGAGAGCCTGTAATTTACTGAAAATATTTTTATATTTAATTTCTTACAGATATATCTGCAGACATTGTCATGAGTATCGGTATCACCAATTACCCAACCACCTCCATGAAAGTAAACTAGTGATGATCCAGATTTATTAATACTATCAGAAGAATATTCTCTTACTTCTATGGTATCGCCTTCAACAGGCACCTTGTGGTTTGAAGTAATTATCTCTTCAAGGCCAATCTTGGAAATATTCTGAGATATATAATTCGCTCTTAAGTCAGTTGGTGATATATCTTTATATTGGATTCCTAGCTTTTCGTTTTGCTCACAAATAAGTTGAAATGCAGGAAGTAATTTTCTTCCTCCTAGTGTGATTTGTTTTTTGCCAGATAACCACAGAAGGATAAAATTTGGCAGCATCAGTATCAGTCTTATCATAATTAATTAAAAGCCCCATAATAAGTTTCTTTTCACTTTATAAATATACCTTAAAGTTTTATCTCTTAAGAATAAAGAATTAATAAGGAGAATTTATAGATGATATGATTACTACATTTTTAGTATGTACGACATTGTAATAATTGGAAGCGGACCGGCAGGATATGTCGCTGCAATAAGAGCTGCGCAACTCGGACTGAAAGTAGGGTGTGTTGAGCAATCATCTATTGGTGGAACTTGCTTAAATATTGGCTGTATTCCATCAAAATCGTTACTAGATTCTTCATATAAGCATTATCAATTGGAAGACCAGTATTCAAAACATGGTATAGAAATAAAGGATGTAAGTATTGACTTGAAAAAGATGATGTCCAGGAAAGATGAAGTCGTGAAGCAGCTGACTAATGGAGTGAGTGCGTTATTTAAGTCTAATAATATTGATCTGATCGAAGGCAAAGCAAAAGTTACATCTCATACATCAGTTGAAGTATCTAAAGTTAGTGAAAGTCATATTTATGAAACCAAGAATATAATTATTGCTACTGGTTCTAGCCCTACAGAATTAAATAATATCAACTTCACAAGCAACATCGTCGATAGTGAGGGAGCTTTGAAGTTTGAAAGAATACCCAAACAATTAATAGTTGTTGGAGCAGGAATAATCGGGCTGGAATTAGGAAGTGTTTGGGCAAGATTAGGGTCCGAAGTAACAATTTTGGAAGCTCAACAAGAGTTCTTGCCAATGTTGGATGCAAGGATGTCTAGACAAATTCTTAGAGAATTTAATAGACAAGGGTTAGATATAAGATTTGGGTCTAACATTTTAGATATTTCAGACACAACGAATGGTGTGGAAGTCAAGTTCCAAGAAAATGGAGAAGATATTGATCTGAAGGCTGAAAAAATGATTGTAGCAATCGGAAGAAAGCCCAATACTCAAGATTTATTCAATAATGATTTAGTTTCCATAGATGATAAAGGCTTTATCGAAGTCGATGAACATTGCCAGACTAAGACTAAGAACATATGGGCAATTGGAGATGCTGTGAGAGGACCAATGCTAGCTCATAAAGCTTCGGAAGAAGGAATTATGGTTGCGGAGAGAATATCTGGTGAAGATTCCCTAATCAATTATGCACACATTCCCAATGTTATTTATACTCATCCAGAAGTGGCTTGGGTTGGTAAAAGTGAAAAAGAGCTTAAGAAACTTAAGGTAGATTACAAATCTGGATCTTTCCCTTTTGCTGCTAGCGGAAGAGCACTCGCATCTGGAGATTCAATAGGTTCTGTTACCATCCATGCTGATAATCAAACAGATCAAATACTAGGGATTCAAGTCTTTGGACCTTCCGCAACTGAGATCATGCAACAAGGCTTGATAGCAATGGATAATAAAGTTACATCGGAAAAATTTAGTACAACTATATTCAGTCATCCCACCGTTTCAGAGGCGCTTCATGAAGCGACACTAGCGATGAATCAAAAGGCTGTTCATATTCAAAATAGAAAGAAGAAAATAAGCATCTAGGCAGAATTCTCATCTGCCCTTTTACAACTTACCCATTTCTTTCTGAGCTTATTTCCATAATTCGGGAATGTTCTATCACACTTTTTCTTTATTGACTCTTCAACTTTGCTCAATCTGGAATCATCAGTACTTATAATATTTTTTAGTTGATAATCGAAAGATAAAGAATAAAGACTATAAGAAGATAAAAACCATAGTGTTAGCAGTAATTTTTTCATAGATATATTCTAATTTCGTTTATTTTCCTTTAGGTTGTCGAATACTGAATTGACTTCTTCTTCCTCGAGGCTTTCACCAAACTCATCTATCAGCTGAGACATATCATCATAATCCCTCTCATCACTTATGAGAGACCTTTTACTAAATTCGTCCTCTGTCATTAGTTGACGCATAGGCGGCTTGACTTCATCAACGCCTGCTCTCCAAAACAATTTGAGCAATTTTTTTATCACTATTCAAAAGGCTCCCAAAGCTCTATAGGAAAACCTTTTTTTGAGTGCTCAGTTGAATAACCTTTAAAGTAAATTTTCCTACCTTTTCGGTCTTTTTTTGTATCACCAATTTTATAAAGTTTTTTTGGCATAGACTTAAGATCATTAATTAAAGTTTCCATTGGTAATAAGTAACCATACAAAAAAACCACTCACTACAAGTATTGAGATGTAGACACTCCATTTATTAGCCATTTGTTTTCTTGCTTTTTCAACATCTGGATTTTCTTCTTTATTAGAGTTATCGGATAAATTTCTAAACCATAATATTCCGACAAAAATTAATATAGCTAATAAAATAAGCTCAATCATATTTCTTTAAAAGAAGAGTTCAATTGCAACTACAATTATAAGACAAATACCTATTACCCAATTCACCCAGTTATTCATTCAAATTAGTATATTCTTTTTTCTTCCTATAAATGTAGATGATTTCGGGAATTCCTAAAAGATTAAAAATTAAAAAAAATAAAAAAGACTTTTTTTCATTTAGTTTGGAAGCAATCCAACAAGCATGATAAGTCCAATAAACCTCCCAAGCAGTTAATAAAACTAATAAAATTATCAACATTTGATGATTATTTTAGATATTAAGAATAATATTAATTACTCTTTTTTAATCATTTATTTTCTTCCAGGGTAGAAAGTGTATCTTCCCAACTAAGGTGTACCTTGCTAGCCAACCTAATCCAGAACAAGAAAAGAAAACGAATAAAGCAAACACAATTAAACCAAACCTTTGAATATTATATAAATTTGGAAGGACACTAATATAAAGCGCAGTGAGCGCAAAAAGAATTCCCGATAGGAAACTTCCCCAATGAACAACTAAACTAAATCCTTTAAGTATATTCATCAGGGCTATGTTTATTTATCCTCAAAATCTGTGAGGATTATCAGAGTAAATAAAACTTCACTAACGTAGTTCATCTAGAATAATCTCGAACTTTCAATATCCTGCAGTCTTATTTCTCTAGCCTCTGCAGATTGTTCAATAGTAATCCTTTTACATTGATAAGTTTCCAAATCGCATGCGGGACATTTTTTTAAAGTTACCTGACCCGTATTTCTATTGATAAGTGCATCTTCATTGCTCACAACAAATTTAATTTCGGTTGGCTTCATTTCAATACTTTTCAAAATAAGCGGAGTTTTGGGTTCATCATATTTCCAAGCAAGATGCTCATTTCTGACTAAATCAATTTGAAACCAATAAGTTTTTTCACATTCCAGTTGGATAGTTTCATCATCTGTTCTTACATCAGTCCAAGCACAGGTAGAATGCAGAACTCCTGTTATTAACAAAAGTTTTTTAATCATAAATGTTAATTAATAATACAAAAATTATTATGGCAGAAAAGAAAATAAATACATCTTTCATCTAAGCAATAATATCAATCTCTATAGTTAAGTGATTTCCAGCCTAGATAAGAGATTCCGATGGCAATTAATATTGAAACTATGTAAGGCAAACTTATACCAAAAAAAATCATTTCTGCCCCAAAGACAACCCTTGCAGTGTGAGCAACTGCCATTGAAAAGTATATGCAAGCAGTTATTGTTAGTAAGGTATTTTTATCCATTTAAATCTCCTTTATGTTGTACACAAAGCACTTCTACTTCTATTTTTTATTTTCTTCGTTCTTAGTTCTATCTTACATTTGTCTTCTATACAAAGGAAACTATTACTCATGCAAATCTCTATCGATTGGAAAAGTAGAGATTTTTACCCCTTATGTGTACCTTAAATTTGTCATCAAACTCTTAATATTCTCTATATAATGTTTCAACGATAGACACGTAGCTCAGTCTGGTTAGAGCACCACCTTGACATGGTGGGGGTCGGTGGTTCAAGTCCACTCGTGTCTACCACCCCTCCCAGCTAGTTTTCCATTGATTTAAAGGCTTTTCAGCTAAATCCCGTTTTACAGATTAAGAAGGTTTAAACCGATTAAGTTCGTTTTAGCACGCAAAAAAGTGGTATACAAAGTGGTATACTCAAATCCAATAATATGGGTTATTTCATCTTCATAATCTTAAGTGCTGGGTTAATTTTCTTCTTATATAAAGTCCAGTCTCCAAGCCAAAAGGCAGAAAATCATAAATCTGAAGTTTTTTTTCCTAAGGATCAAGATATAGAAAAGTATTCCTCTCTTCTTAAAGAGGCAACATCCTATAAAAAAGAAGATATCGAAAAGTCTATTGAGTTAATTAGAAGCGCATTAGATATCACAAAAAGTTATCCTGTATCAGCAAAGAGACAGGCAATAACAAAACTAGCCGACTACGAACGTATAAATGGCAACTTTCAAAGTTCGCTGACCATCTTACATCAAGCCTATAAGGAGAGTATTTATTCTAATGATTTTTACATGAGAGCCATGGAGGCAAGCATTTTAATTAGCTATATAGACATACAGTTAAGAAAGATGAATATAAAGAATTTCTCATTTCAAACTGAGGCTGATAAATTACAGATAATTGCATTAGCGGTTCAGGGCAGGGTAGATTCAATCAAGGATCGTTTGCCCCAAAGCCTTACAAATTTAGAGATTAAAGAATTTATTGAATTGCATTCCAGAACCTTAGAATTTTTTCAAGATAATGATCCCTTGAATAATGATAAAAATTGGGTGTCTAACCAATCTCTCAACAACGCTTATTTCAAATTAATAGAAGAGATAGATCAGGGTATTGAAGAAAAAATAATAAATCTTTTAAGAGAGGTCATAACTTGATGGAAGAAACAGAAGAGCAAATATTAAAAGCTATTCAAGAGGTAAGGGATTTTTTAGAAAAGAATCCTTCGGAAAAAAATCCAAAAAATAAAGAATCTATCTCTCAAAATATTAGAAATGGTTTTACAAAAGTTATAGCTCCAAATGAGCCTACGACTACCCCAGATGACTTAACCTCCGAAGTTTTAGAGATTGCATATGATCATCCCTCAGAGGATAGAAAAAAAATTCAAAAACAGTACCTAGACCAAAAGCAAGCTGAGATGATGATAGGTGAACTACTTGAAAGGTATATATATTCCAAAGGTCAAAAATACGGATGGGTATTTACAGCCGAGTGTATTGGGGCTGTAGATTTTATAAAAAGGACTGATAATGGGTGGACTTCATTGCAAATTAAAAATAGCGACAATTCAGAAAACTCCTCATCAAAGTCAGTTAGAGATAAAACCGAAATAATGTTTTGGTTTAGAAGATATTCTGAGCAAGAAAAGATTACCCCCACGCTAAAAAAAAATGGAGAGCTTAGTAAAAGATCAAGGGGGTATACTAAATTTCCTCACATATATAAAAAAATGCAAGAATCTGGCATCTATGAACCTTTTGAATCACCACAATATAATTGGCACAATTTTCCTGACGAGGAACTCAAAGAAGAATTAAGTGAAAAAGATTTTCGTATTTATATCAAAAATCACTTTACTAGCCTTGACTAAATTTGCCTCGAGAATTCTCAAGATTTGATTCCCGAGGCACAAATTTTAATGATGTTTAGAATTTAAAAATAACTCTAATTCGTTAATTCTAGAAATAACTTCTTCAGTTGAATCGAAAAGATCCCTTAATTTAAGGTTCTCTTCGTTTTCTCTCTTTGAAAGAGACAACTCAATTAACAGTTTTGCAATAAGAGTAAAGTTTCCTTGTCTGAAATAAATCTCTTCTAGTCTAAAACAGATGTATTTACTTCCATCCAAGAGCGCCTCTTTGATTTCTTCTTGAATATCATTTTTATCCATTAGATTCTCCATAAGATCACAATAGTTAATGCGATCGATTAATAAAAAATTATCGATATTCTTTCGTGGTTCGTGGTTCGTGGTTCTTAGTTCGTGGTTCTTAGTTCGTGGAAATTTAGCTTTTTTAGATTACATGGAATTAATTTTGTCTTCAAGCTTTTCTCTTAATTCATTGCCAGTTTCTAAGAATAAAGCTACAAGCTCATCATAAATCTTTTCTCCAGCTAGCCAATCCCAAAACTCTTCTTGAATTAGTACTTCTCTAGAATCTAGACTAAACAGATCACTTCCTGAGAATCTTTTATAAGGTTTTGGAAAATAAGGATTAAAAGGGAAGGCAATTGATGGAAATACTTCTATATCCTTTCTAATGCTGTATCTAAGTGCTGTCCAGCGAAGAAGCTTCTGTTTAAGCGCTTCAAATTCTTTTTTATTTGGTTTGGGGCTTGTTATATCGATGTAATATTCTTTATTTCCTTTTTTTAAGAAAAGATCGACTGTAGTGTCAGGATAATCATAATCAATTTCAGATTTATTGATGCTTTCAACTATTTTCTTTATCTTTTCTATATCGTCTAAATAATCAGGACTTTTTGCTTTGCTTTGAATATTTTTAAAGGTTGTAAATATTTTATTCTCTGTTTTATTGTCTATAGACCCTTCCAATTCATATTGAGTATATGCTTTGAATCCTCCTTTTTCTTCAGCAATAAGAGCAGCTATTTGTTCAAACATAGACATACCGGCTGAAGTTGTTACAGAATGAACAAAGGAATGAATTGCGCTGTACTTTTCTCCCACAAGACTCTCTTTAAATGGAGAGTATTTGGATTCTCTTTTATAAGATTCTATCTTCTTAAGAAAAGGCTTCTTAATTATTTCTTTAATCTTATTTTCTAATTGGATGTTCAATTTATAAATTTTTGTTTCATCAGTTCTCCAATAATAGAATTAACAACATTTACAGGAACTGCATTTCCAAATTGTTTTTTCGCTAATTTATCATTTTCGTCAATATCGAATTTATCTGGAAATCCTTGAAGTCTTGCCGCTTCTCTACCTGTGATGAGTCTTAAATTATTCTTTTTATATATCTTTTCTATAAAGTCTTTTTTGTATTGATCTTTATCTTTCGAAGGAATCTTTTTAGTTGCAATGTAATCTCTATTTTCTGTTGCTGTGATTGTTGAGAAAACTGGTGATTGAGGGAGAAAAACTCTATACACCCCATCAATACCTGCAGAATTCTTTGTATTTCTTAGCTCATATCTTCCATCTTCTTCCTGCTTTAAGAAATTTCTATCCACAAGCTTATCTAATTCTTTTACCTTTAAATCAGGAATGAGCTCCTTCAAATCTTCATAGGACAATGGATTGCCATCCCAAGGTCCGTATTTTGATTTCCTTCTGTTTTTTAAGACTGTAAGACAAATATCTCTATCTCTTTGAGAGCTTCTTTTTATATCCCATGAATGTATTGATGTGTGACCGTCTCTGGTATCACAGAATATAAAGAAATCATTCAGCTCACCAGCTGTTTGAAAGAAATTGGGAGAGAAGCTAACCCTATCTCCTAGAAGATCTCTTTCTACAGTTCTCTTTGCAATCTTCTTATCTTTAAAGTCATCGATAATATCTGATAGGGAAGGGTTCTTGTTTAAGGCTTTGGGGAATTCAAAATCAATTTTCGGTAAGATATCTTTTCTAATACCAACCAAAAATATTCTCTCTCTATTTTGAGGCAAACCAAAATCAAAGGCATTTAATAATTTAAAGTAAGTTCTATACCCTGCTTTTTTAAACTCTCTAAGAAGAAGGTCAAGGTTATCTCTATTTCTTGGATCATAAAGTCCTTTAACATTCTCATACACAAAGACTCTAGGCTGATTGAGTCTAGTAACTCGAATTGTATCTTCCCAGAGTTTTCCTCTGGGATCATCAAATCCTTTTTTTGAACCTGCAATAGACCAGCTTTGACAGGGAACACCACCAAAGTACACATCTGCATAAGGTAATTTCTTTAATTGAGTTATATCTCCAAAAGCAGTTTCTTTAGATGTCCTAAAATTTTTTTCATAAACTGCTATGGCAGGCTTATCAACTTCTGAAAAGCCTATAGATGTTCCGCCATTCTTTTCTGCAGCCACTCTGAAGCCTCCCACGCCAGAGAAGAAATCAATAAAGGTAAATTTTTTTGACATCTGAATAGATAAATTTTAAAACTTTAAGTTTCCTTTATATTTAAATATATCTCGCAGGTACTCAGTGACTACATCTTCAGGGGTAGTGTTTTCAGGAATCCAAGTTTCATGATTTTCATCAAATTTGATTTCTATCCCTTTTGAGATTAGCTCTTCTTTCAGCCATTCAGTCGTATTTCGGTACTTATAAAATTTATCTTTATAAAAAAGTATTTCTCTTACAGCTATCAAGTTATCCTTCCATGGTAATTCCGCGAATTTAACAGAATGCTCGTTCTTTAAAGGAATTGCTTTAGCGGGATAGTCAGTTTCAGGCGGCATGTCATAACCTCCAAGATAAATGGATACTTTATCTCTTAAGTCTCGTATAGAAGAGGTTACATCGCTGTCCTCATTTCTAGTGAAATGTCTGCTGTAGTAACCTATAGTCTTGTAAAATGTTTCTCCTTCAATTTCAAAATAAATTTTAAAACAATCATTTTGAGAGGATAAATTTCCAGATTTGATCAATTCCCATTTAGGTCTCGGCATAATTTCTGTTGAAATAAATTTACAACCTAAACCTGGTACATCATCTAGCTTTTGACAGTTTGATCTGAAAGATTCCAAAATAGATACGGTCTTCTCCCTCCAAATGAAGTATTCCTGTTCAAGACTATCATCTTTTTTTGCTGTAAAGGCTTCAATAATCCCATCTATTCTAGATTTACTGGTTCTAGATTTTTCAACTGTTTGGTTAGCAATAGCCAAACTATCCATTTGAGATTGTGCTACATGTGAAATAAAATCATCCCACTCTCCTTGGTCTGCTTCTTCAAGCAAATCAAGATACTTTAGACGATCAAATGAACCTGCAGCTGAAGGAAGATAGTTATTCTTATACAAAACCCAGTCTTGAAGTGTTCTGGCTAATCTTCCATTGCCATCTTTAAAGGGATGGATTTTAGTAAATTGATTATGAAGCCAACAAGCCAAAACAATAGGATCACGTTCTTCAGATGCCTCAAAAAAAACGTGCAAATCACTTAATAATTCTTCTAATCTAATAGGTAAAGGAGGCTTGTGTATTCCTCCAAAATCTACTGGTATATTCCTTAGATTACCTGGATCAGCGGATTGATTGCCTTCGGTCACTATTCCATGCAACCTAAGAATGAATTCTAAAGTTAGTTCAGAGTTTTGAGCTTCATCAGAGGTTATAAAATCATTGGCTTTTTGAAGGTTAATAATTTCCTGGTTACCTTTACCTTCTTTAATTTCATCTTTAAGCCTAAATAGCTCTATCACTTCTTTTGTTTGTCTTGAGGATGCTCTAATACCTTCTATATTCAGACTAGTTCTTATTTGATCAACTACCAAAGCTTCTCTGATTTGTTGGAGTTCTTCTGGACTAAGATTTCGTTTGTTGTGTTCATCAATACCCTTTGATATGAACCTGAGTGTTTCTTGAGTCTTCTTGGTTACTGGTATTTCGCTGGGATCGATTATGTCCATAATAGTTCTTAAGGATTAACATATCATATAGAAACACTCTTATAAACTATCGCTGTTTATAGCTGCATAAGAACCAGTAAAGAGGTGCACACTACAAAACCTGTATTTAAAGTAACATCTAAAAATTTTATTTCGATTTCAGCTATAACTTTCTCAACACCAAAATCTATAAGACCTAAGAGACTTATTACAAAAACATAAAGTGTAATGAAAAGTGACAGTAGTGTGGCTACGTATAAGAATAATTTTTCATGTGTTAACAGAAAGATAAATAGAGTAACTGATCCACTTATTCCTATAGCATTTGAAAACAAGAAATGTGTTACAAAAGAAAAAATTTTTTTTATTGGTGATTGTTTAGTGTTTATTTTTTTTAATTGTGTCATATATTTTGGAGATAAAAAGAATACCTTGGCATATAAGGCGTCATGAGGTGACTTATTAGAATGCCCGTCTTTCCAGGCTGTCAATGCGATCACTTCAAGGAGGAAAGCTCACATTGCAGATGTTTTTATATGTAGCACACCGTCTGCTGGCACTACCTCTTGTAGGAGGAGTAATTTTTAAAACTAGCTTGTAAGTAGATCTATACCTTTCAGGAGACTTTGTGCTACTTGTCGATTTCTAAATGATAGTTCATATCGTATATCTTCAAGCTTTAAGGTATCACCAGCTATATGAGCAGAGAAGGTTTCTTCGATTAATTGGCTATTTTGGAACTTAACGTAAGGTCTTTGTTGAGAGTAATAATTATGCATAGGTTGATCAATAAAATTTGGCTTAATATAAAAAAATTTTATACTATTTTTTGACCATTGTCAACCTTTTCTAAGTATATTTTTATAAAGCGTCCTATAATGACGTCACAATTAATTAAATACATTCATGCCTGAAAGTAGTCTTAGACAGCTCCAACTTCTTCAGATATTGCCAAGACATCCTAGCAAGATCAGTACATTGGAAATCCAAGGTCAATTAAATGACTTGGGATACTCGGTGTCACTTCGAATGATACAAAGAGACTTAGAGTCTCTTGAGTCTGTTATGCCAATCGTATGCGATGATAGAGAAAGACCCTTTGGATGGTCGTGGCATCAAAGCGCTTTTGGTTTACAACCTTCTATGGACCCGATTGAAGCGCTGACTTTTAGTTTGGCAGAACAGTACTTAGAACCTTTGATGCCCAGCAAGAGCTTTAAAAGAATTAAAGTTTTCTTTGATCGTGCTAATTCTATTTTGAAAAAAATAAAGAGAAATGAAATCAGTCGTTGGAGAGAGCGTGTCAGGGTAGAGCATCAATGGCAAAGATTAGAAGCTCCTAAGATTAATGATCAAGTTGAAGCTGAGATTTACGATGCTCTTCTTAAGGGCAGACAGCTTTCAGTGCTTTATACGAATAGAGCAGAGAAAAGGGCTAAAGAGAGAATTATTAATCCGTTAGGGTTAGTTTTAAGGGGACAGATACATTATTTAATCTGTTCCATGGATGAGGATAAGGATAATCCGAGATTTTTACCTTTGCACAGATTTACTAAAGCCGAGTGGAATGGCAATACCTCCTATGAACCTAAAGGATTCTCTGTAGATAAATATATAAAAGATAATAATTTGGGATACCTCTATTCCAATAAAGCTATAAACCTAGAGGCTAAATTTGATAGATCTGCTGGCTTTCATTTGACAGAAAGCTCTTTATCTAAAGATCAAGAAATTACACCTCTTGATGATGGTAGGTTGCTTGTAAAAGCTAAAGTAAGTGATACAGCTCAATTAAGATGGTGGCTACTTGGTTTTGCAGGACAAGTTGAAGTTATAAAACCGAACTTTTTAAGAGAGGAAATGATTCAAAATATCAAATCTATGAATAAGAGATATAAATGAACGATATTAAGAGACATTCACCATCCAGTCTAATGAGATTCTTTGAATCACCTTTTGAGTCTCTTATTTATAAGTACCTAAGGGAGGTTGATAAAGACGCTGTGAAGGAAGACCAAGAAGATCCTTTTATGCAAGTTGCTTCCAAGAAAGGGGATCAGCATGAAATGGAATTATTTCATGATCTTTCCTCCGAAATGTCTTCACGAATCATTCTAGATGGAGATCAAGAGGATATGATTGATGCCACTAAAGAAGCTATGAAAGAGGGTGTCGAACTTATTTATCAAGCAGCTTTAGGAGATAAACATTTTTTTGGAAGAGCGGACTTCCTTCATAAAATTGAAGGTAAATCAGATTTTGGTGATTATGCTTATGAGATTTGGGATGCAAAACTAGCTAATAAATCCAGACCTAAGTTTTTGATACAGCTATGCTGCTATTCAGAGATGTTGTCGGAACTCCAAGGCACTCTGACTGACACTTGCGTTCTTATCTATGGAAATAAAGAAAAGGAACGTTTTCAAGTAAAAGATTATTTTGTTTTTTATAAAGAAATCAGGAAACAGTTCTTAGTTTTCCAAAGCACCAACATGACTAGTGAGCTTCCTGATCCTGATATGTATAGAAATTGGGGACGTTTTAGTGAACATGCGAAAAAAACTCTTGAAGAAAGAGATCATTTATTTCAAGTAGCAAATATCAAACATTCTCAAATTATTAAATTAAATGAAGCGGGTATTAATACTTTAAAAGAATTAGCTACCAGTGATATCAAAGTTCACAATTTAGATAAGAGAGTTTTAGACAGATTAAGGTTGCAGGCAGTTATGCAAAATCAAGCCAAAGAAAGCGGAGGCATACCTTATTCTTTACTCTCAAATGTAGAAATAGGGCTTGGTTTATCCTCACTGCCTCCTAAATCTGAATTAGATATTTATTTCGATATTGAAAGTAATCCTCTGCTTACTAAGATTCCTCTTCATTATTTATGGGGTGCAGCACATGAAGATAACGCTGAAGGTTTCGACTGTTGGTGGGCTCATTCTGAAGAAGAAATGAAAACTGCTTTTGAAGACTTCATTGATTGGACTTATGCAAGATGGGAACAAGATAACGAAATGCACGTATATCATTACGGTCAATTTGAGATAACAGCTATAAGGGAGCTCATGGGTCATTTTGGGACTCGCGAAAGAGAGGTAGACAATCTTTTAAGAAATGAAGTGTTCCTGGATTTATATAGAGTAGTAAAACAGTCTTTGTGCATAGGAGCGGAAGGCTACGGTTTAAAAGCTATAGAGCCTCTGTTTAGAGAGGAAAGGGATAACGAAGTAAGTAGTGGTCAAGATTCAACGGTAGTTTATGAAGTCTGGTCTTCAGAAAGGGGAGATACAAAAGATCATACTGATAGTGAATATTTGAAAGAGATTTGGGATTACAACAAAGATGATTGTGTTTCATTAATTTCTTTGTCCGATTGGTTGAGAGTTATTCAAGAAAAAGAAGGTATTTCTTATTTCTTCAGAGCAAGCAAAGAACGAGAGGTTGAGAGGATTGATGCATCAAATCTTTTAGATGAATTAGTCCAGAACTTATCAGAGAAAGATGAAAAACCTCATGCCCGGATCTTGGCAAATCTATGTCTTTACCATAAAAGAGAAAATAAGCCTGCCTACTGGCGACTTTTTGATCGACTAGAGTCAACCGATGAAGAGCTTGTTGATGATCTAGATTGCCTGGGAGATTTAGTCGCTACTGGAGAAATTGAAGAAATCACTAGCAAGTCTTCAGCGTATACATTTTCATTTGATCCAAACCAAGAAACAAAGATCAAACGAGGAGATTCAGTGCGTGTAAAGCAAGATACAAATATAAACGTTACCGTGCATGAGATGAATTCTAATGACGGCAATATAAAACTTAAATCAACTAAGGAACTACCCAATCATTTAAGTTTGATTCCTCTCAATGTTGTTCCTGCAAGACCTATTGATACAAGCATTCAAGAAATAGCGGAAAACTATTTAAAAACTGGTAAGTTAAATAAATGCCTGGACAATTTTTTGTCCAAAGATCGACCGAACCTAAAAAAGGAGGGAGATACTAATTTATCAAAATGGGGCAGTAATACTCTGGAAGCAGCTATCGAGATCTCTTCTTCTTTGGATGGAGGGTATCTATGTATGCAAGGTCCGCCGGGTACAGGAAAAACCTATGTTGGCTCAAGAGTTATATCTTCCTTAGTCAATCAAGGTTATAAGATTGGGATTGCCTCTAATAGCCATAAAGCTATAAATAATATTCTCGAAAAAGTAATAAATGTTATGGATGAGGACGGTATCTCGGGTGATATCGCTAGAATACATAGTGGGCAGGATGAACTTTATGATAATTCTAGGATTCAACTTTTTAAAAATGTTGGTCAAGCCGAATTATCAGATGAAATTAAGATAGTTGCCGGGGTGGCTTGGACATTTGCAAATGACAAAATGGAAAGCGAACTGGATTATCTTCTTATAGATGAGGCTGGACAAGTATCTTTGGCAAACATGGTAGGAATGAGTAAATGCTGTAAAAATATTATTCTTATGGGAGATCAAATGCAGTTATCTCAACCAACTCAAGGAGTCCATCCCGAGGACTCCGGGGTTTCTTGCCTTGATTACTTGCTAGGAGAATTTTCTACTGTTCCAGCAGATAAAGGCATACTCTTACCTGATACCTATAGACTTAATTCAAATATATGTAATTTCATATCATCTAGGGTGTACGACGGAAGATTACAGTCCGTAGATGTAGCAAACTCTAGAAAGATACAAATAAGTAAAGCGAATTTAGAAAAGGAGTCAGGTATCTGTTACTTACCTGTTCAACATGAAGGCAATGAGCAATCTAGTGCAGAAGAAGTTGAGGCTATAGAAAAATTAGTTGTTAATCTTCTAAAAGGTAAAAAAACAGATGAAGAGGGCAATGAGTCGTCCATAACTCCAAAAGATATTCTAATAGTCTCTCCATACAATCATCAAATAAGATTACTCCAAGAGGCTATGGGGTCATCATTTGAAGTTGGAACAGTTGATAAGTTTCAAGGCAGAGAAGCACCTATTGTTCTTATCTCTATGGCTGCAAGTGATTTAGAAAGTGCTCCAAGAGGTGCAGATTTTCTTTTAGAGAGAAACCGTCTCAACGTAGCTCTTTCACGAGCTCAAACTTTAGCTATTCTTGTAGCTTCTCCAAACCTCAATCAACCAATAGCAAATTCCTCTAAAGAGATGTCCTTGGTAAATTTCTATATGGACTTGGTGGATTACGCTATACATTAGTGCGTCATGATATGACGTCAAATAAGTTATTATTTCCAGATGGAAATAAAAGACTTAAACCAAGAAGCAATCATTAAAATATCTTTTCCTGATGAAGAAGAAATAGAAGATGACACTCATCGGATATTCTTAGGACTAGACTGTCTAAAGGAATACTTCCTAGATCTAGGACTTGATCCAGAAGAAATATCTGATGCTATGGCGTTTTTTTGTGTTTCAAGGTTTTGTATGGAATCAAAGGACTTAGAGTTCGCCAGGCAAAGAGTAAATGCATTTTTGGAAATAGGTCTAGAGCGTTCCTTAGAAGAAAAGAAAAAACTTGATGATTCATCGGATATTCATCAAGCAGATTTCTTTTCAGTTTTTTTAGATCCATCAAATAAACCAACCATTCAATAATTGTATGAAATTTTTTCTTTTTTTCTTTGCCTTCTTTCCTTTTAGTATCTTCTCTGAAATCGATATTACAACAATTGACTCATTCAGGATTATAAATGCCGGACCTCATATGCTTTTAGTAAAAAAGTATTCAGAGAATCCCCGGTCAGATAATGGCTTTATCTTTCATGTCAAAAGACCTCATTGTTTTGCGGATCAACCCAGTTTTGTAATGTATTCCCCTGATTCAGAAGATTTTGATGAGCCAGAAGAGGACTCGGTTTTAAAAGCGAGTATAAGAGTCAATCTCAAAAAGAAAAAAGAGATTGATCTTAAAGTTTATCTAGCTTTAGAGGAAAGATCAGTTCTTGAGCTTAAAGGAAATTTTCCTAGCTTAAGAGGTGTAAGAGTAATGGAATTAGATTCTATTTATGGGAAAGATAAGTGGGTACTAGATCATTTAGATAAGGCAATTGAGGAAGCTACAAAAATTTGTGAATCTTTCGCTCCTTATGAGGAGGAAGAAGAGACCGTGAAGGAGACTAAAGTCTAATGAGATTAATAGGATTTTTTATCTATATGCTTGGCTTGTTCTCTTTTATTGTTTTAGCTTTTGCATATAGAGACTATTCTTTTCAACTATTATTTATATTTTTATTCTCCACCTCAACCTTAACCTTAGGAACTTATATCCTGTGTTTGAGTAAGGTGAAGCATTATCAAGAAGATTCAGAAGAAGATTTAGAAGTTATAGGTAAATTTTCTCTTTACTGAATTTAATAAATTTTTTTTCAACATATGAAAACTAAAGAACAGCTTAAAAAAGAGATCTATGCTCTACGACAAAATATATGTTGGATACATGGAGATGATCTTTTAAAAGGTATCGCAGAGCCAAGTTATGGAATTCCATCAGGATATGACTCTGAGGTACAAAAGCAATATCCTTTTCACGGTCTATTTGTTGATTTAGGTTGCTTGGCAGCTCCATCAGATCAAACAAAAGGGCAGGTTGTTAATGTATGCCCAACTTGCAAAAAAGAGGCATTAATTTATCTGGAAACTCATGAAAATGAATAGATCAATACATATATTAGTTGTCCTTTTATTTACAGATATCATTTTCGGCGAAGTTGAATATAACTCCTTGCATGACGAGACATATTGGTTTCCTAATAGCGAATTCACTCTCAAAGGTGTTCAAACAGGCAGTGTAAGAAGTAACTTAGTTTGGAAGGACAGAATGTACGTGATGGTTGACGAAGAGAACTGTTTAGGCGAACCCTCAATTTTTGTCCAACTCTCAACCAATAAAGTAAAAACTAAATTCCCAGATTTTGATTTCACTTCTTTAGAAGATAAACACGTTGATCTGGTCTTAAATTTTGATGGCAAATATATTGAAAATAATCATGCCAAGATAATTAATGCTTTAGAATTTGATGATGGAAACCACGCTATTCATCTTAACTTGGGAAGAGTCTATAAATCCTTTTTGGCTATTGAGGAAGCTTATGAGAATTTACTAGGGTGGAAAGTATTAACCATAAAAATTCAAGATGATGATCCTAATATTAAATATTTTGCTTTTCCTGAAAGACAATACAGAATGTTGGGTTTTAGAACACTAATGGTGCACCTTATAGAAGAGTGTAAGAAAAGTTCTAAATATCGCTAAAATTTTTACAATTTAAAAAAGAAAGACTCTCTAGACAAAACACTTGTTGTAAATCCGTTAAGGATTTTTGAGTATCCATTTTTCTTCTGGCTCTGAATAAACTAATGGTATCTCACAACTCATTCCATCTTCACCTAACTCGTTAAGAACCTTTATATATTTAGTTCTCAACTTATCTTGATGTATTTCATCCAATAAGTGTGCCTTTGAAAGATTGTGTGATGAGTCTGCAATTTTCACTTGAGTGGCAATCTTGTTTGCTTTTAGTCGTGGTAAGTAATCTTCAAAATAATCTTCACCTTCTCTCTTACTCATTGCTTTTATTGCGAGAACAATTTCTTTACTGAAACTAGTTTCTATTAGTTCAGTGATTTCTTTTCTGAAATCTTCAGGCTCTGCATCTTCAATGGCATCATGAAGCAAACCAACAACTTCATAGGGCTCACCAAGATGTGCAACTCTCGAGGCAACATCAAAAATGTGAGCCATGTAAGGATAATTTTTCTTATCTAGCAAGTCTCCGTGGACTCTTGTGGCTATTTCTTTTGCTTTAATGACATTGCTTGTATTCATAGCAGTACTAATTTAGGAAGTATTCCTATTGAGGTTGTCTACTAAAACCTTAAATAACTTATCATTTCTCTTTTTAAGCTCTGGCTTAACTACTGGTTTTAGATTGGATAAGTCTATTGTGGATTTTCTGTGATAATTTACCCTTTTAACAGGTCTAAGTTTGTTTATTATTTTTCTTTGCTTACACTTACTTGTATTGTGCTAAATAAGATAATTTCAATGGGAAAATAAAAATTTTCGGCAGTTAACTCAAGCTATTCAGAATTTAATCTTTTTTTAAGCCATAGAACACCTTCTTTATAATATTCCTCATAGTCGTTGAGATTATTTGTCACATTACTGAGGTGAGGTATTGCTAATATCGTAAGTTCATCAAAGTTTTCATAATTAGTCTGTAAAGCTCCAGTAAAATAACTTGCTACATGGTTATAGCGCCCATAACTTTTCATTTCTTTTTTCTTATCCTCTTTAATCTTAGTCATCTTCTTCCTGAAGAAGTCTCTCGGTTGTGCACCGTTTGTAATTATGAATCTTGGTTTTACAACAGATAGAAAAAATTCATGAATAAACCAAAAAGTGTTGTAATCATCTTTTAAGTTTCTCTCGTAAGTTTCAGTTCGACTTGATCTTATAAAACTAAGATTTGTTGAAAAGACATTCTCCAACTGTACCTCTAAATCGCTAAACATTTTCTTTATATTATATTGGTGAATTTTTCCTTTTGTGCCTGTCCATTCTCCTTCTGTGTACTCGTTATGTTCACCTGAATAAATTAACTGATTTAAAATGGAATCTTCTCCATACTTATTTTCTTTATTACCTCCAGGGTTTTGCCCTAGGAAATAAAATTTACCTTTTTTTAATGTACTATCTGCTGAATAAATAATTGACCCTCGTTCATTATGAAGATCAGTCTTTTTCAGTAATTCTTTAGTTTTCTCTATTTGTAGATTCACAAAGAAAGTATAGCAAAAAGGATTTTTATTAGACTCTTAGAGGCAAGAGACGCAAAACTGTTAGAAATCGTAGAATTGTTACACTAAAGTGGTATAAATAGTGGTATACCAGCAAAGTTGATACTCTGAAACGTAGATATAATAAGGATTGTTAGTTTAAGGCTGTAACCTTGACATGGTGGGGGTCGGTGGTTCGAGTCCACTCGTGTCTACCAAGTCTATTGGTCTTCTTCAGTTTCTTCCTCTTCATCTGACAATACACTACCAACTACTTTAAAGGGAACTTCAACAACTTTGACAGCAGTTGACACAGCTGTTGTGGTTAAACTAGCTACTGCACAACTTGATAAGGAAAATACCATGAAAATTAAAAAGAAAGATTTCATTTTTTACACCTACTTAAATAACTTTAATACAATACACTTTTGTCAAATTGAATTATAGAGATTAAAATGGTCACACTTTTTTATGCCTGCGCACTCACAATACTTGCATTGATATTGGCTTATTTAACCGGACGTCAAAGATTTAAAACTGGAATAAATCTTGGCTTAGGCGATAGCTTTGAATTGTTACAAATATCAAGAGCTCACGCTAATTTGTTAGAAAATGCACTTCTTTTTCTTATTCTTTCATTCCTCCTTGAGACAGTTGGAAACATTCCAACTCTGGCTATCGCGATCCTTGGAGATGTATTTTTAATCTCAAGAATATTTCATGCTTATGGTATCACCAGAGAAGGGGCAAGCAGCATATTTAGAGCACTAGGTACTATCGGTAGTCTAATAGTTTTGATTACTCAATCCATCTGGGGCTTTATTATTTCGATAAGTTGGTTGGCGAATAATAATTGGGGTCTATAATTTAAGATGAAAAAATTTCTTACTGTTTATAGTGTCTTTTTAAGTGTTCTGTTATTTTCTTCTGAGAATGAATCTACCAGCCATGTAGAGAAAATCGTACTAGGTTCTGGTTGCTTTTGGGGAGCGGAGAAAGGTTATGAGGCGCTTGATGGGGTCATAGATGCTGTATCTGGTTACGCTGATGGAGAAGGGGTAAGACCAACTTATAGAGATATTACGAAGTTCTCTAATAAATTTAACCCAAATAATCATGCTGAGGTTGTAGAGGTTACCTACAACAAAAATTTGATCACACTTGAAGAATTGATAATTCATTATTTGGAATCTCATGATCCCACTCAGCTAAACAGGCAGGGTAATGATATAGGAACACAATATAGATCAATAGTTTTGTATTCAGATCAGGCGCAGCAGAGCAAAATCTTGGAATTAATTGAGGAATATCAAATATTATTAAAAGATGGAGGATACGGTGACATTCAAACAATCGTAAAGCCTTTATCACAATTTTTTGTTGCAGAAAATTATCATCAAGACTACATAAAGAAGAATCCGAATGGTTATTGCCCAGATCATTCAACCGGCATTAAGTTTGTAAGGAACGATTATGAGCCGAAAAAAGACAATAATCTTTTAAAGATTGGAAAGAGTATAGTAGTAATTGAACCTGAAGGTTTCTGTCCATATTGCCAAAAATTTCGTGAAGATGTTTCTGATGAATACGCAGGAAGCATCCCTTTGGTTTACAGAGATGCATCCAACTTGGAAGGTTTAGTGATAAAAACTCCAACTTGGGCAACTCCTACTATCCTTTTTTTGGAAAGAGGTTCTGAAGTTTTCGGACATCAGGGATATCTTTCCCCAAAAGAATTTTATCAAGCCTTGGGTTTATTTAAGCTAGGAAATACTGAGGCGTACCGAGTGGCATTTAATGACGGGACAGATGCAAGATATTGTAAGGAATACGAAATCTTTAAGAATACGCCCGATGGAGTTTTCGTTGATAAATTAAGTGGAGCCCCTTTATTTGATACAAAATATAGATTTAATTCGAGAACAGGCTGGTTATCTTTTACCAGACCTGTTGAAGGTTCGGTATACAGACTCGCAGATAATAGCTACGGAATGAGAAGGATTGAAATAAGATCTGTTACTTCGGATATACATTTAGGTCATGTATTTCCAGATGGGCCAAATGGTTTACCGAGATACTGTATTAATGCTACAGTTTTAGAATTCTTAACTAGGGATGAATACAACAAGATAAAAATAAAGGAGAAGGTATGAAGGGAAAAATAGCTAAATATGTGACAGTTGGAACTAATGATTTAGAACGAGCAAAAAGCTTTTATGATGCTTTGTTTGAAGACATGGGAGCAACCAGCTTTGGACCTAATGAAAGAAGTTTTTTTTGGACTATCCCAGGAGACGACACAAATTTTGCAGTATTTGTACCTTACGATGGTGAAGAGGCAACTGTTGGAAATGGAAGCATGGTAGGTTTTACTATGGAAACTGAAGAAGATGTCAATGCTCTTTATGAAAAGGCTATATCTCTAGGAGCTTCAGACGAAGGTGCTCCAGGACAAAGGGCGCCCATTTTTTATGGTGGTTACGTCAGAGACTTAGACGGCAACAAACTTACGATTTGTAAATTTGGTTAGATTTATAGAAGATCAGCAATAGTATCGAATATTACATAAGCGAGTAATATTCTTATTGTGAGTGTAGTTCTTAGCGAATCACTCATTTCAATACCCCATTTCTTTTTGGTATTGTTTGGCGTTATTTCAGCAGACATAAGCTTAGGTCGAGCTTACAAAGCTTGCTATGAAATAGACTCCCATTACCAAAGGAATGAAATAGCTGATTTCTTTTCCTATCTTGCCGAGGGTTTTAAGTTTGAGATTTTTTTTAGTTTCCATACCAATTGATATGCAATCTCTATGCCAAACCCTTTATTTCTTTATCAACGCAAATCGAGCTATTTTAGTGCAAGCGCAAATTCTTTTGTATAAAAAGCGAACAATTGCTACTTTCTTGCTGTTACTATCCAAGTTGCACTTGGAAACAACAGCCCATCGCCATTGTGAAACTCTGAAAACTTAGGAACTAATGCTTTAAGGATTTCATCTTTAAGTTCTTCTTTTGAATTTTTAAGCATTTCAGTCACTACAGGATTAATAGTTAAGTAGTCTTCACAAGCCTCTTCGATGGATTTTCCTGAAAACATAACAATGTCTTCTTGATTATCTTCTATCTCTATATCTTTAAAATTAGATTGATTGAGGATATCTGAAATATAATTTTTATCTTCAAACGCAAAGGGTCCAGGACTTTTTGGAGGAGGAGAGGGAAGATCAAGGAACTCTTTTATAACTTGTATGGATAAACTTTGCCAAGGATTTAAAGATGGATTTTGCCAACATACAAAACTGAGTTGACCATTTTCTCTTAAGGATTTGTATATGTTTGAAAATGCCTGGTATGGATCTTCAAAAAACATAACACCAAATCTAGAAAAGGCAATATCAAAATCAGATGGCATATCGTCAACTTGCACATCTAAAACTTGAAAATTAGCATTAGATAAAGATTGATCAGAAGCATTTTGAGCTGCCCTAGCCAGCATAGGCTCGGATATATCTACCCCTATGATCTCTCCTTCACTTAATTGCTTTGCAATTTCTAGAGTAGTTGCGCCACAGCCACAACCAATATCTATTATTTTTGTTACTCCACTTAAATCTAGTTTACCTATTGCTTTAGTTCCCAATGGATTAAGCATAATATCCATCTCACTTTGTTTGTTTACCCAAACATCACCACCTGAACCAGACCAGAATTCTTTCTGTTTTAAATTTATTTCTTCCATAGTCATATCCTTATATTGATGCATATCATTTTATAAGAATTAATGTAAGATTTGCACCTTATGAATATGGACGTGAATGACTCCCTTTTAGATCTAATAGGTAATACACCTATGATGAAATTGAAGTCTCTTGATACAGGGCCTTGCGACCTTTATGTGAAATTAGAATTGAATAATCCTGGAGGATCCATAAAAGATCGAGTCGGTCTTTCTATTATTGAGGAAGCAGAGAAGTCGGGTGAACTTAAACCCGGTGGAACAATTATAGAAGCAACAGCAGGTAATACTGGAATTGGGTTAGCATTAATAGCTGCGTTAAAAGGTTATAAAATTATTTTGGTAATTCCAGACAAGATGAGTAGAGAAAAAATCTTACACCTCGAGGGTCTTGGCGCTGAGATAATTTTAACCAGATCTGATGTTCCAGAAGGTCATCCTGAATATTATCAAGATATGGCTAGAAAGTTAGCCCAAGAAACACCAGGAGCATTTCTTGCAAATCAATTTGGTAACCCAGCTAATCCAACTGCTCACAGGACAACCACAGCACCTGAAATATGGGAGCAAATGCAAGGGAATATCGATGCAGTAGTAGCAGGGGTAGGCTCTGGTGGAACACTTACAGGACTTGCAGAGTTCTTCAAGTCTAAAGATCCATCTATCTGCATGGTTGCAGCTGATCCTGAAGGTTCCATAATTTCAGATGCAGTTCTCAAAGGTGAATATAATTACGATGGCGGAAGCTGGCTAGTAGAAGGTGTAGGAGAAGATTTCATTCCAGATACATTCGAGGTCTCTCTTATGGATGATGCTGAAACAGTCTCAGATAAGGAAGCTTTTGAAGTCTTACAAATCATTTTAAAAGAAGAGGGTATTCTTGGTGGATCTTCCACAGGCACTTTGGTTGCTGCTGCAGCAAAGTGGTGTCGTAAGCAAAAGGAACATAAAAATGTAGTGACCTTTATATGTGACACAGGTAACAAATATTTATCAAAAGCTTTCAATAAGGCCTGGTTGCAGGATAACAATCTCCTTGATTTAAAAACTTATGGAGACTTAAGGGATTTAATCAACAGAAGAGCTGATAAAGGAGAAATGATAAGTGTTAACGAAACCGATTCTCTACTTGTTGCATACAATAGAATGAGAGCATCGGACGTATCTCAAATACCGGTAATGAAAGGTGATAAGTTAGTGGGTATTCTCGATGAAGAAGATTTACTTTTTGCTGTCAGTAAAGATCAATCTTCTTTCTCTAATAATGTTTCTGATTACATGATGGATCATTTAGACACATTAAAATTTGATGCCTCGAAAGATGAATTACTTTCAATACTTACTGAAGGTAAAGTAGCCATAATTTTTGATGGTGAAACTTTTATTGGTTTCGTAACTAAAGTAGATTTAATTAATTACTATCGTAATAAATTCAAATAGTTTTTATGTCTTTAAAAAAGAATAAACAAGGGTTTGAAACAAGAGCCATTCATGCTGGACAAGAACCTGATCCAACTACTGGGGCCATAATGACTCCTATTTATACAAGCTCAACTTACGTGCAAGAAAGTCCAGGAGTTCACAAAGGCTATGATTATTCAAGAAGCACCAATCCAACTCGTAAAGCACTGGAATCTTGCATAGCTGATCTAGAGGGTAGTACTTTCGGATATGCTTTTGCTTCCGGTATGGCAGCTAGTGCAACTGTATTAGAACTGCTAAATGCCGGAGATCATGTGATTGCAATGGATGATTTGTACGGGGGAACTTATCGACTTTTTGAGAATGTAAGAAAACGCTCTGCTGGACTCGATTTTACATTTTGTGATTTAAGCGATCTAAATAACCTTGAAGCATCAATTAATGATAAGACCAGAATGATTTGGGTTGAGAGCCCTACAAATCCTCTTCTTAAAATCGCTGATTTATCTGCTATCTCCGCTTTTGCTAAACAACATAACTTAATCTCAGTTTGCGATAATACTTTCTGCTCTCCTTTTGTTCAGAATCCAATAGAACTAGGTTTTGATATTGTCGTTCATTCTGCAACTAAGTACTTGAATGGTCATTCGGACTTAATAGGAGGAGTTGTAGTTTGTTCGCCAGATAAAGAAAAAATAGCTAACGAAATTCTTTATCTTCAAAATGCCGTAGGTTCAATTATGAATCCATTTGATTCATTTTTGCTATTGAGAAGTTTAAAGACCCTGCCAGTTAGAATGGAGAGACATTGTAAAAATGCGCTGGATATTGCTTTTTTTTTAGAGTCCCATTCTTCAATTGAGAAAGTAATTTATCCTGGTCTGGAAAGTCATCCACAGCACAATATTGCCAAGAAGCAAATGAATGGATTCGGAGGCATGATATCGGTGGTAATAAAAGGCGGTTTAGAAAGTGCTACTAACTTTCTTGAAAAAACGAAATTATTTTCTTTGGCAGAGAGTCTAGGGGGAGTTGAGAGTCTTATTGAGCACCCAGCAATTATGACTCACGCATCAGTTCCACCTGAAATTCGAGAAGAGATTGGAATAAGCGATGGTCTAGTGAGGCTTTCAGTAGGTATAGAGTCTATCGACGATTTATTGGAAGATATAGAAAGTTCTTTAACCTAATTATCCAAACCCACATTCCAGTTTACTAATTTTGAAGATTCCTCAATTTTGTCCTCTATACCCAGAACTAAAGCAAACATGGCCATTCTAATTACAACGCCATTATCTGCCTGCCTAAAAATTGCTAGATTGGGATTTTCGTATAAGTCGCTATCTAATTCATTTGCATCACTTCTAGAGTCTCTGGGTAAAGGATGCATAATTACGGTATTTGGTTCACAATTAGCAGTATAAATAGACTGGTTAAGGCTTAGTAGTCCTCTGTATTTATTGGCATCTGATTTGCTCTTAAACCTTTCTTCTTGAATTCTCGTTATATAAATAATATCGACTTCAGATATTCCCTCTTCAAGATTCTCAGTCTCAGATAGACTTAGACCAGATTCATTTAGCTGATTTAATAACTCCGGAGGAAGTTTTAGTTCTTTAGGAGAAATGAGATTTAATTTTACATTAGAGTAAAAAGAGAGAATTTTACATAACGAGTGAACGGCTCTTCCATATTTCAAATCTCCCACTAAGGCGATTCTAAGGCCATCTAACGTTTTATTATTTTCTGACAGTTCTTTTTGAATAGTATAGAGATCTAGAAGAGCTTGAGAGGGATGCTCATTTGATCCATCTCCAGCATTTATTACCGGAACTCTACTTGAATCTGCAAAGCGTTTTACAGAGCCATTCTCAGGATGTCGCATAACTATAATATCGCTGTATCCACTTAGAACTCGAGCTGTATCTGCAAGAGATTCACCTTTAGCTAGGGAAGAGCTTCCTACTTCTGTAATTTCTCTAACATTTCCTCCAAGCAAGTTAAACGAAGCACCAAAGCTTATCCTAGTTCTTGTGCTAGGTTCAAAGAACATATTCCCTAGGATCGCGCCTTCAAGCACTCGTGTTATTTTTTCTTTGGAAGCGAAAGGTTCTAATTTGTCTGCAACAGAAAATAATTTTTCTATGCCTTTACGATCGAACTGATCTATAGAAAGGATGTGGTTACCTCTAAAATCCATCTATTATTAACTTTTGAGACGGCATCTTATCATCTTTAGCTTTAATTAAGATAGTTTAAGAAAATTGGGGATGACCAAGCCCTTTCTCCAATAGGAGCTAAACAGTCATCAGAAGGTTCAAATTCTGGTCCACTGGCATAACAGGGCTTAATTTTTATACATTCTCCTTTTTCGTTATATTCACAACGAAGAGGATCTCCTCCTACAGCCATGCTTTCTTCTTGAATGGCTCTTATGTAGTAAACCGAACTAACTTTGTCTTTAGTAAATTGTTTGTCTTCGAAAGACACTAAACAACCTTGGCCGGTATCATCGCAGTCAAAAACTAACCATGGATCTTGAATAGCATTGTCCAATGCATCTAAATTTTCGGTAGGTATTATTTTTATAACCTCAATTCTATCTATTAAATTTCTTTCGTTAGTTGGGTTATAGCACTCATTTAAGCAAAGACGTTCTATTTCTTCTTTTGACATAGAATTATTTACATAATCAGGACACCCAGGAAGTTGTTTATAGGATCCGACAGCTCTTACTTCAAAAAATGGATTCTCAGAAAAACTTAATTCACTTCCCATAGGAACTTCTTCCTGACCATTAACCAAATTAAACCAAAGTAAGATTCTTTCACCTGATGTTGCATATACCTCTCTCTCATACAAAGAATTATAAATTTTATTCCTATCTAGCCTATCAGCATGCACTGCAACCAAACCTCCTGTTGAATAAAAAGAGGCACCTCGTTCAGGAGGTAGTATCCAGGTTAAATTATCTTTAGCTCCCCAAGAATCTCCCATCGATTTTCTTGCAAATTCTTTATATCCAGCTCCAGCCCTGGCCTTATGATTATCTGTTGATCCTATAAGACCTAATTTAAAGGAATTTAAGACTCCACTTGTATTAATTTGAGATGCTAGGGCAGCTTGAGAGCTCATAGCAGGCCTGTAGGTATAGGCTGGAAGAAAAGAATCTTTAAGCTGTCCACATTGATTCCAATCTTCTTCTGTTGCATTTTCAACTAGACCAAATCTTAATAATCCTGAGGCATTATTGGCAAACTGTTCTTTAATATCATTTGCTTTATCTGTACATGCAACACCAGTTTCCTTTTTACATTGCTCATTAACTATTAAGCCTGCCCTCCAGCAACAAGGCTCAAAGTTATCTGTTGGAGGAGGGCATTTGAATACTCCTGGAGAAATTTCTTCAGCATGAAGAAATTTCTGATAGATTTCTGAATTTCCGTGACCCGAATATACTTCCATAAGTCTTTGTTTATCAGGATCATGATTACCATTATAGAGTTGGGAACTCATACTAGAATTCGCTGGAGAGTGTATTCCCCATGTTGTCCCATGCGGTATTACAATTGCTTCTAAACCAAGCTCATCAAGTCTAGTAAATAGTTCTTTCGGAGTCTCAGCCCTCTCTTTACATTCTTCTTTTAAATTCCTTTCTTGATCACAAAATGGAATCGAATAGGATTCTTCTCTGAACTTAAGGAAATCAAAATCAATTGCTTCAGGAGGAAAATCAGCCACTAAGGGCAAAAAGGGGGTAAGACTATTTTCAATCAACAAATCAAGACCGGTTAGGCCCGCCCCAATTGGTACATCAGGAACATTATTTAAATCTCTAAGGATTACATTTTTATGAGCATAGTGTGTTTCTGGATTGGCCCCCATTTGTGTCCATTCCCAACCGGCAAAAACAACCAGATCCTTATTGTTTTCATCTGAAATAGAATCACAGTTCCTCATAGATTCTAAGGAATCCTGCCACATCTTTTTAGTCATACCTTCTGCGTGATCAGTAATTGAAAAAAAGTCCAAAGAGGAGCAAAACCGAGCAAAATTACAAGCATCAGCTGGAGGATGAACTCCCTCTCCCTGAAGCATGGGTAAGCTGAAAAGAAAAGCATCTTGTGAAAAGGTAGTGTGAACATGCAAATCACCAAAGAATATTTGCTTTTCACTTAATGGAATATTGTCAACTGGTCTAGGAGAATAGACTAATTCTCCATCTTCAGGAAGGTTGCCAACTAGGCCAGAAGAGGAAATAAAGACATAGATAAATATTAAAAGAAAAGGACTTAAAACTAATCCTATAAATTTTAACGCTTTAAGCATTTAGTCCACGACCTCTAATAGAGATCCATTCGTTAGTTGGACTATCAATAGCTCCATAGTCAGTGCCGGTTTCAGCAAAATGATAAACCATTGCTGTTCTTCTAGAATCTGACTTATTGTCATAGGATTTATGCATTAGGAAGCTGTGAAATAACAATAAATCCCCTTTATTTAAGGTCATAGGTATTTCATTGCTGAAATCATGATCCTTTATTTCGGTATATCCATAATTTGATTCTTTTCTATCATCCGGTAGATGTTCATGAAGATGTTCATGATGTGAACCAGGAAGAACTACCAGACATCCATTATCTAGTGTAGCTTCGCTTGTTGCTAACCAAGCTGCAACTTGCGGTTCTCTGTCGAAAGGAAAATAAGAAGAATCTTGATGCCAGGGTTGTCCCCATGCACCTGGATTCTTGAATATAAATTGGCTTAGAAAACAATCTATATCAGGTCCAATTATATCTTCCAGTAGATTACACAAGGTCTCATTTTTGATAAATGAATTAAAAATACCTTTTGAATGAATTCTAAAGAGCTTGGATATTTCATCCTCGATGCTAGTAGCATTTTTACTGGGTTTCATTTCTCTTATCGCTATGTGACCATCACCCGCATAGGCATGACTAAAGGCACTATCCTCTGGAACAATAGATTTTATGATGCTTATTACTTCATCATTCATCTCATTACAGAAGTTCTCATCAACAAAATTAGGTATTAAGATATAACCGGAATCATTCCAACTTTTTTTCTGTTCATCAGTCATGTACTTTGTGAGAGTTAACTCTCTGCTAGAAGTTCTTCCTGCTTGCTCATTAATTTTATTTGAGAAATCTTTTTTAGCTTGTAGATCTATATCTTTTCTATCCATGACAAAAATTTTATCAATTTATTTCCATATAGGGTGGTTTAAGTTCACTTAATTTGAGAAGATGAGTTCTCAAAAAATTGAAATGGAGTAAAAATGGCGACTTTTGAAGAATTAAAAACTGGACTTGAAACTGCCTTTGATGCTGATGGTGCTAAAGGAATAGAAGCAACAATTCAAATTAATATTGAAGATCTTACCAATTTCTATGTGGATATAAATGATGGAGCTTTATCTGTAGTAGAATCTGAGCACGAAGATCCAGGTTTAACTTTAACCTTTGATAGCCAAGAGACAATGGAAAAAGTATTTTCTGGAGATCAGCAAGCTGCAATGGGAGCTTTCATGCAAGGAAAAGTAAAGTTTTCAGGAGATATGGGATTAGGACAAAAGCTAGGATCTGTATTTAAAGCACCGGAATAAATCTCTCAAGAGGCATATTTTACAGAACACCCATAGGGCTTTGTAACTGGTGAAGAAATTTCTTCGCCGGTGCCCATCTCTCTCAAGCTCTCTTTTACATAGTTCTTTGCTTTGAGAAGATCTCTACTCATGAACCCTCTACCACCGGCATCATCAATAGCTCCCTGGTATTTCAACAGACCTTCCTCGTTGATTATATACATATGAGGAGTAGTCTTGGCATCATAAGTTCGACCTACTTCGCCTGTTGGATCGAAGAGAACATGCGTTGGAGAAGCCTTCCTTGCAATGGTAAGCCTATTAGCTTCATCAGATGAAACGTATCCTTGAGTACCTGGAGCTGAGGAAATAATACTCAACCATATGATTTCTTCTTCTTTGGCAAATTCTTGAGTAGACTGCATATTTCCTGTCTCGTAATGCTTTGCAACATAAGGACACCCATGATTTGTCCACTCCAGTACAACTTTTTTACCTATGAATGAACTAAGGGATATTTCATTTCCATAGCTGTCAGATAATTTGAATTCGGGTGCGCTATCCTCATTTTCCACAAAACTCGATAAGAATTGTGAAAAATAGAAAATCAAAAAAGTAAGAGTAATAAATTTTTTCATCAGCTAAGCTCGTTTAGATATCTCAATAGAATATCTTCTGTAAGAATTTCTGGCAATATAATTGGTTCACCCTCTGAAGGATAAAGTACATATAGAGGTACACCAGTTCTACCAAATTGTTCTAACTTTTTGGCAATGACTCCGTCTTTCCTGGTCCAATCCGCCTCTAGATAGAAAATATTTCGTTTACTCATTAATTCATTCACTTTCTTTGAACTCAAAGCAACTCTTTCATTTACCTTACAAGTAATACACCAGTCAGCTGTGAAATTTAAAAAGATAAGTTCTTTAGCTTCTCTATATTCATCTAATATTTCTTCGCTATAAACTATTTCATCTTGAGTATCTTTAGTGCTGTATTCAGTAGGAATAATTGATATTGAAGCTAGAACTAAAATCAAAACAACAAATCTTACCAACCATCTTATCCACTTTTGAGGTGAAGTATTCTTTTCTAATATCCATAATGAAAGGCTGATAACTAGACCTCCTACTAAGACCAATAACACTGTATTGCTATCAACCTGACCGCTTAATACCCACAAAAGCCAGAGTGCGGATGCCCACATAGGAAATGCCATAAATTGTTTGAACGTCTCCATCCAGGCACCAGGTTTTGGTAAGAAAGATAATAATGAAGGTTTTACACTGAGCACTAAGTAAGGAAGTGCGAATCCAAGTCCTAAGCTAAGAAAAATAAGAAATGAATTTCCACTGGGCTGTAGCAATGCAAAACCAATTGCAGATCCCATGAAAGGAGCTGTGCAAGGCGAGGCTACTACTACTGCTAAGATGCCTGTAAGGAAAGACTCAAGAGATTCATTCTTTACTTGGGCAATAGAACTCAATTGCCCCATTTGACTGCCAAATACTAAATTACTCATAAACATGAAGCCTAATGCAACAAATAAATAAAAAAGAATACTTATCACTAAGGGGTACTGCAGCTGAAATCCCCAACCTATATTTTCACCGCTTGATTTTAATAAGATTAAGAGTAGGGCAATTAACAAGAAACTCAAGATTACCCCTAAGGTATAAAATAAGCCGAATTTATAGGCTTGCGAGGATGAATTTTTTCCATGTTCCATAAATCTCAATATTTTGATACTGAGTATGGGAAATACGCATGGCATGATGTTTAGGATCAACCCGCCGAGGAAAGCAAACACGATCAATAGCAATATTCCTTGTTCGTTTTTTGGTAAATCTGCAGTCAGCGGGAATGATATTTGATAATAGGATTTGCCTTCTTTGTTTGATGCCTCTATTACACCTTCAAATTTACTGAAATTAAGATCAGCTTCAGAAGCTTTAATTTCTAAAATGAAACTATTTTGATTCTTTTCATAAATTTGTTCTTCAGCATAACTGGTTAAGCCATATTCTTTTGGAAAGAAATAGACGTCATCGAAATGTTCTCCATCTTTTATATCAGTTTGAAGGAAGAAACTATCATCTAATTTTTCAATTCTGTATTCCTGATTAAAGTCACTAGGTACTGTTTCTAAATAATTATTTATTTCTTCTCGATTGGATGAAGGTATGAATAAACCTTCAGTTATTTGAATGGCTACGATACCTTCTTGGGGAATGCATATATCTTTGCATGTAAACCAACCAACTTTTGCTTCAATATTAATAGGAAACTCAATATCTTTTGAAGAAGATATCTTTGTTAACAAAACCACTTCATCGTTGTAACCAAAAGTCATTAAGGGTTCAACGGGAATCCTTTCTGGTCCTGGCCAAAGAATTGATGAAGCTTCTAAACCTTTTGGCAATATCCAATCTATAGTAGCTCCTTCACCGGCATCACCTGGATTTTCCCAATAGGTATGCCAATCTTTTGCAAGTTTAAATTTCATACCCAACATAAAATTGTCTCCAGGTTGAATGGAGTATGTTTCTGAAATTAGTTCGATGGTTGAGTCGCTTTCGTAGTACTTTGCCTCTGAAAATACATTGTGATTCGTAAAGATAACTCCACAAAAAATTAAGCACTTTATGATATTCTTATTAAGTTTGTAATTAATCTCTTTAAGCATGTTTGAAGATTTAAAAAAAAGTTTTAACGAAGACGGTTTTGTAGTCGTAAGAGACTTATTTGATAGCTCTGAAATTAAATTTTACAGAGAACTAATAAAAGAAGCTATTAAAGAGAGAAAACACTTTGATGAAAGGATTTTAAAAGACCGATCAGAATATGAGCAGTCATTTACTCAATGTCAAAATTTATGGGAAGATTACCCAGATATTAGAAAGCTTACTTTCGATCAAAGGGTCTGCAAAATAGCATCAAAGCTTTTAGATACTGAGGTAATTAGATTATGGCATGATCAAGCTTTAGTGAAGGAATCGGGCGGCAGAGAAACGGACCCTCATCATGATCAGCCTTATTGGCCTATAAAGGAAACCAAAACAATAACAGCCTGGATTCCCTTATGCGATGTCGATGAGACCAATGGTCAATTAGGATTTTATTCAGGCTCTCATAAGATTGAGGACAAAAAATTTATCAATATTTTTTCAGGCAAGGTTGATGAAAATAATTTTTTGGAAACTGCTAACGTAAGTCCAGATCAAATAAATTATCAAACTATGAAAGAGGGTGATGTTTCCTTTCACCATGGTTTGACATTTCACAGAGCTAAATCAAATATTTCAAACTATGACAGAATAGTTCATACCGCGATTTTTTTTGCTGATGGATGCACTAGAGGCGATGATAAATTTCATTTTAGTGTCGATAGATCTAAGATAAAGGTAGGAGAAAAAATTGATAGTGACGTAACTCCTATTGCTTTTCCCATTACTACCCTCCCTGAGAGACCAAAAAATGGTATTTCAGATGATTTTATTGGTTATAAAATGTTTGGATTATTACCTAAAGAGTAAACATTGTTTTTAAGTGCTCTCTGACTAGTTTTGTCCAAATCTCATACCCCTTAGCACTCATATGGAGACCATCTTCAATAAAAAGGTCAGGAATCCGTTCTCCTTCAGCCGATAACATACCATCCCAGATATCAATAAAAGTTACCAAATCATCTCTCGAAGCTATTTTGGCAATCATCTCGTTGTAAGCTATCTCTTCTTTTTCTAAATAAACTCTAGCTGGAGACGGTTTTATACCTATTACGAATAAATGAACGCCAGGTAAAGCTTGATGAATCTTGTCTTTTAGGATTTCGAAATCTTGAATAGTTTCCTCAGGTGTTTTCAAAGCAGTTAAGTCATTTGTGCCACAAAAGAAAACAATAGCTTTAGGAGAGTAACGTTGAATGACATCTTCAAAATGATGATTGACATGGGAGATATGAGCACCACCAAAACCTCTGTTTAAAACTTTGAGAGGTTGCATATCCTCTTCCAAAGAATTCCAAAATCTTATACTAGAACTACCTGTAAAAAGAACTTCAATTTCTTTTGGAAAATCTAACTTATCCTCTTCTAAGAACTCATTTATTTCATCCTTATAAAAATCTTTTTTACTCCAAGCATTGAGATAGAGTGCAGTCTTTTTTATCTCTGCAGAAGAAATTTCTGTATTATTTAATTCTGCTTGAGTTTTAATTCTCTCTTCCAAAATTTGAATATCATCAGAGCACCCAAAAAAGGTAAGTGCTAATAATATTGATACTAATTTGCTTATTTTCATGCGTTACCAAAATTGGGACTTATCATTCGAATATCATAACCAACTATTTTTGACATTTCATTGATTTGGTCACTTGGATTTATTTTAAATATTAAATTACTATTTTCTTCAAATGCAATCCAAGCATTATCTGCGATTTCAGTATTAAGCTGTCCTGGACCCCATCCTGTATAACCCAGTGTCAGCCTAAAATTTTTGGGACCATCTCCTCTAGCAATATCCTCTATAGCCTCAAAATCTGTACTCATGTAAACATTTTCACTCACTTTTAAGGTTCCTTTCCAGCATTTATCTGAACTATGAAGTATAAATATTGCTCCGGGATTAACGGGCCCACCTAAAAATACATTCCCTTTAGCATTATCAACTTCACTAATCTTTAAGCCTCTTAGTAGTTCCTTTAAATCGAGCTCTAAAGGTCTATTAAAAATTAAGCCAAGGGAACCTTGTTCATTATGATCGCAAATGTATATTAATGAGTCTGTAAAATAAGATGTTCCTTCTTCATTCGGAGAAAAGAAAAGAATTTTTCCTTTTATTTTGTCTTCTTCAGTCCACATTACATATTTTCACTCAGCTTATACAAGTTATAAAAATAAAAGGCACTTATAACCAACGCATGTTCAATCTCCCGATTTTTTATCAAAGAAGGTATCTCGTCAATATTTTTACTGATAATCTCAATGTCTTCAGTTCCATCCAAATTCTGATCAGCAGACTTTTCGCAATTAAGAGCAAGGTATGTATAAGTATGGTTGGCCAAAATTGCAGGATTAGATTCTACTCTTCCTATTTCAACAACTTCACTTCCTTCAAAACCTGTTTCTTCTTTCAATTCTCGAATAGCTGCTTGTTTTGGATCTTCCCCATGATCAGCCATTCCTCCAGGTATTTCTAAGGATGTCTTTTCTAAACCAAATCTATATTGATTTACCAAAATTACCTCTCCTGATGAGGTAATAGGAATAATATTTACCCACGTGGGTACTTCCATTACCCAGACACTATGTTCTGTGCCAAGTTTTGGAGAAGTGACTTGATCTTCCCTCATTTTAAAGATTTTATTCTCTAATAAATATTTAGAAGAATTTTTTTCCCATTTCTTTATCATGTATCTAACTTAAATTTAAAATTTTCTTAATAAATATCCTAACTCAAATGAATTCAGAACAGTTCTTAAATTGGATTATAAGCAATCCAGAGTATGCTGGCCTTGCGATGTTTATTATAGGTTTTCTTGAATCTTTTTTTATTTCAGGTGCAGTATGGCCTAGTGTGATTCTTTTATTATTTGCAGTTGGACTCAGTGAATCTGATATTAAGCTTGCTTTCATTTGCATAGGGGCCGGATTAGGTTCTTGGGTTGGGGATACCCTAAGTTTTTACTCTGGTTTACTTTTTGGACCGAGATTGAAGAGACTCAATTTTTTACAAAAAAGACAAGCAGTCTTTAATAGAGGAGAAGATTTTTTTAAAAAATATGGTTGGGTTGGAATTCTAATTGGAAGACTGATACCAGCAATAAGACCTTTTATTCCGTTTATAGCCGGCATTTCATCGATGAAACCTATTGTTTTTTTTATTAGCTCAATACTTGCTTGCTTAATATGGTCAATTGCACTGGCAATTTTGATAATAGGAATAGATAATATAATTAACTTTTTTTAATAGATAATAAAATTATGTCAAAACATCAAGCTTTAGATACTTTCGGAAGATCAGGAAATCCTGTCTTCGGAAACAAATTTGATGGAGATGCTCAATTTAGAGATCTTCCTGTTGCACAAAAAATGACTTTAGATGGTACGGTAAATAAAACTGGAATCCTTTTATCTTTGTGCTTTGCAACTTCAGCTATCAGCTGGAACATTCCTAATCCTGCATTAATGGGCTTTGGGGCTATCGGAGGATTAATACTGGCCCTGATAACAATGTTTCGTCCTACATCGGCTGGCATGACAGCTCCTTTATATGCTGCTTCTCAAGGCCTTTTTCTAGGTGGTATAACGGTCATGTTTGAATCTCAATTTCCGGGTATTGCTATACAAGCCATCGGTCTTACTTTTGGAACACTAGCTTCTCTACTTGTGTGTTACAAAACTGGCATAATTAAGCCGACTGAGAATTTTAGACTAATGATAGTTAGCGCGACAGCGGGTATAGGACTTCTCTATATTGTTAATATTGGAATGCTCTTGTTTGGTGGAGGAGAAGGTATTGGATTTATTCACTCTAACGGAATTATGGGAATTGGATTTAGTCTATTTGTAGTTGGTATTGCTGCATTAAACTTAGTTCTAGATTTTGATTTTATTGAACAAGGCTCTGAGAATGGACTTCCTAAACATATGGAATGGTTTGGGGCATTCTCTTTAATGGTTACTTTAGTTTGGCTTTATTTAGAAATACTCAGATTACTTACAAAACTAAGAAGTAACTAGATGGATTTAAATACCATCTTCTTTGGTGGTCTTGCATTGCTTTCTTTTGCCGTGTTTTTCTACTTAGGTAAGATGAAGGCTTCTAAGTCTCAAACTGAAAGGGAAGATAGAATAGATTGGTCGGGCAGAAAATTTTCGTTCAGAAGTTGTATAACGATAGCCCTTGCATTCTTTCTTATACTTTATTTCCTTAATTTCTTTATTCTTTCCTAAACTACATTGCATCTAAGAAGAGTTTTTCCCACTCATCTTGGGTAGGTAGTCTCGGTGTTGTAGCATTACTAGGGTCAGTCATGGAGTGAGCTACAAGCCCCGGAATCATTTCTTCCGTAATTCCCATCTCTTTTAAGCCACTGGGTAGACCGATGGCTTTATTAAGGATTTCTATCTCCTCTGCTAGATCCTTGGATTTATCTTTTCCCATGGCACGCAATATTTTTGAATACTTATTGCCAACATGATCTCTATTGAATCTCAAGACTGTGGGCAAGATAACACCATTTAACGTTCCATGATGTAGTCTAAGTTCTTGGTCTGCACCTATTGCATGACTCATGGAATGGACTGCGCCTAGTCCTTTTGAAAAAGCCATTGCTCCCTCAGTAGAGGCCATCATCATATTCCATCTTGCTTCTTTATCTTGACCATCTTTTACTGCCCTAATCAAGCTCTCTTCACCAACAACCTTTTCAACTCCATCTAAACCTACTGCTTCAGCAGGCGGGTCTATAACAGGAGAAAGTATCGCTTCTATACAATGCGTTAAAGCATCCATTCCTGCACCTGCAGTTAGAGTAGGAGGCAATCCAAGGGTAAGCTCTGGATCACATATAGCAGCATCAGGTCTTAAATGATCACTAGCTAAAATAAGCTTTCTTCCATCATTCATGATTATCACTGCTCCTAATGATACTTCGCTTCCAGTCCCTGAAGTTGTAGGAATAGCTATCATCGGCATAGTTTCATTAATTTTTCCTACGCCCCCCTCATTAACAGAATAATCTACAACATCTCCTTCATGATTAGCCATTAATGCAACTGCTTTGGCTAAATCCATACTTGAACCACCGCCAAAACCTATTACTCCGTCACAATTATTTTCTTTATATGCTTTGAGGGCAATATTTACTGCCTCTTCGGTAGGATTAGCGGGAGTTTCTTCATAAAAAGTAGGAGATAATTCATTTGAAAGAAGACCCCTAATCTTGTCGGACATCCCAATGGAAGCTAGGCCAGGATCAGTGCATATGAGTGGGTTTTTTACTCCAAGATCTTGTAAAACTGAAGATATATTTTTTATTGACCCATTTTCAAAGTAAGGTTTATTTAAATAATTTAGCTGCATAATTTTCTTCCAAATTAAAGAACATAATTCTATATGTTTTTTATTATATTTAGAAAGAATATACTTAATGAGGAATGAAAATTTTAGATCAACCACAAACAATTAGATTAAAGATTATGGATTTTCTTTCAAGAAGAGAGCACTCCGTAAAAGAAATTTTTCAAAAACTTTCGCACAGGGTTGAATCTCAAGATATGTTGCTTCAAGCCATTGACGATCTAGTAGAGGATGGCTTATTGAGTGATGAAAGATTTGCCGAAAGTTATTTTCAAAGCAGAAAAAATAAAGGTTTCGGCCCTCTCAGAATCAAGAATGAACTTAGCCAACGAGGTATAAAAGAAAGTATTTTTGATTCTATTCAAAGAGATACTGATTGGACGGCATGTGCTCTGAAAGCTTTAAAAAAGAAGACGAATGGAAAAAATCTTACGGAAACTAAGGAGATTCTTAAATTAAAAAAATTCTTAAATTACCGAGGTTACGAATTTCAAGATATAGATAAGGCTTTTTTAGAATTCAATAAGGAAAATTTATAAAACTTCTTCTTACTTAAACTATACTAATGAAGACAACATGAGTTACCAAGTTTTAGCTAGAAAATGGAGACCCAATGACTTTTCAGAAGTCGTCGGGCAAGAACATGTGGTTCAGGCCCTATCTAATAGCTTAGATAATCAAAAGGTTCATCAGGCATTTGTTTTAAGCGGCACCAGAGGTGTTGGAAAAACTACCATTGCCAGGATATTGGCTAAAAGTCTAAATTGTGAAGAGGGACTAGATTCTAAACCTTGTGGAAAATGCCCTACATGCTTATCAATTGCTGATGGAAGCTTTATGGATTTCCAGGAAATAGATGCTGCATCAAGCAGAGGGGTTGATGATACGAAACAGCTTTTAGAAACAGTTATGCATATGCCTAGTTCTTCAAGATATAAAGTATACCTGTTAGACGAAGTTCATATGCTTTCAACTCAAAGTTTTAACATGCTTCTAAAAACTTTAGAAGAGCCACCAGAGCATGTTATTTTTATTTTAGCTACTACCTTGCCTGAGAAAATTCCTGCCACTGTAATTTCAAGATGTCTGCAATTCAATCTTAAAAATCTCACCAATAAACAATTAATAGAAAGACTCTCTTATATTTTGAAAGAAGAGGGCATCGATTTTGATATTGATGCTATAGAGCAAATAGCCAGAGCAGGAAGAGGAAGCTTGAGAGATTCCCTGACAATTACCGATCAAGCCATTGCTTTTTGTAAAGGCAGGCTTTCAAGTGAAGCTGTGGCGAATATGTTAGGTACACTTCCCTCAGACAACGTACTAAAATTGATCAACAATATTGCACAAAGGGATCCAAAGTCTTTATTGGATAATCTCAATGAAATCAATCAATTAAGTATCGATTATTTTAGGTTGATGGACTTAATTCTAGAAAACCTACAATTACTATCTTTCGCCAAAGTCTCTGAAGAAATTCTTGATGAAATTGATCTCAACAAAGGTGAAGCATTGAAATTGATGGAACTTCTTTCTGAAGAAGATCTCCAGATGTTATATCAAATAGGACTGATTGCTAAACGTGATATGGAATTAGCTCCAAGCTTGTCTGGTGGTTTCGATATGGCTCTTCTCAGAATGGTCTCTTTTATTCCTAATGAAATGGAAGAACTTAAAAAAAAAGTTGAGTCATTGGAAATAGACAGTAAAACTGATACTTTTTCAAAAATAAGCAAAACTGAAAATTCACCTGAAGATGTAAAGGTAGAAAAAAAAGAAATAAATCAAGATATTGAAGTAAAGAATTTACAAAAAATTGATATCAGTTCAACAAATTGGAAGAGAGTGTTTGACAAATTAAAACTCGATCCGGGTACAAAGCAATTAGCTTCTCACTGTTCCTTTATCAAGTCTGATGAAACGGTAATTTATTTATCTATGCCTAGTGAAAAACTAAGTGTTTTTAGTGGAAAGCATAGAAAACAACTTCAAGATGCTCTTTCTTCTCACTTTAATACTCAATGTAACTTATTTTTAGAGGAGGGGGGGTACTCAGACGAATCTCCAAATCAGATTAAGGAAGAAGAAAAAAGAAAAGAATTAAAACAGGCTAAAAGAGAAATTGAGCAAGATCCTAATGTTCAAAATTTAGTTGAAGCATTTGGAGCTAAGGTGGTTGAGTCATCAATAGAACCTAGAACAGAAAAGTGAGTAAAGTTAGCCCTCTAGTAGATAGCCTAATAGAGGCTTTTCAGTGCTTGCCCGGCGTAGGCCCTAAGTCAGCTCAGAGGATGGTTCTTCATCTTCTTGAAAGAAATAAGAATGCTGGCTTAATATTAGCGAATACTCTTAGTAATGCCTTGGAAAGCGTGGATAAATGTTCGAATTGTAGAATATTTACAGAAGATGAGATTTGCCAAATTTGTTCTAATGAAAAACGCAACAAGAAGCAGATATGCGTTGTTGAATCTGTTTCGGATGTATTTGCAATTGAGATGAGCAACCAATTTACAGGTCAATATTTTATATTGCATGGGCACCTTTCACCGATTGATGATATTGGCCCTGATGAGCTCGGACTTGAAAAACTTTTTGCAAGAGCTAGAGAAGAAGGGATAGAAGAAATTATTTTAGCTACCAATTCAACGCTAGAGGGAGAAACTACATCTCATTTCATTTATGACAAAATCAAGACTATAGAGAATCTTAAGGTGACAAAATTAGCTAGAGGTGTTCCTTTAGGAGGAGAATTAGAGTATGTTGATAGAGGAACTATAATGCATGCGTTTAGTGGAAGACAAAACATACGAATGGAAGACTAAATGAAGTTTTTCTTTGGTCTTCTTTTTACAACATTAGTAAATTTTACATGTGGACTTGCAGGTTTTTACATTGCGAGTACATTTCTAATTTCTTTTGTTCCTGAGCATCAAAATGCTGTTACCACCAATGACTTTTTATGGAGTTTCCTTCTGAAATTTACTGTTATTCTTATTTTAACTTGGATAATGTACAGAGTGATGTCTATGTTAGATACACCAAAAAAAAGAATATTATTTATTTTTCTTTTGGGAAGTTCTTTTTCTATTTATAACGAAGTTGATATTTTTTGGTCTAATAATTCACTAACTTGGAGTTTGGTAATTATTTTCGGTAAATCAATAAATTGGCTAATAACAGGCTACTTATTATCAAAGTTTGTAAAGCCAAAACATTTAGGTGCTTTTTAAAAGAAATAGCTAAGCCACTTCATTCTTGAAATAAATATTTATGTTTTTTATTTACTCCGCATTATTATACGTAGTAATAATCAATAAAAAAAATGAGTATTAAATCTGATAGGTGGATCAAGGAAATGGCAATTAATCATGAAATGATTAAGCCTTTTGAATTAAACCAAGTACGGCTAGGAAAAAATGACGAGAAATTAATCTCTTACGGTACTTCTTCATATGGCTATGATGTTAGATGTTCAGATGAATTTAAGGTCTTTACCAATATCAATTCTGCTACTGTTGATCCGAAGAGGTTCGACGAGGATAGTTTTGTTGATGTTCAAAGTGAGGTTTGCGTAATTCCACCTAATTCTTTTGCGCTAGCTAGTACTATTGAATATTTCAAAATCCCTAGAAATGTTTTAACTATTTGCTTGGGTAAATCTACATATGCACGGTGTGGGATTATAGTGAACGTAACTCCTCTAGAACCAGAATGGGAAGGCCATGTTACCTTGGAGTTTTCCAATACCACTAGCCTGCCTGCTAAAATTTATGCCAATGAAGGCGTGGCTCAGATGCTATTTTTAGAATCTGATGAAGAATGCGAAGTCAGTTACAAAGATAGAGGTGGTAAATATCAAGGCCAAAGAGGCGTAACTTTACCTAAGGCCTAACCCATCTCCTGAAAGTCTTTAATCTTTATTTCAACTTCTCTATCATTCTTGTCATAAATTTTAATGACTGAGTAATCTAAATCAGGTGCTAGCCAAAATACTTGTGATCGATCACTTTCGTCATTAAATTTTCTAGAAACTTTATAAGCCTCATAAGTGCCAAAAGAAGTTTCGACAGATTCTTTATCTTTTTTTACACTATAAACTCTATTTTTGATGGCACCTTTCCAATATACGATGTAAGAAATCTCATCAGGAATATTTTCTTCACCAAACTCTCTAAAGTCTAGGCGTAATTGCAACGATGCCGAACTTGGGCCTAATACATTATCTTGGAGAGCAATAATTCCTTGATCTTTATTTTCAATAAATGAAACTTCATCTTTATTCCAGTCAAATTCAGCTGAAGCCTTATACCTTCTGAATAATATTCTTTGATTAAATTTATAGTTTAAAGGTTTAATTTGATTATCAATAAGTTCAAAAACCTCAGATTCCTCCCTTCTGACTATTGAACCCCCATCTAATAAAGACGTTAACTTCCAAGAGCCATTATCTAATTTGATCATTTCAACCTGCATTTCACCCACATTACTCTCTAATGTAGCACGAGAAGGTTTAATTTCTTCTTCAGCTCTTAATATTTGCATTGATACAGCAATTATTAATATCAAGGAGTGTATTATTTTCATTATCTATACTTTTTTAACTATTTCCCCGTCGGACAAAAAGATTTTTTTATTTGCTATTTGATCAATAACCCATGGATAAAGTTCATGCTCTAATTCATGGATAGCTCTTTGCAGTTCTTCTATATCTTTTGTTTCTACTTTTAAACTCGATTGGGCACATATTGGCCCTCCATCTAACGTATTGTCAACAAAATGAACTGTAACGCCATGATATTCTTCATTATTTTCTAATACTCTTCTATGAGTATCTAGGCCTTTGTATTTAGGTAATAAGGAGGGATGTATATTTATTAACTTACCTAAGTATTTATTTACAAATAGAGGACTAAGAATTCTCATAAATCCTGCCAGAACAACTAAATCAGGTTTGTATTTTTCCAGAGTTCCTATTAACTTCCTATCAAAGTCCTCCCTAGAAGGGTAATTAGTATGGTCTACAAAAAAATTATCAATATTTGCTTTGGAAGCCCTCTTTAATCCATGTGCATCTTTTTTATTGCTTAAAACGCAAGACAATTCAATAGTTTCGTCTGATTGGAACTTATCAATGATAGCTTGTAAATTAGAACCACCGCCCGATATAAGGACAGCTACTTTAAACTTACTCATTTAAATTAGACATATAAGATTTGCGATTCGTTCGGTTCTTTTTCTTGAACTTTTCCTATGGTTTTTGCAAACAAAGATTGATTCAAGGCACCTAAAGCATCTTCTTCATTTGATTTATTTACAGAGATTATCAAACCTACACCGCAATTAAATGTATTAATTAGATTCTTTTTAGGTATACCAGTTGTTTCCATTAGCCATTTGAAATATTTTCCAGAAGGCCAATCATCAAAGTCATGTTTAATAATAGCCTTTTGATTTTCTCCAAGCATACGTGGAATATTCTCATCGAATCCGCCTCCTGTTATGTGTGCAATGGCATTGATACTTGTTATTTTTTTCAAAGCTAAGATTTCATTTACGTACACATGAGTTGGTTTTAGAAGTATGTTCCCTAGTTTTTCACGACCAATTTTTTTTTCTAGATCAATATCAAACTCATTTATAACCTTACGGATTAAAGAAAACCCATTAGAGTGAAAACCAGAGGATTCTATCCCAATTAAAATGTCATCATTTTTAGGACCTTCTATACCCAAAATTTCGGTTTCCTCAACAACACCTAGTGCAAACCCAGCAAGATCAAAACTATTTTCAGGAAAGGCACCGGGATGCTCCGCTGTTTCACCGCCTACCAAGGAACAATTTGCTAGCTCACAACCTTTTGCAATCCCTTTGATGACATCTGCAGCAGTTTCAACTTTCAGCTTATCAGTTACATAGTAATCTAAAAATACGAGTGGTTCTGCTCCGCAGACGATCAAATCGTTGACACACATAGCTACAAGATCAATACCAATACTATCAAAATTATTTAATTCCTTTGCTATTTCGATCTTTGTGCCCACACCATCTGTGCAAGTCACTAAAATAGGATTCTTTATATGTTTTGGTATTCTACTCAGAGCTGAAAAGGAACCAAGTCCACTCAAGATTTCCGGTCTTTTTGTTTTTTCCACAAAAGGCTTAATTTTATCTATAAGAGCATATCCAGCTTCAACATCAACACCAGATTTTTTGTAGCTCAATTCTTTATGTTCTTTATCTCTCTTAGCCATCGACTTAAATTAGATTTTGCTTTATTTTATCAACCTTAGGTAAATACTTCCTGATTTATTAAAGATGTTACAAAAATTAATTCTCTGCTTCGCAATTCTTCATTTAACTTGCTTTGTCAACTCACAAGAAATATTCAGCTTAAAAAAGACTTATGAATCTCAAGTTTTTATTGAGGGAACAGATCAGGTTTCAATTAAAGAGGGAATGCAACTTGCACTATCTTCACTATTAGTGACTATCAGTGGAGATTCACAAATAATAAAAGGAAAATCTATTTCCAAAATGTTACAAACTCCTGAAAAGTATATAAATCAATACAAATTGGGAACGGAAGATGAAAAAATTTATGCAAGTTTTATTTTTGAAGGGGATCTGATTAGGTCTTATTTATCCGAAAATGAATTACCCCTTTGGTTATCTAATGACAACTTAATTTTGTCTTATCTTCCATGTAAAGAGGAGAGCAATGGCATTAAATCAAAAGAAGAGTACGAGAAATGTAACAATTTAGAAAAAATACTTACTCCGTTATCTAATAAGAGAAATTCAAAAATTATAAATCCGTTAATGGATTTGATGGATATCAATTATTTTGAAGCTTTAGGATCAATATCTGCAGAAAAATTTATGAAAAGAATGTCCAGAAGATATGATTTAGATGCATGGTTACTATGCACCATTAAAGATGAATTCGGTCTTCTATTAGATAGTCCTAAATGCTTAACATCTCTAGGAAGACAGTCTTCTCCCCAAGAAGCCCTCAATTATTTATTAGATAGAGTTAATTCAAAAAAATCACTAGTTGTTGACAAGAAATTAAAGAATAAAACCTCTATAAGGATTGTCGGTATAACTAGTCTTTCATTTTTAGAAGATGTTTTGAGTAACTTGAACTCGCAAGTACTTGTGTATGGGGTTTCTTTAGAAAAGGTTGAGGGAGATAAACTAGATATTTTACTTTCACATTATGGCAAATCTGAAGATCTTAAAAACTTATTAAATATCAATGATGATTTCAAAGGAATAGATAATAGTTCTAGGGAAATAATTTCTTACAAATATAATAATAGTTAAGTCATGTTATCTGCTATCCCAAACATCATCACCTCTCTGAGATTTATTTTGGTAGTACCAATTAGCTTTTATATTTACCAAGGTAATGATCTTTTGGCTTTGATTCTTTTCATTATTGCCGGTCTATCAGATGGCTTAGATGGATATTTAGCACGTAAATTCAATTGGCAAAGCGCCTTTGGTCAATTTGCTGATCCATTAGCTGATAAATGTCTGATTGTGGCAACCTTATTAGCTCTTGCTTTTTCGGACAAACTCCCTCTGTGGTTTGTATATATAATACTTTCAAGAGATGGAATTGTACTAATAGGAGCTATGCTACATCTTCTTCTATTCAATAATAAACAAGCTCTTTCTAATAGATGGGGAAAACATTACACAGGATGGACAATAGCGTTATTTATTATTCTTTTAGTTCAATCTGCTTTCCAAATTTTACCTTTTTACTTTGCATGGATAGCTATGTCTGGGGTGATAATTTTTACATTATTAAGTCTTTTTTATTACTTTAAAAGCGAGGGCAAATTAATTTTTAAACAATTTTTATGAGCAAATCACCAGATCAGCTTAGTCTAAACATCAAACTTGATGATACTGTAAGCTTGGATAGGTTTATTGAATGCGATAGTAATAGAGATTGTTTAAACTTCCTTAAAAGTACACTACGAGAAGACTCAATCTCAAATTTATTTTATATATGGGGAAGAGAAGGGGTTGGAAAATCTTACATAATGCAAGCTTTAAATAGAGAGTTTATTAATCAGGGTAAGAGAACTTTTCACTTATCCCTCACTGATAGGAAAGTATCATCTCACAAAATCTTACAGCACCTAGAGGCCTTAGATGTCATACTGATTGAGAATATAGATAATCTTCCAAAAAGTGAGGAATGGGAAACTCAAATTTTTTCACTCATCAACAGTGCCCTGACAAGCAAAATCAAAATTTATCTATCATCTAGAATAGTTTCAAAAGATCTTGAAATAGACCTTAAAGATTTACACTCTAGATTGGCATATTTTACTGCCATCGAAGTTCCAGAGATTACCAATGAAGAAAAATTAGATGCAATATCTCAGTCATCAGCTAGAAAGGGCATTGATTTGGATACAAAAACAAAAGAATTTATTATCAACAATACTTCTAGAAGCTTATCCGATCTATTGCAACTCTTAAGCGACATTGATGACTTCTCTCTTGAGAAAAAGAAAAAAGTAAACCCATACCTTATCCGACAACTATTAAAAGTTAGATCGGGCAGTCCTCACAAATGATATAAATTCCTTTAGGATCATTAAACTGATTTATATCTTTTAGAGCATTGATTGCATTTTTTACTACCAAATTATCTTTTATGTAAGGTGGTATCACCCAACTTACATAGCCTGAAAATCTTTTCGCCAATTGCGTTCTCCAATCAACAGATTGAGTAGGATAATAGGTTGTGTATTCACTAATTTCAGCTAGCTCAGCTGCTCTTTTTATAGCCATTTTTAGATTTCCGATTTTATCAACTAAGCCTAGCTCTTTTGCTGATGTTCCGGCCCATACACGACCTTGAGCAATTTGATCAACTTGATCTATTGGAATATTTCTCGCTTCGCTAACTAATCCTATAAAACGTTTATAACCATACTCAATTTCACTTTGGATTATGTTTGATAAACCTTCACTTAATGGTTGAGTGACATCTCCTGATAGATCGATCTTTGAGGTTTTGACACCATCGCTGTTGATACCAATTTCATTAAGGGCTCTATTAAATGTTGGAAGCAAACCAAAGATTCCTATCGATCCAGTTATAGTGTTATGAGAAGCCCAGATTTCATCTGCATTAGCTGAAATCCAATATCCACCGGAAGCAGCGACATTTCCCATTGAAGCAATAACTTTTAAACCTTTTTCTTTCGCCTCTAAAAGTTCTTGTCTAATTTGTTCAGATGCAAATACTCCACCCCCGCCTGAATCGACTCTCAGGACTATAGCTTTAACATTTTCATCTTCATATGCTTCCCTAATAAGTCTTGAGGTTGAATCACCTCCAATTGTCCCTGGAGGCTGCACACCATCAACTATAGTCCCTTTAGCCACTATGACAGCTATCTTATCTTTACCTCCTAGGTCTTTTTTTTCTGAGCGAATAAGTTGAAGATACTCAAAACCAGAGATTCTGGCAAAGGATTTCTTGTCTTCAGATTCACCAAATAATTCTCTGAGATAAGATCTTGTTTTTGTTCTTGGTAATAACTTATCTACCAACCCATAATCAAGGAAAGCTTCAGATGTAGAGCCACTTTTATCTGTTAAAACCTTATCAGCATTATCAACTAGGTACTGAATCTCATCGGACGTCATCTCGCGATTCTTTGAAACTTCATCTTTATAAGAGTCCCAAAGAACATTTAAATAAGCCAAATTAGCTTCTTTAGCTTCTTTAGACATTTTATTATCAAGATATGGTTCTACTGCAGATTTATAAGTACCTACTCTGAAAACATTAAAATCTATTTTGATCTTATCGAGAAAAGATTTAAAGAATAATCTACTGCGTCCAAATCCATCTAAGCCAACCAATCCATCATTATTCATGATTATCTCATCGGAAAATGACGCAAGATAATAACCACTTCTAGAATAATAATCCCCAACAGCGATTATCGTCTTATCTGCATCCTTAATTTTTTGCAAAGCAACTCCGACATCATATAAAACTGCCTGACCGGTTTCATCCATATTATCTAAGTTTAATAAGACATTCTGTACTCTTTCATCTATGGCTGCCGATTCCAGAACTTCCAGTAAGTCCCCAACATACAATTCCCTTGGTAAATTACCGCTAAATTGATCGATAGGATCATTTGTACCTGTAATTTGTTCAACAATTGGTCCCATCGGGTTAATTACTAGTGCTTTATTAGTTGGATCTTTAAATTCATCTACAAATAAAGAGCTGATAAAAGAAAATATTGAAATGATTATGACGATTGAAAAAATTATATTCAGTGATAAAAAAAATAATTTTCCTGAAAAAAGCCAAAAAAGTGGATTACTTTTAAATTTTTCTAAGAGAGTTTTTTGTTCCATATTCCTTTTAGTTTATTAAATTTAAGACATTTTCTGGAGGTCTACCTATGATAGCTTGATTGCTTGAAACAACAATTGGTCTTTCAATTAATTTTGGATTTTCAGACATAAGTTTAATAATTTTTGAGTTGTCTAGAGTCCTGTCTTTCAAATTCAATTCTTTATATTCGACTTCACCGGTTCGAAGTAATTCTCTAGGTTCAATTCCTAAGAAATCCAAAATTTTCGTTAAATCAGATTCTGACGGTGGGTCTTCAAGATATAAGACGATTTTTGGATTAATACCTTCCTGCTTTAATAAATCTAATGTTTGTCTGGATTTACTACACCTTGGATTGTGGTAAATGGTAAAATGCTTCATAGGATAAAAAATTAAATGACATTAAAAGATCTATATTACAAGACAAAATATATTTTACTTATAAATCTTATTTTTATTTTAAGTGCTTGCTCAGAACCAGATTACAGGCTTGCTGATGGAGGTTCTGGGAAAGTGGATGACTTTTTAGGAAAGTGGTTAATCGTAAATTATTGGGCAGACTGGTGCCCACCTTGTATTAAAGAGATGCCTGAACTTGAAAATTTTTATAATGATAATAAGGCACAGGCTCTAGTATTAACTTATAACTTCGATAGACTTGAAGGTAAAGAATTGGAAAATCAAATTATCAGATTTGGTGTTAATGTCCCAAGTATTTTAAATGATCCTGGAGCATTGTTTGGATGGGAGTCTCCACCAAGCTTACCAGCTACCTATGTTCTTGATCCCGAGGGTGAGCTCATCCACACATTAATAGGACCTCAAACACAGGAGAGCCTCGAAGCTCTATTAGGGCTTTGAAAATAACTAATTAATAAATATTTCTGGATTTATTGGTATGCCTAGGAAATATACCTCCCAATGTAAATGAGGTCCTGTAACCCTTCCTGTGCTACCAACATATCCAAGTACCTCTCCTGCAATCAACGATTGGTTCATTACGACAGCCTCTTTACTCATATGAGAATAACTACTTACCAAGCCATTTCCATGATCTAGGTAAACGACATTTCCTTTATAAAAGAAATTACCGATAAGAATTACTTTACCATCTAAAGGAGTTCTAATAGGTTCTCCCTCATTGGCAGCAATATCCAAACCTATGTGTCTATTTCTAGGCTTCCCATTTATAAACCTTCTTACACCAAATTCACTGCTAGTTATACCTATTACGGGTATAACCATCTTTGTTTGCTTGAGATCTGAGGACGATAAGGTATTTTTCGCGGTCAAACCTTGTAGGTACTCTCTTTCGATTCTTTCTTGCATTGAACTTGGAGGATTGACTAAGTCTTTATTCTTTATCTGTATCCTAGATTCCCTATAAAATTTATTCTCAATACCTATCGAGTCTATAAGTTCATTATTGAGGATTACTTCAATTTTATTCTTACTATAAGTAAGCGGAATTGGAACAAGAATGTTCGCATTAAAATCGTCATCTCTACAAATCGTAAATTTGAGATTGCTCATTTGTAACTTATTCTTTAAATCTGAATCATTCGACTTCAGATAATAGTTAACTAATCCTCCTGGATAATTCTTATCCATAGGATAAGAACAGCTTTCGATGTTGTTAAGAGTAGGAAGGTTTGCACAAGATGATAATAAACATATCAATAAAACTAAAGACTTAGTCTTCATCAATCTTATTAAGTATTTGAGCAAGAATTTCTCCTTTTTGAAATCTTGCTTTAATTTTTTGATTTATGTTTAACTCTTCAGAAGAGGTAATAATTTTATTAGTATCGTCTGTCACAATTGAGTAGCCCCTGCTCAATACAGCCAAAGGGCTTACCGCCTCTAAAGTATTGATATTTTTAAGATAGCTTTTTTTGGTTTTCTCAATATTCAATTTTATGGAGTTAATAAGATTTAAATAACTTTCGTTTATTTTAGTTTGTTTAAATTTGATATCTATTTTTGGAGAAGAGGCCTTCAGTTGTGAGGTATTTCTCTCTAATCTATTTTTCTTATCTAAGGCTATATTCAACAAAAGATCTTTCATCCTTGTTTCAAAATTATCTAATTTTTGTGATGTCTCTCTCAATTTTTCGCCAGGATGTCTGATGAGAGCCATTTTAAAATCGAGCACTTCTTTTAAGGCTTCAATTTTATTTAGCAATTCCTTTTCAATAGTGTCTTTATTCCTTGAGAAGGATTCCAATAAATTAGTATGATTCTGACTTATTATTTCAGCGGCTGCAGACGGCGTAGGTGCTCTCAAATCCGAAACAAAATCGCTAATTGTAAAGTCAGTTTCATGACCAATGGCACTAATTATTGGAAGTTGAGATTTTGAGATCTCTCTTGCAACAGATTCCATATTAAAACACCACAAGTCTTCTATTGATCCGCCACCTCTAGCTAAAATAATCACATCAAAATCCACTACTTTATTGGCTCTCCTAATTGCTTTAACAATTTCTTTATCTGCCGTTCTTCCTTGAACTTGAGATTCCACCAAAGTGAGTTTAATAAATGGTGATCTTCTTCTAAGCACGTTTATGATGTCTTGAAATACCGCTCCCGTTTCCGAAGTGATTACAGCAACTGCTAAAGGAAGTTTAGGAATCAATTTTTTTCTACTTTGATCAAAGAGACCATCATTTTCTAGCTTTATTTTTAGATCTTCAAATGCTTTTAATAATGCTCCTTCGCCAAAAACCTCTATATGTTTTACATTAAATTGATATCTTCCTGAAGGTGCGTAAATACTAATATTGCCATTTAGAATAAGTTCATCCCCGATCTTAGGATCAAATAAAACACTTTGGTTTTCAAATTTAAACATGACACAACTCAAAGAGGACTTCTTATCTTTTATGGTAAAGTACCAATGGCCTGATCCATGAGCTGTGAAGCTAGAAATTTCGCCTTGTATCCAAACATTAGATAAATCCTTTTCTAATAAACCTTTAGCAAGGTTATTAATGTCAGATACCGAAATAATTTCTTGATTATTCGATGGAACTTGGCTCATGTTACAAAAGTATAACTGAAGATTTTGAACGAAGAAAAAAATATATCGAGAGATCTTGTTAAAGGTATTTTCTTATTACTTATTGGTGCTTCAATGTTGGGAGGTTCCGGAATTTTTGTAAAACTAAGTGATTCATCACCCTCATTGATAGCGTTTTATAGATCCCTCTTTGCATTGCCTTTTTTATATGCCTGGATGAAATTTGAAGAAAGAAATGATTCCGCAAAGATTATTTGGGATAAAAAGACATTTTTCTTTCTGGTATTAGGCGGATTATGTTTTGCTTTGGACATGTCAATTTGGAATTGGTCTTTGACCTTTACGTCGGTTGCTAATGCAACACTCATGGCAAATATAGCGCCAGTCTTTGTTGTTATCTTTGGTGTCTTATTTCTTGGCTATAAAATTGAAATCTTTTTTATAGTTACTTTATTGCTTGCCTTAATGGGAGTATTTCTTGTCATATTGCCAGGAGAGCAAATAATGATTTTCGGGGATTCATTGGGAATCCTAGCTGCTGTTTTTTATGCAGGATATATATTATCTATAAAAGATCTGACCAATATACTTCAACCAGCAAGAACTCTTTTTTTGGTAACAATAATAACTACTCTTTGTTTGCTTCCCATTAGCTTGATTGAAACGGACAGCTTGATCCTAAGCAAATCAGAGTTTTTTATACTCATCTCTTATGCTATTTTTTCTCAAACTCTTGCTCAAGGTTTAATTACGTCAGGAATTTCAAAAGTTTCCGCCCATTTATCTTCATTAGTACTTTTGATGCAACCTGTGGCGGCTGCATTTTATGGATGGTTTTTTCTGCAAGAGTTATTGAGCCCGTTACAAATGGCCGGGGGATTAATAGTTTTGGCTGCTATTTATTTAGCTTCAAGAGAATGAGCTAATCCCATTTAGGTTCTCTTTTCTCAAGAAAAGCTGCTATACCTTCTTGGGCATCAGGGCCGGCGAATGTTTCAGCACTCTTCTTACCTAGATATGGAAGAGCTTCATCAAAATTCATAGCATCTTGATTAACATAAGCTTCTAAACCAAATTGCATTGTTCCGGGTGCTAAGTTTGCAAGATCCGATGCTAGTCTATCAACAGCTTCATCTAATTGATCGCTAGGTACAGATTGATTAATTAAACCCCATTGCTCAGCCTTCTTAGAATCGATTGCTTGACCTCTCATACAAAAATCTAATCCAGCTCTTTTTGGCATAACTCTAAATAATCCGGCCATAACCATATGAGGCCAGACACCTCTAAGAATCTCTGGAGCTGAGAACTTAGCTTCTTCAGTCGCAATAGCATGTGTGCAATTTGTAACCATTAAAAGGGCACCTGCGTGAACTGAGCCTTGTATCTTACAAATTACAGGTTTGTATAAATGTCTAATGAGAAGACTAATATCATCAGATCCCTCTATTTTGGGCACATTTGATTCTGCCTTTTCTCGTCTGAGATCGGCTCCCGCACAAAAAACATCTCCTTCGGCAGCAATTATTACAACTCTGATTTCCCTTTCTTGCTTTGCATAAGACAATGCATAACAAATTTCATTCATCATCACATTATTAAGTGCATTTTTCTTTTCAGGCCTATTAAGGGTAATGGTGAGTACATTATTTTCTACTTTTATTTTGGTGGCTTGAAATATTAATCCTTCGAGAGATAGTTTATTTTCCATAGTCGTATTAATTTTTTAAAAAATCGGGTATTTCAATATCTTTCGCTCTCAAGTATTCACCTAAAGATTTTGCTTGGCCGTCTAGACGAGTCGAGGAGGAAACTCCATCTTGTAAGATGTCATGAACATAGAAGTTCAGTGAGAGTATATTGGGCAGTTCGTACCTATCTATTTCATATTGTTTCAGATCTGGTAATAGCTCCTTAAGCTTTTCTACTGAGAGAAATTCATATAGATATGAATATGCCTCCTGAGTTTTTGCCCAAACACCTAAATTAGCGCATCCACCTTTATCGCCGGATCTAGTTCCATAAAGGCTTCCAAATTTTGCCGTAGAAACATTTTCGTAAGATGGGACTTCATTTTCATAAGGTTGCTTTTGATAATAGGTTTCTTCGAAATCCATTTGACTAGTTGGTTCGACTTCTATTATTTTTCCTTCAAAATGAACGTTTTCTTTTATAAATTTAGAATCGATTAGAGCAGGCCAATATTGAATGTAAGGACCTGAAGGCATTCCGGATCTTCCCGTATAACCGGGTATGCTCGCCAAACCTAATTCAACTATCTTTGCACTAAAAAGTCGTCCAACAAGATCAGGATTTTGTGACAATACAGAAATTCTTAGAGATGCTTGTGCTTCTTCATTAGAAATCGGATTATCATGATCTGTCCTTATAAGTTGAATATCAACATGATCAAATTGATCCTTCCCTCCTACATTATCAAATATTAGATCTGTGACTAGTTTAGCTTTATCCTCAATATCAATTCCTGTTAATAGGATCTCTGTTCCATTTCTAAAACCGCCAGCAAGGTTTACGCAAACTTTATGAGTCTTTGGAGCACTTGACCCTCTGCATCCACTTACAAAAACTCTGTTTTCTGCCTCTTGTTCCATCTTCAGGGTGTCAAAGTGTCCAATGACATCAGGATTCATATAAGCAGGTGAACCAATTTCATATAAAAGTTGTGCAGTGACTGTACCAACAGATACTAAACCACCTGTTCCAGGATGTTTTGTTATCGTGAAACTTCCATCTTCATATATCTCAGCAATTGGATAACCGATATTGAAGAAAGAGGGGACTTCATGAAAAAAAGAATAATTACCTCCAGTAGCTTGAGCTCCGCATTCAATTACATGACCCGCAGCTAAAGCTCCGGCTAAAGCATCATAATTATCCCTAGACCAATTATATTTCCAAGCTGCTGGACCAATTACAACTGCAGCATCTGTTACTCTAGGACAGATCACTACATCAGCGCCATGATCTAGGGCTTCTTTGATGCCCCAGGCACCGAAATATGCATTTGCAGTAAGAGGCCTTTTGGAGTAATCATGAAGAGAAATACCTTTTTCCATATTAGCTAGAGGCTCATTTGCTTTTTTTAGCTCTTCAAACCTTGGAATAAGATCATCACCGTCAATATAAGCAACTTTTAAATCTAAATTTAATTCTTGAATAATTTCTTCAATTTTGTTCGCCATAGACGAGGGATTTAGACCTCCTGCATTCGTAACTATTTTTATATTTTTTTCTTGGCAAGACGCTGCTACATCTTTGAACTGCTTCAAAAAGGTACCTACATATCCTTGATCTGCTCCTCTATTCATCTTTTGGTTGTAGAGGATTGTCATAGTTAGTTCAGCTAGATAGTCACCTGTGAGGACATCAATAGGTCCACCATCAACCATGTCTTTTGCGGCCGAAAGTCTATCTCCATAGAAACCACTGCAGTTACCTATAATTATTTTATCTTTAGAGTTTGCCATTAATTTAGTTATCAACGACCATTAATAGAGCACCATTCTCTAATTGATCGTCCTTTTTAATTAAAACCTTAGTAACCTTACCATCCTCAGAAGCCTTAACTTGATGTTCCATTTTCATAGCCTCTAGAATCACGAGGGTATCTCCCTTTTTAACTTTCGAGCCTACCTTAACTTTCAGATCAATAACTTTTCCTGGCATAGGAGCAACTAAGCCTCCTGCTTGCTGCTCTGAGCCAGGTAAAGTAAATCTAGGTAAGATTTTAAATAGTACATCTCCCCAAGGACCATGGACTACAATACTGTCACTGTCTCTTGTTATCTTCGAAAAGAATCTTGAATTATTGACTTCAATATCGATACCTGAAGGAGTCCATTCAATTATTTTTGCAGTTGTTCCATTATTCACTGTAAAAGAACCATCTCTATTTGATCTGTAAGTAATTTCAATATCTTGATCAAGATAATTAAAGGTTATTTTTTGTCCAGGAAGTCGAGAATTCCTCCATCCAGTAGGTATTTCTCTTAAAATAGTTGCATTCTCTCTATTTTGACCTTGTATCCATAATGAAGCAGCTGATAAAGCATTTTCAAGAGACTCGCCGTCAAGAATTACTGCTCTTTGAGGATTAGTCTTTTCGATGAAGTCCGAAGTTGTTTTTCCATTTAAAAAGTCTTTTGATCTCAATGAAGCTACTAAAAAATCTCTATTAGTAGTTACTCCACCTATGTGCAAGCTTTCCAGGGCTAAGGCAAGTTTATTCGCGGCATCCACTCTAGTTTTGCCTTTAGTTATGACCTTTGCAAGCATTGGATCGAAATCTGTACCTACTACTGATCCTTGTTCAATTCCTGTATCCCACCTTGCATCTATATTGATGTCACTTTCATAAGCAATAAGAGTTCCAGTAGCAGGTAAAAAGTCATTAGAGGGATCTTCAGCATATAATCTGGCCTCTATAGAAGAACCTGTCCAAGTAATATCATCTTGAGAATAGCCAAGTTCTTCTCCCCTAGCAATGCGCAGTTGCTCATAGACCAAGTCCTTACCAGTAACTTCTTCAGTGACAGGATGCTCAACTTGTAATCTGGTATTAACTTCTAAAAACCAAAACTCTCCAGTCTTATCATCTACTAAGAATTCAACTGTGCCTGCGGACTCATATTTAAGCTTTTTAGCAAGCTTAATTGCTGCATCACCCATCGCAGCTCTCATCTCTGGATTAACTCTTGGAGAAGGAGACTCTTCTATGATTTTTTGATGCCTTCTTTGTATAGAGCATTCTCTTTCTCCGAGGTGGACTACATTTCCATGAGAATCCCCTAAAATTTGTATTTCAATATGCCTAGAGGATGCTACGTATCTTTCTATGAAGACTCGATCATCTCCAAAACCAGTCTTAGCTTCTCTTTGAGCTCCAGCAATAGCTTCTTTCAGATCTTTTTTATCTTCAACTATCCGCATACCTTTTCCACCACCGCCTGCGGCAGCTTTTATAAGAATTGGATAGCCAATAGAGTTTGCTTTTTTAGGATCAGTGGTCATTGGCAGAGTTGGGACACCAGCCTTTTCAGCTATATCTTTAGCTTTCAATTTATCTCCCATTGAGGTTATCACTCTTGAATTAGGTCCTACCCAAATCAAGCCTTCCTTTTGAACGGCTCTGGCAAATTTTGCATTCTCTGAAAGAAAACCATAACCAGGATGAATTGCTTCAGCACCAGTTTGTTTAGCAGCATTAATTATTTCGTTACCATTTAGGTAAGAGTCACTTAACTTTATGGCTTGATCTGCCATTCGAACAAATGGCGAATAGCTGTCGGCCTCTGTATAGACAGCAACACAAGCAATGCCCATTTCATGAGCAGTTTTAATAATTCTGCAAGCTATTTCGCCTCTATTAGCAATTAATAATTTATGAAAAGTCATAGTCTGTATACTCCATATCCAGGTGAACCCTCGATATTTCTTCCATTAACCAAAGATAGACACATTCCCAGCACTGTTCGTGTATCTCTAGGATCTATAATCCCATCATCACTAATCGCACCAGTTGCTCTTAGGGCAAGTGAACCTTCCTCTTGAGCCTTTTCAGCAAATGCAACCATTTTGGCATCTTCTTTTTCGTCAAATTTTTCTCCCGTTCGTGCAGCTCTAGCTCTACGAACTATCGACATTACTCCTGCAATTTGCTGAGGGCCCATTACTGCAACCTTTGCTGTCGGCCACAAAAAAGTAAATTTATTATCATAAGCTCTACCCGACATTGCATAAGTTCCTGCCCCGTAACTGGCCCCTAAGATAATAGTGAGATGAGGAACGGTCGAATTCGAAACAGAATTTAAAAATTGAGCTCCTCTTTTAATTTGACCAGCTTGTTCATAGTCTTTTCCTACAACAAAACCAGTAATGTTGTGTAGAAAGATAATGGGTATGTCTATTTGATTACATAACTGAACAAATTGACCACCCTTAGCAGCTGTATCTGGAAAAATAGGTCCATTATTACCCAATATACCAACTGTATATCCATGAATAGCTGCGAAACCACATATTAGAGTGGGCCCGAATAAAGGTTTAAATTCTTCAAATCTTGAGCCATCGGTAATACGTCCAATAACCTCCCTAACATCAAGAGGTCTTTTTAAATCTGGATCCACTAACCCTAGAAGATCTTCGCTATCTAGAATTGGATCATCAGCTTTCATAGTAGGTTCTTTACCTTCTTTCCTCCAATTTAAGTGAGACACAACTTCTCTTCCTATCCTAAGAGCATCCATTTCATCTTCGGCAAGATAATCAGCTAACCCTGAAACTTCTGCATGCATTTGCCCTCCACCAAGAGTTTCATCATCAGACTCTTCTCCTGTAGCCATTTTTACAAGTGGCGGACCTCCAAGGAATACTTTAGATTGCTTTTTGATGAAAATATTGTAATCAGACATACCAGGTTGATAGGCTCCTCCAGCTGTTGAAGATCCAAAAACAATTGATATAGTTGGAATTCTTAATTTTGATAGCTCTGTAACTTCATAGAAAGTTCTACCTGATTCGGCAAAGTGACCAGCACCTAATATAGTTCCAGCTGCACCTTTTTTGCCTTTGCCTCCTCCCATTCTCAAATCACCACCAGCTGACTCCACAAATTGAACATAAGGAATTTTGTTTACCCTCGAAATTTCCATTGCTCTAGACCATTTTTTTCCCGAAAAAGCATGCATTGCACCAGCCAGAACAGTAGGATCATTTGCAAAAATAACTACTTCTGTTCCTGCTACTATTCCGATACCTGCAACCGCACCCCCTCCAACGGGATAATCAGATGCGTAAGCAGCTAAAGAGCTTATCTCTAAGAAGGGTGTATCTGGATCTAAAAAGTTAGCAATTCTATCTCTAACAGACATTTTGCCTCTAGCAGCGAGTCTCTCGTGGTGATGCATTCCTCCACCAAGTTCAACATAATCAAGCAAGTCTTCAATGCCATCTAGTTTTTCTAACATAGCATCTTTATATTGATTAAATTCTTCAGATCTATTGTCGATCTTACTTTCCAGGGCAGGTGCTAATAGGGTATTTTTCATATCTTGATTGTATAATGCTCTCCAAAGCGCTATTTTAAAAATCGTCCAAAAATGGGTTACCGAATATTAACAATTGAGAGTTAGTAACAAAAGGATATTTTTATAAAATTACTTATGCAAGCCAATCGTTTCCATATAGGTATGGTCATGGAAGAGATCAATAGAAATTCTTTTGACCCCGACCTATTAAATGAATCAAAAAAGAAAGCAAAGGGTATCGAACAAATTAGTTTTGCTTACTATATTATCCTTAGAGCTGAAAAGATTGCTTCAAAAGAGGAATTTCCTCTTAGAAAATTTTGAATTTATTGAAGGTATAAAATCCTTATTTCAATTAAAAAATTATAAGAATTTATATATACTCAATAGAAGTGCTTGGAGAGAATTTATGAGTAATACTAATGAGATAAAAGAATTTGATGCTGTAATAATTGGAGCTGGGTTTGCAGGAATCTATCAACTTCTAAAACTTAGAAGGCTCGGATTAAATGCAGTTATTTTAGAAAAGGCCGATCAGGTAGGTGGGACCTGGCACTGGAATAGATATCCTGGCGCAAGATGTGATATCCCATCCCTTGAATATTCATATCAATTTGATGAAAGCTTGCAACAAGAATGGAATTGGACTGAGAAGTATTCGGCACAACCAGAGATACTAGAATATTTAAACCATGTTACGGACAGGTTTGAGCTAAGAGATGGTATTAAGTTTGAAGAAGAGGTGCAGACCGCTAAATTCAATGAAGATAATTCAAAGTGGACTGTTACAACTAGTAAAGCTAAATACCAAACAAAATTCTGTATTTTTGCTACTGGTTGTCTATCTGTTCCTAATAAACCTAACTTTAAGGGCATAGAAAACTTTGATGGAGAATTGCTTCAGACATCAAATTGGCCTCACGAAGAACAAGACTTTAGTGGTAAAAAGGTTGCAATTATTGGAACAGGATCTTCTGCCATACAGTCGATACCTATAATCGCAAATCAAGCTGAAGAACTATATGTTTTTCAAAGAACACCTAATTATTCAATCCCTTCTAATAACGGACCTATGGATAAGGATATAGAGAAGGAAATTAAATCAAGATATTCAGAATTCAGAAAAGAAAATTACTCGAATGGATTTGGTATTGCAGGTATTTCAGATGAATCTTTAATTTCTGAAACTGAGCTTGAAGAGGTGCACCAACAACTTGAAGAAAATTGGCAAAGTGCAGGTCTCGGATTTTTTGGAGGATATGCGGACATCCCTGTGGACAAAGACGCAAATAAAGTAGCCGCCGATTTTGTACGAAATAAGATTAAGCAAATTGTGAAAGATCCTGACACTGCCTCTTTGCTTTGCCCTGATTATCATATTGGTGGTAAGAGACTATGTGTAGACACAGGTTATTTTGAAACATTCAATAGAGAAAATGTTCATTTAATAGATCTGAATGCAAATCCAATAGAGAAAATCAGCTCAAATTCAATTGAAGCTGATAAAAAATATGAAATAGATACTTTGATATTAGCGACTGGCTTTGATGCCATGACGGGTGCACTTACAAATATTGATATAAGCGGAAGAGGAAATATCAAATTAAAAGACCAGTGGGAGCAGGGTGCCAAATCTTATTTAGGAATAGGTATTTCAAATTTTCCAAATCTTTTCACAGTTACAGGTCCGGGTAGTCCGTCTGTCTTATCAAATATGATGCCTTCAATCGAGCAGCACGTTAACTGGATAACTGATTGTATAGATTGGATGATTCAAAATGATAAAGCTGTTATTGAATCTTCTGAAACAGCCGAAGAAGAATGGATGGCTTTGGTAAATGAAATAGCAGATATGACAGTATTTACGGATACTAAGTCTTGGTACAACGGATCCAACATTGAAAAAAAAGCGAAGGCATTTTTGCCTTTTATCGGAGTGCCTGTTTACACGGAAATGATCGAGGAAGTAGTCAATGAAGACTATAAGGGTTTTATATTTGATAGGATGAACTAACGACTATACAAAAATATAAGTATTAAGGAGCATTGCTCCTCCCATAAATACGAGGCAAGCGGCCTGAACAATAGTAGGTATCACTACAAACATAACAAGAGGGTTAAAATTCATCTTGTTCATATAGTCTTCTTTTCTCCAGTCTTGATAAGTGCTTTCATCAGCCTGTTCTTTCACGATTTTTAATCTTGACATAATTTATATCCTCGAAAGATAGTCATCTAATCTTTCTTGATTCATCAAAAAAGTTTTTTTGTAAGACTCTGCTTTTGCTCTTATTGAGTTAATATTGGAAGAGGATTCGACTTTTATAACTCCTACCATGGCCATCATATTGTGTGGAGTGCATTGATAGACATAGACACCTTCTTTAGTCAAAGTAACTTCTATGTCTTGATTCATTGCCCCTACCCAAGGCTCGGCTCCTTCTGGAATCATACCCTCTACCGAAGAAGAATTGTGAGCTAAGTCAGTTGCAACAAATTTTACAGTGTCACCTTTATTGATGGAAAGAACTGCTGGCTCAAAAACCATCATCCCTTCCTTACCAGCATTAAGCATTTTCACAACATGTTCTTGTGAGAAGGCTGAGAGGGTATATAGAGTGAGAAATAGTGTAAATGCGAGTTTTTTCATGCTTACATTATATACTAAACTTATTAGTATGTATAAGTCATATTTATACTATATCGAAAGTTAAACCAGCTTTTTTAATGAGCCTATCAATTAACTTTTCACCCATAGATGGTGCAGGAGTATAAATGCCACCTGCAAGATCTGGACAGTCTTGAACAAGGCACAGGGCACTTTCAGCAATCATTTTTGATGTTGACCCATAACCTGGATCCATATCTCCAGTAACTCTAGCCTCTATTGATTTTTCCTCAAGATCTGCAAAAAACAAGATATCATAGTTACCTTTCTCTCTAGACTCCTTTGAAGGCCCCTCACCGGGTTGAGGTAGATTATCACCACCCATTGGATTTCCTGAAGACATTGCTTTAGCCATCTGTTCTCCTTCATCACCTTCTCCAGCGATCATCATCTCGTCATAGCAAAAATCTACGCCATATGCGTGATCAAACAATGCATTTGATCTGTGTATATTTTTGGTATTTATCGGAGCCATGACAAATGGTGACAGCCACATATTCATTTTTTCATCTAACAGAGGCTTTGAATCATCAAGCTGTGATGGCCCTTCAAATCCCTCTGTTAATGAAAAGGGATTTGCGAGTACTTTTATTAGTTCAGGTTTTTCTTTGAGAGTTGACATGGTCGCTCCTAGAGAGGCAATTGTTCCTCCGGAAAACTCTCCGTTCATCGCTTTAACTCTTCCTCTAACATGTGGAGCTGGTTTTCCAAACTTCTCCTTCGCAGCGTTTTGCACAAAATAGACCCCCAAATCAAAAGGAATGCTGTCAAAGCCACACGAAAATACAATTCTTGCTCCAGATTTTTGGGCAGTTTCTTTATGAGCATTTATCATTTCATACATCCAACCGGGCTCTCCTGTTAGATCAACATAATCAGTGCCATTTCTAGCACATGACTCAACCAATTTTGAACCATAAAGCTGATAGGGACCGACCGTAGTTAATATACATCTGGCTGATCTTGTCATCTTATCCAAAGAATCAAGATTAGAACTATCCACTTCTAATATTGATATGTCTTCATTGAGCCTTAAGTCTTTTTTTACCTCGAGAAGCTTCTCAATATTTCTACCGGCAATTGCATATTTTATAGAATGATCATTTCCATACTGATCATGCATATATTCTGCTACTAATTTACCGGTATAACCACTTGCCCCAAAAATTACTACATCAAATTCTCTATCAGACATTTTTTCTCCCTTATTCTGTGAATAAAACCATTTTACATGACATAATCTATGGATAAATACATAGGTTGCTTATCAATAGGATTAAACATGAAATATCTACACACAATGCTAAGAATAAAGGACGAAGAAACTTCTTTAAAATTTTTTGTTGATGCTCTGGGTCTTAAAGAAATAAGGAGAATTCCTGTTGAAGAGGGCAGATTTACGCTTTTCTTTTTGGCGGCAGAGGGAGATGAAGATTCCCAGATAGAACTTACTTATAATTGGGATGGTGATGATCTAGGTGAAGGATCCAGAAACTTTGGACATTTAGCTTACCAAGTAGAAAATATCTATGATGTTTGTCAAAGACTTCAAGAAAAAGGAGTAGAAATAAATAGACCTCCAAGAGATGGAAGGATGGCTTTTGTTAAATCACCAGATAATATTTCTATTGAAATATTACAAAAGGGAGATGCACTTGAGCCAATTGAGCCCTGGCTATCTATGGAAAATATTGGAACTTGGTAAAATTGAAGGATTATTTGAACTATGAATAAATTTATTGCCTTGTTGATTTCATTTTTTCTTTTCGGCACTTTGCATTCAAAGGATTATGAATTTGAGAGAGGTATGGGAAATTTAATAGGCAAAGAAACTTGGTCCAGATGCTCTGAAAAGTTAGCATCCAAAGAGGCAAAAGAGTATGAGCTTTCGTATGAAAGATCAACAACAATGCCAAAGTCTCCATTTGCAGGTGAATACGAACCTAAGTTTCTTCCACCAGTAGGATTAGCGGGATCAAAGCAAATTTATAATATGGATGTCTTAAATGAAAACGTTAATGATGGTAATCAAGGAACTCAGATGGATGCCTTTGGTCATTTTTCTCATACTCAAGAAAAATGGGATGGAGAGTCTGATCTAAAGGCAGAAGATGCGAAATATTTTGGAGGTTTCACTCAAAAGGAAGTTAAACCTTCACCTGATTCGCCTCTATTAAAGCTCGGAATGGAAACTGTTCCACCCATTATTACTAGCGCGATTTTATTAGATGTAAGGAAGCATATATTTAAAGGTAAACCTATGGAAGCAGGCCAATATGTAACTGTAGAACATCTCAAAAAGACTATTGAATTGTCCGGTTTGTCCGAGAGAGGATTAAAGCCTGGTGATGTGGTGCTTATAAACACCGGATGGAGTGATCATTATGAAGACCCCGATATATCCAAAATTTATTATTCTTATGCTCCGGGTATTTCGTACGAAACTGCCAAGTTCTTGGGAACCAAGAAAGTTGTCGCAGTTGGTTTAGATACGCCTTTTGTAGATGCGGTGCCAAATCCTAATTCAGAGAAAATCTTTAAGATGCCTGGAGGAATGCCTGACGGATTAGGCTTTCCAGTTCATCATTACTTTCTTACTCAAGTAGGTATTTATACCTTAGAAAACTTGAAACTAAATAATTTAGCCAAAGATTCAGTTATAGAATCTTGCATTATGATTCTACCTTTACTTTCAAGAGGGAGCGCAGCATCACCAATAAGGCCTGTCGCCATAGGTGGGTAAATTTATCAAATGATTATTTAATGGATCAGGAGTTATAAAAAAGAGGGAGAATTTTTGTGAGATTTTTAAGATTATTGTTTTTTGGGGCTCTTTTAATTTTTCAATCGATACTCCTCTCTGAGATTATTCCAATTGGTCCTAATGGAAAGCCTGATTTAAATGGAGTATGGCAAGTAATGAATAGGGCTAATTTTAATTTGGAAGCTCACTCAGCTTCGGCAGCTATGCATCTTATCGAAGGACCTGTAGTTCCTATACCGCATCCAGATATTCTTGCATTAGGGGCAGTGGGATCTGTGCCAGGTGGATTAAGCGTCGTAGTTGGGAATAAAATACCTTACAAAAGAGATGCTTTAAGAAAAAGAGATGAAAATCGAAATGATTGGTTAAATAGAGATCCTGAAATCAAATGTTATTTACCTGGAGTGCCCAGAGCAACTTATATGCCCTATGCCTTCCAAATATTCCATAGTGAGGAAGCCGTCTTTTTTGCTTACGAATACGCAGGTGCTACAAGAAATATATATCTGCAAGATCCTGGAGAGCCACCAGTAGATTCATGGATGGGACAATCTTGGGGGTATTGGGAAGAAAATACTTTTGTCATAGAAGCTTCTGGGTTTAATGATCAAACCTGGTTTGATAGGTCAGGAAATTACCATTCAGATAAACTAAAGGTTACAGAAAGATATACACTTTTAAATGAGCATTTGATGGACTATGAAGCTATGATTGAAGATGAAGAGGTTTTTACAAGACCATGGAAAATACGGATGAAGCTATATAAAAAAGTTGGGGATGATGCGCAATTACAACAATTTAAATGCGTTGAATTTGTTGAAGAGTTAATTTATGGAGAGTGGCGTGCAAAATAAAATATTTATAACAATTCTATCTATCCTCTCGCTATCAACCTTTTCTGAAGAATTTAAAGTTAAAAAAACTTGGTTTGGTGACCCAGATCTTCAAGGAGTTTGGACCAATGCAAGTCTAACAACTTTAGAGAGACCTGATCATTTTGATGCACTTGAGATAAGCGATGAAGTAGCTGATTATGCAAAGAAAGCAAGTCAAGATTTTAACGAAATACTTGATAATCCTTACGAAGAAGGAGAAACGCCAGAATCTGGTGGGGATGTAGGTGGTTATAATGTTGCTTGGATGGATCCTGGAAATGATTTCATCAGACTAAATGGAAAATATCGAAGTTCGATCTTAACTTATCCGGAAAATGGCAAATTACCTAGAAGACTAACTAGATGGGCAATAGAAGGCCCATCAATTTACAGAATGTTTAACAGCGCAGATCATCCAGAAGAAAGAAGCCTTGGGGAAAGATGTATTGTTGGATTTGGTTCTAGTGGAGGACCGCCCATGTTGAATGTCCTTTACAATAACCACTATCAAATTGTTCAGTCTCCTGGCTTTGTCATGATAATGGTTGAGATGAATCACGACGCCAGGATTATAAGACTTGAATCAGAGCATAATCCCGATGAGATGCGTCCTTGGCTGGGAGATTCCATAGGATGGTGGGAAGGAGATACCCTTGTTGTTAAAACTAAGAATCATCATCCCCAACAAAAATTCAGAGCTGCTATAAGGCATCAAATCTTGATCATGGATGGCGCAGAGGTAACAGAAAGATTTACAAGGACAAGTGATAATGAAATTTTATATGAGTTTGAGGTTAACGATAAAAAAGCTTACCGAGACATTTGGAAAGGAGAGATGCCTTTAAGGGCAACCGATGCAAAGATCTATGAATATGCTTGCCATGAAGGAAATTATGCAATGGCCAATATACTGGCTGGTGCTAGAGCGGAGGAAAGTAAATGATAAACCTTATATGTAAATCAATTTTTTCAATATTTCTTGTAATATTAAGTATTAATAGTTTCTCACATCACGCTTTTACAGCTGAATTTGATGCAAATGCCCCAGTTAATCTTACTGGCGAGGTGATTAAAGTTGAATGGATTAATCCTCATGCCTGGGTTCATTTAGAAGTTGAAGAAAGCGGCAAAAAAACTACTTGGATGGTCGAGGGAGGAACTCCTAACACTTTGATACGAAACGGCATAACGAAACAGAGCATTAAGCCGGGAACGGTTATTGTGGTAAGAGGTTATCAGAGTAAAGGAAAACTTTGTCTCCCACGCTGTATAGCAAATGGAAGAGATGTAACCTTTCCAGATGGCAAAAAGGTATTTATGGGATCTTCCGGTACTGGAGCCCCTAGAGACGGAGCTGACCCTAGAGAGAGAAGGTAGTGAATAGGCTTAGAATCGCCATTTTTTTTAATCTCACTCTTCTTATTTCTTCCAATTCATTTGCTGACGATGACCATCATCATTCTGATATGCATGATGTTATGGCTCATCTTTTGACTCCAGCATCTGAAAAAATATGGAATGCTTCGGGTTCTATTATTACTAAAGAGGGCGAATTAAGTCTGGCACCAACTAATCAGAAAGAATGGAATGAGGTTATTTTTGGTGCCAAGGTGATAATGGAGAGCACTTTTATCTTAAATAGACCAGATCGTGCAAAAGGGAGAGAAGACTGGGTAAGATTTTCTGAACTTCTTGAACCAATAGGCAAAAGAGCTTTGAAAGCTGCTGAAAACAAGGATTCTGAAAAGCTTTTCGTTGTCGGCGCGGATTTATATCAAGCATGTGTCGCTTGTCATAATGTTTATATGAGAAATTAAATTTCATGTTTAACTTCATTGACTGGCTGGCTTCAACTTCAGGAAGTATTGCTCTTCGTGAGTCACTCTATATGTATCCTTGGATAGAGTCTGCTCATGTTCTATTTATAACTATATTTTTTGGTACATTACTTTTTGTTGATTTACGGTTGACAGGATATGGATTCAAAAATTTATCCATCAGTCAAATGAATGCGAAAATTCTACCCTTAACACTCATTGGTTTTCTTTTCATGATTATCACAGGCCTATTGTTATTTTATGCGCTCCCTGTGAGAAATTATCAAAATTTATTTTTTAGGATAAAGTTATTTTTGATGTTGCTCGCAGGCCTGAATGCCTGGTATTTTCACAGAACTATGAATCGACATAGCAAGGCCTGGGACAAAAACAGCTTCATTCCATTTAGGATGAAGGTTTCAGCAACAATTTCTTTGGTTCTATGGGGACTGGTGATCATATCTGGCAGGATGATCGCCTACAATTGGTTCGATTGTGATAAGCAACCTCAATCTGAGTTAGTCAATTTTTTAATTAGTTGTACCGTGGATCCAGAAATTTACGAGTATTTAAATGGAATCTAATCAACTACTGGAAATTATCTATCTTCTCGAAGATAGCTATATTGGTGAATATGTAAGAGGTTCATTGTGGCTATTTCCTGTAATTCAGTCTTTTCATCTTATAGGCCTGGGAATTTTAGGTGGTGCAGTGGTTATCGGAGACTTTAGACTATTGGGAATTTTAATGAAAACTGAAACCACTAGCTATGTAATAAGAGTCACGAAGCCTTGGTTTAATTTTGGACTTTCTATTTTGATTCTCACAGGCATCCCACTTTTTTTAAGTGAGGCAGTGAAATGTTATTACAGCCGAGCTTTTTGGATAAAGATCTCGTGCCTATTAATGGGAACGATATTCGTTTATTTCATAAGGAATCCAATAGTCCTTTCAAGAGAAGAAAGCTTTTTCATGAAAATTTTGGGAGTTCTGTCCTTTTCTATTTGGGTTGTTACAGCTGCATCGGGACGCTGGATAGGGTTTTCCTAATCCAAAGAGAAAGCAAGTATTGCATTTCCAGCCATCTGCCCGTGTTGACTGTAACCACTGTTTACAAATACCCAGTCATCAACAATTACTGGTCCAGCTGAATCTATGGAACCTCCAACTGCAGGCATTCCATTTACAGTAATAAAGTCTCTAAGGGTATCGAACTCCCATAATTTAGAACCATCTTCGCTTGCATGTGCTGAAAATCTACCATCCAATGCTCCTGCAAAAATTACATTATTTGTCATTGAAATAGCAGCTGAGAAACCAGTACTGCATTTGCCTTCTCCATGCAAAGCTTTTCGAGATTCGCAAATGTCATCTAGCCGATATTCCCATAAGATATCTCCACCTTCAAAATCTAGAGCATACAGTCCTGGTTTTGCATCATTATCATAGTCTCTGTTGACTTTTCTATCCGATACGGGAACATATAAATTTTTATTATCAGTTGTCATACCAAAGTGAACTCCTCCGAGTGTACCTCCATTTCCAACTTTACTTTTCCAAGAGATCTCTCCTGTATTTATATCAAGCCTAAAGACCCAGCCTGATTTTTGGCCGGCAAGAAGAATTTTTTCTCCTTCCTGATTTTTGGACTGGATTACCGAAGCACCAAAATCAAAGTCAGGACCCTTTTCTTCTGGACAGACCAATCTTTTTATACCTGGTATCTCACAACCCATATTATAAGCATCACCTTTAAGTGTTTGAGTTGCCCATATTTTTTCCCCTGATTCTAGGTTCATTGAAATAATAGCATCGCTATAATTTGAAGCAGGACTTTGTAAACTTTGACCAGTTCCAAAGAAAATTCTTTTATCTTCTCTATCAATACCAGGGGCATTCCACACAGCTGATCCTGCTGGAGCAAACTTTTCCATTCTTGTGATTAATGTTTTTCCAAGACTTTTAGATTTCTCTTCAATCCTATGCGTCCATATTATTTCACCAGAAACAGTATCAACTGCTGCTATCCCCCCGCTTGTTTTACAGCACTCATGTCTGGGGTCTATGGCAAGTACTGTTTCAAAAGTAGATATTGGAACTATAAGATATTTTCCCGATTGTACTGGAGAAGCTGAGGGAATATTTGATTCATAATCAACGGGAATTTTTGATGCCCAAATCAATTCACCGGTTAATAAATTTAACTTATAAACTTCAAAATCAGAATCAACTAAAAAAATTGATTCACCATCTATTTTATTTAAGACTGGTGCATTTCTAAGTCTAGCCTTGGATGAGAATTTCCAGTAAGTACAACCGTTTTCTCTATTTAGTGCATGTAGAGAATCTGAATCTGATAATAAAATTACTTCTCCTATAACGATAGGTTGAGCTCTAACATCTTGTGAGCTAATACCGAAAGACCATTGTAGTTTCAAATTCTTAACATTATCAGCGTTGATATCAGAATGTGGCTGATTTCTTGTGTTGAAATTATCATAACCCCAACTTGGCCAACTTGAGCTTTGTTTAAGGTCTTTTTTCTCTATGACATGAGGACATTTGTAATTAGACGAGACTGTCGTAGTCCCTAAGACTTCATTTTGTGCAAGATATTCTGAGATAGTCTCTATTTCTTGTATTGATAGGTTGGAAGCTTGCTGCTTCATTTTTCCCTTTTGAAGAACATACATTAGTTCTGACTGAGTTAAATACGTCATTGAAGAGAGCGAAATTAAATTCAGTCCCTCATCTTCATGACATGAAGCACAATTTTCTTTAACCAACTTGCTTGCATCGGTAAAGGCTAATTGAGATACAAAGAAAAGTAATAAAAGGATTCTTTTCATCTAAATTAATTTAAATTTTTTTGGCTGGATTCCTTTTCTATCCAAGACAGCGCAAGATTAATTTTTTCTTCTAATTCAGTTACGTGTTGCGCAAGCATGCCTGATGCGTCTGTTACATTATTCATAGTTTCGGCATGTTGAATTAAGGTGATGATATTGTTACTAATTTCAAGCTGCTGAGCTTGTAAATCTTGAATTGTACTTTCAAGAATTACTATTTTTTTTTCTAAATCTAATATCTTAGCTTTTAATAATTCTTCACTCATTTCCTAGTGTAGCTAGATTTGGACTAAAGCCTCCTTTAAGTTTCCAGTTTCCATCTTTGTTTACAAGTAAATAAGTCACATCACCTGTTAAGATAATTTGATTATCCTTGTCAAATCTTGAAAAATTAACTTGGACCATAGAGGTATCATCATCATTGTATAGAACCTTAGAAGTATTAATCTTTGAGTAAGACCAACCATCCTTTTTTAAACCATTAAAATTTATTGCATCGCTATATTTTTCTTCAAGGACAGTATTCTTCCCCATGATGTAAATGAAAGGGGAATCTGAATTTTTGTTAATGGCTAAAATATCTTCGTTATTAAAATCCCGAAAAAACTGTTTTATGGCTTCTTCAGGCCCAGCACTTAAATGGCCTATAAGAAATATGTTGATTATAAAAAATATTTTTTTCATTTTTCAAAATGTGCGATGCATTTAATTTCGATTTTAAGGTTTGGCTGAACAAGAGCATTCACACCAATCAATGTTTGAGAAACTTCGGGCTTGCAACCATAAATTTTTTCTCTTTCTGCAAAGATCTCTGAAACGTTTTCCATACACTCATTCATATCCGTTACAAACCATGTTTCATCAATTATATTTTCAAGAGAACCGCCAAAATGATCTAAAATTTTTGAGATATTCTCATAACATATGATCATCTGACTTTTAAAATCGGCCGGAGTATTACCATTCTCATCGACGGCAATTTGTCCTGCCATGGTTAACACATTATCCACCTGTACCCCTTGAGAAAAAAAGTCTCCGTAAGGTCCTTCTCTTAATAACTTCTTCTTCATTTAGGCTCCTAAAACTATTACAAGGATTATTCCAAAAAATAATGCCAAGAGAATAGATTTGAAGTCTTTTTTAATCTGTTTCATAAATTTCTCTTATTTTCATCTAGCTCTGATACTTTTTTTCATACCACAACTGGGGCATTTGTATTTATATTTTAACGAAACAGCAGCATCGATATAACTATTGATTCTTTCAAGCTTAACATCGCATCGAGTACAGTAATAAATATTCTTGTAGTGTTTTTTAAACCAAGACAAAATTTTCTTAAACATAAAGAATTAGATCAAGTAGGGCAACGTGTAAATGTGGCTTCTAGTTAAGATCATTATCCTTTTTTCTATATTCCCAGAATGTATCTGCGTGCAAAAAAGTATCGTTAGCGTAATCTCTAATTTCTTTAAAGTTCATATCAACCGCATCAAATACTTGTTTCCACTGACCCTGTTCTCTTTCAAAAGCTTTGCTCAAAGCTTCTTTTATTTCCTCAACAGATTTTTCTAGGTTTTCAATTCTACTTTCAATTTTTTTAATATCACTATCCATTAATTATCTTCCTTTGTTATTTGAGATTTTTACCACGTTTTAACGTGCTTCACAGTTATTGAGGTTAGGTCTTCGGCATGGCTGAGACTTATCCATTAAAATTTCTTTATTAATATCATCAACATTTTTAATAGTACTTGCGAAATTGGAAAATTCATCACAATTAAAATTTCTAATTCTTTTTTCGTTTGCAATTCCTTTCATAATTATGAGTTGTTCTTCAGCGTGCAATTTTGAAAAGCCAATATCTGTATTTGGGAAACAAAGAAAGAAATTAGAATAGGCTGCTTGACTTCTTCCAATCTCTGAAATATTAAAAGCGCAGCCAAAGATCAGTAAAGCAAGTAAGAGGGTGGTTAAAGTTTTCATTTAAATAATCTATTTCCAAATCTATCTAGCCAGCAAATTGTGATATAAAAAACATAATGACAAAGAAAATTATAAACAAGAAAAAACTCTTACGAACTGGAATTCCTGCTTCATAATCAAAACTATTCCTGAACAAATAATAGATGCCGAAAGCAACTGAAAGGGCTATGAGGAATATAAGCATACCCATTAATCAATAATTGATGCACAAACACCAAGGACTAGCAAGGTTAGCAGGAGGGTGGTTAGGTGTTTCATAATTAAACGTTATATTCTATGTATGTATAGGTCAATAGAACTCTAGTGACTTACGCAACTTTGAATACTATAATTCGCGCTCTTTTGGGCGATTAACTCAATTGGTAGAGTGCCACCTTTACACGGAATAAGTCTACCATTCAAACCTGTATAGATACACCATTTAAGCCCTATAAATCAACATTATATGTATGCATATAGTAGATATTTATAGATAAAAGGCAGTGCATTAGCAGTACGGTATTGTATAGGGAGTAAATAGTTGCTATCATTTACACATGGCAAAATGGACTCAAGCAACAGTAGAAAGTTGGTTAAAGAATAAACCCACAGGTTCTGGATTGGGTGGAAAGAGAGACAGACATACATATCAACAAGACAATCTAAGGGCTGTTGTATATAAGACTGGTAAGCTCACTTGGTACTTTTACAGGAAAGGTATTAAGAATGAAATATTAGGTACTTATCCTGCTATAAGTCTTAAACAGGCTAGAGCTTTAGTCATTAAGAATATGTCTGACGAGTTCACAGGTGAAAATCCTGACGGAAGACTGACCTTCAAAGAATACTGCAATTCTCCTAAGTTTCTAAGAGAAAAGAACAAGACTAGGAAAAGTAACCAAGCGAGTATGAAAGCTCTCAATAATCTCATTGTTCCTGTAATAGGTCATATTCGAATGGATAAACTTACTTTAGAAGATATTAATAAGTTTAAGTTTGGTTATGAAGCTAAGAACTCTTCTGTTAATAGACTCCTTAATGAGATAAGGGCAGTACTGTCACATGCTTATAAAAACAAAGCTATTAAGAACAATATTCAAATAGAGAACCTAAAGGTAGATAGTAATCCTGACAAAAGATACTTATTAGAATCTGAAATAGAGGCTTTAAGAAGAGCTTGCAGAGAACCTTTAGAACACATGACTCCTAAACAATACCTTCAAGCAGGACACTTACCATTGATTATAGACATTGCTTTATTCTGTGGATGTAGATTGGGAGAGATACTTAAAATCACATATGCAGATATTGTTGCTGGTGATGAATCAGATGATAGCTTCTGGAAGATAAACTTAAGAGGAGAGATAACTAAATCTGGTAACTCTAGAGATGTGCTTCTTCCTGAGTGGTTAAAAGAAAGATTATCTAAGTGGTGGTTCGACAACTTAACTAAAGAAGAACTAGCAGAAGTTATACATGACAGAGCTACAAAGAAACGCCCGAGACTACATCATGATAAAAGACTCTTTCCTTTCCGTTCTATTCAAACTGCTTTTGAGAAAGCAAGGGATAGGGCAGAACTAGACAAAGATATTTCGTTCCACAGTCTTCGACACCATTTCTGCTCTAATGCCCTTATCTGTGGAGTACCAATACATCTAGTTCAGAAAATGGCAGGACATTCATCAATAACAACAACAGAGAAGTATCTACACATAATCGATTCGGACTCTGCCAAGTACCTAGATAAGTATTGGAAGTCTATTTATAGGTACGAAGAACCCAAGAAGATAGACAAGAAACAAGAACCAATAGTTTCTATTGAAGGAACTGCTGTACCAACATTAGTACAACCACAAACAAGCATTACCTTTGATACTAATAAGATTAATTGGAACTTAGACGATGCTTTAGCTAGAGCAATGGCTTATGAACCTTTATCCATTACAACAAAGAAAACTAAAGGGAAGAAGGTGTGATTATTTCTTTCATAATAACTATTATTCAATTTGGTTCTATAGGTAATTTTTTTCTGTTTCTATATCGAGGCTGTATGAGGATTTATGATTACTTTTCTTACTTCAAACATAAACAACATATGCTTCCCAAAACATATAAAGCCACACAAAGAGAAAGTCTCCTAGATGCCTTTAAACATTTCGCAAGCTCTCTCGGTTTCTTAGCTGTCTTTTGGCTACTTTATGAGACTGGTTTAGTTGAATACTCTTTCTTTTATCTCTGGGATGGTTTTTAGTGAGAGTCAGAGAAAAACAATGCAATGGATGTTCAGAGAACTTTGATGTTTTGTTTCGTTGTAAATACAACAACTCAGATTGGATGTTCCTTTGTCAGGAATGTTTAACTCCTGTTAAGGAATACTCAGATTATATTTATGGAGGAACATGGAAAGCTCGAAAAGGATAATGTTAGTTCTTGAACTAGACGACTATAACCATGCTGAAGTTGTCTTTACCAAGAATCTTATCCAAACCAAGGAAGACTTTGAAGAATGTGAGGTAGTAGAGAAGTTTTCTATTTAGGAATAAATATTTCTGGTACTCTTCATTTAAGAAGAGGTTGATTATGGATGAAGAAAAATTTGACGAATTGAGACAAGAATTTGAATTACTAAAAGAATATCATGGAAAACTTCTTGAAGCATTCCAACTATTGAGAAAAAAAACAGACCTACATACCTTGATGTTAGAAAATATAAATGAAAATCAAGAGGAGAAATGGAAAAAATATGATGATTTAATTCAACAATTTATATCCAGTCATGACCAATCTTTAGAAGACTTGCAGAAAGCAGTGGAAGAATTTTTAGAAGATGAATGACTGCCTACTTTATCTTTCTTCTAGGAAACCTATCGTAAAGAATACAGGTTAAGTCTATCAACATCTCTCCTTTATCTTGACCAATTGTCTGAACTCTTGACTGAGTTACAACGTTCCTGTCATATCTACACCAATTAGCCACCTCACCTGTAAGATAAAATTCTTTTATACTCCTTACTTTAAGGACATTGTTGCGTTCACATTTATCGATAATAAATTTTGAATCTTTAGGCATCATGTAGCCTGTATCCACTTCAAGATAAACTTCACAAACCCTGTCCATATCAGCCCACAGACTAGTTGAAAGCAGTATCCCGGTTATTAGTATTAGTTTTTTCATAAAAGCTAATATTTTACTTTTTTTGCCTAGCAATTTTTTTGCGAAAAGAATTAAATGTATTTCCCTGTAGATTTTTTATTGGGTCAAACAGGTATAACCTTTTTACGATTTCGCTAGCACTCAGAGCAGAACCGGGAGAAACCAAGGGATGGTCATAGTTTTCGAATATAAAACATTCTTCAAAATTAACTGATTTATTGTATGCACAAAATTTAGTTATAAATCCACCATCCGTCAGTGAAACTAACATATTTCGATTATTTTTATCCATTGAATTTTGCCAATCAAAAAATTCCCAGTCTCCAACCTCTTCTAATGGAAAATCCTTATCACAAACTTCATACGCCAGCCTTGCACAAGCTTTATTTTCACCACATTCTTTGACTTTCTCAAATGAACATTCAGCAAAATTATCAGGACCAAACCAACTTGGTAATGTCCATGATGAAAAGGCTATTAACAAAATTACTAAACTTAGTCGCATAAAGTTTTGTCGATTATTATATTGAATAGAAATCTCCTAGAAGTATCTGTGAAGTAATGTTCCAAAGCAATATTATTTTCTCTATAAATTTTGAGTTCTGGATTTGAACAATAATTATTTTTCTCTCTTTCAAAACTTATGTTTCTAAGCTTTTCAATTCCTTTTTTAGTAATGTCAGATTTAACCTTTAGCTCATATTCATATACAAGACTTTTATTCAATCCAGCATATACCTTTGTTACCGTCATAACAGCATCTAACCTTATCGGGAGCAATTTACTGTATTCATTAGCTACTTCTTGCAGGACTAAATCTAGGGTTTTAGCACCATCAGCCCACAAGCTTCCAGAGACTAGCAAAGTTAGTAGGAGGGTGGTTAGGTGTTTCATTGTCGTATTTGTTCTACATACACTTCATTCAGGTTTCTTAAATTCCCTTCATGCGTACTTAGATACCTATTTCTTGGATAAAGCAGTTCTCTGCAACTTGCCCTAAGTTCATTATATTTTTTTCTATAACGAATAAGGTAAACTCCCAAGTCTTCATTTTCAATTTCAAATCCCTTGTTCTTTTCTAGGCTAGTTGCAAGTTCCTTTTCTAGTGCCTCATTTAAAGCTTTTAACCTTTTAACTTCTTTTTTTAATAGAAAAGGAGAAATCAGATACATTATGGGGAAAAACAAAACCCCAACAGCACCTCCCATAATTACAATAAACCAAAAAATATTAGATAGTAATTCCATAATCTTCTCCCTTATCCAAACAATCCGGTACTCATCAGAAACCTAAACACTATCCCTAATATTATGAAAGGTAGTGCAGCTATAAACTTTAAAGCCATGACCATATATTCCCATGTAAGTAACCAAATTATTACTCCTACAGCTATGAACATCCAGTTTAACCAATTCATTTAAAGCTCCTCTAAATCCTGTATCTGGAAATACTTTCTCTTTAATTGATTCTTTTCCCGGTGTTGGTGTCCTTTAATCCCATTGGAAACTTTAACTTCTTTATCTAAAACTAAATCTCTTGGGTTAGGTAGTTTCATATAAGGTCTAAATTTCTTGGATAATCCCCCAAATTATAAATCCAAAAAACCAACTCAATCCAAACATCCAAAAAGCATTTATGAGTACGTCTTTATATTCAACTTTATCATTAGGCTTTTCTGTACCTACTAAGTGACTAATCAAAGCTATTCCGTGACAGAGTATCCAACTAATAACTATTAATCCTAAGAATAAAAATGAATCCATAAACTGGTTAACAACATTAACTCTTTTTTATAGTTTTTCAATGGAAAAAATAAACATACTGTAAATAACTTTATTTCTTACTTAACAATACTTTAAAGAGTTTTTCGGGCTACCTAAACAATGTCTAAATATCTATTAATAAATATATAAATATATCTTTAAAAGGTATAAATAAAGGGGAGAATAAAGGTAATAAATATATATCTATACATATACATGTATTAAGACTTTTAGGGGAGATAGGGAGTAAATAGTTTAGAATAGCTAATCAATGCCATTTATAGACTATTACCTTACATCTGATATTGAAATTACTAAGGATAAACTTAGTGAAACAGAGCTAACCAGAAAGCTCCTAAAGAACGTTGATTTAGGTTCTGATAATAGAACATGGAATAGAAAACAACTCAAAGCTCTTAAGCTACTTCTCTGCAATGCTATTACTTACATGAATGAAGATAATGGAGTGTTTCTTTATTCAAGAAAGAAGAGACAGATACCAACTCAATTCAATCCTCTAGACATAGCTTACAGTTCTTTATTCTTTGTTATTGATAAGTTAGTTGAAGGAAAGGTAATAACAGGAATAAAAGCACCACCTAGAACAAAGGGAACTAACCCTAAGAAACTATCAGAGTTTAAAGTAACTCAAGACCTTGTGGACTTGGCAATCTCTTTGGGTATTAACAAAACAACGGTAAGAACGATAGCTAACTTCCATGTAAGACTTAGAGACACAGTAACCAATGAGAACTTAGAGTTCAAACACAACGAATATACAAGACATGTCGAGATGCTTATGTCTGAGTACTGTCACTATCTAAACCAGCACAACATTCTCTTTAGTACTGAAGATTATGATTTGGAAACTGAAGAAGGTTTAAAAGATTGGGGAGCTAGAGGACAGAAGATACATCTTTACAGGAACTATAAAAACTACTCTGATAAAGAAAACCATAAGGAGTCTTTGAGTAAATTTTACTTTGTTGATGTGCAAATAGACTTTCTTCTTGGTGGTCGTAGTGGTGGTTATTGGCAAGGTAAGAAGCCAGATGATAGACAACATATTCTGATAGACGGTAAAGAAGTAGGCACAGCAGACTTTCCTTGCATGCATTTAAATCTTTGCTACAGACAAGAAACAAATGATTGGTATCAAAAAGAAACCTATAAAGAACTCAAAGCAGAAGGAAGAGAAAGAGAAGATGCCTACATAGTAAGTGAAAAGATACATAGAGATATTGCTAAGAAAATGGTTCAGCTTATGTTCAACATCAAAGGTAGGAGAGCTGTAAGTAAAACCTTTAACACATGGCTAAAGGAAGAAGCTGATATTAAATTGGTAATAGCACACAAGAAGTCTCGCTATACCAATATTGAAATCATGGAGCTTATTGAGAGAAAGCATCACACTATTATTGATTACTTCTATAAGGGAGTTGTAGCAGGGCAGATAATACAATGGGAAGAAGCTAACCTTCTGCATGAGATAGCCAATAACTTTCAAAAGGGTTATGACTTTCCTTGCTTAACAATTTACGATGAACTAATCGTACCTAAAGAAGAACTAGCTATGGTTAAAGACTTTATGTTCTCTAGTGGGCATAACGAGATGTACTCCAAAATGTCTCTTATGAATCAAATAAAGAGCATGTAGAGAAGGTATCTAGAAGCTCCATAAATGGTTTCTAAGCAATGAAATATATACAGTTTTTAATCGTATATAGGGAGTAGATAGTTTAGCCTTAAACTGTCTCTATTTAAAGTACTGGTTTACAACCTATGTAGGCTAAAATTGTAGGAGCATTAGATATACTACCCGGTATACCCTACGTACATCCTGCCCACTGCCAAAAGAGTTGATGCAAAATAAAAGGGGAAGTTTATAATATCGGCATTAGAGAGGTACAAAAGGGGAACAAGTAAGAACCTTTAGCAGTGCATAAGCAGTACGAAGATTTTATATCTATCTCTTAGGAAACTAAGAATGCTTATATAACAGTACTTTCAAAGCATTTGGGCGATTAACTCAATTGGTAGAGTGCCACCTTTACACGGTGGAAGTTACAGGTTCAAGTCCTGTATCGCCCACCATCCAAAATTCCTCAAGTTTCCATAATTTTGATAGAAAGGTATAGTTAGATCATGGAAATGATTTCCTTTATTTTTGAATAGCTTTTAAGTCTGATTTCAAAACGCTTTAAATTATGACAGAGATGATTAAAGAAGAGCATATCGAGTTATGGAGAAAAGAAGGAGCAGTTGTGATTCCTGAATTCTTCAAAAGACAAGAAATAGATGCTGTAGTAGAAGACTTTCAAATTATATTTCCCGAACGACAAACGGCAGCAAGACCAATTGATAACAAAGAAAAAGGTGATGTGGGAAAAACAACTCTGGAACAATTTAAAAATTTTGAAAATATACCCTTCGAATGTTCTAGTTCATTAAATCTGATTTCTGTTCATCCGGATTTAATAGAGTTTGCAAAAAAAGCTTTAAAGACAGATGAAGTAAGGCTATATCAAGCTCAGGCCTGGGCAAAATTCACTGGTGAAGCAGATTTTGATCAAGCATTTCATTGCGATTTTGGAAACCATACACTGACGGTACCTTCTCGCGATGAATGTTTGAACTCTATTACTTTTATTATTTTTTTCAGTGATGTCACTGAAGCACATGGGCCTACGCATTATGTTAATCGAACAGACAGTGATAATTGCGGTGGTGTGAAACGTTTTCTCAAAAAACGTGAAGATTATGAATATCAAAAAGAGTTAATGAAGTTTGAGCGAAGTGCAGCTGGACCGGCAGGAACTCTTCTGGCTTATGGCATTGATGTATTACATCGAGGCACAAACCTTACCGAACCAAATGGATACAGATATGCAATGACTTCTTGCTTTAAAAAAGCAGGTAATGATGCAATTGGCTATACGGCTTGGCCATGGCATTTTAATAAACCATGGCATAAGGTTTTTGAACATGCTACACCTGAACAACTTAACTGTTTCGGAGTTCCCTTGCCTGGAGACCCCTTTTGGACGGAAGAGACAATATCACTGGCTAAATTGAGATATCCTAAATGGGAAATGTCTGAATATATAATGAAACAGTGAATCTTAAACAGCTTAGCGCCGACCATCATCTAACTCGAAAACACGATACTTAACTGGATTTTTTGAAAATCCACTATACATCTATTTTTATTTGGTCTTATTGCTTTTCATTGGTTCGATAAATAGCTAAGGTATGAATATTAGTTAAATTTTGAAAAGGAGGTCAATTTTGACTAGGACAATAGAAAGTTTAGAAGAAATAAATTTAGTGTGGCTTAATGACACTTTATCGCCCACAGAAGAGTTCAGCAAAAAAAAAGTTATTGAATTAAACGTCAAAAGAATAGGGGAAGGAATTGGCCAATTAGGAGAGTTTGCTTTACTAGAAACGACTCTGGATTGCGGTAGTAAACTGAATATCTTTGCAAAAATTCAGACTGAGACAGAAGATATGGATAACATTGCAAAGGATTATCAATTTTATATTCGTGAAGTAAAGTTTTATCAAAACTTATGCTCAGAGCTAAATGTTAAAACGCCTAAGCCATATTACGTTGAGCATGATGAGGAGACTGGAAGAGTTCTATTGCTTTTGGAATTCATGGATGGATGGTATAACCCTGATCAAATAGAAGGCGCATCTGAAAAAGAAATACAACTCGCTATAAAAGGATTAATACCAATTTCATCTCAATTTTGGGGCAATATTGATGAACTGGAATGGGTACCTAATATGAAAGAAAGTTATATGCTGAACTTATCTACTGACATGGTCGAGTATCAGCCTGAGTTTTTAAATCGTTTCGAGTATTTGATGGATGATTCAAGGGTTCAGCTCCTAGACAAGGTAGTGAAGTGGTACCCAAATTTTCATGACATACTTTCAGAGGGTACTTTGACTTTGACTCATTGGGATTACAGAGTGGAGAATCTTTTTTTTACTCCTGAAGTTGATGATTTAACGGTAATAGATTGGCAACTTATGATGGCAAATAAACCTGGTTGGGATTTGGCATATCTTTTGTGTACAAATATACAGATAGATCTCAGGAGAAAGATCTTTGAGGATTCTTGTAGCGAGTATTTAGATGGACTAAATAGAAATGGAATAAACTTTAGTAGTGAAGAATTGCACAAAAATATGATGCTTTCGCTTCTTGCAATGTTGACTTTTCCAGTTGTTGGAGGAGCTAATTATGATCTAGAGAATATGCGTAGCAAAAAATTATTTGAGGTTTTAACTGAGAGATTATTTTCGTCTATTGAAGACTATAATGCTATTTCTTTCATAGAGTGATTCATGTCTGCCGATGTCTCTACCAACCGAGAGGAATCTGTTGTTGAGGATTAAAAACTTTTGCTCCTGAGAGGGGATAAGCTCTAGAAGCATCATAAATCTCTTGTTGACTTAAGTAATCACTAGGCAGCAACTCAAATACATCTAAGCCTCGTTTAATCTCTGTTGCATAAATGAAACCATCGTAATAATAAGCAGACCAGTAACCTCCCATTACTAGAAGCTCACCATCTATTGGTCCTCTATCAAAGAATGCAATTTCTTTAGGATTTGATGATTCAGTGAAGTCCATTAACGATATACCTCCCTGGTACCAGGCTTGCACAAATATATCTCTTCCTGGTACGGGTATAAGAGAGCCATTATGTGCCACACAGTTTTCTGTTTCGAGTTGTGGAGCAGGCATTTTGAAGTGACTTCGAAATACTAATTTCTTATCTACAATATCGTAGATAGCATTTGCACCCCAATCTAGTGGATCCCAAGCTCTGCATCTGGCCCTTCCTCCACCTCCCCATTCATCTGTAAAAATTACTTTTGTTCCATCATTATTAAATGTAGCTGAATGCCAGTAAGCAAAGCCAGTATCTGTAACGACATCAATTCTCTGAGGATTATGGGGATCCGCGATATCAAAAAGAATGCCATTTCCAGAGCAAGCACCTGCCGCAATGTTGGCTGTTGGATAAACAGTTATGTCATGACATTGGTCTGTACGTCTTGTTTCCTGTGTTTCGTCACCATGATCACCTCCAGTCCATAACCCACCAAGTGCACCTGTTTCAGGATCAGCAAAAACAGCCGGACTGCTTACAATTTTGGATTCAGAAGGATTTGATATGGGAATCTCTATTACATCAATTCTAAACAAAGCAGTTCTTTTATCACCAGCTATATTACCAATACATTCTTCCATTTCTTCTTCATCTCTAACGCTAGCTGTTCCTGAGTTGTAGACAATTATTTTTCCACTTTCATCTGGACCAGAAACGACAGAATGCGTATGAGATCCCCTACAAGTTTGGACAGCACCTACTTGCTTTGGTCTTTCTAAATTTGATATGTCAAAAATTCTTAATCCTCTAAATCTTTCAGAACTCGCTTCTTTAGAAACTCCTTCAAGGCCACAATCTAATCGACTTCTCATTTGTTCAACTGACATTATGAGAATGTCTCCAACTATTGAGACATCTCCCTGTCCTCCTGGACAAACTACAGATGATATAAGATTCGGTATTCCATCAGTTTGTATTTCGTATATATTAAAACCATGATAGCTGCCAGCTACTAAAATATTATCTCTAAAAGCCATATCAGTGCTTGCAAAACTAAGAATTGGCCACCTGAGAGAACTAGACATTTCTTCGATAGTTCTTACTTTTTCTTTCCTATAATTATCATCTGTCCTTTTTACACCTCTACCTTCAGGATTATCTGGATCAAAGAAGCCAATGGGTTTTTTTAGAGATGTTACCAACTTAAGATTATGGATAGACTCACCAGCATCATATAAGCCCGGTTCAAGATTAGATCTAGGATCTTCCGAAAGATTAACAAAAATACCATTCATTCTTTCTATTTCAACGCCTTGATCATTGATTAATTCTGAAATAAATTCATCTAAAGCTGAATCGAAAGAGTTTCCAGGAAATTCTTTAAGAGTTCTGACCATCTCCAAAGCCCCATCATGATGATTGATCATTAGCTTCAAAAATAATTTATCGAAAGACGTACTTTTAGAATCTCTTAGCTCTTTCAGTTCCTCATTAGATGCCATCCCCGCCATTTTCATGTGTTTATGCTCTGGCATATGTTCAGAAAGAGAAAGATTTTTATTTTCTCCCCTTGATTCAAGCCAATTTCCCATGAAATCAATTTCATCCTCTTGAGAAATATTAATTCTATCTGCTAGATCGAGGATAGTTTTATTATTAGTTCTTTCTTCTGCTAATTCTGACATTAGAATTGCCTGCTGATGATGAGTAATCATTCCTTTCAAAAAGTCAACATCGGCTTGTATATATGATGTACTAGCAATTTTCGTTGCCTCAATAGGATCTAATGTTTTTGAGCTTTGTCCAGGCGCACCAGGCTGAATAATAGAATGAGAAACATTATTATTTTTAATTAATCTCTTATCCTCATTATTTAAAGGGATATCTCTTAGTTCACCTGTCTGAGTACAACCAACCGCGATTAGGGCTAATATTAAATAAATGGATTTTCTCATCTCTGTTAATGCAATTAACTTCAACACATAACCTATATTAATACATAATATCCGTTGCACAGTATTAATAAGGGAATATCATTAAAATTTATTTCTATGTAAAAACCAATGCAATATATCGAAGGTACTATTTTTGACTTATTTATTTTTATCATCATGATATTTTTGGGTGGCTTTACTTGGTTCACACTGAATAACCTATTATCAAAAGTTTTAAATAACCAAAGAATGGTCGAAGTTATTTCTATAGTCTGCGGCTTATCCGTTGGTGTATTTGTTATAAATAAGTTTTTGCTCTGACAAATCTATGTTTAGAAATAGATTTCAGTTTATTATTAACTTATGAGTAATACACAAAAAGAGTCAAATATAAGAAAAGTAGCTTTGACCTCTTTGAGTGGAACAAGTATCGAGTGGTATGACTTCTTCTTATATGGAGCAGCAGCAGGTTTAGTATTCCCAAAACTATTTTTTGGAGAAGTCGATGCAACTACTGCACTAGTTTTATCTTTTATGACTTTTGCTGCAGGATTTATAGCTAGGCCTATTGGCGGAATTGTCTTTGGTCATTTCGGAGATTTGATAGGAAGAAAAAAGACATTAGTGATTGCTCTAATGCTTATGGGTATTTCTTCAACTCTTATCGGATTATTGCCTACCTATGACACCATAGGAATAGCTGCTCCAATAATTCTTACATCCTTAAGATTTTGCCAGGGCATTGCAATAGGAGGACAGTGGGGCGGCGCTATGCTATTGGTTACTGAGAGTGCTCCCAATCACAGAAGAGGCTTCTATGGTGCTTATGCTCAAGCAGGAGCCCCTGTTGGAGTTATTCTTGCAAATATAGCTTTTATCTCAGTAAGTATGTTTACATCAGAAGAAAACTTCTTGTCTTGGGGTTGGAGAATCCCTTTTCTTATAAGTTTTGTTCTTGTAATTATCAGTATGTACATACAGCTCAATCTAGAAGATACAAAGGCCTTTAAAGATTTGGAGGCATTGAAGTCAGCCGATGATAGTAATGAGAAAGTTGTTAAATCATCTCCAATTTTAGAAGCGTTAAGAAGATATCCTAAAAGGATTTCACTAGCAGCGGGAGCCTTCCTTTCGGTACAAGTAACTTTCTATATATTAGTGGCCTTTATACTTGCCTATGGTGTTCAGACTACTGACTTATCCAGAAATGATCTTCTTATGGCTGTCTTGATAGGATCTGCTTTAATGGTACCAACGCAATTTATGTTTTCAGATTACTCCGATAAAAATGGAAGGAAAGGAATCTTTATGGCTGGAGCTGCCTTAACTGCTTTATGGTCTTTTGCCCTGTTCCCTCTAATAGACACAGGAAATTTTTATTTAGTTATATTCGGTGTTACTGGAGGATTAGCCTTTTTAGGCATGATGTACGGTCCTCAAGCCGCCTTTTTTGCTGAATTATTTTCTACAGAAGTCCGATACTCTGGTGCGTCGCTTGGTTACCAAATTGGAGCAATTATTGGCGGTTCTTTTGCGCCTACGATAGCGACGCTTCTTTGGAAAAATTATGATATTTTTTGGGTGTCTGTATATATAGCATTTGCTTCTATCTTGTCTTTAATATCTGTCTATTTTTTAACTGAAACCTATAAGACTGACTTGAATGAATAAGGTCTAAATTAAATTTCCATTTTCCATTCTTAACTGTTTATCAGTCATGACCTCAGCTTCAAAAGCATCATGAGTTACTAAAAGAATACTAGAATTTCTTTCAGAAAACACCTTCGACACTTCCTCATATAGACTTCTTCTAAGATCTTCATCTAGTGCACTAAAAGGCTCATCTAACATTAGTAAATCTGGATTTGGTGCTAAAGATCGAGCAAGTGCTACTCTTTGTTGTTCACCTCCAGATATTTCATGAGGGTACTTATTCTTAAGAGAATCTATTTTTAAGAGTTCTAGAAGATCCGATACAATTTTGTTTTTATCTTTATTTCTCTGAATACCAAAACAAATATTTTCATAAACGGACAAATGGGGAAAAAGAGCCTTCTCTTGGACAACTAGGCCTACGTTTCGTTTTTCAGGAGGAATGAATATTTTGTCACTGGTCATAACTTCGGCTTTCTTAATAATCTCACCGCTATTGGGGTTTTCTAAACCAGCAATAAGTCTTAATAAAGTACTTTTTCCACATCCCGAAGGACCTAATATTGAAACTTTCTCTCCGATTGAAATATTTAAATTAAGACCTTTTATTATTAAGTCAGACTTCCCATAAGCATGATTCAAGTCTTTAATTTCTAAGATGAGGTTTTCCATTTACTTAATTGGGTCTAGAAGATCTTATCATTTTTGAGAGAAATATTATGGGTATCAATCCTATAATGACTATGGCAATAGCAGGTGCAGCTGCTTGCAACATTCTTTCTTCAGAGGCATAGGTATATGTTGAAACCGCCAATGTTTCAAAATTAAAAGGTCTAAGTATGAGAGTCGCAGGTAGTTCTTTCACTACATCAGACATCACTAGTAAAACGGAAGTCAATAAAGCGGTTTTCATCAGCGGAAAATGAACATTAATCAGCATGCGCCAACCCGAGATTCCGAGCAATCTTGATGATTCATCTATTGAATTACTAACTCTTTGGTAACTGGATTCTATAGAGGAATTTGCAAGTGCATAAGTTTTTATGACGAAGGCAATCATTAATCCAAAGATTGAGCCAGTCAACACAATATCTACAATGGAAAATAAAAAAGTATCAAGATATACCATTAGCTGTACCATACCTACAGCAAGTATTAGGCCTGGTACAGCATATCCTAAAGACAACAGTGAACTTAATTTCTCAACTAATTTATTAGGTTTAAATCTGACTGAAAAGTTGATTAATAGAGCTAACCCAGCACAAATTATACCTGTTCCTAAAGACAGGCTGAGCGTGTTCACTGAATTACTTATAAATCTGTGATTGAAAAAGCCAAGGTTTACTTCGTATGCCCAAAGACTAAGTTCAACTACTGGAACGATAAAGCCTATAAAAATTGGAATAAAACAAATTAAAAATGCTACTAATCCCTTAAAACCTTGCAGATTATCCTCAAGATTGGGCGAGAAATTTGAATTATTAGATGTATAGATTGACCCGCCCCGAGTATTTTTTTCGATTAGATAAAATACACCAATAACAATAAGCAATAAAGAAGCTAGTTGCATGGCAGTTTGTAGATCGTACAAGCCATACCAAGTTCTAAATATCCCGGTGGTAAAAGTCTCTACTGCAAAGTGATCCACAGCACCAAAGTCAGATAAAGTTTCCATGATCACTAACATAACACCAGCTATAACAGCCGGCCTTATTATCGGCAATGCAAGCTTATAAAAAACTTGTATTTCATTGAGACCTAGTAACCGTGAGGCCTCTTTCATTGATTTTGATTGATTGAGGAGAGCGTTTCTAGACACTAGGTAAACATAAGGATATAGAGTAAAGGCGAATACTATTATTGCACCATACATGCTTCTCACATTTGGGAAGAAAACAAAATCATCATCGAGACCAAACAAATATCTAATTAAATTATTGGCATCCCCATAAGGATCAAACAGTCCGGTAAAAGTATAGGCCAAAATGTATGGCGGTATAGACAATGGAAGAATCAAAGCCCACTCAAATATGTTCTTGCCAATAAAGTTGTAGTTTGTAACCGTCCAGGCAGTCACTGTTCCAATAATGAATACTAAGACTGCAACTCCAATTACTAATATAAGTGACGAATTAACATAGTCTAAAAGAACAAATTCATAAAGATGAGACCAATTGTCAGAATAATTTCCAAATAAACTTGATAAGACTATTACTAGAGGAGCAGTAAAGATAATCAGGACTGCAAAGGGGAGAAGTCTCCATGAAGATACCATGTTCAATTTTAAATTTAAAAATGTTTCAATTAAGCTTAAACTAGATATTAGCTATTTCCAACCAGACCTATCCATAAGTTTTACTGCACTTGGATTCAGTTCACCAAAACTTCTTACAGAAATTTGATCTTCTTTGAAGTTTGTTCCAAAACCTGCTATTTCGGCGCTGGGTGCAACATCTTCAAGGACTGAATATTCATATGATTTATCAATCATATATTTTTGAACTCTTTTCGAAATCAAAAACTCAATGAAAGAATTAGCATTATCTTTATTTGGTGCATTTTTTAATATACCAGCCCCACTTATATTAATATGAGCTCCTCTATTTTTTTGATTTGGAAAAATCATTTTTACTTTCCTTGCAGCTTCTAGTTGTTCTTGCCCAGCAGATCCGGAAAGCATTATCCCTATGTAATAGCTATTTGCCACAGCTAAATCTGCCTCTCCATTTGCTACTGCTATAATTTGTGATCTGTCATTACCTTGAGGCTTTCTTGCAAAGTTACCAACTAATTTTGTGGCCCATTTTTCAGTTGCTTCTTTTCCTATATTCTTAATCAGTGATGCAACCAAAGATTGGTTATACATATTATTGGAACTTCTTATAACAACTCTTTTACTCCATTTTTGATCCGCTAAGTCCTCGTAATTAAAATTCTCTACTAGCTCATCAGAAACATTCTCCGGATTATAAAATATAACTCTGGCTCTTTTAGCTATAGCTGTCCATTCATCATTTGGACCTCTGAGATTTTCAGGAACCTCAGCGAGTACTTTTTCAGACTGAATGCTTTGAAACAAACCTTCTTTTTGAACTTTCCAAAGATTTCCCGCATCTACGGTGAAAAAGATGTCAGCGGGTGAATTCTTTCCTTCCGCCTTGAGTCTTTGCAATAGGGCACTGCCTTTTCCAGAGATGATATTAACTTTTATACCGGTCTCTTCAGTAAATTCTTCATAAAGCGCATCATCGGAATCATAGTGACGAGATGTATACACATTTACTTCATCAGCAATAACTAGGTCAATAAAAAAGGAAAAAAGTAAAATCATTTGAATTTTCTTCATAAGTAGAATTTTACTTTATTGAGAATGATTCTCAAATAGAATTTACTTTCTATGAACGATTACTGGCAGTTCTGTAATACCTCTAATAAAACTTGAGTTGAGATACTTAGTTTCTCCTACAGTTTCAATGAATGAAAATCTTTTTAGAATTTCTTCCCAAAGAATCTTCAGTTGAAGATCGGCAAGTCTATTGCCAAGGCATCTATGGATTCCAAAACCAAAAGAGATATGCTGCCTTGCATCCTCTCTTTCGACGTTAAGTTCATCAGGGTTCTCAAATTTATTTATATCTCTATTTGCAGATGTGTACCAGATTGCAACCTTATCCCATTTTTTAATGTTCTTTCCGCCAATCTCAACATCTTCCATTGCTGTTCGACACATATGTCCAACAGGACTTTGCCATCTAATAATCTCAGACACCATATTGCCTATTAAATCATTGTTAGCTTGAACTTTAGCAAGTTGCTCCGGGAATTGATTAAAAGCTTTAATACCCCCACTCATCGAATTTCGAGTAGTATCGTTTCCTGCTACTATTAGAAGAATTACATTTCCTAAAAATTCATTGGGCGTCATATTTTTGGTGTTTTCACCGCGAGCGAGCATTGAAATAAGATCGTTTCCATCACTACCGTTAGCCTTCCTTTCTTCCCATATTGAATTGAAGTATTCAAAACATTTCCATAGTTCTTGAAAACCTTCCTCAGGAGTTTCAAAAAAATCTGGATCCGTTATTCTCTCAACCGTATCTGACCAATGTATAAGCTTTAATCTATCTTCTTGAGGGACATCGAATAACGTAGCTAACATTCGGCTAGTAAGTTCTATCGATACCTTATCAACCCAATTAAAAGTCTCTCCATCAGGAAGTTCATCAAGAATATTTTCAGTCCTTTCTCTAATTAATCGCTCAAAATTTCCTAAATGACCTGGAGTAAACATCGGCGCAACTACTTGTCTTTGTTCAGTGTGAATTGGTTGATCTTGCATGATGAACATAGGTAGATGAAATATTGCGTCGGGCGGCTCTGACATTGGCTGTCCACCTAGCCTAATGCCACCATTCATGATGTCGGAAGAAAATATTTTATGGTTCATATCAATAGCTTTTACATCTTCATATCCTGAGATAGACCAATAAGGACCTGCTTGACTATCCTCAGTGAAGTGAACAGGACACTCTTCTCTTAACCTTTTGAATACATCGATATCAAGATTCTTTCCAAACCAGTCATTATTAGCAGGATTGATTTTATCGATGTCAACGGAGTAAGGATCAATGTCGTCTGGCAATCCCCACTTAGCTTTAATTTCTGCGTTTGATATATTTTCAATATCAAAGATATTATTTTTTTGTTCTGTGCTCATATGGCAAACATTATGTCAAAAGATATTGATTATTGTTATAAAGTTTTTTTTTAATATGTTTTAAAATATAACTAATGTTAATAGGAATCTTATTTTTTCTAATTGTCTTTGTTATTCCCAAATTTTGGCTTTCTTATTCAATGAAAAGTAATGACAAAGAACTCACAAATATGCCATTCAATGCAGAAGAATTCGGAAGACTTATTCTCGAAGAGAATAATTTAAAAGACGTAAAGATCGAAGAATCTTCAATGGAAGATCATTATGATTTAAACGATAAGACTGTAAGAGTTCAAGAGGGTAGATTATCAAAAAAAAGTTTAACTTCATTAACTATAGTGTGTCATGAGATAGGTCATGCAATACAACATAACGAAGAGTATGGTCCGTTAGTTCGCAGAACAAATATAGTAGAAAAAACTCAGTGGATATCAAAACTTGGAGGAATAATCCTCTACAGTGGTCTGCCACTCATATTAGCAACTGGTTCTTTTGGTCTTATCAAAGTTTGCCTTATTTTTGTCATATGCTCAGTTCTTCTAGGAGTTTTGATTCACTTAATTACCCTAGATGTGGAGATTGATGCAAGCTTCAGACGAGCTATGCCTATTATTAGAGAAAAGATACCTGAACAATATCATGCCAATTGTAGCAATGTGCTTAAAGCAGCTGCTTTCACTTATGTAATTGGTGCACTTACGAGTTTCTTGTCTCTTCGATATTTGTGGCTTCTCGTTTCAAGAGTACGTTAGAAATTTAATCTAACTTCTCTTCAAAGTCACAGACCATCTTAGCCTCAACAGACCCAACGACGGCTAAGTTTACTTTTGCACGACCTTCCATAGATCCAGAAACTAGACATTTCTCAAGACTTTCTTGAACAATTTCTCTAACGATCTGAGTTAACTCCTCGACTGTTAAGTCACTAATTGTTTTTTCCTCCGTTGTTAAGATATTGAAGCTTATGAGAAAAATTGCACAAATTAATTTCTTTTTCATATTTTTACTTAGTATTTTCTTTTATAAATTTTTCAGCATTTGCAAATATACTCTCCTTTCTCGCAGGATCCAATCTGTCTAAAGTTCTCGTGAGAAAGCTCATTCTGGCGTTCTTTTCAAAGAAGTTTCTATGTTTCTCTGTAAATCTCCAGTAGAGTCCGTCAACCGTATCGTTCCATTCCCCTTTTTTATAATTGCTCATTTTCATAATATAGTTGGAACCGCATGTATAAGGTTTAGTAGACATCAATCCACCATCTGCAAAGGTTGCCATTCCATATACATTAGGGACCATTACCCAGTCTGATGAATCAATGTACATTTCCATAAACCATTTATAAATTTCATCAGGATGAATTTCGCACATATTCATTAGATTACTTATAATCATCAGTCTTGGTATGTGATGATTGTAGCCGTCTTTAAGAACACTTTTTATGCAATCATCAAGAGGAACAATACCAGTCGTCCCGTCATACCAACTTTTAGAGAGTTTGTTGGTGTGATTCCAATAGTTACTTTGAAGTTGAAATTCACTTTGATCTTGATATATACCCCTTATAAATTCTCTCCATCCTATTAACTGCCTTAGGAACCCCTCTAAAGAATTTAGAGGTACCTCAAATTTACTGACATGTTTATTAATAGATTTTAAAATTTCCTTTGGAGTTATCAGTCCTAGGTTTAACGAAGAACTAATGCAACTATGAAAAAGAAAATTTTTTTCATTCAACATTGCATCTTCATATAAACCAAAGTTATTGAATTTTACTTTTAAAAAATTATCAAAATGATTCTTAGCTTGTTCTCTAGTAACTGGAAACCAAAAATTATCTAATAATCCTGGGTGATCAGAAAAGTATTTTTCAATAATTTGGATAATATCATCGTGATGCTTAGATTTCTTATAAGTGGGCTGTATAGGAAGCTCTATGTCCTTCGGAAATTTTTTTCTATTTTCCTCATCAAAAGACCACTTGCCTCCTTCTGGATTTCCATCCTCGTCTATAAGGAGATTTAAATTTAATCGAGATTTTTTATAGAAACTAGCCATCCTATATTTACTACTGTCTCCTTGGAACTCTCTTAATTCCTCTCTTGAAAAGAGAAACATAGGTGACTTGATAAATTCTATTTCTTTCTCAATCTTATTAAAATAATTGATAGATTCCTCTTCGAAGGACTTATCTTCAATCTGATACATAAAAATTTTATGAAAATCTTTACCTTTAAGAAAAGCACCAAAGTTATCAAAGTAACTTTTTGAGGCTTTTAGGTTTTCTAGTTTGTTGTAGTGAACATTTATGCCTTCAGCCATTAAAGTATCCTTGTATTCCCTCATAGCCGTCAAAAAAAGATAGAGCTTTAGTTTATGATGCTTTTGGTAAGTGCATAAACCGAAATCCTCAGACATGTATACATCTGTGCAATCTTTTTCTAATAACTCCTCGGGATTGAAAAGTTGATTGCCTAAGACTAAAAAAAGATTTCTACCGTTCTTGGAAGTCATAGCAAAATGTTGGGCGCAAAAGTTTTCAAATTAGTTCAAACGGTATTTGAAGTTTATTTGAAATTCATTATCTTGTTCAAAATATTGATTATCGACAAAAGCGTCTTGAGCAGGCTGTTTCAAGAAATCTATAGTAAATTTCCTTTCAGCTGTTTCATTGACGAAATCAGCTTCTTCAGAATCATCACCACTATTCATGACGAAGTAGGCAATTAATCCTACTGCTACAATTGCTCCTGCAGCAGAGCTACTTCCACCGTAACCGCCTCCATCATCACCTGAAGAAGGATTTTCACTTCCTCCGTGGTAGCTCGCAAGAGCTAGATTCGAAGTTATTGAGAACAATAATATAAATAAGTATTTCATAAATATTTCCTTATATCAGTTCTGTGCGTCTAAGTTCGTAACCGAAAGTGTCAGTGCCCTGACATTTCGTATAACCTAGCAAAGCAGATTATTAAGTTGAGCAGCGAGCAACACTGAATGTGTTGGAAGTATTATAAATTGTTCTTTAAATGATTAATATATGAATTTAACTTTTAATGAATTTTTTTGATCTACAAACCTGTGATAAAGTAATGAAAAAACCAGTAAGTAGTTAATGCAGAAAAAAGAACAGATGCGCCTTCTAAAGGGATTAATGCATCATTTAGATAACAAAACTAACATCGATGCAGGAGGTATAATAAGAGCTCCCGCCGATACATACACGTCGGAAGAAAGATTCGATATGGAGTGGAATACTTTTTTTCAAAATTATCCTCAAATAGTAGGGTTATCAGGTGACTTGCCTGGACCAGATACTTTTTTAACAACTGAGGATTTCGGTGTACCGGTCTTAGCTGTGAGGGATAGTAGTGGTAAATTTAAGGCTTATGCTAATGTTTGTTCTCACAGAGGTGTAACAGTTGAGTCAAATAAAAAGGGTGAAAAGACGAGATTTTCTTGTCCCTTTCACGGCTGGACTTTCAACAATGATGGTGAGCTCGTAGGCTATCCAAAAAAAGATCAATTCGGAGAAATAGATAAAACATGCTACGGACTAAAAGAGTTACCATCTACTGAGAAATTCGGGTTTCTATGGGTTCATCCTTCAAGAGATGGAATGATTAATTTTGATGAATTACTTGGAGAAGACTTAGTTAAAGAATTTGAATCTTGGAATTTTGATAGTTTAGTTTTCGAACACCAAGAAGAATATGTAACCGATATGAATTGGAAATTAGCGATTGATACATTTGGCGAAACCTATCATTTTTCTGTTCTGCACAAAGATTCTTTGCACGAAGTATTCCATGGGAACTGTCAAATGTTCGATAACTTTAATCGTAATGGAAGGTTAATATTGTGTAGAAGAGCCATAGACGAAATGAGAAAACTGCCCGAATCTGATTGGAATATCTGTGCTGGCACATTGCCTGTATATTATCTTTTTCCAAATATTATTTTTATGCCTACACAAGAGGGCGCCTTCCTAGTTCAAGAGTACCCCTTAGAAAATTCACCTCATAAGAGTATCTCTAAAATTTCATTTTATTTTTATCCCCATGTTTTAGAGCATGTCCAACAGCTAGAGAAGCAAGGTATTAATGGAAAGGAACTGCTTCAACAGCAATACAATGGATTTGCCTCTGTAATTAGAGATGAAGATTATGTTGCAGCAGCCTCATCCCATAAAGGTCTTAAATCAGGGAATATCGATTATTTAACATTTGGTAAAAATGAGCCTGCTCTTCATCATTATCATAATACTTATCGCGAAGCTTTAGGCCTTCAATCTTTACCACTAGAAGAAGCTTAGAGAGTGAATATTCTCGAAGTTAGAGGCTTAGAGAAATCTTATCCTGATCCGGAGTCTGATAAAGACTTAAAAGCTGTCGATGGCATTTCTTTTATACTTGAGGAAGTCCAAATATATGGAATATTAGGCCCTAATGGGGCAGGGAAAACGACAACATTAGAAATGATAGAGGGCTTAACTGATATAGACGAAGGTTATGCTACAGTAAAAGGAATTAATGTTGCGGATAATCCCTATGCAGTTAAAGAGATTATAGGAGTACAACTTCAATCAAACGAATATTTTGACTCCCTAAGCCTTAAAGAATTACTGATCCTTTTTGGCAAGCTTTACCAAAATAATGTCGATGCCAAAAGTCTTCTAAACAAAGTAGACCTTTTGGAGAAGATTAACTCAAAACCTGAAGAACTGTCAGGTGGTCAAAAACAGAGATTTTCCATTGCATGTGCTTTAGTTAATGAACCTAAAGTTCTTTTTCTCGATGAGCCAACTACTGGCTTAGATCCGCAAGCCAAACATAATCTCTGGGAGCTAATAAAAGAATTAAATTTTTCCGGAATGACAATTATTCTTACGACCCATAATATGGAAGAGGCAGAAAACCTTTGCCACAAAGTAGCAATTATGGATAAAGGTAAAATCATTATTGAAGGAAATCCCAAAGATTTAATAAACAAATATGATCGAGAGGATGGGAATCTTGAAAATGTTTTTTTGTCATTAACTGGCAAAGAACTTAGAGATTAAATGATTACTTCCTTGCAGTTACATTTATCCAAGATTTTTTTAAAGATATTCTTGAGAAATAGACAAGCTATTTTATTTAGTCTTTTTTTCCCACTCATATTCATCGGAGCCTTTTCTTTTTCGGGCAGTGAACCTCAGCCATTTCTTATCGGAGTAGAAGATAAATCCAATTCACCTTTTTCTTCTGAATTTTTAGAAAACTTAGAAAATGAAGATTTATTTACATTAATTAATGGAGATTTTGAAAACCTCAAACTATCTCTGGAAGAGGGCGAGATAGGAGGATTAATTGTAATTCCTGAGAATTTTGAGGAAATTGAAAATTTAGATGCATTGAAATTTTATGTGGATGCTTCTCAAGCAAGACAAGCTAGTATTATCAAACAGGCCATAGACAGATCGCTTGTTTCTATAGAAAGGAATATAAGAAATATGTCTCCTTTATTTTCTGTTGAATTGGAAGATGTGAAATCAAGAAATCAAAGGTATATAGATTTCTTACTTCCTGGACTATTAGCTTTTATGATCATGAATTTGAGCATTGCTGGATCAGGATTTAATATTGTGGAATATAGAAGAAGAGGAATACTTAAACGATTATTTGTAACTCCAATCAAACCTAGAGACTTTATGATTGGTATTGTTTTAGCCAGAATGGCCATCGTTCTAGTTCAACTTTCTGCCGTTTTATCTATAGCGTTACTTTTATTAGATATAAATATTATTGGCAGTTATATTTCGTTTTATTCTGCTGTTATTCTAGGAACTCTTATTTTTTTATTTATAGGCTTTGCACTTGGGAGCCTCGCAAAGACTCAAGAAGGCATCAGGCCTGTTGTAGGTTTGGTTACATTTCCCCAAGTTATCCTGTCTGGAGTATTTTTTCCTATCAGCTCGATGCCTGAATTAGTTCAACCAATAGTTTACTCTTTACCGCTAAGTTCAGTTGTTTCCTCATTAAGAGAAATTGCTAATGATGGTGCAAGTCTTTTCTCTTTTAGTACCTCAACTATTGGGCTAGTCATCTGGGTAATGATTGCTTTTTTTATCTCAATAAGATTCTTTGTCTGGAAAGAAGTGGCTAGATAATCATTTATATTTTGAGAATATACTTTTAAAAAGAGTTAAAATGGAAATATTCCATTAAAACTCATTTAATAAGGCAAAAAAAATTGTTCCAAAGTGCTAACTACAAGAACCCACGAAAATTATTAAATTCATGGGAAGCTCAAGCTTTAGCCACTTTGACTGCAAAGAAATTACCTAATTCCTTCAAAGCAGTCACAGAGATTATGCATGATGAAACAAAAGATCTTGAAGTGCGGACAGCATCAGAAATACTTTTTTGGGGAAGAGTTTGGCGCCAATCTAAGACAAAAGAAGAGGTAGTAACTTCATGGGAAAGAATCCTAAGATTGATAAAGCACTCTAACTATCAAGGAATAGTAACTTTCGATGAAGGTAAAGCATCTATGGAAGGATTTGATGAAAGAGTTGATTTACCTGCTACAGAGAGAATTAAAGAGCTTACTGAAGAAGGTTTGTCACCAGAAGAAATCATTATGCGAGGTTTTAGTTTTGAAAAGGTAAACGAAGCTTTAAAAAATGGCTCATAGTAAACTATCACTAGAAACAAAAATTTGTGCAAACTGCAAAAGACCCTTTTCATGGAGAAAAAAATGGGAAAGGAATTGGGAAGAGGTAAGATTTTGTAGCAAAAGATGCAAAAGAGAGGGGAAATGTTAAGAGTAGATAAAATTATATTAACAATACTAGCAATTGAGCATTTAGGATTTGGCATCTATGGCTTTTTTTCTCCGGAAGGTATTGCTGAACTAACTGGCTATGGACTTAATAGTGAATTTGCTTTTTCTGAAATAAGGGCTTACTACACTTTAATTTCGGGATTGGGACTTATGGCCTTTTTGGCAATTTTCTTTCACAAGCTCGCAAGGCAAACCTATATCCTTTTTTCGTTCATGTTTAGTTGTATTTTCCTAGGAAGGCTTACTAATTATCTTCTCACTGGTCAGATGGATAACTCTATTATGATCGCCATGATTGCAGAGGCCTTGGTGATAGTCCTATCGCTTTGGAGACTTGCTTCTTCTAAAAACAGGACAGTAGCAGAAGTTTAAATGAGCTCTAATACCATCACACTTATATTTTGCTTAGGCGGTATAACTTTTCTGTTAAATTGGTTACTTATACTTCATTGGTATTTCAAAAATACTTCATTACAAATAACTAACAAAATCCAGCTTACAAGAATCTTCTTACTTTGTTTGTTCATTTCCATTTTTGGAGTTTTAACAACTGGTGTTATATTTGTTTCCGCTTTAATGTTTTCCCACGGTTAAGAAATTTAAAAGTATGGACAATAAATATTCTCTTGAAAATTTTTCTAGACCAAAATTAGAGCTACCAAAGAAAGATTCTAAGCTGCTTCTTCATAGTTGTTGCGCACCTTGCGCAGGGGAAATAATGGAAGCCGTTGCAGCATCGGATATTGAAACTACAGTTTACTTTTATAATCCTAATATTCATCCTGTTGAGGAATATGAAATAAGAAAAGATGAAAATAAAAGATTTTGTGATGCCTTAGGATTTAAATTCATTGATGCTGATTATGATAAAGAAAATTGGTTCGAGCGAATAAGAGGTCTTGAAAATGAACCTGAAAGAGGGAAAAGATGCACAAAATGCTTTGATATGAGGTTCGAAAGATCAGCGCTATATGCAAGTGAAAATGATTATGCTGTTTATGCTACAACACTAGGTATCTCAAGGTGGAAAGATATGAAACAAATAAATGATTCCGGTCACAGAGCAGCAGGAAGGTATGACCAGGTCAGTTATTGGGATTTTAATTGGAGAAAGCAAGGAGGTTCTTCAAGAATGATAGAAATATCCAAAAGAGAAGAATTTTATCAACAAGAATACTGTGGTTGTGTTTATAGCTTGAGAGATACTAATAAATGGCGCAGAGAGAACAACAGGCCTAGGATAAAACGCGGTATAAAATATTATAATATTTCATGAAACATATTATCGCGATTGGCGGTGGGGGTTTTGGAAGGAATCCAGGTGAAGGTCTAATAGAACAATATATTCTGGATCAGACTGGCAAGGAACTACCAAATATTTGCTTTATACCAACTGCAACAGGAGACAATGAAGCTTACAAAGTTAATTACTATAGTACTTTCTCAAAGTTACACTGTAATCCAGTTCATTTAGATTTCTTTAAAAGAACTCCGGATCTAGAAAAGTTAATAGGTGAACAAGATGCTATCTTTGTAGGGGGTGGCAATACTAAGAGTATGTTGGCTGTTTGGAAAGATTGGGGGCTAGATAGCTTGCTTAAAAAAGCTTACGAGGCTGGAGTCGTCATGAGTGGAGTCAGTGCTGGTGCTAACTGTTGGTTTGAAAGAGCTGTCGTTGATTCTTGGGAGGATGAACTCAAAGTAATCGATTGTATGGGGTTTGTGAAAGGCAATTTTTGTCCGCATTATGATGAAGAACCTCAGAGACGACCTTCAGTTAAGTCTTTTCTCGAAAAGGATATTATAAACGCGTGTTATGCCTCCGAAGGTAATGCAGCCCTTCACATTAAAGATAATAATGATTACTTATCCGTTGATTTCGGCAAACAAAAACTGTCTTATCTAGTTTCACTCGTCCAAGGGAAAGTATCAGAAGTGGCATTTGAATCTCTTTCTTTAAAGGCCCAAAAAAACTAAAAAGTAATCTCTCAAAATTATATAACTCCTGTTAGAATGCCTGAGTTCTATGGACCGGTAGTTCAGTTTGGTTAGAACGCCGCCCTGTCACGGCGGAGGTCGCGAGTTCGAGTCTCGTCCGGTCCGCCATTTTTCATTCAGGGTTAACACACAAATAAATAATCAATAGAATGATAATATGAAAATTCTATCTCTCATTGGTGCGTTATTAATTTCTCAAGTTTCAAATGCAGAATACTTAGAGGGTCTCAAAATAAAAAAAGTAGTCGATGGAGATACTGTGCATGTCTTTTATCAAGATGAAGTTTATAAGATCCGACTCACAGAGATCGATGCACCTGAAAGAGATCAGCCTTATGGGAGCAATTCAACTGAATATTTAAAAGGTCTTTTGAAGGAAGGAAGAGTTGACGCAGATATCTCCGGGACAGATAGATACGGAAGAAAACTAGGAAGACTATATTGGCAAGGCATGGATATTAATCGTGAGCTTGTATCAGCTGGTTATGCGTGGGTTTATGATCAATACGTCACAGATAATTCCTTTTACGAAAACCAATTAAAAGCGAGAAATTTAAAAAAAGGTCTATGGCAGGATAAAAATCCACTAGAACCTTGGAATTGGAGAAAGATAAAAAACTAATTTATCTTAAAATTGTTATGGCAATCTAACCCATCTATAATGGTTCCAGGGAGAATTGCATGAAATGGTCCTATACGAACGGAAAGCTTAATGTCAGGTCAGATGACGTTGATCAGCAGTTTACATTGCAAGAACTCATTGAAGAAGCTTCTAGACATCAAGCCTATAGAAGAAAAATAGTAGTCCTGTTTCTAGTAATCTCATTAATTTTATTTTTTATGCAGAGTTATGGAGGAGATATACCATCAAACGCGTCTATTTATTTTTATGTAGGTTATTTGTCGACTCCTCTTTTCATTTCAGGATTTATTTCATCTATCTGTTATGTTCTGATGCGAAAGCCTCCTAAGCAAGTTAGACGACTTAACAAATATTTCAAAGATTAATAGAACGTTCTTGCAGACCCTCCATCTACTTGCACAGCTAAACCGGTCATATAGTTTGCTTTTTCAGAAGCCAAGAAAGTTATTAATCCTGCTAAATCTTCAGCTTCGCCAACTCTTCTCATTGGAATATTATCGGCAATGGTTTTTTCTATTTCTTCTTTACTTAAACCAGAAGAAGAAGATTGAGATTCTAAGATAGCCTCGACTCTTTCTGTTCTAGTATAACCAGGACATACTGTATTAACTGTTATGCCATAAGCAGCTAATTCATCTGCAAGTGCTTTTGCCCATCCCAGAACACCCATTCTAAGACTGTTAGATAGGAACAATCCATTTACAGGAGTTTTTACTGATACTGAGGAGATATTAATTATTCGCCCCCAGCCATTCTCTTTCATCTTAGGTATCATGGCTCTTGAGAGCCGAATTGCTGACATCATTGTTGAGTTGAATGCATTTTGCCAATCTTCATCAGATATTTGCTCAAATGTACTTGGTGGTGGACCGCCAGTATTATTTACTAAAATATCAACTACGCCCAAGCTATGTTCGACTTCTTGCAAAAATATTTGTATATCCTCTAAAGAATCAAGGTCAGCTTTGAATGCTATAACTTTGACATTGTGATCTGTTTTCTGAAGTATTTCTTCCTTAGCTTTGTCTATTTTTTCTTGGTCTCTAGAGCAAATGGCTAGATTCACTCCTTCCTTCGCAAGATCTATAGCTGCCGCCTTACCTAATCCTTGGCTAGATGCACAAACGATTGCATTCTTATTTTTTAGATTTAAATTCATATTCAAAATTTACAGTTAAGCCTTATATTAATCAAATAATCCAGTATCATTAGCTCTGTAAATTTATGGGGTGTCAATGATCAAATCAAAGTGGATTTTCTTTTTATTATTTTCAGCATTGAGTTTATCTCTATTTCCAAGCTCATATGAAGCCAGTCAAGTCGGTATTTCTAAAGAGAGACTAGATAAAATCTCTCCTGTTCTGGAAGAAAATATAAAAGCAGGGAGATTTCCTGGCTTCATCTCAGCGGTTGCAAGAAGAGGCAAAGTTGTACATTTTGAAACTCAAGGATACTCTGATTTAGAAAAACAAATACCTCTCCAAAAAGACTCACTATTTAGAATATATTCAATGAGTAAACCAATTACTGGAGTTGCTCTAATGATTTTATTAGAAGAAGGTAAAGTAAGATTGAATGATCCTGTTTCTCTCTACATACCTGAGTTCGCCAATACAGAGGTAATGACAATTAATGAAGATGGCACAACATCTCTGGAAAAACTCAATAGAGAAGTTACGATTAGACATTTAGCTACTCATACTTCTGGAATTGCTTATAGCTTTACAGCTATACCCCAACTGCGAGAGATTTACGCCAAAGAGAGACTGTCTCCTTATTTTTTTATTGATAATTTTGAAGCTCTTGAAATAAATGGCAATACTGTAGTTAGTTCAGGAAAGTCTTTCCCAGATATTTGTACTTTTTCTGCTGCATTAGCGTCAAAAGCACCTCTGATGCATCAACCTGGTGTTAAATATACATACTCTATGGGGATGGATGTTTTGGGTTGTGTTATTGAAAGAGCGTCAGGCATGAAATTCGATTCTTTTTTAAAGGAAAAAATCTTTAAACCGCTTCAAATGAACGATACTTCTTTTTCCGTTCCAGCTTCAAAGGTAGATAGATTCACCTCTCTTTACGCGTATCCTGGAGATTTAGGTCGTTTGATACCTGAAATGAAAGGTAGAATACCAGATGACCTTTTAATGATAAAAATTGATGATCGTTCTTTTAGTCCCTATCTGAAACCTGCAACATTGTTCGATGGTGGTTCCGGCTTGGTCTCTTCAACAGAAGACTATTTAAAATTTGCCCAAATGTTACTGAATGGCGGTGAACTTGCTGGAGAAAGAATATTGAGTAGAAAATCAGTAGAACTCATGTCATCTAATCTTCTACCAGATAATATTAAAGGGTCCGATGACTATATTCAGGGTGCTGGCTTTGGTATCACAGTCGGAGTAATTGAAGATCCTGGACTAATTGGTCAATATGGTTCCGAGGGAATGTATTTTTGGGGTGGTGCTGCATCGACGTTTTTTTGGGTAGATCCTAAAGAAGATTTAGTCGCAGTTGTGATGACGCAATTGCTTGCTAATCCATGGCCTCTTAGAGAAACCTTTAATGCCCTTGTATACCAATCAATAGACGATTAAAAATGAAGAAGATTTTTCTCGTTATTATTTTGAATATTTCATTTATTAGCACCATATTTGCTAATGAACAGCCGATTATTGAATATCAATCAATTAATCATCCGGTTATAGGTGATGCGGGGATGGTTGTTTCTCAAAGGATGATCGCTAGTGAGGTCGGAGCTTCTATTCTTAGACAAGGAGGCAACGCAGTAGATGCAGCAGTAGCGACTGGGTTAGCTTTAGCAGTTGTGTTACCTAGAGCAGGAAATATTGGAGGTGGTGGCTTTATGGTTATACACCTAAAAGATCAAGATAAGAGTTTGACAATAGATTATAGAGAAAAAGCACCAGCTGCTGCCTCTAGAGATTTATTTCTAGATGAAAATGGAGATTACGATAGAAATAAAGCTCAGTTTTCTCTTCTATCAGCCGGTGTTCCTGGTTCTGTAGCTGGTTTCTATCATGCTTTAACTAAATACGGTACTCTTACGTGGCAGGAAATAATGGAACCATCTATTAAATTGGCAGAAGAAGGTTTTAAAATCCCTCATGACTTAGCAAATACATTAGCTTCGAAACGCTACAGAGAAAGGTTATCTTCTGATCCTGCTGCCTCTAAAGTCTTTTTTAAATCAGATGGCAGTCTTTATAAGGCTGGAGAAATTCTTATACAAACAGACCTTGCATCTACTCTAAAACAAATTAGCAAATACGGACCTGATGCTTTTTATCGTGGAGATATAGCCAAGCTTATTGTAAAAGAAATGGAAAGAAATGGCGGCTTGATTACTCTTGATGATTTGGATAACTACAATATAGTTGAAAGGCAACCACTCACTGGAAATTATAGGGATTTTAAAATTGTTTCTATGCCGCCCAGCAGCTCAGGAGGTACTCACTTAGTACAAATGCTAAATATGCTTGAAGAGTTTCCCATACAAGAAATGGGCTTTGGAAGCTCAGAGGGTATTCATATTCTCGCTGAGATTATGAAAAGAGCCTATGCTGATAGAAGTAAGTATTTAGGCGATAGTGATTTTTACGAAGTACCCTCAAGCCTTACAAGCAAAGAATATGCAAAATCTTTAAATTTAGATATTTCGAAAGACAAAATAACTCCTTCAAGTGAAATTTCTCCTGGCGATCCTTACCCTTATGAAAGTCCCGATACAACTCATTTTTCTGTTATGGATGCTTTTGGAAATGCTGTTTCAAATACATACACCATTAATTTTTCTTTCGGCTCAGGAAAGATGATTCCAGGCACGGGCATGCTCATTAATAATGAAATGGATGATTTCTCATCCAAGCCAGGAACGCCTAATGGATATGGATTACTCGGATCCGAGGCTAATGCAATAGAAGGGAATAAAAGACCTCTTTCGTCTATGACTCCAACAATTATTTTTAAAAATGATGAACCTTACGTAATTTTAGGGAGTCCTGGCGGTAGTAGGATTATCACAACAGTGCTTCAAGTTGCTTTGAATGTGATGGACCATGAAATGAATATAGCTCAAGCAGTTCATAGTCCACGAATTCACCATCAATGGTTGCCTGAAGTATTGATGATAGAAAAAGGATTTGGTGTTGATACTGAAACGCTTTTAAAGAAAAAAGGTTATAAATTATATCCCTCATCAACAATGGGCAGTGTTCAAGCCATTATGAAAGAGGGTAATTATTTCTACGGTATAGCTGATCCTAGAAGACCTGGTTCTGGAGTTGCAACTCCTTAAAATAACTTCATGATAAAGAGTTATTTTCCTTATCTTCTTTTATTATTTATTTCTTTCGAAGGCCTATCGCAAACAAGAACTCAAACAACTCTAGATTATCAAAATAGAATCCATCCTGAGATATCTAATAGCTTCATGGTTGTGTCACAAAATACTCATGCTACTGAGGCAGGTTACGAAATACTTAAGAAAGGAGGAAATGCAGTAGATGCTTCAGTTGCTGTAGGCTTTGCTTTGGCGGTTACTCTTCCTAGAGCAGGAAACCTAGGAGGTGGAGGATTCGTCTTAATATACGATAAAGAGGAAAACGAAGTATTTTCCATAGATTATCGTTCTGCAGCTCCAAAATCAGCAACAAGCGATTTATTTGTCCAAGAAGATAGTGTTGTAAGATTTGGTCACCTGGTAAATGCAGTACCTGGATCTGTAGCTGGCCTACTTAAAGCTCATCAGGATCATGGGACTTTGCCACTCTCTGACTTGCTTTTGCCTTCCATAAGATTGGCAAGAGATGGCTTTGAAGTTACTCACGATTTAAATTACGTATTAGAGTGGGGAAAAGAGTCTATGCTCTCTAATGCGGCTTCCAATGACAAATTCTATAGCGCGAATGAAGATCCTCTAGAGATCAAGAGTATTTTTAAGCAGCCTAATTTAGCTAAAACTTTGTTTATGATCAGTGAGAAGGGTGCTGATGTATTTTATGAAGGTGAAATAGCTAAATGGATTTCTGAAGAATCCTTATCCAATGGAGGATTAATAACTCTAGAAGATATGGCATCTTACGAAGCTAAATACAGAGAGCCTATAAAGACCTCATATAGAGGCTATAAAATAGTTTCTATGGCTCCTGCAGCTAGTGGCGGCTTAGTTTTACTTCAAACTTTAAATATTCTAGAAAATTTCAATTTAAAAGATTCAGGGCATAATTCAGCTCAAACAATTCATATTCTTTCTGAAGCAATGCAAAGAGCTTATGCGGACAGAGCAGAGTATCACGGAGATCCTGATTTTTATGATGTACCAACTAAGCAAATTTTAAGTAAACAATATGCTAAAGATTTATCTGTCCAAATTAGTGAAATGAGAACTCCTGATGGGCAAATTTATGAGGGCGATCTTAAGAAATACGATGAGAGTCCAGATACCACTCATTTCTCAGTTATCGATTCTAAAGGAAACGCTGTTTCAAATACCTACACCTTGGGTTCTTCTTTTGGTTCTGGCGTAACCATTAAAAAAGGCGGATTTTTAATGAATAATCAAATGAGGAACTTTTCACATTTCTATGGAAGAGATGATATGGAATATGGAACGAGTGAGGCAAATAAGCTTGAGCCAGGCAAGAGAATGATCAGTACTCAAACACCTACGCTTGTTTTCAATCCTAATGGCGATCTTTTTATGATATTAGGCTCTCCTGGTGGTGGTCGAATTCCTAATATAATTTCTCAAGTTATCAGTAATGTAATTGACCATGAGATGAGTTTTACTGAGGCAGTGATAGCTCCTAGGATAAATCAAAGATTGGAGGGCAATCTTCAATTAGAGACTGGCTTTAGTCCCGATACCATAAGTTTGTTGATTGACAGAGGGCACACAGTTGAAAGCTCTAATACCATGGGAAGTGTGCAAGCTATCTTTTTAGATCAAGGGAATATTTATGGTGTTGCCGATACCAGAAGACCAGGTGCACTTGCAAAAGGTAATTAAAGAAGAAAGTAGGGCACAGAAACAACTGAAATAAAAGAGACAATAATAATTCCCAAGATATTTATTAGAAATCCTGCTCTAGCCATTTGAGGCACTCTTATTAATCCTGATCCAAAGACAATTGCATTAGGAGGCGTGGCAACAGGTAACATAAAGGCACAACTTGCGGCTAGACCAACTGCCGCAGTTAATAAAATAGGATTAAAATCAGATTGAATTGCTACAGCAGCCACCACAGGAAGAAAAGTAGCTGTCGTAGCCAGGTTGGATGTAAGTTCTGTTAAAAATAGAATCATTGTTACTACGAGTACAACAAGCAACACTAAATTGATACCTTCCGGAAGTAGGTTCCCCATCCATATTGCTAGACCGGTCGTCTGAACCGCATTCGCAAGACTTAAACCTCCTCCGAATAAAACTAAAAGGCCCCATGGAACATTCTCTTGTGCGTCTTGCCACTCTAGCAATCCTCCCTTTTTTTCCTTATCTCCGCTTGGAACAAGGAACAAGGCTAATGAAGCGATCATAGCAATACCAGCATCAGAGAGACCTTCAAGAAAAGAAATATTATCTATTAGAGTTCTAAACATCCATGCCGCTGCTGTAAGAATAAATATCAATAAAACTTTATATTCAGGACCTCTTAGAGAACCCAATTCTTCTTTCATATTTGACAACAAATCAACGGTTTCGCTTGAAGTTTCAAATTTAACTTTAAAAATTATTCTGGTTAAGATCAACCAACTACAAGGCAACATCACTGCACTTAAAGGAACTCCTACTTTCATCCAATCAACAAAGCTAATATCTAATCCATAGTTATCTGCCATGAAAGCTGCCAGCATTCCATTCGGACCTGTACCAATTAAGGTAGACATGCCTCCTATGGTGGCTCCATATGCAATTCCTAAAAGTAAGGCAAGTTGGAAATTTTCCGTTTCTTTCTCGCTCAAACCTTTAACAGTTTCTTTTACAACTGTGATTACAGCAAGACCAATAGGTAAAAGCATAATGGTGGTAGCTGTATTCATTACCCACATACTTATCACAGCAGCAGTCACCATAAAGCCTAGTATTAGAGAAGCACCATTTGATCCAGCATTATTGAGGACGAATAACGCTATTCTCTTATGAAGATTCCATTTTTGGATAGCAGTTGCGATAAGGAACCCTCCAAGGAATAGATAAACTATCTTGTTGGCATAAGGATTGGCAGCACTTTGAATATCAACTATTCCCAAAAGAGGAAATAGTGCCAATGGAACAAGAGCCGTTACTGCCACAGGAACTGCTTCAGTAGCCCACCATGTTCCCATTAGCAAAAATATCGCTGCAGTTCTATGGGCTTCACTTGATAGACCTTCAGGAGTAGGAAGTGTAAGCACTAATAGTGCCATTATTAGTCCTAGGACAAATCCTTTGTTGTTCACCAAGAAGTTCATGTTTGTATTTTAAATAAAAAAGGGAGTAATAACTCCCTTTTTTCAGTAACGAAGAATTACATTTTAAGTCTGAAGTCTAAATAGTAATTTCTACCGTAATCTTGGTGAGCATCTGCAAAGAAACCGTAGAATCTATCAGCAAGAGGAGCTCGTTCATCGTCTATATTCTTTACTGCTAGTTTTATCCTTGCCTCATTATCTCCAATATCAAAATTGTAATATACAGAGGCATTGACGGTTCTCATTGACGGAATGACAAATTTTGTTCCATCTGATCTGGTTTCACTATTCTGATAGAAATCGCCTTTTTTGAGGCTAGAAATTTGAGCACCCCAATCACCATATCTATAGTTAAGTTTCATACTAGTTTTCTTGACATAGTTACCATCTAGCCCGGCTAAATCACCAAATCCTGACAGAGTGATATTGAAAGGTATTTGCCCACTTTGTTGCGCTGCAACCAGCTTTGCATATTCAGCAGTCGGTTCTTGAGTAAATTCATCTGTTTCAGAATAATTGATAGAAAGTTTAAAGCTACCCAGATCAGTATCAAGATCATAGTAAAGGCCAATATCTTCTCCTGATATTGTTCTAGTTGCTGCGTTTGCGTAAGGATCTCTGACTATTAAAGCTTCTCCCACTGGACATATTCCAGCATTAGCAAAGGCTGCTAGTTCTGCTGCATCGTAAGAGAAAGTATTATCCCTCGTAACATTTGGATTGTTATAAGCGTCACAATTATTTGGACCATAATTTATGAGGTTTATTAAATCGTTAACAACTTGATTAGATCTACCCAAAAGAACAATAGTATTTTCCTTTTCTATTTCCCACGAGTCATAAGTTAACATCAGACCATCAACAATTTCAGGTGTCCAAACAATACCCAAAGAGTAATTATCAGATTCTTCAGGTTTAAGATCTGGATTACCTATCCTAAAGCTTTGAAGTTGATATCTGTCATCTAAAGCGAAACTGTTACTTCCTCCAATGTATTCTCCAACTGCATCGTCAACATTTCCGTATCGTGTTACATATAATTGATTTTTCTGTATTAGATTTGGAACTCTAAATGAAGTAGAGAAGGAACCTCTTAATGAAACATTTTCTGAGACGTTCCATCCCAGAGCTAGTTTTCCTACAGTGGATGAATCTGTATCATCTGGATCTTCATGACGTAGAGCTATTTGAGATTCAACATTCTCTGTTATAGGGATTATAAATTCCGCAAAAATTGAATTTGTTTCTCTCTCACCTGTTGTATCAGCAGTAGGACTTGATCCCAATACATCACCTATGAATGGGAAAGTAAGACCCGTAACAGTAGATGTAAATCTAATTGTTCCATCCAATCTTGGATCTCTATCATCTGAGTATTCTTCTTTCCTATACTCATATCCAACCAACATTGCAACAGGACCTGCGGGCATATTGAATATTTCAGGATTAGATGCTTTAAAGTCAAAAGAATTTAACTCACTAGTATCATTTCTATAAACATCAATTATTGCTGGAGCCAATGCGGTTTTTACATCGGACGAGAAAATATTTATGGCATTAGATGTTGAGTCAGCTAAGCCAGCTTCTAGCAAACTATTAGATAGTCTATTTTGAGTAAAATCTTCAGACTCAGCTTTCGAACTTAGCAGAGCTGTCTCCCAATCCCAACCTGAATCAGTTGTTCCTCTTAAGCCAACAAGAAAACGAGATGTCTCTTTTTCAACATTAATGATTCTTGGGCCTATATCAGGTCTCCAGTTATCAATTCTTATATTTTTATTAGAACTGCTGTTATCGGAATTTATCCCAAGCAAATTTGTATAGTAGTAATCTGGGCCTATATTTAATAACGCTGTTGAAAAGTCTCCTGCTGGTTCTTTCAATCGTCTGTAGTCAGAGTTGTATTGACCTAGTTCTGAAAAAAATTCATTACCATTTTGAAGCTCATGATTTATAAATATAAAAGTATTATCTCTTTCTAGCTCCCCTCTGTAATCTCTGAACTGACCTGGATTGATGTAGTATTCTCCGTTAGCTAAAGAAGTTGTATCAACACCTAAACAAGTTCCATATCCTGTATCTATAGAATCAGATCTTGAACACCTTGGGTCTGTTGAAGGCATGATCTGAATCTCGCCAGCACTATCCGAATAGTCTGTTATACCTCTAAGATCAAGTTGAGCCCACTTGCCCGAATATCTATTGTTAAATGATCCATCATTAGCCCATAGAGAATCTGAAGGTATCCATTTCCTGTGATCTGAGTCACCCCATCTTGGATCTTCGGACGCAGCAATGGAATCTCTATCATAAAAATCAAACATGACTGATATGTTTGTTCTTCCTTCATTTAAATCAGCGCCATATTTTATTTGAACCCTTTCATCATTAGCATCAAAATGATCGTATCCATTGCCTCTAAAAGAAACTTCAAAGCCAGTATAGTCTGTATCTAAAACATTATTTACAACCCCGGCCACTGCATCAGCTCCATAAATAGCAGAAGCTCCATCTTTTAATAGCTCAACTCTATCAAGAGCATTTGAAGGTATTAAGTTAGAGTTCACTGACATCGTTGGCACGAAGTCACCGCCTAGTAGTTCAGTTTGATAACCTGCATTATTTACAAGTCTCCTACCATTCAAAAGAACAAGTGTGTTTCCAACACCCATATTTCTGAGATTGTATGCACCTACATCTCCTCGAGCGGAATTTACTCCCCCAGAATCAGACTCAGCTTCAGTGAAGTAGTTTAAGCCTTGCTCTGCAATATTTTCCATCAGCTCTGTTCCGTCTTCTGGACCAATTGCATCAATATCATCGGATGAAAGAATAGTCACTGGCAAGACACCTGTAATCTTTGCTCCTTTTATCTGAGAACCAGTTACAACAACTTCTTCAACTTCTTCATCAGCAATAAGTAATCCGAAGGAATTGAGAAGCCCCATCAATACTAGAAAGGTTATTTTTTTCATATTTTTCCCCAAAATAGACTAAACGCATGCTCAATTTAATAAAACTTCACTCAAAAGTCACTAAAAGTTGTATAGAATAAACTCAAGTTATGGAAAAAAAATACATACTATCCATGGATGGAGGAGGTGTAAGAACTTTAGCTTCTATAACCTTTTTAAAAAGGCTTGAGATTGCATTAAAAACAAGAATTGCAGATAAGTTTGATTACTTTATAGGGACCTCAGCTGGTGCTGTTTCGTGTTTGGCTCTAGCTGTTAATGCAGCAAAAATTATTGATCTAGAAGATATTTGGGCACCAAGAAATATAAATAGAACTATGAGCAACTCTTCTTGGGAAAGTAAATTTGGATTACTTCAAGGAAGACCTAAGTATGATAACGTGGGTAAGCTTTTTGTTCTTGAGAAATATTTCGGTAAAAGTATCATGATGGATGCAAAAAAACCTGTAGCAGTAACGAGCTATGATATAGAAAAACGAAAACCTGTCCTCATAAGGTCCTATTCTGAGGCTGATAGTAAAATTAAAATTATTGATGCAGCAAATGCAACCAGTGCTGCTCCAATTTATTTCCCTACAGCAAAAGTAGAGGATAGGTACTTAATTGATGGAGCTATTGTGGCTAATAATCCAGTACTTCATGGATATGCAGAAGCCATAAAATTATTTCCCAATACCGAACTGAAAGTTTTAAGTGTAGGAACAGGTCTAAGCAAAAGACCCTTAAAGGGTGAAGCCTCACAAAATTGGGGAGTTGTCGGATGGATGATGCATGATTTATTTGGCCTGATGGTGGAAAGTAGCCTTGATCATGAATTAGCAGGAGATTTGATTGGGGAAAATTATTTGAGAGTCAATTCTCCGTTAGGAACTGTCAATAGAAGGTTAGATGACAAAAGAGAAGGGAATATCAAAAAAATAGTCGAAATGGGGGAAGCTTGGTGGGAAGAGTTTGGAACAAAGGCAGTGAACTTGCTTACCTCATGAAAATTAATTTTCTCTTATTATTGTTCATTGTTTCTCTCATAAGTTGTGCAGTAAATCCTGTAACAGGTAAGCAAGATTTTGTGATGATTAGTGAGGAACAAGAGATTCAGATGGGAAGAGAATACAATTCCCAAATACTCAAAATGAATCCAGTTTATGAAGATCAAGAGCTTCAGGAATATGTTCAATCAATAGGAGAATCTCTTGCCTTAAAGAGTCATAGACCTAATCTCATTTATAGATTCACTATATTGGATAGTCCCGACATCAATGCTTTTGCATTGCCGGGTGGTTACATATATATCAATCGTGGATTGATGAGTTACTTTTCAAGTGAAGAAGAATTGGCAGCTGTTTTAGGTCATGAAATCGGTCACGTCACTGCAAGGCATAGTGTCAGACAATATTCACAATCTCAATTAATGGGTATTCTTTCAGCAGCTATTGAGATTAACTCTGGTAGAACGGCAGGCAATGTAGCGAACTTGGCATCAGGAGCTCTTCTATCTGGTTATGGAAGAGAGATGGAACTAGAAGCTGACGATTTAGGGGCTCAATATATCTATCAGGATGGATATTCTCCGCAAGGTATGTACGATGTGCTATCGGTGCTCAAAGATCAAGAAACTTACTCTAAGAAAATAGCTGAGCAAAGAGGACAAGAACCAAGAAGTTATCATGGAGTTTTTGCAAGCCATCCATCAAATGATCTTCGCCTTCAAGAGGTTTTAGATAATGTGAGCAATACTTATCAAAAAGGAAATGAAAAAACAAAAGACATCTATCTCGAGAAGATAGAAGGTATGGTATTTGGTGATTCAGAACAATCCGGCATTAGGAGAGGTAATAAGTTTTATCACGGTCCTTTAAATCTTTTCATGTCCTCTCCTGAATCTTGGGAAATTATCAATACACCCAATCAACTAATTTTCATGTCTCCTTTTGGAGAAGCAGTTTTGCAGATGACTCTTGAAGATCTAAATTTTAAAGAATCACCAGAAAGTTATTTGAGACGTTTCGCCTCAAATACATATGACGATATGAGTTTAAATGTTAATGGATTTGAAGGATTCACTGTCAAGACTTATAGGAACGGAAAAGAAACAAGGATGGCAGTTATTTTTAAAGATGATCAAGTTTACCAATTATTAGGTTACGCAAAAAATGATTATTCTAATATCTCACAATATGATTCCGAATTTCTAAATATCATTAATTCTTTTAGGAATCTAAAAGAAGAAGAACGAGTTCTATCGAAGCCGCTAAGACTGAAAATTTATAAAGTTAAAGAAGGAGATAGTTATAAATCTCTTGCTTCAAAAAGCAGTATAAATATTAATGCGGAAGATCAGTTGCGACTCATCAATGGCGATTATCCTGACAAAACTCTTAAAGCTGGAAGATTAATTAAGATAGTTCAATGAATTAAAGAGGATTTATCAGGTGACCGCCATCTACAGGGATTATTGAACCTGTCATAAAAGATGAAGCCTCACTTGATAAAAGTAACAACACCCCATCAAGATCTGATTCTAGGCCCAATCTATTCATAGGTATATTTTTAATATAGTTTTGTCCATCAGTCGTTGCAAAAAAATCATCATTTATTTCAGTTAAAATATAACCTGGAGCAATTGCATTCACCCTAATATTCGATCTCGCTAACTCTAGAGCCATACTTTTCGTTAACTGAACTAAACCTGCCTTAGCGGTTGCATAACTCGCAAGATTGATTCCTACTCTTAGACCAAGAATTGAAGCAATATTAATAATACTGCCTCCTTTATTATCCTTAATTAAAAGATCTGTGAAGTTCTTTGCAACTCTAAATGCGCCACTCAAATTTGTTTCAAGAACATAGTTCCAACTTTCCTCATCTAAATCTTTAAACCTCTTCGGATCAGATGTCCCAGCATTGTTAACTAATATATCTGCAGAACCAATTGAAGACTCTACTTTTGAAAAGAAATTTAAGACACTTTCTTCAGAAGTTACATCTAATGACAGGACAAGCACTTCACCATCAATTTCATCCTTGAGTTTTTCTAAGTTTTGCATTCTTCTTGCGCAGATAACCAAATTAGCGCCAGCAGCAGATAGTGTTTTTGCAAAGTGTTTACCAAGACCTGAGGATGCGCCAGTAACAATTGCAGTTTTCCCATCTAAATTAAATATATCTTTCATAATTATTTTATATTTTTTAGTAATTTCTCCACTTCTTTTATTAAGCTATCTTGATGAGGTTGAAGTTCTTGCTGACCTAGGTTTCCGATGATTCTTTGAAATGGGTCTACAATGCCCATATTTTCTTTAGCTAGAGTTTCGATTACAGAGTGTGCAAAGAAGGGCACAGTGGCTGGACTGTAACCACCTTCATGGGTCATTAGAATTTTTCCATTACAAACTTCGTCAGCTATTTTCATTAGCTTCTCTGTTAGAGATTTAAATCCTTCACCAGTCATCATTTGTCTACCAATTGGATCACCTGCACCTCCATCAAAACCTGAAGGCACAATGATTAATTCAGGTTTGTATTTTTCAATCGCCGGTATTACTACTCGATCGAATGCAGCTTCATAAGCTCCAACACCAGAACCGGGAGGTAGAGGAATATTAATATTGTAACCAGCTCCTTTTTCTTCCCCATTCTCTGAGACAAGACCAGAGTTAGTCGGGAAATTTCTATCTTGATGTAAAGAAATTGTTAAAGCATTAGAGTCATTATAAAAAGCAGCTTGTGTTCCGTTTCCGTGATGCACATCCCAGTCAATAAAAGCTATTTTGTGTAAATCTTTATTTTTGAGAGCATGCTTTCCAGCAATAGCGGCATTTCCAAAAATACAAAATCCCATAGCTTTATTGGGCATAGCATGGTGACCGGGAGGTCTGACCAAAGCATATGCATTATTAACCTTTTCTTCTATAACGTGATCAATTGCTTCAATGACCCCTCCGGCAGAAAGAAGTGCAATATCAAAACTACCAATTCCAGTCGGTGTTGTGATGCCCGCATCAATAGTTATCGAGTTATTCAGTGATTTAATATGTTCAAAATGATCTTCAGTGTGAAAAAGTAAAATTTCATCTTTAGTTGCCTTTCTGGGAGTTATTTGAAAAAGTTTTTCATAAAGCCCTGAAACTTCCATTAAGTTTTTGATTCTCCTTTTTGCATCAGGATTCTCTGAATGTTGAAAAGGCTCAACTGGAAAGCCATAGGGCACATAATCAGCATGATTTCCTGTGTCATGCCAAAGATAAAGCTCGTGAAATACTATGCCTGTTTTCATTTTTATATTATTTCAAAGTATCTATCTAACTCCCATAAAGAAATTTCATCAGAGTCAAAAAAGTTTTTATTTTTCTGGAATTCATTAAATTCCCAAATCCTAGTGTTTGCAAAATGCTTGACAAAAGTCTCCCCGAAAAGATTTTTGGCTGATTCTGAATTCTTGAAAAGATTTGCTGCTTCACCTAAATTAGAAGGTACTTGATATTTTCGCTCTAGCCTTAAATCATATGCGCCACCTAAAGTCTCTTCGGTGGGGTCGATTTTTTCTTGAATCCCAAGAAATCCTGCTCCTAATGTTGCAGCAAGCGCAAGGTATGGATTGGAATCTGCACCCGGTAGTCTATTTTCTATCCTTTGGCTAGTTGAATCACCTTTTATGACTCTAAATGCTGTTGTTCTATTTTCAACTCCCCAAGTCATATTGATTGGAGCCCATGCGCCAGGACATAGTCTTTTATAGGAATTTACAGTTGGGGCAATCATTATAGAAAACTCTCTCATATATTTTTGTAAACCTCCTATAAAATATTTTAGATGTTCTGGTAGATCCTTTTGGCTAGATGCGAATAGCGATTTTCCTTCTAGATCTTGAAGAGAGGTGTGAATATGACCAGATTGTCCAGGATACTTATCTGACCATTTCGCCATAAAATTTGCCATAAGGTCATTTTTCTGGAATAGAACTTTAGAAAAAGTCTTAAATAAAGTTGCTTTATCGGTGGCATTTAGCGAATCATCTACAGTAATAGCTGCCTCTATTACTCCTGGTCCTGTTTCAGTATGGAGACCCTCGAGATGCATGTCCATGTCTAAACATAAATTCAATAAGTCATTATAAAGTTGAGACTCAACAGAGCTCCTTAGTATTGAATATCCAAACATTCCAGGAGTGAAATTCGTAAGGTTAGAATAATTTTTACTCCTTATAGAATGAGGTGTTTCATTGAAAAGAAAAAATTCATATTCAAAAGCAGACTTTGATCTTATCCCTACATCTTCCATTTTTTTAATAAGTTTATTCAGTAAACCTCTGGGGCATACTTCGTCTTCGGATAATTCTGCTAGAAAGAATGGAATATTCTCTTCAAATGGATTGATCCTTCCGGATTCAGGAATAATATTTACTTTGGCATCAGGAAATCCTGAGTGCCATCCTGTGTAAAGATCATCCTCTGATTCATTCTTTAGTTCATATAATTCATCACTGCTATCCCAACCAAATATTACATCGCAAAATCCAAAACCTTTTTTAGAAGATTTGATGAATTTATCTACATGCATATATTTTCCTCTCAGAATGCCATCTATATCTGTTAGTCCAACTTTGACATAATCTGTTTTAGAAGAATCTAAAAACTTTTTTACATCCTCTGCTGACTTTAATTTTCTAATCTTCATTTCTCTTTCCTGATGGTTTTAGCTTAAAAAAATACAAACTGTTAGAATTTCTATTTGATTGTAACTTCATAAATATAATTGTTGAAAATTAATGAATAGAAAAACTATTTCTGTCCTAGGAGGGGGAAGTTGGGGCACAGTCTTAGCTCACCTTGCTTCATTGAATGGAAATAAAGTAACTCTGTGGATGCGAGATGAAGAAATTGCAAAAGAAATTAATCAAACTCACATTAATCAACGATATCTGCCAAGCTTAAATCTAGAATCAAATCTCGTAGCAACCCCTCATATTGAGGAAGTATCTGATTCAGACACAATAATTTTTTGTATACCAAGCGACGCTTTTAGGGAGGTATCGTCTCTAGCAGCAAACTTTATTCAAGAAAGTTCTTATCTGATTACCGCCACTAAAGGTGTCGAAAAAGATAGATTTAGTTTGATGAGCAATATTCTTGAGGAATATTATCCTAAGAATCCAATAGGTGTCTTAAGTGGACCTAATCTAGCAGAAGAAATAGCGAATCATCATTTATCTGGAACGGTTATAGCTAGCAAAGATAAAGATCTCAGAAGAGAGACTATTGAAGATTTATCAACAGATTATTTTAAAGTTTATGAGAATGATGATCCTTATGGTGTAGAAATGGGTGGTGCATTAAAGAACATATATGCAATTGCATGCGGTATAGCCGCTGGATTAAATTCAGGAGAAAATACTATTGGCATGATTATGACAAGAGGGTTAGGCGAAATGGGACGTTTGGCGGCTGATTTAGGCGCTAATCCTCAAACTTTTCTAGGTTTGGCTGGGGTAGGAGATCTTATTACAACTTGTGCATCACCTTTGAGTAGAAATCATCAATTTGGAAAATTTATTGGTGAAGGTCTATCCGTTGATGAAGCTAAATTAAAAATTGGCCAAACCATTGAAGGATTAAAAACCTTGTGGGTTGTGAAGAACATATCAGATAAAAATCAAGTTGAGATGCCAATTGTGGATTCTCTTTACAAAATAATCTATAAAGGTGATAGTCTTGATGGAACAATTCAAAATGTCTTGGGTCAAGACATGATAAAAGATGTTGAATTTGTAAAATAAATATATGTCAGAAAAAGAACAAGATAAAGTCATTGATGTAGGTAATGAAGAAATCATCGACAGCGAAGAGTGGAAAGATAACTTCCTAAAACAGGGAAAATGGATAAGGCTTTTTTGGATGTTAGCCTTTTCGTTTGCATATTACCTGTCTATGACCTTCCTATGGTTAATTGTATTCATTCAGTTTCTTTTCGTTTTAATTACGGATAAAAGAAGTGAAAATATTTCTAAAGTTTCTCTAGGTTTTAGAGATTATATGGTTCAAATTATCGATTACTTAACTTATCAAAGTGGTGAAAAGCCTTTCCCATTTAGCGATTTTCCTAAATCTCAAGATACTAGCGAAGATTAGTATAACTTTTTAAATAAAAGGATGTCTCAGCATGGAAAACTTTAAGAATAAAATAGCAGTTGTCACCGGTGGCGGTACCGGTATGGGTAGAGAGCTAGTTAGACAGTTAGCTGCAGAAGACTGTCATGTCGCTATGTGTGATGTAATACAGGAGAATATGGACGAAACATTTGAAATTGTTTCTAAGGAGTGCCCAAATATTAAAGTTACTAAGCATATTTGTGACGTCAGCGATGAGGAGCAGGTCCTCCAATTTAGAGATGAAGTGATAGATCAACATGAAACTTCAGTAATAAATCTTCTTTTTAATAATGCCGGTATTGGAGGCGGGGGAAGCTTCGTTGAAGGTTCAAGAGAAGAATGGGAGAGATGCTTCGCAGTTTGTTGGTATGGTGTTTATTATTGCAGTAGAGCTTTTATGGACTACATTGTGGCTAGCGACGAAGGACATATCATTAACACTAGCAGTGTTAATGGTTTCTGGGCTACTTTAAATGGAGTACCTCATACCTCCTATTCTGCCGCTAAATTCGCTGTAAAAGGTTTCAGCGAGGCATTAATTGATGATTTTAAAGTTAATGCTCCACATGTTGGGGTTTCAGTTATCATGCCAGGGCATATCGGGACTTCTATAGCTGAAAATACAGGGAAGATTTTAGGTGGGGAAAGATCAGATGAAGACTACGAAAAGACAAAACAAGATATGATAAAAATGGGACTTCCAGTTCACAACTTTTCGATTGAACAAATTAAAGATCAAATTAGAGAAAATGCTGAGTCTTTTAAAAATAATGCCCCTACGTCCTCAGCTGAAGCTGCAGAAATAATTCTTTCTGCTGTAAAACGAAAGGAATGGAGAGTACTTGTTGGAGAAGATGCAAAGGCAATTGATGGTTGGGTCCGAAAATCGCCAGAGGATGCATATAATATAAATTTTAATGGGGAAAGAAGGGGAGAATAGATGCAAACATTCAATGATAAAGTCGCCGTAATTACAGGAGCGGGATCAGGGATGGGAAGATATCTAGCAATATTGCTTGCACAAGATGGTGCTGATGTCTGCGTAACGGATGTGAACGAAGAGACATTGAATGAAACAGTCGAAATGTTAAGAAAATATAATATTTCTGTCTCTTCGCATGTTTTGGATGTATCCAATAAGGAATCTATAGAAGCCTTACCTCAGAAGGTGATCGATCAACATGGCAAGGTTGACTTGGTATTCAACAATGCTGGTGTTACAACCGGTTCTCACTTCAAGGATATGGATGAGAAGAACTGGGATTGGGTCATGGGGATTAATTTTGATGGTGTCATCAACAGCACTAGAGCATTTATACCTCATATGATTGAAAGTCCTGAAGCGGCTATCGTTAACACATCATCTATATTTGGTATGGTTGCTGTCCCTGGACAAACCGTATATCACGCAACAAAGTTTGCTGTAAGAGGATTTACCGAAAGCTTAGCTCTTGAGATGAAAGCAACAAATCCAAATCTGCAAATTCATTGTGTCCATCCTGGACATATTGGGACAAATATTGCGGCGACTGCAAGAATGAGTGATGAAGACTTCAATAGAGATGATGGAGCTAGAGACTCTATTTTCACAAGAAATGCTCCAAAGTCTCAACAAGAAATGGGAGATCTTTTTAGGGAAGGAGGTATGCACCCAAGTAAAGCCGCACAAATTATACTTAATGGTGTAAGAAAGAAGAAAAGTAGAATCTTTATTGGTTTAGATGCTAAATTGTTAGATCTTTCACAAAGATTATTTCCTAAACACTATCATAAGACTTGGGCTTTTTTCATGCCATTTCTGATGATTTTCAGAGACAAGAAGGCATTAAAGTCAGTCGATTAATTTTTTAAATGTAGAGTAGTTAGGATTATCAATAGAAATTTTATTCTTTGATAATTTGACAAGTAAGTCCTTTAAATCTTCGTTTTGTAGATCTAACTTTTCTTCCTTTATCAATAACGCAAGATCTTTAATATTTGCAGTATCTTTTTCGATTAGTTCTCTTAAATCCTTTATTACTTCATTAGATAGTTTTTCTCCGAGAGTTATTTCTCTGCTAACTATGTTTAATACATTTTCGACAATCCTCAATTTAAATGCTAAGTGAGGAGGAACCTCATCTTTGATTTTTTCATTTAAAAAATGATTCACCGCATCTAATAACTCAACACTATCGGGTTTATCAAAGATCATCATCTACCTCCTAAAAAAAGTAAGTCCACTATATCAATTTCCGTTTCAGATACTCTTCTACCAATTGCTGCCTTTTCTACAGAATTTATTGTCCCATTTAAATGAGCTGATGCTTGTATGAGGCAAATAACTCCCCACCTGAAAGTTCCAAAAACTTGCCATGCCCTAACTGTTTCCTGATCAACCTTATATTCACTAATGGAGTTGTATCCGTCCAGAAGGTCTTTTAAATCACCAAAACCGCCTACAACTTTATCCGTATTGCCAAACCTCCAAGAATTCCCGCAAATCCATCCAAGATCTTGTAAAGGGTTTCCTACATGAGCAAGTTCCCAATCTATAATTGATTGCAACCCATCTTGACTAACAATTATATTTCCAAGCCTAAAATCACCATGCACAAGAGCATCATCAATTTCACCAAAGTTCTGTTTCTTTAGCCAAAGATAGGTGTACTCAAACACGGGAGAAGACTGATTAAATACAGTATAGGTTTCATATAAATCATTCAGTTGCTCGTTGACAGTCTTTTTTGGAAGAAAACTTAATTCTGCTATATCTGTTTGATGAATTTTTGCTATGGATTCACCACATTCAAAAGCCAGATTCTGAAGTGCATTTTTATATTCCGAATCTCTTAAGATTTTTCTTGCAATAGTTTCACCTTCAACAAATTTCATAATGTATGAATCTCCCAGAGGTTCGCTAAGAGAAGATACAGAAATGATTTCGGGAACTAATGCACCTAATTTTCTAACCGTTTTTTGTATTTGGGCTTCATCTGAAGTTTTGATTGCAAGAGGTCCTTCAATTCCTGAACCTCTCCTAAGAATATATTTTTCAGATTTATCTTTGAGTTTTACTTCAAATTTCCAAATTTCTTTTGATGCTCCACCAGTTAAAGGCTCAAGATTTATAATCTCACCATTAATGGACTCACTTTCCAGTTTCTTTGATAAAAGACTTCCTAACTCTTGGTTCATTTAGCTATCTAAGCTTGCGTCTCTTTCACCAAAATCCCAACCTACGCCATTATTTTGATAATTTTTTAAGATTCTTCTGGCAACAGATTGAACATGAACCTCATCTGGGCCATCATAAATTCTTGCTTCTCTTGCGTGTCTGTACATTAAGCTCAGAGGGGTATCATCAGTAAGACCTTTAGCCCCATGTACCTGAATGGCTCTATCAATTACATTGTGAACCATTTCAGCACCTACAACTTTTATCATTCCTATCTCTATCCTTGCATCATCTCCTTGATCAATCCTTTTAGCAGCATCGAGTGTAAGGTGTCTGCTGGCTTGAATTTCACAAGCACTATCAAAGACAAATTTTTGCATTAACTGTTTGTCAGCTAAAGGAGTCCCAAAAGTCTCCCTTGAATGTAATCTTTCACACATTAAATCAAACGCTCTTTGAGCTTGGCCAAGCCATCTCATGCAGTGAAAGATTCTACCAGGGCCTAACCTTCTTTGAGCAATTAAGAAACCTTGTCCTCTAGGACCAAGAAGATTTTCTTTGGGCACTCTGACATTGTCATAATTAACTTCATAATGACCACCATTTATGCCCAGAACTGGCGTTTCTCTCACTATCTTGTAACCGGGATTATCAGTTGGAACAATAATCATACTAAAAGCTCCATGACTAGGAACATCCAACTCGGTACGACACATAACAGTTGTGTAAGAAGCTCTGGCAGCTCCTGTTGTAAACCATTTAGTTCCATTTATAACCCATTCATCACCTTCAAGAATAGCAGTAGTTTGTAATTGAGTTGGATCAGAACTAGAAATATCTGGTTCGGTCATTGCAAAGCTTGGAAAAACTTCACCTTGGACCAAAGGTTCAAGATATTCATCTCTCCATTTTTTAGGAGCAAATTCTCTGAGCATTATTGAGTCTTGAAGTGAATGCGTTCCTAAAGCAACCATCGCGCTAGAAGATCTTCCAACAACTTCATTTATGTAGACATATTCCATGAAAGGCATACCTTGACCTCCTATATCTTTAGGATGCCCAAGTGCCCACAAAGAATTATCTTTTGCTTTTTGCATCAGTTCAGAAAGTTTCTCTTTAGATTCCTCGTTTCCTTTATGAAGAACAGGTTCAGCAGGATAAACTTCCTCTTCAACGAACCGTTTTACTTCTGATCTTACCTCTTTCCAGTTTCTATCCATTTCTTTCCCCATTTTATTTTTTTAGATTTATTGATTGCTTAAATCCCTTAAGGTTTACTTTACTTTTTTCCATAACTACGTCTTCCTCCCCCTGAAGAACATTTTCATTGAATTTGTAGATAATATTGTAATTTCCTCTTAAACATTGTTTGTTGTGTTTTGATGCCTTTGCACTTATGCCTTCATTTAAAGATAAGTATTTCTTTATCTTCGAAGATGAGTATTTTTTTGATAACAAGGTCATTGCTTCTTCAGGTGATAAGATCAAAGCTGAGGCATTATTACCCCCAAAACCTTTTGCATTTAAAAAAGCTGCACTGAAATAATCTTTATCCTCTTTCTTATTATCAAGAAGAATATCTAAGTTCTTCTGATGAACATCCTCAGCGATAAATTCTGTTGAATGTATACCTGGAACTATACCTTTATCCCATGTTCCTAGAGTAGCTGTAAGTTGGTCACCAGATGCAGGCGCCATACTATGACCTAAATAAGATTTTATACCTGAAACTGGAAGGGATCTTATTCCATAGGTTTGTGCTACTTCATTAAGAATATGAGACTCAGTGGTTCTGTTTGCTGGCGTTCCTGTTCCGTGAGCATGCACAAAGGTTCTATTTCTTAGTTTTTTTAACCCAATAATTTTTTCTGCTTCTGAGGCACACTTGGCCATAGTTATATAATTACCAACACCTGGTCCACTTATTGAACTTTTGAATCCATCTGAATGAGATGAAACAGCAGATACACATCCATAAACTTGAGCTCCTAACTCCATAGCTAAAGCATCATCCATTAATATAACGAACTGAGCTGACTCACCAAGCACCATGCCTACATTTTGGCCAAAAGGTCTACATGCCTTATTTTGGATTGGACCCTCTGTTAAGTTTTCATTATGTTGCGCTTGCATTTCCATCATTCTTTTATCATCTGATAGTGCGCTCATTGCATAAAACCCATCAACAATCTCAGGAGTAATAGGAGCTTCTGCACCGCCTACAACCACAAATCTAGCAGATCCCGACTCAATGGCTTCTTTCCCCATTTGTAAGTTATACAAAAAAGTTGCACAAGCACCAACAACATGACCGGTACGTCCCACACTACCTAGAATATAGGCATTTATGAAGTCAGCAGACATTTCTACTAAACCTAAAGCTAAATTCTTGGAACTTGCTCTAGATCCTTTCAATCGTGATTGCATTAATCCACCAAACCCGAAACTATCTAGTTGGCCTATTGCTGCTCCACTAAAAACTGCTACTTCATCTGGAGCTATTTTTTCTTGGATGACTTTCCAGTCTACTCCTAGCTGTCCGAGAGCATCACCCATACCAAATATGGTCATCTGAAGTGCTCTAGGATGCTGTCTTGCTGGGTATAAGCTCGAAGGATCAAATCCTTTCGGTAATTGCCCAGCTGCACTCGCACCTATTTGATCAAGAATAATTCCATCTTGGTCATATAAATCCCTATCTATTTCTCTTACCATTGTGTCAGACCTTATATCTGAACTGTTATCAAGTAAGTATTTTTTGAGATCAATTGTATCACCTGAATTAGTTTCCCAAGATCTACCAACAGGCTCGATTTTCCCCTGTAGAACGGCCAAGTCCTGAAGAACCTCAAGTTGTTCTTTACTTGAAAGAGAATCGAAGACCATATTTTTGTAAGCAAGGTAAGATGAACTTCTCCCTGCTGAATTTATTCCTCCGAAGCCGGTTATTAATGCAAGAGATTTTGAAGTCATATGATTAAATTATTTTAGTCTTACAGATTTTTATATTGTATGGCAATATTCACATAAGTTTTAAAGTATATAACACGGGAGAAGTTATGCATCCGGGAGTTAATGGAAAAAAGTTTCCAGAAAAGCCAGCTGTAATAATGGCAGGTAGCGGTAAGGTAGTCACACATGGTCAATTAAACGAACTGTCTAATCAAGGTGCACATTTATTTAGATCTCTGGGACTAAAACCAGGTGACTCAATTGCTATCATGATGGAAAATCACCATTTATTTTTTCCAATCGTATTTGCTGCTTGGAGAAGTGGTCTTAGGTACACCACGATAAGTTGGAGACTTCAACCATCTGAAGTGGAGTACATCGTTAAAGATTGTGATGCCAAAGTATTAATTACTTCTAAGTTTTTAGAACAAACAGCAGACGATCTCAAAGCAGCTCTAGAAGGTGTTCATCTATATATGTTGGACGGCACAACATCTGGGTATCTTTCTTATGAAGATGGTATTCAAGATATGCCAATTGATTCGATTGAAGATGAATGCCAGGGAGGATCTATGCTTTATTCCTCAGGAACCACAGGCAAACCAAAGGGGGTGAAAAGAGAATTGCCATTAACTCCATTACCCTATGAGCCAGATGAAGAAGATCCGGGTCTAGGTCGAGTGCTAATGCTGTATGGAGCAGGAGAGGACAGTGTGTATTTATCTCCAGCGCCACTATATCATGCCGCCCCGCTAAATTTTAATACTGGCTTTTTAGCCTCAGGCGCAACTTCAATCATTCTCGAAAAATTTGATGAAGAGAATGCATTAGAATCAATAGAAAAATATAAGGTTACTCATTCCCAATGGGTGCCAACAATGTTTGTTAGATTCTTAAAGAAAGATCCTTCAATTAGATCGCAATATGATTTATCAAGCCATCAAGTTGCTATTCATGCAGCTGCGCCTTGTCCAGTAGCTGTGAAAGAAGAGATGATAGATTGGTGGGGCCCTATAATTCACGAATACTATGCGGGCACTGAATATAACGGAATAACTATGATTAATTCTGCGGAATGGCTAGAACATAAAGGTAGTGTGGGCAGACCTTTATTTGGCTCATTACATATCCTTGATGATGATGGTGAGGAATTACCAACGGGCGAAGTAGGAGGAGTTTACTTTGGAGGTGAGACAGCAACGACATTTGAATATCATAATGACGAAGAGAAAACTAAAAGCGCAATGACTGATAAAGGTTATAGTTCTCTTGGTGATGTAGGTTATGTAGATCAGGATGGTTTTCTTTATCTTACTGATAGAAAATCTTTCATGATTATCTCTGGAGGAGTGAATATTTATCCAAAAGAAACTGAAGATCTTTTGGTAATGCACCCTAAAGTTGCAGATGTGGCGGTTTTTGGTGTTCCGAATGAAGAAATGGGGGAGGAGGTAAAGGCTGTTGTGCAGCCAGCAAATTTAAGTGATGCAGGGCCCGACTTAGAAGCAGAACTCATCGCTTTTTGTAAAGAGAATATGTCCTCAATTAAAAGTCCTAGAAGTATAGATTTCGAAGAGGAACTGCCTAGACATCCAACAGGGAAATTATATAAAAGACTACTTAAAGATAAATACTGGCCCTAAAGATGCTTAGAAATAAATCTATGGTAGTTGGTTCAACTGGCCTGGTTGGTAAATCTGTAGTAAATCATCTAATTGAAAAAGAAATTTCGGTTTTAGCTCTTGTAAGAAATGATCAAGTAAGTAGTCACTCTTTGTTAAATTATTACAAGATAGATTTTGATGATCTTCAACTTCCAGATGAGATCTTTTCAGATATTAAAGATATATATATTTGTTTAGGTACCACTATCAAAAAAGCTGGATCAAAAGACGCTTTTCAGAAGGTTGATATAACTTACTGTTACGAGATCGCTAAGCAAGCGCAGGCTAGTGGAGTTAAAAATATATCTATTGTTACTTCTCTGGGATCGGATCCTAACGCTGCAAACTTTTATTTAAAAAGTAAAGGAATGATAGAAGATAAGATAACTAAAATAGATTTTGATTCTATATCTATTCATAGACCTGGTTTATTAATAGGCGCTAGAAATGAAATTAGGTTAGGTGAGTTTATTGGACAAAAGATTTTTCCTTATTTTATAGATCCTTTCTTAATGGGAAGCACAAGAAAGTACCGAAGTATAAAGGGTGACATTCTAGCCAAGGCGATGGTTAATTTATCCGGATATGGAGAGGGGGTTAATTACTACTATTTTGACGACTTTAATAAATCTGCGAAAGGTGACCTCTAACCTGCTTTTTTAAATTTAAGGTCATCATCTTCTACACTTTTGAAACGAATCTGAGTGATATCTCTTAAATAATTTTGGCTATTAATCCAAGGATCTCTTGAGCCTTGCTTGGGCAGTTGATCTCTTACTCTCTCAATATATCCAGAGTTTAAATCAAGATATTCTTTTTCAGACACTACATCTTCGCCTATTTCAGGACAAAAATAATCCAAACCTTTTTTGTCTAGTAAGTTAATCAATTTACATGCATATTCCGATATTAGATCAGCGCCTAATGTCCAAGAAGCAGTAGTGTACCCAAAAGTTGCTATTAAGTTAGGTACATCACTGAACATCATGGTTTTATATTGCGTCTTTTCTGATATATCGAGAGTTTGATTATCAATTTTTATATCTATACCGTTTAGCAACATCATATTAAGTCCGGTTGCTGTAATAATGATGTCAGCTTCTAATTCCTCTCCTGAATCAAGCTTAATGCCTTTTGGAGTAAATTCATCTATTGTTTCAGTTACGACTGAAGCCTTTCCAGAATTTATAGCATTGAACATATCTCCATTAGGAACAAAACATAGACGCTGATCCCAAGGCATATATCTAGGAGTGAAATGTTTATCAACATCATAGTCTTCTCCAAGGTGTCCTCTAACATGATTGATTAGCATCTCTTTTGTCTTTTCAGGATTTCGTCTAAGTCTATTGAGCATAAATCTTTGCATTAGGATATTTTTCCATCTCACCAAAAAATAACCCAATCTATCTGTGGTAAATTTCTTAATGAAGTTACCGATTTTATCTTCATCGGGAGCTGCAAAATAATAAGTAGGGGACCTTTGAAGCATAGTGATGTGTTCTACTTTTTCTGACATAGCAGGAACGATCGTCACAGCGGTTGCTCCGCTGCCAATCACTACGACTTTCTTATTAGAATAGTCTAATTCCTCAGGCCATTTTTGAGGATGAACGATTTGACCTTCAAATGCTTCAACATTTTTAAATTCAGGCGTGTAACCTTCATCATAATTATAATATCCGCCACATAAATATAAAATATTGCAAGTCATTTCTTCAATAGAATTGTTCTTTTGATTTTCTATTTTTAAATACCAAAGAGCATCGGGAGACGACCAAACAGCAGATATGACTTTCCTATTAAATTGAATTTTTTTTCTCAAATCAAATTCATCTACAGTCTCGTTGAGATACTCAAGAATAGAAGGTGCATCTGCTATTGTTTTAGGGCTCCTCCAAGGTTTAAATTTATAACCCATAGTATGCATATCAGAGTCAGATCTTATACCCGGGTATTTAAAAAGATCCCATGTACCCCCTAAATTAGATCGGCCTTCTAGGATTGTGTAAGTCTTTTGTGGACATCGCGTTTTCAAGTTATAAGCAGCTCCAATACCTGAAATACCAGCTCCAACTACTACTACATCAATATGTTCCATTATCTAAACCTCTTTTTAGATCATTATAGCAATGTTTTATACAGTCCTTTTTAAGAAAACTTAAGAAGTTCGTCTTGATGGCCTTCAGCGCCGCCAAGCAAATGATTAAGGTATGATTCATGTGATTCCATCCACATAGCTTTTGAACGACTTCTACCTGCAGATTCATCATCTTTAGTGCCTTTCATATACCAATTATTGCATTGGAGCCATATTTTTCCTTCGGATGAGACATTACATTTATCGGTCCAAATTTTAACTGCTTCTTCAAGTGGCTCTACTTCGTTTTTATCATCAAGTTTCATAGTGGAGACAAGTTTTGCAATATATTTACCTTGTTCTTCACACAGAAGAGTTACATTAGTCACTGGGTTAAGGCTTTGAGGTCCAACCATCATATAAAAATTTGGCATGTCACTTACATGAAGACCCCATAAAGTTTTTGGCTCAATCATCTGAAAATTATTCTCAACAGAAGCTCCAAATTTATCAGCTAAAGTTACACCATTTTTTCCTATTACCGAAAAAGGTATGAGGCCTGCATCAAATCCTGTGGCATAAATAATAACTTCAAGTTCGTATAAATCCCCTGATGACATTTCTAGGCCATTCTCATTCACGGCAACCACTCCCCCAGGATCATTGACCAAGTGAACATTGTCTTTATTAAAAGTTGTGAAGTAGTCATCAATAATCAAAACTCTCTTGCAAAAAAAAGGGTAATCAGGCGTTAGTAGTTTCGCTACCTCTGGATCATCGACATCTTTTTTTATTCTTTCACTTAAAAGGTCACAGACTGCAGAATTCCAATCTTTGTCATGTAATTGATCGAACGTGAAAGGCAAATTTGGATCAGGGGGATATTCTCCTTTCCAGTCTACGTATCTGAGCTTAGAACTATATCCTCCAGCTTTGAAAGCATCGATTATATCTGGTGGAGTAGGTTGGTCTTCTCTTTCGATAGCCCAAGTGGCCGTTCTTTGAAATACAGTAAGGGATTCCACTTCATCTGCGATAGTTGTGATAACTTGTGCAGCAGAAGCTCCTGTCCCAACAATTCCTACTTTCTTACCTTTTAAGTTAGCTTCTTGGTCCCATTCTGCTGTATGAAAACTTTCTCCCTTAAATTTTTCCATTCCACCAAATTCAGGCATTCTAGGACTTGATAGTGGTCCGTTTGCACACACTATGTGTTTTGCAAATATTTCTGTTCTTGTTTCATTTTCAAGGTTAGTGACTTCAACTCTCCATTTTCCAAAATCTACGTATTCAAGACCTACAACCTTTTGTAAGAATTTTATGTGTTTACGTATATCAAAATGGTCAACGAGAAGTTCTGCGTAATCAGCTATTTCAGACTGACTTACGTATCTTTTCGAAGGTATAAAGCCGGTTTCATCTAAAAAAGGTAAGTATGTATATGATTGAACATCACATGCAGCTCCAGGATAAGATCCAACACCGCCATGAGCCCAAACTCCCCCCAAAGAATTATTCTTTTCAAGAATACAGAAATTATCAATACCTTCTTCTTTCAAATAGTGTGCACAGGTTATACCGGAAAAACCACTACCTATAATTGCAACATCGTATGTTTTCATTTTAATTTTATTTTATAAAGATGCTTCACAGGCTTCAACAGTTTGCAGTATCAACGTATTAATTGTCATCGGACCGACTCCACCTGGAACTGGAGTGTAAGCAGAACATCTATCTATAACTCCTTCTAGATCTATATCTCCACACTTTTCAGGATGATAGCCTGCATCAATTACTACTGCCCCATCTTTGATCCAATTTGACTTGATGAATTTAGGAATTCCAACTGCTCCAACAATAATATCGGCTCTTATGAGGTGCTCTTTCAAATTAGTAGTTTTAGAATGACATATTGAAACAGTTGCATTCTCATTCAATAACATCATCGCCATTGGCTTTCCTAATATAGGACTTCTTCCAACTACAACTGCATGCTTTCCTGCAATTTCTATCTTGTATTCATGCAGCAATCTCATTATCCCTTGTGGAGTACATGAACCGAAAGCCCTTTCTCCCATGGACATGTTTCCAAACCCTAAGCAAGTCACTCCATCTACATCTTTTTTTATATCTATTGCGTCAAAACAAAGCCTCTCATCGATTTGATTAGGTACTGGATGTTGAAGGAGAATTCCATGAACTTCAGGATTAGAGTTCAACTCATTTATTTTTGATAACAATTTTTCAGTTGTGGTTTTGCTGTCTAATTCAACTTTTATGGATTTCATACCTATTCTTTCACAGGCATTTCCTTTCATCTTAACGTAAGTTGCAGAGGCGGGGTCAGATCCCACTAATATGGTAGCTAAAATTGGAACAAAATTTCTCTTTTCTAGCAGATTTTTCACTCTCATCTTTAAATTTTCCTCTGAGGCGAGAGCTAAACTTTTTCCATCCATAATTATAGCCATCCAAAGATTATATTAGTATTGGATGATTATTCGTAAATAAAAAGTCAATAAAACTGAAACTTTACAAATTTTCGTCGTATAGGATAGAAAAATAAAGTAAAAAAAAGAAAAATTTGCTGTAATTTGTAACTTTATGAAGTTATAGTGACATTTAGGAAACATATATAGGTAAATTTTTATCTTAAATATGTAAATTTTGACGCAAGGAAGGGGAAAATTTCCGCGTCCAATATTAATTAATGGGGAGAAAAATGTTCAAAAAACTATTCTACGTTCCACTTATTTCATTTTTAGTATTTTCTAATTTCATTGTCTCAGATGATGTTGAAGAGGTTGTTGTAACAGGTAGTTACATCAAGGGAAGTCCTACTGATGGAGCTTCTCCAGTAGAACTATATGATCGATCTACAATTGAGGCTATAGGTGCAGTTAATGTTGCAGATATAACTGCGAATATTGCTGTTAATTCTGGTTCTGAAAACCAAGCTGATTCATTTACATCGGGAGCGCTGCAAGGCAGAACAAATGTAAACTTGAGGGGATTAGGTCTATCTTCTACTTTGGTACTTTTCGATGGTAGAAGACAAACGGTCGCAGGTGCTACTGCAAATGATGGCAGTGTATTTGTGGACACTTCTTCAATTCCGATCATCGCCTTAGAGAGAGTTGAGGTTCTAAAAGAAGGTGCTGCTTCAATATATGGATCAGACGCTGTTGCCGGTGTAGTAAACTATATCTTCAGGAGAGATTTCACCGGTTTTGAAGTTGATTTAACTCATCAAGAAACCGATCTAGGTTCACAGGAAGATGATAGAGTTAGTTTTATTTGGGGTGCAGGTAGTGGAGACACTAATTTAGTACTTGCCTACAGTGCACTTGATAGATCGCCTCTATCTCAAAGCGAGTTAGAGCTGGCTCCTCTTGGAATCAGTGGATTAGGAACAAGCTTCCTTTTATTTGGTCCTTCAACTGTAGAATCAGGACCTTATGCTGGAACATATAGTGCCTTCCAAAATGTTCCAGATCCAAACTGTGTAGCTAACAAAGGTATATTAATTCCTCAAGCGAGTGGAAGTCGTTGCGGATTTAAGTACGGCCCTAGATTTAATATTGTTAATGATGAAGAACATAACCAACTTTATGTTTCACTAAAGACTGTTCTAACAAGTGGTATAAATGCTGAACTTGATTATCTAAAAGCTGAAACTGATGTTTTTGATAATCCTCAGTCACCTTCTTATCCAGCCTTATCATATTTAAGTCCTGCATTAGCAATTCAACCTGGCACTGGTGGTAATCCATTTGGAGTTCCAGCTCTTTGGCTCGGTAGACCTTTAGCGTCCGCTTTCCCTTCGCCATTTGCTCCAAGAGAAATTGAAATGGATAGAGTATCATTCGGACTATCGGGAACATTGGATAGTGGTTTCGATTGGGATTTTCATATGACTCGTAGTGCTGAAGATTCATATGGTAGACAACCAGACACTGGAACTTCTGCTCTTGCAGCTGCGATCAATGGAACTGGTGGGCCTACAGGAGATCAAACCTTCGATCTATTCAACCCGTCTGCTAATTCACAAGAATTAAGAGATTGGTTAAGGTCAGACCAAGAAACTTGGAATAAAGTTGTACTTTCGGTCGTTGATTTTGTTGTATCAGGTGAAATAGGCAATGTATCAGTTGCTGGTGGTCTTCAATCTAGAACTGAGAAGTATGATCTCAAGAGAAGTGCTAATTCAACTGTGGAATTTGATGCGGCAGGAAATTTAACGAAACCAGCTGACATGATATTCTTAGGCGGAGGTACAGAGTCTGATGCATCTAGAAGAACAAATGCTATATTTGTAGAAGCCTCAACTGATCTTACAGACCAATTAGAGTTAAAAGGTGCTGTCAGATATGAGGACCTTGAAAATGATTCGAATGTCGATCCTAAAATTTCTCTAAGATATCAGGTTAATGATGATGTGATTTTAAGAGCATCTGTCAGTACGTCATTTAGAGAGCCATCACTTGCACAACTTTATTCAGACACTGTTGGTCTTCAAGGAATTCAAGATTTTGATGAAGATGGGAATACTGTTGGACAGGCAACATTTATTCGTATAGCACAAGCAGGAAGTACAGCTCTGAAGCCAGAAGAGGCTGATAACTTAAATGTTGGTATCATTTGGTATCCAACCGATAACTTTGAAGCTAAATTAGATTACTGGATGGTTGATTACACTGATGTGATAACCATTGAAAGCGCGCAAGGAATTGTCTCCAGGACTCCTAATAGCTCAAAAGTTCAAAGAACTACAGATGGTACATTGACTGGGGTTACTACTAGTTACTTTAATGCCGCTTCTGTTGATACTAATGGTTTTGATGTTGAACTTCTATACTCTTTGGATACTAACATCGGAAATATCATATTAGGCATGAATGCAACTCATATGCTTCAGTATGAGATTCCGATTGGTGGTGTAACAACAGATGTTGTTGGGCTGTTTAATCATGACAATTTTGCAAGGTCTCTTCCAGAAACTAAAGCAGTTTTATCAGCAAATCTAATTTCAGGTAAACACACTGCTGCTGCTTACGGAAGATGGGTTTCTAGCTATGAAACAACCAATAATCCAACCCCAACAGCTTTAGCACTTGGATTTGATCAAAATATTGATAGTCACTTCACTGTTGATCTTCAATATAGCTATACATTTGACTTCAATAGCGCAGACGACCTAAGGTTAACACTAGGTGTCAAGAATGCTTTTGATGAAGAAGTGCCTCAGGTGTATGACAGTGCAAACTGGAGTTATGATCCAAAACATCATGACCCAAGAGGAAGAATGTTTTCAGTAGGTTTGAAACTTACTATGTAACTTTCCTTTGTAAAAAAACCCGGCGCTTGCCGGGTTTTTTTGTGCATAAAACTTCTAAGAAGGTATAATCCTCATCTTTTCGGGGCATAGCGCAGCCTGGTAGCGCACCTGCTTTGGGAGCAGGTGGTCGCAGGTTCAAATCCTGCTGCCCCGACCAGTTAAATTGAATAAAAAACAGATCGTTATAATAGGAGGAGGGCTGCAAGGTTTAGCAACTGCAAACGCTCTCATAGACAGAGGTGAAGAAGTTTTACTTCTTGAGCGAGATAGTGACGTTGCCACCTCAACAAGTTTTGCGAATGCAGGTATGATGACTCCCTCACAATCATCACCCTGGAATTCTCCCTCTGATATTGCACAAATCCTAGCTGGCATTGGCAAGGTAGACAGCCCTATGCTAATGAAAGCAGATCAAATTCCATCTTTATTTTTTTGGGGATTAAAGTTTTTAAGAAACTCAACACCAAAAAGATTTAGAGAAATATCAAGAAATTTATTTGAATTAGCTAATTACAGCAAAAACCTCACCGTTGAATTCAGAAAAAGAAATAATGTTACTTATGATGAATCTGAGATAGGAACATTGAAGATTTACAGAAACTCTGAATCAATGAACAAATCCATTAGTCAGCAAGAAAAAATATTTTCTAATCTTGATGCTGTAAAAATAATAAATAAAGATGAATTAATAGAACTAGAACCTCAACTCAAGGAAATACAAACTGAACTTTCAGGAGGACTTTTGTTTTCTAATGATGAAGTTGGAGACGCATATAAGTTTTGTAAAATTCTTGAAGAAAGAATAAGAAATAATGGTGGTAGAATTTTAACAAAAACTAACATTAATAAGATTCTTATTAATAAAGGTCATGTCAAAGGCATTGTCACAGAAAGGGCTATACTTCAGGCAGAAAGAGTCGTTATTTGCAGCGGATCTTGGTCTAGAGAGCTTTTGAAAAAAGTTGGTCTCAACTTACCTGTAAGACCTGTTAAAGGTTATTCGCTAACATTTGATACTACAGGGTTAAACAATGTTCCAAATATATCTTTGGTAGATGAGAGCATTCATACAGCTGTAACTTCCTTTCATAATAGAATCAGGGTAGCAGGAACTGCAGAATTTGCTGGCTATGATGATGCTATACACCCCAAAAGAATAGATTATTTATATAGGATGTTAGAAAACATATATCCTAGTTTGTACAGTCAATTAGAAGAAGGAGAAGGAAAGATTTGGCATGGCTTTAGGCCGATGAGCGCGGACGGCTTACCATTCATTGGCGCTACAAAAATAGAGGGTTTGTTTGTAAATTGTGGTCAAGGCCATTTGGGGTGGACGCTTGCAATGGGATCTGCAGCACTACTGGCGGACCAATTGCAATTCAAAGATTCAGAAATTGATAGAAATCCTTATCTCGCGAGTAGATCACTTTAAATTATTCATTTTCAATTTTATTGCTTGAGATATAATTCATGCAACTCCTCGTACAGTGGGTCGCAGGTTCGAGTCCTGCCGAGGAGGCCACTTCTATTCATAAATTTATGTTTTCTCAAATACTTGAAGGCTCCATTCATGAACGATAAAATAATTTCTAAATTTTTTTCTAAATGTTAGGTTCACACATTTCTGTTTACGGCGAAGTTCAAGGATCAGGTTTTAGATCTTGGGCAAAAGAGCAAAGCGCAAAACTAGGTTTATCCGGTTGGGCAAGAAAGGCGTCAGATGGTTCGATTGAAATTTTTGTTCAAGGAGAAGGAGATTCAATAAACTCATTTATATCGCTGTGCTGGGATGGCCCTGCTTTTTCTCATGTAGATGATGTACTTGTACAAGATGCCAATTCAGACGAATCTATCTCAGGATTTGAAATATATTAAATTTATCATCTCCAATTTTTATTAGGTGCTAAAATGTTAATTTTTTGGTGGGCGTAGCTCAGTTGGTAGAGCCCTGGATTGTGATTCCAGTGGTCGTGGGTTCGAGCCCCATCGCCCACCCCAAAGGATAAACTATGAAATTTTCATTCAAATCAAATGTAGACATAAATCAAAGTCTTCCGATAGTAGTGCTCAATAAAGACATTGAAGAGCAAGTTCTGATAAAGCTCAAGAAGGCTCAAAAAGAATCTAAGCTTAAAGGATTCAGAAAGGGTAAAGCGCCTTTGGATGTTGTTGAGGGAATCTATGGCCCTGAGATTAGACAAGACGTCCTTTGGGATTTGGCAAGTAAATCGTTTGCAAAACTTGCTGAAGAAAAAGATTTAAAAATTGTTAGTAGACCAAATTTGATTCCTGAACAAATTGAAGTCGGTAAGGACGCGAAGTTCAAGGCCACCTTTGAGGTATATCCAGAAGTCAAAATATCAAAGATGAGTAAAATCTCTTACACAAATTTTCTATGTGAAATCACAGAAGAAGATTTAGATAAGACAATCACAAACCTTCAAAAAAGAATGAGTCAGTGGGTACCCTCCAAAGATAAATCTAAAAGCGGAGATCAAGTAAAGATAGATTTCGTTGGAAAAATTGAAGGTGAGGAATTTGAAGGAGGAACCGCAGAAGACTTTACAGTTGAGATAGGTTCAAAGTCAATGATTGAGGGTTTTGAGGATGGTTTGATAGGATTCGAAGCAGGAGAGAAGACTATGCTGGAATTGAAATTTCCGGATGATTATGGAAAGAAGGATCTCGCATCAAAACCTGTATGTTTTGAAACAAAAATAAATGAAGTTCTTCGTTCAAAGTTACCAGAATTGAATGAAGAATTTTTTAAAGGAACCGGTATAGAGACAGATAATATAGAGGCTTTTAAGAAAGAAGTTCGCTCGAAACTTGAGGAAGATTTAAAAAATATAATAAATGGAAAAGTTAAGCAAAGTCTTTTTGATGCTCTTTTACAAGCAAATGATTTCAAGGTTCCTTCTTCAATGATTGATTCTGAGGTCTCTAACATGAAACATGACACAGCCAGAAGAATGGGAATGGATCCAAAAGATCTGAAAGAAGATCTGTTCCCGGATGAAACATTCAAGGAAGAAGCTACTAAGAGAGTTAAAGTTGGTATATTGCTCAATAAAATTATTGAAGACAAAGAGCTAAAACCTGATGGAGATAAAGTTAAAGAAATCATCGAAGAAAGAGCAAAAAACTATAAAGATCCTCAACAAGTTATTAATTACTTTTACTCAGACGATGAGCAACTAAGAAACATAGAATCAATTTCTCTAGAAGAACAAGTTGTTGAAGTTATAAAGGTTGAAGCTAAATCTATTGATGAAAATATTTCTTACGAAGATTGTGTTTCTGGAACTTATGGTTGAAAATATTTTTAAAATCCCCATTTAAATACAGAGGAAGATATAAATGAGTAAAGAAAATTCAAATCTCGTAAATCAACTAGTACCTATGGTTGTTGAGCAGACACCAAGAGGAGAACGTGCCTACGATATTTATTCAAGATTGCTTAAAGAAAGAGTGATCTTTTTAACAGGACCTGTAGAAGATTACGGCGCAAATTTGATAGTGGCTCAGATGCTTTACTTAGAAGCAGAGAATCCCGATAAAGACATACATCTTTATATTAACTCACCAGGGGGTTCGGTTACAGCTGGGCTTTCAATTTACGATACTATGCAGTTTATTAAGCCTGATGTCTCTACACTTTGCATAGGACAAGCTGCTAGTATGGGGGCAATTTTACTATGCGGGGGAGCTAAAGGTAAAAGACAGGCTCTTCCAAATTCAAGAGTTATGATTCATCAAGTGTTGGGAGGATTTCAAGGTCAAGCAAGCGATATAGAGATTCATACTCAAGAGATACTGTCTATTAAAAAGAAATTAAATGAAATTTTAGCAAGCCATTCAGGTCAAAAGGTTGATAAGATAGCCAAAGACAGTGATAGAGACAATTTTATGTCTCCTGAACAAGCTGTAAAGTATGGACTAATTGACGATGTGGTAGATAGTCGCTCAGTCAAAAAATAAAAGGAGATTTTATGTCTGATAAAGATAACACAGAAAACAACGATGATAAGCTTTTATACTGTTCTTTCTGTGGAAAGAATCAAAATGAGGTCAGAAAGCTCATTGCAGGACCTTCTGTATATATTTGCAACGAATGTATAGATCTTTGTAATGACATAATTAAAGAGGAAATCTCTGAAACAACTGAGGCTGAGGAGGAAAAATTTCCAGTCCCGATAGAGATAAAAGCTACTCTAGATGAGTACGTCATAGGCCAAGAGGAAGCCAAAAAGAATCTATCAGTTGCAGTTTATAATCATTACAAAAGATTGAAAGGTGGTAAGAAGATAGATTCATCCGACGAAGTTGAACTCACAAAAAGTAACATTTTGCTTTTAGGCCCTACAGGCTCTGGTAAGACTCTATTAGCACAAACACTTGCCAGGTTACTAGATGTACCCTTCACTATTGCCGATGCTACTACTTTAACTGAAGCGGGTTATGTGGGTGAGGATGTTGAAAATATAATACAAAAGCTTCTTCAAAAATGTGACTACGATATTGAAAAAGCTCAATTAGGAATAGTCTACATTGATGAGATCGACAAGATAGCTAGAAAGTCAGACAACCCATCCATCACAAGAGATGTTTCTGGTGAAGGAGTGCAGCAGGCTCTTCTAAAATTAATTGAAGGAACCGTAGCATCTGTTCCTCCCCAAGGCGGAAGAAAACATCCTCAACAAGAATTCTTGCAAGTGGATACTTCCAACATATTGTTTATCTGCGGAGGTGCATTCTCTGGTCTAGAGTCTGTAATACAACAAAGATGTGAAGAGACTGGTATTGGATTCGGTGCAAATGTAACTTCCATTAGGTTAGAAAATGAAACAGATAAGCTTATAGGACAAGTTCGCCCTGAAGATCTAATCAAGTTCGGCTTAATCCCAGAGTTTGTAGGTAGACTGCCTGTAATTACTACATTAGAACAGCTTGATGAGGAAGCCTTGGTTACTATACTTACTGAACCAAAAAATAGTCTTACTAAGCAATTTTCAAAACTATTTGAGATGGAGAATGTAGAGTTAGATATTAGAGAAGATGCACTTCTCGAAATTGCTAAAAAAGCTATCGAGAGAAAAACTGGAGCAAGAGGTTTGAGGTCAATTCTTGAAAATATATTGATGGAAACTATGTATAAAGTTCCATCTGAAGAGTCCCTGAATAAGGTAGTTCTTGATAGCTCTGTTGTAAAGGGTGAAACTGAACCTTTGATGGTTTATGAAAAGACTTCAAAAACTAAAACTGGTTAACTCTTGTTTTTTTTTAGTTAAACCCCATTAATAGACATATAGCAAAAATATTATGTCTAAAAAAAATCTAAACATACCGTTACTACCTCTCAGAGATGTAGTAATTTTTCCTTCAGTTGTAACACCTCTCTTTGTTGGAAGAGAGAAGTCAATTACTGCCTTACAGTCGGCAATGGCTGGTGATAAACAGATAATGCTTGTAGCACAAAAAAGTGCCCAGCAGGATGATCCTAAGTTAGGTGATCTATATCCCATTGGCACTCTTTCCACCATTCTACAGCTTATAAAGTTGCCAGATGGTACTTTGAAAGTCTTAGTTGAAGGCAATCAAAGAGCATCGATAGAATCATTAGAAGCCTCTGATGAATATATGTCGGTGCAAGTTTCAACAATAGATGAAGAAACTGAGTCGAAGGAATTAGACCATTTTCTTCCTTCTCTCAAAAAACAATTTCAGGAATACGTAAAGCTTACTCGAAAAGCTACTCCTGAAGTCTTAAATACAGTCAATGCTATTGACTCTTTATCTAGACTTACAGACACACTAGTAGGTCATATGTCTATCGATATAAGCCAAAAACAAGAAATATTGGAGATGATTTCATTGACTGACAGAGCTAACCGTATTTTGGAGCATTTAGATTCCCAACTTGATCTTTCTAAAGTCGAAAAGAAGATACGTGGCAGAGTAAAAACTCAAATGGAAAAAAGCCAAAAAGAATATTATCTTAATGAACAGATGAAAGCCCTGAAAAAGGAACTTGGTGAGATCGATGAAGCTGAAGAAGCTGAAGAACTAGAGATCAAGATCAAAGAAGCTGGCATGACAAAAGAAGCTCAAGAAAAAGCTCTTACCGAACTCCAGAAATATAAAATGATGTCACCAATGTCGGCTGAAGCTTCAGTTGTTCGTGGATATATTGATTGGATGCTGAATATTCCATGGAAAAAGAAAAGCAAAATTAGGTCAGATTTAAACGTTGCGAGCAATGTCTTAAATGAAGATCATTTCGGTCTAGAAGAAGTTAAAGAGAGAATATTAGAGTACCTAGCTGTTCAAAAAAGAGTGAAAAAGCTTAAAGGCCCAGTTCTTTGTTTAGTAGGACCTCCAGGAGTAGGTAAAACGTCTCTTGGTGAATCCATAGCCAGAGCCACCAATAGAAAGTTTGTAAGAATGTCTTTGGGTGGTGTACGAGATGAAGCTGAAATTAGAGGACATAGAAGAACGTATATAGGCTCTATGCCCGGAAGAATCCTCCAGAAGCTATCTAAGACAGGAGTAAAGAACCCGCTATTCCTTTTGGATGAAATAGACAAAATGGGTATGGACATGAGAGGAGATCCAGCTTCTGCTCTTTTAGAAGTTTTAGATCCAGAGCAGAATCATACCTTTAATGATCATTATCTCGAAGTAGATTATGATCTATCAGACATCATGTTTGTTTGCACAGCCAATAGTATGAATATTCCCCAAGCTCTGCGCGATAGAATGGAAATTATAACTTTGCCGGGATACACAGAAGATGAGAAAGTCAATATAGCCGACAAGTATCTCATTAATAAACAAAAGAAAAATAATGGCCTAAAAGATGACGAACTTCACATATCTAAAAATACGATAAAAGACCTCATTAGATACTTTACAAGAGAGGCTGGTGTGCGTGCGCTAGAGAGGGAAATTGCCAAGATATGTAGAAAAGTTGTCAAAAAGAATGCAACAGTAAATAAGACTAAAAAAATTTCTATTAAACCAAGTAATCTAGAAGACTATTGCGGAGTGAGAAAGTTTGATTTTGGTGAGGCTGAAGAGAATGACCGTATAGGACAAGTTACCGGTCTTGCGTGGACTCAAGTTGGAGGAGAACTGTTAACGATAGAAGCTTCGAGTTTTATTGGAAAAGGTAAAATTATTAAAACAGGTTCTCTTGGAGACGTAATGCAAGAATCTATCCAAGCGGCACTTTCAGTTGTTCGATCAAGATCAGAGTCATTGGGCATAGATCCTAAATTCTATGAGGAGCAGGATATACATATCCACGTCCCAGAGGGGGCAACCCCAAAAGATGGACCAAGCGCAGGTGCTGCTATGACAACTGCTTTAACTTCTGTGCTTTCAAATATACCAGTAAGATCAGATGTGGCTATGACCGGTGAGATTACTCTTAGAGGAGAAGTCCTAAAGATAGGCGGTCTCAAAGAGAAATTATTAGCTGCAAGAAGAGGCGGTATAAAAGTAGTCTTGATACCAGAAGGAAACGTGAGAGATTTAAAAGAAGTTCCAGATAATATAAAAGTTGATTTAGATATCAAACCAGTTAGGTGGATTGACGAAGTGTTGGACATTGTTCTGACTAGACAACCCATTCCATGGGAAAAAGAAGAGGTTAGTAACAAGGTATCTTCAAAAAAATCTAGAACAAAGAAAAGCTCAGTTAAAGCTCATTAATTAAATCAAATTCAAGCTTGACAAGGCTTTAGCCTAAGGTTTTAATCACATTGACCAGCTTGCAAAATGATAAGCTGGCTTAACAAGACTCTAGGAGATTAATGTGAATAAAGCCCAATTAACAGACGCTGTAGCAGCGGCAACTGACACTTCGAAAGCTGAAGCCGGGAGAGCGGTAGAAGCAACTTTAAATGCAATAGCAGGTAGCCTATCTGGTGGAGATAGTGTTTCTCTTGTAGGTTTCGGAACCTTCAATGTAAGACATAGAGCTGCTAGAACTGGAAGAAATCCACAAACTGGTGCGACTATCCAAATAGGAGCTTCAAAATCAGTGGGATTCAAAGCAGGCAAAGCTCTAAAAGAAAGTCTTTAGATCCAATTAGTTTACTAAGAGCGCGCCATTAGGCGCGCTTTTTTTAATTACAAACCATGTCAGGAATACAAACCATTAGAGAAGGATTAACTGGTAATGTAACTAGAGTTATTGTTGTTGCAATAATTATTACTTTTATTGGTTCCGTAGGTTGGGCTGGTTTTTTCTCTCAAGGTAACGTCAACATAGTCGCTACAGTAGGTTCTAAAGAAATTACAAATGCAGATCTAAACTTTGAAGTTAGCACTCAACAATTTGCTTTAAGCCAAAGATTTCCCGATCAAGAAATTGATGATGAAACTTTGTTTACATTATCAAAGAATAATTTGATAAATAAATTTTCGATAATAGATTTTTTAGATTCTAAAAAAACGATACTTACGGATGAATTTATTTATACTCAATTAGCTGAGGAAGAGCAATTTCAGGAGAATGGTAGATTTAGTAAAGCTAGATTCGAATCTTTCGCTAGGAGCAATGGATTTATACCATCCGATTATCTAAAAAGAGTTAGAGAAGACTTTCTTATAAGCATCTGGCGTCAATCAATAATTAATTCTAGTTTTATAACTGATTTAGATGTTTTTGAATCTATGGCTTTAGCTGATCAAGAAAGAGACATAACTTTTATTAAACTCAGCGCGGAAAGATTTAAGAATTCTGTAATTTATCAAGAGGAAGATCTGCAAAATTACTATCAAGAAAATAAATCTGCTTATATGAGTCCTGATAGAGCAAAAGTTTCTTATGTCTCTCTGGATTCAAAGGAGCTTCAAAGTACAGTTAAAGTTTCTGAAGAAGATATAAAACTTGAATATGAAGACTACCTTAGAGATTTTGATTCTAGTGAAAGAAAATCTGTATCTCATATTATGCTTAATATTACAGAAACTAGAGACTCTTCTGCTGCTTCAGCAGAATTATATTTAATAAAAGATAGGATTAATCAAGGCGAAGCCTTTGAAGAGTTAGTTCTTGAAGTGTCTGAAGATGGTGGCACAAAAGACATTGAAGGTAGTCTTGGTATTACCGATGGCACGCTACTACCCCCGGAATTTGAGCAAGCTTTATTATCTATGGAAGAGGGTGAAATTTTTGGACCTATAGAGCTTTTATCTAGCGTTCATTTAATAAGGCTAGATGAAGTAATTAAGCCCGAACCTAAAACTTTTGAAGATTTGTCTACAAAATTTCGGGAGGATTTATTAACTAATAAAGCAGAAGAGATTTATGTTGATCTTATAGAAGAAGTTTCAGATCTAGCATTTAGTTCTGACTCGATTAAAGATATTGCTGAAATTCTTGATAAAGATTTAATTGAGACTGATTACTTTTCCAAATCCGAAATACCAGAAATTTTATCTGCTAAAACTATATCAGACTTTATATTTGAAGACTTTAGTGAAGGAAACTTTCCAGAGTTAATAGAAACTTCTCAGTTAAGTGCTGTTCTTATTCAAATTTCAGATTATGTTGAGCAGGCTCAACTTGAATATACAGATGTTAGATCTCAGATTGAAGAAACTTATGTGCTCCGAGAATCATTAAAAGCTTCAGAAGCCTTTGTTGTTAAATCGATTGAAGATTTAAGAGACGACAAGACTTTGGAAATCTTTTCTAGTGAAAATAATGTAGAAGTTGAAACCTATAAAGGCTTGAAGAGAGATAGTTCATTGCTTCCTGTTAGAGCGGTAAACGAGATTTTCTCTCTACCTAGGTCGCAAGCTGGAGATGTATTTGGCTCAGCAGTATTGCAGAATGGTGATAGCATAATTTTTAGATTGGATGCTGTAAATGAGAGCACTGCAGATCTCACAGAGGAGAATATCGCAGGTATAAAGAATTTTCTGAATCAGCAAAAAATTATATCTGAGCTTAGCGAATTACAAGAATTTATAAAGCAAGGCCTTTCAATAAGCGGCTAGTTCGTCTCAGTTTCTTCAATTGAGCCCATGGCGGTTATATTGAAACCACCATCTACATATAATACTTCTCCACTAATTCCGCTTGCCATATCAGATGTTAAGAATGATGCAGCATCCCCAACTTCTCTAGTAGTTATATTTCTGCCTATGGGAGACCTAGTAGCATTGTAACTGAGCATTTTCCTAAAATTCTTTACACCAGAAGCAGCAAGAGTTTTAATTGGGCCAGCTGATATTGCATTGACTCTATGACCTTGTTTACCCATCGAAACAGCTAAATATCTTACACTTGCCTCCAAACTGGCTTTCGCTAAGCCCATCACGTTGTAGTTTGGGAGAGTCATTTGAGAGCCTAGATAAGATAAAGTCAGTAAAGATCCATTCCTTCCTTCCATCATGTTCTTAGCTTCTTTGGCAAGAGCGATGAAGCTGTAACTACTTATATCATGTGCTATTTGGAAACCCTCTCTGCTGGTTACATCGACAAACTCTCCATCTAATTCCTCTCTAGGAGCAAAACCTACCGCATGAATTACCGCGTCCAAACCATCCCAACGAGAAGACAAGCTTCTAAAAGTTTCGGTGATCTCATCATCCGATGAAACATCACAAGGAATAAAAGTCTCTACTCCTAATTCACTTCCTAATTTTTCAACATTGCCTTTTAATCGCTCGTTTTGATATGTAAGAGCAATATTTGCACCATTTTCGGACATTGATTCTGCAATACCAGCAGCTATAGAGTGCTTATTTGCAATACCAACTATTAAGACATTTTTACCTTCTAGAATTTTCATAACTATATTTTAGACTTTTTAGGCAAAATCTATAGTCAATTTTGACATTTTCTCCGTCACAAAATCGCCGTTAAACTGTTGCTAAAACCACTTTTTTGCATTAAGGTTTGAAGTTGAGGGTCTTTGAACCCTCGATTTTTAGATATTTGGGGTATATATATGAAAAATTCCGTTTTATTTTATTCTAAATCATCGCTAGGGTTTGCACTGATTGCGTTACTTAGCTTTGGTTCAATCTTTTCAATCTCAGCAGACGAGGACGAAGATTCTGCAGAAGTTGCTGAAGAAATAGTTGTAACAGGTTCAAGGATTAAACGTGCCGACAATATTAGCTCTCCTACACCAATGGTGACTTTAGGGGAAGACCAGATTGAAAATACTGGTTCAGTCAACGTTTATGACATTCTTAACGAGCTTCCTCAAGCTGGTGAAGCTCTTTCAAGAGGTAACACGAACTTTACCGTAGGTAGCTCAGGTGTACAGACAGTTAACTTAAGAGGTCTAGGTAACGGAAGAACTTTGACTCTAGTTAATGGAAGGAGATGGGTCGGTGGACAACCTGGAACTGGTATTGTCGATCTGAATTCTATTCCTACGGATTTAATCGAGAGATTGGAAGTAATTACTGGTGGAGCCTCTTCAGTCTATGGTTCTGATGCGATAGCTGGTGTTGTAAATATAATACTCAAGGATGATTTTGAAGGAATGTCTGTAGAAGTCATGGAGGGAGCATATGATGCGGGTGACGGTGAGACGAGCCTAGCTTCCGTAACATTTGGTGCTCAATTTGCTGACGGCAGGGGTTCATCAATCTTCAATATCAGAACGGACGAACAAGGTCGAGTTTTAGCTAGAGACAGAACGCCTTACACAGGTAGAGATATTTTTCACTATGGATATTACGCAGAGATTTATGGAGTACCTTCTTGGTATGACTTCGCACTCGATCCAGGGTATTCTTCTTATCCTCCCCAAGGAAGATTTTTTCCAAGTGGTAATAACGGCAATTCGTCGGGCATGTTAACCTTCGATTGTTCTCAGAGAGATGTGGATTCAGTTGTTAAATCGGATACAGTAGTTCCATGGGGTGGGTCGGCAGCTTGCGGATTTAACAGGACTTACTATAGAGCCTTGGAAGTCCCTCTAGATAGATATAGCGTGTTTAACTCTACTAAATATGAATTCGATAGCGGCACAACAATGTTTGCAGAATTCTCTTTTGCTAGCGTAGACTCAAAATCAGAATTTGAACCAGTTCCTTTTAGCTCAGAAGATGCTTTTGGAGGCTTGGGAACAAAAGGTTATAACATTCGAAACCCGTTTATGCCAGCGGCCATTCGTAGTGCGGCAGTAGCAGCTCAAGGTGTTTTATTGGATGGTGCAACCGGACTAGATGCTCTTGGAAATGTTCAATTATCCGACTATACAGTGGGACTTGACTCTGCAGGTGTAGCAGTTCCTGGCATGTACTTAAATGCTGCAGGTAACGAGATTGAGGTTCCTTTCATAAGGAGACTTGCTGAATTTGGTTTACGTGGATCAGAAAATACAAGACAAACTTTTAGAGGTTCTATTGGTTTTGAAGGAACTTTTTCGAACGGATTTGATTGGGATGCCTACTATTCTTATGGTTTCTCAGACAGGATGCAATACAGCGGAGCCTACAATGCTGCTAACATGGCATATGCTGTCCAGGCAATTTCAGGTCCAACAGGTGCACCTGTGTGTTTAGATCCTACCGCTCAAGCAAGAAATTGTGTACCTATTAACTTATTTGGTATTGATGCTGCTTCAGAGGAGGCCGTAGCTTATGTCAAGGCCACGACTTCAAGACAGAGCAAAAACAAACAAAGAGTTGCGGCGTTCAATGTAACTGGAGACTTCAATCTTGTGGGACTAGATGCTTCTTTTGCTGCAGGTGTAGAGAGAAGAGAAGAGAGAGCTGCTGATATTCCTGATCCTCTTCAGCTTGCTGGACTTCATGGAGGAAATAAGGTACCTCGTACTACAGGTGAATATTCTGTTAACGGTTACTATGCCGAATTCCTTGTGCCACTTGTGCAAGGTCTACCATTTGCTGATGAAGTTACATTCGAAACTGCTTACAGAACAGATCACTATGATACTTCAGGCACAGTCAGTGCTTCAAAATTTGGTTTAAGTTGGGTATTCAATGATGATTTAAGATTTAGAGGTGTTATCTCTGAATCTGTTAGGGCTCCAAGCATTGATGACCTTTTTTCTGGACAAGCCCAAACTTATGATCCTATCCCTGATCCGTGTTCAGGCGTAGGAAATCCAGCAGCTGAGGCGAATATGAATCCAACTGTTGTTGCAAACTGTTTATCTGATCCTAGAATTGCGGCTACAGCTGCAACAGGTAGATTTGATGTTGATCAAAACATTACCATACCTGGTTTCTCATATTCTCAACCTCAAACTCAAACCATATCAGGTTTTCTTGGAGGTAATCCAAACTTAGAGGAAGAATCTGCTGATACTACAACACTAGGTCTTGTATGGACACCTACATATGTTGAAGGACTAGCTGTTACTCTTGATTATTATCAAATTGAGATTGAAGATGTTATCTCAAATGTTTCTGCTTCAAGATTAATAAGAGAGTGTTATGAAGCAACTGACTATCCTGTATCTCAATGTAATGCTCACGAGAGGTTCGATACTGGACACTTAAGGTACTGGTACTCTTACGGCATCAACCAATCTTATTATGAAACTGCGGGATATGACTTAGCTGCTGCTTATACATTTGAAGATCTTGGACCTGTTCCAGGTGAGCTAGACATCAGGGGTATTATTACTGTCAGAGATAAACACATACAACAGACTACTGACACGTCAAATCCTTTTGATTATGTTGGAGAAGTAGGTTTTAACGACGAGATTGCAAGAATTAACTTCTTATATACTACTGATGATTGGCTCGTTTCTCTACAAGCTAATTACTATAGCGAAGCCTTAGACGATGTATCTCAGAGCCCTAATGCTTGGGAAAATCAAGATGTTGATGCAATGACCTATTATGATCTTCAGGTCAGATATGACTTAACTGACAATATGGATGTTTACTTTGGTATAGACAATCTAACCAATAAACAACCTCCTTATTGCCCAACATGTAATAATGAACCAGTTCCTGGTGCTCATTACACTGCTCAGTCTTATGCAAGAGTTTGGGACAGTAAGTTCCACTACGTCGGATTAAGATGGAAGCTGTAAAGTAAAAAAAAAGAAGGGCCGGTTATACCGGCCTTTTTTTTATTCTTTTATAATGTAGATATGCGAAATTTATTGATAATATCTTTTCTCACTCTTATCTTAGGATGCACTGAGTCTATAAAACCTGTTGATACAGCTGTAGAAAATAAGATTTTATATATTGGTAACGGGACCGAACCTCAAGATCTTGACCCTCATATAGTCACTGGAGTGCCCGAAAGTAAAGTTTTGATGGCTTTGCTGGAAGGTCTTGTTATTAGAAATCCAGATGGTCCTGAACCTCTTCCTGGGGTTGCCAAAGATTGGGATATTTCTAAAGATGGTAAAACATATACTTTTTATCTCAGAGACAATGCACTTTGGTCAAATGGAGATTATGTAACAGCATATGATTTTGTTTATGCTTGGAACAGGATGCTCATGCCGAGTCTCGGATCTAAATACCCAGACATGCTTTATGATGTAGTCAATGCCGAAGAGTACAATAAAGGAGAAATAGAAGATTTTTCAAAAGTAGGAGTTAAAGCACTTGATAGTAAGACATTGAAAGTATCTTTAAAAAATCCTGCTCCTTATTTTCTAGAGTTACTTTGTCATTACACAACAAGACCAGTTCATAAAGAAACAATAGAGTCTTTTGGTGAAATGGATACACCTGGTAGTCAGTGGACTAGGCCCGGGAATTTCATTGGTAATGGACCTTTTACACTTGATAAATGGGAACTAAATAAAGTAATAATTGTTAAGAAAAATCCTTCTTACTGGAATAGCTCAGTCGTTCAATTGAATGAGATTCACTTTTTCCCAGTTGATAATGCATCTCGTGAAGATTTAATGTTTAGATCAGGTCAGTTGCATGTGACCAGTACTGTTCCTCCTGAAAAAGTTGAGTCCTATCAAGAAAAGTATCCTAATAATATTCAAGTAGATCCATTTTACGGTACTTATTACTATCGGTTTAATACTAAAAAGACTCCCTTTGATAGCAAATTAGTTAGACAGGCGCTCTCTCTAGCATTAGATAGAACTTTAATAGTTGATAAAGTCACAAAGGGCGGTCAGCAAGAAGCTTTTTCTTTTACCCCGCCTGATCCTGATTCTTATTTTCCACCAACTTCCCTTGAGTATAATCCTGAAAAAGCTCAAGACTTACTAAAACAGGCTGGTTATAAAGATGGAGTAGACTTTCCTGTTGTTGACCTCTTATATAATACAAGCGAAGGTCATCAAAAATTAGCTCAAGCTATACAGCAAATGTGGAAAACATCTTTAAATATTGATGTCACTCTTACAAATACAGATTGGAAAGTTTATTTGTCTAGACAATCAATAGGTGACTTTCAAATAGCTAGAGCTGGATGGATAGGTGATTATATAGATCCAAAAAGTTTCTTGGATATGATGGTAACCGACAGAGGGAATAATCAAACGGGTTGGTCCAATAAACAATATGATAATTTATTAAAAGAAGCAGCTAATAGCACTTCACAACAACAAAGGTTTAATAAATTTTACGAAGCAGAGAAAATATTAATGGATGAAATGCCCATAATACCTATTTACACCTATACTAGGATTTATATGCTGCATGAGGATGTGAAAGGGTGGGGAAATAATATCTTGGATTCAAGACCTTATCAGTTCGTATACTTAGAAAGTAATTAAATTTGTTTAATCTTATTTTACAAAGGCTTTTTACAGCCATACCCGTTCTTCTAGCTGTCATTACAGTAACTTTTGTAATGGTACATGCAGCTCCTGGTGGACCTTTTGACGAAGATAAGGCTGTCTCGCCTGAAGTTATGGAAAAACTCAATGAAAGGTACAATTTAAATGCACCGTTAATTGAGCAATATACAGACTATCTGGGAGGAGTATTGGTTGGAGATTTTGGTCCATCATTTAGATATCCAAGCAGAACAGTCAGTGAACTTATTTTCACTGGGTTACCGATAACTTTTGAGCTTGCAATTTATTCAATCATTTTTGCCCTATTAATTGGAATAGGTACTGGAATTATTAGTGCACTCAAAAAAAATACTTTCCTTGACTATATACCTATGACGTCCGCTATGGTCGGAATATGCGTTCCCTCTATAATTTTAGGACCCCTACTAACTTTAATTTTTGGTATATGGCTGGAAATTTTGCCTGTTTCAGGTTGGGGAGATTTATCAGGAGACAAAATATTACCAACAATAACTTTAGGTACAGCCTATGCAGCATATTGTGCGAGGCTAACTAGAGGAGGTATGCTTGAAGTTCTAAATCAAGATTTTATTAGAACAGCCAGAGCAAAGGGACTTTCCGAAACTAGAGTTGTTTTAGTGCATGCTTTGAAGGGTGGGTTAACACCTGTAATAGCCTTTCTAGGACCAGCAATGGCTGGTCTATTAGCAGGTTCTTTTGTTGTAGAAACAATCTTTGGCATCCCAGGGTTAGGGAGATTTTATGTCGAAGCTGCTTTTAATAGAGATTACACTATGATTCTCGGTTCATCTATTTTCTTTTCGTGTCTGATTATCGGTCTCAACTTAGTTTCAGATCTAATTGCTGCTGCTATTAATCCAAAATTAAGATAATGAATAATCAAGAAAGTAGTTTATTTAGAGACGCTTTAATTAGACTTACAACAAATAAATTATCACTTTTTAGTTTAATTTATATTTCATTACTTGTAGTAGTTGCAATAATTACACCTTTCATAGCACCTTACGATTACGCTTATCAAGATCTTGCTCTAGGCGCTTCTGCACCGTCTTCAGACCATTTGCTAGGGACAGATACCTTAGGCAGAGATTTACTTACGCGAATGATGTACGGAAGTAGAATATCATTGATGGTTGGGTTTTTAGCTACATCCGTAGCATTAGTTATTGGTGTGGTATGGGGAACTGTTGCAGGATTTTCCGGAGGCAAAACAGATGCAGTTATGATGAGGATTGTAGATACGTTATACGGCATACCATTTATAATATTAATTATTCTATTAATGGTTATCTTTGGAAGAAACCTTATCTTACTTTTTTTGGCAATAGGTGCAGTTGAGTGGCTAACTATGGCAAGGATAGTAAGAAGTCAGGTATTAAACCTTTCAAAACAAGAATTTATTCTCTCTGCTGAGGCAATGGGTGTTAGTAAGTTGAGTATTATATTTAGGCATTTGATTCCAAATGCCATGGGACCCGTAATTGTGTATGCCACTTTAACTGTTCCTCAAATTATGCTTTTGGAGTCCTTTCTTAGCTTTCTTGGCCTTGGAGTCCAGCCTCCTTTAAGTTCTTGGGGCCTGTTGATTAGAGATGGCGCTGTTTCAATGGAGGAATATTGGTGGCTTTTGATTTTTCCTTCGCTAGCTTTTTCTCTCACTTTGTTTTCATTAAATTTTATCGGGGATGGCTTGAGAGATGCAATTGATCCAAGAACAGCGGATAGTTAAAGAAGCAGCTTAAGAACTTGTCCAGGGAAAATTTTTGAAACATCCTCTATCTCATTCCATTCTTGTATATCTTTTGCAGTGATTTCAAATTTAGATGCTATCCTGCTAATAGTATCTCCCGATTTAACTGGATATAGCATTGTGCGTAAGTCTCTTGAAGGCAAATCTTGTCTTATTCTTTCATATCGTGAAAATATCTTAATTTCTTGATTAATCTGAAGAGGCACCTCAATATCTAAATCGTTCCATAAGATCACATCTTCAATTGAAACCTTAAATTTCTTGGATATATTCCAAAGTGAATCTCCACTGACTACTATATAAACTTGTTCCCTTGGATTTTGTTTTCCAGCCCATGCAGATCCTCTCGGGACCATTATCTCCTTGCCTGCAATGATTAAGTCAGACGCCAATCCATTAATTTCCATAAGAACTGCAACTTCAATTTTGTAACGCGAGGCAATTTTATAAAGATTGTCACCTCTTCTGATCTTATAACGATCCCATCTAACTAGATCATCTTGATCTAATGACTCAAGCTGTGTCATAAACCTATCTGATACGCCTACTGGTAATAGTAGATAATGCGGTCCGCTAGGGTCGGTTGCCCACTGATTAAATCCTGGATTTAACTCATAGATTGTTTCAGGTTTAAGACCCGCAAGATCAGCGGCTTGCATAAGGTCTAATTGACCCGGAATTTTAACTCTTTGAAAATAAGGTCTATTGGCAATGCTTGGTAAATTTACGTCAAATGATTTGGGATCCTTTATTAACTCACAAAGAACAAGTAATTTAGGAATATAAGCAGTTGTTTCTTTTGGAAGGTTTAAGTCCCAGAATCTTGTAGGTTTATCTTCTCTCTTATTTTTCTTTATCGCCCGGTTAACTCTAGTAGGTCCAGTATTATAAGCTGCCATCGCAAGCAGCCAATCTCCTTCAAATTTTTCGTGAAGATACGAAAGGAATTGCAAAGCAGCTTCAGTAGAAGCCAACACATCCTTTTTTCCGTCATACCACCAGTTACTTTTTAAACCCCATTCTTTTCCTGTAGCAGGCATAAATTGCCAAATACCTGTAGCTCCATCAACTGATTTTGCATAGGGATCAAATTCACTTTCAACAAATGGTAATAATGCCAATTCAACCGGAAGACCTAATTCTTCGGCCCTTGTGAGTGTATGATAAAGATATCTCTGACCAGATTTACTGATTCTGTTGACTGCTGTTTGGTTACTATAGAGCCTTTCTCTATATAAACTCGTAGCAGCTATTTGATCATCTGGAATGGTGATTGATAGCTCTAGTCTAATTCTCTCCCAAAGATCATATGGAGCTTCCTCAGGCTTTAAATTAACAATATCTGAATTTGAGATTGTTATGGATTCTAAATTAGATACGTTAAAATTAGATGCGGAGGCACAACTACTTAAAGAAATTAAACCCAAAGCAAGGAAGATTCTAAACATTTTAAAAGTTATCTTTCCAATTTCTTATTTCACCTAATATTTCAGCAGTATTATCAAGTTTTCTTTTTGAATATTTTTCTGCAGCTTTAATTATTGATGCCTCTCTACATCTCATAAAAGGATTTATTTTTAGTTCGATGTCTATTCGGCTAGGTAATGATGGCTTATTAATAGATCTAGATTTTTGTACTTCCTTTAATGCTTTAAGTATTTCTTCATTATGAGGCTCTACAGTCATTGCAAATTTTAAATTAGATTCTGTATATTCATGCCCGCAATATACAAGCGTATCGGAGGGGAGCTCCTTATATCGGTCCATTGAAAAGAGCATATCTTCAGGCGTACCTTCAAACAATCTTCCACAACCAGCATAAAATAATGTATCCCCGGAAAAAAGAATTGGCTTATCAGTCTCATCACAAAAATAAGATAATTGATCATTGGTGTGCCCTGGTGCAGAAAACGCTCGAAATTTATATCTATCAAGGATAGTAAAATTTTCATTATCATGAAGAGGGTCTGTGATGCCTTTGATGTGACCTCCTGAAGGTCCATAAGCTTGACACTTATATTCCTCAATCACTTCCTCAAGACCTCCAGTATGATCCCAATGATGATGAGTAATTAATACATCAGTTAGAACATATCCTGTTTTTCTTATATATTCATGTATCGGTTTTGCGTCTCCAGGATCAACAATTGCAATCTTACCTTCAGACTCCATAGTCCAAATATAGTTATCGCTAAATGCATCTAAATAATTTATTTTCATCCTGTTTATGACTTAGTTTGAGAATAGTCTTATTAACTGTAATACAATAAGTATCTTATAAAAATGAAGGAAATAGAAGTCTTTACTGATGGTGCCTGCAGAGGAAATCCAGGGGTTGGAGGCTGGGGTGTTCTATTTATAATAGACGGTGAAGAAACTATATTATATGGAGGAGAGGAAAATACGACTAACAATCGAATGGAACTAAAAGCTGCCATAAAAGCCCTAGAGCATTTTGATGATAAAGTTTCAGTTTCAATAACTACTGATTCCAATTACGTAAAAGACGGTATTACTAAATGGCTGGAGAATTGGAAGACTAAAAATTGGGTTACTGCTTCTAAGAAACCTGTTAAGAATAAGGATTTATGGGAGCAATTGGATATTTTAAATTCATTTCATAAAGTGTCGTGGAGATGGGTGAAAGCTCATGCAGGACATAGAGAAAATGAGATAGCTGATATGCTTGCTAATAAGGGAATAGATGAACTTTAAATGCTAAGACAAATAATATTAGACACTGAAACAACGGGATTAGATCCGAAATCAGGACATAGAGTCATTGAGATTGGTTGTATAGAATTAGTAAATAGAAAGTTCACAGGAGAACAATTTCACATTTATTTAAATCCAGATAGAGATAGCGATGAAGGAGCACTCGAGGTTCATGGACTGACAACAGAATTTCTTAGTGATAAACCCAGGTTTAAAGATATTTATGAAGAATTTCTTAAATTTATTAGCGGATCAGAGTTGCTCATACATAACGCAGAATTCGATGTAAATTTTCTTGATCATGAAATCAAGCTTCTCTCAAATAAATTGCCTACAGTATCAGATAGCGTAATGAAGATTACGGATACTCTTCAGATCGCAAGAGAAAAACATCCTGGTCAAAGAAATAGTCTAGATGCATTAGTGAAAAGATATGAAATTGGCGGATATGATAGAGAGCTACATGGAGCATTGCTTGATTCACAAATACTCGGCGATGTGTATCTTTCCATGACTGGTGGGCAGAGTAATCTTGACTTCAGTGTTTCGACTGAAGAACAGGAAAAGGCACAAAATGATTCCTTTAACAAATCAGATGCCGAATTAAATTTAAAAGTTATCGAGTTAACTGAAGAAGAGAATAAAGCTCATAAAGATTACTTACTCAGAATGAAAGAAGAAACAGGTATAGACCCACTGGGACTAAACTAGTAAATGTCTGCGATCAGAACAAGATTTGCTCCTAGCCCCACAGGTTATCTACACATTGGAGGAGCTAGAACAGCACTTTTTGCTTGGCTCTTTGCTAAATCTCAAAATGGAGACTGTTTACTCAGAATTGAAGATACAGATAAAGAACGGTCAAAAGACGAATACACGGCAGAAATTATTGAAAGTTTTAAATGGCTTGGAGTTGAATTTGAAAATGAGGTTATTTACCAATCAAATAATGCTGATCGGTATAAAGAAATTATAGATCAGCTTCTAGACCAAGGTTCAGCTTATATTTGTAAGGGTGAAGACTTAGAGACTGATAAAAAGTACAGGGACCAAAATCTTCCAAGAGATAATAAAACGGTAGTGCGCTTTAAAATGCCAGAAGAGGGCAACACAGTTTATGCGGATATTGTAAAAGGCCAAATAGAAGTCGCAAATGAACAATTAGACGATTTTATTATTGAAAGAAGTGATGGTTCTGCAACTTACAACCTGTGTGTAGTAGTAGATGACTTAGATTCTGATATTTCTCATGTTATCAGAGGTGATGACCATGTTAATAATACCTTTAAGCAGATAAATGTTTTTAAGGCTCTCAACAAAAATGTTCCCACATATGGACACGTTCCTATGATTCTTGGCGAAGACGGAAAAAGATTATCTAAAAGGCATGGAGCTTTAGGAGTACGAGAGTATGCCAGGTTGGGTATTTTGCCTGAAGCTTTAAAGAACTACCTGCTAAGATTAGGATGGTCCATGGGTGATGACGAAATATTCAATGGAGAAGATATGAAAAAAAATTTTCAGTTAGGAATTTTAAATAAGTCTCCTGCTACTTTCTCAATGGATAAATTACTTTGGTTTAACAAATATTATTTGGATCAAATGAGCTTAGATCAATTGATGAAAGTTGTACCGCCGAAGGATTTTGATGGAAGTGAGTATTCTAAAACTGTCTTGGAAACAATTAGAGATAGATGTTCAACATTAAATGAATTCTCTACAAATGCTGACTATTTCTTCAAGGATCCAGAAGATTACGAGCAGTCACTGCTATTACAGCATTGTAAAGAGAACACATTTGATCATTTATCTCTTTTAAAAGAGCAATTAGAGGCACTTCAGATTTGGGAACAAGCTCATATAAAAGAAGTTATCGATAGAGTAGCTCTTGATCTTGAAATAGGCTTTGGAAAGATTGGCTTGCCTCTTAGGCTAGCTCTCACCGCAACAGTAAACTCTCCTTCAATAGACCTGGTATGTGAGATACTCGAAAAAGAAATTACTATAAGAAGATTAGAAAGTTTCTTAATTAAAATTAAGAACTTAAAAACTGATCAATAGCTTCCCAGGCCTTTTTACGTATCTCATCCTTTTCCATCATAATCTCATGCTGAGATTCTAAAGAAACAATAGTCGTTAAATCAGACTGACCTAATAATTTCTTATTCACTGAGCTATTTACTAATTTATCATTAGTGGCATCTAGAAGCAGGAGAGGTCTGTTAATTGCAGAGGACCAATCTATTGATTTAAAATCATTAGTCCTTTTCAGGGCATGCTTCAGCCAGCCTATAGTTATTCCTCTAATGCCTAAATCAGGAAACTGTCTAAGAAATTTAAAAGTCCTACTAAATCTTTCTTCATCTGTTGTGAGAGCATTCTCTAGAAAAGGCTCTTCTTGCCATCCTGAGTCATCATCCCAAGAAGGTTTCTGCATTGGAAACGCACTTAAACCGAAATTTTCGAAAATTCCCAATAAACTTACTATCCTTCTCGAAACAGCATTTGCTCTGACAGAAACCATTGGAGCGCAGAGTATGCATTTACTTAATATATTTTCAGAAGAAATAAAGTAAGAAGTCATAAGACAACCACCCATTGAATGTCCAAAACCTATTAAAGGTTGTGGGCACTTTAAAGAAAAACACTCATTAATAACTTTAATCAAGTCTAGGTCATAAGTCTCAAATTTATCAATATGACCAATTTTTTTATTACTTGCCTTTCTGGTAGAAAGACCCTGTCCTCTCCAATCCATCATGGCAACACAAAAGTCTCTCTCAATGAATTCACAAACCACTTCATAATACTTTTCTATAAATTCTGTCCTACCGGATTGAAGAATAATCGTGCCTTTGTTGCTATCAAGGTTCCAAAAGGCAACTCTTAATTTGTTCTCATTGTCTAAAGGGAAATAGTAAGCGCTACCATCAGGACAGTTTATACCATCAATTTTACATAACGGTGCATCAATCATTATTAATAAAGAATATTAATGAAGTTAGAGATATTAAGTAGCTAAGTACTTATTAAAAAAGGCACTTATACGTTTAAGTTTTTCAATTCTATTTTCTTCTTCAGAAAAGCCATGACCTTCTTTTTCAACAATCATTTTTTCATAAGTGATGCCTCTTTTATCGAGCTCTTTCATGAAAGTAACTGCTTCTTTATATGGTGTCCTGATATCTTTCCCGCCGTGAATTATCATGAAAGGGATCTTCAATTTTTCAACATAATTAACTGGAGATTGTTTTTTAGCTTCATTGCCATCACCAAATGTTGCTTGCAGAAATTTCTTTCCTCCTCTGGCCCATCTTATGTCACCACTCTTATACTGAGCATTTATATCATAGAGTCCAGCTTCACTTACGGCACATTTAAACAGATCTGGTCTCATCATTGGAGCTTGAGTAGATGCATAACCACCATAGCTGCCACCATAAATACAAACATTTGATTTATCAATAAGTCCTTTCTCATCAAAAAATTCTAAAGAATCAAATATATCTTCGAGAACTGTATCAAAATTCCCGTAGACTTCTTTCATGTGTTTAAGTCCATATCCGCTGGATCCTCGAATATTATTTTGTATTACATTAAATCCTTCTGCAGCAAGAAATTGCACTTCGGGATCAAAACCCCACATGTCTCGAGCCCAAGGCCCTCCATGAGGCATAATTATAGTAGGTGCATCTTTTTTCCCAACTGCCTTGGTGAAATATGACTGGATTAAATCTCCATGCTTATTTTTAAAGTCATAAACTTCCATTTTTGAAAGAGAATCGTAAGAAGTTTTAGACCAAAATCTTCCTAAAGGCGCGATTTGGTTTTTCTTTACATCTAGTAAATAATAAATTCCAGGATTATTATCTGCAGACACATAACCAACTGCACGGGAGTAATCAGTTGATCTTGACGTTAACATAGTCTTGCTTCCAGGGAATGCATTGAAAAACTTTATATGTAGATCTTTTAGGCGGTTAGGTTCCGATAAATACAGATATTCAGGTTTTCCGTCATCTATCCTAATTCCATATGGACCATCATCAATACTTGAAGCTACGCCTGTTATGTCAACTCTTGGATGCCTGTAAATTAGTTCATATGTATTCTTTTTAAGATCATACTCATATAAACCTGTAGTATCTTGATCCATATATTCAGTCACCATCATCTTTCCATTTGGACTGAAACCTTCGATCGACGCATTTTTTGGGAATTCGAAATCTTTGTAGAATACCCATCCAGGCATCTTATTGTCTTCTCTGATTGGTGGTATATAACAATTATTTTCAGAACCGCATTCTCTACTTGAGAGGGACCCAGAAGGTAAATTAGGTTTATAAAGATAAATCTCAGATGTATTTTCCAGATTTGAAGTCCAAACTCCCATTAAATCACCTTTATTGTTAAATACCCATGTGGGGTATATGACTGGAGAACGAGTAATAAATGTTACTTTTCCTGAAATGATGTTGAGTTTTGCTAAATCATTAAAACCAGCATTATCGAAAAAGTTAACAAGAATATGATCATCATCATCGGGCAATCTATGAACTATGCTAGCCGGCCTCTCCGGATTTGATTTTGCTCTGTTTCTGACACCCTGAAGATGGTCAGGTGCAGAACCGTATCCTGCTATTAATTTGGTATTTCTTCCATCTAAATCTGCAGCGACTAATTGTCCAATATTTAATTCTGCAGTACTCCTTGAATCTGGTCTCGTGACTGAGAATACAATTCTATTATCTGTTGCCCAAAAGAAGTCGCTTATACGTCCTTTTTTTCCAAAATCATGTACGTTGACTAGCTGAGAAGAGTCTAGATCAAGTATTTTGACGATTACTGTCTCTTCAGTTTTTTGTTGGACAGCGATATATCTTCCGTTTGGAGAAATTCTCACTTCATAAATATCAGGCAGAGATCCGAAAATCTCTGCATTTTTTGAAGTATCGGAGTATATGTATTGGGGTAAGGCGAGGCTAAAGAATATAGAAAGAGCTATTAAGTGTCGTTGCATAGTAAAATTTTTATCAAAAAAAAATAAGTAGTTATAGTATCATTTTCAACAGTGACAGTGAATGTTGTAATTTGGGGCTATAGCTCAGCTGGGAGAGCGCAACACTGGCAGTGTTGAGGTCGGCGGTTCGATCCCGCCTAGCTCCACCAATCAATAGATATTTAATTCTATAAAAAGGGCTGGATGATCGCTCAAAGGACCTTCTTCTGTAAAAAACGATCTATCTTCTCCAACTGAATTTATCTTAAACCTCACATCTTCTCCTTGTTTTATGAGGATATAGTCCAAGATGGACCATCTTGCATCAATTTGAGTATCTTCAAAAGTATCCATTAAGGATAATTCATTCTTAAACTGTTTTAACAGTTCCATATCTCCTGGATCTTTGGAATTTAGATTAAGATCGCCCGCAACTATCAAAGCTTTTAGGTCTTTTTTCTCATTAACAGCTGAGATAATATTTTCTAATTGTTTCTCTCTCGCATATCTGTCTGAGTCTCTTCTGCCCGCATCCATATGAGTATTGATAATATAAAAATCTTTCTCATTTGGAGTAGTAATTTTGATTATCTGGAATCCTTTATAAGCAAAACAGTCATTTGCTCCTCTTAACCAACCAGAACAATCCTCATAGGTTTCATTCTCAACTTCAATTAACCAGCCATCAGGTAAATTGAATATGGAAGTTAGACCTGAGCCAGTACAAAACGGACAAAGAAAAGTTCCCATTCCACCTCTATGAGCAATGCTTTCGGTGCCGAGTCCAGAAGATAATTCTTCATGATGTGAATAGTCTTCTTGTAATAAAGAGATATTAAAATCTCGTGTTTTTTCTCCGATAATGGGAAAGCGCATTTTGGGATTATCATCAATAAATATCTCAGGTAGTCCGTGGGTGTTATAAACCAATATATTTAGGTTTAAATTTTCATCCTCTGAACAAAAAATATGAAAAGGTATAAATAAATAGATAATTAATAAAAACTTACATTTCATATTTATTTCTTATTCCTTTTTGTAATTTTATTCCAAATGCTTGTTGATAATGACATTCCGAGGAATGGTCTAACAAGCTTATAGACTTTACCTGGTATTACAGTTGATTTTCTTTTTAGAGAAGCTTCTTCAGTTTCTGATACTACTTTTTCGGCATCTATCCACATCCATGATGGTATTTTTTCTCTAAGATGATCTAAGCCTGCTCTGGAATGAGCTTCAGTTTTTACATACCCTGGCAAACTCACGGTGATAGATATATTTTTAGAAGAAAGTTCTTGGGATAGGGATTGACCATATGAATATATTGCAGATTTAGCAGATGCATAGATTGAAGACTTAGGCATAGGTGTTATTGCTCCTATACTTGATATGATCACAATTCGTCCTTTACCCTTTTTAACCATACTTGGAACATAGGCTTCTATTAAATCAATCACACCATTGCACAGGAGATAAAATAGATCTTTTCTAGCTTCTTTATCGATACTTCCTGCTTCACCAAACATAGTGATGCCTGCGTTAGCAATTATTAAATCGGGATCTTTCACTTTGTTTGTAATTTCTTGCACTCCCTCAGGCTTAGATAGATCTGCAAGATGATAGGTAGAGTCCTTATTTTTAATTACATTAAAAGCCATCTCAGATTTTTCTGGATTTTGTGCTACGAGCTCAAGTTGCCAATTATTTAACGCCAAATATTTCGAATACGCGAGACCAATTCCAGAGGAGAAACCTGTTACCAAAGCTTTAGATTTTTGGTTGGTTTTAATAGTATTCATTGAAATAAAGGTAAAACTCTTATTCATTAAGTATATTTAAATTTTACCTAAATAACTTAAAAAAGATTTCTATCTTCTTTTAAAATTTATTTTGTCGTACTATTGATTGATGACAGATATAAACACAACTGAATACTATAGCGGGTGGTGGGCAGTACTTTTTATTTTCCTATCTTTTAACTTGATTCCAATTCCTTTTGCCATACTCGTTGGATTTCTTGGAGAGTGGGTTTATCAGAATCCAGTAGAGGTTGATATGAATTACCTGGGATTGATCAACATGCACCCAATTGCAGATAATTTAGTTTCAATTTTTTCAATGACAACCTTGCTAGCTTTTGTGCTCTGGAGAATGAGAGTTAGGCAAATACCTTTTGGTGACCTAGGTTCTTTGAATCTAAATAAAAAAGATTTATTTTTCGGAACGCTCTTTTTAGCTGCCTTTATTTTATTAGAAGAAATCTATATGTGGATCCTTGGCATTGAGATGCCCATGGGATTTTTAGAATTTATGTTGTCTGAACCTTTAATCCTAGGCCTTATTTCCGTTGTTATTATTGCTCCCATAGCAGAGGAATTTATTTTTAGAGGCTTTTTGTATTCTCAGCTGAGTCGAACAAGAATAGGTCCATGGGGAGCTGTAACCCTTAGCAGCTTTTTATGGACAGTAATCCATTTTCAATATGAAGCTCTTATCTTGGTCGTTTTGTTCATTTTCGGTATTTTTCTTGGTTACATAAGGATGGCCTATAAGTCTTTAAGTCTGCCAATAATGCTTCATGGGATAAATAACTTATTTGCTTTTTTTATGGCGTATTATTTCTATTAGATTTTTCTTGATTGAATATCTAATTAGGGGTATTTTGATAGTTATATATTTCAAATGTTGATTTTGGTATTGCATCTACAGATAACGGACTTTATGACATAGAAAGAATAGAGATTCTAAGAGGACCTCAGGGAACTCTTTATGGAAGGAACAGTATTGGAGGTGCAGTAAACTTCATCACATCCAAGCCGTCACAGGATTTTTCAGCAGAAGTAAGGACTTTAGTTGGAAGTTATGGCATGGCTGAAGGATATGGATTTATAAATGGAGGCTTGACTGATAACTTAAGTGCGAGACTCATAGTAGTAAACAGAAGTAGAGATGGTGTTATTAAAGATCTTGGGGCCGGTGAGGATCTTGATAGTTATGAAGATGAAAACTACACTCTTGCATTACGTTGGGAAAATGATAACCATACTTTTGATATAAGAGGAAATGAAAGAAGTTATGGAAGAATTATTAGTTCAGCACAAGGTGCAGGACTACTAACGACTAGTGAGTATGGAGGAAACCTAAGAAGAAATGATCTTATGGTGCATGGGTATAGGCCAGTTGATCCAAATATACCATGTTCGAGCCTAGCGGATAGAACAGTTGCCAATTGTGCTACTCCCGGGTATCAGATTTTTGAATTTAATCATAAAGGTATCCAGAGATTTGGCCAGTTCCTTGTTCCGGGTGTTGACCCTGCAACATTTGCAGGCACCGGTGTTAGTCCAAACTTTGCTTTTGGTTATGATGCCGACATACTGGCAGCAACAATGCTCGGTGATGGAAAAAGTATTCCCTCATTAGATGGAGATGATCTTGTAACATCTACAAATGGCTTTAATGATGAGTATTTTGATCATCAAGCTGGAACTATTAATTATACGTGGGATGCTAGAGATGATTTAAGTATAAAATACATTGGTTCTTATACTGATTATCTGTATACCAGAATTACGGATGATGATAGAACAGGAAACCCACTTTATGATGAGCAATTTCATGCTATGCAAGAAAATGAGAATTATCAGCATGAAATACAATTCTTTTGGGATATAACTGATGATTGGAGTTTTGTTGGTGGTTTGTTCGAGTATCATGAGGAGATTGATCAAGACTTAGATTTTTTCAATCCAAATGGTGATGCACGTTATTCTCAGCCAGCTGATTACGGTTCTTCAGTCCCTGCAGATGCTTCAAGGCAAGTTCAAATGCTCACAGCAATAGCAGCTTATGGTGGAGCCAATCCAACCGTACCTGCATTCCCCACAACTGCTGGACCATATACTGCTAGAGATACGGGCTGTGGAATTGCCAGCCTTTTAGGAGCCGCACCAGTACCTGACTTTGCTGATCCAGCCTTGACCCAAGTATGTATTATTTCTGGTCCTTGGGATGGAGAAAATGCTGTTCTGAGAAACGGTCCTAATCCTTCACCGGGAACAACATTTGTTTGGCAAACAGAAAATAAAACCGATGCTTATGCTGTTTATTTCCAAACTGAGTATCAAATAAATGATACTTGGGCCATCACGTTAGGAGGTTCATATAGCGAGGATGAAAAAGTTGCAGAAGAAAATCTTGTTCAATACAACGAAGCAGATTTAACTGCGGCGAATCTGCTTGCCTTTAACGTTTCTACCGGCGCATTAAATGCTGATGGTACACCTACAGGAAATGGAATAATAAGATTTAAAGGTGTTCCTTATTCAAGATCATTTTATAGATCTATGGAAAGGGAATTCGAAGAATCTAACTATAGGGTGAATGTTGATTACTCCCCTACGGATAATGCTTTATGGTATCTATCTGTGACAACAGGTCACAGAGCTGGAGGATTTAATTTGGGTTATTTCTCAGCTTTCCCTTCCTATGATTCAGAAGAAGTAACCTCCTATGAATTAGGTCATAAAGGATCTTACATGGACAATACTTTGCAAATTAATGCTTCGACTTATCAATATGTTTATGAAAATATACATGGTCAATTTGAGTCACAAAGCTTTTTGGGCGGAGTGAGTACATCTGTTGTTGGTTATCCTGAAGCTGAGACTAAGGGGTTTGAGCTGGAAGCTATATATATGCCACAACCTAACTGGATTATCGGTGGTAACTATAGTTATACAGATGCTAGATTCTCAGAGGAAATAGTCGATGCATTTGGCAATAGAGGTGTCATTGAGGTTAACAATCCTGATGCACCTAGTTCTCTCTACTCAATTAAAGAACGAGAGAGACCAATTAATGGAGTAAAAATGGAAAGAATTCCTGAAAATAAACTTTCAGTTTATTCCAACTATACTCAAGAATTAAATGATGGTTCTATAGATTACTTGGTAGGTGTTTCATGGACTGATGAAATCATTTGGTCAGACGCAGCGATGCCTTATCACATTTCACCTGCCTTTAGCCGTGTAGATATGAAAGCTACATGGACTAATAATGAAGGTGATTTAGAAGTTATGTTTTTTGTAAACAATGTAATGGATAAAATTGGTGTAAGAAATATGTCAACTGATGACGAAACCCAAGGTTTCTTAGTATCTGTTGTTCCAACACTTCCACGAATGGGAGGCATTTCGTTTACTAAGAAGTTTGGTGCTTACTAAATAGGCTGAAATGAGTTAAAAAGGCCTGCTTTATGCAGGCTTTTTTATAGCTAATGCATTAATAATTTTTTTGGAGATTGCTTTGCGATGCCGCTTATTAGGTAGTAACAAAGAGATGAAACAACAATAATTCCTATCAGAGGCCCCATTATTGATATTTCCGGATAGAAGCTTGCAGTTGTTTCGAATACTTTTGTTTCTATGAAATAGATTCCGGCATACGCAACTAAAGCTCCAAGTGTTCCTGAAATTAGACCTAATAGGGTAAACTCAAATAAAGTTGATTGTTTAATCAGAATATTTGATGCTCCTAAAGTTCTAAGTACTGCTGACTGATGCTTCCTGACACTGAAGCCATCTTGTAACGCTGAGAATGCTAAGAAGACGGCACTAAGTGATGTAAGCAATAAAATAGAATTTAATGCTTGAGTAACCTGCTCAATTATTTCTTTGACTTGTTCTATTAATTCCTCTATTGAAAATACCGAAACAGTTCTGAATTCCCTCATAAGGTCAGCAGCGAGATATTGTTTATCAGATGGAATATAAAAAGAAGTTATATAAGTAGAGGAGATATCTTTAAAAAGAGAAGGATGACCAATAATGAAAAAATTTGGGGAAAAATTATCCCAATTGACCGTCCTAGTACTTTGAACGTAGGACTTAATTATTTCTTCACCTACTTTAATGAATACTTCATCTCCTATTTCTAACTCATATCTATCAGAGATATCATCAGAAATAGAAATACCATTATTTAAATTTTTATCAAACCATTCTCCCTTCAGTATGTCATTTTGTTCAGGAAGTTCTTCAATCCAAGTAATATTAAAATTTCTATCTATTTTGTCTTCTTCGTTTTGCTCCTCTTTTTTAAAAATAGTTGCATTGGTGACGGGATAGAAAGGTTTAGATTGAATATTATTCTCCTGCAAAAAAGATTGCATATTTTCTTTATCCTCAGGAGTTATGTTAATAGCAAAATTATTGGGTGAGTCTTCAGGAATAGAAGTTTGCCAAGATCCCAGAAGGTTTTTACTTGCAGAAAACGTTATCAGTGTTAAACCTATAGCAATCGTAAAGGCAAATATTTGGAAAGAATTACCAAATTTTCTTCGCCTAAGTTCAGATAGAGCTAGCAATATAGGGCCAGAAGCGCCTAAACCTTTTTTATTTTTTCCAAGCAGCAAATATATGGATCCAATACCTATCGCTGAAAAGCCGATGACACCGAAAAAGATTATTAATGATAAAGTTAATTGATTTGTATAAAGGTAGAGAAGAAGAAGGAAAGCAGCCAGTCCCATTAGAAAAACTGGAATGAACCCATAGTCAAAGGATATATCATCTTTCAATACTCTCATTGGAGATATAGTTATGAGTTTTATTATGTGAGGATAAATGAAACCAAATTGGCATATCAAAACAGTTAAGCAAGTTATAAGTATTGGATAGTAACCTGGAGGAGGTAATTCAGTAGGAAAATAAGATGACATCAAGTTTATAAATTGGGACTGTAGAGTCCATCCGAGTATTAGACCAAATAATAATGTAAGGAAAGTCATGAATAGGAATAAAAGGAAATACATTGTCCTAATTTGTGTAGTTTTCATTCCAAGCGTCTTCAATATAGCAACATAACTTACATGTCTTCTAGTAAATCTTTGAGACGCAATTCCAACAGTACAAGCTGATAACAGAACAGCTATTAAGCCCCCTAAGAGAAAGAAATTTTCTGACCTATCAATAGTTCTTCCAAGAGAGCTAGAATCTTCACTTAGCACCTCTATGTCGTCTCCATTTTCTTTAATAGTCTCAAGATAATTTCTGACATTTTCTATTTCGTCTTCAGGCCCTTTAAATAGATAATTGTATTCAACTCTACTACCTGGCTGGATGATATTTGTAGAATCTACATCCTTAAAATTCATGATAGTTTTGGGGGCGAACGCAAAGTTACCTGATGCTCTATCTGGTTCATACAGAATTGTAGCCGCAAAAATAAACTCTGAATCACCGAGAAAGATTTTATCTCCGTAAGATAAATTCAATAAATTTTGCAGTCTTTCATCCATCCAAACCGTTCCTAATTCAGGACTTTGTTTAGTTAAGAATTTTCCGGATTTATTTTGAAGTTCCAACTCTCCAATAAGTGGATAGGCATTATCAACAGCCTTTACGGAGCTTAGCTGCATGTCTTCTTTAGAAAAGATGACTGAAGCAAACAGAACCATCTCCATAAAATCTATATCTTGGAAAACTTGTGTTTGTAATTTACTTTTAACGGTATTTTGATTTGACTCAAATTTAAGGTTTCCACCAAGGAATTCTTCCGTTTCAGCACTCAAGGCTTTTTCCAACCTATCTGTAAAAAGTGATATTCCAGAAACAATTGTTATGGCTAGTACCAAAGAAACAAGTATAGAAGTCAAATAACCTGATCTAAGCTCTCTTAAAAATATTTTAAACGAGAGGTTAAACAACATTATTCAACTATTTTTCCTAATTTAAGATTAATCTTTTTATCACATCTATCTGCTAGATCATGATCATGCGTCACAACAACTAATGCATTGTCAGTTTCTGAATTAACTTCAAAAAGAAGGTCTGAAATCATTTCTCCATTCTTTGGATCTAGGTTACCGGTCGGTTCATCAGCAAATAATATCTTTGCAGAGCAAGCAAATGCTCTTGCGATAGCAACTCTTTGCTGCTCTCCACCGGATAATTGATTTGGATAGTGATGTCCTCTTTCATTTAACCCAACTCTATCCAAGAAATATTTTGCTCTTTCTTCTGGTTCATCCTCATCTTTTAACTCAGAAGGTAACATAACATTCTCTAAAGCGGTAAGGCTTGGGAGGAGTTCGAATGATTGGAAAACAAAACCAACTTTTTCCTTTCTTAAAAGTGCTCTTTGCTCTTCATCTAATTCATGTAAAGCCTCTTTATTAAGGTAAATTTCACCACTGGTGGCGGTATCAAGGCCAGCTAGAAGACCAAGTAATGTTGATTTTCCGGATCCAGATGGTCCAGTTATTGCCAAAGACTGACCTTCAAGAAGATCAAAACTCACATCATCCAGTATGACTAATTTACTTTCTCCAGAAGAGACTTCTTTCCTTAACTTGTTTACTTCAAGGATCATTTTTATGTTTTAATAGGTGTATTACTCAACTATAACACCTCTAAGAATCAGAATAAATCTAATTCTTTGACTATAATGCAAATTTTGATTTTTACTCTTAAATAATGAAAGCCTTAAGTTTATTTATATTTATTCTAATTGCTTCAACTACGAGCTCTGAAGAAAATAATTCAATATTGATCTACGGAGATAGTATCAGTGCTGGATATGGAATGGAAAAAGAGAGCCAGTGGTCAGAATCTCTTAAAACTTTACTATCAGATAAAGGTTTTGAAATTAGCGTCTATAACAGGAGTGTTTCTGGTGAAACAACAGGAGGTGGGTTAACTAGAATCTCTAGAATATTAGATGAACTAAAACCAACATTTTTACTACTTGAACTGGGTGGTAATGATGCATTGAGAGGTTATCCTCCTAAAAAAATATATGAAAATCTTAATAAGATGATAGAAGCTTCAAAAGAACGAGGCATTGATGTCTTTTTGATGCAAATTAGAATATTACCAAACTATGGAAAGAGGTATCAGACTCAGTTTGAATCTATTTATCCGACTTTATCCAAAGAAAAAGAGGTAATTTTGTTACCTTTTATGTTGAATGATATTGCACTAAAAAAAGAACTTATGTTGTCTGATGGAATTCATCCTAATAAGGATGCTCAACCTTTAATTGCAGAAATTGTTTTTAACAGTCTGAAACCTCATTTAAAATAAGTTAAGAATGAAAAAATTAAGCAAATTTTTTAATAACCCCTTATTGTTGTTAATTGCCTTTGCCTTAACGTGGGGGATAACTAGAGACTTTTTTTATTTGTCTTATGTAATTATGGGACTCGTTACAATTCAAGTTATTTTGGAAAAGCTTGCTCATTCTAAGGTTTCAAAACCTTTGTTTATATCGTGGTGTCTGTTGATGCCTCTGGGTATCATCACGATAGCTCTTCGAGATCCTATTTTTTTACAGTGGAAATTTTCAATAGTACATTGGCTTTTCGGTTTAATTCTTGTCATTTCTAATTTTTATAGAGGTCCGATTTTACTCAATATGCTTCTATCACAATTAGGTCCACAGTCTGATGCCACATCCTCGTCTGCTAAATCAAATGTGACAAACTTTGCGGGTTTTTTCCTTATTTTTGTTGGTTTTGTAAACTTATATTTCATATATTTCATGTCACTAGAGGCTTGGGTGCAGTTTAAAATATGGGGCGTAACAATTTTAAATTTTGTAATGATGTCAGTTGCGATTGCTTATCTAATGAAAAAGGGCGAGCTGGAAACTCCTAAGGGTTAAATTTAACTCTCAATAACACCTAAAAAGTCATATAAAAAAGCATTAAAAAAATTGCACTATGACCTTTAAAAGGGCATAGTAAGAAGTGGAAAAGGATTTCATAGTGTTTATGAAATAGTTTTTTGAGGATAAAAAAACTATTTTTTAGGGGAAAAACATGAAAAATAGATCCTTAGTACTTCTTTTAGGTTCTCTTCTAATTCTCTCTGCAAATTTATTCTCAGACGATGAAGATGTGGACAGAGGTGGAATAGAAGAAATTACCGTAACTGCAGAGAAAAGAACATCAACAGTCTCTGATACTTCAATGTCAATAACTGCATTTGATTCTTCATTACTTGAAGATCTGGGTATGCAAGGTGCAGATGATCTTATGGATCAACTGCCAGCTACAACTCGTGATGCGTATGATGTCAGGATTCGTGGGGTTGGAAGAAACTTTAGAGCATTGGGTGGTGATCCAGGAGTTGCTACCTACTATAACGGAATATATTCCCCTGATTTTGGTATAGCAGCCTCTGAAAACTATTTATATGATGTTGAAAGGATCGAAGTTTTAAGGGGACCTCAGGGTACTTTATATGGACGTAATTCCATAGGTGGAGCTATCAACTACATTACTAAAAAACCTGCTTTTGAAGCAGAAGGTGAAATAAGAACTGTATTGGGAGACTATGGACTAGAACAATATTTTTTAATGTCTTCCGCACCAATAACTGAAGATATTGCCTACAGATTAACAGCTATAACAGTAGAAAGAGATGGAGTTCAAAAAAGTATAGGGCCTGGTCCAGATACAAACTCACTTGATGACGAAAATTTAACTTTTACTGTACTCTGGAACATTAATGATGATATGTCTTTGCAAATAAGAGCTAATGATAGATTGTCAGATAGAGTTATTAACAACAATGTGCTTCTTACAGAGGGTTATGGGCCTAATAGAGGAACAAGAAATACTACTGATGCGGTATATGGATTAAGGGGTGCAACAGCTAGCACACCCGGAGCAGTAGCTTTTACTAACCCAATAACAGGTCAGGTGGGTTATGGAGCTCCATTAAGGCCCGGTGTAGATGCTTCAGGTTTTCCTTGGAGATTTAACCCAGCTTACGGTTCAACCGGTCCAGATGTAATAGGGACATACGATGTTAACGTAAATAATGATCAAAACTGTAATGATTTTCCTTATGGCCCTCCAGGTTGTGCTGCAAATCATGTAATGTTTGAACAGGAAGGTATTCAGTCTAAGTACTCATGGGATTTAAATGACAGAACAACAATCACTTATCTATTCGGTAAAGTAGATTTCAATTACACGTTTAACATTGATCTAGATAATATTAATTCAGACTTCTCACAATATAGAACAACGGTTTTAGAAGATGTTCATATGACTACTCATGAGATAAATGTAAACTGGATGATCGGCGATGACATAGAAATGACTTCTGGTGTCTTTATAATGGATGAGAACAGGCAGCAGAATTATACTCTAAGTAATAATGTTCCTTACATTACTCAGGCTGCTAATTACGGTTTATTAGATGCTAGTTTAGCTTTCATTGGTGTTCCTGCATCAATAATGGGAATTCTTGGTTGGCCAAGTGATGCACTGACTCCGCATGTAAAAGTCGGCTCTGCTCCTTTGGGATCAACGATTACTGGAAGATGGCAAGGAGATCCTTTAGGTTCTGTTTATAACCATCAGAACGAAAATCAAACAGATGCTATTGCATATTTCACACAAGGTACATGGCAAATAAATGATACTTGGGCATTAACTTTAGGTGCAAGATATGCTGAGGATGAAAAAGAAGCCTTAGAAGCTAGAGGAGGTTACGCTGAACTATTTGCTGGACCTGTTGGTGCATATCTCCCTTATGCAAATCTACTTGCAGGAAATCCTTTTATACCTATAGGAGCTGACTCCACTACTGAAGCACATACGAATGTCGCTATGGGTAATGCAACTTGGAATTACAATCCAGCTACTCTAACTCAGTTAACTGCTTTAGCTGGTGCAGGCTTATTGCCTGCAGCAGCTATATACCCTGGTTCTATAGACCCAGCTCAGCCAATAACTCCAAATTGCGAAATTACTGCTTCAGCTACTTGTGCTACTCCACTTAGAGTAGGACAGGGTATTCCTTATTCATACACTAGCAGCATAGCAGGTGAGGATTCATGGGATGATACAAATGTCAGGATCAATCTTGATTATGAACCTAATGATAATCAACTTTGGTATTTTTCTTTCACTACCGGATTTAGAGCAGGTGGATATGCCCTAGGAATTTCAGGACAAAGGGATGATGCCAGAGACGAAAATGGTGTACCTAATGGTACAGGATCGGTTCTGGTTAGTTATGATGAAGAGACAGTTGAAGCATTTGAAATTGGCTATAAAGGTCTCCATCTTGACGATACACTTCAAATCTTTGCTTCGATTTATCAGTATGAATACGATGGATATCAAGACGAGTTAGAACAGTTCGATCCTATAAGAGGGGCTGGAGCAAATTTCGTTTCTAATGCAAACGGAATCACCAATGAAGGTTTTGAAATTGAAATGCAATATCAAGCAAATGATCGATTGAACATTGCCGGTAATTATAGTTACACCAAGACCGAATATGGGGAAGATTATTTTGTACTTACTGTTGATGATCCAACAAATCCTGTAGCTGTTTTCGGGCAATGTACCCAAGGGTATGTTTCGTGCGAGGATGATAATCCAGCATTTGTAACTGACTACACTGTTAATTTAAAAGGCGGACCTCTAAAAGGTATTCCTGAAGATAAGTTAACTTTGAATATTACTTATGAAATGGATTCGCGTTGGGGACCGATTTGGCTCTTTGCTACTCATTCTTACACTGGTGCGTTTTCAGCATCTGGAGTGCAGAGGGATTTAGACAGGATTGAGTCGCGAGAAATCACAAATATCAGTGCATCTTGGTACAGCGAAGATGGAAGCGTAAATGTGAGAGCTTATATCGATAATCTTATGGACAATGATATGTACTATGCGTTATCAGCAGATAGTGCAGAACAGAACTTCAGAAAAACTGTAAGTGCATTAAGTCCTAGAACAATGGGAGTAGATTTAAGATATAAATTCTAATTTTCTCAAGAGAAAAACAGGCCTTTTAGGCCTGTTTTTTTTGTTGCAAAATAAAATCAAATTATGCTAATGTGACTATCAGGGGAGTCTTTAAGACTTGTTTTAAAAGGAATTAAGCAGATAAATCTGCACTTTTGGGGAGGATGCCATGCAAAAGATTATCTATTCGTTAATCGCACTTTCACTTTCAATTTTACCTTTCTCGTTATTTTCTGACGAGGAAGAAGTAGACCGCGGCGGCATAGAAGAAATAACTGTCACAGCTGAAAAAAGGACTTCAACTGTTTCTGATACTTCTATGTCAATAACAGCCTTTGATTCATCACTAATTGAAGACTTAGGTATGCAGGGAGCTAATGATCTAATGGATCAATTGCCTGCTACAACAAGGGATGCGTATGATGTAAGAATTAGAGGTGTAGGTAGGAACTTCAGGGCGCTTGGTGGCGACCCAGGTGTTGCTACTTATTACAATGGTATTTATTCCCCTGACTTTGGTATTGCCGCTGGTGAAAGCTATCTTTACGATGTAGAGCGTATTGAGGTTCTTCGTGGACCTCAAGGTACTTTATACGGACGTAACTCAATTGGTGGAGCCATCAACTACATTACGAAGAAGCCTACTTTTGAAGCAGAAGGTGAAGTAAGAGCAGTTCTTGGAGATTATGGAACTGAACAATATTACCTTATGAGTTCTGCCCCGATAACTGATTCCTTAGCTTACAGGGTTATTGCAATGACTTCTGATAGAGATGGTATTCAGAAAAATGTAGGTACTGGTCCAGATACTGATAGCCTAGATGATGAAAATATAGCTTTGACTTTACTTTGGAATATTAACGATGACATGTCCTTTCAGGTAAGGGCCAATGATAGATTGTCTGACAGAATCATCGGAAATAGAGTTTTGATCACAGAGGGATATGGCGATAATAGAGGAACTAGAAATACGTCTGATCCAGTATATGGTCTAAGACCAGTAACAGCTTCAACACCAGGAGCTATAAAGTTCGAAAATACTATTACTGGTGTAGTTGGATACGGTGCTCCAAGAAGACCTGGAGTAGACATTATAGGTTTTCCATACAGATACAACCCTATGTTCGGCAGGTCTGATGCGCCATCCGTCATCGGAACATATGATGTTGACATCAATTATGACCAAAATTGTGAAGATTTCCCCTATGGACCTCCAGCATGTAATTCAAATAGAGAAAAATTTGAACACGAGGGTCAACAAGCTAAATATACTTGGGATATAAACGATGATATGACTCTAACCTACTTGTATGGAAAAGTTGATTTTAATTATGACTTCAATATTGATCAGGATGAGACTAATAACGATACATTCTCCATGTATCGTGTAACTGTTAGAGAAGATGTTCATATGACAACTCATGAGGTTAATTTGAACTGGATGTTAGGAGATGACATTGAAGTTACTTCAGGAGCATTTTTTATGGATGAAAGTAGACGACAGATCTATTCTTTGGCGAACAATGCACCTTATATTCTGAATCCAGCTAATTACGGTGTTTTAGACATGCCCTGGGGAACTGTGGCGGCTGCCACAGGAATAGAGCTTGCTCTTCCGGGACTGCCACATATTCCATCTATGACTATGATGAGCTTATTTGGCGCAACTAATCCTTATGGGACATGGGCTACTGCTCCTCATGTTACTGAAGCCAGTGGAATATTAGGAAGAACAGTTTCTGGAAGATGGGGAGGAGATCCGTTAGGACGTGTATATAGGCACACAAATGAAGTTCAAAATGACGCATATGCTGTATTTACTCAAGGTACATGGCAAATGAATGACGAATTTGCCTTAACTTTAGGCGTTCGTTACGCAGAGGATGAAAAAAGTGCTCTTGAAAATGCCGGTGGTTACACTGAATTATTTGCAAGTACACTGGCACCATACTTGCCTGTGCTTAATCTAATGACGGGAGCTCCTTTTGCTACTATTGGTAGTCAAGGAGTCACTGCATTAGCTGCTACTAATGTTGCTATGGGAGCTGCTTCATATAATTATGATCCAGCATTAGTTGCTCAATATACAGCCGCCGCACAAGCTGGGTTAATTCCTGCAGCAGCTATTTATTCTCTTTCAATAGATCCAAATAATCCTATAACACCAACTTGTGAAATAACTGCGAGTTCTTGTGCAACTCCATTAAGGTTAGGTCAAGGTATACCTTACAGCTATACAAGGTTAGTTGGTGCTGAAGACAAATGGAGTGACACTAATTTTAGAATTAATCTTGATTATGAACCCGACGACAATACTTTGTGGTATTTCTCCGTTACAACAGGATTTAGATCTGGAGGATATGCTCTAGGTGTTTCAGGACAATATGATAGCGAGAGAGATGAATTTGGAACTCCAATAGGAGATAATCAAAGACTTGTTTCTTACGATGAAGAAACTGTTGAAGCTGTAGAGATAGGATATAAGGGCTTACATTTGGATGAAACCCTTCAGGTGTTTGCATCAATATATCAATATGATTACGATGGATATCAAGACGAATTACAGCAATTTGATCCAATTCGTGGTGCAGGTGCAAATTTTGTATCAAATGCCGATGGCATAACAAATAAAGGGTTTGAAGTAGAACTATATTATGCTGCAACTGAGAGACTAACTTTATCTGGTAATTTTAGCTATACAGAAACTGAGTACGGGGAAGACTATTTTGTCTTTACTGTGGATGACCCAATAAATCCAGTTCCTGTTTTTGGAACGTTTACTCAAGGATTTATTTCAGCTCAAGTTACTGATCCATCTCAAGCAGCTGACTATACAGTAAACCTTAAAGGTGGTCCTTTGAAGGGTATACCTGAAGAGAAAGCTACAATTAGAGTAAGTTATGAACAAGATACAAGATTTGGTCCACTGTATTACTTGCTAAGTCATTCGTATACTGGAGATTTTTCAGCTTCAGGTATACAAAGGCCGCTTGATAGGATTGATTCAAGAGAGACTACTAATTTAAATATTTCTTGGTTCAGTCAAGACGGAAATCTATCTGTGAGAGCTTACATCGATAACTTGTTTGATAACGATAATTACTATGCCTTAAGCACAGGAGATCATGAAACAAATTATCGAAAATCTGTTACAGCACTACCTCCTAGAGTAATGGGAGTAGACATGAGATACCGTTTCTAATTTCATAAAAAACGAGAAACAGGCTCTTAGGAGCCTGTTTTTTTTGTCTTCTTCTTTTTCTTCTGTAGTATGCTCAGCATTACAGTATGAAATTCAAAAGAACTAAAATTATTTGCACCATAGGACCCTCAACAGAGAGTTTCTCAAGTATTAAAAAACTTCATGAAGCTGGTATGAATGTAGCTAGATTAAATATGTCTCATTCCAATCATAAAAATGCAAAGAAGATAATAGATCGTATAAAAAAACTCAATCAGTCAATAGGGACTCCTGTTGGAATTTTGTTAGATACGCAAGGTCCGGAAATAAGAACAGGTGACACTTCACAAGTTGTTAATCTTGAACCTGGTCAATTAGTCTCTTTCACTATTCGAGATGAGGTTGATGTGGAAACTACATCAATAAGAGTTCATTATGATGAGCTCATTCAAAGTGTAAATGTCGGAACACTTATTAGTTTAGACAATGGACTGCTAAATTTTAAAGTACTTAAAAAATCTAAAAATGAACTTGAGTGTAAGGTCCTAGATGGTGGAAAGCTTGGAAGCAAAAGACATGTCAATTTACCAGGTATTCGCATTAACTTGCCTTCAGTTACTGAAAAAGATAAAAGGGACATTGCATTTGGTTTAAAAGAGGATGTGGATTTTATCGCCTTGTCCTTTGTAAGAAATGCTTCTGATATAGACGATTTAAAAGAGATTCTTAAAAATAAGACTAAAACAGTAAAAATTATTTCAAAGATTGAAGACAGAGAAGGGTTATCGAATATTGAAGAAATTTGTGAAGTTTCTGACTCTGTAATGGTGGCACGAGGAGACTTAGGTATTGAAACTGATCTTGCAAATTTACCAAATATCCAAAGAAAGATAATGTCTAACTGCGCAAAATACGGAGTGAGGTCTATTGTCGCTACTCACCTTCTAGAATCAATGATTGATAATCCCACACCCACAAGAGCAGAAGTTACTGATGTTGCAAATGCAATTTATGAAGGAGCCGATGCTGTCATGTTATCGGGTGAGACCACTATCGGAAAATACCCAATTGAGTCTGTAAAATTTATATCAAGAATAGCGAAGCAAACCGAAAAATACAGAACTCTTGGTTATGAAAGCAAACTCATATCTAAAACAGACTGGCAACATCTAGGCGTAGCAGCAAAGGATATAGCTGAATCTATTAAAGCTGATGGGATCATTGCAATTACTCGGTCAGGTCAAACTGCTGAAATTGTAGCTAATGCTAAACCCTTTATGATTCCTATATTTGCATTTAGCAATAATAATAAAACTATTAAACAATTGTCTTTAACTGGCTCTGTTCATGCTTATAAATCGTCTATGCACTCAGATCATGAAAAAAATCTTCAATCAATTATGAAAATTTTAAAGAAAGAACTCTCACCCACAAGAGAGTTAAAATTTGTTGTGATTTCAGGTATCCTTTCAGAAAATTCTGCTGATGCGATAGAAGTAAGATCATTGAGTACTAAATAAAAACTTACTGACAAATCATTCTTTGTATAAGCCTTTAATCTTTATTTTATACCTATAAACTTATCTACAATGACTGAATCTATAGTCGAAAGACTAACATTAAAGACAAGGATAGGCTATGGAATAGGAGATATAGCAATTTGTTTATACTGGAGTGGGGTAGGCTTATATCTTCTATATTTTTATACAGATGTTGTTGGTATATCTGCATCCTTAGCAGGGTTGATTTATTTTATTGGGATGGCTTGGGATGCTGCCACTGACCCATTCATGGGTTACATAGCTGAAAGAACAAGAACAAAATGGGGTGTTTATCGTCCATATTTATTGTTCGGCAATATTCCTTTGGCTTTGTCATTTGTTTTATTGTTTTGGGTTCCACCTCTAGAAGGTTCTTTATTATTCTTTTTTCTTTTATTCGCAAATTTATTGCATAGGACATGCTTTACTTTAGTGAGCGTTCCATTTTCATCTCTCACTCCAAGGATAACTTCTGATAGTCGAGAAAGGACTAATTTAACCGGTTTTAGAATGTTAGGAGCTCAAACTGGAACAAACCTGATGGCCCTTTTAGCTTTTCCAATTATTTTTTGGGTTGGAGGAGAGGATGAAAGTATGGGGTTTATAGTTTTAGCTTCTATAGCTGGAATAACTGCCATACTCATACACTCAATAACTTTTATAACAGTAAAAGAACCTGAGAGTGATCAGGGTATAGAGAGAGTTGGTGGAAGTCTTGCTGATGCAGCAATGGCAATTGGAAAGAATAAACCTTTTTGGCTGGTTTTTTCTGCAACTTTAATTGTAGGAATTACAACTATATTTTTTGGAAATAACCTAATTTATTACACGAAATATGCTTTGGATCTGCATGCACACCAAGGAGTAATTCTATTTACTAGTGGCATAGTAGCTTTTTTAAGTATACCAATTTGGTGGATCATCTCTAACAGATTAGGTAAGAAAATTACATGGTTAATCTCAAGCGCAATAACCTTATCTTCATTAATATTATTTTATTTTTATGATATTAAGACACTAAATGAATTACTTTTTTTAGTCGCGTTTATTGGTTTTGGCAGCGGTGCAGGAGGGATTTTATTTTGGTCCATGCTACCTGATACTATTGAATATGGGGAAGTACATACTGGGGTTAGAAGTGAGTCATCATTATATGGATTTATGACGTTTGCTCAAAAAGGGTCTATAGCAATAGCAGTATTAATCTTAGGCTGGGTTTTAGATGCAATTGGGTATCAGGCAAATCAAGTTATGTCTGCATCTACAGTTGATAATATGAAAATTATAATGACTTTGATACCTATATTGGGTATTTCATGTAGTCTAATAATAATTTATTTCTACCCTATAGACTCAAAAATGCATAAGGATCTATTGAGACAACTTCAAAAGGAAACAATATGAAAATAATTAAATGGGGAATATTAGGTACTGGTTCAATAGCAAAAGCGTTTGCAGATGCTTTAAAAGAAACTGAAGGTCAATTAGTTGCTGTAGCCAGTAGCACTGAACAAAGGGCAAAAGAATTTTGTGCACCTTATGGTTGCAAACCAATTGGAGGTCATCACAATTTAATTTCAATGCCAGAAATTGATGCGATTTATGTAGCAACACCTCACACAAGTCACTTTGAACTCACAGCCCAATGCCTAAAAAATAAAAAAGCAGTTCTTTGTGAGAAGCCTATGACTATTAATGCGACCGAAACAATGGCTCTTATAGATCTATCCAGAAAAAATAACACACTTCTGATGGAAGCATTTATGTACAAAATACACCCGCAAACCAAAAAAATAATGGAGATTATTCAACAGAAGTTGAATGCTCCATTAGATATAAGTGCTGAATTTTGCTTTTCAGTTGATGTCCCAGAAACTCATCGACTGGTTAACCGTGAATTAGGTGGCGGATCTATTTTGGATATTGGATGTTATCCAGTTTCCATATCACGACATGCTGTAGGAGCTGCAAATGGTAAGAACTTTCTAAATCCAATATCAATCGAAGGAGAGGGAGAGTTAAATTCTCAAGAAATAGATCTAAATGCTTCAGCAATTTTAACGTTTGAAGATAAATCAGTAGCTAGAATAAAGTCAGCTACCAATCTAAGCTCAGAGAGTGATGTAAGAATTACAGATGGCACCAATACTATCTTAGTAAATCAACCTTGGCATTGTGGAGAGTTTACAGACAGAAAATCTCAATTAAAAATAATAGATAAAGAAGGTAATGAAGAGGAGATTGATATTTCAACTGATAAAGGAATTTATGCATTAGAAATAGATCATTTTTCAGAAACTTTTCATACCCAAGCTACAGAATCGTCGCTTATTCCACATAATGATTCTCATGGCAATATGATCGCTCTGGATACTTGGAGAAAAGATTTAAGAGTCGTTTATGATGAAGATAGGGGGGAAAGAAGAAAGTTTCCCGTCATTTCTAACAAAATTCCAAGAGAAATACTGCCAACTCTAAAGATTCCAGGAATTGATAAAGAATTGTCTCGTTTAGTATTCGGTTGCGATAATCAATCCGATACTAATCATGCATTTGCAATGTTTGATCATTTTTACATGAAAGGAGGAAATGTTTTCGATACAGCCTATATTTACAACAATGGAAAGAGTGATTATTACTTGGGAAGTTGGATTGAATCTAGGAATTTGAGAGAAGAAGTTGTAATTCTTGGAAAAGGGGCACATACACCCGATTGCGAACCAGACAAAATTAGGCCGCAATTAGAGGAAACTTTAAATAGAATGTCCTCTGAATATCTGGATATCTATTGCTTACATAGAGATAACGAGTCTTTACCAGTTGAAGGTTTTATCGATACTTTAAATGATCTCAAAGAAGAAGGACTGATAAAGGTTTTCGGTGCTTCGAATTGGTCATTAAAAAGATTTAAACAAGCGAATAACTATGCTTTATCCAATGGAAAGGAGCCCTTTACAGTTTTGAGTAATAATTTCAGTCTTGCACGCATGAACAATCCTGTTTGGCCAGGATGTTACAGCTGTTCTAATGATGATTATGTCGAATATCTTACCGATAGTCAGGTTGCTATCTTTCCTTGGTCTAGTCAAGCCAGAGGTTTTTTTCTTGACTCTCAAGAATTTTCTGGATTAAGACATGTTGCTGATCCAAACAGAGAAGAACAAGAAAGGGTATGGGGAAGCAAGGAAAACAAAGAAAGACGAAAGAGATGTTTTGAGTTAGCTTTTCAAAAGTCAGTTGCTCCAATCCAATTGGCTTTATCATTTGTGCTTAACCAAAAGTTTCCATCTTTTCCATTGATAGGTCCTAGAAACTTTTTTGAAACTGAAAGTTCATTAGAAGCTATAAAAATTGATTTAACTGCTGATGAAATCTCGTGGCTTAATCTAAATTCTGAAACTATAAAATAATTCTTTTATAAAAATAAATTTATTGATATTCTTGCTTTAGGCGTCCCACATTCAATTTAACACGAGGGGAATTGAATTTGTGGATCTTTATTACCCTCTACAGGAGGTGATCACTATTAGTATTTATTTTAGAAGAGGAACAACAGGAGTATCCTTCTGACACGGGTTACCCCGGTTCCGGCTAACAGTTTTAACAGTTAGTTGAAAAGTAGTTGAGATACGCTTTTCGGAATCCCCGCCCTAGGGTGGGGATTTTTTTTACTTTCTAGCACCCTCACTATCGAAAACTCTCAGATAAATAAGCTGCTCGAGTTTAGACGTATTTTTAACTTTAACGTAGTCACCTTCTTCAGCTAAGATGATGTTTCCTGCAGTTATAGTCATCTCAGCTTTGTGTTCAATACCAAAACTAGGATTTGTTCCATGACCGGCTTCGTGATTTGCGTACTCCACGACTTCCATTTCACCGACACCAGATAGAAATACATAAACAACTTCCGATTCAATCAGTCTATGTCCACCGGTAGACCCATTTGGATCAATAATTGTTTTACTTGCAACGAGTTTTTCTAAAAGAGTATTAGTATAAACTTTGTAAGTATTTTCACTTCTCCAAAGATTTTCTCCGACTTGAAAGTTTTCGTATTTTTTTGCCATATCAATAAAAGTTAAAATGTTATTCTAGCATTACTTCTTCTTAACTGTTTAGTAACTTGCACTATAAGATCCATAAAGGTAATGAATCCCTGTTTTAATAGATCCTTAGGGAAACAATATTATTAACAAGATGGCCTGACTATAGAAAAAATTTACATATTCTGGCAAAATTAAATTAATAAACGGGAGGCTTTATGTCAAAACAAGCAACTTTTACTGAAATGCTAAATGGTACTGCCGAGGATTATGCAATCATCGGTAGAGAAACTTCTGAATATGCAAAAAATTTACCCGATAGAATATTAGAACATCTGGCTATTTTAAAAGGTGATACCGGCGGCTTTGCTGTTGATCGTTTTACTCATTGTTTACAAACTGCTACAAGAGCATATAAAGATGGAAGAGACGAAGAATACGTAGTTTGTGCCTTACTCCATGACATTGGAGATACCTTGGCCTCGGCAAATCATGCTGACCTTGCTGCCACAATGCTGCAACCGTTTGTTTCTGAAGAGAACTATTGGATTGTGAAACATCACGGAATCTTCCAAGGTTACTATTTCTTTGACTTTTTAGGACTGGACAAAAATATGAGAGATGAATACAGAGATAGTCCTTATTGGCATGCTTGTGCTGAGTTTTGTGCAAAATATGATCAAAATTCTTTTGATCCAGATTATGAATGCATGTCCATCGAAGAGTTTGAACCGATGGTGAGAAACGTATTTGCTAAACCAAGAAAATCTATCTACAAAGCAAGAGATTACGCCTAATCACAATTTGCTTCTATGGACAGAATAGAATCCTTAATAGGGGAGCTTACCCTTGAAGAAAAAGTTTCTATTTTGTCAGGTTCTTCAGCTTGGCATACCACTGCGGTACCTAGACTTAACATTCCACGAGTAAAGATGACTGATGGCCCTATAGGTGCCAGAGGAGATTCAGTTTCTGGTGCTACTTCGGCTTGCTTTCCAAGTGCCTCATGCCTTTCTTCTTCTTGGGACAAAGATAATATTGAAAATATTGCAAGAGCTATTGGAGTAGAAGCAAAGAGCAAAGATGCAGATGTTCTTTTGGGTCCAACCATTAACCTGCATAGGCATCCATTAGGTGGTAGACATTTCGAATGTTACTCCGAAGACCCTATTCTAACTGGTGAGCTAGCAAGCAGCTATGTAACAGGTGTTCAATCTGTTGGAGTCTCAGCATGTCTGAAACATTTCATCGGTAATGATACTGAATATCAAAGACACTTTGTAAGTTCAAATATTGATGAAAGAACTTTGAGGGAGTTATATCTTTTACCTTTTGAAATGGGCGTAAAAGCTGGATCTTTGTCAGTTATGTCAGCTTATAATCAATTAAATAATATATTTTGCTCCTCTCATGACGAGATGCTCAATAAAGTTCTTAAAGATGAATGGAATTTTCCTGGATATGTAGTCAGTGATTGGGGAGCTGCACAAGATACAATTGGGAATGCCAATGGTGGTCTTGATTGTGAAATGCCAGGTCCTGCCAGAAGTTGGGGTGAAAATCTTGTCAAAGCTGTTAGTGACGGTAAGGTCAATGAAGAAACAGTTGACGATAAGGTGAGAAGAATTTTAAGAGTAGCTGAATTTACGGGGAGATTAGATAAATTAGATGAGATGCCTGAAGAGAGTAACGATTTAGAAGAAGATAGGATTCTTATAAGAAAAGCTGGATCTGAAGGTATGGTTTTACTCAAGAATGATGGAGTCTTACCCTTACAAAAAGATAAAATCAAAAAACTTGCTGTTATTGGACCCAATGCTCTTAAGGGACAATATATGGGAGGAGGGAGTGCATCACTAAGTCCGCATTATGTCATCCATCCATTAGAGGGAATTGAGTCTGCTTTAGGTAAAGGTAAGAAAGTTGATTATGCAAAGGGCTGCCACACTCATAAATTCTTACCTGCAATTCCAGGTGAACTTTTTAAAGAAAATAATGGATTTAAGGTTGAATTTTATGATGGACAAGAGTTTGAAGGCCAACCCATTGAAACCAAGATTCTCAAAGGTAATAAGTTTTGGGCTATGGGAGGTTTTGGTTTAGATATAGTTGCGCAATCTAAACGACCTTCATTGAGTGTTAGGTTTACAGGTGAATTGCAACCTAAATTCTCTGGAGAGTATGATTTTGAAATATTTAGTATTGGACCTTCTAGGCTCTCAATAAATGGTGTAAATCAGATCGATAATTGGACTTCTCAAGATCCAGGCGATGCATTTTTTGGAATGGGTTCTGCTCCAAAAAGAAAAAAAATAAATTTTGAAGAAGGGCAAACATATCTATTAGAGGTTGAATATAAATGGGAGGGAAGATTCCCAGCTGTCCAAATTGGAATGCAGGCACCAGATCAACATGACTTAATGGAGGAAGCTATTTCTGTAGCAAAAGAGGCGGATGCGGTAATCTTAATAGTTGGTACTAATTCAGATTGGGAAACCGAAGGAAATGATAGGTCAAACCTAGACTTACCCTCCAACCAAGATGAGTTAATTGCGAAAATATGTAAAGTCAATAAAAATACTGTAGTTGTATTGAATACTGGATCACCTTGCTTAATGCCTTGGGTTGAAGACGCTGGTTCAATCTTACAATGTTGGTTTCCAGGTCAAGAGTTTGGAAATTCTTTATCTGACATAATCTTTGGAAAAATAAACCCGTCAGGTAAATTGCCAACCACATTTCCAAAATCAATTAAAGATACGCCAGCTTATGCGACATACCCAGGTAAAGATCTTCAAATGGATTATGAAGAAGGTTTATATATTGGATATAGATGGTACGAAAAGGAAGAAATTGAACCATTATTCCCATTTGGACATGGACTATCATATACGTCCTTTGAGTATTCAAATTTGAGAGCTGTTCCTCCAAAAGGAAATGCTTCTGTGGCTGCTTTTGAACTAGAAATAAGTAATGTTGGCAATGTAGCTGGCAAGGAAATCATACAAGGCTATATTAAAGTGCCAGATTCAAAAGTTGATCGTCCTCCAAAAGAGTTGAAGAAATTTACGAAAATTTCTTTGGAACCAGGTGAGACTCAAAAGATAAAATTTGAATTATCAGAAAGAGATTTATCCTTCTGGAATGTCGATAATCATTCATGGCAAGTGGAACCTGCAGAGTATATATTTGAAGCTGGTGCTTCAGCTTCTGACATAAGATGTTCAGCTTCCGTCTGGTTGGGTTGATCAGACCTTTTTTGGTGCGCCTTTTTCTTCTACCTCTTGATCATGAAATTTTCTAGTTTCAACTAGTTCTGGTATAAGTTTATCTAATTGTTCTAGAGTCCATAAATTGTCGGTAGTAAAAGATTGAATAATCGCAGGTTGTTGCATAATACCAAGTATTCCACCTTGAGAATGTATGATTTGTGAAGTTACCTCGCTAGCTTCCTCTGTACATAGCCAGGCTACTACAGGAGCTATTTGACCCGGTCCTTGTGTCCAATCATTTTCATCGTATTTTCTTCCTGCAGCTTCAATAAGATCAATTGTCAGTCTAGTAGCCGCTCCAGGAGAGATTGTATTAACTGTACATTTATACTTAGCAACTTCTAATGCAAGTGATCTGGTAAAGCCGGCTATTCCTTCTTTAGCTGCGCCATAATTTACTTGTCCAAAATTCCCAAATAATCCTGAAACAGATGACATATTAATAATTCTGCAACCCAAGACATTATTATCTCTCATGTACCTTACTAACGGTCTAGTGCAGTTGTAGTGACCTTTTAGATGAACCTCCATTATGACGTCCCAATCAGATTCTTCCATATTGTAAAGTGTTCTATCCCTCAAGACTCCTGCATTATTGACAAGTATATCCGCTCGACCAAAAGCATCTATTGCAGTATTAAATATATTTTGTCCACCTTCAACTGTTCCCACGGAGTCATAGTTGGCCGCTGCATCAGAGCCAAGTGCTTTTATTTCTTCAACAACCTCATCGGCTACTTTACTTTCACCGCTTCCATCTCTACCTCCACCCAAATCATTTACAACAATTTTTGCTCCCTCTGATGCTAAATAAAGGCATATTTCTCTTCCTATACCTCTTCCAGCTCCAGTGATTATTGCAACCTTATCTTTTAATCTAGCCATAATTTTCTCCCTCATTTATTCTACTTCGAAAAAAAATTTTAAGGTATTTATTTAGTCTCATTTAAGGTATAAAGAAAGTCGTTAATTAGGGAAAATAAGATTAATGGATAAAGATTTAGTTAAAGCCCAAAGCGCTTCAAATGGAATGCTTGGAACCTATGGCATAGGTGCTATTGGAGGTGGAATTAAAAATAATCTTTTAGGTTACTGGTTGCTCTATTACTATAATCGTGTCTTAGGCTTGGATGCTGATATGGTTGCTTTAGCAATAGCTATTGCACTTGTCGTTGATGCTTTAACTGATCCTTGGGTTGGTATATGGTCAGATAGAGTCAGAACAAAATGGGGTCGCAGGCATCCGTTTATGTACATTGCGATAATTCCTTTTGCGTTGTCATATTTTTTTATTCTTCAGGACCCAGGGGATCTTTCACAGACATCACATTTTACTAGACTACTTTTCCTTCTCATCCTCATGAGAGTATCAATGACCTTTTACGAAATTCCCAGAGGAGCCTTAGCGCCTGAGTTAACCAAAGACTATGATCAGAGGAATAAAATAGCTGGTATTTCAATGGCCTTGGGGTGGTTTGGTGGCGCTGGAATAGCTTTCATACACCAAGAATACTTTCTTGTAGATAGTTTTTCTAATGCTACAGGTTATCAGCTTCTTGGTTTCTGGGGTGGTTTAGGAATTTTTATTAGCACAGCATTCACTGCTATAGGGACTCATAGCCAAATTCCTAATCTTCATGTACCTCCAGAAAGATCATTTCATATTCCTACATTTCTAGCTGAGGCGAAACAAACTTTATCCAATAAATCATGGTTAGTGCTATTTGCCTCTGGTTGTATTTATGCATTAGTAGTAGGAACTGACACAGGTGCAGGAGTTTATTACTCTGATTATTTTTGGGAATGGAAGCCTAACGAAGTATCTTCATTTGCACTCTGGCAAGCTATTTCAGTAATAACTCTAGTTCTTCTAGCATCGTGGATAGCGAGCGGAAGAAGTAAGAAAAAAATTGCTGTAGGAATTTTTCTTTTCTCTATTTTTATAGGCCCTTTACCAATGATCTTAAGACTATTAGATCCTTATTTTGATTTACAGCTTTTTCCATCAAATGGAACTGACACAATCTGGTGGATTCTTCTCATCCATAGTTGCCTAATTGCCGCCCTGGGTTCACTGGGATTTGTTTTTGTGACCTCCATGGGTATGGAGATTGTTGAAGATGTTGAAACAACTACAGGTAGAAGAGAAGAAGGATTGTTGGGAACTGTTAATGGATTTATACAAAAGTTAATTGGGGCTGGCGGTGTTTTAATAGCAGGCTCAATTGTCAGTTGGGCTGGTTTCGATGATCCAAATGTAACAAGAGAAATGTTAACCGGTGAAATCATTAATAGATTTGCATTTGTGCATGTAGTAATTGGCATTTGTTTACCTATAATTTCTACATTATTACTTTTGATGTATGACATTGACCGTAAAGGACATTTAGAGAATGTTAATGACCTTGGCTATGTAGATAAGAGTTAATGTTCTTCTTTCCAATTTCTGATGATAATGAAAGCGCTACAAAACCTTTAGTCTGTTATTTTATTATCGGTATTTGTTGTTTCGTTTTTCTCTGGCAGAGCACACTTCCTGTTCATTTAAATAGGGAAGCAATTTATAATTTTGGAGTCATTCCTGCAGCGTTGCTTGGTTCTCAAGAAAGCTTTATAAGTCCATATTTAACAATTCTCACTTCAATGTTTATGCATGGAGGATGGATACATCTTATTGGCAATATGGTTTTTCTTTGGATCTTTGGTGACAACATTGAGGATAGTATGGGTCACAAGAAATTCCTTATCTTTTATTTGCTATCTGGTATAGCTGCTGCTTTACTTCAGACATCAATCGACCCTGAATCCAATGTCCCAATGATTGGTGCAAGTGGAGCAATTGCTGGAATTTTGGGAGCATATTTGGTTCTTCATCCAAAAGCTAATGTAAATGTTTTATTTTGGTTATTTATCTTTATAACAGTAATAAAAGTTCCTGCTTTTATTGTCCTAAGTATCTGGATCATCAGTCAATTTTTTAGTGTTTCAATGGGTAGTGAAGGTGGAGTTGCGTATTTTGCTCACATTGGTGGCTTTATAGCAGGTTGTTTTTTAATTTATTTTTTTAAATATTCTCATGTAAGGTTATTTCAAGAAGGAAATTCAAAATCTTTTGAATCAAGTAATTTCTCTATTAATGGGTTATTTAATCAAAGAAAAGAAAGGGATTTTATGCAGGAATTTATCGACACAGCGAACAAAAAAGATAAAAATTAATTAATGCGCTACATATATTATCTACTTGGAACTGTCTTTATTGTTTGCGGAATATACATAACCGGAATATATCTAGATTTATATGGTGAATTAGAAGAGCCAGGTCTTTCAGTAAATTCTGAACTTCCTAAATCTTTAGTGGATAAAAAACAAATTTCTCAAAAACCATATGGAAGACAGAAACAAATCTTATTTGGAGATACTCATGTTCATACTACATATTCAACTGACGCTTTTCTTTGGAGCTTGCCAATACTCAACGGCGAAGGTCCTCATCCGATAGCTGATGCTTGTGATTTTGCACGGTTTTGCGCCAATCTAGACTTTTGGGTTTCAACTGATCATGCAGAGGCCTTAACACCGAGAAAGTGGAAATCCATAAAAGAAGCTGTAAGGAATTGTAACAGTCCCACAGATGCAAAAGATCCTGATTTAGTAACTTTTCTCGGATATGAATGGACTCAAGTTGGAAATACAGCTGACACACACTACGGCCATAAAAATGTAATGTTTCTAGATATTGAAGAAGGCAAAGTTCCGGAACGTGCAATTGGCGCTGGTGGATTAGCGACCAACGGAATGAGAGCGGGCATACCTGGACAGTCAAGACAGTTAAGACCAGCTGCTTTACTTGATTTTGAAAATAGACACAGATATTTTGATTTTATAGCTTTTGCTGATGAACTAGCTGAAGCAAAAATGTGTGATGAAGGTATACCATCAAGTCAGTTAAGCGACGATTGTTATGAATATGCAGATACTCCGAAAGATTTATTTGAAAAGCTTAGAGATTTAAATTTCCCTACAATTGTCATACCGCATGGGAATACGTGGGGTTTTTACACTCCACCCAATTCAACTTTAGACAAGCAACTAGAGGCAGACTTTAATGATGATAATTTGCAAATTCTGTTTGAGGTTATGTCGGGTCATGGAAATTCTGAAGAGTATAGGTCCTGGAGATCATTAAATGTTGATCAAAATGGAAATTTCATTTGCCCTAAACCTACTAAAGAATATTTACCGAGTTGTTGGAGAGCAGGAGAAATTATCGAAGAAAGATGTCTCAATAACGGATTTTCAGATAGTGAATGTTCTTTAAGAGCTGAAGAGGCAAGAGATAATTATGCTGTAATGGGTGTTGCAGGACACTTAACTGTGCCCGGTGTAACAATAGAAGATTGGCTAGATTCTGGACAATGCAGAGATTGTTATCTTCCTTCTTTTAATTATAGGCCTGCAGGATCAGCTCAATATGGGCTTGCAATCTCTAATTTTGATGAAGAAAGTCCCAAGAGATTTAACTTTGGATTTATTGCATCGAGTGATAATCATAGAGCTAGACCAGGAACGGGATACAAAGAAATTGATAGATTTGTTACAACTGAAGCCAATGGACCAAGTCATGACTATGTGGGCGAAGTTCTTTACCCTGTTGAAGAAATTAAAGACAGATCAAATGATTTAAGAGACCAGCCATTACTTGGATTGAGAGCTGGATTTGGAGCTTTTGAAGCAGAGCGAGAAGCTTCCTTTTTTACAACGGGAGGATTAGCTGCTGTTCATGCTTCTGGTAGAGATCGGCAATCTATATGGCAAAGTCTAACCAGTAAAGAAACTTACGGGACTACAGGAGACAGGATTCTTCTTTGGTTTGATTTAGTGAATCAAGATTCACTGATTCCAATGGGAAGCACTGTCAATAAAACAGACAACCCTACATTCAGAGTCAAGGCAGTTGGTGCATTTGAGCAGAAGCCAGGATGTCCCGATTATTCCTCTACTGATATAACCAAGGAAGAAATAGAGAGAATTTGCAAAAATGAATGTTATAACCCTTCTGATACAAGAAAAATTATCTCTAGAATTGAAATAGTTAAGATTACTCCCCAGATTGCTAAGTCCGAGCGTATCGAAGACCTAATTGATGATGCTTGGAAAACTTTTGAATGCAAACCAAGTCAGCAAGGATGTGAGATTGAGTTTATAGATGAAGAGTTTGAAGATAACTCAAGGGATACAATTTATTACGTTAGAGCAATCCAAGAACCATCACCTGTAGTGAATGGTGGCAATCTTCGTTGTACTTTCAACGATAAAGGAGAGTGTATTAAGGTAAATATCTGTTATGGTGATTCAAGAACTGACAAAGAAGATGATTGTCTGACTCTTTCTGAGGAAAGAGCTTGGTCTTCTCCAATTTATATAAATTTTACCGAAGCTTAAGATAATACACATAAAGCATGGAAAAGCAGCCACAAGAAACTCAGTTAGATTTTAAAACAAAGTTTTTTTATGGGTTTGGGTCCATATCATTTGGAATTAAAAACAATGGCTTTAGCTTTTTTGTTCTTTTTGTTTACAACTCTGTATTCGGTTTGCCTGGGTGGATGACTGGACTTGCGCTGAATATAATTCTAGTAATTGATGCAATCACAGACCCTTTAGTTGGTTATTATTCGGATCGAACCAGATCTAGGTGGGGTAGGCGACATCCATATATGTATGCAGCTGCTATACCGGTCGCGATAACTTACTATTTCCTTTGGACACCTCCTGAATACTACTCCGATTGGCAATTATTTTTCTATTTTTTGATCTGTGCAATCATTATTAGAGTTTTCATAACATTTTATGAGGTGCCTTCAATATCTCTAGGACCTGAGCTTACTAGCAATTATGTAGAAAGGACTTCCCTAATGTCTTATAGATATTTCTTTGGTTGGTTTGGAGGTTTAACCACTTATAATTTAGTTTGGTTTTGGTTTGGACCCAATAATGTAACTGATGCATATTCCGATGGTAGATTTAACCCTGATGCTTGGGCAGATTATGGTTTAGTCGCAGCTTTTCTTATTTTTTTAGGAATCCTAGTTACGAGTCTTGGTACCCATAAACATATTCCTAGGTTATTAGCTCCTCCCGAATCTAAAGCTGCACCTTTAGGAGAAGTTTTAAAAGAACTTAAAGAAACCTTACTCTCCAATAAGTCTTATATGTTTCTATTTTTTTCAGGTCTTCTTGCCGCTATGGCAGGAGGAATTGAAGCAGCATTTGCAATATATTTTGATTCTTTCTTTTGGGGTTTAAATACGAATGAGATGCTAACAAGAGGGTTATGCCTTTACCTAGCCCCAATAATAGCCATTTTCACTGCTCCAATTCTTACAGATAGATTTGGTAAAAAGAATACTGTAATGTCCATTTGGGCTTTTCAGATAATATTTGCTGCTTTGCCTTTTGCACTCAGATACATAGATTTGGTTTATGGAACTTCTCTTTTCCCAGCAAATGGTAGTGTTTATCTTCTGCCTGTGTTGTGCGTACATGTTGTCATAAATGTCTCCGCTGGAATAATAGTATTTGCTACTCTCGCCTCGATGCTTATGGACTTAGTTGAAGATATTCAGCTTAAGACAGGCAGAAGAGAGGAAGGGATACTTTTCTCAGCTAGAAGTTTTGCGGATAAGGCAGTTAGCGGTTTTGGTTTAACCTTTGCTGGAATAATCTTAACTCTTATTTCTTTTCCTGACCCTGAGGCTCGACAGATGCTCGATAATGTCATTCCAGATCAAATACTGGCTAACCTAGCTTTGTGGTATGTGCCAATTTGTATTATTGCTTTTGGAAGTGCTTTATCTCTAGTTTCAGGCTACACACTAACCCGAGATGATCACGAAGAAAACGCTGCAAACCCAGATACTAAAGTTTGGAAAGATAGTTAATGCTTCACGCACACTTATACAACTCACCAGTTGGAGATATAAGCTTAATAAAGGACGAAATGGATTTAATAGGCTTATCTTTTTCAAATCAAATCCCTAATAATATTGAAACAAAAAATGATATAAACCTCTTCAAAATAATAATTGATCAGTTGAATGAGTATTTCTATGAAGGTAGAAAAGATTTTACTATCCAATACAGATTACCCTTTACTGGTTTTAGATCAGCAGTTTTTGAAGAGATGATTAAGATACCTTATGGAGAATGTGTTTCATATTCTTATCTTGCAAAGAAAGTCGGTAATCCAAATGCTTATCGAGCAGTTGGTACTAGCTGCGGAAAGAATCCACTTCCAATAGTCGTGCCCTGTCATAGGGTTGTATCAAAATCAGGATTAGGGGGCTTCACTGGGGGATTAGATGTTAAAAGATTTCTCTTAAAGCTTGAAAGCAATTAAAATTCAATAATGAGTGCAATTACATCTATAGAAGAAAAATTGAAAAAAGCGCTAGACCCTAGTCATCTAGAGGTAATAGACGAAAGTTATCTTCATAATGTAGAACCAGGTAGAGAATCCCACGTAAGGATAGTGGCTATCTCTAATCTCTTTGAGGGACTCAATTTAGTTAAAAGACATCAGCTTATTTATGCCGAGATACAAGAAGAGATAGATGGACCGATACATGCCCTATCTATTCATACTTTTACGGAAAATGAATGGATAGAAAAAAATAAAAAAACAGAGCCTTCTCCAAATTGTCTGGGCGGCAGTAAAAACGATAACTAGAAAATTAAAATGGCGGATAATCATGTCGTTACCTTCTATTCAATAGAAAAAATTGGTGACCATAAAAAAGTTGGTAGGACTGTTGAACGACACTGTATTAAAAACAATATAGTAGGAACTTTTTTTTCGACGCCGCAAGGTATCAATACTACTTTGTCTGGAAAGAAAAAGGCTTTAATCGAGCTTGTTTCCTTATTGAAAAAGAAATTTAAATTAATAATCAAAGACGAAACATGGTCTTCGTCTAATTCTTTGCCTTTTAAGAGATTAAAAATAAAGTGTAGAAATAGATTGTTGCCATTAAAGGGTGATTTCGATCCAGTTAATTCAAGAGGTAAACATTTGAATTACCAGGACTGGAATAAATTAATTACGGATCCCAATACAATCATTCTTGATGTCAGGAATAATTACGAAACGGAAATAGGCACCTTCAAAAACTCCATTATCCCTAAAATGAATAATCTAACTGAATTTCCTCATTTCGTTGATAAAGAGTTATCTGAAACAAAAAAGAAAAAGATAGCTATGTTTTGTACAGGAGGTATAAGGTGCGAAATAGCTTCCTCTTTCATGATGAATGAAGGTTTTGAAGATGTCTATCAACTTGATGGTGGTATTTTAAGATATCTCAAAGATGTTCAAGAAGAAAATTTATGGGAAGGTGAATGTTTTGTTTTTGATGAAAGAGTAACTGTAGATAAGCATTTAAACCCAGGAAGTTTTCTTCAATGTTTTGGTTGCAGAAGACCTCTATCAAAAACTGATCTTGAATCAAAATATTACAAAAAGGGCGTATCTTGTCATAAGTGTTACAACATCTCTTCTAAAAAAGATAAGGAAAGATTCTCTCAAAGACAATTGCAAATTGATTTAGCAGAAGAACGAGGGCATGTTCATATGGGTGTTAACGCAAAACAAAATAAGATATAAAAATGTCTAAAGTCTTTTCTAAATTCGTTACATCTTACCCAAAGATGCTTTTTATTTCTTTTCTTGTCGTTTTAACTTTCTCTATATCAAATCTTAGTAACTTTAAGCTAGATGCCTCATCTGACTCTCTTGTATTGGAGAGTGATGATGATCTCAAATATTATAGAGAAGTAAATTCTGATTATGCTTCATCTGACTTTTTAATAATAATCTTTAAACCAAAAGAAGACCTATTTTCTGATGTGACTATTTCTCAAGTGAGAGAAATGGTAAATATTTTTGAACAAATCGAAGGAGTTGATTCTGTTCTTAGTTATTTAGATGCGCCATTACTTTTTAGCCCTAAAATGAGTATGAGCGAACTAGCTGATAATCTTCGGACTATTGAAGACGAAGGTACTGATAAAAACTTGGCAAGGCTAGAATTCAAAAATAGCCCTTTATATACAGATCTACTGACGGATAAAGAAGCAACTTATACCGCAATGCAATTATTGCTAGAAAACAATGTTTCTTACGAAGCAGCTATTAATCAACGTTATCAAATTCTCGAACTTATAAATTCTGAACAATATTCCCCTGCAATTCATGATTTACAATTAAAAAATATAAATGAGGAAATAAAAATACTCAATTCACAAGCATCTATAGATAGAGACGCGCTAATTGAATCGACAAGAAAAGCAATAAACACTTTTAGAGATAAAGGTGATATATACCTTGGCGGCACTGCGATGATTGCGTCTGACATGATTAGTTTTATAAAAAGTGATCTTCAATATTTCGCACTTGGTGTGCTGATTATGTTTGTAATAACTTTAAGTTTAATTTTTAAAAAATTACGTTGGGTTGCAATGCCCTTGATTTCAAGCGCTTTAATTTCTCTTTTCGTTATAGGGTTTTTGGGCTGGATGGACTGGAGGGTTACTGTAGTTTCTTCAAATTTCATCTCACTTCTATTAATAATATCAATATCTTTAACAATACACTTAATTGTTAGATATCAAGAGCTGTATGAGATTAATCCTTCACTCGAAAAAAAGGATTTAGTAGCTTTAACATTAGAGCAAATGTTGAAACCTTGCTTCTATACTGCTCTAACCACAATCATTGCTTTTGCATCTCTGGGAGTGAGTGAAATTAAACCTGTTATGGACTTTGGTAAGATGATGGTTGCAGGAATATTTTTTGCTTTTATTTTTTCTTTTTTTCTTTTTCCAATATTCAGTCTACTTTTTACCTCTAGTCTTGATCAAGAATCGAAAGATTTCAGTAAAGGGGTAACCGTAGGTTTTTCTAAGTTAACTGAAAAATTAGGAAGTTACATCAGTCTTATTGGAATTATTTTATTTTGTATATCTATATATGGCATCAACCAACTTACAGTTGAGAATAGATTTATAGACTATTTCAAGCCATCTACAGAAATCTATAAAGGCATGGACTTACTTGATAATAGGCTTGGTGGTACAGCACCTTTAGATGTAGTTATCAATGCACCCAAAAATTGGGCAACTGATGTAGAAGAAGAATCTTTCGATGATGACTTTGGTTTTGAAGATGAAGAATCAACTATTAATGGTTACTGGTGGAATACTATTTCTTTAGAAAAGCTTGAGCAGATTCACGACTACTTAGATTCTTTACCAGAGATAGGAAAAGTTCTTTCCGTTGCTAGTGGTATAAAAGTAGCAACTGAACTGAAAGATGGCGAGCCTTTGTCGGAGCTTGATTTAGCTCTTGTTAAAAACATGCTTCCAGAAGATATTAAAGAGAATTTACTGAGTTCTTATATTAGCAACGACGAAAATCAAGTTAGGATATCAGCCAGAGTGATTGAGTCTGCCGAGGGTCTCAACCGAAATGAGCTCTTGTATGAAATTTCTGAGACTTTAAAAACAGATTACAATTTGGAAGAAGAACAATTTAGGCTGACTGGCTTAGCAGTGCTTTACAACAATATGTTGCAAAGCTTATTTGATTCCCAGATCGGTACTATTGTTATTGTCTTCAGCATTATTTTTTTAATGTTTTTAATCCTTTTTCGTTCTTTGTATTTATCCATTATTGGGATTATTCCTAATCTATTGGCAGCAGGAGTTGTATTGGGAACTATGGGTATTTTTTCAATACCCCTAGACATTATGACCATTACTGTTGCTGCTATCAGCGTTGGTATGGCAGTAGATAACACTATCCACTATATTCATAGATTTAAAAAAGAATTTAAAGTTTCAGGAATCTATATTCAGGCTATGAAAGATAGTCATAGAACCATAGGAAGGGCAATGTTTTATACTTCATTAACAATCATTCTTGGATTTTTAGTATTTTCAACTTCTAATTTCAATCCAAGTGTCTACTTTGGGTTCTTTGTATCATTAGCGATGGTTATGGCATTATTAGGGGCACTAACGTTATTACCCCAATTGATTCTTTATTTTAAACCATTGGGAAAAGAAAAATTAACAGGAGACTAGTATGGGACCACTAAAGGGATTCAAGATAATTGAAATGGCTGGAATAGGTCCAGGACCATTCTGTGGAATGATTTTGGCTGATCTTGGAGCAGAGATAATAAGAGTTGATAGAGCTTCGGCTGCAGGGACAGGTTCAAGAGAAGAGCCAGCTAACCGTGGGAAGAAATCAATCGCTGTAGACTTAAAGAGCGAAGATGGAGTAGAGGTAGTATTAAAATTAGTCGAAAGTGCAGATGCTATTTTTGAAGGTTTCAGACCTGGTGTAATGGAAAGATTAGGACTAGGACCTGATGTATGCCAAAAAAGGAACGAGAAACTAGTTTTTGGAAGAATGACTGGATGGGGTCAAACTGGTCCATTGGCGAATGCAGCTGGACATGATATTAACTATATTGCTTTATCAGGAGCTTTAGCTGCAATAGGAAGAGACGATTCTCCTCCTGTTCCACCTTTAAATCTCATTGGAGATTTTGGAGGCGGTGGCATGTTATTGGCGTTAGGTATTGTGGCTGCTCTTTTAGAGACTCAGAGTTCCGGTAAGGGTCAGGTCATTGATGCAGCCATGACTGATGGATCTTCTCTACTAATGACAATGATGTATTCAATGCATCAATCAGGGTTTTGGAACTTGGAACGCCAAACTAATCTTTTAGATGGAGCAGCACATTTTTATGATACTTACGAGTGCAAGGATGGAAAATATGTATCAATTGGGTCGATTGAACCTCAATTTTACACCTTACTTTGTGAAAAGGCTGAGTTGTCAATTGATGACTTTGGAGATCAAATGAAACGAGATACTTGGCAAAATAAAAAACAACTGATTAAGGACGTCTTTTTAACAAAGACAAGAGAAGAATGGTGTGATCTTATGGAGGGGAGTGATGTATGTTTTGCACCTGTATTGGATATGAGTGAAGCACCTTTGCACCCGCATAATATCGCTCGACAAACGTTTATTGAAATTGAGGGTGTAACCCAACCCGCACCTGCTCCAAGATTCGATAGAACTCAAAATGAAATTACGCTACCACCAGCCATTGCAGGTGAACATTCAAAGGATATACTAGAATCAATAGGTATTGATAGTAATGAATATGATAGATTGATTTCATCGGGTTCTGTAGTTTGAGAGAGCTCATCCTAATCTCCGGAGAAGACTGTAATTTATGCAGAGAAGCTCAACAATTACTTTCTCAGATATATCTGAAAGACTGCATAATTACCACTGTAGATATATATTCAAAGAGAACATATGTTGATAAATATTGGGATAAAATTCCAGTCATTCTCTATGGTGAACAAGAGTTACTTTGGCCGTTTGATGAAGAGAAAGTAATTAAACTTTTAGACTGATATATCAAAAAAATCTAATGAATTCATATAAATGGCTGAAAAAACTAATTCTTCGCTTTCTCTTCTTAACTCTGAAACCTTTCTAGCGATATGATTCAAGTACTTGGGTTCATTTCTGGAGGATTTATCAATATCCATATCTCTAGGTAGCAAATATGGGGCATCAGTTTCTATCATTAATTTTTCTAGTGGTATTTGAGAAATTAGCTCTTCTAGATGCTTGCCTCTTCTTTCATCACATAACCAGCCGGTTATTCCTATGTAGAATCCCATGTCGAGGTATTTCTTCAAAGCTTCCTCTGTTCCTGTGAAACAATGCACAACACTTTTGGGTAAATCTTTTAAGTATAGAGATGTAATGTCAACAAATTTTTCATGGGCGTCTCTCTCATGCAAGAATAAAGGTTTATTTAATTCAATGGATAACTCGAGATGGGCTTCAAAACTCTTTTGTTGATCTTCTGGGGAAGAAAAATTTCTATTAAAATCTAAACCCGTTTCTCCTATCGACTTAACTAAATCATTTTTTAATAAATCTTTAATTTCACTAAAGGCAGCAGTTGAATATTCCTTTGCATTATGAGGATGTATTCCAGCGGTAGAAATACAAGTTTTGGGATATCTCTGAGTAATCTCGAAGGCTTCTAAGCTATCTTTTACTGAAGATCCGGTGACTGATAATCTTTTTACCCCAAGTTTACTCGCCTCAATTATTACGGAATCTAAGTCTTCAGTAAAAGACTCATGTGTCAAATTGGCTCCGATATCAAAAAATTGTTCTTGAATAAGTGGCATTATGACCTCTATTATAAAACAGTATATTTTTTAGGGGGAGATATGAGCGGACCATTTAAAGGAGTTAGAGTACTTGAATTAACTTCTACAGTATCAGGACCTTTTGCTGGAATGATGCTTGCTGATCAAGGCGCTGAGGTTATTAAGATTGAACCACCCGGTATAGGAGATCTTGCTAGATTCATGGGAACTATTAAAGATGGAATGGGTGCTATGTTTTCTACTCTCAACAGAAACAAGAAGTGTATATGTTTAGATTTCAAAAACGAAGAAGACCTGTCAGTCTTAATGCAACTAGTTTCAACAACTGATGTGTTAATTGAAAATTATAGACCAGGTATTGTTAAAAAACTTGGAATTGATTATGAGACTTTAAAAAGAATCAAAACTGATTTGATATATTGCTCCATATCAGGTTACGGACAGTCAGGCCCTTATAAAGAAAAGAAAGTATATGATCCATTGATCCAAGGAACAGTAGGCATTCCTCATGCTCAAAATAGTGAATTTCCAGAATTGATAAGAACAATTATTTATGACAAGGTCACTGGATTAACGAGCGCTCAAGCAATTTCAGCAGCTCTTTATCAGAAAGCTAATGGCGAAGGTGGTCAGTATCTTCCAGTATCAATGATGGAATCAGCTCTCTACTATAATTGGCCCGATTTAATGATGAACTATACATTTGAGGAGGGTGGTATAAATTTAGGTGAACTAGCAGATTTATTTGAGGTTTATGAAACTAAAGACGGAGGAGTGGTTCTTATAATTATTGCAAATGATGAAGTATTCACAAAATTTTGTGAAGTTTTTAGCCTCTCATTACACCAAGATGAAAAGTACAATAATCTTGTCTCCAGAATAGTTAATAAAGAAGAATTAACCAAGGAAATAAATAAAATTACTAGGAATTTATCTAGCAAAGAACTCGAAGATAAAATGGATAATGAAGGAATCTCGGCTTCAATTTGTAATGATTTAAACAAAGTTCATCTTGACCCTCAAGTAATTGAACAAGGTTCGATCGTTGAAATAGACCATCCTGAGTTGGGTAAAATGAGAATGCCAAAACCCCCAGCTAACTTAAAAGGGCAAAAAGAGTTTCCGCGAACTCTTGCGCCTATCCTAGGCTTTGATAATAGACAAATCTTGGAAGAGCTTAAGATTGATAATGATATAATAGAAAGAATGGAAGAAAGAGAGAATCAAAACAGGATGTTGATAAAAGCAATGATGGATGCTCAAAATCAATCCCAAAATGGTTAAAACATTCTTTGATTTATTACTGACTGCTATAGTCGTGACTATTCTTGTTGTAGTCGTATCCACATCTAGCAATCTTTTATGGCTCAACTCTATGAATATGCCGATTGATTTTAGTTTAGTTACTTCTACTTTCTTAAAAGATGTAGTTGGTATGAACTTTAACTCCCAGATACCACTCTATTTGCTAATTTTAATACCCTTGATTCTATTTTTATTTAGTACAAAACTAATATCTAAGAGATTTTTGTTAAATAGAGTATTTCCTTATGTTCTTGCCGGAGGATTGTCTATGCTCTTTTTGATGATTCTCTTGCCATTTGCTCTTGATAACTTGGAACCTATATCTGGATCAAGAACAAATATTGGAAAGTTATGTATGACAATATGCGGATGCCTCGGTGGATATTTATATGGTTTTAGACAAACAAGGAAAGATGATAATGAGATATAGTCAACCTACGTTAATTTTAGTGATATCAATAATATCTCTCTTTCTCAGATCTGAAGAGGTTAATTACAATTACACAATAATTGCTGAAGGACTTGATAGGCCTTGGAGTCTTGCTGTAATCGATGATGAAAATATTATTTTTACAGAGTTATCGGGAAACTTGAGACAGATAAAAGATGGTAAGTTACTTTCTGCTCCAGTAGCCGGTACACCTGAAGTGCTTTTCAAAGGACAAGGCGGTATGTCTGGAGTCGTTTTGGATCCAAATTTTCAAAACAATAAAGTTTTGTATTTGGCATTTTCTGCTCGTGATGCAGGGGCAAGAACCAATACCTTAAAAGTAATCAGAGCAGTTCTTTCCAATAATGAGCTTAAAGATGTTAATGAAATCTTCAGTGCCTTTCCTTCTCGAAATACCGCTCTTCACTATGGAGCTAAAATGGTGTTCATGGATGATGGTACTTTGCTAATTACTAATGGTGATGGTTTTAACTATCGTGAGAAGGCTCAATCATTAGATAACCATTTTGGGAAAATTGTAAGGATAAATTCAGATGGTTCTTTGCCAGAAGGTAATCCATTTTCAGATGATCCAAATGCTCTTCCTGAGATCTGGTCTTATGGACATAGAAACCCCCAAGGCATAATAAATTATAAAGGTGAGATTTATGGGTTAGAGCATGGACCAATGGGTGGAGATGAAATAAATGTAATTAAGCCAGGAAATAATTATGGTTGGCCTGCCATAACTTACGGCAAGGATTATAACGGTTCGATCATTTCTCCATTTACTGAGATGAAAGGGATGGAACAACCAATTAAATACTGGGTACCATCTATAGCACCTTCAGGAATGATGCTTTATGACAAAGACTTATTTCCTGAATGGAAAGGAAGTATATTTGTTTCGTCAATGAAACCTGGAAGTGTAAGAAGATTGGAGCTTAAAGAGAATAAGATTATTCAAGAACATATAATTTTCGATGATTTAAGCAGGATTCGTGATATTGCATTTCTCCCAAATGGCTCAATACTTCTGGCAACTGATGGAAGTGGAGGAGAGATAATAAGTGTCCAACCAAATTAAGGAAAGAATATGTGGGCAAGGATAATTCCTGGAATCATAGGTTCAATTATGATGTTAACTGCTTTTAATTGGATAATTGATCCATCCTCAGCTGCTGCAGGCTTATCAATGTCTTTATTACAAGGAGAAGGTGGTAATACTCAAATAGGTGATTTCACCTCTTTCTTTTTTACTGCTGCAATCATGGCCATCATAGGTGCATATAGAAATGAGCATATATGGATTTATGCTACTGTTTGTCTTCTGGGTTCAGCGGCTATATTTAGAATTTATGCAGGTCTCATGCACGGAACAGAATTCTTAACGTCAGCAATTTTTTTCGAAATCTTGACCTCTATATTATTAATAATCTGTATAAAAAAGATTAAATCAACAAATCAATAAGCTTGTCAGTCCATAAATAACAATACTAGGATATTGGTAGATTTAACTCTAAAAAGTTGGTTAGCGATTTTTTTACTTTGTGATAAAGTCACGATAAATCTTAAAAGGAATAAATATGAAATTTAAAGGGACTGATTCTTATATCTCAACTGAAGATCTTAGTATGGCAGTGAATGCCGCAATAGAACTTGAAAAGCCATTACTGATTAAAGGTGAGCCAGGAACTGGCAAAACTATGCTAGCTGAGCAAGTTGCCGAATCACTAAATATGCCATTAATTGAGTGGCATATAAAATCTACAACGAAAGCTAGACAAGGCCTTTATGAATATGACGCTGTAACAAGACTGAGGGATTCACAACTTGGGGATGAACGAGTTAAAGACATCTCTAACTATATTCAAAAAGGAAAAATGTGGGAGGCTTTTACCTCCGATGAAAGAGCAGTTTTGCTTGTTGATGAAATTGATAAGGCAGATATAGAGTTTCCAAATGACTTATTACAAGAGATAGATCGTATGGAGTTTTATGTTTATGAGACTAAAGAGACAATTAAAGCGGTTCAAAGACCTTTAGTAATCATTACAAGTAATAATGAGAAAGAACTACCCGATGCTTTCCTTAGAAGATGTTTCTTCCACTATATCAACTTCCCAGATAGACCGACAATGGAAAAAATTGTAAAAGTCCATCATCCTAAGGTTAAGAAAAATTTAGTAAAAGATGCTTTAGAAATTTTCTTTGATATAAGAAAGGTACCAGGAATGAAGAAAAAACCTTCTACTTCAGAATTGATCGATTGGTTAAAGCTACTAATGGCTGATGACATTCCTGACGAAATTTTTAAAAATAGAGATCCCTCTAAAGCAATACCACCTTTATATGGCGCACTTGTGAAAAATGAACAAGATGTTCAATTACTTGAAAGATTAGCATTTATGGCTAGAAGAGAAGGTAATACTAATTCTTAATGTTTATATCTCTTTTTAATACTTTAAAAGCTACCGGAGTACCCTGTTCCTTAAGAGAACTATTGGACTTAATTGCTGCTGTAGATAAGAGGCTAGCTTTTGCAAATATGAACGAATTTTACTTCTTGAGTAGGGCTATTCTGGTGAAAGATGAAAAGCACTATGACAAATTCGATAGAGCTTTTGATATTTACTTTAAAGGAATTGAAAGCATAGATGATATTTTAGAAATGTTAATTCCAGACGAATGGTTGAAAGCCGAATTTGAAAAACACCTTACTGAAGAAGAACTAAAAGAAATTCAATCCTTAGGTGGTCTAGAGAAACTTCTTGAAGAGTTTAAAAAGAAACTTCAAGAACAAGAAGAGAGGCATGAAGGTGGCAGCAAACAAATAGGAACCGGTGGCACTTCTCCATTTGGAAATTCTGGGGAGAATCCAGAAGGTATTAGAGTCGGTGGTGAGGGAGGAAAAGGAAAAGCAGCTAAAGTATGGGAAGCAAGAGATTTTAAAAATCTTGATGACGATGTTGAGCTCGGTACTAGGAATATGAAAGTTGCTCTCAGAAGACTCAGAAAGCTAATCCGAGACAGTGCTGATGAAGAGTTTGATCTAGACAGTACCATCAGCTCTACTGCTAAAAAAGCAGGTCTGTTAGATGTTAAATTTCGTCCTGAAAAGAGAAATGCTGTAAAAGTACTAGTTTTGTTTGATGTGGGTGGTTCTATGGATCCTCATATCAGAGTTTGTGAAGAATTATTTTCTGCAGCCAAAACAGAATTTAAAAATTTAGAATATTTCTATTTCCATAACTTTATTTATGAGACTGTGTGGAAGGATAATAGAAGAAGACAAAATGAAAGAGTTTATACGGAAGACATAATTCATAAGTATTCAGCTGATTATAAAATTATTTTCGTTGGAGATGCGACCATGGCTCCATATGAAATCACAAATCCTGGTGGAAGCATTGAGCATTGGAATGAAGAAGCAGGAGCTCTTTGGATGAAAAGAATGGTAGGTATCTATGACAAATTAGTTTGGTTAAACCCAGTGCCTCAAGAGCATTGGGAATATAGTGCTTCTGTTGAACTCACCAGAAGCCTTGTTGAAGACAATATGTTTCCTTTAACTATTAGGGGTCTCGAAGAGAGTATGGCTTATTTGAGTAAGTAACTCATGAAAGCCCTTTCCATCAATAACTTAAAGAAAGAATATGCTGGAGGCTTACAAGCCTTAAAAGGTATTGACTTAGAGGTTACCCAAGGCGACTTTTTTGCACTTCTTGGACCAAATGGCGCAGGAAAATCTACAACTATAGGTATTATAAGTTCGCTAGTTACCAAAACCTCAGGCCAAGTAAAAATTCTAGATATAGATATTGATGAGAATCACTCGCTAGCAAAGAAGAAACTTGGTGTTGTAGGTCAAGAAGTTAATTTTAATCAATTCGAAAAGGTCGGCGATATAATAAGGAATCAAGCTGGTTATCATGGATTGAGTTTTAAAGAAGCTAGAGAAAATGCTAAGTATTATATGCAGAAGCTTGATATCTGGGATAAACGTAATGATCAAGCCAGAAAGCTTTCTGGGGGTATGAAAAGAAGGGTAATGGTTGCAAAAGCTTTAGTAAATAATCCTGAACTTTTAATATTAGATGAACCAACTGCTGGAGTAGATATTGAACTCCGTAGATCTCTTTGGGATTTTCTGACTGAAATCAATAATGAGGGAACTACTATAATCTTAACAACACATTATCTTGAAGAAGCTGAGAGACTATGCAGGAACATAGCGATAATAGATTCAGGAGAAATCGTCGAAAATACAAGTATGCAAGAACTGTTAACACGCTTAGAAGAGGAAACATTTGTTTTCGATCTTAAAAATCCTTTACAAACACTGCCTAAAAATATCGACTACGAAGCTGTTTTAGAAAATCCTCAAAAACTAAAAATTACTATTGGAAAGGGCCAGGGTCTAAATACTATTTTTAAAGTCTTATCTGATTCTGGAATTCAAATATCAAGTATGAGAAATGATACAGGTCGTTTGGAAGAGCTATTCATGGGGTTGGTTGATTCAAACTTGAATGGAGATGAAAGATGACTCCATTAGAACAGTATAGAGCACTGATAACAATTATTTACAAAGAGATCCATAGATTTATGAGGATTTGGACACAAACTCTCATTCCACCAGCAATAATGATAATGCTTTATTTTGTTATTTTTGGAACTCTTATTGGTAAAAGAATTGGACAAATGGGAGGCTTTGATTATATGCAATTTATGATCCCAGGTTTGATCATGATGTCGGTCATAAGTAATTCATATTCAAATGTAGTTTCCTCTTTTTTTGGTCAAAAGTTTGCGAGAAGTATTGAAGAGCTATTAATCACTCCATTACCACACTATCTAATTTTGCTAGGCTGGGTTCTTGGCGGAGTGGCTAGAGGACTTTTAGTTGGAGCAATAGTAACCTTAGTGTCTCTGTGGTTTTATGATTTATCAGTAAGTAACTGGACTTTGAGCATATTTGTAGTGATTTCTACATCTATACTTTTTTCATTGGGAGGATTTTTAAATGCTCTGTTTGCAGAGTCGTTTGATGATATATCAATTATTCCGACTTTTATAATGCAGCCTTTGATTTATCTCGGTGGGGTTTTCTACTCTATTCAATTACTTCCTTCTTTTTGGCAGACAGTATCGCTAGCCAATCCAATTCTTTATATGATCAATGCTTTTAGATATTCTATTTTAGGAGCTTCAGACTTAGAAGCTCTTGGTTTTTCAATAAACTCTGCAATTTTTATGATTATAGGATTTATAGTTCTATTTACTTTTATTTGTTTATGGTTCCTACACAAAGGGCGTGGTATCAGAACTTAGACAATGGTTAATTCAATCCTAGGACAAGATTCAGCTATTCCTTTGCAGTATGATCCATCGATCCTCTCACCAATGAGTAGGTTAGATTCAAGAATAAAAACGGGTTTAAATGAATTTCAAGATTTTCATGGAAGAGATTTTTGGACTTCCTATGAAACTTCATGGCTTAATAAAGAAGGCATACCCCAAAATAAAATTCTCAATATCTCTTATGATTGCAACTCAAAATTTTTTGTGGAGTCAAAATCTTTAAAGTTATATTTATATTCTCTTAACAACAAAAAGTTTAAATCTATAGATTCTCTAAGGAATCTAATAAAAGATGATTTAGAGAAAGCATTGAAAACTGATGTTGATGTTGATTTGAATAAGTTACCAAGATTAATTACAGACAGCTCAACTTCGATAGACGAAGTATATTTAGATAAGATTGATTCTTACCCGAATTCTCAAGTAATCCAACCAGGAGAAAAGGAATACACCAGCGAACATCTCTCATGCAGTCTTTTTAGAAGCTTATGTCCTGTTACCTCGCAGCCTGACTGGGCAACTATACATATTTCCTATAATGGAAACTCTATTCAACATAAGGGACTTCTTCAGTATTTGCTTGCCTACCGAAATCACCAGGGATTCCATGAGGAGTGCGTAGAAAGAATTTTTACAGATTTATTGAAGAGGTGTAGATTAAAAAAACTTTCAGTAAGGGCAAATTTCCTTAGAAGGGGTGGAATTGAAATCAATCCAATCAGGACGACACCAAATTTTGATATTGAAATAACAAGAGATATTAGACAATAAACTTTTATAGATGAAAGATTTAGAGGGTAAAAGATTGAATGAGTTAGAAGCAAGAGCAATATTTCAAGAAGATACCATAGAAAAGCTAAGTAAGGAATTGAGCATTCAACAGAAAGAAATTATTCAGTTAAAAGAAGAAATAAAGACTTTAAAAGAATCTTTCGAAAAGAACATTATTGAAGATACTACTGAGAAACCACCTCATTACTGATAAACAATTTGTTTTTCAGAGATTTATAAAACAATATAATGCCGAAACAAAAAAGGAGAGATGGCAGAGTGGTCGAATGCGCACGCTTGGAAAGCGTGTAAGGTGTCAAAGCCTTCGAGGGTTCGAATCCCTCTCTCTCCGCCATTAAAAATTATATAAATGTGAGTGTGAATCTGACTAATGAAGACTGTTTAAGGTAATAGGGCTTTCCGCATCTGGAGTTGATATACTTATTTTAAATTGAGACACATTGGGACTTGAGGTGAACTATCAGCTAATTTAAAGGAGAAAAATATGAATGATCTTAAAAATAAAACTTTATTTGTTTCAGGGGCCAGCAGAGGTATAGGCCTTGCAATTGCTAAGAGAGCTGCCAAGGATGGAGCAAATATTATTTTAGCTGCAAAAACAGCTGAACCTCACCCAAAACTTCCAGGTACTATTTATACTGCTGCAGATGAAATTATTGAAGAGGGCGGTCAAGCATTGCCCGTAATTTGTGATATACGAGACGAAGAAAACGTTAGGGATGCGGTAAATAAAGGTTTAGATCATTTCGGCAATATTGATATTTGCGTAAACAATGCGTCAGCAATTCAACTAACTGGTACTCTTCAAACCGATATGAAAAGATATGATTTAATGAATCAAATAAATGCCAGAGGTACTTTTTTAGTCAGTAAAGTTTGCCTTCCTCATTTGCTAAAGTCTGATAATCCTCATATTTTAAATTTGTCGCCCCCTTTGGATATGGATCCAAAATGGTTCGGGCCGCATGTTGCATATACGATGGCTAAATTTGGAATGAGTCTTTGCGTTCTTGGTATGGCAGAAGAATTTAAACAAGATGGGGTCGCTGTGAATGCCCTGTGGCCCAGAACTGCTATTGCGACTGCAGCGATAAAGAATACATTAGGAGGTGACAGTATTATGAATATATCAAGATCTCCAGAGATAATGGCCGATGCAGCATATATAATATTAACTAAAGACTCTAGGGAATTTACTGGGAATTTCTGCATTGATGATAACTTGCTTGCTGACAATGGAGTGACTGATTTCTCCCAGTATGCAGATGTTCCTTTTTCAGAATTGGCACCGGACTTTTTTGTTCCTGACGATATTGAACCGCCCGAAGCTGCAAAAAATAGTTAATGAAAAGATTCTTTCTTACAGTTTTTGTTTTTTATCTATCTTATTTTTTGGTTTCAGATGAAAAAAAAATTGAAGACTGTACTTTGATAGAAAACAATGAAGAAAGACTCTCTTGTTTTGATAGCTTCTTTAAAACCGATAAAAAATTAATTCTTGTCGATCAAGACGATATAGCTATCTTTCAAGAAAAGATCGAAGATACTAATGGAGATGATGATAAGGTAATAGTTAAAGCGCCAAGATCTGTTATTAATGATAATCTCGCCCTAGTAGGAGTGAGACTGTCTGGAAGAGACTATTTATTTGAGTTGAACGATAAGTCTGTTTGGAAAAATATAGAAACTATTAGAAAAAAAGATATTCCCACACCGGGTGATAAAGTATTTCTTGAAACTGGTTTGTTTGGATCTATGTTTTTAAAAATAAAAGGTGAAAAAAATAAAATTCGAATAAAAAAAGTAAGAAATCTATGAATAAGATAAAAGAAAAAAGGGAGTTTGAAGCTTCTCCAGAGATTATTTGGAATATCGTGAGTAATATCTCTAGAAGTGACTGGGTACCAGGAGTTGAGAGTATTGAACTTAAAGGCAATAAGAGGATCTTCAAGATGACAGGTATGGGCAGACTAGTTGAAGAAATAATAGAATGCGATGATGAGAATATGGAGCTTTCGTATTCTGCGATAGAGACTGTGATTCCTATTCAACACCATCTTGCAAAAATTAAATTGTCAGAAATGGAAGGTAATACGATTTTTGAATGGACTACCGAGATTGATCCTCCTGAATTTTCTGAACCAATCAGACAAGGTATGCTTTCATCTCTTGACCAACTCGAAAAAGTACTAAAAAACACTTAAAAAACCTTTTTCTTATCATGCATAACTGATAAGGTTCTTAGACATACATAGATTACTGGGGAGGGTTTATGTTAGTACTAAGCAGGAAAGCTGAAGAATCAATGTACATTGGCGATGATATTAAGATTACGGTTTTAGATATCAGAGGAGGGCAAGTTAGGATAGGCATCACGGCACCTCAAGATGTCAAAATTCATCGAGAAGAAGTATACAATCGTATCTCAAGTGAAGATTAGATAGCGAATGAAGTTATCAAAATAGGAGTTATAATCTATTCTAGGGGCTGTAGCTCATTTGGATAGAGTGTCTGGCTACGAACTAGAAGGTAGCAGGTTCGAATCCTGCCAGCCCCGCCAAAAAAAACATTTAAGAAGGAAATAAAATGAATGCAGTAGATAAATGGCATGAAGTAATGAAAAGCGGCGGTTCGGGAGCAGAAGATAAACTTGATAAGCTTCTTCATGAAGATGTCATATTTTATTCGCCAGTGGTATTTACACCCCAAAGAGGAAAAGATATTACTAAGTTGTACCTATCAGCTGCATCGGGTGTATTTAGTGATGAAAAAACAAATAAAGATTCAGATAAAAAGAACTCCAAGTTTAAATATGTTAAAGAAATTATTAGTGGTAATTCTGCATGTTTAGAATTCGAAACTGAGATGAATGGAATATACGTTAATGGCATTGACCTTATTACATGGGATCAAGATAACAAAATTATTGAATTTAAAGTAATTGTCAGACCTCTTCAGGCAGTAAATACGTTACATGCAAAGATGGGCAAAATGCTGGATAAATTAAAGTCGAAGTAATTTTGAGAGTTTTTCTTTCATATGGAGTTCATCTTTTTACTGTATCTGGTGTTTTCTTCAGCTTTTTGGCTCTGATTGCATCCATCGAAAGAAATTTACCTTTAGTTTTTTTCTATCTGGCAATTGCACTCTTTATAGATGGAGTAGATGGATCCTTAGCCAGAAGGGTAGATGTAAAAAAATATACACCAAAGATAAATGGAGAAAATTTAGATAATATTATCGACTATCTAAATTATGTTTTTCTTCCTGCTTTTGTAATTTATTGGCTTGATTTAGTTCCTGAAGGAATGGCTTTAATATCGGTAGCTACTATTCTTATAGTGTCTTGTTATACATTTGCGAATAATAATATAAAAACTTCTGATTTTTATTTCTCCGGCTTTCCTGCCCTTTGGAATGTAGTAATCCTCTACTTTTATATATTAGACACTGGTCCTTTTACTAATCTTTTAATTATCTTTGCCTTATCCTTTCTTACTTTTATTCCTTTTAAGTACTGCCATCCATTTAGGGTAAGAGAGTTTAGAAAATCAACTTTATCTGTTTTGATGATATGGATGATAACAACGGTGCTTTTGTTATATTTTGATCATTTAGATGAAACACTCTTAAGAATAGCTTTTTTAATTTGGTCGTTAACAAATGTGTATTTTATTTTTTTAACAATATTAAGAAGCTTTAAAAATAGTTGATTATCTTCAAAGTAACAAGATATTTAATTCTCATATTTTTTCTCGAAACCATTTAGTAATTATAGTTTTTTCTCCTTTCAATACAGGATGGGCTTGATGCATTGTATTTTCATTCGGAGAGCCATCTTCATTTAAATTATTCCAAATAATCCCCTTACCTGCTATCGGAGAGAATACTTTGTCTAACACAGGGAATTCTGTTTCTCCACCTTCATTGACGTCATTAAGATAAACCATAAAAGTATAAGACCTTTGCCCACGATTTTTGGAGTAATCCTGTAATTGGGAAACTTCAAAATAATCAGTATGGGCCTTAAATTCTTGCCCTTCTAAATAATGCTGTCCTTGAAGTGTTTCTCCAAGCTTCCTATCTATTCCTATAAAATCACATATTTTTTTATCAATTTTCCTTAAAAAAGGGTCATTTCTTCTTCCTAAATCGCAAGTGCTACTGGTCCTATATGTAGGATCATATTCTCCCGCACTTGCTATTGTTGAAGGTCTTAACGTTCTTTTTATTTCAAAAATTAATCTTTTACACTCTTCTTTTGTTAAAAAGCTATTAATTTCATAGATTTCTGCTTGTACATCTTTTATTTGGGTAGCAGAAATATTCTTATTGGGTAAATAATTGCGTTTATCAGAATCTAGTTTCTTTAATTCATCTAAATCCCCTTTAGTCAGATCAAGTCCAAGTGCTATTTTGCATTGAGAGATAGAAAAACCCTCCTCAAGAAGAATAGCTAGCAATTGGTTCTTATCACAACCTTTTTGGATATTTTCAAATATCCAATTCAACCAATCTTGAGATAAATTCTTCTGCATAGCTCAAGAATTCGGCTTTATAAGATATTTGTCTCCTGTTGCTTGCTTTGTATATGAAAAAATATTTTCCGCCTTCAAGACTTCATTCAATGTAATAACATTGGAGTATTTACTTTCAAAAGTAGTATGAATTTCATCAGCAACCTTTCTGCGCAATTCACCAAACTTTTCTGGTCCAATTTTTCCTATAAAAGGAGTAAGTAACCAACCACCTAATCCCCAAGAGAAACCAAAAGAACGTGTAAGTGTAGTGGGATTTCTATCAAGTCCACCGTATATATAAACCTGTTTAAATTTATCTGATCCATATCTGCTATATTCAGTCGCAGTTTTATTTGCGGCAATTTCCATCGCAGTTAATATTTGGCTGGATAGTTTTCCACCTCCGGTCGCATCAAAACCTAGAGTAGATCCTGACTGAACAAGAGCTTCCACAAGATCATCCATGAAACTATCCAAACTTGAATTGCAGACATAATTTGCACCTAGGGATTTGAGCAAATTTACATGCTCTTCTTTTCTAACTACATTCACCAAAGGTATATTTTCCGCTAAGCAAATTTTGATTAGCATTTGTCCTAGATTAGATGCTGCTGCTGTATGAACAAGGCCGGTATGATTTTCCATTCTCATAGTCTCTACCATTCCTAGAGCAGTCAATGGATTAACAAAACAAGATGCAGCTTGTTCTGCCGTAGTCCCATCATGCATCACCAAGCAACTTGATGCTGGCACACATCTATATTCAGAATACATTGCGCCCCCAGCTAGACCTACAGTTTTGCCTATCAAATGTTCTGCCCCTTTACCTGCAGATTCAACTATTCCAGAACCTTCGTTACCAACAGGCAAGTTTTGATCAAATCTTGCTGCAACAGATCTAATTAATCCATCTGGAACTTTCATTTCTACGACTGAACCTTTTTCAACTTCTTTGAGTGAAGAAACATCTGCTGGTCCAACTAAGAGTCCCAGATCCGATGGATTTATTGGTGTTGCTTGAACCTTAATCAGTACCTCACCATCACCGGGATCGGGTACATTTACTTCATCTAAAGATATAGTGAGTAAACCTTCCTTGGAGATTTTAGACTTGATTTGCTTTGATACTGTCATGATTCATTTAATTAAGACTTGTAACTTGATAGCTTTCAACTAATTTTCCATATTTCTCTTCATCAAACCATTCCATTTGTTTTTCTTGCCATTCGGTATCACTCTCCAAAGATGAAAGAGACTTTGCTTGAGCTTCTTCTGAAGTTGATAACATAACAAATTGGAAATAATTTTTGCTACCCAATCCATGCTGCCATAGATCAATTAGAAAGCCATGTTTTTCGAATATAGTTTTTGCCTCTTCTAAAGCCTCTAATGTTTCAGCTGCTTTACCTTTCTTTGGATCCCATACCCAAACCTGAACTATGTAATCTCCTGGATCAATATCATCTAATGAAGTCATTTGGTAACTTCTTACAGGTTCAAGGATGTCTTGACTGTTAAATTTTTCTAGATAGGGCGTCCAAGCTTCAGCAGTATATGCTTTTGCTCTATCTTCATATGTGTTGAAGAAGTCAACCCATAAGAACATTTTTTCTGCTCCTCTACCAATATTTTGTTGATGCACAATTACCAGTTGGTCATTAGCAAGACCAATATCTCTTCCTTCTCTCATCAATTCTGCAGCTTCGGTTAATTTACCGGGTTTGGCTTTATAGAAATAAGCATCAGCATAACCAGCAGAATATGCCGTTGAAAGAAAACCTATGCATAAAACTGCAACATAATATTTTAGTGATTTCATAAAAACTCCAATTTCTTTAAGTTTATAAGATAACAGACAATAGTGCCTTCATGTAGTTTTTTAAAAATCTTCTTTACACATGGCAACAAAAGAGTAGGGTAACTCAAGGAGTAGATTTATGAAAAAAATATTAACAATTCTAGCTTTATCATTACCGCTCACAATCTTTTCATCTACATTAGTGATTCTTGAATGTGAATTAATAGATGATGGAACAATAGAAGACGTGAAAAGAATTAATTCAGCATGGGTTAAGAGTGTAAATGAACTGAATGATAAACAAGTAAGTAGTCAAGTTTTGGAGGCAGTGTTGTCAGATAATATGGAAGGTTTTATATATATAGATACTTATGAAGATTCCATACATTGGGGACAAATTAGATATGAAATTAAAAATGGCACTATCCAAGATATCGATGAACAATTTGATGCAGTTTCTAAGTGTACCGCAGGTAAAATGTATGACGCTGAACAAAGTTGATCATTCAGCTCATAACAGACATTAACAGGTTCATATGTAGAATACATTTATAGATTTTATGTATAATGCAGGGCCTTTTGCGGGTATCGTATAATGGCTTATTACCTCAGCCTTCCAAGCTGATGATGTCGGTTCGATTCCGACTACCCGCTCCAACTAAAAGTTTTATTAGATGATAGTAACAATAGATATAAGTATGTATCCAAATAGGGAGGAATTTGTTGAACCAATAAAAGGTTTTATTGAAATTATAAATACTTTCCCAGAAATTAAGATAAAGACTTTTCCAACCAGCACCGTCATCCAAGGAGAATATGCCTACACAATGAAAGCTGCGCAAGAAGCAATATCTGAGGCTCACGTTAAATACGACAAAGCCATTTATGTAATGAAAATAATACCCGACTACGAAGCCTTATAAAATTTCTTTGCTCTGTGTTCCTCTAGTTAGTGACTCGTTTAGGCTGAGTATTCCAAATATAGACTAAAGAGTAGAACCAAAATCCATTGAGTAAAGGTTCTATAATAGCATCCAGTACTGCTTTATCTAGAGCGAAACCAAGTAAGAAGAAACTCCAAGATGTCGCGATAAGAAAATGTCCTATTGTATAGATTACGGCCAATGTGCCTGTCTTTAGTTTTTTGTGCGCGTATTTGTGAAGCAGATAGAACCAAAACCCATTGATGATTGGCTCTAAGATTGCGTCAGCAGATGCAATTAGAAAGCTAGCACTGAATATTAAAGTAGCACAAGCCCAGGCTATGAAAACATGCCCCACTGTGTAGAGTATTGAGAGCCCAAAGCTACTCAGAGAGTGGATCAGTGAGTTGATCCTACTTATTTCAACTAGAAATTTGTTCAATTGTTTATCTTCAAGATTATTTGTAATTAGCTATAAATTATACTTATATTACTTTAAAAAGAATGAAAAAATTTCATTAAATAACTCATTTATCGGTGTTTACATTATCTGATTCCACAATTCGAGTTCTTCGATTCTAAGATAACTGTTTATTTCTTTAACTTTTTCTAAAGTTTCAGATTCTTTGGGACCATAATTGTGTCCAGGGTAGATGATAGTCTCGTCAGGAAGTTTAGACAGTTTGCGGAGGCTATGGAACATATCTTCAGAATTTGCTCCAGGTAAATCAACCCTGCCACATCCTTGAACAAAAAGTGTATCTCCAGATATAAGACTGTTATTGACTTTGAAGCACTGAGAGCCCGGTGTATGTCCTGGAGTATGAATAAACTCTATGTCATTATCTCCAATCTTCAAATGATCCCCGGAATCTACTATGTTCATATCTATATCAGATAAACCAGTAACTTTTTTGAGGCCTTCAGCCTCGTGTTTGTTGACGAAAGTTTTTACAGATTCTTTTTCTAATACTTCAGCCAGACCCTCAATTGAGTGACCTCCCATACTTCCACCAACGTGATCTGGATGATAATGAGTTACCAAAACGCATGAAAGTTTGAGATCTCTTGCTTGAATATGATTTAGTAAACCTTCTACATCCCAAGCAGGATCAATTAAGGCTACTTCTCTAGTTCTTTTTGATCCAATCAAATAGATAAAATTTTCCATCGGACCGACAAGTATTTGTTCGAGATATAAATCATCATTAATCATATTAACTTTCTCCTTTAAAAGTTTCTTCAAGGACTATCTTATCCTCTTTGTACTTTATTCCTGCTAGATAATAACAAGGAATAGATACAATACTGATGATTGAGAAAATTACCAGCATTAATGTATAGGGTTCTAAGTAACCGGAAGACCTTAGAATATCAGCGCATAATCCTCCTCCTAAAGAGCCAATGGTTAAGCCAATTAAATTTAGTGTAAGGATATAAAATGACACGACTGTTGCTTTGATGTTATCAGGAACTAGTTCCTGTACGGTGGAAAAGGTAGGTCCGAAGAAACATCCTAGTTGAAAGTAACCAATTATGATTCCAATCCAAAATACTATAGTTCCAGGCTCAACAAATCTGTAGAAAATACCAATAGGTAAAGTTAATAGTGCAAGCCAGAATAAAAACATAGGTCGTCCTTGGTTAGTATTTTCTTGCCACCAATCACTTAATAATCCACCTATCAAATTTCCTGATAAACCTGCGAACACACCTATCCACCCAACAAGCTGAGCTATTTCAGATCTTTCATATCCTCTTTCCTGAACTAACCAAAGTTGTTCAAAACCTGAAGCTCCAAGCACTATATGATAAAAAACACCTGCTACTATTGTGAACCTTAATGCAGATGAAGTTTTAAGAGCCTTTATTAATGTCTTTACTATATTTGCAGTACTTTCCTTTGATAAAGTAGGGCCCTTATTATTTGGAGTATTATTTTGTCTTTTTCTATCTTTAAAAAGAAGTGCACAGAGACCTAATATGAGTCCAATGCCACCTAACAGATAAAAACAATTTCTCCATCCTAAGGATTCACCTAGATAACCAGCAATTAAAAGACTTACCCCTACACCAATTGGGACACCCATATAATAAAATCCTGCAGCAAAACCCATTTTTTTTGATGGAAATGAGTCTGATAAAAGAGACATAGATGTTGGAGTTAGAATTGACTCACCCACACCAATAAACATTCTTGGAATTGCCATTGATATAAAGCCTTTAGCCACACCTGTGAGGGCAGTAAAAATACTCCATAAAACTACTCCAAATGCTATGAGTTTTGGTCTATTCACCATATCTGCAAGAACGCCCATAAACAGACCTGCAATAGAATAAAAAACAATAAAAGGAACAGTTGTTAAGAATCCGTATTGAGTATCTGTGAGGCCCAAGTCAGGGACAATAAAGTTAGCAAAGCTAGCTATAAGTTGACGATCTACAAAATTAAGAAGATTGAGAAGTGTTAGGAAGAATAAAAGCCTATATGCGTTCATAGGAACCCTTTTTACTAAAGATCATATCATAGAGATTACATATAATAATATTTGAAAAGGTCTAATTCTAAGTGTTATAGTTGAGCAACACACTCGGGGTACTTGAATGAAAATAAAAAGAGATTGGTCAAATTCAGATATGAGGTCAGTAATGCGCGGAGAGGCTATGCATTATTTTTCAGGTGGTCAACATTATTATGTTTCAAAGGATTGGTACGTCTGGTTTCTTGGCAACTCAACAAGATATTCTATTTTTCATACCTTTCTTTGGAAATACGGAAATGGCGAAATGGTAAGTTATACAGATTTAACTAGAACGGAAAAGATAGGATCTCAAAGATTAAAAATAGACTCTATCAAAGCTACAATAAGAGAGGGCTTAAATCTAGGTTATATACAAGCATTTAAATCTGAAAAGGACAGAAGGGTAACTATGTATTCTTTCGATGAATCTATCTTACAAGAAGTAACAGATTATTGTTTTATGATGAGACGGAATCGCATGTGGGAGTTGGCATCATTTATCAGCCAAGGATCTACAGCAACTATTAATAAAGAACTTGCTAATGCAGGAATGAAGAAAGAGTGGTTTGATTCAATAAATAGCTTCATTTCTCTTTTAGCTGGAACAGCTAAAGCTGTTTTTGGCCAGGAACAGTTTCCTAATGTAATTGCAATAGATAAAAATAAAAGCTAAGAAATTAGCTGTAACTTTTAGTCTTTATTAATCTTGTACTTGTTCAAATTTTCTATAAATTGTTCCACTAATTGGTACAGTTTGAGTGGGCTCATTCTATAGATTTCACCCATCCCTTCCCAGGATATAGTCTTTATCTTGAGCCCGCTTTCTAAAATTAAGAATTCTCATTGAACATTGCCGTTCTACCGCCATCAACTACGATATCTTGGCAACTGACAAAACTACCTGCATCACTAGCTAGATAGAGTGCAGCTTCTGCTATATCTGATACTAGACCTGATCTTTTTAATGGTACTGCTTGAGCAAGATTACCTTCAAGTTTCTTTAATTTTCTTTCATTTTCTTCAGCACTGAGTGTATTAGATACTCCTGAGCCACCCCAGAAGATTGGTGTCGCAATAGCTCCTGGTGATATAGCATTTACTCTTATATTATCTTTTCCAAGTTCAACTCCAGACATTTTTGTGAAATGAGTAACACCTGCCTTTAAAGCAGAATATAAAGGATCCCCTTGTCTATATCTAATTCCTGCAATGCTTGAATTATTGATAATGCAACCTCCACCATTTTCCCTCATTGGACCAATGGCATATTTGGTGCCAAGAATGACACTAGCTAGAAGTAAATGAACCCCATAATCAATATCCTTTTGAGTCACATTCTCGAGGCCAGCTCCAACTGGCCCACCGGCATTATTAAAAAGAATATCCAACTTACCTAAGTTTTCAGTTGTAAAAGAAATTGCCTTTTTAATATCTTCTTCTTTTGTAACATCTGATAAGCAATAATAGGCATTTTCACCCAATTCTTTTGCTAATTTAGATCCTTTTTCTTCAGACCTACCTGAAATAATAACTTGTGCACCTTCTTCAATAAATAATCTAGCTGTCTCTGCTCCAATGCCACTGGTTCCGCCTGTAATAAGTGCTACTTTATTCTCTAGTCGAGCCATATTAATTTCCTCCTTTTAAACATCTATATGTTTCGTTTATGAGTTCTAGCGATCTTCCATCGGCTGCAAAATTATTTTTCATGTTATTCATGACATAAGAAATACCAATTTTGTTGATAGAATCTCCAAATCCACATGAACCTCCCCATCCGGAATGACCAAAAGAGCTTTCCTCTGGACCATATATTACTTTATGCATATTCATAATAAATCCTGAACCCCATCTTGTAACAACATCTAAAACTAAATCCCTATTGGTAATTCTTTCCTTTGTCATAGTATCGATTGTTAAATCTTCAAGAATTTTTTTTGATTCTTCATCAGTAACAACTAGGCTATAAAGCTTAGCAATACCCGAAGCGCAACCTTGACCATTGGCCGATGGTATTTCTGCAGATCTCCATGCTCTTGTATTTTGATGTTTAAGCAAATTAGGACCTCTTCCAGTTGCAATTTGAGCTTCATTCGGATGATTATTTGATTCATTACTCTCCTTTGCGAATGGAACCATTTCTGCGACTCTATATTCCTCTTCTTCAGGAAGACCGATATAGAAGTCAATATTGTTTGGATCGCCTATCTCACTTCTAAAATATTTGCCTAGAGATTTTCCGGAGACTCTTAAAATTAATTCAGACGTTAGCCAGCCGTAAGTCATGGAATGATATCCTGAAGCTGTTCCTGGCTCCCAAAGTGGTTTCATTAAAGCAAGTTCATTAGCCATTTTTTTTTGGTCGTAGTAGTCTTCGGCTTTTGTTGCCATAGAGCCACAAATACCGGCTTGATGAGAGAGAAGCATACCTACAGTAATTTCTTCCTTTCCGTTGCAGCCAAACTCGGGCCAGTATTCACAAACTTTCGCATCGTAGTCAATTAAGTTATTTTCGTAGGCATGAGCTAGAGTTATAGCAGCTACACCTTTAGTGGTTGACCATACGTTAGCTAAGGTATTTTGTTCCCATTCCTTTGTTTTCTCTTTGTTTGAGAAACCTCCCCATATATCAATTAGTGGCTCCCCATCTTTATAAACTGCAAAAGAAGATCCTATCTCTCTGTCTGTGTTATGTAAGTCATCAAACAATTCTTTTACTTTTAAAAATTTACCTTCACAAGTTCCCTTAACGTCCATTTCTCTCCTTTTTTTTAAAAAAAATATGTTACAGAATTTTCTTAAATTCTAAAATTTTATCTAAATCCTTTCTATCATTTCGTATATCTGAAATTATAATAAAACCATATCTATTAAACTCTATTTGATCTTTTTTGATCTTTATATTCGATGAAATATTACTATCAACACTTAGGTCACCTTTATCTATGAGGTAAGTATTTTCACTTAAATTAAATATACAAAGTGTTTTTGTATCTTGAGTCTCTCTATTAAATACAAGTAAGTCCTCGTGTTCATTTAAGAAATTATGCTTTCCTGCTAATAAAGCTGAGTCAGATTTTCTGAAAAAAATAAATTGTTTATAAAAATTTAAGATTGAATTCGATTCATTTTCCTGAAGACTTACCGATCTATTTTTCTGTTTTTCTTTTACTGGTAACCATGGAGATTTATTACTAAAACCTGCATTGATTTTTTGGTGATCCCATGTCATCGGTGTTCTGCACCCATCCCTACCTTTATTTTTTGGCCAAAATCTGATTCCTGGAGGGTCAGTTAATTCATCAAATTCTAATTCTGTCTCCACCTGACCGAGTTCCTCACCTTGATATAAACATGGAGTACCCGGCAGTGAAAGGAGTAAGGCGCAACTTAGCTTTGCAAAACTATCACTTTCATTTTTATCCCATCTTGAAAGATGTCTTGTAACGTCGTGATTTGAAAAACTCCAACAAGGCCAACTATCATAACCCTCACTATAAAATTCTTTGATGGTGTCTCTAAAGAATTTAGCTGAAAACTCTTTACCAAGAAGCTTAAAACTATAAGCCATATGAATCCTTGACTTTTTGGTATATTCCTTCATCAATTTGATCGCTCTATGTGAATCGCCAATCTCACCAATAGAAGCTTTCTCAGGATAACAATTTAATAAATTTCTAAATTTATTTAAAAATACTAAGTTCTCATCTTGATTGATAGCAAACAATTGATTTTGCATATAGTAAGGATTAACCGGAGGACTTTTGAAAGATAAAGGACTCTTCGGATTATTCCTCAATTTCTTATCATGGAAGTAATAATTAACTGTATCAAGCCTAAAACCATCTACACCTTTTTTTAGCCAAAATTCAACTTCTCCTAATAAGAAATCTTGAACCTCTTCATTGTGAAAATTAAAGTCAGGTTGGCTAGACAGGAAGTTATGAAGATAGTACTGTCCTCTAAGAGGTTCCCATTCCCATGCAGAGCCACCAAAGACAGATAACCAATTATTAGGTGGAGATCCGTCCTCATTAGCATCAGCCCATACATACCAGTCTGATTTTCTCGAAGATTTACTGCTTTTACTATCTATAAAAGCTTCATGCTTGTCTGAGCTATGTGAAAGAACTTGGTCAATGATGACTCTTATATTTTTTTTATGTGCCTCTTCAAGTAATTCATCAAAGTCATCCATATCACCAAACAAAGGGTCTACTTGAACATAGTTACTGACGTCATATCCCATATCCTTCATAGGTGACATAAAAAAAGGTGATAGCCAGATAGCATCGATACCTAGACTCGAAATATAATTAATTTTTTTTGTTATGCCTTTAAGGTCACCGACCCCATTATTAGAAGTGTCTAAATATGACCTAGGATAAATTTGATAGATAATTGCGTTTTTCCACCATTCATTCATTTTTTGATTTCAGCCAGTTTATAAGATTCTCTTCAAATGGTTCGATAACTTTATATGTTTTCATATCTTGCTCAAGATTTTGAATTGCTTGAATTAGATCAGAAATAGCTTTTTTATTATTAATTATGTCAGTTATGGGGTTAACGTGAACTCTTACCGCGAATAAAACTGCTCTTGAATAATCTAACCGTCTGATCGTTTGCCTTTCAACTCTTAAGAAAAGCTTGTCTGGTTGTGTGTTTTTGATTTCTACTAAACTCTTATTACCTACTGGTTGAAAAAGTTCAGGACTATCAAATATAGACCAATTATACCTTTCAAAGATTTTCTGATCAGGCAAGTTAGTAAATATGGTATTGACTCTTGAATCTATTTTATCTTTGTAACCAGGAACAGATCGATGAAGTTCTGAAAGAGATTGTTGAAATTTTTCTTTTAATGACCATCTAGTCGGCGCGCAAAGTGAAGCTGAATCAAGATAAAAGATATTTTCTTTTGGCTTCATGATGATCAGATCTTCTTGAATAAGAAGTGATGCCAATTCTAAAGGGTCTTGAAAATCATCATAATAATAAAGACGATTATTCCTTTTGGATTCGATGGAATCCGTCTTTATTTTATAAGAATCATTATGATGATTCTTAAGATGCTCTAACACGAGATCTAAAGCCTCTTTTTGAGTATCTTGCGAATCATGAGAAGTTACTAAAACTTCTTCTTTTTTTTCTGAGTATAATTTTTCTTTTAGAGCAATTTCTTCCGAAAAAAGATGATCTATTTCTAACCAAGAACTATCCTCGATCGGCCTTAAACCAATATCAACCCCACCTTTTCCATCCTTGAAGGGCAGGTGGACTAGGTTGTTCAAGATTAATTCAATCCTCTTTTTTTCAGAAGTGGTTCTATTTCGGGCTCCTTGCCTCTGAATCTAACATACTGAGTCATTAGATCATCTGTGTTACCCGCTGAATAGACATATTTTTTAAGTTTATCAGCAGTTTCTTTATCAAATAGTCCTTTGTCTTTAAAAGCTTCAAAAGCATCAGCTTCGAGTACCTCTGTCCATAAGTAACTGTAATATCCTGATGAATATCCGCCTGCGAATATGTGACCAAAATAAGTACTTCTATATCTCGTTTCAATTTCATCAATTAAACCTAGATCCTTTAAAGCCTGATCTTCAAATTTATCTATATCTGTGATTGTATTTTTATTTGTGTGGTAAGCCATGTCCAAATGAGCTGCAGCTACATATTCTGTTGTTGCGAAACCTTCATTGAATGTTCCGGCATCGGATATCTTGTCTAGCAATTCATCAGAAATGACCTCGCCTGTTTGATAATGTTTTGCAAAAGTTTTGATTACTTCTGGTTCTCTTGCCCAGTTTTCCATCATTTGTGAAGGAAATTCGACATAGTCTCTGGTTACGGAAGTTCCGGATAGACTTGGATATTGAGCATTTGATAGAAGGCCGTGTAGCCCATGACCAAATTCATGAAACAAAGTCTCGACTTGTTCAAAGGATAGAAGGGAAACGCCATCAGCATTTTCTGGAGGAAAATTGCATACATTAATAACAATGGGTATTACATCTCCGTCAAACTTACTTTGACTTCTAAAAGTACTCATCCATGCACCACCTCCTTTGTTCGGCCTCAATGTAAAGTCTGTATAAAAAATACCTATCACTTTATTATCAGAGTCCTCCACAACAAAAGAACGAATATTTTCACGGTATTTTGGCAAGTCATTTCTTTCACTAAAAGTTATACCAAACAATTTATTCGCAACATCAAAAGCACCCTCTAAGACCTTTTCTTCACTGAAGTATGGTTTGACCTCTTCCTCTTTAAAATCAAATTTCTCTTGTCTTAATTTTTCTGAGTAGTGCCACCAATCCCATGCTGCCAACTGAAAGTTAGCACCTTCCTCGGAAATTAACTCCTGCATTGCCTGAACTTCTCCCTTAGCTTTTTCGATACCAGGTTCCCAAACTGTTTGAAGAAGTTTGTTAACATTTTCGGGAGTCTTTGCCATGCTATTATCTAAGACATAGTCAGAATGACTGTCAAAACCGAGCATTGAAGCTTTTTCTTGCCTAAGCGCAATCATTTCAGCAATTATTTTTTTATTATCAAATTCGTTGTCATTATCTCCACGTTGTATATAAGAATTGTAAAGCTCTTCTCTAAGGTCTCTTTTGGTAGAGTATGTAAGGAAAGGGTACATGCTGACTCGAGTTGGTTTGAATACCCATTTACCTATTTCTCCTTCAGATTCAGCTAAAAGAGCAGCCTGTCTTATCTCTTCATCAGGTAGGCCATCAAGATCGTCTTCATTATCAATAACCATGCTATAAGAATTTGTTTCTTTAAGAACATTTTGATCGAATTGAACTGATAAAGAAGATAAAGAACTATTAATTTCAGTTAACCTATCCATTGAATTTTGATCAAGATTTGCCCCTGATCTTATGAATCTTTTATAAGTCTCTGCAACTAATCTAGCTTGCTCTACTGACAGACTAAGCGATTGCTTGTTTTCATAAATTTCCTTAATCCTCATGAAGAGTTTTTTATTTAAAAGAATTGAATCATTATGTGAAGATAATTTTGGACTTACTGTCCTCTGAAGAGAATCCATATCATCATCTGTATTAGATCCCTGAAGATTAAAAAAGACACTACTCACTTTGTCCAATGTTTTACCTGAACGTTCTAAAGCTTCTATGGTATTTTCAAACGTAGGTGCCTCAGTATTATTAGCAATAACATCTATTTCCTCTAGGTGCTCTTTCATCCCTTGAATGAAGGCGGGTTCGTAGTGAGAAAATTTAATTGCCTCAAAAGGAGGAATTTGAAAGGGGGTCTGGTATTCGTTTAGAAAGGGGTTCATAGAATTATCCTCATATGTACAACTAAAAATTAAAAGCAAAAGAAAAGGAACGTGCTTCTTTAACATGAGGTAATATTACTTAAATATCTTTTATTGTGAATAAATATTTTAGGGTATAAGAATTATGAAAAATCCTGCTTTTATTTTTTCTTTATTGAAACGTTTTGTAGGAATAATATTTTTAATTCTTAATTATCTTTGCTACGGGTTAATGGTAAAACTTGCAGCAGACTCTAGCTTGTCAGCATTTGAAAGAATAATCTATCCATCTCTAGTATATTTAATTAGCTGGATATTTGTCATTCTAGGTATTTATTTGGCTGGACCTGAGCTTGTTGCGAAGATCAAAGAGTTTTTTATATACATTAAAAATAAATTCTTGAGGAAAAAAAATGATAGATAGACTCGACCACTTAATAGTCTCTGTTAAAGACATTTCTGCTGCTGAAGAAAATTTTACTAAGTTTTTTGGAATAGAACCTGTTTGGAGGGGCGTACACTCTGAACTAGGAACTATAAATGCTATCTATAATTTTAGTAACACTTACTTCGAGATCTTAGCGGCAAAAGGAGAGGGAATTGGTGCAGAACTTGTAAAACAATCCATACAAGAAAAGGGTGAAGGATTAACCGGTCTAGTTCTGGGCAGCGATAATCTGCAAGATTGCGAAAATCAAATCTCAAAAAAACATTTTAAATCTACACCTATCTCAATTGGAGAAGGAATGGATTCTGATAGAGGTGATATAAGAAGATGGAAAAGTTTGTTTCTTCCAAATGAGCTGACACGCGGTATGTTTGTCTTTTTAATAGAACACACCGAAGGACATTTACCCTTACCTAATAAATTTCCAGATTCTTCCGTAAATAAGCTTGATCATGTTGTTATCAACACAAATGACCCTGATGGATTTATCGAGGTCTATCAAGACATATATGGAATAAGACTTGCATTGGATCAGACCGTAGAAAAATGGGGCGGTAGAATGCTCTTTTTTAGACTCAATAAAACTACTATAGAAGTCATAGCAAAAAAGGATGAAAATAAAATAGAAGATAAATTATGGGGTCTTGCATGGGATGTGGAAGATATCAGAAAAACTCATTCAAGACTTTGTAATGAAGGATTTGAAATAACCCCCGTAAAAGAGGGTAGAAAGCCCAATACACTTGTTGCTACTGTAAAGTCAGATGTCTACAACATACCAACTTTAATTATCCAACATCTCTCCTCTTAAATTTATCGTATATCCAATAGGGTGAGTAAATTATAAAGAATAAAACTGCTCCAATAATAATCAACAGAGGTATATGCAAAGGTGGTTCTGGAAAAAAGTCTAGAATACTCTCACCAATTGGTTTTGTGCCGAGATACCAATAATTTGCTGGAGGTCCTAAAAGCATATTTACTACATATATGATCGGTAGAATCGATAAAGACACATAAATCCCATTTTTAACAGAACTAAGAGTAGGTCGATTTTTTAAAGCTATGCAGGCATAGGCTATTGCAATTATTAAAAGCCCATGGCCTATAAAAAATAAGATAAATTGTGGGTCTGGAAAAGTTTTAGGAATATCAGGGGTGATTAATGCGTTAATTCCTCCTCCGATCCCCCAGAAAAAAGATACCTCAAAAAATATTCTTTTTTCCGTGAGTAAAAATATCCCAATAAACAATGTAGATAAATTGCACATATGAATAGGTATCAGTTTGATCCAGGGAAAATCCAACCCGTAGTGCCAAATAAATGGTTTAATTAACTCCAACGTAATAGCAGAGACTCCCAAGACCTTGGCAATTAATACTTTATTAACTAGATCGCTATTTTTTAAAAAAAAAGGAAGCAATAACGCCACAGCAAATATCAATAGTAATGTAACTAAGTGAGACTCCCCAAAGATCTCAAAAGGTTGCGCATTCATTTATTCAGTATAAAAATAAATTTACTTGTATGGTAGTTAAGAATTTCAACAATATAATGACAATATGGAAAAAAATTTAGTTAGTTTTTTGCCAACAATAGAAAAAAACGAAAAGATAATTCTGTTAAGAGCTTTCTTATTTTTCTTTTTCGTTTTAGCTTCTTGGTATGCATTGAGACCTGTAAGAAACGAACTAGCTGTTCAAGGAGGAATTTATAATCTACCCTGGCTATTGATGGGAGTTATGCTGGCTATGCTCATTATCAATCCCATTTATTCATGGTTGGTTTCTCGTATAAATCAAAATCGTTTAATTCTCTATATCTACTCTTTCTTCATTCTGAATTTAATCCTATTTTTAATATTATGGACATTTGCAGGAGAAGACGGTCGTATTTGGACAGGTAGAGCTTTCTATATCTGGGCAAATGTATACTCATTTTTCGTTGTATCTATTTTTTGGGTAACTATGATTAATTTCTTTTCGCTTACAGACGCAAAAAAATTCTTCGGTATTATCAGCGCAGGAGGTTCATTAGGTGCTTTTTTTGGATCTACTGTTGCAAGATATTTTTCAACTGAAATTTGTGGCAATACCTCTATTTCTGATTTAGGGCCTATGAGCTTGATAGTTTTTTCCATTTTTTCACTTCTTTTCGCTATTTTTTTTTCTAGGACATTCAAGCCTAGAGCATTAGATATGGACAATTCTCCAAAAGAGTTAGGTGGTTCTAGCTTTGAAGCAATTCAAAATATTATCAAAGATCCCGCCATAAGGAATATAGGTCTTTATGTCATATTATTCACTATGTTAATGACAACCTCTTGGATGATTTCTTTAGGAATTGTTGAGGAATGGTCAAAAGATCCATGTGAAAGGACTGGTTTTTTTGCAAGAATAGAGCAAATTGTTACTCCTTTAACTCTTTTAATGCAGCTCTTCCTTGCTTCCTATATCTTACGAAGAGTAGGTTCCTTAGCTGTGCTATCTATTTACGGTGTCTTGTTTGCCATTGCTTTCATGGCTTATGCTTTTTATCCAACCATTACAACTGTGATGATGGTTGTGATAAGTCTGAGAATATTTGAATATGGACTAAATAAGCCTACTAGAGAGTCAATCTACACAAAGCTAAAACAACAAGATAGATATAAATCAACGGTTTTCATAGATACGTTTCTTGCAAGATCTGGCGATGTCATTGGAGGATGGTTTGTAAGAGGTTTAGTTGGAACTGGAATAGCGGTGTTATCCGTCACATGGGCCGCATTACCTTTTGCATTATTTATCTCTTACATGGGTTTCCAAGTAAATAAGGCAGTTAATGATGAGTGATGAATTTATTAACGTCGCAGACATAACAGATATAGAAATTAATCAATCTCAATCTGTAGAATTAGAAGGAAAAGCTGTATTAATTTGTCATACAACCAAGGGAATATTTGCTGTAGAGGATAAATGCAGCCATGCAGATATTCCTCTTTGTGGAGGACAAATTATAGATAATTTCATAACTTGTCCTGTTCATGGGGCTGTATTTGATCTAACTGATGGATCTGTACAGTCACCTCCAGCCTTCGAAGATCTAGAAACTTTTGAAGTAAAAATTGAGGGCACTTCTATTAGTGTTAAAAAAAGTATTTCAGAGTAATATTAATTTTATGGATTATGAATTTATTGACTGTATTGAAATCGAGCCCTCAATAAGGCGTATTTTCTTAAATAGGCCTAATAAAAGAAATGCTCTTTGCAACCCATTAAGAAAAGAACTTTTCAATTGTTTAGAGGCTTTAGATAATGACTCTAAAGTAAAAGTTATCATCATATCTGGCAAGGGGTCATGTTTCTGCGCAGGATACGACCTTTCATATGATAACAGCAAAGATTTACCATACCATGCCAGTAAGACAGATGGGTTTTGGCCACGCCATGTAGTTGAAGGAGCCTTTAAGATATGGGATCTTTCAACACCCGTCATTGCAGAAGTGCATGGCTACTGTTTGGCAGGAGGAACAGAACTCGCAGCTTCATGTGATCTTGTTTATTGCTCAGATGATGCTGAAATAGGGTATCCAGTAGTTCGATCAATGAGCCCTCCAGATAATCAATTCTTTCCTTGGTTGTTGGGCATGAGAAACGCAATGGAGATGATGCTTACTGGAGAAACAATAACAGGAAAACAAGCAGCAGAAAATGGGTTTGCAAATAAGTCTTTCTCTGCTGACATTTTGTCAAAAGAGGTTGAAAAAATTGCAAGTAAAGTAGCAAAAGTGCCTTCGGACATACAGGCGATCAATAAAAGATCAATACATAGACAGATGGAGATTATGGGTATGAGAGATGGCATAAGGGTCGGTACAGAATTACAAGCTCTTGCTATGCACAGTAATTCCACTAAAGAACATCTCAAGGAGCTTTCATCAGGATTAAAAGAAGCATTGGATAAGAGAGACAAAGACTTTGGTGACTATAGGACAAAAAATAAAACATAAAATTCTGATAATTTTTGTGTGTATCATTTTAGGTTCCTGCTCTAATTCAACTCAACCAAATGGTGTTGAATGGAGTGGCCCACTTAATTTCATGCATGTTACAAAAGAAAAAATGGAAATGATTTATTCGGTTGATGTCACAGGACAAAAAGTTTTTCTGGATGGTTTCTACGAAGTCACTAAAAAAAATACTGATAAAGTCTTATTCCGTTTAAAAGTTGAAGAATTAGAGCTCGGAAATAGAGAGGACGGAAGAAGCTTTTGTAGAGTATGGGGTGAGATCGATGAAAGCCATATCCAAAGTTACTTGTTCGCTTTAGATTGTAAGCCAATCTAATAGATGAAATCTGATTTTTTAAAGTCCCAAAAAATAATTCATTGGATAATGGCTATCATTATTATGCTGGATCTTAATATCGCACAAAAATTTGGAGGAGAGATGGATATCTTGGATAGGCTGGAATCAAGGATTGATCACACTAGTGTCGGACTATTCATAACATTTCTTTTTTTATTGAGAGTCTTCTTAAGATATAAATATGGATCTCCGGGTTATCCCGACTCCATGCCTAGATGGCAAGTAATCTCAGCTAAAGTTGGTCATTACGGACTTTACTTCTTGATGGGTGGATTGATTGTTACCGGTTTGTTGACAGCAAGGTATGCAACTGACCCGATTCTTGCTTTTAATACGCTAAATCTAACAATGGGCAATGGGGATTTACAAATTTATAACGTAATTAGATTTTTTCATGAGGTTTTTACAAATTTAATAATAGCCTTTATCGCTATTCATATTTTTGCTTCTATGTATCATCATTTCATTGCAAAAGATTTAACAACTTTAAATATGATTAAATTTTGGAAGAATTGATTTAACCCCAACTAAATTTAGCCCATTAATTCATTATTCTCATTTTTAAGTCGTTGATAAGCATATCAATAGAAATATTTGAATTTGTAGATCCAAAAATATATCTATCAGGTCTAACTAGGAAGGCTGTATCCTTTTCCATAAAAGATTTCATCCAAGGATTTTTCTCAATATATTTCTTTTCAAGAATGACTAACTTACATTCTATTAAATCAAGAAATTCACATTGATCTTCAGAGATTTCCAAAGGAGATTTTGATATCAAAGAAAAGTTTTTCCCTAAAATATGATCCATTCTCTTTACAACTTCTTTATTGTAATACTCTACGGGTTGGGGAAAAATCTCTCCAGCATTCATTGACTGATCAGCCTTTCCACCAAAAAAAAGACCCTTCGTAAGATTAGGTAATATAAAAGATCCATAACCCTTCTGAACTAAATCCTGTGATACCTCCTCTGGAGTTTCTGCCTCAGCATAAGCTTCCATTAATTCTCCAATACCCGCAGAATTTTTCACAACAAATCTAGAATGCGGAATTCTCTCTATCTCGAAGCTATCGACTAAATTTGTATTTAACTTATTTTTAATTGATACCGCGATTTTCCAGGATAAGTTCACTGCATCTCTATAACCAGACATCATACCTTCTCCCATAAATGGAGGAGCTTGATGCGCGGCATCGCCTATTAAAAAGCAGTTACCTTTCTGAAAATTTTTAGCAATTACCGAATGGAACTGGTAAACAGCCTTTCTTATGATTTTATATTCTTCTGGCTGCAACCATTTAGCTATCAGCTCGTGAATGGTTTTGTCATCTAAGAAGCTTTCCTTATCTTCATGCTCATGAATAATGAATTCCCATCTTCGAAAAGGTAAGTGAGAAGGAACAAAAGTTGCAAGCCTTTCTTTGTCACAAACTTGTATTAACTTATCACCAAGTTTATCAGGCTCATTTAGTTCAACATCAATAACAATCCAATCACGATTATAATTTAAGTCCTCTTGAGAGATGCCTAGCTGTTTTCTTACAACACTTGATCCTCCATCAGAGCCTATTAAATATCTAGAAGTAAAATCTTTCTCTTCTTGATTATTTAAATTGATAGTTTTAAAACTTACAGATTCTTGATTTTGATCAAGACTTATGAATTCATGTTCTAACATAATTTCAACATTAGAATTTTCTAATTTTTTTCTTATATCACGATCTGTGTAGGGCTGATGAAATAGGCTTGATGCCGGCCAACCATTTGCTGATACAAAACCTTTTAAATCAATAGAACCACCAATAATTTCCAAATTCTTGTCAGAAAAGTAAGCACCTCCAAGAATAGTGCTATTTTTAAGGTAAATGTCCTCAATTCCAGCTAATTGCGACATTCTAAAACCTTGATCGCTTACAGTTACTGCTCTCGGAAGATTGTAAATATCTTTTTCTTTATCGATGCACAGGACTCTCATACCGTATGATTCTAAGAGAAGTGCGGCCATACTTCCGGCAGGTCCTATACCTATTATGGCTACATCAAAATGATTCACTAATTTAATGCACTTAGTTCCTTATGAAAGGATTTAAGAAATGGATTATTTTGAATGGCATAGTTTAGCTCTTTTATACCTTTTTGAAGGTTAGGATTGTTTTGATCTACTATTCCTTTGATGAAACTATCTCTTTGTTTGATTTTTTCATAGTAAGCATTGATGAATGGTTTTTTTTCAAGCAAAAGACCGTTCCAACCGCACTCATCTAGGCGATGAAGGATAACGGACCAACTTATATCTGCAAGAGAGAAATTGTTAGATGCAAGCCAATCTTTTTTACTTGATGACAGTTCAGTTTCTAACTCGCATAAATGCTTATTCAGTTGTTTAAAAGCAGATTTAATGAGATTTTGAATCGGTGGTAATTTTATGAAATTAAACCCAAATATTTTTAGCAGCAAAAAAATAAATACTCTCTGTTTCATTGGATGAGAAATTAATCCTTTCATAACTTCTAGGATAGAGACGTTTTTTAGCATAGTGGTAAAAAGTGGAAAGGTAAGGGGTCCAATCGTATTACCGGCATATTTTTCATGACCTTTTATTGGATTTCCAACCATCGACGCTTTATCTGTCCAATAATTTATTGATTCAACATCACCATCTTCAAGCGTATTTAAGTTTTCCTTACTATTGAATATGAATTTAATTTGTTCATGTGATTCGTATATAGGCCTGCCTTTATTGAGCAGGACAGGAACGGTTGCTCCTGGATTTATTTTTAAAAATGATTTTGAGGCCACTTCATATTTTCCTGTTTCAATCAGATCTATATGTTTTGAATCATATTTGAAACCTACTTCATGAAGACAAATTCTAACTTTCCTGGAACACAGTGAAAAATCATTATGATAAAGGGTCCATTCTGCTGAGGTTTGCTCGACTAGGAAATCTTGAAGGCCTACTTGCATCCTATGCATTTGTTTTAGAGCAAACTATTAGACAATAAGGTGATGTCCACCATCCATGAGCATTGTCTCACCCGTTACTACTTTTGATATTTCAATAAAGTTATATATACCTTCAGCAACTTGTTCTGGAGTAACGGTAAGTTTAAGTGGTGTAGTAGAAGTTAGATTCTCCTTAGCTGCATTATAAAGATCATCACCCATGCCTTTTCTTAGCCAATCTCCTTGAATAAAACCAGGGCAGATTGCATTGACTCTTATAGGACCGAGATTTCTGGCCATAGATTTCGTCATTGTATTTAGCGCACCTTTTGATGATGCATAGGCAAGAGAGCTACCAATGCCTTTTATCCCTGCAATTGAAGAGATATTCACAACACTTGGATTGTCACTTTTCATTAACATTTCTTTACAAGCCTTTACCATCTGGAAGGGCCCCACAACATTAACTTTGTAAATATGTAAAAAATCATCAGCATCTAAACCATCAAGATCGGCATGATTAAATACAAATTTTGTTGTTCCAGCATTATTTACAAGAGCGTCGATTCTTCCCCATTTTTCGATCGTTTGATTGACTGTTTCTACGCAATCATCATTCTCAGAAACATCTGCCGTTATGGCTAGAGCTTCGACTCCCAATCCCTCACATTCTTGGACTATATCATTTGCATCTTGAATAGTGCTTGTACATGTTATTGTCACATTCCACCCCTTTGAGGCGAGCAATTTTGCTGTAGCTGCTCCAACGCCTCTACTTCCACCAGTTATTATTGCTACTTTATTGGATGTTGCATTAGCCATATTTAAATCCCATCATTTATCTATTCACAAACTCTTTTGTACTTTCTTCTTTAAGTACAAAACCTGGTTTATCTTTGAATGTATTTTCTACCCATTTTAAGGCATCTTTTTCGTCTAACTCTGGATTCCATGGCTCACCTTGAGGTTGTTCTACATCCCAGGGAGTATCCAAAAATATCTCCATTCCATTATTTTCAGGATCATTAAAATAAAAGGATAGTGCATTTCCATGACATAAAGGCATGTATTCATGATTGATAGCATCAAATTTCTTTTTGAACTCTTTCAATTCTGAATATGTTTCAACTCTAAATGAAATGTGGTTCAAAGCAGTTGGAGTTCCTATATCTTCTCTACCTAGTACAAATGCTAATTGATGATGTTCATCTGGATCATAACTAATAAAGATTATCTCAGGACCATTTTCAAAGATTGGGCCACTGTCACTAACTTTAAAGCCCAAAGTATTTATATAAAAATCTAATATTTTTTCTTTATCTTTAATGTTAAGTACTGTGTGTGACCATCCTAGTTTCATCTCTTCACCAATTTTATTATCTATTTATTCTATCTAAGCAAGCTTGTCTTACTCAACCCCTGAATGATTTGTAATTCTTTTGCATACATTTTCTAATGAACCAAGACCTTCAATACTTGTCGTTAGAACATCGCCTTCTTTTAGGAATTTACCTTCCATTACACCAACACCCCCAGGTGTTCCTGTAAAAATAATATCGCCAACATTCAGAGTTACTATCTCAGATAGATATTTAATAATTGAAGGAATATCGAATATAAGATCATTCGTGTTGTCATTTTGCCTTATTTCATCATTGACCTTACATTTTATATTGAGGTTTTCCTTATTTTCCAAAGCATCTAACGAAACAAGGTAAGGACCCATGGGTCCGAAAGTATCAAACGATTTGCCTAGATTAAATTGAGGTGGTTTGGCAGCAAATTGCACGACTCGATCTGAGATATCTTGACCTATACATAATCCAGCAACATGATCCCAGGCATCATCTACACTTATATCCTTTCCAGACTTACCAATGACAGCTACTAATTCAGCTTCATAATCAACATGATCACTTCTCATTTCAATCTCTGCATGTGGCCCAACTAGGCAACTAGTATGCTTTGTAAATATCATGGGCACACTAGGTATTTCCATCCCAGCCTCTTCGGCATGATTTCTATAATTTAAACCTACTGCATAACAATTTTTTGGTGAAGAAATAGGAGCATCTATCTTAGCTTCTTCTAATAAACCAGTAGGCGTTTTTTCATCTAAAGTACCATTCAATTCATGCAGTTCGTCCAAACGATTCAAGGCATTAAGTGTATCTTCATCGAAAGTATTATTTGATATTACTTTCAGATCATAATAATGTTCACCTTTTACAAGGGCTGCTTTGCCAGATATGTTGGCTAATTTAAATGCCATGAGATCTCCTATCTTTTAATAAATTGATTATAGGCATTTCTTAATATTTTATAAGCTTTATATACCGATAAAAATTGATGGAAAGGAAAACTTTTACAAATAAAGAAGGTGAAGACTTCTCTTACTTGGTTCATCAATCTGAGAGCAATAGTAAGAATTTTGTTTTCTTTCACGCAACAGGTTTTAACTCGGAAACTTATAAGATTCTTTTCGACAAACTGTTATCTCATTATGACAACGAAATAAATATTTATGCTTTAGACCAGAGAGGGCATGGATTATCTGCTGCAAAATCGAATCCCGATGAGTTAAAGACCTGGGATGTTTTTGTCCGTGATGGCGAGGAATTTATTGAGAATATAAGCGGATCTGTGATCCTATCGGGACATTCTATGGGATCTATCATTGCCGCAAAGATAGCTTCTTTAAACCCAAGCAAAGTCTCACATTTATTTATGATAGAGCCAGTTTTATATGGGCCAATGGAGTCTTTAAAATTTAGATTAAAGACACTGCTTCGTATCAATCGAGAGTTGGCTATAGCTGGTGGTGCTGCAAAAAGAAGAAGAAACTTTTCTTCGATTGATGAGGCAGTCACTTCTTATACTGGAAGAGGCGCTTTTACCACTTGGTTACAAGAATGGATAGAAAATTATTTAAAGGGCGGAACTCAAAAAACTGATTCAGGTATTGAATTATCATGCTCTCCTAGTTGGGAAGCAGCAACCTTTAGATCATCCTCTATGGATAGTTGGAGATACCTCAAAAAAATAAAAATGAATGTTAAGGTAGTCTATGGAAATATTGGATCGACTTTTTCATCTCAAGCAAGAAACGCATTATTTAAAATCGGTCCAAATTGGGAATCTAATTATTATAAAGAAGCTACCCATTTTCTCCCCATGGAATATACCGACTCAATTATCAAAGATTTGGAATCTTACTTGGAAAATAATTAAAGACTCTCTACGAAATTTCTCAAAGCAGCGCCTATTTCTTCCGAAGAATCTTCCTGTATGAAGTGATTTCCTTTCACAGTAATCTCTGTCTGATTGTTCCAACTTCTAGCGAATTCTCTCTGATCACCAATTAGAATTGATCCCGGATCAGCATTGATAAACAATTTAGGTATATCCGATTCTTTATGAAATTCAGCATTAAGTCTCACTTCTTCAACAACCTCGCTAGGTTCCCCATCCAAAGGAATTTGTCGTGGCCAGGTAAGAGTAGGGCGTCTGTCTTCTCCTGGATTAATAAAAGGCTTTATGTACTCAGATTTTTCTTCTTCTGTGTAGCCAGTCGAAGAATCTGCTAGTAGTATTCTTTCAACAAAAAAGTTCTTTTCAAGCACAAGTTCTTCTCCAGCCTCTGACCTAAATAATCCGAAAATTTTAGTAGCAGGATCGGGCCATTGATCCCAAGTTAGTGGCATAACGATAGCTTCCATATATGTTATGGACTTAATTCTATCTTTGTTTTCTCTAGCAAATTGGAAACCCATTGCCGAACCCCAATCATGAATAATTAGATGGATATTATTTCCTAAATCTAGCTCATCCATGAGAGCTGTTAAATAACTATACTGACCATGATACTTATAGCCAGGATTATCTACTCCTTCAAGTTTATCTGAATCACCCATACCAATTAAATCTGGGATGACTATTCTTCCAATGTCTTCTACATGGGGTGCAATATTTCTCCAAAGAAAAGATGATGTTGGATTGCCGTGTAGAAATAAAAAAGTATCTCCACTGCCTTCATCAATGAAAGCCATTTTACTGTTCTTTATATCTTTATATTTTTTTGTATATTTCATATTTGTTAATCTAAATTAGGAACCACAAAGGTCTTGAATTCTTCTTCGTAGAGTTCCGCAAATTTAATTGTTGTCTTGTCTTCGTAAGCTCCACCAATGACCTGTAGTCCAATTGGCATACCATCACTTGATAGACCTGTTGGAAAGACTGTACTTGGTAAATGAGCATTTACCGCAAGACCCGGCCAGAAGATCTGTTGAAAATATCTTTGTTCTTGATTATCTACCATGACAGTTCTCTCCGAAATCTTTTTGTGATCATGCTCAATAGCAGTTGTGGCAAGCTGGGGACAAATCAAAACATCCCATTCTTCAAAAAACTTTGACCAAGATATTTTAATTTGTTCTCTAGCATAGTTCTGTCTTAACCAATTTCTATGAGATAACACAGTTCCTTTGGCTAAGATTGCGTCTACTGACAGATCATTTTTATCTAAACTAGAAGCCAATTCTTCTATTTTTTGATATTCATCTTCAGGTAAACCACTTTGCATGACGGATTGTAAAAGTAATTGATAATTGATTTCTGCTTTCATGAAGTCATGTTCAGGTTTTGCTGCAAAAGATACTGTTGTTCCAACAGAATTCAATTTATTGCCAACTTCCTCACACCTTTGTGCTATTTCCTTTGAAACTGGAGCCAATTCATCATTACTCCAAATAGCCACTTTAAAATCTTTAAGAGAAGTTTTTTTACTTTCTGCTAGATTGAGCTGCCATCCTTTAGATCTTCTTTCCATAGGACCTGCCATTACATCTAAAGCTATTTCTAAGTCTTTTGCACTTCTAGCTAAAGGACCACAGACCGATAGATCAGGTTCAGGAACATTAGGAATTAATTCATGACCTGATGAAGGTATGATACCGTGACTCGGCTTATGTCCAAAAACTCCGCAATAGTGCGCAGGATTTCTTATAGAACCTCCGATATCGGATCCAGCCTCCAAAGAACAAAACCCAGCTGCAATTGCTGCAGCACTTCCTCCTGATGAACCTCCTGGAGTCCTTTTCAGATCCCAAGGATTCCCTGTAATTCCATAAATATCGTTATAGCTTTGAAAGTCAGCCAAATTCATAGGAACATTTGTTTTTCCTAAGAAATGAGCTCCAGCTTTTTTTAATCTTTTAACGGTCAATCCATCTTCTTTGGCTATATTTCCTTTGTAGTCTGGTATTCCCCAAGTAGTGCATTGACCTTGTATATTGTAAGACTCTTTTATGGTCATCGGTATGCCATGTAGTGGACCCAAAGAATTTTTCTTCGAAATTGTATCATCTGCTTTTTTAGCAGCTTCTAGAGCATCTTCAAAAGTTCTTACTACAACGGCGTTTATCTTGCCATCGTATTTCTCTATTCTGTCTATGAAATGTTGGGTGAGCTCTAGTGAACTTATCTCTTTATTTTTTATTTTGTCAGCCAATTCATAGGCAGGTAAGTGATGAATATCCAAAACTAACTGTCTCCTGGTTTCCAGTCTTCAAATCTTTCTTGAAGTCTTTGCATGCCAGTTATCCAGCGATCTCTATCATTTCCTTTTCTAGATACATATTCCAAAACCTCTGCATGAGGAGTCACAAGAAATCTTTCATTTTCAATGGCATCAAGTACATCGGCAGCTGCCTCATCTGCTTCAATCATCCCATCAACTCCTGCTACGCCAGCACCTTGAGCTGTCATAGCTGTTCTTACAGCTTGAGGACAAAGACATGAGACACCAATTCCTTTACTTCCATAAGTAATTTTTATCCACTCAGCAAAACTTACCGCAGCTGCTTTAGTTACAGAATATCCTGCAGAACCTATCTGAGTGAGTAAACCTGCAGCCGATGAAGTATTCATTAAATAACCTTCGCCTCTCTCTAACATTTGAGGCAGAACATGCTTGGCTGCAAAGATATGAGATTGTACATTTACTTCCCAGATATTTTGCCAATCGCTAGTCTCTACTTCAAAAAATCCATGTACTCCACCAATGCCTGCATTAGAACAAAAAATATCTATTCCACCTGAATATTCATTTGCTTTATCTATTACATTGATAATGTCTGCTTCTTTTCCAACATTAGCTTGGACCGCTAAGCCATTGATATCATTGGCAGTTTCAGTAGCACCCTCCATATTCATATCAACACAAACAATTGATTTTGCGCCAGCTTTATTAAATGCTTCACATAAGGCTTTACCTATTCCACTAGCAGCCCCTGTGACTACAATTCTTTTATCTTGTATTTGCATTAATCTAGCCCCAATTCTTTAATAGCATCTTCTCGCATTTGTTTTTTTGCAATTTTTCCAGCTGCTACTTTTGGTAATTCTTCAGCTTGAAACCACGTGTATTCAGGAATTTTAAATTTAGCTATTTTTGCTGCTAAAAACGAAGAAAGATCTTCCTCTGAAAGTTCAGCTCCAGGATTTAGAGATATTCTCGTGGCAAGTTTTTCACCTAATCTTTCATCTGGAACACCAAAGACTGATGCTTCTCTAACAGAGGGATGTTCATAAATTGCTGCTTCTATCTCTAAACAAGCTATGTTTTCTCCACCTCTGATGACGATGTCTTTGATTCTATCTTTGATGTACAGGAATCCATCTTCATCAATAATACCCACATCACCACTTCTGAACCAACCTTCACTATCTAACACTTCATTAGTTGCATCTTCGTTCTTAAGATAACATCTGAAATTACATGTCGATTTAATTGCAACTTCTCCAAGCTCATTGGGTCCCAACTCATTACCTTCTTCATCCATGATTTTTATGAGATTTAAGAAAGGAGTAGGGTAACCAGCAGTACTTGGTCGTTCATACAAAGTTGTTCCACTTGCATTCGTCGCATGTGCATTAGTCTCTGTAAGGCCATAGCCTACGGTTGCAATTTTATCAGGATGTTCTTTTTCTTGAGCTTTAATTTGCTCAGGAGGTCTTGCTGCACCGCCAGAACCTAATCCTTTTAGACTGGAGATGTCTATCTCTGGATTGTCTTTATGTGCTTGTAGAACCTCAGCGGACATCGTAGGTACGCCAGTCATATCAGTTACTTTATGTTTTTCAATGAGACGTAAAGCTTCTACTGCATCCCATTTATACATAAAAACGATTTTTCTTGCCGTAACTAAAGACAATAAAAAGACAGCGTGAGAACCTGTTACATGGAATAAGGGTACCGCAGCAATTGTGCAAGGATTTTCGCCTGAAATTGGAGAAGGCAAAGGTTCTCCATCAACTTCAATTTGCGTGGCTAGTTGACCCATGAGTGCCCAGGTAATTGGGGCAGAAACTACTGCTCTATGAGTAGAAACAACCCCTTTTGGATATCCTGTACTACCGGACGTATACATAATGCTTGCATCATCCTCAGGATCAATTTCAACCTCTGGAAAAGCTTCCATTGATGTTACAACTTCATCGAAAGCAGCTGTATTGGTAAATTTACTCGCATCACATCGCACGGCTATACGGGGCATTTCTTCTACATAACCTTCTAATCTCTGAAGTCTTTCTTCATCAGCTATGAATATTGATGATTCACTATGAGTTAAACCATAATCAAGTTCCTCACCTTGCCACCATGAGTTTAAGGGAACCGCTATAGCTCCGATTGAAGTAACAGCGATATAGCTGTATATCCATTCCGGATAATTTCTCATTGAAAAAGCAACCTTATCTCCTTTTTGTATACCGTACTTGTCCATAAGGGTGTGAGCGAGTCCGGCAGAAGTATTAAGAACCTCTTGATAACTATATGTTTCATCTTCATATGCCAAAAAATCCCACTCCCCGTGTATAAGAGGAAATTGAAAATAGTCTCTTAATGTTTGAGGTAAATTGGCAAAAACATGGTATTTATTACCTCTTATGGTCTCTTCTTTAAGTTCGAACAATCCTTCCTTTGTAAATTCTTTGGTTAAACTTTCTCGACCTTCTTTTTTTAAAAATTCCTTAATATCCATAATTTTATTTCCCCGTAAATTTTGCCTCTCTTTTTTCTACAAAATGTGAAACGCCTTCTTTGAAATCTTCAGATTTAAAACTATCAAGCATTGCTTGCATTGAACTGTCTAGATTCTCTTTAATTGTTTCTCCTTGAGCGTTATAAATTTGTTGCTTCATAATTCGAAGGGATCGAGGTGAAACATTTTTGGCTAGATCAGCCGCATAATTGAAAACTTCGCTATCGAATTGGTCCTCCGAAAAGGTTTTATTCACTATGCCCATTTGTTCAGCCTCTTCAGCAGTAAACTTTCTTGATGAAAACAAAATATCATTTGCTCTAGCAATACCCACTAATCTAGGAAGAATCCATCCAACACCCCATTCGGCTATAAGTCCTCTCTTAGAGAATGCACTGGAAAAAACGGCACCTTCTTTAGCAAATCTAATGTCTGCATATAGAGCCATAATGAAACCTACTCCCGCAGCAGGTCCATTAATGGCCGCGATAATTGGCTTTGGAACTGTTGGAAAATAACTAAATCCTCCATCAAAGCCCTTTACTTCATTGGCAGCATATTCTCTCTCTTCAGCTTCGACCTGAGAGGCTTGTGTCTCACCTTGACTTGTTGCTGCAAGTCCATCCATATCTGCTCCTGCACAAAAACCTCTTCCTGCACCGGTGACAATAATCACTTTTACATCAGAATCTTTTGCAGCGTCATCTAATTTCTCTCTTAATCCTGCTCTAATCTCATCATTCACAGCATTGAGTCTTTCAGGTCTGTTTAAAGTAACTGTCGCTACACCATCTTTAACTTCATAAAGAACTGCATTATTCATATTATTCTCCTTTTAGGCTGTCGATCCGCCATCTATAACAAGGGTGTGACCATTAACAAATGTTCCAGCATCTGATGCTAGAAAAACAGCTGCTCCTCCTATTTCATCTGGTTCACCAATCCTTCTGAGAGGGCAAGTTGCAGTTGATTGCTTTAGAATTTCTGGATTTTCCCAGAGTGCTCTAGCAAAGTCTGTTTTAAATAATCCTGGAGCTATGGCATTAGTTCTGACATTTTGTGGACCAAATTCAGCAGCAAGATTTTTAACTAACATGATGTCTGCTGCTTTTGAAATATTGTAAGTTCCTATGACTGTACTAGATTTTAGTCCACCGATAGAAGATACAATTATTATGCTTCCATCCTTTCTCTCAGTCATCTCGGGTATGACCATCTGACATAGCAAATGATTACTTTTAATATTGTTGTTCATTACTTTATCAAAAGCATCTTCTGGAATATCCATCATCGAACCAAAAAAAGGATTAGAGGCTGCGTTACAAACTAAGATATCAATCTTCCCAAGTTGCAGTCTCGTTTCATCAACAAGCATCTGTAATGCGGCTTTGTCTGATATGTTACAAGGTATAACTATTGCTCCACCTTCAGAATCTGAACAAGCTTCATTAATTTCGTCAGCAACAGCCTGACAGGCATCTGCTTTTCTACTTGATACGACAACTTTGGCACCGTGCAGTGCCATCTGCATAGCAATTGATTTACCTATTCCTTTAGATGAACCAGTAATAATTGCTGTTTTTCCTGTTAAATCAAACATAACTCTCCCTATTTAAGAAGGGAATACTTTAGAATTAATTGGTAAAAATTACTATAGATAAATTAATCATTTCGTTTGATAGAATACTTCAATGATAAGAAAAGCTATTTACTTCGTTTTATTTCTCTTTCTTATATTTGCATTTTTTGTATACCTAATTTCAGAAGGTCTTCTTGGCACCTATGAAACGAATAGACCAATTAACACTACTCCTCAATCACCAGAATTCCTAATTGAAAAGACTCAAAATCAATTGGAAGCCAAAGGTGATCTAAATATTAGTAATGGAAAGGTTATCTTGTTTGGTGATTTACATGTTCATACAACCTATTCGTCTGATGCTTTTCTTTTAAGTCTTCCCATGCTGTCGGGTGAGGGCTCTATGCCTCCATCTGACGCATGCGATTTTGCAAGGTTTTGCTCTAGCTTAGATTTCTATGCGAATACAGATCATGCTGAAGATTTAACTCATATAGACTGGCAGGAAACTAAAGATGCAGTTCGGCAATGTAATTTAATTTCTGGCGACAATGAATCTCCAGACACCATAGCTTTTTTAGGATGGGAATGGTCACAAAATGAAGGCTTTGGTATACCACATTATGGACATCGAAATGTTATTTTGAAGAGTCTTTTTGATGATGAGATTCCTGCTAGACCAATAGCATCAACCTCTGGTGGTTTTATGGATATGCCCCAGTCGGTAAGATTGGGACTATCAGGCATGCGGTCCTTAGATACCAGAATACATGACCTAATGAGATTTATAAAAGATGGTCAAACGATACCATGTCCCAGTGATGTTCCAGTCAGAGACTTACCTCTGAATTGTAAGGAATATGCAGAAGATCCTGGCATCCTATTTGATAAGCTAAATGATTGGGGACATGAAGTCATCGTCATTCCCCATGGCACATCTTGGGGAACGTATACACCTGATGAATCGGATTGGAAAGATCAATTAAATGACGACTTTCATGACCCAAATTTACAAAATCTTATTGAAATTTATTCTGGTCATGGAAATACAGAAGAGTATAGGTCATGGAGAAGCGTAATTTTTGATAATGATGGAAATGTTTCTTGCCCAGATCCAACAAAGAGTTTTACTCCAGGTTGCTGGCAAGCTGGACAAATAATAAAAGAGAGATGTGAGGCAGAAGGGGAATCCACTCGAATATGTAAAAAACGTTCGGAAGAAGCGAAGTTAAATTATGCTCTGGAGAGCTTTGCAGGTCAGTCTGTCATAGTAGGAGAAGATCCTTCTGAATGGTTGGATTCAAATCAATGCCAAGATTGTTTTCTGCCACCTTTTAGTCATAAACCTAAAGGTTCAGTTCAATACTTGTTGGCATTACAAAATTTTAATAAAGACGACCGAGTAAGTAAGTTTAGGTTTGGTTTGGTTGCCTCTGGAGATAATCATAATGCTAGACCTGGAACTGGATACAAAGAAATAAATCGACGAGAAATGACGGAAGCCGCTGGTCCTGCTGATCCAACTGGTTACCTTTTAGGTTTCAGAGAAGGTGATGGTCCCTATGGAGAGTCAGTTAGAAGAAATTGGACTAGACAAACTCTTCCACCTGGACCAATAGAGATGGAGAGAACTTCATCTTTTTTTTATACCGGTGGCTTAGTTGCAACCCACTCTCAAGACAAATCTAGAGAATCAATATGGAACTCACTTAAAACAAAAGAAGTTTATGCGACGAGCGGAACACGAATTTTACTGTGGTTTGATTTATTGAATTCTAGTGAGGGTATCATTCCTATGGGCTCCGAAACAAAAATGAAAACTAATCCAAGATTTATCGTTAGAGCAGCTGGATCATTCAAACAAAAACCAGGTTGTCCAGAATATGCAATTAGTTCGCTCGGCAAAGAGAGGATCAATGATCTGTGTAGAAACGAATGCTACAACCCTTCAGATCAAAGAAAGAAGATAGATCGAATAGAAGTTGTAAGGATTCTTTCTCAATTAAATGAAAATGAAGAGGTATCAGACCTTATTCAAGATCCATGGAAAGTTCACAAATGTAATGATAGCGAAGCTTGCGAATTTACATTTGTCGATAATGAGTTTGATCGGTCAGAAAGAGATGCTGTTTATTATGTAAAAGCTATTGAAGAAACTTCTAAAATTATCAATGCCGGTAATCTTAGATGCGAATACGATGAGTTTGGCAACTGCAAATCTGTGAATATTTGCAGTGGTAGTTCAATGCTTACCCCATATGAGGATGACTGTCTCTTTGAAGAACAAGAGAGAGCTTGGTCCTCACCGATATTCGTTGATTATAAAAAATATTGATGAGGATTAAACTTACTTACCTTTCCAGTTGGGAGCACGTTTTTCAGCAAATGCTACCGGACCCTCGATAAAATCTTCGCTCGTGAATAAATCGTGTACAGCAGTATATTGTCCTTTCATCGAGTTCTCCAAATTTGCTTCATTTAAGCTTTCATAAGCAACTTGTTTTGTGGCTCTAATAGACATTGGTGAACAGGCTTCTATTTGTTTTGCCCAGTCTCTGGCTCTATCCATCAAATCAGCCTGAGACTCAACAACTTCATTTACGATACCAAGCTCCTTTGCTTCCGCAGCTTCTACATGTCTACCGGTAAGCATCATTCCCATAGCATTTTTCATTCCTATCTGTCTGGGTAATCTTTGCATGCCACCAGCTAGAGCAGCTAATCCAACTTTTGGTTCCGGTAGAGCAAACCTTGCATTAGAAGAAGCAATAATGAGATCACATGCAAGAGCAATTTCCATTCCTCCTCCCATAGCGACACCATTTACTGCTGCAATAATTGGTTTGTTCAAATTAAAACGACTGGTTAGACCGGCAAAACCAGTTTCTGGCATTCCAGACCTATCTCCACCAGAGGCTTGATACTTCAAGTCATTACCTGCAGAAAATGCTCTATCACCGGCACCTGTAATAATACCCACCCAAAGATCTTCATCGTTTGTAAATTCACTCCAAACCTCATCGAACTCTCTATGAGAAGGAGGATGTAATGAATTCATTACATCAGGTCTATTTATAGTGACTTCTAGAATATGTCCGTTTACTTCCGTTGTAAGAAATTCGTAATCAGTTTTCATAATATCTCCCTTAAGTTTTTGATAAAGAATATCAGGCATTGAATGATCAGTCATGTTTTATAAGTTAAGATTCACACTAGTGAGTGAATTAACAATAGGTATACTTTTGACAGATCATGTTTTAGAGGATCTTCAAGTTAAACATGGAGATCAAAATGACTTTTATAACAAAATCTTCACTGAAGCAGACCCAAATATAAGACTTAAGATTTATGACGTAACTGAAGATGTATATCCTCAGGATATGCATGAGTGCGATGGATATTTGATAACGGGCTCTAAGTTGAGCGTTTATGATGATGTTAAATGGATTAGAGACCTAGAAAGTTTTATTTGTCTCCTCAATGATAAGAAGAAACCTTTACTGGGCGTTTGCTTTGGTCATCAACTCATAGCAAAAGCTCTCGGTGGAGAAGTTAAGAAGGCTGAAGTAGGGTGGGTACTAGGACTTCAAGAATATACATTTCATAATCATTTTCCTTGGCTTGAAAATCCCAATAAAGATATAAAGCTTATCCACTCGCATCAAGATCAAGTTATAAATCTTCCTATGGGAACGACTTTAGTAGCCTCTAATGACTCTGTTCCTTATGCGATGTATTTTATAGGCGATCATATAATGTCTATACAAGGACATCCTGAATTCACAAATGAGTATGCTTATGATGTCGTTTGTAAAAGAAGAGAAATTCTAGGAGAAAAAAGTTTTCAATCTGCTGAAAAGAGTTTATTGAATGAACAATCCAATTATCTTGAAGTGACTCATTGGTGGATCGATTTCTTTAGATATCAGTTCAAGACTCAATAGTAATTCTCTCCATTCTTCTGAGTTGAGGCCAATAATCATTAACGGGTTTATGTAGTACAGATCTGTTGTCCCAAAAAGCTATAGAGTTATTTTCCCATGAAAATCTACATTGATACTTCTCTTGATGAATGTGATCAAACAAGAAATTTAAAATTGAACCATCAGCATCATCTCCTTCTATGTGCGAAGTGAAGAGTCTATTAACGTAAATTACCTTTCGTCCAGTAACAGGATGTTGTTTGATTACAGGATGGGAAACGGGTGGATTTTCTTTAAGTGCATCAGCTAATCTTTCACGGCCACCTTCTTCTTCAAGACTTTCTTTAAAACCAAATTCAAAGCTATGAATAGCATTCATCTCTTCAAGCCTTTCCTTCCATTCTTGCGAAAGATCATCATAGGCTTTTGATAAGCTTGAGAACATAGTATCACCTCCAGATTCAGGAATAATTCTTCCAATCAAGATACTTCCCAAAGGAGGATTTTTTTTAAACGTCATATCAGTATGCCATTCCTCAATTTTGGAAGGATTTTCTTCATCATTTTCAAGGATGGTAATTTCTGGAAAACCTTCTACTGTTGGGTATGCTGGATGCGTCTGTAAGTTTCCAAAAAAAGAAGCAAATCTCTTATGATCTCTTGGACTTATGTTTTGATTTCTGAAGAAAAGAACTTCATTTTCAGCTAAACAAGAAAGTAATCCAATTGATGTTTTTTCAGAAATATTAGATAGATTAATATCTTCTATGTAAGCACCCAGTGCCTCGTCTTTTTTAATTACATTTAACATAATTTAGGTTAGGTTATCAGAAACAGGCAATAATTTATAAATATGAACCTTGTTTTAACAAGACACGCTAAATCTAGTTGGGATAATTTGAATCTTACTGATCATGACCGCCCTTTGAGTAGAAGGGGAAGGGAAGATGCAAAGCTTATAGCTAAATATCTGGCTACTTATGAATATACTTATAAAACTATATTGTGTAGCACATCAAAAAGAACCTCTGAGACGCTAGAGATTTTCTTAAACTATATCCATAAAGTAGATCAAATTAATTACCTATCTAACTTATATCATGCTTCAGCAGAGACTATAAGAAAGGAAATTACTACTTTAGACACAGATGGAACATATATGCTTTTAGGGCATAACCCTGGTATAGAAGACTTCTTAAGTAATCTCCATAAAGATATTTCTTTGAAAGTCCCAACGTGCTCAGTAGCTTTATTGTCTAACCAAAATAATTCCCTACAGTTAAATAAATTAATTACTCCAAAGGAATTAAAGTCACAATAAGACCCTTTACATCGTCACACAAATGTCATATAAAAGACACATATGTGACATTTATGTGACATAAAAGGAGTAAACATGAAATTAATCATCAAAATAATTAGTTTAAGTCTAATAATGATTTCTTCTTATACATATTCGGAGTCCAATCACGGATCTCTTTTCGCATTTGCAGAAAATATGCTAGAAATCGAAGGAACTGCTCCTAATATAATATTTTCAAGCAATGATGAGATAGGAGAATTATGCTCAAATGAAATGATTGCTTGCTTTAGGTCTGATAAACCTTCAAACATATATATTCAAGCAGGACTTCAAGTAGACTTAATTAATGCTACATTAGTTGGTCTTATGTCTGATTATTTACAATTTAATGCAAATAAAAATATAGATTATTTAAAGAGTTGTAATGCTCAAGTAAACTATCTTTTAAGCTCATTTAAGGTAAATAAAGCCAAGATCTATAAAGCTACTGCTTGCGGAAGGAAAACTATTTCACATAAAGAGATGGAAATTCTTTTAGCATCAAAATAAATTTCTTGGGGAGAAAAAAGAGGGACTTAGTCCCTCTTTTTTTTCAAATTAGAAACTTAACTTTCACATGTTTGTAAACGTGTAAGTTTAAGATTTACACAATATATTGTTTTAAAAGTTCTTAAAACCACAATATGTTGTAGATTTATGAAAATTTTAGATAAACAAGCTACTCATTATAAAACCATTTGGCTCAGCGATATACACCTAGGAACAAAAGGTTGCCAAGCTGAAAAACTATTAGATTTCCTGTACGAATATTCTTGCGATAAACTTTATTTGGTAGGGGACATAATTGATGGATGGAGATTAAGCCAAAATTTTTACTGGCCTCAATCTCACTCCAATATTGTAAGAAGATTGCTTTCCTTTTCAAAACAAGGAACAGAGATCTTTTTTATTACTGGAAATCATGATGAATTTCTTAGATCCTTCTCTCCTCTAAATTTAGGAAACATAAAAATACTTGATGAAGATGTGCATAGTACTGAAGACGGTCGAGAAATCCTCATTATTCACGGTGATGAATATGATGTCGTAACAAAATATAGCAGATGGCTTGCGGTTTTAGGATCTATTGGTTATGAACTTCTCATGACTTTCAATCGCTTGTGGAATGCACTTAGAAAAATATTAGGCTATAAAAATTATTGGTCCCTCTCTGCCTTTGTTAAACACAAAGTCAAATCAGCGGTTAATTTTATAAGCGATTTTGAAGAGACACTTGCAATAGCTTGCAAGAAGAAAGGATACCAGGGGGTGATCGCAGGTCACATTCACCATGCAGAAATAAGAAAAATTCAAGGAATAGATTATATGAATTGTGGTGATTGGGTCGAGTCCTGCACAGCACTAGTTGAAAACGAGAATGGTATCATTGAAATAATTCAATATGGAGAATCAACAAATAAAAATATTCTTGATATAGCTAATAAGGTTGCATGAAGATTGTAATTGTTACAGATGCATGGTTTCCACAAGTAAATGGCGTTGTAACAACACTAGATTGTCTTAAAAAGGAATTGGAAAAGAAAAGTTACCGAGTAGATATTATCCATCCAAGTCTATTTAAAACTTCTTCATTTTCTGTTTATCCTGAAATTTCATTAGCAATGAACCCTTGGAAAGTAAAAAACTACCTATCCGAAGATATGGACTATTTACATATTGCAACGGAAGGTCCTTTAGGTTTATTTGCAAGAAATTTTGCAATTCAAAATAATATTCAATTTACTACGGCTATACATACCAAATTTCCTGAATACCTAAAGAAAATTCTTTTAATTCCATTGTCCTTAACTTATGGATATTTGAGATGGTTTCACGGAGAAGCACACAAAACACTAGTAAACACTAATTCTCAGATTGAAGAACTTTCTTCAATAGGATTTAAAAATTTAGCTAAGTGGAGTAGGGCGATTGATAGAAATATTTTTTATCCTAGAAAAAAGTCGTCTAACAATGGTTATTTACTATATGTTGGTAGAATCTCGAAAGAAAAAAATCTTGAAGATTTTTTAAATCTAGACACAAGTAATCAAAAAATCGTGGTTGGATCTGGCCCTATGCTAAATGAATATAAAAAGAAATATAGAACTGTAGAATTTGTTGGCCCTAAATTTGGAAACGAACTTGCGCAATATTATTCTGACGCCTCTGTTTTTGTTTTTCCATCCAAAACAGATACATATGGAATAGTTATGATTGAGGCATTGGCTTGTGGAACACCTGTAGCTGCCTATCCTGTAACAGGACCCAAGGATATCGTCATTAATGAGATTAATGGATACCTTCATCACGATCTGCTTACGGCTGTTTCATTTGCTGAGAATATAAATTCTAAATTTTGCGAAGAGTCAATCGAATCCTTGTCCTGGGGCAAAGTAGCAAACACTTTTTTAAGCACTTTGATTCCGATAAGGCGTAAGTTTATAACTACTTAAATTTTTTCATTTCATGCAAAGGGAAAGATTCGTTAAAATAGACATTAATTATGAATTCAAAGAAGGGGATAACTTTTGGTGCATTTGATTTATTTCATGCAGGTCACATTCTCATGCTTCAAGAAGCTAGAACCGTATGTGACTATTTGATTGTTTGTATACAAACCGATCCAAGCATTGACAGAAAATCTAAAAATGCTCCAGTTCAGTCAATAGTAGAAAGACAAATTCAGGTTACAGCTTGTAAATATGTTGATGAAGTTCTTATTTATGACACTGAATCAGATTTGCTAGAAATTCTAGACACTGTTGAATGGGATGTCAGAATCTTAGGTGATGAATACCAGGATAAAGACTTTACAGGTCGAGAAAAGTACCTTGAAAAATGCTATTTCAATAAGCGACCTCATACCTTTTCCAGTTCTGAATTGAGAAAAAGGGTAGCTGACAAGCAATCTAGTTCAGACTAAGTCACAAAGCTTTCATTTATAATTAACAGACCTGACACTTTGTGACATTATAATAGGTCTATGGCAAAACACATTTTAGTTGTAGAAGACGAACCTGATCTAAGAACAACCCTTGAATTTAATTTAAAATCTGAAGGATATAAAGTTAAATCTGCTGCGGATGGCGAAGCCGCAATTAAAGAAATTGGAAAAAAAGTACCTGATCTTGTGCTTCTTGATTTAATGCTACCTGATATGTCGGGACTTGAAATTTGTAAAAAAATTAGAAATGAGTCTTTTAGTGACCAAGTATCTATCATCATGTTGACTGCAAAGGGAGAAGAAGTAGATAGAGTTGTGGGATTTGAACTAGGTGCTGATGACTACGTAGTTAAACCTTTCAGTGTTAGAGAGCTTATGTTGCGAATTTCATCTATCCTAAAAAGAGGATCAGAGACAAATACTAATAAAGAACAAATTTCTATTGGTGATGTTGAAATTAATTTAGCGTCACATAGGGTTTTTATAAGTGGTCTCGAAATTGAACTTACTGCAAAAGAATTTGAATTACTTAAATATCTGGCGGAACGCAATGGAAGAATTCAAACAAGAGAAGTATTACTGGAACAAGTGTGGGATTATAACAATTCAGTAACTACCAGAACTGTGGATACTCATATCAAAAGACTTAGATCTAAAATCGGTGATGTGGGATCAAAAATAGAAACCGTCAGAGGTGTAGGTTACCGCTTTAATTACGTCGTATAATCTATGAATGGATATTAGATGGAGGATCTTCTGGTCTACTTTTTTGCTTACATCGATGACTGTTCTCAGTCTAGGATATTTACTCTTAGAAAGAACAGGTGATTATTTATTAGAACAATTAGACTCGGAGCTAACTTCTGAAGCAAAAGGTGCGATTTTTATACTCTCTAATCCAGATTATAAAATTTCCAGTTACCAAACACTTTCACGACAACTCTCAGATTCATATGGTTTTAGAGTTTCTCTCATTAAATCAAATGGAGAAGTGGTAGGCGATTCAGATGTCGAAGATGAAGACCTTAGGAAACTGGACAATCATTACAATAGACCTGAAATTCAGGCAGCTATTATTAATAATATTGGTAAAGCGACTCGTTACAGTAATACCTTAAAAACAGATATGAGGTATCTTGCTTTAGCATCAAATAAAGCAGGAGACATAAACTTTGTTAGATTCGCCGTTCCTTTATCAGAAATAGATGCCACATTACTTGTCCTGCAAAATTCTATATACGGTTTTTTATTTGTATCCCTATTAATTGCTGTGCTTTTAAGTTATTTATTGTCTAGATTTCTAACGCTTGAGTATATTGAATTGATATCAAGTGCTAGAAAATTAGCAAAAACAAGTGGCATGAAGGGGTCGAAAAGAGCTGCAGTAGAGCAAATAAGTTCTAATTTGATTGAAATCCAGGGAGCACTTAAGAACGAGTTTACTGCTATTGCCAATGAAAGAAACCAGTTTGGAAATGCACTTGAAGAAATGGGACAGGGTGTAATTTCGATTAATAAAAATGGAATAATAGAATTAACCAACCCAGCTGCCAGTAAACTGTTAGGTCTAGATAAGCTATCTATAGGAGATTCCTTTATGGAAAAGGTCTCAATATCTGGGTTACAAGACCTAATAAAGGAAACTACTTCTTCAGAACCCGGATTAGATGAGATAGAAATACACCATCCCTTTTATAGAGCTTTTATTGCAAGTGCCAGTTTCAATCCAGAAACGGAAGAGTCTTTACTCGTATTTTCAGATATTACTAGAATAAAAAAACTTGAATCTGCCAGAAGTGACTTTATAGGTAATGTCTCTCATGAACTTAGAACACCCATTTCGGTACTTTTAGCTTCTTCAGAGACTATTCTTAATACCGACATAAAAAAAGAAAAAGATCTAAAACAGTTTATTAAAGCTATACACCGAAATTCCGAAAGACTTAAAAATTTAGTTGATGATCTTCTGCACTTATCGCGTATAGAGGGTGGCAGTCTTAATATGACTATCGAGAAGATAAATCTTGATCACATAGTTGAATCAACTATATTAAATTTAGAACAAGAAGCACTAAAGAAAAGTATAAAAATTGAATCTCTGGTCGATAAAAGGATTGAAGTACTATCGGACTTTATTTCCTTGGATATTATCATCTCTAACTATTTAAATAATGCACTTGCTTATTCTCCAAATAATTCAAAAATCTTAATTACTGCAGAAGAGGTAGATAAAAAGATAAAGTTATCTGTTAAGGATGAGGGAGAGGGAATACCTGAAAATTATAAAGATAGAGTTTTTGAAAGATTTTTTAGAGTTGATAAAGGGAGGTCTCTGAACCAGGGTGGTACTGGGCTTGGGTTATCCATAGTCAAAAATTTAGCTTCAACTCTTTCTTGTACAGTTGGGGTAGAAAATCTTGAGCCAAAAGGAGCAAGTTTTTGGATAGAGTTAAATAAATCAACTTAAGTTTTCGTTAAGATATTCAAAGGCCAAGGCATCACAAATTCCCCAATCTATAGCGAAAAGCTTATTTATATTTGAGTGCTCTAAAATATAAGAAAAAATATCTGAAGCGGGTACAATTACATCTGCTCTATCTTCCGCAAGACTATATTTATTTATTCGATCAACAATTGGCATTTTAGATAAATTTTTTCTGATTTCTTCAAATTCCTTAAGTTCTAAAGGACTATATTTTTGTATTTCAAGAATCTTAAAAATTCTCCTTATATTGCCACCGATACCCACTAAAGCGTCTGCATTATTTTCTTTAACTACATTCAAAAAGGATTTTAACTTTTCCCATTCTTTTATGCTGTCTTTACCCTTCATAATTCTCACAGCACCAAGATCAAATGATTCATAAAACTCTTCGGAGCTATTGCGCATATAAATTTCTGTACTGCCTCCTCCAACATCAACATAGATAGGGTGATTCAGGTTTTCAATTTTTCTTGTATTGGCACCTTTAAGGTAATAGGCCTCTTGTTTACCGCTTAATATATTAACAGGTGTCTGACAGGCTTCTTCAATCTTGCTACATACTTCATTTCCATTTACCGCATTCCTAGTAGCCGATGTTGCGCATATTCCAGCCCACTCTATTTTCCTTTTTCGAACTTTATTAGTAAGATTTTTAAGTTCTTGAATAAGTCTTTCTTCTGATTCTTCTGAGATCCTATTTGTTTCAAATACATCTTGTCCAAGCCTAAGATCAATTCTTTTAAAGGTATCTAACTCTAATGGGAAGAGATTCTTCGAGGTCCTAATCCTAAATTGCTTGAACTTAATTGCATTTGATCCAATATCAACGGCAGCAATTCGTTGGAAAATTTTCTTTGATTTCAACTGGATTGATTTTGTATAAGTTTTTGTAACATTTTAAACTGCTGATATGTGAGCCCAGAAAACTCAACACCTTTATATTCTAGTTTGTGGTTATTTATGCCTGCATCCCATGTTTTGGGTTTGCTAAGTTTTTTTCCTTCGTAGTCAATCTCATTTAAGAGATACCTTAAGGCTGTTAAGCGAGCGACCATTTTATTATTTGCATTAATCACTATCCAAGGACTTTGCTCATAAGATGTGTTTGAGAACATTTGTTCTTTAAAAAAAGAAAAAATCTCCCATTTATCTGCCATTCTTAAATCATTAGTACTTAGTTTCCAGAGTTTCAAAGGGTCAGTTTGTCTTTCGTTGAACCGTTTGCTTTGTTGTCTTTTTTCAATGGACAAATAGAACTTGATCAAAATAAGGTTGTCTTCAATATATGATTTTTCCCATCTTATGACTTTGTTCATAAAATGAGTGTATTGCCTTTTAGAGCAATAACCCATAGTTATCTCGACCGTGGCTCTTGTGTACCAAGATCTATCAAAAAAAACTATTTCGCCTTTTTTAGGCATATGTTTTTCATAACGTTTAAACCATTTTTTTGATTCATTTTCAGTTGGTATTCCTAAATGCACATACCTAAAATGATCAGGAATCAGATGTTTGGCTAATAGATTGATTGTGTCAGTTTTCCCAGCGGCGTCCCTACCTTCAAAAACAACGGCTATTTTTTTCCCTTCTTTAATTGCCCAATTTTGAAGCTTAAGAAACTCAATTTGTAGACTTCTTTTTTCTTTTCTATAAAGGTCGGGATTGAGTCTGTTGTATTCGGAAACGTCGTAGTTGATCATAATAAAATTGTGTGAATATTAAAGTAGGGTATGTAATAAATAAAGGTGATAAGTTATATTTCACATAATATAATTTGACACTAATAAATTTCTGGAGTGTGATGCCATAAAATGATCATTGAATTCGCTCTTCCAATTTTAATTCTTACAGCGCTAGCCGGCTTGATAATGGCCTGGGGAATTGGTGCAAATGATGTTGCCAACGCCATGGGAACATCGGTAGGATCCGGCGCTATTACCCTTTCGACCGCTATCTTAATAGCGTGTATATTTGAATTCTCGGGAGCCTTTTTAGCTGGTGGAGAAGTAACCTCTACAGTTAGAAAAGGTATTCTAGATCCCTTACTATTTCAAGATAATCCTGACCTGTTTGTATTTGGAATGATATCAGCACTGCTAGCTGCTGGAACATGGCTTGTGGTTGCTACCTATTTTGGATGGCCTGTTTCAACTACCCACACCATAGTAGGAGGTATAGTTGGTTTTGGAATATTGGGATTATCATTTTCAGCAATAGATTGGGACACGATGTCAGATATAGCTTTAAGCTGGCTGCTCTCTCCCCTCATATCAGGGACTATATCTTTCTTCATATATCTATCTATAGACAAATTAATTTTAGGAAATAACAACCCAATTCAAATGGCACAAAGATATGGCCCAATATATCTTTTCTTTGTTGCCTTTATTGTCAGTATGGTGACTTTTACCAAAGGTCTTAAGCATATTGGTCTAGGTTTAGATTACGTAGATAGCATAATCTATTCATTTATCTTTGGTTTATTTATAACTTTCTTAGGTTTTGTATTTTTATCAAGACTAAGAAATAGTTCTATAGATCAAATTTTCGGAATACTAATGGTATTCACAGCTTGCGTTATGGCGTTCGCCCACGGTTCTAATGATACAGCTAATGCGGTTGGGCCCGTAGCGGCAGTATTTTCAACTGTTATGAATGAAGGCGTATCTAAAGAAGCGGCAGTATCAGTTTGGCTTCTGCTTGGAGGCGGAATAGGGATAGTTCTTGGTTTGGCAATGTGGGGCTATAGAGTTATTCAAACTATAGGAAAAGAAATTACTAAACTAACCCCAACGAGCGGTTTTGCTGCAGAACTGGCAGCTGCTACTACGGTTGTTATCGCATCTGGTAATGCCATGCCCATTTCAACGACGCATACTTTAGTCGGAGCGGTGTTTGGTGTCGGCTTAGCGATGTCTGTTAAAGACCTAGATTTCAAAGTAGTTGGCAAGATAGTAGCCTCTTGGTTGACTACCGTTCCAGCAGGAGCAATTCTCTCAATGATTTTTCTAACACTATTTAGGTACTTATTCCAGATCTAATCGTAACCAAATTGTCACAAAGTGACAGCATAATTGTCACCAAGATTTCAGAAAATATATATTAATATTATGGAGTAGTTTATGAGAAGTCTGAGTTTTTTGTCGATTTTTTCTTTATCTCTTTCCCTTTTTGTACCCAACTTTGCATTTGCAGACGAAGATTCATCGCAAGCCGATGAAGAAGTTGTAGTTGTAGGCTCCCTTGCTAGCTTAAGAAGTGCTCTCAATAAAAAAAGAGATTCTGATAAAAATGTTGGTGTCATTGATTCTGATGCCTTAGGTAATTTTGCTGATATAAATGTAGCAGAATCCTTGAGGAGAATTTCTGGTATTTCGGTTGAAAATGATCAAGGTGAAGGAAGATACGTAACTGTAAGAGGTATGAACACTGATTTAAACGCAATGACTATCAATGGAGTCAGTACAGCTTCTCCTGAAGATAGAAGAGGTGTGATATTAGACGGTGTCCCTACAGATCTTTTAGACTCTATGACAGTTTATAAGACTCTTACTCCAAACTTAGATGCAGATACAATTGGAGGAGCTATAGATTTAGAAACAATTTCAGCATTTTCTTACGGATCTAATTTTGTAAAATTTAAAGCAGAAACTTCTAGAAATGATCTTACCAAAGACAGCAGTAATCCTAAATTATCTGGTACATACACCACAGTTATTCCACAAGAGAGCGGTGATCTTGGAATCGCATTTGTCATCAGCTCCCAAGAAAGACGCATCAAGGCAGAAAATAATGAAACTGGTGGTTGGGGATCTACTTATGTAGATGATGACTATGAAATGCGTTACTACGATCTCACAAGAGAAAGAGACGGAATAGTCCTTAATCTAGATTATGTATCAAATTCGGGAAGTAAAACTTATTTACATCTTTTCCATAACGAATATGAAGATGTTGAATATAGGGCAAAGTGGGAAGTTAGAGATGTAATGGAAGAGTACACACCAACTATATCTGGAACTGTAGCGACATATGGAGCTTCTAGAATGGATACTGAAGGGAAAAATAGAACTGAAATTCGATCTATCGATAATTTAGCTATTGGTCATGAGACACAACTTTCAAATGGAAGCTTTTTAGAAGTTCAAGTGTTTAGATCTGAAGCAGAACAGGATGATACGGATAGATATAATTTAATATTTAGAAGTAAAGAGAAAGACGGTGTTACTACTTTGGATACTGCCAATCCTCAGAAACCAGTTTTGGGACTTCCTTCTGAATTCTATGATGCCTCTACTTTCCCAGGAAAGGCTGCAGAACAAGAATATGCTCTTACTGAGGATGAAGAACAGGGCTTCAAAATTGATTACACGTATATGATCGGTGAAACAGTTGTGCAGACTGGACTAAAGTATAGACAAAGAGAAAAGATAAATAATTATCAATTCTGTGAGTACGATATGCCAAAAGGTACTACATTGGCAGATTATGATTATCAGACAATAGGAAAGTATTTGGCAAATACACACGGACCTGCTCCAACTTTTGAACAAGTCAAATCAATAGTAACCAATAATACTTCTGGAACAGTTACATTCTCAGACGGTACTACCTGTCCTGGACCGGGTACTTTCTTTAGAGGTATGGGTGGTGATGAAGAAGAAGAATCTATCCCAGCAGACTGGACAACAGAAGAAGACATCCTAGCCTTATATTTTATGGGTACGACTTTGTATGAAAACTCCACTTGGGTTTATGGCATAAGATTTGAAGATACTGAAACTACCTACAAAGGTAAAAACTGGAATGATACTTATCTTGGAGATAATGAATTTGAAAATAACTACACCTTTGCAGCACCCTCTTTAAATATTAAATATGATATCTCAGATGATATGGTTCTTAGATTTGGTGCATTTAGATCACTTGTAAGACCTGGGTTTAAAGAATCAAGAGCTGGTGCAATTATCAATGTTGACGATAATGAAATAGAGGGTGGAAATCCTAATTTAGATCCTACCAAAGCCACTAATATCGATATTTCTTTTGAATACTATATTGATGAGAATACTTTCTTAGGAATGGGTGCTTTCTATAAAAATATAGAGGATGCGATTGTAGAGGTTGAATCTCGTAGTTTTGCAATGCGAGGATCAATATGGGATAAAGCGGAAACTTATATCAATGCCGATGATAGCAGCATCAATGGCTTAGAGTTTTCATATCAAACAGCTTTTGATAATGGCTTCATTTTAGTTGCAAATTATACATATGCAGACGGTGAAACTGACTTACCTGCTGATGCTGCCGCAGGACAAAGGACTATTCCATATTTTAAACAAGTAGAAAATACATGGAATCTTTCTCTAGGCTACGACGATGGTCCATGGGATATTAGATTGGCCGCAACATACAGAGACAATTACCTTGATGAAGTAGGATCTAAGCCTCTTAATGATCGTTATACAGATGATCATATGCAAGTTGATTTAACTGCAAAATATAAAGTTAATGATTCTTTAAGAATAACGTTTGAAGCTATTAATTTAAATGATGAACCTGAGTATTATTACTTTGGTAATCCTTCAAGACTCTCGCAATATGACGAGTATGGAGCTACTTATGGAGTTGGATTTAGGTATATCTTGAATCAATAGGCAACTTTCTTTAACATGAAACTCCTCTCTTTGAGGAGTTTCTTTTTTAAAGCTCAAAAAAAACCTTAATATGAAAAATATAATTTTTTTCCTTTTCTTCGTATCATTTACTATGAGTGCTGCCATAGAAGATCATAAAATTTATCCTATTTATGAAACTGAAGCAGTAAAAACATCGGGTGATGCTGCCGATGACCCGGCATTTTGGTTTAACAAAACAAATCCTGAAAAAAGTATTGTTTTTGGAACAGATAAGAAATCAGGTATTTACACTTACGACTTGTCCGGTAAAACATTAAATTATTTTCCCATGGGAAGGATAAATAATATTGATTTAAGATCTGATTATATAATTCAAGACAGAACAGTCTCGTTATTGGCCGGTACAAATCGAGATCTTAATAGAGTTGATTTTCTGTTGATTGGATCAAATGGCAGTGTTGTTGAGTATTATGATAACTCTTATCAGACTGAACTAACCTCTGTTTATGGTCTCTGTATGTTTAAAGATACAGATAACTCTAAAACTTTCATATTTGTTACTGATGAGAAAAGTCTTGCAATATACCAGTATGAGATTCAATCCTATGCTCCTATGTCTGCAAAATTAGTCAGAACAATACCTACTCAATCTGTATCTGAGGGTTGTGTAGTAGATGATGAGTTAAAAATTCTTTATTTTTCCCAAGAAGACGAAAAATCTGGAATCTTCAAGACAACAGCAATGTCAGAAGGTGGAAATATTGAAACAGTAGATTTAATTAAACCATCTGGGAATATAACCGGTGATTCCGAAGGGTTAGCTTTAGTTAAATTACCTGATCAAACATTATTAATTTCATCATCTCAAGATTCTAATGAGTATCTAATTTATACAACCGGCATGGAAAATCAGTACCTTGGTAAATTTACTATTGCAACTTCAACTATAGATGGAACAAGCGAAACAGATGGTATAGAGGCCTTTTACGGGCCATTAAGTCCTCAATTTCCTTTAGGAATTTTTATTGCTCAAGATGATGTAAACCTTGATCAATACGGTGAACCAATAAATCAAAATTTCAAATTTTCTTCTCTGAAAGATGCTATAGATCCTTTTATTAAATAGATAATAAAAGTCATGATATTAACTCAAAGATAAGGCTAAAAATAGTGTAAAATTTGAACAGGAAAAATGTGCGGAAGATTCACACTTAGAAACTTAGATGATCTCAAGACCAGGTATGGAGAAACGGATTTTAGACCTAGTTATAATGTTGCTCCTGGTCAAAAAATATTAGCTCTTACCGATAAATTCCAAACAATGGAATGGGGCTTCTCGCCTTATTGGGCTGAAAAGCCATTCAATTTGATAAATGCAAGAATAGAAACTCTATTTGAGAAACCATCTTTTACTAATTCCAATAGATGTCTTATCCCCTCAGATGGTTGGTATGAGTGGAAGCTAGAAGACGAAGTCAAAACACCATATTTTCATCATCTAAATGGAGATATCTTTTTCTTTGGTGGAGTCTTTGGAGGATACAGAGGGAAGGTGGGATGCGCTATAGTCACTAAAGATGCAGTTGAGTCTTTAAAAAATATTCATCAGAGAATGCCTTTGATTATTTCAAGACAACACTTTCAAGATTGGTTAAACGGAGACAATATTGACTGTTCAGATATTTTTTCTTCAAAAGCAATCAAAACTCATCCTGTTTCGACACATGTAAATAATCCATTCAGTGATGATCCCAAGTGTGTATTTCCCGTAAGCTAGTTATATTTAATATTTTGCCTTATTGAATTTTCATAAATTTTAAATAAAAGTTTCTTAATATTTATATTTTAGAAACCTGTTTGTAACTTAATACACAGAACCGACAATAAAAATATTTAACATCGTTTTCTTTTAAAGGAGACGTAATGAAAAGGAATTCACTATTAGTTTTTTTAACATCCTTCCAACTTATTTTTTTTAATTACCTCAATGCAGAGGATTCAGAAGAGATACTAGAAGAAATTGTAATTGTTGGAAAGCCAATAAAAACCAGTCAGATGGAGTCAATACAAGCTAAAAAAATCTCAGATAATATAGTGGAAGTAATCTCCTCAGATGATATCGGTCGTTTTCCAGATCAAAACATCGCAGATGCTCTTGGGCGAGTACCTGGAGTCTCTATTGAGCGAGATCAAGGCAGATCAAGATTTCTTAATTTTAGAGGAGCACCTCCTCGTTATACAGCCATAGCTTTTGATGGTATTGACATTCCAGGTACAGAAAATGGAAGAATTCCTAGATTTGATGCTTATCCTGCAGTTGTAACATCGCAAATTTTTGCTAACAAAGCAATTACTCCGGATATGACTGGAGAAGCTGTCTCTGGTTATATTGATATTAAAACTTTTTCACCTTCTGACATAGAAGGTTTTTCAGCTGCATTCGATTATGGTCGGGGAGAACAAGATTTAGGAGATGGAGATACTGAAAGAGAAAATTTACGTATTTCTTTCTCCAATGAAAAGTTTGGAATATTGCTATACAACTCTAGTGCCTATAACGAGCAAATCACAACGAACCTTGACGATATGGATTTTACGCTTACTGATTCTGGATACATTCCTACATCAAGCGGTAGTCTTGGAATTAGATTTAATAACTATTTGGTAGATTATGAAAATAAGGCAAATGGCGGCTCACTTGAGTATTATTTCGATGATGGAAACAAACTATTCCTTAGATCAATCAGAACAGAATTCGAGGAAAGCCAACAGAGAAATTCTTGGTATTTAAATTTCGGAAGAGGCGCTGATGCAGCTGGTACAGAGCTTACGCCAGGTACAGGCACTAGTTTAGCTTTAGTGTTTCGATTAGTAGAGGATGGTACTTATGATAATTCTACTGAGATTGACACTTTAGGATTGGACTGGTCTATAGGGGATTGGATGTTGGACGCAAGATATAGCCAAATTTCAATGCAATCAAAATACTGGCTACCAATCCCTTACGGAGCTGGATCAACAGTTGCATCTTACGATGTTACTAATCCTTTTGACCCTAGATTTACCTTGACTGAACCATTGAGTTCACTTGAGATTGATGCAATTTTCATTTTCAACATCTATGGTGAAAGAGAGACTGACAATGATCAATTTAAATTTGATTTAGAGAGAGTCAATAATGCGGGGGTATTTAAAACAGGTTATAAATATGATGTTAGAGATGCTTTGGGAGGGAATGCAAATGATTTAGATTTCGCATCTGCAGCAGCAGTAGATACATCTTCATATGACCAACCTACAAATCTCTGGATGCATGGTGATCAAAGAAATGATATCGGAGGTTTTTATACAGACAATAAAGGGCTAAAAAAAGCTCTGATTGATGCAGGCCTCAAACGACCTGGCATAGCTGATTTACCTTCCAATCTTCTAGAAACCATAGAGGAAACCATGCACAGTGTTTATGCAATGCAAACCATAGATACAGATTATGGAAATATTATTTTTGGCGCTAGATATGAAGATACTGAGTTTGAAACTTCTGGATCAAGATTAGATGCTGAAGGGAATATGGTCCCTCAAATTCTTACTAAATCTTATTCAAATTTTTTACCTAGTTTTCATTTAAACTACAACTTAGATGACGACAGAAAATTACGCCTTTCGGCTACTACTGGTGTCAGCAGACCAACTTATACGGAAGCAAGGGCTTCAGCTACTATTGATCCAACAACTAGATCTATAAGTGGAGGTAATCCTGGTTTAGATCCTGAAGAGTCTTGGGGGCTTGATACTGCTTATGAGTGGTATTTCTCAGAAGCAAGTATTTTTGCAGTAAACGTTTTTTATAGAGAAATAGATAATGTCATCGTAGATTCTAATTCAACCGTTGATGGCTCATTGTATTCCGATGTGGCTCCACAAGGAGAATCATGGACTTTGAGCGGAAGCGATAACGGAAGCGATGGAGAATTGAAGGGATTTGAAATAAATCTCATTGATCGTTTTGATAGATTCTTAGAAGGTTTTTTCTCAGGTTTTGGTTATGAATTGAATTTAGCCTCTGTCGATTCAAGTTTTACTGCTCCAAATGGTGTGAGTTACGATTTACCGGGTACATCAGATTTTACTTACAACGCATCTTTTTTCTATGAAGATTATGGTTTATCTGCAAGATTAGCTTTCAGATATCGAGATGGGTGGTTAGATTCCACAGAGTCTGATGTTATTGGTAGTGCTTATTATTGGGAAGAGCAAGAAAGACTGGAATTATCATTGAGGTATGACCTTGAAGAAATTTTAGGTTACAAGGCAATTGTCTATGCTGACTTTAATAATTTAACTGACTTTGTTGATATTAGAAATTTAGGCGATCTGCCAAATCAAGTTGAAAGTTATGGCTCAAGATATGTCCTAGGCTTTAAGGTAAACCTCTAATCAAATAACCTTTACTAATGTTATAAATCAAGTAACTATATAGCCTGCGTAAAGTGCGGGAATGAATAAAACATTAATCAAGAAACTTTTGGCCGAATTTGTAGGAACATGCTTCCTAGTAATGATTGTCGTTGGTTCTGGGATAATGGCTCAGGGCTTATCAACTGATCAGTTAAGTATTCTTCTGGCAAATACCATAGCAACTGGAGCAGGATTGACTGCATTAATTTGGATATTCATCTCAATTTCAGGAGCTCACTTCAATCCTGCGGTTAGTTTAATAATGCTTTTAAACAAAGAGTTAACATTAAAGGAGTTTTCTTGTTTCAGTTGCGCCCAGTTTGTCGGAGGATTTTTAGGTGTAATTTTAAGCAATATTATGTTCGGAATGGATCCATTGCAGATTTCAGAAAACTCAAGAAGTGGATTAAATATATATTTTAGTGAATTGGTAGCTACATTTGGCCTCATCATTACTATTCTCGGTGTAAGAAAATTAAGTACTCTTGCTATTGCACCAGCAGTAGGATTATATATCTCAGCAGGTTATTGGTTTACATCTTCAACTTCTTTTGCAAATCCTGCAGTAACCTTTGCCAGAGGATTCAGCGATACCTTTACTGGTATCCATCCAGAGTTTATTTTATTTTTCATAATCTTTCAGATTATTGGTGCTTGTTTAGCAATGCTTTTTATGAGTTTTGTACATCATGACGAAGTTAAATAAACCTAGTAAAGCACTTTAAAACACTGAATAGAATTGAATTTGGGAATCTAAATTTAGATACCTTAAAGAAAAGGATCTAGCTTCATGATACGTTGTCCTGTAATTAAAAAATTTTTTTTCATAAGACACATTTATTTCACACTCTAGAAAAGTGATTGTCAAATCGCTCAGGCCTAATATCCGGACTTATTTAGGAGGAGTTCATAATGCTATTACGCTTTTTATCTATATTTGGTTTGTTTTTAATTGTTTCTTGTGGAGGAGGTGGTGATACCTCAATAGATTCTCCAGGAGAACTTGGTCAGGTTTCAGCACCAACAGCTGCTGACCAACAAGTTGTAGTTGGTGGTTCTGTACTGACAGGAACTTGTCCTAGCTCATCAAACATAGATGTTGACGACAGTATTGGTGGTAACACAGTCTGTGCAATATCAGGGACCATAACAGGTGATCTTACGTTAACTGATGATGTAATTTATAGATTAAGCGGCACAGTTAATGTAGGTGCTGATATGGGAGGAGATGGAACAAAAGCTGGGGGTTCAGCTGGTGTTTTAAACATTCCTGCAGGAGTAACCATTGTTTCAAAAACTTCTGCTGATTATCTTGTTGTTCAGAGAGGTTCAAAGATTGAAGCTAAAGGAACAGCATCAAAACCAATTGTCTTCACTCACTCTTCTGTTTTAGATGGTTCACTTTCAAATCCAGATACAGCTAGTGGTCTCTGGGGTGGATTGGTTATCTTAGGTAAAGCACCTATTAATAAATGTTCTAATGATGTTCGAGGTACAGCAAGCTGTGAAAAACTCGTCGAAGGAGCAACAGATGCTCTCATGGGTGGAGCAACTCCAAATGATAATTCAGGAACATTAAGATTTGTTAGAGTCGAATATGCAGGTTATGAAATATTTCCAGGTAACGAATTAAATGGAATCACTTTTGGTGGTGTAGGTTCAGGGACTACTGTTGATTATGTTCAAGTTCATAATAATCAGGATGATTGTGTAGAGTTTTTTGGCGGCACTGTAAACGTTACTCATTTGGTTTGTACAGGAGCTGGAGATGATAACCTTGATATTGATTGGGGTTATACAGGCAAGATGCAGTACGTTGTAGTTAAACAATCTAGAGGAGCTGGAGACCACATTGTTGAATCAGATAATACGAATGCTGATGCATCAGTCGGATATTTAACTACTCCAAGATCTCAACCAAAAATTGCAAACTTTACTTTCCTTTCAACTGGTAGAGACGAAGCTCTTAAATATAAAGAAGGTGTATCCGGTATGTATATGAATGGTGTGGTTGTCAGTTCTGGAGATAAAGGTTGTATTGAACATACCAAGGCAGAAACACTCCAAGACGCACCTGGTTATGACAAAATTGCTCATCATTCTGTCTTCATGGATTGTGGAACTGGTGGTGTTTATAATGCTGGAGACGATTCTGCTACAGTTGCAGAATTACAAGCTTCCATTGAATCTAGAGCTACTAACCTAGTTACTGATCAAACTAATACATTAGTTGGTCAAATGTTCCTAGGCACTAATGAATCTGGTGTTGTTTCGGCATTTACCAATCAAACAGCTGTTTGTGCAGTTGGATCTCATGCAAGTGGAACTTCTACCTTGTGTCCAAGTGATGCAACTCAAATTGATGGTTTCTTCGCTAAAACAAACTATATTGGTGCTTTCGCTCCAGGATCTGATGAAGACAACAACTGGGCAGCAGGATGGACTAAAGGTCTTTTTACTGCACCAGAATGTCCAGCCGGAACTTTTGAATCCGAGCAGCTAGAAGGTAAAAAAGTCTGCAGTGTTCAGGGAACCATAACAAGTGATGTCACCTTAACAAGAGGCAACTTTTACAAGCTTGTAGGAAAAGTACAAGTTGGTGAAGACATGGGTGGTGATGGAACAAAAGATGGTGGAGTCAGTGCTACTTTAACTATAGAGCCGGGAGTTACTGTTTTTGGTGAATCAGGATCTGATTACTTAATCGTAATGAGAGGTTCTCAATTAATGGCTAACGGTACAAAATCTGCACCAATTATCATGACTGGTAGAGATGATGTTACAGGCCAAGCTACTCAGTTTTCAAGAGGTTTATGGGGTGGGTTAGTTTTACTTGGCCAAGCTCCAATAAACAAATGCTCTAATGATGTCCGAGGAACCGCTGCTTGTGAAAAAGTAGTTGAAGGTTCATCCGATGCACTTATGGGCGGAAATACTTCTGACGACTCAAGTGGATCACTAAAATACTTAAGAGTTCAGTATGCTGGATATGAAATATTTCCAGGTAACGAATTAAATGGAATCACTTTTGGTGGTGTAGGTTCAGGAACTACTGTTGAATACGTCCAGGTTCATAATAATCAAGATGATTGTGTAGAATTCTTCGGAGGTACGGTTAATGTCAAATACTTGATTTGCACAGGTGCTGGAGACGATAACCTTGATATTGATTGGGGTTACCAAGGGAAGCTACAATTTGTAATTGTTAAACAATCATCTGATGCGGGTGATCACATTGTAGAATCTGATAACACCAATGCCGATGCATCTGTTGGTTATTTAACAGAGCCTAGATCTCAACCAATTATTTCAAACTTTACTTTTATCAGTAATGGTAAAGATGATGTTATCAAGCTCAAAGAAGGTGTTTCAGGGATTTATACAAATGGTATTGTAATAGATGCATCTAATAGTAAGGCTTGTATAGAAACCACTAAAGCTGAAACTTTCCAAGATGCCGCAACAACGCCAAAGGTTACATTTAACTCTGTAGCGTTTGATTGTAAGGCGCTTGCAGCACTGGGTGATGACGCAGGAACACTTGCTCAGGCTGAAGCTTTAATAACCGTAGGAAGCAATAACCTTTACTCTGCAGATTCTGGTGGGGGCTCATATGTCCCAACAGTTTCAGGGGTAATTAATGGTACAGCTGAAAATGCAATGACGGTTGCTGATAAATCAGCCGATTCATTCTTTACAACTACTGATTACGTAGGGGCTGTTAAAGACTCTACTGATACTTGGTATAAAGATTGGACTGTTGCTGGAAGCTTAAATTAATCAAGGGTAAAAATAGGAGTTACTAATGAAAATATTTTCAAGTAAAAAGTTTGGCTTAACGACTCTATTGCCCTTGTTACTACTAACCTCTTCAATTTCTTCAGATGAAGTTGATGAGGTGGTAGTCAGCGGATACTTCATTCCAGACGAAAAAAGAGATACTTCAGAAATAAATGTAGTTTTAGATAGTACTGCAATAGAAAGGACTGGCGATGACAATATAGCTGTTGCATTAACTAGACTCACTGGTTTGAGCTTAGTAAGAGGTAAATATGTCTACGTTAGAGGTCTAGGGGAAAGATATTCTGCTGCTACACTCAATGGCGGTATTCTACCAAGTCCTGAACCCCTTAAAAGGGTTGTTCCATTAGATCTTTTTCCAACTGAGGCAATTGAATCCGCTATTGTTCAAAAAACATACTCTGCAGAATTGAATGGTGAATTTGGTGGCGGTATGATTGCAATTAAAACAAAAGCAGTTCCTAACGAAAGAATTGCATCTCTATCTTTATCCACAGGTTACAACACAAATCATAGAGAAGATGGTCTTCTTTATGATGGAGGTGGAGATGATGACTGGGGCTATGATGATGGTATCAGAGATTATCCAGCTTCAGTTGCAAGTGCAATTGCTGCTGGTACCAAAATTGACCGATCTAACTTTGAACCATACCAACTAGCTAATATAGCTAGAGAATTTGAAAACTCTAAACTATGGGTGATTCAAAAGGGCAATGTTCCTGCCAATGGTTCATTCAATGTTACCTATGGCAATGAACTTGATTGGGATCTCGGTAATGATCTATCATCTGGATTTCTATTAACAGCTGGAGTTAAATCTTCTTGGCAAACTCAAGAAGGTCTGAGGCAAACTGGAGACTTGCAAGCTAATTCAGACGGAACCGTATCTGTAATCAAGGCCGAAGATAAGACATTTATGTCTACGTCTAATGATGCTACTACTTATGGAATGGGTGTTTTTGGAGTTGAATCGGATTCTACAGAGGTAAAATTGACCTCCTTATACATTCATAAAGGTACTAAAGAAGCAAGATCCATAACTGGATATGATCCAAGTGATGCTGCTGATGTACGAGAAGATTACACTGAATTTTTTGAAAGAACTTTACGTAATAATCAACTAAGTTTTGATAAGATTTTTCAAAATGAAATTACTTTGAACGGAAGAGTATCTTTCGGAACGGCAACTCGTAATGCACCTTATGAAAGATCAGTTTTTTATGAAGATAGTGATAATGACGGTATATTTTTATACGATGTTAATACAGGAAGAAACCAAACTCAGTTCAGTACCGTAGATGATGATGTTTTTAATATAGGATTAGATCTTACGTTTCCCATCGAAACTGATACCGCTGATTTAATCTTTAAAATTGGATTAGATCAGAAAGTCAATGATAGGGAAGCCGAAGTTAGAAGCTACAGATTTTTAGCTGCTGGTGGACCTCTCCCCGATGATTTACTTGGAAAAAGAGTTGATTATATATTTGCTGACCAGAACCTTGATCCAAACAGACTTTATGTGATTGAAAATACTGGTTCTTCATCACCTGCTGGATACGAGGGTGAGCTTGAAATTGATGCCTATTATGCATCCGTGGAAGCGTTGATCTCTGATCAATTTAGGATTTCTGCTGGTGCTAGATACGAAGACGGAACACAGGAAATTAATACCTATGATCTTTTTACTGGTAAAGATAACTCAATTGATAAAACAATTGATGAGGATTATATTCTTCCTAGCCTTACACTTACATATCTACCAGAGAGTTACGAAAATCTTCAAATCAGATTTGGTTACTCTGAAACTATTGCTAGGCCAACATTCAGGGAATTGTCACCTACATTATTTGTCGATGTAGATACTGATAGGGTGATAGCTGGATCTTTATATCTTGAAAATTCAGAGATAGAAAATTTTGACCTCAGATTTGAATATTATTTTGATCAAAATCAATTTTTAACGCTTGGTGCTTTTTATAAAGAGATTGACAAACCAATTGAAGAATCAGTTACAGAGATTGGAGACCTGGTAATTACTTCATACCAAAACGTACCGTTAGCTGAAATAAGCGGTTTCGAATTTGAATTTGAGAGAATTTTTGACGGTTTTGAATCATCCTGGCTTGCAAGTAAAGAACTCTTAATGAAAGTAAACTACACTTTCACTGACTCTGAAATTGTTATCGGAGAAGGTGATACGTTTGTTAATTTGGTAGGTGTGACCGAATTAGCTTCAAGCTTGTTAGCCAACGGCAGGGACTCTAGATTACAGGGTCAATCTGATAATATTCTTAACTTTCAAATTGGTTTCAATGATTTCATTGCAAATTCTCAAGGTACCCTAATTTTTAATTATGTTGATGATAGGGTTAGGGCAAGAGGAATTGATGTTTTACCAGATATCATAGAGGAAGTACCAACAACTCTTGATTTTGTTTACTCACGAAATTTTGACCGTGATGACTTAGAGAACCCTTTAAAACTATCATTGGAGATTCGAAATATTTTAGATGAGTCCTATGAGGCTACTGTTGCTGATAATATTTTCTATGATCAGTATGATTTAGGTAGATCCTTCTCATTGGGATTAAAATATCAGTTCTAATTCTATTTTTACTTTAGAATGGGCTCTACGGAGCTCATTTTATTATTATGGAAAATTTAAACATAGCTAAGAAAATAATTTTTTATGGTTTAATTTGCTCTGTTTTAGTTGCATTGATTTATCAACTTTTTTTAATATTTAATGCACCAAACTTTAAAGAAACATCTCCCATAAATATTTCAGCTACAGTTAATACTAATTTAACCTCAAATTATAGTAATCAAACTGCAACTCAGCTAACCAATGATGAATTTTCCTATAAAGTAGTTGGTTATAGGGCGGGAGAGAAAAATAGTTCAGTTGTACTTAGAAAAGCTGATGTCGATTATGTTGTTCAACAAGGTGACTTGATTGATAACACCTACAGACTAATTTCTGTTAGTAAAGAAGAGATAGTATTTGATAGAGCAGGAAAACAGTTGTATATCAAAATAGATTAAGAATACCCTTTTTTATTTTCCAGCTATTTACTCCTGATATAGTAAAAACACAAATTTGTAACATAAATTTCACAAAGTGACAGCACGATTGTCACTAGTTCATCTCAGAATGTCGTTTATTCAAAAATGACTAAAAAATTAATAATCTTTATTTTACTGATCCCATTTTTTATTGGTGCAGAAGACACTTATATTCTTAATTATGATGACGTTGATATAAAAAAAGTTACACAAGATGTAGCAAGTTTTTCAAATAAGACATTAATTCTTGATCCAAAAGTGAAGGGGAGAGTTTCTATCTTTTCAGATACTATTCTTACATCTCAACAAGTTTGGGAGGTGTATTTAAGAACTATTCAGGTTAGTGGTTTTTCTGCAGTCTCCGACGGTAATATTGTCCGAATTGTGTCTGAAAATGACGCTACTCGTGATGAAACTGATATATCTAACGATGGCGACTTTTCTACAAAAATTATTCCATTAGTTAATCGATCTGCAGGGGGTATTTTGCCAATGCTCAAACCAATTACTGGTAGGCAATCATATTTATCCAGTATTCCCTCTGTCAATTCCATATTGATTGTTGATAAATTATCGAATGTGCAGAGAATTGAAACCTTGGTAAATCAATTAGATAAAGATAATTCTGCTCAAATCTCTATTATTAAACTTGATAATTTATCTTCAATTGAAGCAGTAAGAATTTTAGAGCGCCTAAAATTACAAGAAAATCCAACCATTAATAATTTTATCGCTGTGCCATTTCCGACTTCCAATTCAGTGATTCTTTCAGCAAATAACTTTGTAACAACTAATATAACTAAAACTTTACAGGCACTAGATAAAGATGCTTTGAACGATAGTTCTGTTGCAGTTATCTATTTAAAATTTGCTAAAGCTGACGAAGTTTCTGCAATACTAAATACTGTTTCATCACGTTTTACTAACTCAGAATCTTCTGAAAAACCTGTAGTTACTTTCCACGAGAAAACTAATTCCATTATTGTATCAACCGAGCAAGCTAATTTAGATGTAATACGTAATCTCATATCTAAACTTGATATTAGAAGAGCACAGGTATTGGTTGAGGCGATTATTGTAGAATTATCTGAGACCGCTGCAAAATCATTAGGAGTAGAAACTGTTTTTGCAGGAGGTGAGGACGGTGATGTACCCTTGGGCATCACTCGGTTTCAAGATTCAAATTCACCTGACTTATTAGCTTTAGCTGGTTCAGCTGCTGAGTCGGGAGATGATGTAACTCTTAGAAATATTGGTGCTTCATCGTTACTTAATACCCAAGGACTCATTGCAGGCTTAGGAAGCATTGAATCAAATGGTGATAGCTTTGCAGCAATTATCAGTGCAATTGTAAGCGATCAAGATTCGAACATATTATCTACACCATCGGTCATTGCAATGGACAATGAGGAAGCCAATCTTGTAATAGGTCAAGAAATACCCATCACCACAGGCGAAAGTCTCGGAGCAAATAATGCTAATCCATTCAGAACAACCTCAAGGCAAGAAGTAGGCATCAAGCTCTCTATCGTTCCCCAGATCAATGAAGGAAACAGTGTAATTCTAAATATCAATCAAGAAGTTTCTGGAGTTGTAGGCCCATTAACGGGAACCGCCGATCTTATTACAAATAAAAGAAGTATTGAAACAACAGTGTTAGTTGATAATAACCAAGTAATAGTACTTGGTGGATTAATTGATGATGATGTTCAAAGTTCTGAATCAAGAGTTCCTATCTTAGGAGCCATACCTGTTGTTGGTAATCTCTTTAAGTCATCATCTCAATCAAGAGTTAAGCGAAATTTATTAGTTTTCATTAGGCCAACAATTCTTTTTGATCCCAATGACGTAATGGAGCTTTCAAATGAGAAATATAATTATATAGAGGCGCTAAGAATGCTGGATGGTGAAAAGTCTGACATTATTGATTTAACTAGAAAACCATAATGGAACAGATAATAACAAAAGAGCATAAACCATTATTTCCTTACGAATATTCTAAATCTCAAAGAATTTTAGGAGTTGAAATTAATGGTGAAATATTTATTTTTTCTGAAAATGCACTGAGCTCATTGTCCATACAGGAATTATACTCAACATATCCAACAAAGAAATTTATCACCACATTATGCAGTCCTAATGAATTTGAAAAGGGATTAACTAAACTTTATTCTCAAGATAAGTTTCAAGAAACAATAGGAGATGAGCTATCGGAATCATTTGATCTTGAATCCTATGCAAAGACCATAACTCCTTCGGAGGATCTATTGCAGGGCAACAATGATGCTCCTATTATCAAGCTGATTAATGGCATTCTAAGTCAAGCTATTAAAGCTAAAGCATCAGATATTCACTTTGAACCTTTTGAGGATACTTTTATTGTAAGACTACGAATAGATGGAGTAATGCGAGAACTCATTTCACAAGATTCAAGACTATCACCTCCAATTGTTTCAAGATTAAAGATAATGTCCAAGTTAGACATCGCAGAAAGAAGAAAACCTCAAGATGGAAGGGTGTCGCTCTCACTTGGACCTCAATCCATTGATGTAAGAGTATCAACTTTACCGTCCTCATATGGTGAAAGAGTAGTTCTTAGGTTACTTGATAAAGATTCTGCAGAGATAGATCTAAATTATCTTGGATTTTCTGACTACGTTAACTCTAAATATCAAAAGGCACTGAAATCTAATGAAGGAATTATTCTTGTTACTGGTCCTACTGGATCTGGAAAAACTACAACTCTATATGCAGGCTTACGAGAGATTAATGATAATTCGCAAAACATTTTAACTGTAGAAGATCCCATTGAATATACACTCCCGGGAATTGGGCAGACCCAAGTGAATTCAAAGGCAGGCTACACTTTTGCAAGTGGACTAAGATCAATTCTTCGACAAGATCCCGACATTGTAATGGTTGGTGAAATACGAGATTCTGAAACTGCCAGTATTGCCATTCAAGCTAGCTTAACCGGGCATTTAGTTTTATCTACAATTCATACTAACAGCGCAATAGGAGCAATAGCCAGACTAAGAGATATGGGGGTTGAGTCCTACTTATTAGCTTCTAGTATTAAGATAGTGTTAGCACAAAGACTTGTAAGAAGGCTCTGTAATCACTGTAAAAAACCTTCTAGTGAAAATGTAAATTTATTAAAGAAATTTAATTTATGTTCTGAAAGCATATATTACGAACCAAGCGGATGTCAGCACTGTTCATTTACAGGCTACTCTGGAAGACTTGCGATTGCTGAGTTAGTCGAGATAGATGAAAATCTCAAGCAAATGATCCATGACGAAGCATCAGAAAAAGTGATGAATGATTATGCTTTCCAAAATAATCAATCCATACAAGAATCAATTAAATTAAATCTAGAAAACGGAATAACTAGCATTAGTGAAATAGTGAGATTGCAAAACATATCAGATGCCTAACTTTCAATATATTGCTCAAAATGAAGAAGGTAAATCCTTAAAGGGAATTTTGCTCTCTGATAGCGAGAGATCTGCTAGGCAAGAAATAAAATCAAAAAACTTACTTCTTCTTAGTATCAAAGAAACATCAAAACAAACTAAAGGTAAAAAAATAGCACGTAGAGACATAGCTGTTGCGACCAGACAAATATCTTCATTAATAAGCTCAGGTATACCGCTTGACAGGGCCTTGCAGTCAATTGGAAAAAACTCTAACTCAAAAGTTGGCGATTTATTTAATGACATAGGTAACGAGCTACAACAAGGTAGGCAGCTACATTTAATTTTGTCTGATTACCCTGGCAGCTTCGATCAGACTTATATTTCGCTTGTATCTGCTGGAGAAATTTCAGGTAACTTGATTGAAGCCTATAAAAATCTATCTGAATATTTAGAAGATGAAATTTCAATAAAACAAAAAATTTTTTCGGCTCTTGCTTACCCGGTACTTGTCATTAGTTTTTCTATATTAGTAGTAATTGCTCTTCTAATCTTTGTTTTACCCCAAGTAACAGAACAGTTTGTTAAGTCAAACATTGAACTCCCTTTTTTAACTTCTTTGATGATTTTTATCTCAAATAATATTTTGGTATTCATTGGGATAAATCTTCTAACAATCACAGCGTTTTACGTTCATTACAAGAAAAATATTTTGGGAACTTCTAGTGAATCAAATATCCATAGACTATTATTAAAAATCCCTTTTGTTGGAAGGTTTCTGTTAACTAGGGACTTAGAAAAGTTCAGTCGAATTATGTTTTTAATGCTTAAATCAGGTATCAACCTTGATCAATCTTTAAATCATGCAAATAAATTAATTGGTAATAGATATATAAGAAAAATCGTTGAAGATGCTACAGAAGATATTATCGAAGGCAAAGATTTTCTATATGAAATTAAGCAATCAAAAATTTTTCCGGAAATATTTATACAATTACTTTCAAGTGGTTTCCAATCTGGATCATTATCAGAAATGTTTGAAAAGTTAGCATTTTATTTTAAAGACGAAATAGATAACTCTAGATCATCATTACTATCCATTATTGAGCCATTAATATTAATAGTCATGGGCGGTATAATTACATTGATAATTCTGGCTATCCTCTTACCAATCATGCAAATGAATAACTCTATTTTATCCTAATGAAAAAAGGCTTTACTTTAATTGAACTCTTAGCAGTAATTGTCATCCTGGGTATTCTTGCAACCGTTGTAGCTATAAATGTATCTCCGATTCTTCAAAGAGCAAACTTTGAAAAAATTAGAGCTGATATTTCTCAAATAGAGAAAGGTCTCGAGTTGTACAAATTTAATGAACTTAGATACCCGTCTACTGATCAGGGTCTCGTTTCTTTAAAACAACCTCCTAAAGACCTTAATCGACCTTTTTTATACCCTGCAGAAGGATATATAAGTGATATTCCCAAAGACCCTTGGGGGAATGATTATTTATATATGTCTCCCGGCATCAATAAAATTTATTATGATATTTACACTCTAGGTGCTGATGGACTTGAAGGTGGCGTGGGTGAAGATGCTGACATTGGCAACTGGAATGTCAACTCGAAATAACGGTTTTACATTGATGGAGCTTCTGTTAGTTCTGCTAATAATAGGAATTATTTCTCTGATCCCTATTATCAATTCATCTTTCTTGAGCTCATACCAAGAAGGAGAAGTAACTCAAATCAACCAGCTCTTAAATTCTTTAAAGAAAGAAAGTCAGCTTATAAGAAAGCCTATAGCAATTAAAAAAAATAATGAGAATTACTATTTAGTGTCCTATGAAGACAACTCATGGAAAAATTATGATATTTTAGATTTTGATTTAAATCTGATCTTAAAAAATTATATTTTCAATGATCTAAACAATGAGTTTTTAGAAAATAGAGATAGGTCATTTTTAATCATTTTTTATCCCAACGGAAGAAACTCTGGTCTTGAGTTTAGAGTTTTAGATCAAAATCAAAAAATTTATTACGATATATTTGGTGAATTAAATGCGACTTGATAAAGGCTTTAGTCTTTTAGAAGTAGGTGTATCAATTTTAATCTTAAGTATTGCGCTGCTTACCATCTTTCAATCAATTTCATTTAATAACTCCAATCTTGACTCAATTAAAAAAAAGGCTTTTGCAAGACAAATAATTATCAATCGAATTTCTTCGTATGAATTTATAGATCCAATACGAATTAATTCATCTCGATCTTTTGATTATGTATTTGGTCCTTACAATTTTTTAGTTTTTGAAGAAATGAGTGTCACTGGAATAAATAAAAAGCAATTCTCTATTCGTGTCAGTCTTGATGATGAGGTAATCTCCGAATATATAACTCTTGCTGGAAATGAATAAACTTCAAAAAGGATTTACTTTAATTGAACTGGTAATTTCAATAACGCTGTTATCTTTTATAACCATCATAACAACTTCTATTTTACAAAATTCAATTATCCAGAGAAATCTCTACATAGAAAATTCAAACAATTTGGAAAACTATAATAGTTTTTTTGGAATTTTTAGGGATGATTTTAGATTTATCCAAAACGTCGACATGTTAAATGCTGATGGTGCAAGTTCATTCAAAACACTTCTTCTGAATGATGATGAGAAACAACTTAGCTTCATTACTAAAAGTTTTTCAAACACTGATCTTGAGTTAAAAAATATAAGAGTCTTGTATTTTATTGAAAATGGGCAACTCTATCGTAGGCAATATAAAAGCATAAATCCTGCAGATTTTAGTGATTATCTTGATACGTTAATCCTTGAGGAGGTTACTGATATTCAACTTAAAGCACATAATAAGCAGCGCTGGCTAAATATATGGCCTTACGACGAAGTTTCTAAAAGAAGATTGCCACACGCAGTTTCTTTAAGCATTTCTCAGCGTCAAAAGGATGTCTTTGAAATAATCTTAGCAACTGATAATGATAATGTTTTTTAGAAAAAGAAAAGGATTTGTTCTCATATCTACAATGCTTATTGTTTTGATGCTTTCTATAATTGCATCTGAAATGAGTAAAGCTTTCTTTTTAGATTTACGAAAGGAAGGATATCTCTCATTTGATGCAATTGCTTTTAGCAAAAGAATAGAATCTGAAAAGTTTTTATTAAATTTTATTAAGCGCGAATTAAATAAAAATCCAAACGTTAATAAACAAAATCCAATTTTCAATGAGAGTCTAGTTTTCCAATTTGATGATTTCTCACTTGAGGGCTCACTATCTGACCATTCAAATTGCTTCAATATTAATCATCTAATTACATTCAAGGGAGGGCAATCAAAAGATAACTTAAAAGCTATAAAATATTTTGAAGATTTGCTTTCACAATATGAAGTCAGTTATGTAGATGCTGACCAAATTATAGACCAAATTCTTGATTGGATGGATGATGATGATATTCCTAGGAACAACGGGGCAGAAAACTATTATTATTCAAGCCCATTGCACTATCCCAGAGAATATACCTCTAAAAGGTTATTTATTAATAAGTCTGAATTGCTGGCTATACCAAGTATCAATAAGATAAAAAATACAGCTATATGGCGAGACCTTTGCATCATCCCCATGAGTTCTATTTTCTATATCAATATCAATAGCCTACAAGACGAGGATAAACATTTACTTTCTAGCGCAATTAGTCAACCTAATTTGAATGAAATAGCTTTGATAATTAAAGAAACACCTTCTGAAGGCTTTTCTACCATTGAAGAATTCTTACAGAAATTTAATTTACAAGAAACAGATTTGATAATTCCTCTTGATACTTCTTCAGATATGTTTCTCTTTAATGGCACATTAAAATACCAAGGTTTTTCGTATAATTTTAAAACTCTTATTAAACAAGAAAACGAATTTAATTATAGAATTCTTGATAGGTTATAAATGAAAACAAGATATATATTTACTGATTCCAATCTTGAGACAATTTATGACTCTTTTGTAGTGGAAGGTGATCAAGTACATCAAACAATGATTTCTGATCTTCAAGAGATAAACACAGACAAATCCATAAGAAAGAATATTATTTTTTTTAATTCAGAGTTTTTAAATTCATGTTCACTGAATGAATTTGATAAATCTGATGACGACAAATTATTAAAAGCAAAGTTTTTTTCGTCTAATGTTGATCAATTACTTCTAAATCCATCTGAACTAACTTTTTTTCCTTCATCCATTGATAACATTGGAATTTGGGGAGAATCTTGCTACCTAGATAAGCTTAAAAGTAAAACTTTTAACTTAAGAAAAAGTTTTTTTATACCCGATTACTTACTATTCTTTGAACAAAAAAATGTTGTAGCAAACCTAGGATCTCATTATCTCTTAAGGCTAGAAGATGGTAGGGGATACAGCGGCCACCAACAAAAGATTAATGCACTCTTAGAATCAAATATTCAAATTTTAAATGATTTAGATGTTTTGGATGTATCGCCTAAGGAATTGGAGTGCCTGCAAAATTTAGAGCATTCGTTAAATAAGTTTGATTTAAGTTCCCAAGTTTATAACTTTCATACAAATCATTCATCACAGTTAAATATTCTTAAAACCCCTTTAAATATCAACAGATTATTATATTTAGATGTAATTGGTGTGGGTGAATTCAGAAATTTTGCCATCCCTCTTTTAATTGCCCTTTTTTTATCCATTTCTATAAACGTCACAATTGAATCTCAAAATGAATTAGTTTCCAAAGAAACTAAACAGCTCTTTTCAAACCTAGGAAATCAATCGGTAAGATTAATTAATCCAAAAGCACAAATAGATAAACTAGTTAGCGAATTACAAATAACAGACAACAAAAGTCAATTTGATATTAAATTTTTAGATTTTCTATATAACTATCCAGTAGATGAACTAGAAAGTATTGAAGTAAATCTTGATGAGCAATTTACTACTCTATACCTAGATGGACTTAGCTCAGAAAAATTGTTAATCCTCGTAAATCTACTCAATTCTTCTGGCCTGTCAACTGAAGAAAATTTTGTGGAGGCTCAAAATAAGTTAAAAGGTTCAATTAAGGTTTTTTTATATGAATAGTTACATTAATGGTATTCTGAAGTTTATTAGGAATAATGATAAATATCATCAGATAGCTATGATTTTATCTTTACTAATTTTACTTATTCTCTTGCTATTTCAACTTTCTAAAATTCAAGACAATAGAAAGCTTCTAATAAATGCAAAAAGCGACTTTGCTTATGTAGAAGAAAGATTCAACCTTATTGCAAATAAGATTAGTCTTAATCAGCTTATCAATAATTCAGAAAATACAAATTCTTTGTTGACTAATATCGCAAAGAAGTACGATTTATTAAATTTTCAAATCTATGAAGAGAATATGCAAAATGTAATACAGTTTGATATTGATGATCTGCAAAAGCTTGAAATCCTAATTAATATTTTTTCCAATGAAAGTTTTATTCAAGTCAAAAATATTTATATCAATCCCGATAGTAAGGATTATCAAATTAAAATTAATTATGTGTACGGTGATGCACAGAGACTTGATTTAAAAGAATAATTGATTATTACTGAGTTAATTGTTTGTATTTCCATTGGAATGTGCCTTGGAAGCTTCGCTTCAGTTCTGATCTACAGAATTCCTAGAAATATAAATTTGCTACTACCTAGATCCCATTGTCCCTATTGCAATAACACGCTCAAAACTATGCATCTAGTACCAATTTTTAGCTATGTCCTCTTAAGAGGAAAATGTGCTTTTTGCAGTTCAAAAATTAGTAGACTCTATCCTGTAAATGAAATTTTTATTACCGCAATGGTCGTAATAACTACATATCATGCTGGACCATATTCTATAGATGGATGGTTAACAATTACATTAATTTTGTGTCTATACGTTCAAGCAGTAATTGACTTTAAAATATTATCTTTATCAACTTATCTTAGCGTAATTATTGGTTTATTAGGATTTGCCTTTAATTATTTACACTTCTTCACATCAATTATTGATAGTTTGGCTGGATTGATTTTAGGTTATTGTAGCTTGTGGTTAATAAATTATATTTATAAAAAAATAAAAGGTACTGATGGAATCGGTTCGGGTGATTATTTATTACTTGGAGCAGTAGGAGGTGTTTTCGGTTCAAGTTCTTTAGGAATTATCTTATTATCAAGTTCAATCATTTCTATAGGATTACATTTCTTTACCAGAACAATTCACGGTGAGAGGATACCTCTTGGTACAGGTATTGCTTTATCAAGCATTATTTTCTTAGTTCTAATAATTTTGAACAAATAAAGACAAAATCTATATGTTTATATAAAAAGTAAACATGATACTTTCTTGGGGAAGCGGCATCATAAGACTAAGTTTTATTTCTATTTAGATTTAAATCAATATCATTTAACACAATAGATACGTCATAGAAGTACAAAAGTCACAATATTTTTTTAATATTCTGACCCGTTAGTTCTCCCCAAATTAACAATAAGATATTTTTCCCAAATATCCTTGAGTCTAGAAACCTAGTTTTTAATTAGGTTTCTTACTCATCTTTAATTAACCAAATAATGCAGACAAGCTTTTTTTGTTTCTGCAATTTGTTGTGGAGAAAGATTTCCGCCTTCCATGAAAGCGTCCTCCAAACAAGATATTAATATACTTAAACTATATGTGATCTTGAGTTCATTGTAGTTTGACACAGAATTCAACTGTTCAAAGAGCTCATCTTTTATAAGCTTTTTTGAATGATCAGTAAAAATTAAATTTGATAAAGGGGAGTTATTGGTGAGATATATGGCTATAACATCTATTAATATTTTTATGAGCTCAGAGGTATTTTTATAGTTTACTGATTTGAAGTTTTTTTTAATTAAAAGCAATAATTTATTTGTGTGCTTCACTGAAATAGCTTCCAGAAGGGATTCATTGCTAGGAAAGAATTTATAGATCGAAGGTCTCTTTAATCCAGATATTTTAGCTACAGCTTGAACTGTTAGATCGTAATCATCGCTCATATAGATAAATTCAGCAGTTTTGATAACCTCATCGAACCTCTTCTGACTGCGCTCTTGTTTTGGCTTAATGAAACTTGGATTTTTGGTAATTGGCACAATTAGTTTTCTTTATGTATACACTGAGCTTATATATTAAGCTTTATATAAAAAAGATAAATGCAATACAGAACTTATTTTCACCTATTGGCCGGCATGGCTATGTTGGAACTGGGAAATCTTGCTTCTTCTTTGGCACCATTTAACGTTAGTGCTGTCTCTGTAGGTCTGAATGCTAATTCACAAGAAGCTGGATTGGTTGTTACGCTTGAACTTTTCTTTGCTGCCATTAGCTCCTTATATTTTGGTAACGTAGCTTATAAGGGAAGGGTGCTTGGCTTAACTGGCAGTCTTATCGTTATGGTTTGTTATTACTTATGCTCTGTATCCAGTGATGTTAATCAAATTACTTTAATAAAAGCTTTTTCGGGAATTGGTTGCGGCATGCTTATTGCCTCAGGTCATTCAATATTGGCCTCATCACAAGATCCCAATAGATCCTATGCACTGTTTACTCTTTTCGCATCACTAACTGCTGCTTTTCTTATATACATCTCTAGTACATGGATAGAGGACGGAGGACATAGTTATTATTTCTTTAATTTTATTTATGTCTACATAGCGTTAACCTTGCTCTTTTTCTTTGCTAAAACATCCAACACAAATGATACTAATTTAGTTAGAGAACCCATTGCCCAGAAGTGGCTTTATTTCTTACTTATTACAGCTGTGCTGTTTTATGAAATTCCTTCCAGCGGTATGTGGGCGTTTATGGAAAGATTTGGAGTGGAATATATAGATATGGGAGTCTCTGAAGTTGGGAGTGTTATATCTCTAGCCATTATTCTGAGTCTTCTTGGACCGGTATTTATAGGTATATTTGGAAATAAAATAAGAAGAAAAGAAACAATTTTATTGTGTCTATTGGTTTCCTCAATTTGCGTTTATGCAATCTTTGGAATCCCTTCTTATGACACTTTTTATTATGGCAACATCACTTGGAATATAGTCTTTGTCATTATGGTCATTCTCATCTTGGCGGCTGCAGCTGATATTGATCCTACAGGTAGACTTGGAGCTTGGTTAAATGCTTGCATTCTACTTAGCGCATCTTTAGCACCCGCAGTTTTTGGTTGGATCATGCTGGAGAATGAAATGACTGTTATATATCCTTACTTAATCTTATTCCTTATTGTTGCAATGACCTGTATATTCAGTACAAAAGAAGACCTCGAACCCATTGATAAAGTATAATTATAGACATGAGATCACAAGAGAATCTAAATTTAGATAATTATTGGCTTCCTTTTACGCCCAATAAAAAGTTTAAGGCTAATCCTCGACTTTTAACCTCTGCTAAAGGGATGTTTTATAAGAGTGATGATGGTAGGGAAGTTTTAGATGGCATAGCAGGCTTGTGGTGCACAAATGCTGGCCATTGCCATCCAAAGATAGTCGCAGCTGTACAAAATCAAGCAGCTGAACTGGATTATGCGACAGCTTTTAATATGTCTCATCCAAAAGCATTTGAATTAGCTGAGAAAGTTTCTTCTCTAACTCCTAAAGGTCTCGATAGAATTTTTTATGGAAATTCTGGATCTGAAGCGGTTGAAACAGCTATGAAAGTTGCTCTTGCTTATCATGCATCAAAAGGCGATGGTCAAAAAACTAAGTTCGTTGGAAGAGAAAAAGGTTACCACGGTGTAAATTTTGGAGGAGTTTCAGTTGGTGGACTCACTCCAAACAGAAAATCTTTCGGACCTTTATTGCCTGGTATTGATCATATGCCTCATACGTGGGATACAGAACATATGGCCTTCTCTAAAGGCCAGCCGGAATGGGGACTTCATTTAGCTGATGAACTTGAAAAAATTCTTATTCTTCAAGATCCCTCTACAGTAGCCGCGGTAATTATTGAGCCAGTCACAGGATCAGGTGGCGTTATAGTCCCACCAGTTGGTTACTTGGAACGAATTAGAGAAATATGCACAAAACATAACGTGCTTTTAATTTTCGATGAAGTGATAACTGGTTTTGGAAGATTAGGCTGTTGTTTTGCTGCTAATAGATTCGACGTCAGGCCTGACATGATTACTATGGCAAAAGGTTTAACTAGCGCAATGATACCTATGAGTGCTGTTGCTTTCGATAATTCCATCTATGACCAACTTATGGAAGGTCCAGAAGCAATGATTGAACTATTTCACGGCTATACATATTCAGGTCATCCAGTAGCATGTGCAGCAGGTATAGCTGCCTTGGATGTATACGAAGAAGAAGGTTTGTTTAATAGAGCAAAAGAAATGGAACCTCACTTTCAAGAAGCCATTCACTCTCTTAAGGGTTTGAATCAAGTCATTGATATTAGAAATATTGGTTTAATGGGTGCAATTCATTTTGGTTCTGATGGACTTCCAGCAACAGAATTTGCAGCAAAAGTTTTTCAACATTGCTATGACAACAATGTTTTAGTTAGGTATTCAGGTGAATTCTTGGTGTTATCCCCATCACTCATAGTTGAGAAGGAACACTTAGATACGATTGCTGATGCTCTTAAAGCTGCTATAACCTCAGTCAGCTAGATCCATGTCTAATTTAGACTGGTTCAATGAATCACTTCTAGTTGAACCTGTTTCTAAATACGTTCAAGTTGAAGATAAGAATATTCATTACTTGGTATGGGGTGATGAAAATAAGCCAGGGATATTTTTCATCCATGGTTATAGCGCTCATGCCCACTGGTGGGATTTCGTAGCTCCTGCATTTTTAGATAATTTTTGTGCAGTTGCAATTGATCTATCAGGATCCGGAGATAGCGATCATCGAGAATTGTATAGCCAAGAAATTTTTGCAGATGAAATAAAAGCTGTATGCGATGATATGAACTGGAGTGAGGCAGACTTCATAGCACATAGCATGGGTGGCTCCATTTCTCTTAATGCAACATCTATCTATCCTGAAATATTCAAATCATTAACGCTATTAGATTCAATAGTTGTACTTCCACCAGATAAAGCTAGAGGATTTTCTTCCAGCAAATCCATGATTAGGGCTGATTTTATTTATGATGATAAAGAAGCTGCAATGGATAGTTTTAGATTAATCCCACCTCAGCCATGCAGAAATGATTATCTGCTCAATCACATCGCTTCCAATTCCTTCAAGGAAAGAGATGATGGATGGGTCTTAAAATCTGACGGAAAGATCATGAAAACCTATAAATCAAAAGATCTAACCGATATTCTTATGGCCATAAAATGCCCAATTAATATTGTTTATGGTTTAATGAGCCAAATTTTTACACAAGATATATTGGATTACACCCTTTATGTAGGGAATATTCCAAATGAGAGAGTAATAGGAGTTCCAGGGACTATGCACCACCTATTCGTCGATGATCCACTGAGTGTTATCGATGCTCTAAAAAAAGTGATAGGAGAAGATCGATGACAGATGGACCTAAAAAAATCATAAAAGATATTACCAAGGGATTTGCGAAGCATGGATATATTTGTAGCGAGCAAATTGCTACTGCTGTATATCTAGCATCTGAATTAGAAAAACCTATTCTCATCGAAGGGCCTCCAGGAGTTGGAAAGACTGAACTAGCTAACACTGCCGCTTTGTATTTTAAGAAAGAAATGATCAGATTGCAGTGCTATGAAGGTTTGGATGAATCAAAAGCGCTTTATGAGTGGAGATATGGAAAACAGCTTCTATATACCCAAATTTTAAAAGAACAGATGCAAGAAGTTTTAGAAGGTGCTAAAGGCTTAAAAGAATCGCTTGATAGGTTAATGAAGTTTGAGGATATTTTCTTCTCAGAGGATTTTTTGGAAACACGTCCTCTATTAGAAGCTCTAACTTCTGAAAAGGGCTCTGTATTACTTATTGATGAGGTAGATAAATCCGATGAGGAATTCGAAGCTTTACTCTTAGAGATCCTATCGGAGTTTCAAATTTCTATACCAGAATTGGGTGTCAGGAAAGCAGATGTTAAACCACTTGTAGTTTTAACAAGTAATAATAGTAGAGAAATAGGTGATGCCCTTAAAAGAAGATGCCTTCATTTATACATTCCTTTTCCTGATGCCAAACTGGAAAGACAAATTGTTCAAGCAAGAGTTCCTGAAATATCAGAGTCTATGCAAATACAGTTAGTAAACTTTGTGCAGGGAATACGAGAATTAGACTTAAAGAAATTACCAGCAATTAGCGAAACAATAGACTGGGCGAAGACAGTCATTCTTCTTAACTCTGAAGAATTAGATGCCAAATTAGCAGAAGACACACTCAATGTGCTTCTCAAACATCAACAAGATATAGAAGTGGTGAAAAAAGAGATTCCTGCTTTGGTGTCATCAGCTACTGAAACATCAGATGGAAAAAGTCTTAACTGATTTTGTAAAAGCACTTAGAAACTCTAATGTTAGAGTATCTCCAGCTGAGACCATAGATGCTGTATCAGTAATTGATTCTGTAGGTTACGAAGATAAAGAGTTGCTTAAAAGAACCTTATCAATAGTTCTATCTAAAACACCGGACGAAAAAGATAAGTTCAATGCTTGTTTCGATGATTTCTTTTCCGATGAAATAAAACAACAAGCTTCTGTTGATATGGATCAATTATCCGATATAAAAGATATAGATTCAGATTTGGCAAAAAAACTCTTAGAGGGATCTCAAGGAGAATTGATGTTGTCCATTGCTGATGCTGCTGAGGAAGCAGAAATTAGAGAGATAAGATATTTCACTCAAAGGTCTGTCTTTACCAGACGTATCTTAGAGAAAATGGGGGTAGGGAAGCTAGAAGATGAATTGATGCAATTAGGTTCGTCTAGAGAAGATGAATTACCTTCAGATCTTGAGCAAGAACTCAGAAATCAACTTACGAATTTACGAGAAAGAGTATCTGATTATGTTCAACAGCAATTTCTTCTACATGGAGATGTATCGGGGGAACAGTTGAGAGAGCAAATATTTAAATCCATGAATATGGCTCAAATAGATAGATCTTATTTAAATGAAGTTCATTCGTTGGTCAGAAAGATGGCAAAAAAATTAGCTAACCTTCATTCTCGAAGAAAGAAAAACTTTAAAAAAGGTAAGTTGGATATCAGAAAGACAATTAGAGATAACTGGGTCAATCAAGGAATACTATTCAATCTAATCTGGGCTTATAAAAAAGTTGATAGACCTAAGATCTATGTAATTTGCGATGTAAGCGGATCTGTAGGTGCTTACGCAAGATTTATGTTGATGTTCCTTTTTAGTCTTACAGAAGTTGTATCAAAGCTAAGAGCATTCGTTTTCTCATCTAATCTTGGAGAAGTTACTAACGACTTTAAAGACGCAAAACTAGATGAGGCTATCGAAAAAGCATTGCAAAAGCATGGTGGGGGCTCAACTGATTATGGGCAAGCTTTGACTGATTTTGTGAGTTTATGTGTGGACGAAATTGATAATAAAACAACGGTCGTAATACTAGGTGATGCAAGAAATAATTTTGGTCCAGAAAAAGCCCATCTATTGAAAACTATTAAAGAGAGATCAAAACAAGTTTTCTGGTTAAATCCCGAAGGTAAATATAGATGGGATACAGGAGACTCAGTGATGACAAAATATTCAGCATATTGCACAAAAGTCTTTCAATGCGGGAACATAGATCAACTTGAAAGAGTAGTATCAACACTTCTCAAAACCGCCATTTAGATATATTATTTTTTTATGAAATACATTAATAAAATCTCCTTAATTCTAGTTCTAACCCTATCTCTTATTCCTTTATCTGCTCATGATTTGAAGGGAGCAGTTGCGAGTGATGATCGTACCCCAAAAAATATGCTTCGAGATAAGTTTAGAAATCCTGTTGAGACTCTATCTTTTTTTGGTATTGAATCCGATATGACTGTTGTCGAATTGTCACCCGGAGGAGGCTGGTATACAGAAATATTAGCAAATTATATTCATTACCCTGGTACTTTGATTGCAGCACATTGGAGCAAAGATTCAGAAGTTGCGTATTTCAGAAGAGGGAGAGCAAATTTTGAAAAGAAAATCTCTGAGAACCCGATGTATGGCAGAGTAGAGATAGTAGATTTATATTCTCCTTTAGCTGATGAAAATTCTGTAGATGCTGTGCTCACATTCAGGAATTTACATAATTGGTTAGGACCAAACATGGATAGAATTTTCGAAAACACTTTCAAAGCTTTAAAACCAGGTGGAATTTTTGGCATTGTTGAACATAGAGCTAAGCCCGGCACACCAATGGACATGATGAAAAAGAGCGGTTATGTAACTGAAGAACATGCCTTAGAAGTAGCAAAAAAACATGGTTTTGAGTTGGTTGCGACATCAGAAGTCAATGCAAACCCAAAAGATACTGCCAATCATCCAAAGGGCGTCTGGACTCTTCCTCCTAATTACAGATTAAAAGATCAAGATAGAGACAAATATACTGAAATAGGGGAGAGTGACCGTATGACACTCTTACTTAAAAAGCCTACTCAATCTTAAAAAAATTGACTATGTTGTTCTTATGTTCGCTGGTGCCGAGTATTTTAAATTTGTGATCAAGACCAAATAATTCTACATCCTGAAAAGACATTTCTTTGGAGGTGAGAATTTCTGGGATGGTTAATAGAACTATATAGTCATTTTTTAAGATACTTTTATCTTTAAGAAATAAGAGATCCTTTTCAAGGATATCGCAAATTTCCAATGAATCCTCTTTAAGCAGTTGTTTATGTACTTCAAAACCATTAAGGCTTTGAATAACAAAGTGTACTCTTTTATGAACAGATAATTTTTTTAATTGATCAACGATGGAGTTTAGGCTCATGATGGATAAGTATAATGTTTTTATAAATGACTTATTAAAAATTACCGCACAAAAAAAAGGAGGGTTAAACCCTCCTTTTCTCTATTAACCTAAAAGTTTACTTTTGGAAGTAAAATCAATTTTTCTTGGTTTCTTTTCATCAGGTATGACTCTTTCAATTCCTATGTAGAGCATACCATTACTCAAAGCTGCTCCTTTGATGATCATATCATCAGAGAGTACAAAGGTTTTTGTAAAATCCCTGGCTGCTAGCCCTTGATGAACTAGTCCTTCAGAAGCATCTTTCGCTTTAGATCCTTTGATTGTTAGATTTTCACCTGCTGCCTCTATATCGATTTCTTTTTCTTCGAAACCGGCAAGAGCAAGTTCAATGGTGTATTTATCTTCGCTCACCTTCCTTATGTTGTAGGGTGGATAGTTTGAAGATTGTTGTTTGGAATTTGCTAGAAGCGATAAAGTATCGAAAGTTCTATCAAATCCTATTGTGAATGGAGATATATCTCTCCATAGTAGGTCAAATGTATTATTTATCATTTTTTTCTCCTTTATTAAGCAAGTTATTAAATAATTTACGTAAGCCCCTAAGGCACTTACACTACTTATATGGGGTTTATTTTTAATTAATCAAGGAGAAGTATGAAAAATTTATTTTCTATAGAAGGCAAAGTAGCTCTTGTAACTGGTGGCTCAAGAGGAATAGGTGAAATGATAGCAGCTGGTTTTTTGGCTAATGGAGCTAAAGTCTATATCAGCTCTAGAAAAGCGGAAGTGTGTGACGCTACAGCTAAAAGGCTTCAAGATGAATATGGCGGAGAATGTATTTCTCTCCCGGGAGATTTATCAAATTTAGAAGGGATCAGTGCACTTAGAGATATGCTACCAACAGATGAGGCACTAGATATTTTAGTTAATAATGCTGGTGCATCATGGGGAGAACCGATTGATGAATATTCTGAAAAGGGATGGGATAAAGTGATGGATACTAATGTGAAAGGTGTTTTCTTCTTAACTCAACAATTATTGCCTAAGCTAAGAGAATCAGGCAACGCAGAAGATCCTGCCAGAGTTATAAATATTGGAAGTATAGATGGAATCAAAACAGGTACTTTTGATGCATTCTCTTATGGACCCTCCAAAGCAGCATTGCACCATTTAACACGAGTTTTAGCAGCATCTCTTATTAAAGAAAATATTATTGTAAATGCTATTGCACCAGGACCTTTCCCGACATGGATGTTGAGTACTGGAGTTGGTGGAGGTGGTGACCTTGATATTAATTGGTCTGAAGTTGGAAATGCCAATCCTAGAGGTAGAGTTGGAACCCCAGAAGACATTGCAGGTTTAGCTATATTTCTATGTTCAAGAGCAGGTGCATATACAGTAGGCGAAACAATTACTTGTGATGGAGGTGCTGTAGCTAGTTCTTAAAGTTCTACCACACAATTTAAACTAGTGTTGATTTATGACCCTGTATTTTATGCAGTTTCAATACCTGCGGTTCTTTTATATGGAATTGCCAAAGGTGGCTTCGCAGGTCCATTGGCTATTTTGGGCGTACCCTTAATGTCATTAGTTATTTCGCCTTTACAAGCAGCTGCAATATTACTACCAATACTATGTGTTCAAGATATGATCAGCATTTATAGTTATCGTAAAAGTTTTCATTTAAAGAACTTATTTATTTTATTACCAGCAGCTATTGTAGGGATAGTGTTTGGTTATTTATGGTTCAGCTTACTATCAGAAGACAATATCAGAATATTTTTAGGTCTTCTCGCAATTATTTTTTCGCTTAATTATTTCTTTTTTTCTAAAGATTCAAAAATGACTAACGTGTCAGTCACAAAAGGATCTTTTTGGGGAACAATTTCTGGATTTACGAGCTTTGGTATTCATGCTGGAGGATTGCCATTTAACATTTATATGCTTCCGCAGAAACTAGATCATAGAGTTTATGTAGGTACTGCGGCTATTTTTTTCGGCTTAGTCAATTTGATAAAACTTTATCCATACTATTTGTTAGACCAATTAAGGATTGAAAATATAACGACTGCATTATTTTTATTACCTTTTGCTCCCATAGGGTTCTATATAGGCTTCAAATTAACTCATAAATTGGATGGAGATAAATTTTATGGAATTACTTATTTTTGTTTATTGATAATAGGCTTAAAATTATTGAGTGACGGAATATAAATGTACGCAATAACTTTACGAGAATATGGAGATGAAACTAAGTTAAAGTTAGAAGATGACTTAACAGTGTCTGAACCAAAACCAAACCAGATCTTAGTTAAAGTTTCTGCGTCTTCTGTTAATCCCCTAGATCTAATGAAGAGAGAAGGTTATGGAAGATCTATATTTGAGAAGCAAAGAAAACATATTTTTCCTTGGATAATAGGATCAGATTTCTCAGGCATAGTTGCTGAAATTGGATCAAATATTTCTCAATTTAAAATAGGAGATGAGGTTTGGGGTTGCAGCTCTAATGCAAACTCTGGCACTCATGCTGAATTTGTGTGTATTGATGTAGATGAAATAACTCATAAACCAAGCAGTTTAGACCACTTGCAAGCAGCATCTTTACCTTATGTAGCACAAACTACTTGGTCGGCAATTATTAGATGGGCAGGACTTCGACCTCAGGATTTAGCAGGAAAGAAAGTCTTCATACAAGGTGGTGCAGGGGGTGTGGGGTGTTTCTCCATACAGTTATTTAAAAGTATGGGTTGCGAGATAGCTACAACCTGTAGTGAAAAAAATGTGGAACTGGTGAAATCTTTAGGTGCAGATCATGTGGTTGATTACAACACATCAGATTTTGAAGAGATGTTGAATGATTATGATATTGCCTATGATCTTCTGGGAGATCATGTATCAGATCATGCAGTAGAAAAATGCTGTTCTATCCTAAAGAAAACTTCAGACTCACATTACATAACACTAACCCATCCATTGGTAAGTACTATGGATGCTAAAGGCATTCTTCTCGGTGCTCCTCATGCTTTGTATTTAAGACAAATGCAGAAAAGAAAATTTCGCCCAATTAATATTCATTGGTCTATATATAGACCAAGTTTATCTGGTTTAGAGCAACTGACAGAATTAGTTCAGGATGGAACAATAAAGCCCATTATAGATTCAGTTTTTAGAATAGAGGATATAGGACAAGCCCATAGAAAAGCAGCAACTGGACACGTTAGCGGCAAAATAATTATTGAACATAAAAGATGACAAATTTAAGTGTTAATGTAAATAAAATTGCATGGTTAAGAAATGCTAGAGGCGAAGGCAGACCTGATATCATTGAATTATCAAAAATCTTAATTAATTGCGGAATTCAAGGGTTAACTGTTCATCCAAGACCTGATTTGAGGCATATAACTCCAGATGATGTTTATGATATTTCTTCACTTTGTAAAGAATCAAATGTTGAATTTAACATTGAGGGAAATCCATATTCAGAGCCTACAGAAATTTATCCTGGTTTTGTTAATTTAGTCAAAGAAATTGAACCTGATCAATGTACATTAGTGCCAGATTCTCCTGAACAGATTACTTCTGATCATGGATGGCAAATTAAAGATAATGATCTTGAAAATATTAAAGAAATAGTCAATACACTTAAAACTACTAAAACTAGAATAAGTTTCTTTGTTGACCCAGATACATTTCACATAGATCAGATAAAATTAACTGGCGCTGATAGGATTGAGCTTTATACCGGTCCATATGCTGTTAACCCAACTCTCGAGGTAGTCTCTCAATATGAAGAGGCCTTTAATCATGCTAAGGATATTGGGTTAGGCGTAAATGCAGGTCATGATCTAGACCTAAATAACTTACAATTATTTTTATCAAAAGTACCTGCTGACGAAGTATCGATAGGCCATGCATTGATTTCAGATGCTCTTATCAATGGGCTAGAAGTTGTAACTAAGCAATACCTTGATTTATGTAAATAATGTAAAATAGGTTAATGACTATAATTGAAGAATTAGAAAACCAAGTTAAGGAGAACCCGATACTCTTATACATGAAAGGTTCACCAGAAGCTCCTCAATGTGGGTTTTCATCAAAAGCTTCGCAGATTTTAATATCATGTGGAAAACCTTTTTCATTTGTGGATATTCTTTCAAATCCAGAAATACGAGCAAATTTACCGCAATTTTCAAACTGGCCGACATTTCCTCAACTCTTTGTGAATGGAGAGTTAATTGGAGGCTGTGATATTATTTCTGAGTTGCATGAAGCAGGTGAGCTCCAAGCAATAATTGATTCTGTTGAACAACAGGATTAATTTTTTACTTCTGTTTTAACCTTTCTGTCATCTCCTCTATATGAGATGGTCTGGTGCGACAGCACCCGGCAAGTATTGTGGCACCTTCATCTATCCATTTGGAAACTTCGTCAGTATAAGTTTTCTCATCAATAACCGATGCTGAGGACCAATGATCATTTTCAGCACTTATGTTTGACGAATCATTTTGAATTGCCTCTATCATCTCTGAATTAGCAAATCCTCCAATAGGTTTGTCAGTGAGTTTCTTCAGTTCTTTTAATGATTCAGTGACGAGATTAGCACCACAACAATTAATCAAATAAGCATCGCAAGCTAAATCTGGAACTGCTTCAAAGGCTTCAACTATTGTTTCGCCACTAGGCAACATATTTAGTCTGTTACCATGTAAAGTCCAACTTAACCATTTTTTAGCTTTAGAATTTTGAATTGACGAGAGCGCAACTCTACCTTCATCACTATTAGCCATTGTTTCGCATAGCATTATATCTACTTGTCCTTCTAAGATCTCAGCCAGCTCTCCATATTGATCAGCCATTTTCGACGTCTCTTGAATAAGGTCAGCTCTATAACTAGTCTCCAGAGGAGGCAATGAAGCGGCAACCATTATATTCTTACCCGACTCTTTGATGGCATCTTTAGCAAGAGAAATTGAAAGTAGTGTTAATTCCTCAAGTTGATCTGACATTCCTGCACGTTCTAAGATTGGTTGAGTCACTGCATAATTATTAACAGTGATATATTCAGCTCCTGCTTCAATATAATCTAAATGTATTTGTTTTATAACTTCTGGGTTATCAATAAGAGCTAAAGCAGACCAGATTGACTCAACATGAGAAGGTACTTCGACTCCTCTGAATCTTAATTCAGAGCCCATTCCTCCATCACCTATGATTAGATTCTTCAAGTAGTTCCCCTAAAGTGTTAATTTTTAAGTAATTTAATTAAATAGTCGAGCACTTTGTTTGGCTCTTCCATCATCAAGGAATGTCCAGAGCCAAGTATTTCCTCTACGAGAGGTTGATTGAAATTATCAATTAAATCTTGTGCTTTAATCCTTGGTGTTAAGAAATCATTAGAACCTAAAATTAATTGTACTTTAGCCTCAACTTTTTTTGCCTTATCAAGACCATCAGTAAATTCAGAGCATGCCTTCAAGTCCTTATAAATAATTCCTTTTTTACTTTTCTGCATCAGTCTTTTAGTTGATTCTGTCATCCACATCCCGGGTGTTTTATTGCCACCTAATCGTGAAGAAAAACTATATCCCATAAATGTGAGTATATTTATAGCAACTTGAGGATTACTTTTTGCAGATTCCAATAATGCTTCATTTACCTGCATTGGAAAAGCTGTTCCTATCATAGATATTGCTTTGACTCTTTCAGGTCGAGAAGATGCCATTTCTAATGCTATTAGAGAACCCATACTATGTCCCACTAAGGAGCATCTTTGAATTTTATATCTATCTAGAAAATTATAAATATAGGTTGAAATCTTAGATATTGAGTCCAGTGGTTTATCTTTATTTTGTCCGTGACCAGGCAAATCTATTGCCAGTACATCTGTTTTTTTTCTAGAAAAGTATCTCACTGGTAAGGTCCATACCGTATGATCCATGCCAGTACCGTGAATAAAAATAATAGGTTCACTTTTATTAATTTTTTGTTGGATAGGATGATAATACATTTTATCGATTCGCTTGTTTTAATGCTTCATCAAGATCTTCTTTTAAATCATTTATATCTTCGATACCTATTGAAAGTCTTACTGTAGATTCACTAATTCCAGCATTTTTTAACGCTAGAGTATCCATTCTATGGTGAGTCGTGCTAGCAGGATGAATTACTAATGATTTTGCATCACCTACGTTTGCTAAATGAGAGAAGATGTTTAATGATTCAATAAATTTCTTACCAGATTCAAGTCCACCCTCAATTTCGAATGTAAAAACTGCTCCACAACCTCTTGGTAGAATTTCTTGAGCTAGTTTATTGTCCGGATGATTCTCTAGTTCAGGATAAGAAACACTTTTAACTTCTTTGTGTTCATTGAGAAATGAAACAATTTCACGAGTATTTGAAATATGTTTTTCCATTCTTAAACTAAGTGTCTCTAATCCTTGCAGAATCAAAAAGGCGGTGTGAGGACTCATGCAAGCACCAAAGTCTCTTGCTCCCTCTTTTCTGGCTCTATTAATAAAGGCGGCAGGTCCAAACTCTTCTACAAATTTCATATTATGAAATCCGTTATAAGGTTCATTTAGTGTTTTAAATTTTTTATTTGAACTCCATTCAAATTTACCACTATCCACCAGCAGTCCACCTATAACAACTCCATGTCCTGAGAGGAATTTGGTAGCTGAGTGAAAAATCAGGTCAGCTCCATAGTCGAAAGGTTTCATTAAATAGGGCGTGGTAAAAGTAGAGTCTACCAAAAGTGGTAATTTATTTTGATGTGCGATATTTGAAACCATTTCAATGTTCATAACATCAAGACCAGGATTACCTAGAGTTTCACCAAATATCAAACCTGTATTTTTTTGTATAGCCGACTTTATATTTTTAGGTTTCCTAAAGTCCACAAAAGAAGAGGTAATTCCAAATCTTGGTAATGTATATTCAAGTAAATTATGACTTCCTCCATAGAGACTCTTAGAAGCTACTATGTGTGAACTTTTACCTAATATTGTTGTAATTGCTAAGAAGAGTGCAGCTTGTCCGCTAGCTGTTGAAATTGCACCTATTCCACCTTCCAATGAGCTGATTCTCTCTTCCAGAACTGCATTAGTAGGGTTTGTTATCCTAGAATAGGTATGACCAGCTCTTTCATTATTGAAAATTCCTGCTGCTGTTTCTGAGTCTGGAAAGACAAAAGATGAGGTTTGATAGATTGGTGTAGCTCTTGAGCCAAAGTCTGAATCAGGTTTATTTCCTGCATGTAAAGATAATGTTTCTAGATTTAAATCTTTAGGTTTTTTCATAATTATTAAAAACTTTGATATAAGTTATGACATTAGAATTCATAGCAGCACATATAGCAATAAAGTCAACGAAATAAAGTTTACTAGGTACAATTGTAAGAAATTGAGAAGTACAAAATATGAGTAAAATCTTATTATTAATTTTTTTTCTTTCAAGCTGGATGATCGCAGCTATAGAGTTAGATAAACAATTAATCATTGGGGATGTTGAATATCTAGCTAAATATCAAACAGATAGCAATACTTTCATTTTCAGAGGAATACCTTATGCAGAACCTCCTATTAATAACCTTAGATGGAAGTCTCCAATACCTGCAAAGAAAAACTTAAAGATTGATGCAAGACAATTTAAACCCGCATGCATGCAAGATAGATACAATACGGATTGGTATCATAATGTCATAAAGGCTTTTGGAAGCGATCCATCTCTTTTTGAGCACGTCAATTCAATATCAGAAGATTGTCTCTATCTGAATATTTGGACCAAATCATTAGAAACTTCTGCTAGAAAACCTGTAATGGTATGGATCCATGGTGGAAATGATACCGCTGGTTGGAGTTATGAGCCTGACTACATTGGTCATAATTTGTCCAATAAAGATGTTGTAGTTGTATCAATTGGCTATAGGTTAAATATATTTGGTTTTTTTAAACATCCAAATATGAGCAAACAAACAGGTAATTTTGGCCTAGAAGATCAAATTCTTTCTTTGCAATGGTTAAAGGAAAACATTAAATATTTTGGAGGCGATCCTAACAACATAACTATCTTTGGAGAATCCGCAGGAGGTGCTCATATTTCATACCATCTAGTTTCGCCAGCTTCTGAAGGGCTATTTGAAAAAGCTATTATACAAAGCGGTGGTTATAACCTTGTTAGCCCATATAGCTTATTAGACATTCAAGAAGCTTATAATTTCGCAAAAGAGGCCACAGATATTATTAGTCCAAACAATTTTGAAGCTTTAAGAAACATAGACTCAAAGAGATTATTAGATGTATCTAAGGCCATGGGTTATCCATTTCATCCAATTATCGACGGGAATTTGATAGAAAAACAAATCTTAAATATTTACTCAAGAGGAAATTTAAATAAAGTTGATCTTATTATTGGAAGTAATAAAAATGAAGAATACCTTTATATAGACAAAGAGATGTCTCTTGAAGACTTGATCAAACAAATTAAAGAAAGAAATCCTGATAAAGCCGATAAAATAATATCTCTACTGGATTTATCTGATATACCTTTAGCATCTGATAGAGTTGGGACAAACCAATTGACAGCTTGTCCTTCAATTTTTATTGCAAGACAAATGACTAAATCTGGCAACAAGGTTTATCAATATTTATTTAGTAAACAAAGAATTAAAAGTGAAAATATTCTCTCTTATCATGGAGCTGAGATTCCATATGTTTTCAGTACTCATGATGCATATCTCCCTACAACAAATAATGACCTAAAGCTTACTGACAGCATAATGAATTATTGGACCCAATTTGCTAAAAAAGGAAATCCAAACTCCGATAATACTGATGTTTATTGGGACGAATTTGGTGATGAAGAGAACTACATAATTCTTGATACTACAATTAAGACTGATCAGAAACTTGAAAAAGAGCTTTGTGACTTAATATTCACAAATTAGTTAAAATCTTGAAATTAATTTGCTATATTGAAAAGTGCAACTGGGGAGAATTATGCGCAAATATATACCAGCCTTTGAATTAAAAGATTCAGTTCTAAAAAAAGCTTTATCTTTCGGAAGTATAGCTACTTTAGGAACAATGCATTCCGGTGATTTACTTAGTGATGAAACAGAAGAACTTAACGATGTAGAAGAAATTATCGTTACTGCTAGTAAGAGAGAATCTAAAATAGAGGACCTCCCAATGAGCGTACAAGCTATAGCTGGGTCAAGATTAGAGAGTGCTAATGTTAATGACTTTATGGATTATGCTGAGCTAATTCCTTCTCTTTCTTACATCCAGTATGGACCTGGAAGATCCGCTTTTTATATCAGAGGCACCTCAGATGGAAACTTTGGGAATCTGGCTGGTCCCAATACAACTGTTGCAATGTACATAGACGAATCTCCTATTAATACAGTTGGCTTAAATCCTGATTTACATATCTATGATATGGAAAGAATTGAGGTACTTAATGGACCTCAGGGGACCTTGTACGGATCTAGTGCTCAAGGAGGAACTGTCAGACTCATAACTAAAAAACCTCAATTAGATGAATTTGATCTGGGTGCAGAATTAGACTTATCTTCTGGATCAGATGCCGATAATTCTGAGAGTCTAGAGGCTTACATAAATTTACCTATATCAGATAATGTTGCAGCAAGAGTCTCTGCCTATAATGTGACAGAAGGTGGCTTTATAGACCTTGTAGGCGGTACTAGAACTTTTTCAGGTAGCGGCTACGAAGTTCCACTATTAAGTGAAGATGATCACAACGAAAGTGAGGTTGAAGGTTTTAGAGCTTCAGTGAGAGCATGGATTAATGAAAATTTAATGGCGACTCTTACTCATATAAGTCAAGAATCTTATACCTCTGGAAGTTGGGATCACCAACCAGATACCTTGGGAGATCTAAAGACCAGTCGGATTAAGGACGAATTTACCGATGATCAATGGGATCAAACTAGCCTTACTCTAGAGGGCAATATTGGTGAATCTTCTTTTACCTATGCAGGTACTTTCTTTGATAGAGATGTTCGTTATCTTTGGGATTACAACGATTATGTTGAGTACTATAGTCTCGATGCAGTAGGTGTAAATGGTTTCGGTTATGCAAGCTATTACACTTGTGATTACTATTCCTATTATTATTACGGTACATACGATTGTAATAATCCAACAATGTGGGCCGATTACTCTCTCAGTATGGAAAGAGATACTCATGAATTAAGATTTTCTGGTGGTGAGGAAGGAGATAAAGTCCAATGGTTAATTGGCGTATTTTATGACAAATTGGAAAACCCTTATCAATACACTTATAAATGGCCTGGTTTACAAGACGAATGGTCAAATGGTTCTTTTGGAGGCACAGGCATAGCTGGAAGAGAAGGAATCTGGTGGGATGCAGATAATCTTAGGAAAGATGAGACTAAAGCAGTTTATGGTGAAGCTATTATTTCTCTAAATGAAAATACTGATCTAACCGTTGGCTTAAGAGCGTTTGACTCAAAATTAACTTTTGATGCAAAGGATGGTTATTTTGGTGGGTACGGAATAGATTATTATGGACATGAAGCCAATAGAACGGAAAAAGATTCTGGCATTTCTCCAAAATTAGCTATATCTAGAACATTAGAAAATAATGCTCTTTTATATTTTAATTTTTCTCAAGGTTATAGGCCCGCGGGAACAAATAGAACTAACAAAAATAGTGACTCAGCTCCTTTATATTACGACTCTGATGAACTAAACAATTACGAGGTTGGTTATAAATATTCGAATTCTGATGGTACTCAGAGATTTAATATTGCAGGATATATGATGGATTGGAAGGATATGCAAACTGCTGTATATGACCGTGATTTAGCAACTATACAATTTAATACAAACATTGGTGATGCAAGGATCACTGGTGTCGAGCTAGATTGGACAATCATTACAGATAATGGATTCTTAATAGTTTTAGGAGCATCTCTTATTGATCCAAAGCTTGAGGAAGACTTTGTGCTTAACGGTGTAGTTCAAGCAACTTCAGGTACTCAATTAGCAAATGTTGCTAAGCAGAAAGCTTCGATTGCGATTAATAAAGAATTTAGTTTTGCTGGAAGAAATGCGTATTGGGATTTAAATTTATCCCGTACAGGAAAAAGAGAGTCTTCTATAACAAACCCTGTAAATCAACCTGCATATACTTTAGGAAGTTTTTCTTCGACTCTAGAAGGGGAGAATTGGGATGGCACTTTGTATGTAGACAATATTTCTGATGAAAGAGCAGTTATATGGGAATATCAAGGCTTTAGACCAGAAACGAAATTTACTAATAGACCAAGAGAAATTGGTATTAGACTTAAATATAAACTGTAAAGATTATTTTTTTATTAGCTCCATTATTATTGATACTGCCATTAAGGGGTAAATAAATAGTAACGGCAATGATGTAATTAGTATTAAGTCTAAAGCCACACTGTGATCTGAATATAAGACAAGTACGGCAGGCAAGATACCTAAAACAACAGCCCAAGCCAATCTTAAATTTTTATGAGGCTCTTTTATTTTTCCTTTTATATTCAGAACATGAGACGAGATTACATAAGACATCGAATCGTAAGAAGTAGTTATAAATACAATTGTAATAATGCAAAAGATACAAAGCATTATTGAACTAGCGGGCAGGGAGGTAATTACAGATATTGCTGTCTCTGCATGACCTATATCTTTCATATTTTGTACTACATTTATTTCATTATTAAGTTCACCATTCATTGAATAGCCTCCCAGCACAAGGTAAAAGAGCCAAGTACCAAGTGTGCCGAAAAACAACATTCCTATAATTACTTGCCTCAGCGATCTACCTTTAGAAATTCTTGCTATGAATAATCCTACTAAAGGTCCAAATGCTACCCACCAAGCCCAGTAAAATATTGTCCATTCTTTTGCAAAATCTGACGGTTCACTAATACCAAGCGTGCTCATGCTCCAGAAGTAGCTAAATGAATAATGAATGCCAGATACTGATAACTTGAGTAATTCTTTAAAGTCTGAAGAAAATACTATCAAACAAAGAAAAACTAAAGCCAATATAAGATTAAAGTTACTGAGGATCTTTATGCCATTTTCTAAACCTTTATAAACACTATAACCATACAAGGCCACACATAAAAGTATTACTCCAATATTTATATGTATACCATTGTTTATATTTAATAAACTTGTAAATCCGCTTGATAACATTGGTATATAAGAACCAATAGTGCCACCAGCCGCTCCGACTGTAGCTAGGATAAAAATAAGATCTATAAATCTACCAAAATAAGAGGATTCAATATCAGGTATTCCTAGACCCTTTAAACTAGAGCTCAATCGTAGTGAATTAAGGTTATATTTATAAAATGCTATTGATAGTGCGATAGCAGGTATACCGTATATTGACCATGCACTTAACCCCCAATGAAATAATCCATATGCAGTTGCAAGAGAGTAAGCTTCAGATGAATATGCCTCAATACTAAATTGCGGTATTCCGACGTAATACGCCCATTCTACTCCTGACCAGTAAATGATACCTCCACCTATTCCGGAACAAAATAGCATTCCTATCCAGCTGAAATATGAGAACTCAGGAGAAGTATTTTTGCCTCCTAAGGTATATTTTCCATAGTTAGTAGTTGCAAGAATGATTAGAAAGAGAAAGCTCACGATTGTTAGAATGAGATAAGAAGATCCAAAATATGAAACTACTAATGAATAAATATTATCGATTATCTTTTTAGCCAAATTTGCATCCCATAAGATGAATGAAGCAGTTGCAATAACGGAGATAAAACTAATAAAAAGCGAAATGGCATCTATGCCATATGACTTTATTGCTTTATAAATATCTTCCATCTAGTGAAGCATAACTCCGTCTAAGATAGAATGAAACTATGTCTAATAAATCCTATACAGAGGTAAGTATTAAAGAAGCATATGAAAATGCTGCATCTTTACTTGAATCTGGTGAAATAGACTTAGCGGAATACCAGCTGACTGAAATTCTAAATAAATTTCCTGATGAGCCCAATGCCCTTCGTTTAAGTGGGCTATCTAGTCTTCAAAAAGGAAAGCCAGAGATTGCTCTTATTCCATTAAAAAAGGCTTTGAAAGTTGCGCCTGATTTTTATCAAGTATATGAAAATCTATCACAAGCATGGGTTTTATTGGGTAATCTTGAAGAGGCGGAGATTTGCTTAAAAAAATATTTAGAACATAATCAGTCGAGTTTTTCAGCCTGGAAAGCGCTAGGTGATATTCTTTTTGATCAGGGAAAAGAAGAAGAATCCGAGAAGGCATATAAGAATGCCATATCTACAGATCCTAAATATCTAAAACTTCAGGAAGCAATGGTATTGATACAAAAGGGAAATCTTGGAGAGGCAGAAAAAATATATAGAGAAATATTAGCTGAGGATCCTGAAAATGTAGATGCAATAAGACTCTTAGCACTGCTAGCATCAAGAGCTGGATCTAATGACCATGCAATAAGAATGTTAGAAAGTTGTGTAAGAATTGCCCCAGATTACGCGTTGGCATGGGAAAACCTGGCAAAACTTTACAGGCAAAAGGATGATCAGGAAAGCCTTATTAAAGCATCTAAATGTTTTTTAAAAGCTACTGAATTAAGACCTGACTGGGCAGAAGGTTGGGCAGGATTAGGAACTATGCAGACAAGAAGTTCACAACATAACGATGGCATTGAATCGTATCAAAAATCTTTATCTCTAAAAGAGAACCAGCCAAGAGTGCATTTGAGTCTAGGGCATGTTTATAAAACGACAGGTTCACAAGATAAATCTATAGCCGCTTATAAAGATGCAATTAAATTTGACGAAAAATTTGGAGAAGCCTATTGGAGTCTGGCAAATTTAAAAACATACAGATTCGATGAAAAAGAACTGAATAATATGGAAGTGCAAATAGATAATCAGGATCTATCAGAAAGAGAAAAAATACATTTTTTATTTGCATTAGGTAAAGCTTATGAAGATATTGGTGATTACGAAAAATCCTTCAAATATTATGATCTTGGAAATCATTTAAATAGAGGAAGGACTTCATATGACCCAAAAGCAATAGAAGCTCTAACAGATCGGTTGATATCTTTTTTTAATCTAGATCTATTTCATCAATTTGAAGATTCTGGTTATCACACAAACGAACCTATCTTTATAGTCGGCCTTCCTAGATCAGGATCAACTCTTGTTGAACAAATTCTCGCATCTCATTCTTTGGTAGAAGGAACTATGGAACTTCCTAATATTATGAATATTGCAAGAAAATTAGGAAATTCATCAAAAGAGAATACCGCATACCCAGAGATAATAGGCAGTCTTAATAGAACTGATTTGATTAATCTAGGCAAGACTTTCATAGAAGAAACTAAATTTATAAGAACTGATAAGCCAATTTTTATAGATAAGATGCCTAATAACTTCAGTCATATTGGATTAATAAAATTGATATTACCAAAAGCTAAGATTATAGATGCCAGAAGAAATCCAATGGATACATGCTTTAGCTGCTACAAACAATTATTTGCCAGAGGGCAGGCTTTTACTTATGACCAAACTGAAATAGCTAGATATTATTTAAATTATATTAGGTTAATGGATCATTGGGATGAAGTCCTTCCAGGACACGTTTTTAGGGTTCAACATGAGCAATTATTAGAAGATCAAGAAAAGGTTACAAGAGATTTATTGAACTTTTGTGATTTAGATTTTGAACATGCAACTCTAGAATTTTATAAGAATTCTCGGGCGGTAAAGACAGCTAGTTCCGAACAAGTTAGAGAACCCATTAATAATAAAGGGCTCCATCAATGGAAAAAATATGAGTCTTATCTTGGTGATCTAAAATATCACCTTAAGAACTTAATCTAAAGGTCTTTAGTGAAATTACAATTTCTATGTATACAATACGCACCCTGTTATGACGGATAAGAAATTTAATAAAATAGTTTTAGCATATTCAGGCGGTTTAGATACTACTGTCATACTGCACTGGTTAAAAAATACCTATGATGCTGAGGTCATAGCTTTTACAGCAGATATCGGACAAGATCATGACCCTGAACAAGTCAAGGAAAGAGCAAATGCTATTGGAGCTTCAAAGATTCTTATAGAGGATTTGAAGGAAGAATTTACAAAGAATTATATTTTTCCAATGATCAAGGCAAATACATTGTACGAAGGTGAGTATCTTTTAGGAACATCAATTGCAAGGCCATTAATTAGTAAAAGGTTGATTGAAATTGCAGAAGAAGAGGGTGCAGACGCAATAGCTCATGGTGCAACTGGTAAAGGAAATGATCAAATTAGATTTGAAATTGGATCTTACTCATTAAATCCAGATATTCAAGTCATAGCTCCCTGGAGAACCTGGGACTATTCTTCAAGAGCTGACTTAGTAGATTATTGCAAAGAACATCAAATAGAAATTGATGCAAGCCCAGATGATCCTTTATATTCAACTGATGAGAATTTACTTCATACGTCTTATGAAGGAGAGATACTAGAAGACCCATCTATAAAAGCACCGGAAGAGATTTGGCAAAGAACATCCTCATTAAAAGATGCTCCAGATGAAGAAGAGACAATTTCGATAGAGTTTAGATCTGGTGAACCAATTTCAATCAATAATGTTATTAGTTCTTCTTCGGAAATCCTGTCAGAATTAAATCATCTAGCCGGAAAACATGGAATTGGTAGACTTGATCTTGTTGAAAACAGATATACGGGCATGAAGTCAAGAGGATGTTATGAAACTCCTGGAGGAACTATTCTTTTGAAAGCTCATCGTGCAATAGAATCTATAACACTAGATGCTGAAGCTGGACATTTAAAGGATGGATTAATGCCAAAATACGCTCAACTTATCTATGATGGATATTGGTGGAGTCCAGAAAGAGAAGCTCTTCAAGCCTTGATTGATAAGACTCAAGAATTCGTTTCAGGTAGTGTCAAAATGTCATTGTATAAAGGCAATATAACTATTTTAGGTAGATCTTCAGATCTAAGCCTTTATGATTCAAAAATTGTCACTTTTGAAGACGACGAAAATACTTATAATCAAGAAGATGCAACTGGGTTCATCAAGATCAATTCTCTTAGATTGAAACAGATAGCAAGAAGGAAGAAGAAAGAAGAAAGTTAATCTGCAACGCCTAGTTTCTTTTGTAACTTAGTATTGGAAGTCGTATAACCGAAAGGAACTCTTTCGCCAGGATTCGATCTTCTGAAAGCTTCTTGGACCGCTAAGGTTGTTTCATGAAATCCACAAAGAATAAGATCTAGCTTGCCAGGGTAATCATTTATATCTCCAACTGCAAAGATTCCTTTCGTTGTTGTTTCATATTTTTCTGTATCTACGGAGATTTTTTTGTTATTCATATCTATACCCCAATCAGCAATAGGGCCTAATTTTTTATTAAGACCAAATAAGAATAGAACTTCATCACATTCGATCTCTTCTATTTTCTTTGACTCAAAGTTTTTAACTAAAACCCCCTCAATTTTTTCTGTACCAACTAGATCTTCTATGACGTATGGAGTTTTCAAATCGACATTACCTGTTTCTACTAATTCTCTCATTTGAGCTTCAGTATTAGGTGCACCTCTGAACTCATCTCTTCGATGAATTAATTTTATCGATTTTGCTATATCAGCTAATTCAACTGTCCAATCTAATGCACTATCCCCACCTCCAAAAATTAGCAGATCTTTGTCTTTAAATTTCTCTTTAGATTTAACAGAGTAGGAAACACCTTTATCAAGAAAGCGGTCAGGATTATGAATATTTGGAGGCCGTCTGGGCTCAAAAGATCCGGCGCCTGCAGCTATAAAGATACTTTTAGCTTTAAATTCGTTTCCTTCAGATGTAGTTATCTTCCAAGAAGAGATATCCTCGTCTTTAATTTCTTCTAAACTCTCGACTCTTTCATTTAAGAATACATCATATTTAAAAGGTTTTATCTGTTTCAGTAATGCATCAACATGTTCTTGTGCTGTTTGATTGGGGACACCAGGTATATCATAAATTGGCTTTTCAGGATAAAGCTCACTACATTGGCCTCCTATTTTATCAAGATTGTCTATAAGGATGCATTCAAGTCCTAAGAGTCCTGCTTCGAAGACAGTAAAAAGACCAACTGGTCCTGCACCGATGATTATAATATCTGTCTCTTTAGTCATTACCTTACTTGCATACCAGGTATTGCACCTTCATCCGGTGATAAAATGAAAATTCCTTTGTCATCATCACCTGCAGCTAATATCATTCCTTCTGAAGTACCAAATCTCATTTTTCTATGTTTCAGGTTATTTACACAAACCACTAATTTATTGACCAAAACTTCTGCATCATAAGATTTTTTCATTCCAGCAAATACCGTTTTATTTCCGTAATCTCCTACATCAAGTTCTAATTTTAATAATTTATCAGCTTCTTCTACAGGTTCGGCATTGATAATTTTGGCTATTCTTAAGTCCAATTTCATAAAGTCTTCGATACTAATTTCATCCATTTTAATTTCCCATTAATTTAGCCAAATGATTGTCATCTATTCTTGTGACTATGGCTTCAAAATTATCTATTTTACAATTTAAAATAGTCTTATTTATTGAATTCCATTCTATTTTATCTTCTTTTAAGAATTTTGAACTCTTATCAACAAAACCAGGTATAACAGGTTGTAACATTATAGTTAGTATTCGAAATAAGTTTAATGAGGTAGTGCAAATCGAGTGTACCAATTGCTCATTTCCTTCTTCTTTCATAAGGACCCACGGTTGCTTTGAATCCACATATTGATTCGCTTTATCAGCCAATAACATTATTTCTTTAAGTGCTTTACTAAATTCAAGTTTTTCATAATGATCAGCTATTTTCTCTGAAGCAACTTTAAATTCTTCGATCAACTCTGGAGAATCTAATGTTTTTGAAAGATTATTATCAAAATTCTTATTTATAAATTTTGCTGATCTGCTGGCAATATTTGCATACTTATTTACTAAATCTGAGTTACATTTTTGTTTGAATTCATCCAAATTTAGATCAATATCATCGACGCCAGTACTTAGTTTGGATGCAAAGAAATATCTAAGATAGTCTGAATCTAAATTTTCGATGTAGTTTTCTGCAGATATAAAGTTACCTCTTGATTTAGACATTTTTTCGCCATTGAGTGTAAGAAAACCATGAACAAAAACTCCATTTGGAGTCTTTAGATCTGCATTTGCTAACATTGCAGGAAAAAATAACGTATGAAAGTACATTATATCTTTACCTATAAAATGGAAAACTTCCGAGACTGAATCCTTGCTCCAGAAACTTTCGAAGTCTTTTTCGCAATCTTGTTTTATTAAGTAATTTAAATGACTGGCTAAATAACCAATTGGTGCATCGAGCCAAACATAAAAATACTTATCATCGTATCCTGGTATTTTGAAACCAAAGTAGGGCCCATCCCTGCTAATGTCCCAGTCTTTTAAATCAGCATCTAACCACTCATTAAGCTTATTTCTTACTGGTTCTTGTATTTTAGATGAGTCTAGCCATTCATTAATCTCATCTTTTAATAGACTAAGTTTGAAGAACAGATGTTCTGATTCTTTAATTATTGGTTCTGTACCTGTTAGAACAGATATAGGATCTTTTAAATCTATTGCATTATATGTAGCACTGCATATCTCACAATTATCTCCATATTGACCTTCTGCTCCACAATTGGGACATGTTCCTTTGACATATCTGTCAGATAAAAACATGTTTCTTGAAGTATCAAACAGTTGGTTTATAACTTTCTTTTCTATAAGGCCCTTTGCATGCAAAGCTTTATATATTCTTTCAGAAAGAATTTTGTTTTCACTACTATGTGTTGAATGATAATTATCATGTGAAATTTTAAAATCTTCAAAAGTACTTTTATGTTCTTTATAGATCTTTTCAATTAATTCTTCAGGGCTAATAGAAAGCTCTTCTGCTTTTAACATTATAGGAGTACCGTGCGCGTCATCTGCACATACGTAAGTACATTCATTTCCATATAGTTTTTGGAATCTAACCCAAATATCAGTTTGTGTATGTTCTAATATATGGCCAAGATGTAATGGTGCATTTGCGTAAGGTAAAGCGCTCGTAACTAAAATTGATCTTTTTTCAGAATCTTGTGCCATTGTAGGGTTAGAATATTAGATAAATGTTAATTATAACCTACTTGCACGAGATCTTTTTTAACAAAATATGGCGCAATCAGATAATAAACTAAGGATTCCTGAAACTCTCAGAAAGGTTAAGAATATCGTAGGTATTTTTTCAGCTAAAGGAGGAGTTGGTAAGTCGGCTATTTCTCTCCAAATCGCTCTAGCTTTAAGGGATAAAGGATTTTCTGTAGGATTAGTTGATGCAGATATTTATGGTCCATCACAACCTATAATGCTTGGTTCATCTGCAGGTGAATTGAAGTTATCAAAAGCACAGGTTATCGAACCACTAACCAAAGAGGGTATTAAATTCATTTCGATGGGCTTAATTTCTGGTGAAAATATGCCTGTGATTTGGAGAGGTCCAATGGTAAGTGGAGCCGTTATGCAGTTACTATCTCAGACTGATTGGGGAGAATTAGATTATCTTATTGTAGATACTCCTCCTGGAACGGGAGATGTTCAATTAACCTTACTCCAAAGAATACCTTTAACTTCCTCAATAGTTGTTACAACTCCACAGAAAGTTTCAATTTCTGACTGCAAAAAAGGTATAGAAATGATTAAAAAATTAGATAAACCAATAACAGGACTTATTGAGAATATGAGTTGGTTTAAGCCTGATGATCAAGATAAAAAATATTTTTTATTTGGAAAGGGCGGTGGTAAAAAACTTTCTGAGGAATATTCTATAGATTTATTGGCTCAACTCCCTTTGGTGGAAATCTCTGAAGATTCCAATATTCAAAATCATCCACTTTTAAAAATGGAATTTGATAACATAGCAGATAAATTAGTAAATTCATTAAAAGCTCTTAAGGAAAAGAAATCATCTGGAATACCACAGATCAACATAATCAAATGAATATAATAAAGATTTGTTTTATTGGAATGATATTAATTTTAAGTGCTACTGCTGCGTCTGAAATTGATCCATTAAAGAATATTAATGAGAGAACACATGTTTTGAATCAAACTTTAGATCTTCAACTTGCTTCTCCGATCGCTAGGTTTTATAAAAGAGTAACCCCTGACTTTATAGAAATATCAATTACAAATTTCACAAGTAATATAGAAGATCTCAGCATAGCAATTAATAACATTTTACAAGGTAAGCTCACTGATGGAATTTCTGACATTACAAGATTTACAATAAATTCAACTCTTGGAATTGGTGGATTTATTGATGTTGCATCTGGACTCGGTCTTGACAAAAATGATGAAGATTTTGGTCAGACATTAGCAGTTTGGGGTATACCCGATGGTCCTTATCTAGTTCTACCAGGTTTAGGACCGAGTACAATGAGGGATACACTGGCCATGATTCCAGACGCATTTTTGACTCCTCTGTGGTTGATAGATCATGATCGTACAGCTTATTCTCTTACTGCAATTGATTTAGTTGACACTCGGGCGAGATATCTTGGTTTGGAAAGTGTTGTAATAGGTGATGAGTACCTTTTCTTTCGTGATGCTTACTTACAAAGTAGAGAATTTGAAATTCTTGATGGACAAGTCAATGATGATTTTGACGAATTTGATGATTTTAATTAATCACCCCTGACTTCTAGCTTTATATTTATGTAGTCATTGTGACTTATGTGAATTAAATCAGAAATTTTTCTTAAAAGGTGCTCCTCGTATTTGTCAAGATTTCCATCCGCATAGGCGACTTTCCAAAGATTCTTTAAAAGACTTAATTTATCATCATACTCAAATTCATCATTTACAATTCTGGTGTACCCATAAAGTGAAGTGCTTTCAGCAACAGTATTTTCTGCATCTTTTATAATTTCATCGATATCAGCTTCTTCAATAGCATAAGTCTCCATCAGTGTTATCTTCAAAGAAGTTTTTTCAGTTTCATCGAATTCTTTGTCCGCGAAGGCAATTTCAACTAATAATGCTGCACAGGCATTATTGAGTTGTGACAAATCAGATTCTTCCTCAATTTCTTCTTTATTACCAAATTTTTTTATTAATTCTTTAATTTTGTTAATCATATGGCTATTTCTGATAGAAAATTCTTATATTTGTCTATTGGATGTACTTCATTGCTTAAAGATACTAAGTACTTTCTTATATTTTTTGCACCATCAAATCCTTTAAACAATCCCATTAAATGCTTTGTTATGTGAGATATTTTAGTTCCTTTATCTACTTCAGATTTAATATACGGAAGAAGTCTATAGAGAATGTCACTACTTCGAATAGGATTCTCAGCATCGGAAAAGATCTCACTATCAACTTTGGTCAAAATAAATGGATTATCGTATGCTTCTCTACCCAACATAACACCATCCACATGTTCTAAGTGTTTTATAGATTCACTTATTGTCTTGATTCCTCCATTAATTATGATGTTGAGATCAGGAAAAGTTTCTTTGAGTTTATAGACTCTTGGGTAATTAAGAGGTGGTATTTCTCTATTATCCTTGGGACTCAATCCATTAAGCCATGCTTTTCTTGCATGAATTATGAAGGTCTCACATCCTGATGAACTGACTTCTTTTATAAATTTATCTAGGTAAACGTTTTCGTCCATATCATCGACTCCTATCCTGCACTTAACAGTAATAGGTATATTTACCGACTTTTTCATAGCATCAATACATCTAGATACTAATTTTGGTTCTTTCATCAGTACAGCACCAAATCTTCCTTTTTGTACTTTGTTGCTAGGACATCCAACATTCAGATTTACTTCTCTAAAACCAAATTCCTCAGATATCATAGATGCCTCGGCTAATGAGCTTGGATCAGATCCTCCTAATTGAATAGCTAAAGGGTGTTCTTCAGTTTTAAACTCAAGTAATTTTTTTACATCACCATTTAGAATAGCGTTCGAATGTAACATTTCAGTGTATAACAAACTTCTCTTGGTTAACAATCTGTGAAAGTATCTACAATGACGGTCTGTACGATCCATCATTGGAGCTACGCAAAATCTATGATCCATCAAGGATGGAGCGGTAGAGCATAATAATCAAAGAACAAGTACATGATTATCGTGCAAATTACCAGCGTCAATAGCATTACTGGTAAACCTTTTTTCGCCCACTTAAGAGGCGTAATTGCTAGATCAGGATTACCTGTTGTCTTCGCAAGTTTTTCCGAAACCGTAACAATGTATACATTAGCTGTAGAGCCAATGTGTGTACCATTACCGCCCATTCCAACACCTATCGCTAGACACCAGCATAAAGCAGCAATATTTACCCCAACCGATTCCAACGAAGCAATGATTGGTATCATGGCCGCAGTAAATGGAATATTGTCTATGGCTGCTGACATAACAGCTGCAACCCACATTAAAGCGATACAAGTCAACATAAAGTTCTCTTGTATAACTTCTCCACTCACAGGATCAACGATGAATGGGACAATATATTGACCTAAATATTCAAGAAATTTACTTCCCTCAACACCACCAACAAGCATGAAGAGTGCAACAAAAAACATTAGCAATGGGATTTCATGTGTCATATTTTTCATAACATCTTCAAATTCAATTTCTTTTGCAAGAATGGTTAAAAGAATCAAACCTGTTCCAGCTACCATCCACGGCTCCCAATGGATTGTGTTATGAATTATGAAAAGAACAACCATCAATCCAAGTATTGAGAGAGATTTATTCCAAAGACTCTTATCTTTATATGGAATGGTTTCTTCAAATTTCCCTTCAGGTACTATTGCTAATTCTTCTTTAAATAGGAATTTCATAAAGTACAAAGTTGCTAACCAGGCGACTAAGACAATAGGGAACATCTTATAAGCGAAGGGCATAAATGCTATGTCGAATGCAGAACCAATCATTAAATTTGGTGGATCTCCAACAAGTGTCGCTACACCTCCTGTATCTGAGAGTAAAGCTGCTGCCATCAGATATGGAATAGCACTGACTCTCATTTTTTGACATATCAATACTATCAAAGGCCCAAATATTACGACTGTAGTAACGTTATCTAATAACAGAGATATAACAGTTACTGCAGTTCCAAGTAGAGCAAGAAGCAAATACTGTCTTCCTTTTGCAATTTTTCCAATATTCCCAGCGAGAACTTCAAAGCCTCCTGTATTAATCATAATAGACACAACAGCCATCATGGCACCTAATAGAAATACAACGTTCCAATCTACTGCTTCAAATGCCGCTTCAGGTGAATAAAAACCATAGGATTGACCAACAACAAGCATGACTGCAGCTCCTGCCATCGCCACTTTAACCCTATGAAATCCATGAAGTGTTTCTGTAAAAATAAGAATAAAACTAGCTGCCAGAATTATTCCAGAAACTAGCATTCCTTGATTCATCACTATTTCGTGCATACTTTATTCTCTTTTAATTTATTTATATATTTTAAACTATTCTCTAATAGCTTAAACTTAAAATATGATTCCCGCAGATAATAATTTAGTGTTTAGACCAGAAAATATCAACACTTCGTCTGAATCGTGTATATCAATTATCTTGAGAAATCAAGAATTCTTAACATCTAAGGCATCAGAAGTCTTGTTATTTGAAGATGATGATCTTAAGTGGTCTGAAATGGAATTTTCACATCGACATTTCTTAGGTTATCTCAACAACAGACCTTGCTTTGTTAGGTGTTTAAAAGACTCTTCACCAACAGCACAAGACACTATACTAAGTCCTTTAAGAAGTCTCCTTGGAAGAATACCTGATACATTGTTCACAATTTTCTCCAGATCACTCCAGATAGACAACTGGTATATCTCTAATCAATTTTGTGGAAGTTGTGGTAAGGCTGTAAAGCCTCATGAAACTGAGCGGGCTATGATATGTGAATGTATGAATAAGCTTATATATCCAACTATTTCACCATGTATCATTGTACTAGTAACAAATGGTGAGGAACTCTTATTAGCTCATAATAAGAATTTTCCTGGTGAGTTTTACAGTACTCTAGCAGGCTTTATTGAACCTGGTGAATCCGCGGAATCAGCGATTGAGAGGGAAGTGTTTGAAGAGGTGAGTGTAAGAGTTAAAAATATTACTTATTATGGAAGTCAATCTTGGCCTTTTCCGAGTCAACTTATGCTCGGATATCATGCAGAATATGATGAAGGAATTATTAGTCCCGATGGAGTAGAAATTGATAAAGCAGGTTGGTTTAACTTTAAAGATTTACCCCAAGTTCCAACAGGAAATATTTCTATTTCAGGAAAGTTAATTGAAAGTTATATTGAAAAATTAAATGGTTAAGATTTATTTCTGGGATCATTTGAAGCTCTTCCCCAATCTTTTGCACTTTTAACCTTTTCTTTAACCTCAGTTTCTTTAACTATATCTGGTTTAGACTCCTCAGAAACTCCTGTATTCGTTTTATCCTTTTGTAAAGACTCAACTTCAACAGATTTTTCAATCCGTTTATTCTCTACCCTATGACTTTTCTTTGCTTCTTCCTTCGAAGGTTTTTGTTTGCTATCGACCTGGATATTATCAATATCTTTATCAGCAATATTTTTCTTAACATCATCCTCTTTTGGCTTCCTTGATTCTTTATTAACTAATTTACTTTGAAATTTTTCCGCATCTTGTTTATTTTGTTTGTGAGAAACTTTCTTTCCAGTCTGTGATTTTGGTTTAGAGTCTTTAGTTTGAAAATCTTTTTTATTTTCTCTAGATTTTTCTCTATTTAAATTTTTATTTTGAGGTTTTTGGATATCTTTATTTCCAAGATTAGGTTTAGATCTTCTTTTATTCTGATTATTGTTATCAGAGTTAATTTTATCTAGACGAGTGTCATTGGATCGCGAATTATTTCTATTTTGTTGTTTCCTATTTCTGTTATCTGGTCGCCTCTTATTCCTTTGATTTCTCTTACTTGATTTTGAATTTGATTTCTTATCATCTTTTGACTCAAATAAATTCAATAATTTTTTAAATAAACTTTCGCCTTTTTTTTTGGGTTTTTTTGGTGGAGTAAGATTTACTGCAGGTTTTTCAAATTTAGGTTTTTTATAAGTTTCTTTATTTGCACCATTAGCTCCAATCTCGCTTTGAATATCATAGCTTGTATTATCTTTGGTTTTCTTTCCACCGGTTTTAAGCCTACTAACTTCAAACCTATTATCAGAACGGGTAGGATCAGAGACAACTATTACTCTAGCATTAGTCCTTTCTTCAATTTCGTTTACTCTGCCTCTTCTCTCATTTAGTAAAAATGTAGACATATCAGATGAAACCACAGCTCTGACTTCTCCACTTTTCTTTTTACTTGCCTCTTCTTCGATAAGCCTAAGGACTGCTGTAGATAAACTAGCAACATCCTGTGTCCATCTCTCTTGCAGGGAAGGCCTTAGCCTTTGTCTGGACATTTCCATCAAGCCAAATCTAGATATTCTACCTACTTGAACTTTTGCTCTATCTATTGAAAGAGCTGACCATAATTTGTCTTCAACTGCACGCTTATTTTTTAGAGAAAGCATATCTATAAAGTCTATTACTACGAGACCTCCGATATCCCTCAGTCTTAGTTGCTTGCCTATCTCAACAGCAGATTCTATGTTTGTATTTAATGCTGTTTCTTCTATATCACTACCACCGGTAGCCTTTGCTGAGTTAACGTCAATTGCAACTAAGGCTTCTGTTTGGTCTATTACTATAGATCCTCCGCTTGGAAGAGAAACTTCCCTTTGATAGGCGGTTTCTATCTGACTTTCAATCTGATATCTGGTAAACAGGGGAATGGTCTCATCATATTTCTTAATCTTTTCTTCGAAGTCTGGCATTAATTTAGAAGTAAAATCGTGAGCCTTTTCAAATTCTTCATCAGTATCAATTAAAACTTCCGTAATATCATCTCGCAGAAAATCTCTTAATGAACGTGATACGAGGTCATTTTCACGAAAGATTAGGAAGGGAGCCTTTCTTTGCTGATTAGCTTCTGTAATTGCATCCCATAGATTCACTAAATAGTCTAAATCCCATCTTAATTCTTCCAAAGAAACGCCATCACCTGCAGTTCTTACTATTAAACCCATATCTTTTGGAATATTGAGTTGTTTAAGCTTATCTCTTACTTCATCTCTAGCCTTTCCTTCAATGCTTTTAGAAATTCCGCCTGCTTCAGGACTATTTGGCATTAAAACTAAATAATGACCGGGTAGAGATATAAATGTACTTATTGCAGCTCCTTTTGTTCCTCTCTCTTCTTTTTCGACTTGGATGATAATTTCATCACCTTGTGTCAAAATTTCATTAATAGGAGCTTTTTGACTTTTGCCTTTGTAAAATCCTGGATGTAGTTCTTTGATGGGTAAAAATCCATGTTTTTCTGAACCAAAATCAACAAATGCTGCACCCAAACTTTGTTCTACGCGAGATACACGTGCCTTATAGATATTTGATTTTTTTCTTTCTTGACCAACTTGTTCTATGTCGAAGTCATATATACTTTGACCATCAACAAGTGCTACGCGCAACTCTTCTGGCTGAGTTGCATTAATAAGCATTCTTTTCATTTTTTACCCTATATAGGGAAGCAGAAAGCAAAAGCCAATTATTATGGTTGTTTTGATAGGCGAATTACTTAATTTGCCACGCCTACGTAGCGATCGTTCTTGTGAGCTTTTTAGCTAATCTGCTTCTTAAATTAAACTCTAATTCTTTATGCGCCTTACAATTAACTCATTAAAATGCGCAATCTGGCGAGTATAATAGCTCATAAACCATCTATTACAAAGCTAAGTTAAATATGGAAGAAATTTTTCATCAAGTATCATCATATAAAGTAACTTCTGATTTCGAAGGGGTAAGGCTTGATAATTGTTTAATTTCAAAGCTAAAAGGGCTTCCAAGAACAAAAATTTACTCCATTATCAGAAAAGGTGAAGTAAGAGTAAATAAATCGAGAGCCAAACCAAGTCAAAAGCTTAAATTAGGAGATTTAATTAGAATTCCACCCTACAAACAGTCTATTAAGGTGTCGGGCATAGCATCAAGGAAAGATAAGGACAAAATTTTTGAATCTATAATAAAAGAGGAGAAGGAATTTTTAATATTAGACAAACCTGAAGGTATAGCATGTCATGGAGGGAGTGGAATTTCTTTTGGAGTTATTGAAGTAATAAGAAAGATAGATAATAAATATAAAGATGCTCATCTAGTTCACAGAATTGATAGAGATACTTCTGGCTGTCTTGTAATTGCACTAAAAAAATCTTTTTTGAGAAAATTGCATGAAGAGATAAGAAATAAGCATGTAGATAAAATCTATGATCTCATTGTTTTCGGAGAGTGGCCAAAGAGCTTAAAAAGTATAGAAGCTCCATTATCTAAAGAAAAAATAGGTTCAGGAGAGAAAGAAGCCGTTATTCACTCAGATGGAAAACCATCTATAACTCAATTTCAGGTTATCAAATCAACACAAAAATTTTCACAGTTAAAAGCAAAAATCTTAACGGGTAGGATGCATCAAATAAGAGCTCACACTAAATTCCAGGGATATCCAATTGTAGGAGACAAAAAATATGGTGACGAGAATCTTAATAAAAGTGAGAGAAAAAACGGTTTAAATAGAATGTTACTTCATGCCTTTTCAATCAATTTTAAAAACCTTGGTATAGAGTGTACTGCGGATACACCAAAACTATTCTCTGAGATAATGTCATGAAAATATTAAATTTAAATGAAGGCTCATTTCCTATAGTAATGGATTTAAACTTAAATTCCATCGATGTACCTGGTATAGGAATCTTAAAAGATACTCTTGTCGTAGAGTTAAAAATATCGAAATTATCATTAAACCTTCTTAAATGTGATGGCTATATCGGTGCTCAATTTATTGATACCTGTCAAAACTGTCTTGAAAATACAGCGGTTCTGGTTGAAGGATATATTGATACAACAATAAAAGACATAAAAGAAATCCATGCAGATTCCTCAGAACAAGATCAAACACATTATCAGGATTTAGAGTACTTCAATATTGATAATCTCATAGAAGAAGAATTAGCCTTAATTTATCCGGATATCGTAAAATGTGATCGGAAATGTCTCAAAAAAGAAGATACTTTGATTGAAGAAAAGAACTTACCATTTAAAAAAATTAGAGACTTGATCGATTAGTTAATTTAAAATCCGCGCCGGAGCGTATTATGGCAGTACAAAAAAGTAAAAAGTCTAAATCAAAAAAGTTACAAAAGAGAGCTCATCAATCTCTTTCTAATCCAACTTTATCCAATGATCCGGTTACTGGTGAAAGGCATCTCAGACACCAAATGACAGCAGACGGATTTTATAGAGGGAAAAAAGTTGTCGAAATTAAACAAAAAGAAGAGGAAATAGAGGAATAGTAACTTGTCGAGAAAACTTGGTTTTGTTTTCCCTGGACAAGGTTCACAGTCTATTGGCATGCTCTCAGAGCATTTCGCTGGCTCAAAAATTTTTAATAATATCTTCGATACTGCAAGAGAAGTTCTCGGAGTCGATTTCAAAAAACTAATTTTTGAAGGAACTTCCGATGATTTATCTGCAACAGAAGTTACTCAGCCTTTACTATTAACTGCTAATCAGGCTATTTGGAAAACTACCAATTTGAGTCCATCAAAAGTCGAGCTTATGGCTGGACATTCTCTTGGAGAATATTCTGCATATGTTGCAGCTGAATCCTTGAGTTTTGAAGAAGCTTTAATCTTAGTTTCTTTAAGAGCTAAATTCATGCAAGAAGCTGTCAAAGAAGGAGAAGGTGGAATAGCAGCAATCATAGGTTTAAATTATTTCGAGCTCTTGACTATTTGTAATGAAATTACCGAAGATGGAGATTTAGTCAGCATGGCAAATATCAATTCTGATAATCAGATCGTTATATCGGGGACAAAAATTGCTATAGATAAAGCCATAGAGATATGTAAGGCTAAAGGAGCTAAAAGGGCTATACCTTTAGCAATGAGTGTGCCATCTCATTGTAAATTGATGACACCCGCATCAGTAAAATTTTCAGAAGAATTAAACAAAATAGATTTTCTTCCTCCAAAAACTCAAATATTGCAAAACTTTTCCGTATCACACACTAATGACTTAAATGTCATTAAAGAGAATTTAGTATCGCAGCTGTATAGTCCTGTTAGGTGGTCAGAAACAATGGATTTTTTTGAAAAAACAAAAATTACAAATCTTTATGAATGTGGACCAGCAAAAGTTCTAACCGGTCTTGTCAAAAAAAGATTTAGAGATATTGAGATATCTTCCTTAAGTGATTACGATGAATTAAATTCCTTAAGAAATGTCTGAGATTAAAACTGCATTAGTAACCGGAGCCAGCAGAGGTATAGGTAAAGCTATAGCTGTGAAACTAAAAGCAGATAACTATAAGGTTCTTGGAACAGCTACGAGTGATCATGGGGTTGATACACTTAATAGTAATGGTATTGAAGGTTATTTATTAGATCTCAATTCAAAAGATTCAATTGATAGCTTTTGGAGTCAATTAGAAAGTGATAACAAAATAATATCTGTATTGGTGAATAATGCCGGCATTACAAGAGATAATATTGTTCTAAGAATGTCTGACGAGGAATGGTCAGATATTATGAATGTCCATCTTTATGGAACAATGCAATTAAGTAAAAGAGCATTGAAAATGATGCTAAAAAATAAATGGGGCCGCATAATAAATCTTTCGTCTGCTTCAGCCTCAATTGGCAATAGAGGTCAGTCTAATTATGCTGCTGCTAAAGCTGGCGTTGAAGCATTTACAAAATCCCTTGCAAAAGAGGTAGGGAAAAGGGATATAACTATAAATGCAATTGCTCCAGGATTTATTTCAACTGACATGACTGAAAATAACAAAGGAGTAAATGCAGATTATCTTGTAAAGGAAATACCACTAGGAAGATTTGGTGAACCTGAAGAAGTAGCATCTTTGATCAGTTTCATATGCTCTGATGGAGCTTCTTATATAACTGGACAAACCATACACATTAATGGTGGTCTTTACATGTAGGTATTTGACATTTTATTTATTTATAAAACTCAACAGAAGAATATTTTTTTAAAATTAGTATAATGCAGAGTTTCTAAAACCCACATCCTTGTTTTAGATAGGAGAGATAATATGAGTGTTGAAGATAGAGTTCAAAAAATCGTTTGCGAACAGCTTGGTGTCTCAGCAGAAGAAGTAAAATTAGAAGCTTCTTTTATAGATGATCTAGGGGCAGATTCACTTGATACTGTTGAATTGGTTATGGCTTTTGAAGAAGAATTTGAAATAGAAATTCCTGATGAAGAAGCAGAAGCAATTCAAACAGTAAAAAACGCTGTTGACTATATAAATAGTAATTCGTAAGTTCCAGCCTTAAGGCTTCTATGGCACGAAAAAGAGTAGTAGTTACTGGTCTTGGTATGTTGTCGCCAGTCGGTAACAACGTCACTTCTTCATGGAAGAAAATAATTGAAGGTTACAGTGGTGTTAAAGTAATAGACAGATTTGATACTTCAGATTTTGAGACTAAATTTGCTGCTACCGTAGATATTAATTCTGAAGATTATCTAGACAAAAAAGAAATAAGAAGAACAGATCCATTTATTCAATATGGTTTGATCGCATCTAATGAATGCTTGGATGATTCAGAAATAGATCTGGAAAATATAGATCTAAATAGATTTGGTGTTTCTATAGGTTCAGGTATTGGTGGTCTTGGGACCATTGAAGAAAATAAAACTTTACTTTTTGAAAGAGGTCCAAAAAAGATTTCTCCTTTTTTTGTGCCAGGAGCTATATCCAATATGGTATCCGGATATGCTTCTTTAAAATTTGGGTTAAAAGGTCCAAATATATCTATTGCCAGTGCTTGCTCTAGTGCAAGTCATTCAATCGGTTATTCGTTTCGTAGTATTGTTCATGGAGATGCAGACCTCATGCTTACAGGTGGCTCTGAAATGGCTACTACACCTCTTGGAATAGCAGGTTTTAATGCAGCCAAAGCTTTATCTACCAATAATGAAAATCCAACAGAAGCTAGTCGCCCTTGGGATCAAGACAGAGATGGATTTGTTTTGGGAGAAGGAGCAGGTTGTTTACTTCTTGAGGAATATGAACATGCTATTGCACGAGGAGCAAAAATCTATGCAGAGATTATTGGTTTTGGAATGAGTGCAGATGCCCACCACATTACCTCACCACCAAATGAAGGAGAAGGAGCTGCATTATCAATGCAAAACGCAATTTCTGATGCCGGCATAGAAGTTTCCTCGATTGACTACATAAACGCTCATGGAACATCTACTCCTGCTGGAGATATCGCAGAAACTAAAGCAATTAAGTCAATTTTTGAGAATGAAGTAGACGACCTGATTGTAAGTTCAACTAAATCTATGACAGGACATCTTTTGGGAGCGGCTGGTGCAATTGAAGCTATATTTTCAATATTAAGCATTAAAGATAATATCTGTCCGCCCACCATAAATCTGGATAATCCTGATCCAGATTGTGATCTTAATTACTCTGCGCACACCGCAACAAAAAAGAAAATAACCCAGTCTCTTTCTAACTCATTTGGATTTGGAGGCACAAATGCTACTCTAATTTTTAAAGAATTAGATTAAGTGAAAAATTTCAAATTTATCTCCATATCATTAGTATTTTTTGCAGTATTCTCTCTAACATTAGTCCATTTCAAAATTTACAAAGAGTCTTCAGTGATAGTAGATATCCCTGAAGGATCAAGTATCTCTTCGATATCAAATATATTATTTGAAGAAGGTTTAATTCTTAATCCAGTTCTTTTTAAAACTTACGCGAGATTTACTTTATCAGATAAAAAATTACAAGCAGGAGAATACTTCATTGATTCATCTCAATCTGTATACACTTTGAATAAAAAACTTGTAGAAGGAGATTTTTACTACAGAAAATTGACACTTTTACCAGGTTCCACTTTGAAGACTATATTAAATCTTGCTAATTCATCGAGTTTAGTGAATGACTTAGATAGTATTGATATTATTCTTGAAGAGGGAATATTTTATCCCGACACTTATTATTACTTGAAGGGAGAGACTTTCTCTTCTATTCTTGTTCAGTCCCATATGAGATGGAAAGAAATCTCCAATAAGCTATGGGAAAGCCGGGATGATGACCTTCCGTATGCCAACATAATGGAAGCAACAACAATGGCATCAATTATTGAAAAGGAAGGTGTTGAAAAAGAGACTATAGCAGGTGTATTTGTTAATAGATTGAAACTGAATATGAAATTACAATCTGATCCAACAGTGATTTACGCATTAGGTGATAATTTTGACGGTGATATTAAAAGAAAAGATCTGAGTATAAACAGTCCTTATAATACTTATCGATATAGGGGCTTACCGCCTGGACCAATATCTATTGTGAGTGAGGATTCATTGCGTGCAGCACTTAGACCTAAAAAAACTGATTATTTATATTTCGTATCTATGGGCAATGGATTTCATAAGTTTTCAAAAAATCTGATAGATCATAATAAAGCTGTTTTAGAGTATCAAATAAATGAAAGGTAAATTTATTACGTTAGAAGGGATTGAAGGATCCGGAAAATCTACAAGCCTAGAACATATCGCTAATACACTCGACAAAAAATCAATTGACTATATCTTAACTAAAGAACCAGGAAGCGGTTCTTTAGGGAACGAGTTAAGATCACTATTATTGAGCAGTGACAATAAAATTTCAGGCGAAGTAGAGCTTTTGTTAATGATGGCCGATAGAAAGAATCACCTTGATAGTTTGGTAATTCCTAATCTTAAGAATGGAATTTGGGTCATATCGGATAGATATTTAGACTCTACATATGCTTACCAAGGTGGAGGTAGGAAGATGGACGTTGCTCTAATTGATGAATTATCAAGTAGCTTAAATTTACTAGCTCCTGATTTGACTATATTATTTGATTTACCTGTAGAAATAGCTTTGGATAGAGCTAAACGAAGAGCTAGTTTAGATAGATTTGAAAAAGAACCAATAGACTTCCACAATAGAATAAGAGATATATATAAATCTAGAGCTGAGGAAGACTCAAATAGAATAAAAATAGTTGATTCTTCAGTTAGTTTTAAAGAAGTAAAAGCTCAAGTTGAATATATTATTTCTCAATTCCTAAATGAATAGCAATTTACCCAGTTGGTTGCAAAGACATATTAATATTTTTGATATTGAGCAGATTCACCATGCATTTATTATTTCTGGTTCAAAGGGTATAGGAAAAAGTCTTCTTATTGAGAGTCTATCTGAAAAGCTCTTGAATAATAAAATATCATTAGAGAACAATCCGGATTTCCATAATCTAAAAATACTTGATGAAAAAAAATTAATAGGGATAGACCAAATTCATGAATTAAGAGATAAGTTATATGAATCCTCTTTTTTAGGAAAAAATAAAGTTGCGGTCATAAATGAGATAGAAAAAATCTCTATAGATGGTTTAAATGCTATCCTAAAAATTCTAGAAGAACCTCCAAAAAATACTTACTTTTTACTTTCTACTAACTTTTTAAATCAAATTCCTTTAACTATTCAAAGTCGATGTTTGGATTTACGAATTTCCTCACCAGATATTGAGCAAAGCTTAGAATGGCTTTCTCATTATCAAACAAAGGATGCATTAAAGGCTTTAGAAATAACTAACAATTTACCTATTAAAGCTAAATATTTTTTAGATAATAATTTACTTGATACTAGGGATAATTTTGTAAAAGATGTTTCGGGTATCATTAAAGAAGGTAAAGACATTATTTCCATCTCCGAAAAATGGATCAAAGATAATGATACCCTTAATTTAAAATTAGAATGGATGTCACAAATTCTTTCTGACTCTATAAAATTTCATGCGGATAAATCTATTGAGAGTCTTACCAGCGATACTGATGCTATCAGCAAGTACTTAAGTGGTGTAGCTTCTCCAGAAAAAATACATAAGCTGATATCTAAAACTAATTATTTATGGAATTTATTTTCCAGAGAAACAAATCTTAGAAAAGATTATCAACTAGGTGCTTTGTTTATAGATTGGGAAAAATATTTAGGAGTCAGCAAAAAAGTTTAATAATTTCTTATTAAATTCATCAGCTTTTTCTAAATGTAGAAAATGGCCACAATCATCTAGAATTTCCATTTCTAAGTTTTGGTAGAAGTCTTGCATTCCATCAGCTAGTTTGTAATCAATACATCCATCATTCTTGCCATGAAAGTAAAGACAGGGGGGCTTAATTTTAGTTCCAAGAAGTTCAGATGACTTAGTATTAATTCTCTCTAATTGAAGTGATGCTTGAAAACTACACCTATAATAAGCTAAGGCCTTGGATAGTACATTTGATTTACTCAGCACGTTCACAACATTATTAGAATATTTTTTATAATCATTTAAGTCAGGAGACCATTCCCTCCATAATCTATGAATAAACTCATACTCATTCATTGGAACTGAAATTTCAGCTAATGGGAGTTGAAAAAAGAACATATACCAAGATTTTCTTTGTTGGTCACCATCAGTTAGCAGTGCAGTTTGGAAACTAACTCCGTAAGGAACAGATGCAGTAGAAAATTTATGTATTAAGTCAGGTCTCAATTGAGCTATACCATTTACGATTGGTGCACCCCAATCATGACCATAAATAAATATTTTCTCTTTACCGCTGACCGACTCAATAAAATCAATCATTATTTCCGATATTCTCAATGTTTGATAAGTATCTAACTCATTATCATTCTCTGAATAACCGGGCAAAAAGGGAGCTATTACTTTATATCCATTTTGTGAAAAAAAGTTAATTTGAGACTCAAAATTTTCTGCACAATCAGGAAAACCATGAACGAAATAAAGAGGTTTACCCGAACCCTTAGAGTAATAATTAATATCATTAGAAGTTTTTTTATCCATAAATGATGCAAACTTTAGTAATTAGATGTAGAAAATTTAATACCTTCAAGTATTATTAAATCTGGATATAGTGACAATTTAATAAGGAAATATCAATGATAGAAATATGGTCTAAACCTAATTGTGTATTTTGTGATAAAGCAGTAATGCTTTGTAAAATGAAATCGCTAGAATTTAAAAAATATATGATCGATGTGGATTATACGAGAGAAGATTTCATAGAAAAATTTCCTGATGCAAGAACCTTTCCACAAATTACCATGGATGGTGTATACATTGGTGGTTTTACTGAACTAGATGCGCACCTAGATTAGTGGAAACATTCACTAATATTTTAGAATTTCTAACCTACTGGTTAGTTGATCAATATTGGTTTCCTGTCTTCTTAATTGGTTCAGGTATCTTTTTTACAATTTACTTGGGTTTTCCTCAGATTAAATACTTTAAACATGGTTGGAGGATTCTGAGCGGTAGATATGTCAAAGATGATACTCAAGGCGAAACAACTCCCTTTCAAGCCCTTACAACTGCATTATCAGGAACTGTAGGGACTGGAAATATTGGAGGTGTTGCTTTGGCTATATTTCTTGGCGGTCCAGCAGCTATCTTTTGGATGTGGATTACTGCCTTTTTCGGCATGACTACTAAATTTGTTGAAGTAACTCTTGCACACAAATATCGAGAGATATTGCCCGATGGATCTATCTCTGGTGGACCAATGTATTACATTGAAAATGGTCTCAATATGAAATGGTTAGCAATTTTGTTTTCAATTTGCTTGCTTCTTATGTGCATTGGCACAGGAAATATGCCCCAAATTAGTAGCATCGCCGTAATTATGAACGATACTTTTGACATTCCTAAATATGTCACTGGAGCTATTCTCGCAATATTACTCTGGATGGTGATTATTGGAGGTATAAAGAGAATAGCACAAATTGCATCAAAATTAGTTCCGTTTATGGCTTTTTGGTATCTCGTGGGATCATTTGCAGTGATTATTTCAAATTATGAAAATATTATTCCTTCGCTTCAATTGATTTTTATCCATGTATTTACTCCCGCTGCAGCTGTTGGCGGTTTTTTAGGGGCTTCAGTAGCTGCTGCCCTCACAAGAGGAGTTAATAGAGGATTATATTCAAATGAAGCTGGTCAAGGTTCAGCGCCTATTGCCCATGCTTCCTCTAAGACTGAAAATCCCATTGAGGAAGGGATGGTTTCAATTTTAGAACCATTCATAGATACCATTATCATCTGTACAATTACCGGTCTTGTTATTCTCTCATCAGGTGTCTGGACTGAGAAATTTGAAAATAAATTTGAAGAAAGTGCGATGTGCTACCTTGATGGAAATTATTCTGATCAAAATCAAGAGGATATACCACTCCTTCAAGACTATCTCTTATCTTGTTCTGGAAATGAAACTTTTACTGGAAGAGAAGAGATAGTTGATGGTGTGATGCAAAATACTTCAGTTACATTGATGCATAATCGTTCTGTTGCAGAACAAATTTTATATAAGCTGGACGGAGAGGTTTTTAATGGTTTTGTAGATATTGAAAATGGAAAATTAAATTCTACCAACTTAACTGTAGAAGGAAATTCATTATTAATAGGCGCAGATCTAACTGGAAAGGCTTTCACGAGAAGTATATTTGGTGAATATGGTCAGTATATTGTTGCAATAGGTTTACTGCTATTCGCATTTTCTACTGCAATCGCTTGGTCTTATTACGGCGATAGGGCAACAGTACACTTATTTGGGGAAGGGTGGGTCCTTTATTATAGAATTATTTACGTCGGAGCTTTTTTTACTGCAGCAATAATCGATACAAAAATTGTATGGGATATCGCAACAGTTATAGGACCCATTGCCACTGTCCCCAACCTATTAGCAATTTTGTTTTTAAGAAAAGAAATAAAAAAACTTGATGCAGAATATATTGTCGTAAAAAATTAAATGACACTCAAAGCATACTCAATTTTTCTTTTGATCTCTATTTCGATCTTAAATCTCAAAGCTTCTGATTATGAAATTACAGTTTTAGCCACGAATACTGCAAATTTCGGAGGAATTGGTGAGTGGAGCTTTTCGGCTCTATTAGAGAGTGATGATGAAAAAGTTTTATTTGATACTGGATTTAATGAGAATACAGTACTTCATAACGCAAAACTCCTTGGAAAAGATTTAAGTCAAGTAGAGAAGGTGATCCTTAGTCACTTTCATGGCGATCATACTGGTGGTCTGATTAAACTTAGAAAAACCTTCATGGAAATAAATCCAAAAGCATTCTCAACTGTTTACGTTGCGGAGGGTTTTTTTGAACAAAGGTATGATCAAAATGGAGAATTAAGAGGTTTTATTGGAGGTTTTAACAAAGTTGATAACTTCCTAATGGAGACTGATAAATTAGGTATTAAATTTATAATCCTTGAAGAACCAAAAGAAATTTCTAAAAACTTATATTTATCTGGACCAGTTGAAAGAATACATGAAAAAGTTGTTGTATCTCCAGGTTTTTACACAAAAAAAGATGGGAAACTTTATGATGATTTAGTACATGATGATCAATCTTTAGGAGTATTGACTGAGCAAGGCTGGTATATGATGTCTGGATGTGGACATGCCGGCATGATAAATACCGCACAAAAATTTCAGAAAATTAAAAATAAAGATGTAATAGGAGCTATAGGTGGATTTCATCTGTTTAGGGCTAGTGAAGAAGTGGTAACAAAAACGGCATTGGCATTAAAAGAGTTCGGATTAAAACAGCTTGTAGGTGGACACTGTACAGGTATTCATGAAGCAAGAAAGATTGCAGACATTGCAAAAATACAAAATAATGATCTTTCTCATGGAGCTATAGGAACTGTTGTCACTAAAGATCTTAAAATTTTAAGAAGTTCTGTTGAGTGATGTTCGAACGTGAACTGATCATTTTAATTGTACAGATTATTGCTGCACTTGGCGTTGTTGTATCTGTTGTTTATCTTGGAGTACAAATAAATCAACAAAATAAAATAACCAAAGCTCAATTTGGTCATTCACTCACGCAGAGACTTTATGAAAGATATTTTGAGACTTCAACTAATAAAGATTATGCCGAATTTTTAGCAAAAGATTGGAATGCTGATGATTTAACCCCAACAGATATCACAAGAATTCAAATGGCTGTGATAACATATTTAGTAGATATTTTCGATGTATATGACAAGGTACAAGAAGGACTAGTTAATAAAAGTCATCTTGAAACAAGAATGAATACTCTGAAGTTAGGTGTCATGAAAACAACGGCTGCAAAAGTTGTTTGGTCTTATTGGAAAAATAATAGAGAACAAAGCTTTATAGATTGGTTTGAAAGTGAGATTTATGATGATGAAGCAGCAGGGAATGTCTCTCTAGAAGAGTCTCTAAAGATGTCTAAGGAAGTTAACACTGTTAGATAGTCTTCAGAGTAGCAAGTAGTTTTTTTAAATTAAAAATTTATAGTAATATTGATATAAATATTTAAGGGGAACAACTTGATCAAGCTCTTACTAAAATCAGTAATTATTTTCTTTCTTTTCAGCTGTGGAAAATCTGATGATAATAAAATTGAATTATTTGTATCTGGAGCTCAAATAGCCGGTGTGAATGGTATGCATTTTGGACCTGATGGTCTTCTTTATGCTGCTTCTGTTATAGGTTCAGATATTTCAATCATAGACACAGAAACCAATAAAATTGTAAAAAGATATGATTTGTCAGATGGTGTCATTGGCCCTGATGATGTAGCTTTTAATTCTAAAGGAGAATTTTATTGGACTTCAATTCTTACAGGTGAAGTAGCAGGCTTTGATATAAATGGAGAAAAGGTTATAGCAGGTAATCCTGGACCTGGCGTTAACCCAATCACATTTTCTGATGATGATAGATTATTTGTTGCTCAATGTTTCTTTGACAATGGATTGTTTGAAATGGATCCCACAGGACAAACTGCTCCTAGAATTATAAAAGAAGAGATAGGAGAATTTTGTGGATTAAATGGTATGGATTGGGGCCCTGATGGAAGACTTTATGGACCTAGATGGTTCAATAATGAAATAGTTAGTGTAAACGTAGATACAGGCGAGATCAGAAAGGAAGTAGGGGGGTTGAATGTTCCTGCTGCTGTGAATTTTAACTCTAAAGGTGAACTTTTCATTTTGGATACCGGTGATGGAAAAGTTGTAAAAGTTGCCGATGGCATCAAATCAGACTATGCCTATGTGGAACTTGGTTTGGATAACCTGGCTATTGATTCTAATGATGATGTCTTTGTTTCAAGTTATTCAGAAGGAAGTATTTTAAAAGTGTCTCCAGATGGTATTGAAAAGGTTTTACCCGGAGGCATTTCACATGCAGGTGGCATTGCAGTCTCGGGTAATGATATTGTTGTTGCTGATATACAATCTGTTAAAGCTTATAGCTTAATAGATGGCTCTGAATCTTGGAATTATAAAAATGTGTTTAGAATTTCACCTCATGGTGCAAATACATCGGTCTCAACTTTCGATGATTATGTAATATTATCTAGCTGGTTAGATAATCACGTTAAGATTATGAGACCAGATACTGGTGAAATTCTAGAAAGTCTTGATGGATTAAATATACCAGTTTCAGCAACTAAATATGGAGATCGAATAGCGGTAGCTTTGCAAGGCGATAAATCAATCACTTTATTTAATGTCCAAAATGGAGAAGGGGAGATATTAGCAGACGGATTCATGGCTCCTACTCATGTAATAAACTATGAAGAAGACTTGCTTGTTTCGGATAGATTAAGGGGCCAAATAATACGTGTTAATAAAGGAGGAGATCAAGAGGTGATAGTTGATGGTCTAGATTCTCCTGAAGGAATTGCGATAAAAGATAATTCCATCTACATTTTTGAAGGAAATACCGGTCAAATAAAAAAGTTTACTGAAGGTCAGATTACAGTTATAGCTGAAGTCATGCCTGGAAGTCCGGTACAATCAGAACTTCAACCTCCTTCAATGGTATTCAACGGACTGGCTATTAAGGATAATTATCTATATATATCAGGGGAACTGGAAAGGTCCTTGTTTCGTCTAGCTCTTTAGACATCACATAAAAGTCATATAAAAATTTGTGACAAAAATAAAAAAATGAATTATCTTAATCACAAGGAGAATTATATGAAAATTTTAAGAAATTTATTGCTCACAACTATTTTGTCATTTACTGCATTCACTTATTCTGATGTTGCAGAAGTATATCAATGGAAAGCTTTTCCAGGTAAAAGTGCTGAAATGATGGAAAGTATGGCGAAAGCTGCTGAAATCCACAGAAAACAGGGTGCTCATGTATCAATTGATGCTCACAATGTAGGATCTACGCAACTAGTAAATTATGTTTTACGTTGGGATGATGGAGCATCATATGCCGCCACTAAAGATGCACAGACTAACTCAGAAGAATGGGTCGAGTTTTGGGCTGAATCAAGTGCTAACCCTTCTGGTGAAATGATGGCTAGTTTTCAAGGAGCTAATATAGACCAAAGTGTCATGGCGTCTGATTTTGATGGTTCTTATGTTTATTCCGTAGCTGTATGGGAAGTACAACCCGGTAAGGCATTGGAATTAATACAGAGATTTCAAACTGCAGAAAAAATACTTGAAGATGCTGGGGCGCGTGTAGAAATATATCAAGGAGGTTGGGGTTCAGTGAATGAATTTCATTATGTTTTGATGTACGAAAATTGGGCTGCTCTTAATGAAAGCTTCACTAAAATGGGCCCGGGTAGTGATTGGGCTGAGTATATGGCTAGTTCAGCTCAACAAGAAATTATTTCTACTCAAACAGCATTTTTCACTGCACAAACAATGGGACAATAATCATGAAAAACTTTATTTTATTAATTTCATCATTTTTATGTTTAAACCTAGCTTCTCTACCTACTTGGACTGCTCTAGAAGTTGAAATTAAGCCAGGGAAATATGAACAGCTGCAGCAGGGTTTAGATGAATTGATGAACTCACCAGTAGGAAAAATGTATCCAGGCTCAGTAGAACTAAACTGGCATTTAAATAATGGCGACAATCCAGCAACACATACAATAGTCAATCTTTTTCCATCTATGGTAGCTTCAAATGAGTGGGGGGCTGTATTTTGGTCTCCAGAAGCAACATCTATTAGACAAAAATGGTTTGACACCCTCAACGACAGCGCTGATGTTGTTAGGGACATGTCATTTATTCAAATTGCGAATTGGCAACCAGAGGAAAATCCTCAAGACTATCCTTATGTTGAATATGTACCAATGCAAACAACAGACACAAGAGCTGTGATTGAGGCTTTAAATAAATTCATAGCAACTGATGATGGGAAGAAGTTCCCAGGATTAGTTTCTATGCATCAATGTAACTATTGCGGAGAATCAGATACTAATTCTGCTCTAATAGTTCAATTTAAAGATGTAAAGGATTTAGAAAGCTGGTATGAAATAACTACTACTTCTGATGCTTTTGTAGATTACTTAAGTGATGCAAGAGAGGGGACTACCTTCCTTGGAAATTCGTTGGTTCTAGTTTTAAGTACATGGAACAATACACCCGAGACTTTCAATCAATAGAAAGGAAAAATAAAAAAGGCTCCAAAGCGGAGCCTTTTTTTATGCTGCTGTAAAACCTCCGTCTGCTAAATATACACCACCATTACAGTATGAAGATTCATCTGAACCTAGAAAAAGAGCCAAATTGGCCATTTCTTCATTGGTTCCATATCTACCTGAAGGTATATTGGCAGTTACGTTTTCTCTGAAATTAGATGGATCGTCTGGTTGGGATTGAGTGCCCAAGGATTCCATCATTCTGTTATCAATGGGGCCTGGGGCTAGAGCATTAAATCTTATACCTTTCTCTCCGTATTCTAGACAGGCGGTTTTAACCATTCCACAGACAGCATGTTTACTAGCAGAGTAGGGACATAAACCGGGAAAGCCTACGACGCCTGCGCCAGAAGCAACTGCTACTATAGAACCATAGCCTTGATTTTCCATATGAGGTATTGCGTATTTAAAGTATAGCCAGACACCTGTGACATTGACAGTCAGTGTATGATTAAAATCTTGCACTGAATAATCAACTAAAGGTTGCACAACCCCTTCAGTTCCAGCATTTGCAATTACGATATCAACTGAACCAAAAGTGTCCTTAGTTTTTTGTACCGAATCCCTAATAGCTATTTCATCTGTAGATTCAGCGACACAAAAAGCAGCATTATTAGGTTTGCCTAAACGATTATGTACTTCAATAAGTTTATCTTCGCTTCGACCAACCATCATTACATTGGCTCCCTCGTCTAAATATTTTGATACAGTTGCAAAACCAATGCCGCCAGTTGCTCCTGTAATGATGGCATTTTTATTTTCTAATCTCATAGAGATAATTAATAAACTCTTTTTAATTCAGCTATATTTGTAGTTGGTGACCCATCTAACATAACCGTGTTCTGAAAAGTTATTGAATCATTATTATTCATAACCCATTTCATGCCTGTAACAAAACTTTCATGTTCAGCATGTAAATCCACCTTAGATCTGTCTAATTTAAAAATCATAGTATCTTCAGATATACTTTCAACTGCAAAGACTGGTTCAGTTCCTAAGCCACAATAGTGTCTTATAACCAGATCTCCATCGTCATCACTATATGTCGTTAGCATTTGGACTCCGTCTTCAATTAGAGTCTCAGTAATAGTATTACCTCCAGAAGTAAGGGCAAATTCATAGGAAACGTTTATAACAGTTCCATTCAGTCCCTGAATCATTGTTCCTTCCCATTTACCTAGCTTCTTCTTAACTTGTTCAAACGCTACACTTTTTTTCTCAGATGCCATTTCAACATCTCCTATCTTTACTACTTCATCAGCAGCAAGAGAAAATGAAAATAAGAGAGAAATAAGCAGATAAATTGTCTTTATTTTAGTTTTCATTTGTTTCCTCATTAATTAAAACCTATCTATAATTTATAACATCTTCCAATAATTGCAATAGAAGTCATATTCTTTGTCTAGCTGTTTTGATACTAGATATAGGTGATATAAAATCCTAAAACACTATATTAGGTTATTATATATGCGCATAATATATATTATGTTAAATTAAATATTATCCACATAATTATCAAAAGCTATTATCACGAGTAAGGTTTATTATGCTCTACCCTAAATACGTATGGTTCTAATACTTCGTATTCCTTAGATTTAACAGTAGAAACATATTTGAATTGGACCTCTACATCTAATTCCGTAATATTTAATGAAACGTATCCTTGGTTTCTGCCGTTCACCCATACTAAATCTTTATTATCTTTTATGAATTCATCCTCAATGATTTCAGTTTTATCTTTAAAAGTGTCACCAAAACTAGGCGATGATATTGCAGGTGCTCCTATCTCTATTCCAACAAATTCATTATATTTGTCATATAAATTTGAAAACCAAGAATTATGTGAATCACCAGCTAATATCAAGTTAGATTCAGAATTTGATATATTTTTATAAAACTCTTCCCTTTCTCTTGGATATCCATCCCACTGGTCAGTATTAAACGGTAGTTCTTCTCCTGCTAATTCACTTGTGTAATAAGAACTATCATTTGAAATTTCTTCATTTTTAAATATTTTAGGTAAATATTTTGGTCCTATTAGAAGTTGTTGTCCGAATATTGACCATCTATATTTCTTATCAACTTTATTTCTAACCCATTCCAATTGCTCCTTACCAAGCAAAGCTCTAGGCTTTAGAAGGTCTTTTTTAAACTGCTCTTTATTTAATTTTTTGTCATAAAAATATTGTCCAATCTCTAATTGCTTTTCTCTTCCATAAAGTCTCGTATCCAGCATCATTAAATTTATTAAATTACCTACTGAAAAACTTCGCCATATTTTTTCTCTTTCCTTAACTTCACGGATAGGCATCCATTCATAATATGCACGTATAGCATTATTTTTTCTGTCATAAAATGAGCCTTCATCTGGCGAATGGTTTTGTGCTCCTAACTTCCATGTATCATTAGTTATCTCATGATCATCCCATACAACAATCATGGGTTTTGATTTATGTAGGAGTTGAAGATCCTTATCGCTTCTATAGGTAGCATATCTTTTGCGATAATCATCTAATGTAATGATTTCATTTGATGGATTAACTTCTCTTCCCATTTTCTTGGCATCAGACGACGCATAGCCCTCTCTACTATATTCATATATGTAATCACCTAAATGTAAAACTAAATCTATATCGGCATCTCTTGCCATTTCTTTATATGCATTGAAATATCCTGATGGATAATTAGAACAGCTGCAAAACGCTATGTTGAATTTATTCGGATTTTTTACTGGTAATGTAAAAGTTGTACCTGTTTCTGAATAGACTCCTCCTGATTCAAATCTATAAAATAATTTCTTTGCATTAACTTCTATTGGAATCTGAGCATCTATCTTTACTATGAAATTATTTTCTTTTTCTGAGATATATGATCCATTGACAATAATATTTAAGAAATCTTTATCGGATGAGACTTCCCAATTTACCTCTTGATTTGTAGAGCTAGGAGTAGTTAATTTTGTCCATAAAATCACATGTGTGTTAGTAGGATCACCACTTGCAACTCCGAAATCGAATGATATTGGTTCTTTTTTTACTGAAGGAAATATCTTGAAAGAAAAAGAAGCAATTGTTAATGCTAGAGCTTTAAAAAACAATCTTCTGTTCATAAATGGAACACTACCAAATATCTATTACATTAAAGTCACATTACTGTGTATTTTTATGGGAAAGAAGATCAATAAACTATGGAAGAATTAATTGAAATATCCGCCCTACCCCATATTTCCTTAAACTTATTGAGAGCTTCAATAGACTCTTCTTGATTATTTAATTTTTTTTGTGCGAGATGTAGTCCGAAGTAAGACCATCCATTTCTTGGGTAATCTTTTAAATCTTTTTCAAAAACTAACGCTGCTTCCTCAAATGAATTATTCATTAAAAGTGCATGACCTAAAGTTTGACGGGTTGGATAATACCAAAATGGAGGTTCTGTATATGGAAGAGTATCTTGGATTATTACAGCTTCTTCAAAAGAAGTTATAGCCTCACTATATTTACTGGAGTACATATCAATCGATCCTGAAGCAAGTAAAGAAGCTATTTTCATTAATGATTTTGTTGGGTGACCTGCCATTACCATGGCGTTTACTTCTTCAGACTCAATATCATTTAATATCATGCTTTGAAATCTATTTGCCTCAAGTGAGTTTCCGTTAGCAGCATGTGCAACAGACATAGCATAGTTGAAAATAGAATTGGAAAATTTGAAATCATCATCTGGTCTTTCATAAGAAAAAACTTTATCCCACTTTGCAAATCGCACGTAAGACAATAAAGGTATTGTGTGAAAGAATTCTAAAAAAGGTATATTTCTAATTTGCTCTGGCGAAACATAATTTGATACCTTTATTGCTGATTCAATAGACAAGTCGCTCATACCTTCCATTGTTGATGCGGCCCAAAGGAAATGGACATTATGAGGATAATACAAGGCCGGATAAAAACCTTGAGCATTACATTGAGCAATATACTCCTCATCGACCTTTGCTGCTGCTATGTTAGCTAATGATGCATCTTCATATCTTCCCACTCTCCAATAGATATGAGATGGCATATGTACTAAATGACCAGCTCCAGGAACCAAATCAGCTAACCTATCAGCGGCTTCTTCTGCCCTACCAGGATCACTTGATGCTTCTACAGCATGTATATAAAGATGAATTGCCAAAGGATGATTTGGATCCTTATCAAGAACTGATTCGATAGTATTAATGACTTTAATTGTATCTGGTTTGGGATTACCATCTTCTGCCCAATAGTTCCAAGGCATTGTATTCATCAAAGCCTCAGCATATAACGATGCTGCATCTGTGTTATCGGGATATTGAGACGAAAGTGCCTCCATTGCTTCAGCATAAGCAATATCAAGCGGCATTCTTGAGGAATTCACATCCCCGTTATATCTTGATTTTAAAGTCAGAATAAAGTCCTTTTCTTTCGGTGAAGCAAATTCTATTAACGCTATGGCTTTATTTGTTTTCTCAAAAGCATCAAGTCGGTCTTGAGGACTCATTATTGCCTTGCCATCACTTGTAACATTAATATTTGGACCCAAGGCCAGAGCTTCTCCCCAGAAACAAATTGCACAATTAGGATCTAATTTTTGAGCAGCTTTGAAGCTTCGAATAGATTCGGCATGATTGAAAGCAAACGCCATAATAAGACCCTGATTAAAATACTCCTGTACGCCTTCGACTTTAGAGGAAATGGTAAAAGAATGAGATCCAAGTCCATTTAGTAATGGTGCACCAGCTTTTTCTATTAAATCATTTCGATCAATCGAAGCATCTTGAGAACATGAGTAAACAACAAACAGAATAGGTAAAAGTATTTTTAATTTCATAAAGTTAATATAACAAACTGACCTATACATTCAAGATGAGTCATTGAGCTTCTAAACTCTGTAGTACAATCTCACCTGTGAAGCCATTAAATGGGGTAAAAGTAATCGATCTGACGCATATGTTAGCTGGACCCTATGCTGGAATGGTTTTAGCAGATTTAGGAGCAGAAGTTGTTAAAGTTGAACCCTTAGGAAGCGGAGAAATGACTAGAGGATTATTAAAAAATGATCCAAATTATTCTTTCAAAAACTTTGGAGCTTATTTCCTAACTTTAAATAGAAATAAGAAAAGCGTCTCTATTGATCTTAAAAACAAAAAAGGTCTGGAAGTTTTTTATGATCTTGTAAGATCCGCTGATGTAGTACTCAATAACTTTAGTGCCGGAGTGGTAAGTAAGTTAAAAATTGACTTCGAAAATTTGTCTTCAATAAACCCAAAGATAATTACTTGTTCTATCACTGGGTTTGGTGAAACTGGCCCACATTCTACCAGACCTGCATATGACCAAATTGTTCAAGCCTATAGTGGTGGTATGTCGATTACAGGAAAAGATGCAAAGTCGCCTACAAGGGCTGGAATACCAATTGGAGATTTAGGATCTGGACTATATAGTGTTATCGGAATCCTCTCAGCCCTATATTCAAGAGAAAAAACACAAAAAGGACAACATATAGACTTGTCTTTACTTGATGTTCAAATATCACTTCTAACTTACATGGCTACTATGCAAACTTTATCAGGCATAGATCCTGAACCAATTGGAAATGCTCACTTTGTTCATGTACCTTACAACAGTTTTACAACTAGTGATGGTTTTGTCGTGATAGCAGTTATAACAGATGAATTCTGGCAATCCCTCAAATCAGTGGTGAATGTTGGCTCTTTGGATGATTCAAAATTTGATTCCTCTATCGACAGGCTTAAGAATCAAGCATTTATTGAAAATGAACTTAACAAGGTACTTTCCACTCAAACATCAGATTATTGGATTGATAAGTTAAATAAAGCGAAAGTTCCCTGTGCACCGATCAATAAATTCAGTGATGCATTAAATGATGAGCAAGTTAAACACAGAAATATGATAGTTGAGGTTGAACATCCTGATGGCGGTTTTGTTAAAATGCCTGGAAATCCAGTTAAGATGTCTTATACAAATGAGGAATCCTACTCTTCCCCACCACACTTAGGGACCAACACAAGAGAAATATTAAAAAATTGGTCAAATTATCAAGAAGATGAAATTGAGAGCCTTGAAAACGAAAAAATTATCCAATCAATAGACTAGGATATATTTATCCAAAACATATGCAGCTAAAGCTATAAAAATGGTAATTAATGCCAAACAAAGTAGTAGCGTTTTAAATTTAAATTCTTTTTCTTTCATCTTTTGCTTTAGTAATTAAGCTATCTGTAAGAAAATGTATTATATATGGCAAAACAAGATTTAATAGAAATGGATGGAGAGGTTATAGAAACCCTTCCTAATACTACCTTTAGAGTTAAATTAGATAATGATCATGTCGTGACTGCTCACATATCTGGGAAAATGCGTAAACACTATATTCGAATTCTTACGGGCGATAAGGTAAAAGTGGAAATAACCCCTTATGATCTATCCAAAGGAAGAATTATTTTTAGAGAAAGATAAATTATTTATTTATTTCTTCTATCAGAGAAATTAGAAAATTAAGTCTATGCCCTCCAGAGTATCTATCCAGAGCTGCTACGTCTCTCGCGCTATGCATTGCTATGACAGTTCTTGAATCTGGATCTACCCAAATAAACTGTCCAAAAATACCATCAGCATAATATGATTTATATCCAAATCCGGCTAGCCACCACTGGTATCCATAGTAACTGAAACCTGGAGATGGTTTAGTAGACCTAATCATCCAATCATTAGGTAATGTATTTCTACCATCCGGTAAGACACCATTTTTTAATGCAAAAAGACCTATGCGGGCATAATCTCTTAGTGTTGCATTTATACAACAACCTCCAAGCTCTTGGGAATAATCACTATCTAACGCCCAATAAGCATCAAACTCCATTCCAAAAGGTTGCCATATTTTCTTTTCTAAATAAGTAGAGAGATTTTGTCCAGTTGCTGCTCTCACAATTCCTCCTATGACATTGGATTCAGCAGTGTTGTAGTTAAATTTAGTACCAGGTTTGTTTGATACTTCAAGTTTATTAAGATAGCTATAAAGCTTAGTGTCATTAAATCCAGAGGCTATATTTACGTCTGAATTAGCATCAGCATAATCTTCATTCCAATCTATACCAGAAGACATCTGTAACACGTCTTCTATGGATACATTCGAATAATTTCCTCGATTTAAATCAGTTACATAAGTGGATACCAGATCATTTACTGATTTGATAAAACCATCTTTAATTGCAGCACCGATCAGCATAGATGTAACAGATTTAGTTACTGAAAATGACATCCACTTTGATGTTTCATCATTACCAAAATTATAATTTTCATAAAGGATTTTATCGTCCTTCACTACAATTAGGCCGGCTACCTTAAATGTATTTATATAATCATTTATAGTAAATTTCTTACCCCCATATCTGTAGGTAAGAGAATCGAGATTTATTAGTTGGTAAGAAAGAGAATAAGGGTCAGAACTTTTGTTTATAAGTCTGGTTGGAAGGATATGTTGTATATTTTTGAATCCAAGAAGTTTCTCTTCAGTATTCCAAAATAGGATTGACTTTGGAGCTTCATCACTGCTCAACTCATTTTCAGATCCAAAAAAAAGAAATGAAAGACAAATTAAATATGCAGCTAAGATAAACCTTATCAAGAGACTTTTTCTTTTTTCTTTGAGGTTTCTTTAAAATCTACTTTTATTTCATTATCTTCCAGAGATACGAAGGCAATACCACCAGATTTTGATAATTTGCCAAATAGAATCTCTTCAGCGAGGACTGTTTTTATACTGTCTTGTATAAGTCTCTGCATAGGTCTAGCACCCATATTCTTATCATATCCGTTCTCTAGTAACCAATCTCTAACTTCTTCGGAGACTTCGAGTTGAACTTTTTGAACCTCTAATTGAACTTGTAGTTCAACTAAAAATTTATCGACTACCGTACGAATAACTTCTGTTGGCAAAGGATTAAATTGTATGATTCCATCAAGTCTATTTCTGAACTCAGGAGAAAAGGTCTTCTTAATCATTTCTGTAGCATCACTTGTATGATCTTGAGACTGAAAGCCCATACTAGCCCTGCTCATATCTTGAGCACCAGTATTTGTTGTCATTATCACAATGGTATTCCTAAAATCAGCCTTTCTACCGTTATTATCCGTTAAAGTTCCATGATCCATTACTTGTAGAAGAATATTGAAAACCTCTGGGTGAGCTTTCTCTATTTCGTCTAACAGTATTACTGAATGCGGATGTTTATTCACAGACTCAGTGAGTAAACCGCCTTGATCATAACCGACATAACCAGGAGGAGCTCCAATCAACCTCGAGACCGTATGTCTTTCCATATATTCGGACATATCAAACCTTACAAATTCAATACCCATTATTTTAGCAAGTTGTTTACTAACCTCTGTTTTACCTACTCCAGTCGGACCAGAGAACAAAAATGATCCAACTGGTTTTTCATCTACTCTCAGTCCCGCTCTGGCAAGCTTTATTGCTGAAGAAAGACTCTCTACTGCTATATCCTGACCAAATATGACTCGTTTGAGATTTTCCTCTAATTTTTCTAAAGATTTCTTATCTGATGTAGATACTGTTTTTTCCGGTATTCTAGCTATGGATGCTACGATCTTTTCAATGTCTAGTTCGTTAATAGTTTTTTTTCTTTTAGAAATAGGAACTAATTTCTGTCTAGCGCCAGCTTCGTCGACTACATCGATTGCCTTATCAGGAAGAAATCTATCATTGATATGCTTTGAAGCCAAAGAAGCAGCTGCCTTCAGAGAACCTTCTGTGTATTTAATTTCGTGATGTTCTTCAAAGCGATCTTTGAGTCCTTTTAATATATTGAAAGTCTCATCAACAGTCGGTTCACTCACTTCTACCTTTTGAAACCTCCTTGATAAAGCTCTATCTTTTTCAAAAATACCTCTAAATTCTTTGTATGTAGTTGATCCGACAAATTGAAGTCCACGTTTTGCTAATGCAGGTTTAAGAAGATTGGAGGCATCCATAACACCACCAGAAGTAGCTCCCGCACCTATGATGGTATGAATTTCGTCAATAAATAATATTGCAGAACTATCATCTTCTAATTCTTTCAAGACTGCTTTTAATCTTTCTTCAAAATCTCCTCGATATTTTGTACCCGCCAGTAGCGCCCCCATATCTAATGAATAGATAACACTATCTTTGATCAAATCTGGAACTTTATTTTCTGTGATTAATTTAGCTAATCCTTCAGCAATAGCTGTTTTACCAACTCCTGACTCACCTACTAATAGAGGATTATTTTTACTTCTACGCGCTAATATTTGTACAACTCTCTCTATTTCAGAAGTTCTACCTATTAAAGGGTCTATTCTCCCTTCTAATGCTTCTTTATTTAAGTTAGTGGTAAATTGTTCAAGAGCATTGTTTGACTCTGGTTCATTAGATTCACCTGTTTCTACGCTATCAGGATCAGTATTTTCGCTTCTTCCATGACTTAAATACGATACGGCATCTAGTCGAGTTAAGCCTAATTGCTCTAAAAGGAAGACACTTTGTGACTCTTTCTCACTAAAGATAGCCACAAGTATATTACTGCCTTTAACTTCGTCTTTACCTGAGGACTGAACATGAAAAACGGCTCTTTGTATTACTCTTTGAAAGCCCAAGGTTGGTTGGATGTCAATTTCAGTTTCTTTTGATATCTTGGGAGTTGTTGAACCTATAAATTCTTGAAGATCAACGCGAAGTTGTTCAATATTTACTTTGTTTGAAGTTAATAATGCAATTGCGTCAGAATTTTCTAAAAGCGCAAGCAAAAGATGCTCGACAGTAACAAATTCATGTTTTTGATCTTGTGCAAGTTTAAAAGCATTATTTAAATTTTGTTCTAATTCTTGGTTAATCATCTTCGTCAATTTCCTCTATATCGCTTAATAGCGGGTGACCATTTTCTTTAGCAAAATTATTTACTTGAGCGCTCTTAGTTTCTGCCACTTCTTTGGTAAAGATACCACAAACTCCCTTTCCATGTGTATGAACAGCTAACATTATTTGCTGGGCCTTATCACCATCAAAACCAAAAAATATTTGCAATACATAGACTACAAACTCCATAGGAGTGTAATCATCATTAAGGAGAATAACTCTATAAAGAGAGGGTTTCTTAACTTTAGGTTTTTCTAAAGTTGCTACTGAAGAAGTGTTTTGATTTTGGTCTTCGCGATTTTTATTATTTTTTACTAAAAGCATTAATCCATATTTGAAATTATTGCCTCTCCAAATTCAGAGCATTTTAATAGGCTTGCCCCACTCATAAGCCTCTCGAAATCGTAAGTCACAGTTTTTTGGCTGATCGTTCTGGCTAAACCTTCAATTATTAAATCTGCAGCCTCCATCCAACCCATGTATCTCAACATCATTTCTGCTGAAAGAATTAATGATCCTGGATTAACTTTATCTAATCCAGCATATTTTGGAGCAGTTCCATGAGTCGCTTCGAATAATGCTATTTTTTCACCTAAGTTTGCACCTGGTGCTATTCCTATCCCTCCTACTTCTGCCGCTAAAGCATCCGAAATGTAGTCACCGTTTAAATTTAAAGTAGCTATAACACTATACTCGTCAGGTCTTGTAAGTATTTGCTGAAGAAAAGCATCGGCTATAACATCTTTAATAACTATTTCTTTTCCTGTAATTGGGTTAGTTAATGTATGCCATGGTCCTCCGTCTAATTCTTTGGCATCATACTTTGAAACTGCAAATTGATAACCCCAATCTTTAAATGAACCTTCGGTAAACTTCATTATGTTACCTTTGTGAACCAAGGTAACAGAGTCCCTATCATTATTTATAGCGTACTGGATAGCTTTGTCTACTAATCTCTCTGTACCCTGCTTAGAAACTGGTTTGACACCTATTCCACAATTTTCCATAAATCTTATTTTTGTTACACCCATTTCTTCAGTAAAAAACTTTATTACTTTATCAGCCTCTTCAGTCCCTGCTTCCCATTCAATACCTGCATAAATGTCCTCAGAATTTTCTCTGAAAATCACCATATCTGTTTTCTCAGGAGACACAACTGGGCTTGGTACTCCGTTAAAATATCTAACCGGCCTTTGACATACGTAAAGATCTAATTCTTGTCTCAAAGCAACATTTAAGGACCTAATACCACCTCCTACTGGAGTGGTTAATGGGCCTTTAATGCCTACAAGATAAATTTCTAAAGCTCTAAGTGTTTCAGGCGGAAGCCAATTATCTTCTCCATAAACCATTGTAGACTTCTCACCGCAGTATATTTCCATCCATTCAATCTTCTTCTTACCACCATAAGACTTATCTACCGCACTATCAACTACACTAATCATAGCAGGTGTAATATCGGAACCTATACCATCTCCTTCGATAAAGGGAACTATAGGATTGTCAGGTACTACAAGTTTTCCTGAAGAATCCATTGATATTTTAGAACCACCTTTGGGTTCTATTATGTGCTCAAATTCCATGATTGCTCTGTATAATTAAAATTGGTGGTGCATTATATATTATTTAGGTAAATAGGTTAATTGAGCTAAATGAGTAAAGGAAAAGTACTGGTTGGACTATCTGGAGGAGTAGATTCATCTGTTACAGCTTTGTTGCTAAAAGAACAAGGTTATGAAGTACATGCTCTTTTTATGAAAAATTGGGATGATGATGATGGCTCTCCATATTGCAGCGCAAAAGAAGATTTCATGGATGCAGTGTTTGTGTCTGATCAATTAAAAATTCCTTTAGAACAAATAAGTTTTTCAAAGGAATATAAAGAATCAGTCTTTTCTTATTTTCTATCTGAATTAATGACTGGAAATACACCTAATCCGGATATTTTATGCAACAAAGAGATTAAATTTAAAGAATTTTATAATTACGCAATGTCTAATGATTATGACTTTATAGCTACCGGGCATTATGCGATAACTGATAATCAAGGCTTATATAAAGGTATAGATAATTCTAAAGATCAATCTTATTTCTTACACGCAATAGATAAGGAAGTTTTAAAAAAAACCATATTCCCATTGGGGGAACTTAAAAAAGAGAATGTGAGGCAAATAGCAAAAGAGAATAGTCTTATAACAAGCAATAAAAAGGATAGTACAGGTATTTGTTTTATCGGTGAAAGGCCTTTTCCTGAATTTGTAGCCAACTATCTATCAGGTCAGGAAGGTAACATAATAAATGAGAATGGTGATGTGATAGGAATTCATCAGGGATTAGTTTTTTATACCTTAGGGCAAAGACAAGGTCTAGGAATCGGCGGTGTTAAAGGATCTCCCGATCTTCCCTGGTATGTAGCTAAGAAGAATCTTAAAACTAATGAACTCTTGTGCGTCCAAGGTAATGACCATCCTCTATTATTTTCTAGAGAATTGTCTACAAAGAATCTCTTCAAACTCGAAGATTCATTGCCGACAAGCTTCGAGGGAACTGCCAAGGTAAGATACAGGCAGGAAGATCAGAAATGTGAAATCAATGTTGAAGATAATGCTTTGAATGTAAAATTTGATAAACCACAAAGATCTGTCACACCGGGTCAATCAGTAGTAATTTATAAAAATGAAAAATGTTTAGGCGGTGGTGAGATTTGCACCATTAATTAATTCTATTTTCCTAGATCTAGTAAGCTTCTTAATCTCAATCTCTCTTTTTAGAGATCTACTTTTATCGTGAGTATGTTCTACGTAAACAAGAGTAACTGGAAGTCGACTTTTAGTATATTTTGCTCCTTTACCGGAATTATGAGTGTCAATTCTTTTAGAAAGACTGTTACTAATTCCGGTATATAAACTACCGTCAGAGCACTTCAAAATATACACGCACCATTTCATTCAGACAAAGCAGAAACGATCCAGAGAGTCAGTACAATAATAACAACCAAAGTACAAAGCCAAGCTCTTATTCTTTCCTCTTTATCCATCAGGCTGAAGCTGAATCCAACTCACTTAATCTAGAATAAAGATTAGAAATATTTTTATTTTCCTCATTAATAACTTGACCAACAGAAGCACCAAAATTTAAGAAGCAATAAAGCATAATATCAGCTAGAGTAAATCTATCGCCACAAATAAATTCTTTTCCTTCAAGTTGTTTATCAAGCCATTGTAATCGTTCTTGTGCAATCATCTTTAAATCATCTGCAGCTTGAGGTATTAGATGTAATCTATCTTTAAAGAGTTCATATCCTTCAGCAGATCTAAAACCATTTGTTAAAGGCTCAATAATTTGTAGATCAATTCTTCGAACCCACATTTTTGTCTCAGCTCTTTCTTCAGGCGTTTTACCTATAAGATCACTATGACCATTTATTTCATCTAAAAATTCACAAATTGCTGTTATTTCTGCTAAGTAATCTCCATTATCAAGCTCCAAGGCAGGCATTTGACCAGAAGGATTTCTTTTTAGATGTTCTTCTTGTCTATTTTCACCAGCCATCAAATCAACTTCAATTGTTTCAATATCAAGACCGAGTTCAGCTATAAACATTCTGACTACATGTGGGTTTGGACCCATTGAATTAAATAATTTCATTTGTTCTTAAGGCTCTTTTACAACCTTACCTCCTTTCATTACAAAATCTACTGTCTCAAGAATTGTTATATCCTCCAAAGGATTTCTTGAAACTCCAATTAAATCCGCATATTTATCTTTTACAATACTTCCTAAGTTTTCCTTTTCACCCAATAAATCGGCTGCATAAATGGTAGCACTCATTATTGCTTCTTTTGCAGGCATGCCACCTTTTAGCATCAAAGAGAATTCTTTGGCGTTTTCTCCATGCGGAGAAACTCCGCTGTCTGTTCCAAAGGCTATCTTAACACCGGCTTGATAAGCCATTGAAAAGGTAGACTGAAGCTTTGGACCTATTTCTAATGCCTTCTTCTCTACAAAGGGAGGATAATAACCCTCTAAAAGAGCTTTATCTGAAACCCATTTTCCTGCTAAAAGAGTTGGAACATAATATACTCCTCTATCCCTCATTAAAGCTGCGCCTTCGTTATCCATTAATGTTCCATGTTCTATCGAATCTACTCCAGCTAATACAGCTCTTTTAATTCCTTCAGCACCGTGCGCATGAGCAGCTACCTTAAACCCATAATCTTTTGCAGTCGAAACAATTGCTTTCATCTCGCTTAATGTCATTTGAGGATTTTGACCGTCTTTAGCATTACTCAGGACTCCTCCAGTTGCTGTAAATTTAATAAGATCTGCATTTTCTTTATAACGAAATCTTACTGACTCCATGGCTTCTTCCTCTCCATTCATGACACCATCTTTAGGTCCTAAATCAGAGGTTAATTTTTGGTTAAGAGAGTTTGAAGGATCGCCATGGCCTCCTGTTGTAGTTATAGTCTTGCCTGAAGAATAAATTCTGGGTCCGATTACGGTTTCATTATCGATGGCATTTCTGAGGGAAATAGTCACCGTATCTGAATCTCCCAAATTTCTAACGGTTGTAAAGCCGGCTATTAGTGTGTTTTTAGCATGTTTTGTTGCCCTGATAGCATAATCTGCAGCATTCAAAGTCACTCTCTCTAGATAGGCATTTCTTGAACTTTGATTTGTTAAATGAACATGCATGTCAATTAGCCCAGGTAAAATATAGTAACCAGTAAGATCTATGTAAATATCATCAGGTTCTGGGTTAACGTATCCTTCAAGAACATTAGTTATTCTGTCTTGATCAATGACGATTGACATTTGAGGTTCAATAGTCCCATTTTCAGCATTAAATAAATAACCAGCATGAATTAATGTTCTAGCATGGATTGTAATGCTAATACTGAAAAAAACTAAAGCTAAAAACATTTTTACCATATCAATAGTTTGTATGTAGTTTATCTTCAAGGCAAGGAATAAAAACATTAAGTTATAATAGAAATATGAAATCTGAAAATCTTTTATCTATTTCGCCTTTAGACGGCAGATACAATCAATCTGTATCAGATTTAAGGGCTATAACTAGCGAATTCGGGCTAATTAAATACCGAGTTATCATTGAAATAAAATGGTTCCTGCACCTCTCAAGTAATTCGAAGATAAAAGAACTTCCTAAATTAAATATTAAAGAAATCACCTATCTCAATGATTTAATTAATAATTTTGACATCAATGATGCTAAACGTGTCAAAGCTATTGAGAGCAAAACTAATCATGATGTCAAAGCTATTGAATATTTCTTAAAAGAAAAATTTAAAAAACAGAAAAAACTAGACAAATATTCTGAATTTATACATTTTGCATGTACTTCTGAAGATATAAACAATCTTTCGTACGCTTTAATGATTAAAGATGCCTCAGCTATTATTGGTGCTTTAATTACTAAACTAGAAAGAAAAATTAAATCTCTGTCAAAAAGGTATTCAGGAAAATCAATGCTTTCAAGAACCCATGGTCAAAGTGCTTCTCCTACTACTATGGGTAAAGAATTTTCAAACTACCTTCATAGAGTAAACAAAGTTTCAAATGAGATAAAGCGACATGAAATGACAGGAAAAATTAACGGCGCAGTAGGTAATTATAATGCTCACCATATTGCTTATCCAAATATTGATTGGGAGAAAGTAGCCAAAAATTTTGTTAAAAGCTTAAAGCTTGATTTCAACAGTCATACTACTCAAGTTGAACCAAAAGACTCAATTGCCTTGCTGCTTGGTGATTATGTAAAGCTAAACAATGTTCTTATAGATTTAAGTAGGGATATTTGGGGGTACATTTCATTAGGCTATTTCAAGCAAAAATTAAAAGATGGCGAAGTTGGTTCTTCAACAATGCCCCATAAGGTCAATCCTATAGATTTTGAAAATGCAGAAGGTAATTTCGGAATGGCTAATGCCAACTTAACCCATATTAGTAACACAGTTACCATATCAAGATGGCAAAGGGATCTGACAGACTCTACCGTCATGAGGAACCTAGGTATATGTTTCGGATACATAAACATCGCACTCAATTCCCTATTAAAAGGTTTAGATAAACTTGAATTAAATAATGAAAAATTAATTGAAGATTTAAATGATTCCTGGGAAGTTCTAACTGAAGCTATTCAAACAATTATAAGAAAAAATAATATACCTAACGGATATGAATTAATGAAGAAACTATCTAGAGGTAAAGATTTAAATAGATCTGATTTAATAAATTTCATAGAAAATATGGATGTACCGCAGGACGAAAAGCAACGTCTTTTAGAATTAACACCTCTCTCCTATATAGGCTACGCAGAGAAGCTTTCTAGGACCTAAAAGTTAGTTGATTTATAACAATATCTGGTTAAACTTACGCCTCCTCAAAGCTAGATTTCATTTTGTTTTGATGAAATAGTTTTAGAGAATAATAGTCAATTCAAATAAAGAAAAAGGGAGAAAAATGGCGTCTTATAAAGATTTAATACAAGAACTTACCGATCTAAAAAACAAAGGTAATGCTTCTAATATAAACATTGAACCTGAAAGTGCAGCAAGAATGAAACTTCAAAATCAGTTTCAATCAGGTCTTGATATAGCCAGGTACACAGCGGCCATAATGAGAAAGGATATGGATGAGTATGATGCTAATCCAGAAGCTTATACACAATCTTTAGGCTGTTGGCATGGATTTATCGGACAGCAAAAACTTATTTCAATTAAGAAACATTTTGGAAATACAGATAAAAAGTATTTATATCTGTCTGGCTGGATGGTTGCTGCCTTGAGATCTGAGTTTGGACCTCTTCCAGACCAGTCCATGCACGAAAAAACAACAGTCGCATCTTTGATTAACGAACTTTATACCTTTTTAAAACAAGCAGATGCTAGAGAACTTGGAGACTTATTTAGACAATTAGACGAGGCTGAAGAAGACGCTAAAGCAGACATACAAAATAAAATAGATAACTTCCAAACACATATTGTTCCAATTATTGCAGATATTGATGCCGGTTTTGGAAATGAAGAAGCCACTTATCTAATGGCTAAACAAATGATTGAAGCCGGAGCCTGTTGTATTCAAATTGAAAATCAAGTTTCTGACGAAAAACAATGCGGACATCAAGATGGTAAAGTGACAGTCCCCCATGCAGATTTCTTGGCTAAAATAAATGCAGTTCGCTATGCTTTTTTAGAATTGGGAGTCGATGACGGAGTGATAGTTGCAAGAACTGACTCTTTAGGAGCTGGTTTGACAAAGCAAATAGCAATTACTCATGAAGAAGGAGATCTTGGGGATCGATATAATTCCTTTCTAGATTTAGAAGTTGTTTCTGAGGATCAAATGAAACACGGTGATGTTCTCATCAACTATCATGGAAAAGTTGTTAGACCTAGAAGGCTTCCAAGCAATCTATATAGATTTATGGAGGGCACCGGTGAGGCGAGATGTATTTTAGATTCAGTTACCAGCCTTCAAAATGGTGCAGATCTTATTTGGATAGAGACAGAAAAACCTCACATTGGTCAAATTGGTGCAATGATGGATGAAATTAGAAAAGTTATTCCAAATGCCAAACTTGTTTACAATAATAGTCCTTCCTTTAATTGGACATTAAATTTTAGACAGCAAGTTTTTGATGCAATGGAGAAAGCTGGAAAAGATACTTCTGATTATGACAGAGATAATCTAATGGATGAAAAATATGATACCAGTGAACTTGGTTTAGAGGCTGATGAAAAAATAAGAACATTTCAAGCGGATGCTGCGAAGCAAGCTGGTATTTTCCATCATCTAATCACCCTCCCCACTTACCATACTGCAGCTTTATCCACTGATAATCTTGCAAAAGAATATTTTGGTGATGAGGGTATGCTAGGCTATGTAAAAGGTGTGCAAAGAAAAGAAATACGTGAAGGCATCGCATGCGTTAAACATCAAAATATGGCTGGATCAGATATGGGAGATGATCATAAAGAATATTTTGCTGGAGACGCAGCTTTAAAGGCTTCAGGTAAAGATAATACTATGAATCAGTTCTAATTAACTTTCACAAAAAAAGGGAGCTTTGGCTCCCTTTTTTATTGTTCTATGCATTTTGATGGATTTCCACCACAGAGTTCACATTCGCGATCTGGATCTAAATTAGATAGTCCGCCACATGAACCGGCTATAGGCTTTTTACCGAAAAATAAACCTACAGACATAAGAGTTATTATCAACAGAAGGACTATGAAAATTAAGAAAGTTTCAAACATTTTTACATTTTAACCTTTTGTAGCTCTTTAGAAAATAATAAATTAGATTTGCCGTCTTGCTCATAAATAAATAAAGCCTTAATTTGATATTCATTGGCATAATCCATTGCAGCTTCTAATTCCATTACGTTTAGAGCAGTGGCTAGAGCATCAGCGATCATAGCATTATTGGAAACTACCGAAACAGATTTCTTGGACGAATTATTTGGTGCACCTACTTTAGGATTTATTGTATGACTGTATTCTTCTTTATTGAAAATTCTTATATTCCTATAATCGCCTGAAGTAGCCATAGCAAAGGAGTCATAGTCACTAGAAATAAACGAATAAACAATTTTGTCAGGCTTTGAAGGACTCACGACTCCTATTTTCCATGGTGTCTCATCAATCTTGTACTTGGTAGTCCTAATTTCTCCTCCTAATTCGACAAATAGATTATCAATACTCATTTCGCTAGAGAGATATTTAAATACCTTATCAATCGCAAAACCTTTAGCAATAGATGAGAAGTCTAATGCAACATCTCTTGTTCTTTTGACAGCTGGTGTTTCTTCATTTATCTCTATGGAATCACAACCAACTTGAGTTTTGAGATACAGAATATCTTTCGGAAGTGGTTTTTGATTCTTTTCAAGTGGTCCAAAACCCCAAGAATCTACCAATTTACCTATTGAAACATCATATAGACCTTTAGATTTTATACATGTATCAACTGCATATCTTAGGACTTCAATGAAGTCTTGAGAAACTTCTACCCATTCATTTATGTCAGAGTAATTTACTTTGTTTATCAGTGAATCATTTAGATAAGTTGACATTGATAAATTTACTGAATTAAAAGAATCATATATTGATTGCTCTAAATTATCGTATTCAGAAAAAGCAATAATATTATAAGTGGTCCCCATAATACTGCCTTCAATTCTTTGAGGTTCATCATCATCTAAAAATAAACTTAATGCTATGACTGATATTAAGATGAATAAAATCAGTATTGGAAAAGTTTTTTGGATCAAACTTTAACTGCCAAAGTCGTCAAATTTTATTGCTTCAGGCTCGACTCCAAGACTATCTAGCATATCAAAACATGCTGCCATCATTGGAGGTGGACCACACATATAATATTCACAATCTTCTGGTGCAGGATGATCCTTTAGATATTGGTCATGAATGACTTGATGAATGAAGCCTGTATGTCCTTCCCAATTGTCTTCAGGTAAAGGATCAGATAAGGCTACATGCCATTCAAAATTATCATGTTCTTCAGCTAATTTGTCATATTCATCTGTGTAGAACATTTCTGTTAAACTTCTAGCTCCGTAAAAGAAAGTGATTTTACGTTTGGAGTTTAATCTCAGTAATTGATCAAAAATATGAGATCTCATTGGCGCCATACCTGCACCGCCACCAATGAACACCATCTCTGCATCAGTCTCTTCTGCAAAAAATTCTCCAAAAGGTCCGAATATAGTGAGAGTATCGCCTTCTTTTAAATTAAAAATATATGAACTCATTTCACCTGCAGGAAAATCTGTACCAGGAGGGGGTGAAGCAATTCTGATATTGAATTTCATTATTCCTTTTTCATTTGGATAATTGGCCATAGAGTAAGCTCTAATGACTGGTTCAAGTGTCTTTGAGGAGTTCTCCCAAACACCAAATCTATCCCAATCTCCATGATATTCTTCTTCGATATCAAAAGATTTGTAATCTAATTCATATGGAGGAATTTCCATTTGAACATAACCCCCAGCTTTAAAAGCTACTTCTTCTCCTTCAGGTAATTTGAGAACAAGTTCTTTAATAAAAGTCGCAACATTTTTATTTGAAATAACTTCACATTCCCATTTCCTAGCACCAAAGACTTCGTCTGGTACAACTATTTCCATATCGTCTTTCACAGGAACCTGGCAAGATAGTCTCCAACCTTCTTTTTTTTCTTTATTAGTGAAATGAGATTCTTCAGTTGGAAGAATAGATCCTCCACCACTTATAACCTTACATTTACATTGAGCACAAGTACCACCTCCACCACAGGCAGATGATAAGAATAAATTCTGAGCAGCTAAAGTTTGCAGCAATTTTCCTCCAGCCTCTACCTCAATGGATTTCGCAGCATCGTTCATAGATATATTGATATTGCCTGAAGAAACTAAAAGTTTCCTTGCACCAAGAATTACAAAAACCATCAAATTAACTGCGATTGTAAAAACAAGTACACCAAGTACGATTTCATTTTGAATAAAGTTCATTTTATAAAGATATTCCTCCGAATGATAAGAAACCAAAACACATTAGTCCTACTGTTATGAAAGTTATACCCAACCCTTGCAGGCCCTCAGGTATATCGGCATATTTTAACCTCTCTGTTATTCCAGCTAAAGCAACGATGGCAAGAGCCCAACCAGTTCCTGCCCCTAGTCCGTAAACTATGCTTTCGGTAAATTCTAGGTTTCTTTCAATAGAAAAAAGTACTCCACCTAGAATTGCACAGTTAACTGTAATTAAAGGTAAAAATACACCAAGTGCATTATAAAGAGCTGGAATATAACGATCTAAAAACATTTCTAGTATTTGTACTAAAGCCGCAATAATTCCTATGTAACATATGAGTCCTACGAAATGTAAATCTGAACCAGGAAAGAGTGCATCTGCTTTTAAGAAATAATTGAAAATTAAGTTATTTATTGGCACTGCAAGTCCTAATACAACAATAACGGCAATCCCTAAACCAATCGCAGGTTGGATTCTTTTGGAAATGGCAAGAAAAGTACACATGCCAAGAAAAAAGTTGATCGCTATATTCTCAATGAAGACAGCTTTAATAAAAATACTAAGATAAGCTTCTAGCATTAAGCTGCTCCCTTCTCACTTTCAAGACTATTATTAGATATCTTAAATTCTGGTTCTTCTATTTGTTCTGTTTTCCATTGTCTGAGTGCCCATATAGTAAATCCTATGATGAAAAAAGAACTTGCTGGAGTTAAGAAAAAGTTATTTGCAAGATACCATCCACCATTAGTTGTCAGAGGCATTATTTCAATTCCATAAAATGTTCCAGCACCTATGAATTCTCTTATGATGGCAATAACAATTAAGATAACGCTGTAACCAAGCCCATTGCCAAAACCATCAATAGCGCTCATCATTGGCCCATTCTTCATGGCAAAGGCTTCTGCTCTACCCATAACTATGCAATTAGTAACGATTAAACCGACAAATACTGACAATGTCTTACTACTCTCATAATCGAAAGCTTGTAAGACTTCATCTACAAGCATGACAAGTGTGGCTATTATAGATATCTGTACAATGATTCTAATATTCGTTGGGATATGATTTCTTATTAGAGATACAGAAAGATTTGACAAGGTTACAACGGTAGTTAGAGCAACACACATTATTAATGTTATGTAGAGGTTGCCCGTAACAGCAAGTGCAGAACAAATGCCTAAGATTTGCAATGCAATAGGATTGTCATTAAAGATAGGATTGAGTAAAACTTCTTTCGCTTTAGACATCTTTTACCTCGCTTTGCTTAAGTCGGTCTATTAGAGGCCCATAACCCATATCACCAAGCCAAAAAGAAAGTAAATTTGTAACTCCATTACTTGTAATGGTTGCACCAGATAAGCCGTCAACTTGATATTTTGCAAGAGTACTGCTTTTATCAACAGAGCCTTTAATTACAGAAATAAGGATATCTCCAGAATCAGAATATATCTCCTTTCCTTTCCATATGGATTTCCACTTAGGATTATCTATCTCACCACCAAGACCAGGTGTTTCTTTATGATCGAAAAACTCTAATCCAATGATTGTTTTAAGATCTGGTTCAAGAGCTAGATAACCTTTCATAGTTCCCCATAGTCCATAACCTCTCACAGGCAAGATAACGGCGTTTAAAGAATCGAAATCATAATGAAGATAGACTGTTTGGAAATTCTCACGTCTTTTTAGAAGTGCAATGTCATTTTCAGCGGTCAGTTCAATAGATGTAGCTGGATTTCTAGAAAAGGCGCTTTCTTCATAATCAGTTAAACTAATTTCAGAATCAAACTCACCAGTTTCTAGATTAACTATTCGTGCTTCTATAGACTGAAAGAGCTCAGTTACATCAGTTTCATCGTCAAGCAAACCAGCAGCAGAAAGTATCTTACTTTGTTTATCAAGTGTCTTGTTAGCTTCTTGAAGATCTCTAAGTTCAACGGCTGAAAAAGAAATTAAAGCAGAACAAACAAGGCATAGTGAGACTGCGACAATAAGAGTTTTTCTGATTGTATCGTTATTGTTCATTAGTTTGCCCTCCTCAATCTTTGTTTGATATTTCTCTCTTGAACAAAATGATCAATAAGTGGCGCAAATAAATTTGCAAATAAAATTGCCAGCATCATACCTTCTGGATAAGCTGGATTGACAACTCTGATCAATACCACCATTACTCCAATTAAAATTCCGTAATACCATCTACCTAAATTTGTATGAGAACCAGAAACTGGCTCGACAGCCATAAATGTTAGGCCGAAAGCGAAGCCTCCAATTACTAAGTGCCAGTGAAAAGGCAATGAAAACATTGGATTGCTATCTGAACCAATTAAATTAAATAATTCTGATGTTAAGAATGTTCCTAGTAAGACTCCGGCAATTATCCGCCATGAAGCAATCCTTGTATAGAGGAGAACTATCAAACCTATAAGAATAAACAAAGTTGAAGTTTCACCTATTGAACCCGGTATTGAGCCAAAAAATGCGTCGCTCCATGAATATTGAGACTGTATTCCATTAAGACCTTCTTGCGCTCCTATTCCTAATATTGTTGGTGAGCTATAACCGTCAACTGCAACCCAAACAGAATCGCCAGACCAATCTACTGGGTAGGCAAAATAAAGAAATGCTCTTCCAGCTAAAGCGGGATTTAGAAAGTTTTTTCCTGTGCCTCCGAATATTTCTTTTGCAACAACGATACCAAAACTTATTCCAACTGCCACTTGCCACAGGGGAGCATCGGGAGGACAACATAATGCGAATAAAACAGTTGTTACAAAAGCACCTTCATTGATTTCATGTCCTCTGAAAATGGCAAATACTACTTCCCATGCTATTCCTACTATAAAGGTAACAAGGTAAATAGGTATGAAATAGCATGCTCCAAACCAAATACAGTCAACTATACTTTTAGGGTCATAGTTGCAAAATATATCTATAAAAAAGAAGTGCCAATCATCTTTGTTTATAGTTCCCAATTCTTCAAAAGCAGCGAGTGACTGATATCCCAAGTTATACATACCATAGAACATGGCAGGAAATGTAGCCATCCAAACCACAACCATAACTTTTTGTAGATCTACACTATCTCTTACATGAACAGATCCAAAAGTTCTTTTGTCAGAAGAATAAAAAAGATTCTCAACAACATCATATATGGGAAAGTATTTTTCTAAAGAACCCCCACTAGTGAACCTAGGTTTCAAACCATCTAGAAATTTTCTTAATGGTTTCATCTATCCTTCAACCTCAATTTTTGTAAGTCCAGCTCTTAATAAAGAGCCAAAATCATATTTTCCTGGGCAAATATAGCTACATAAAGAAAGATCTTCTTCATCTAACTCTAGTCCCCCTAATGCTTGTAATTTTTCTGTATCCAATAAAACAATGTTTCTAAGAAGCATTATTGGCAGCATGTTGAATGGTAAAACTTCTTCATATGAGCCAATTGGCACTATAGGACGGTCTGAACCATTCATTAAAGCTTTAAATTTAAAAACTTTCTTGGGAAATAAGGAAGAGAGAAATACTGGCATCTTTGAAAATTTTCTTGGACCAGGAGTGAGCCAGTTCATAAACTCTCTATCTTTGGAATTAGGCTCAGCTATTACTGAAATTTGATTATGGTATCTCCCTAAATAAGCAAAGGGGCCGATAGCTTCTCTTCCAGATATGATTGATCCTGAAATAATTCTATTTTCTCTCTGTGTCAGTTCTCCGGCTGTTATTTCTTCTGTAGAAGCTCCAAGTCTTGTTTTAATGTAGCTCGGACTATTTACTTGAGGTCCAGCCAAAGAAACTATTCTATCGTTATCAATGTACCCAGACTTAAACAACTTTCCAATCGCAATAATATCTTGATAACCAATAGTCCAATTAACATTGGTTAAAGAAGCAGGAGAAATAAAATGCATGTGAGTCCCTACGAGCCCAGCAGGATGTGGACCAGAGAATATGTGTCTTTTAAGTTGGTCATCTTCTTGTATTTCAAGCGAAGAATTATTAGAAACAGAGACATGAATTGGACACTCAACTAATTGCTTTAGAACCAAAAGCCCAAAGTCGAAATCTTCTTTACTCAAGTTAATAATTATTTCAGGGTTAGGACTTAAAGGTTGAGTATCAATAGCCGAGATAAATATGTTAGCAGGTAATGATTTTACAGTTGGGACCTTACTGTAGGGTCTAGTTCTAAAGGATGTCCACATACCAGATTCTATAAGCTGGTCTCTGATAACATTTGAAGAGCAGTTTTTTAAAGTATCTACTGTAAAATTGTCAAACTGAACAGAATCCTCTGCTTGAGAAATTTCTATGACAATTGATTGTAAGACCCTTCTGTCTCCACGATTTATTGCTTCAACCCTACCACCTGCTGGTGATGTAACAAGGACTCCTGGATTTTTCTTATCTTCAAAGAGAGGTTGCCCTATTTTTACACTATCACCTTCTTTAACTAACATGGTGGGTTTCATGCCAATATAGTCGCTTCCCAAAATAGCAACAGATCTGCTTTTTTTGGAGTCAACTATATCTTCGGCAGGTGAGCCGTATATGGGTATATCTAAACCTTTTTTTATTCTAATCATTCCCTATTTGATGTATGGGAAAAGTACCCTAGAGCGCGGTGGTATTATAATGATCTGAGGTCTAATTTACTAGGATGTTTCGCTAAAATTTGGATATCGTTGATAAGTTAATCCGACCATCTCTTTTGCCAATCCCAAAAGTTGTGCGGTATATCCAAACTCATTGTCATACCAAACGTAAAGAACACATTTATCTCCATTTACGATTGTCGCAGCTGAATCAATTATGCCTGCATGCCTATCCCCTACAAAATCTGTAGAAACAACTTCTGGAGAATTTGTAAAACCGATCTGTTCTTTTAAATCTGAATGAAACGCCTGTTGTCTAAGGAAGTTATTGAGCTCTTCTAACGAAGTTTCTTTACCTAGTTGAAGATTCATTATTGCGAGAGATACATTTGGAGTAGGAACTCTTACAGCATTTGCTGTCAATTTGCCTATAAGTTCAGGAAGCACCTGACCTACTGCTTTTCCCGCTCCAGTTTCAGTAATCACCATGTTAAGGGCTGCACTCCTTCCTCTTCGAGCTTTTTTGTGGAAATTATCTATTAGATTCTGATCATTAGTGTAGGAATGTACGCTCTCGATGTGACCTGAGATAATATTAAACTCATCATTTAGGACTTTTAAAGTTGGAACTATAGCATTCGTTGTACATGAAGCAGCTCCTAAGATTTCATCATTATCTATAATTTCGTTATTTATACCATGAACAATGTTTTTTATACCTTCTTTTGCTGGGGCAGTAAGTAGTACCTTAGAAATTCCATTGCAACTTAAATGAGTATTTAAACCTTCTTTTGTTCTCCAGACTCCAGTATTGTCAATCAGTAAAGCTTTATTTATGCCGAAGTCAGTATAGTCAATCTCTGAAGGATCGTTGGCATAAATTATTTTTACTTCATTACCATTTATGATTAATTTGTTCTCTTCTTCTATAACACGAATTGTTCCTTTGAAGGGACCATGAACAGAATCAGTTCTCATTAGATTTGCTCTTTTAATGATGTCATCATCGACAGCTTTTCTAACTACTATTGCTCGCAACCTTAGATTATCTCCTCCACCAGAATCTTGAATTAACATTCTTGTTAACAATCTTCCTATTCTTCCAAAACCATAAAGAACAACATCCTGCGCTTGTTCCAATATTGATCCTTTAGTGCCAATCAAATCATTTACTGATTCTTTTACGAAATCTTCGATAGAGAGATCCTTATCATCAAACAGGTATGCTGCAGCAATAATTCCAATGTCAACTTCAGCCGGTCCTAATTCTAGATCACTAAGAGCTACAATGACTTGATAGGTTTCAAATTCACTCATCTCATTGTTTTCGGTTTCTCTTACAAATCTATGAGCATTCATAATTTCTGAAACTGATAAGTTCACCAGTGGCTTTCCATATAAAAGAAGATGGACATTGTCTCTATAGATTCTTCCAATCATAGGAAGCATCTCTTCTGCTAATGCTTGTCTATATTGAAAGTCGCCAAAAGGATCTTTTGGAAGCTCAGGACGAGTCCTTTGATCGGGCTGATTTTTTTTCATCTAAAGAGAGGTATATTTTTTGAGGTGGTAATCTGTATTACCAAAAATCGTCCCTACAGTTGTGAGCCTTTTAAAGTAATGTCCCACATTTAACTCATCAGTAACACCCATACCACCATGAAGTTGAACAGCTTGTTGACCAATAAATTTACCAGCTTTACCGACTTGATATTTTAAGCCTGATATAGCTTTTTTTGCATCAGAAGCTCCTTCTTCATGTTTCATAGTTGCCATGTAGAGGAGAGACTTACATTGTTCATACTCCATGAACATATCCACCATTCTATGTTGCAAAACTTGGAATTTACCTATTGGAGTACCGAATTGTTCTCTGGTTTTTGTATATTCCACTGTTGTTTTATAAAGAACCTCCATCGCGCCTACAGCCTCTGCTGAAATTGCAAGAATCGCTTTATCAATGGCAGAATCTAAAATCTCAAAACCTGAATCTAAATTACCTATAATGTTGTCTTTTGAAACAGAAACATTTTCTATGGTTAGATCTGATGCTCTTCTTCCATCTACAGTTTTATAATTTGTTTTCGACAATCCTTTAGAATCAGAATCCACTATAAATAAAGTTATACCATTTTCGTCTAATTGAGAGCTTGAAGTTCTTGCTGAGATAATGATTTTATTAGCAGAAGGACCGTTCATAACTACTGACTTGTATCCATTCAAAATATAATTTTCACCCTCAGATTTAGCCTCTGTAACAACATCTGATAAATTGAATCTGCTTTGTGGTTCTGCATATGCTAGAGCAAGATGCATTTCTCCTGAAATTGCAGGCTCTAAAATGGATGACTTTTGTTCATCAGAACCATGATCATCAATAAGGCTTCCGGCCATGATCATAGTTTCTAAAAATGGCTCTACTACGAGTCCTTTTCCAAAAGCCTCCATAATTAGCATGGACTCAATTGCAGACCCACCGAACCCTCCACTATCTTCAGAGACACTTATACCTAGCCAACCTAGTTCAGCAAACTTTTGCCAGTTAGATTCACCAAATCCTAGATCAGAATTAGATAAAGATTGTCTCGTTTCCCAGTCGTATTCTTTTTGAACAAACTGATCAACTTGATCTTGAATTAATGTTTGTTCTTCATTAAAAGTAAAATCCATTGTTATAACCCCAATATTGCCTTAGAAATGACATTTCGTTGAATTTCATTACTTCCACCATATATAGATACTTTTCTGTAGTTTAAATAATGAGGCATTACAGGCGCTGCATAGTCCGGTCCAACTGTTTCATTTGTACCAATCTCGTTCTCTAAGTAAAAGGGATGAGCGTAGTAAGCTAACATTTCAACGAAAAGCTCTGAAATAGTTTGTTGTAATTCAGTGCCTTTAATTTTTAATATGGAAGATTCTGCACCAGGAGAGCCACCTTGAGACATTGCTGCAAGTGTTCGAAGCTCGGTAAACTCAGTAGCAGTAAGTTCGATTTCAGTTTCTTCAATTTTATTTCTAAACTGAACATCTTCAAGCAATGTTCCTTCACCTAATGGTATATCTGATGATAAATCCTTAAGTCTAGATAGTTCTCTTTTTAAGGCTGCAATACCCGCTATTCCACTTCTTTCATGAGCTAATAAAAATTTTGCTATATTCCATCCTTGGCCTTGCTCACCTACTAGATTTTCAGCAGGCACCTCAACGTTATCAAAGTACACCATATTAACTTCATGCGAACCATCAATAGTTATTATTGGCTTAACCTCTATTCCAGGTGTTTTCATGTCGATGAGTAGGAAACTTATTCCTTCTTGCTTGATGTCAGTGGTTTCGGTCCGCACAAGGCAAAATATCCAATCAGCATGTTGAGCCAATGTTGTCCAAGTTTTGGCTCCGTTAACAATATACTTATCTTCTTTCAATTCTGCTTTGGTTTTTAAAGAAGCGAGATCTGATCCTGAACCCGGTTCAGAATAGCCTTGGCACCACCATACTTCACTATTTAATATAGAAGGAAGAAACTTTTTTTTCTGTTCATCGGTGCCGAATGTATAAACAACAGGCGCGCACATACCAACACCAAATGGAATAGTTGTCGGTGTGTTAGCTTTTGCTAGCTCTTCTTGAAGAATATATTTCTGAGTGACAGAAAGTTCTGCTTGATTTGTATAATCAGTTGGCCAGTTGATGGCAAACCAACCTTTCTTATTTAGAATTTGTTGCCATCTGACAATTTCGTCTTTTTCAAGAGGAATCCTTTTATCTTGTTTCTCTTTGATATCATCCGGATATTCAGTCTCTAAAAAGTTAACAACTTCTTCTCTAAAAGTAACATCTGCTTCTGAAAATTTTAAGTCCATTTTGTTCCTATGTAATAAAAAAAAATAATTATACACTTCCATATATAATTTGCTTTTTTTTTAGGAAAAAACCAATAAATAAGTGGTAGAAAAGATCACATCATCCTCGGATATTTTAAATCTGGGATTAGACCTGTCTGAAAAAAATTTAGTCATAACTAAAGATTCTCAATCGGCAGTTCAATTTGCCAATTTCTTAAATAAACCCAATGTTCTTGTTCTAGAAAACTCTGAATTACTTCCTTACGACTTCTTCTCGATGGCACCTATAACAAGAGCAAGAAGAATATCGACTTTATCTGCTTATTTAAAAGAAAAAGAAATAACATTAATTTCCTCAATAGCTACATTATTGTCACCTGTGCCCAAACCAGTTCATATATCTCCTCTAAATAATTTGTCAGTCGGAGATCCTTTCGATCCGGAATCAGTAATAAACGAAATAATCCTAAACGGATATACAAGAGAAGATTTTGTATCATTGCCTGGACACTATGCTTTAAGAGGATCTGTTATGGATATATTTCTTACTAGCGGGACAGAGCCTATTAGAATTGAATTCTTTAATAATCAAATTGAAAGTCTAAGAATATTTAACCCTGAATCGCAAATTACTCACGAGAAAATTAATCATATTAATTTCTTGCCCTCATATGAATATCCTTTGAATAGGAATTCTGCTGAAATTTTTAAAAAAGAATGGAGAAAAAGGTTTGAACTCTTTGAAGAAGATTCAGAGTTATTTAGAAAGATAATGAACTTAAGGCATCCGGAAGGAGCTGAAATTTACTTTCCTCTATTCTATGGCACAAAATCTGATTTCATTCCATTTCTACAATATGCCGATCAAATTTATATACAAGATAATGTAAATGAAAAAGGTCATGAGTTTGAAGAACTCATAAATCAGAGATATGAAGAATACAGATATGATCAAAAGCGACCATTACTTGCACCTGAAGATTTATTTTTGAGTATGAATGAACTCAATACAAATATAAAAGATAGCCTCACTTTTGACATAGAGACAGATTATTCAGAAATAATTGAAAATGATGTTCTTCAAAATGAGAGGAAAGAGAAGGCTGATATTTCTTCTTCGAAAATGCCCAATAAAGGTGATCTAGTTGTTCATCTAACACACGGTATTGGTAAATTTCTGGGACTTAAGCAATTGAAAACTTTTGTTGGTGTTAGTGATTGCTTAGAAATTCTTTATAAAGATGAAAGTAAAGTCTTTGTTCCTATAGAACATATGAATCTGATTTCGAAGTACTTTGGTCCGGTTGACAGAGATATTGATTCACTTAATTCAAAAAAATGGAAAAAAAGAAAAGATAAAGCTCTCAAGCAAACTTTTGATACTGCAGCAGAATTACTTGAAGTCCAAGCCAAAAGATATGCTGCAAATGGATATTCGTTTGATTTATATGAAGATGAATACTTAAATTTTATTAAAAAGTTTCCATATGAAGAAACCTTTGATCAAAAAAGAACTATCGATGAAGTGTTACAGGATATGCATTCCTCAAGACCGATGGATAGATTAATTTGTGGAGAAGTAGGTTTTGGAAAGACTGAAGTTGCAATGAGGGCAGCGTTTATATCTGCATTGAATGGCAAACAAACTTGTATCTTGGTTCCAACAACTTTACTGACATCTCAACATCTAGATAGCTTTGAGCAAAGATTCAAAGATACCGGTGTGCATATAGCTTCGTTATCTAGGAATATAACTCCAAAAGAGAAGGATAAGTTGGTTCATAGTCTAGCTTCAGGTGAGATTGATATCGTAATTGGAACTCACGCACTGATCCAGGGAAATATAAGGTTCAAAGATCTTGGGCTCTTGATAATTGATGAAGAGCATCGATTTGGAGTTCGTCAAAAAGAAAAGATCAAATCACTTAAGGAAGAATTGGATATTTTGAGCTTATCAGCTACGCCTATTCCGAGATCATTGAATTTTGCCCTCACAGAACTTAAAGATCTATCAATTATTGCAACAGCGCCAGATGATCGCTTACCGGTTAAGACTTTTACTTATAGTTTCAATGAAAATTTAATCTTTGAAGCCATCCAAAGGGAGAATCTACGGGGTGGTCAAGTCTATTACCTTTGTAATGATCTCTCATTAATAGAGGACAGAAGATTGAGACTTAAAGAAAAGTTTAATGATCTTGTTATCGAAGTTGTTCATGGCCAATTAAAAGCAAATGTTATAGAGGAAATTATGTTGAAATTTAATGCAGGTGAAATAGACATACTTGTGTGCTCTACTATTATAGAGAGTGGTATTGATGTCTCAAATGCAAATACATTGATTGTGGAAGATGCTGATAAATTTGGTCTATCACAACTCCACCAACTTAGAGGTCGTGTTGGAAGAGCGGAGAGACAAGCTTATGCATATTTTTTAAGATCTAGAAATATCATAAATAAGAAGAATGCCGACAAAAGATTCGATGCCCTGATGAGCGCAGACTCTTTGTCAGCAGGATTCCTGCTAGCCCTAAAAGACCTTGAAATAAGGGGAGCTGGAGAAATCCTTGGATCAAATCAAAGTGGTGTATTTGAATCCATAGGCCTTGAGTTATATACAAGGATGATAAAGAAAGCGTCAGATTTCATTAAGAATGGAGACCTTGATTTTCAAAAACTAGATGAATTGCCAGAGATTAATCTAAATAAAAATTGTTTCATTCCTGAAAATTATCTACCGGACATAAATGTAAGATTATTAATGTACAACAAGGTTTCTTTGGCTGAGTCTTCTGCTGATTTAAAGAATATACAAATAGAGATGATCAATAGATTTGGATTATTGCCAGAGGAACTAAAAAACTTTTTCTTTCAAGCTGAATTAAGAATAATTGCCGAAGAATACTCGATTAAAAAAATAAACTTCATGGATAGCAAAATAAATATTTATTTCAAAAATAAAGATCTTGATACATCTTTTTTTAATGACGATACTTTAGAAGAGAAAATAAAAATGACTTCGGACGTGATTAAGACAATTTGCACAAATGCACCTTAAGCTAGCGATTATAGTTCTATTCATTGCAGAGAGCCTATATTCAGTTGATTTCAATGAATATTTAGAAAAGTACCTTGTCGATAAACAGAAACTTGATCACATTAAGGTTGACTTTTTCATCATACAAAATTTGTCAATCGAAGATGAAGATCTTGAAGAAAAGTGGAAAGAATTGGACGAACTTGAGCTTTCAAATCATCTCATCAAAATCAAAACCGAACCTACGACATTTGTGACCTTTCCTGAAGGAAAATTCTCAGATGAGATAACTTTGCCCCCTTTAAAATTTAAAATTCAACCTGAACAACAGAGTCTTAGTGATCAAGTTGCAGAGGTTACGAAACCTGATCCATTTTTATATGAAAAAATTCCATTTCAAAAAGAAATGATAGAAATTGAGAATAATTTAAATAGAAGCAGAGACTATAGAGTCATTTACTATAACTCATGGTACCAACCTGTTTTTAAAGAGAATGAAACTATACCAATATTTATAGATGCTCAAAAAAAAGATAAAAAGGTTCATGGTGAAATAAAGATTTATAAAGAAAGATTTATTCACCTGGTATCAAAATTAAGGTTTTCTCAGAAAACTGAAGAAATTGACAATTCATCAAGAACTCAAGAGATTAAAACATTTCAATCACTTATTAAGGATAAAAATAATACAGAAAGTAAGGGCTTTCTGAATGATAATTATTGGGTAGAAACTATCTTTAATTCTGTAAAAGTTAATCTGAAATATATTGGGGATTTTGTTTATTCATATAATGAAATTAATTCTGAAGAAATAATGGAGCTCCCTAGATTTAAGTTTGTAGATTTATATGAAATTGATAAGGATGTGAAGCTTGAAGTTGATGAGTTAAACTTCATCGATCACCCCTACTTCTCAATTTTAATTAAAGTTACTGAACAAACTAAATAAATTCAGATTTTTCAACTAGATTCTTTTCTAAGCTTTGAAGGATTTCTTTCTTTTCGCCAGTTGCGTCAATTAGCATAGAGCGTGTCTTATCCAATGCTTTTTCAAGAGACAACCAAGGCCCTTTATCATAAAGCCTTTGGTTTACAAAATTCCTATATCTTTCCATGGTATCAGGCATCACAGAGTTAGGCTGATTCACACAAACGAGTCTCTCAGCTAATTCTTTGTAACGTGAATCCTCAAAACCATCTAAAACTTTAGAGCGCTCTTCCCAAGGGAGGGTATGAAATCTTTCCATCCATAAATCATCAGCATCAGAAGGAAATCCTGAATAAACAGTTTGTTCTAGATGTTTGGGTGGAGGATAGTTGATTTGGTTACTTGCCAAGAGTTCACTCACTCTGGTTTGCAATTTAATATTTTCCTTAATCTTTCTTGCTCTCTCAATAAGTTGGTCATGTGATATGTCTAAGTGATTATCAATATTAGGGATATGATCTGATGGCATAACAGGTAGACTCTTATTGATTCTCACTTTCCTAATGGCAGTTCCACTATTTCCTATCTGCTCGAGCAATTCAGTATCAGTCAAATCATTAAGTTGATCTGGATCGAAATATAAATCTGCAACAGCAACTTCATTATTCATTTTAGGGTTCTGACCACAGAATGTAACAGGATAAGTAAATTTCTTTCTACGTATTACTTCCCCTATCATGGCAAATGGTTCTGTTTGTAGAATTTCTAAATTACCAGTCTTTGTCGATCCTTTTATTGAAGCTTGCCAGACAGGTTTAGCCTTTTCCAAAATTAACTTAGCGAGTTCGTGCATTTGTACACAATCAGCCAAGGCATCATGAGCATTTTCAATTTCTATAGAGTTGGCATCAGACCAATCTGTTAATTTCATACTCACATCTCCTTCTTCAAAGATTGGGAGAGTGAGGCTATCAGGGAAAAAGTTAGCAACTAGCTGCAGTGTACTAAGCATATCTAAGCGCGATGCACCAAGAGTATTCGTTATGTATAAAGGGAGTAAGTTCCAAAAAAATTGACGTCGGAAAAGTTCTTCATCAAAACGATGACCATTATAGGTAATGTATACAGGGTTTCTTCCTTTTGACCAATCTAACCAAGTTGATCTCAGAAGTTTCATCATGTCATAGTGAGACATAGATTCTTCTTTTAATGATTCAACTTTCTTATGAACTAAATAGGCTTCTGGAGATGGGACAATCCAAGGTAAAACTTTACATCCTATATCTTGAGAATTTTCTTGATGAAGAGACTCGTCTGTAAGAATTGATCCAATTTGAATGATTTGAGAGAAGTTAATATCAAGGCCTGTCGTCTCAGTATCTGTAAATATATAGCATTTATCTGCATTTAATTGAGACATATATTATTTATAATAGGCATTTTCTCTGTAGCTGTGATCAGTTACATCTTTTACGCCCTTTAAGCCTTCAACTTGTTCTAATAGGGTTTTTTCAACACCATCTTTTAAAGTAAGATCCACCATTCCGCATCCTTGACAACCTCCTCCAAATTGAAGCACCGCTGTTGCATCATCTATAACCTCAATCAAAGAAACTTCTCCTCCATGTGCTGCCAATCCTGGATTTACCTCTGAGTAAAGAACATAGTTTATTTTGTCTTCTATAGAAGCATCTTTACCTAGCTGAGGCAGTTTTGCATTTGGAGCTTTGATAGTAAGTGTTCCACCAAACTTATCAGGTGAATAATCGACCTCAGCATCTTTCAAAAAATCAATGGATTTTTCTTCAAGATACAAATCAAACTTGAATTCATTGATGATTCTATAATCGGAGAAGTCCTCGTCTTGCTTTGCATATGCAATACAAGTCTCCGCTCTGGGAGTTCCAGGTTCGGAAACGAATATTTTTATTCCACAAGTGTCCTCATCTTGACTAGACAGAAGATCATTCAAATAATCTTGCGCTGAAGGTGTGATGGTCATCTCTTTCATAATGCCATTCTATCAAATATATCGACTGTTATAATATTTATAGAATTAAACGTAAACTAAAGATTTCTAGCTTAAATTTTGTCGATTATACAAAGAGAACATTATCTCGAACTTTTTGAAGAAAAGAAAAGCTTATTTATACGTGAATTTACTGAAAAAACTCCAATAGACTTCTTTGAATCTCCCGATAAAGCTTATCGATATAGAGCTGAATTCGGTATTTTGAAAGAGAAAGATGAATATTTCTATTCAATGACAAAAAATGGTGAAAAAGTAGCTATAAAATCTTTCCCTATTAGCAGTCAAAAGATTCAAAGTATCATGCCCCTTTTATTAAAAAAAATACAAAGTAATTCAATAATTTCTCATAAACTTTTTCAAATAGAGTTTCAATCCTCCAGAAATAACGAGGCCATGGTTAGTTTAATTTATCACAAAGAATTGGGAGATGAGTGGTCAAAAATGGCATCAAATATATCCAATGAATTAGACATATCAATTATTGGAAGAAGTAAAAATAGAAAAATAATCATTGGAAATGATTATGTTACCGAAACCTATCAATACCAAGATAAAAAGTTTTCAATTAAGCTCTACGAACAGTGTTTCAGTCAAACAAATCCTTATATTTGTGACTCCATGCTAAGTTGGGTTTTTGATAACATTAAACCAGTTGAAAATGATCTAATGGAGCTTCATTGCGGTCTTGGAACTTTTACAATTCCCTTAAGTAGTTACTTTAACAAAGTATTAGCTACTGAGAATAGTCGACCCAGCATTAAAGCATTACAAGAAAATATTAGGTTGAATAATATTAATAATATCTATACTGGAAGATTATCGGGTAAAGAAACCTTAGAAGCATTTAAGGGAGTAAGGTCATTTAGAAGATTGAAAGATATTGATTTAGCGCAATTTAAAATAGATTCAATTTTTTTAGATCCGCCGCGGGAAGGACTTGATTCATCTACACTCGGAAACATAATAGGAATAAAAAATATTATTTACATTTCGTGCAGCATTGATTCATTCAAGAGAGATTTACAAGCTTTAAAATCCACACACAATATATTAAAACTTGCAATGTTCGACCAATTTCCATACACGGAGCACATAGAGTCCGGAGCAATTCTTAGCAAAAAATACTAGTTTGCTTTTTAGAGTTTTGCTTCTAGTTCAGGTAATGCTTCGAAGAGGTCAGCAACTAATCCATAATCTGCAACTGAGAAGATTGGTGCTTCCTCGTCTTTGTTAATTGCGACTATAACTTTACTATCTTTCATTCCTGCTAAATGTTGTATTGCACCGGAAATACCAACAGCTATGTACAAGTCAGGAGCAACAATCTTTCCTGTTTGACCAACTTGCATATCATTTGGGACAAATCCTGAATCTACAGCAGCTCTTGAAGCTCCAATTGCTGCTCCCAACTTATCCGCTATTCCATTTAATAGACTAAAGTTGTCTCCATTTTGCATACCTCTTCCACCTGATATCACTACTTCTGCTGCAGTTAGTTCAGGTCTGTCAGATTCAGCGATCTCTTCTTTAACAAAAGAAGAAACTCCTGCATTTGTATCGTTTTCGATTGAGTTTATAGATGCACTTCCTCCACTGGATTCACAAGCATCAAATCCAGTAGTTCTGACCGTAATAGCTTTAATTGAATCAGTACTTTGCACAGTTGCTATGCAATTACCTGCATAAATTGGTCGTTCAAAAGTATCTTCCGAAATAACAGCACTTATGTCAGATATCTGAGAAACATCTAATTTGGCTGCTACTCTAGGCATGAAATTCTTACCATTTGTTGTAGCTGGCGCCATTATATGTGAATAACCATCAGATAACTCAACTATTAAATTTCCTAAGTTCTCAGCAAGAGAATTTTTATATGTCTCTTTATTTGCTAGAAGTATATTGTTTACACCAGGAATTTGAGAAGCTGCATCGGCAACAGATTCGCAATCCATACCTGCGACAAGAATATCTATGTCACCTCCAACCTCTTTAGCTGCAGCAACAGTATTAAGCGTTGCTCCCTTTAACTCTGAATTATCGTGTTCTGCTATAACTAATATACTCATGTAATCACCTTTGCTTCGTTTTTTAATTTATCAACTAGTTGTTCAATATCATCTACCATTATCCCTGCAGCCCTCTCTGGAGGAGGAGTAACTTTCAAAGTATTTTGCCTTGGAGATAAATCGAGACCTAAATCAGATGAAGATAATGTTTCTAGTGGTTTCTTTTTCGCTTTCATAATGTTTGGTAAAGAAGCGTATCTAGGTTCATTTAGCCTAAGGTCAGTTGTAATTATTGCTGGCAAGGTTAATGATAGTGTTTGTAAACCACCATCTATTTCTCTTGTAACTTCAACAACTCCTTCTTGTATTTCAACCTCCGAAGCGAAGGTTCCTTGTGGAAGATCTAACATTGCTGCCAACATCTGTCCCGTTTGGTTCGCATCACCGTCTATTGCTTGTTTTCCAAGGATTATAAGATCAGGACTTTCCTTAGAAACAACTTCTTTAAGTGCTTTAGCTACCCCTAATGGCTCAACAGATTCCTCTGTTTCTACTAAAATAGCTCTATCTGCACCAAGTGCCAAACATGTTCTTAATTGCTCTTGAGATGAAGCATCTCCAACAGATACAGCGATTACCTCTTCAGCTTTACCGGCTTCTTTGATTCTCACAGCTTCTTCAATGGCAATTTCACAGAATGGGTTTATAGCCATTTTAGCATTACTCAAGTCAGGTCCACTCTCATCAGATTTAGCCCTTACTTTGACGTTATAATCAACAACTCTCTTAACAGGAACAAGAACCTTCATACTATTTTCCTTATATGGTAAAATTTATACTGCGTATTCTATAACTGCTGCCCGCCTCAATACAATAAATAAAAGTATGGAAAATATCGAAAGAGAATCAATGGAGTATGATGTAGTCATAGTTGGAGCTGGACCGGCTGGATTATCTACTGCAATTAAACTAAAACAACAAGCAATTGAAGCATCAAAGGAGATGTCAATATGTGTTGTTGAAAAAGGTTCTGAAGTTGGGGCGCATATATTATCTGGTAATGTTTTTGATCCAAAAGCATTAGATGAACTTATACCTGACTGGAAAGAACTTGGCGCGCCACTAAATACTCCTGTTAAAAAAGATTCAGTACGGTATTTACTGAATGAAAAGTTAAACTTTTCAATTCCAACGCTATTTGCAACTACTTTTAAGAATCATGGAAACTACATTATGAGCCTAGGCAACTTTTGTAGATGGATGGCGGAGTATGCAGAGGGGCTTGAAATTGATATTTTCCCTGGATTTACAGCCTCTGAATTGATAATCGACAATGGAGTTGTTGTAGGAATTGCTACTGGTGATATGGGAGTTGACGTTAATGGAGAAAAGAAAGACTCATATGAACCTGGCATAAATCTTATGGCTAAATACACGATCCTTTCCGAAGGATGTCGTGGTCACCTTGGAAAACAAGCTATTAGTTTATTCAACCTCAATGAAGACAAAGATCCGCAGCACTATGGTATTGGTTTTAAAGAAGTTTGGGATCTAGACCCTTCTGTTCATGAGGAAGGGTTAGTTGTACATACGATGGGATGGCCTGCAGCGAAGGGAGTATTGTCTGGATCGTACCTTTATCATGGAGAAAATAATCAAGCATTTTTGGGTTATATAGTTCCTCTTGACTATGACAATCCTCATATAAGCCCTTTTGATGAGTTTCAACAATGGAAACATCAAGCATCTATACAAAAATATTTAGCTGGTGGAACAAGAACTGCATATGGAGCAAGAGCTCTCATAAAAGGTGGTCACCAGTCTATTCCAAAAATGCATTTTCCTGGTGGTATGCTAGTCGGAGACGATGCAGGCACCATGAATTTTCCAAGAATAAAGGGTACGCATACTGCAATGAAGTCTGGGATGATTGCTGCTGAAAGTCTTTTTGAAGAATTTTACAAAGAAAATCCTATGACTGACCTAAATACAGTTACAGCTAACTTTAAATCTTCGTGGTTAGAAACCGAACTGCATAAAGCCAGAAACTTTTTACCTTTTATACATAAATATGGAACTCTACTTGGTGTAGCTCTTGCAGGAATTGACCAATTAATATTTAGAGGCAAGCTGCCATTCACATTGCATCATGATCAACCTGATCATGAATGTTTAAAAGAGGCTTCAGAAATGCCACGTATTGATTACCCTAAACCGGATGGTGTTATAAGTTTCGACAAGCTTTCCTCGGTATTTCTTTCCAATACGAATCATGAAGAAGATCAACCATGTCACCTTGTTCTCAAAGATCCTTCAATACCATTGAGTGTTAATCTACCTAAGTATGATGAGCCTGCACAGAGATACTGTCCTGCCGGTGTTTATGAAATAGTTGAGAAAGAAGGAGAAAAGCAATTTCAAATAAATGCGCAAAATTGTGTGCATTGTAAAACTTGTGACATAAAAGACCCTTCACAAAACATAAATTGGATTACGCCTGAAGGAGCTGGTGGACCAAACTATCCAAATATGTAATAAAATCAATTGCTTATAGATAAAAAAAATATTTCACTTTTTTTGCATTTTTTTTTAAAAAAAGTGTTGCAAAATAAAATTTAATCTGTATTATACATTGTTACCTATCAGACCGACTTGGAAACAACTCGAGACGAAGAAAAGGGGGGAAGATGGGTTAGAGAACGGAAGGTGAAAGCTCTAAAAAACAGCTAGCAAAAAAAGTTTTTTAGACCACCAAGATTGGAAGAGAAACCAATCAAGGAGCTAAGCAGAATCTCGGTTTAGACACTTTCGAACTCGAACTAAAGACAGAGCAATAGCTCTGTTTTTTTTTGGCTAATTGAGTCTGAAGAAATTTCCAGAACTGTAAATACCATAATATCCATTAACCTCTTCTGCCATGTCTATCAACTTGTAATATACGTTTCTAGATATTAGCCCCTCTAAATTTTTTCTGACTAGTGCGTATGGTGATGGTTCATCATTAACACCTAAAGTAGCTACTCTAATCGGGTGGTCACTATTTACTTCAAATATTTCATTCGTATTAGTTCGAAAAGTTATTACCTGCTCATGACCTTCACCTGAAAATTCAAAATCTATAATGGTGAATGGCTTATCTTCTACTTCAATCTTTATTTTTTCTACTGGTGTTACTAGAAAATATTCTTCCCCATCTAACCTTAATACTCTACTGAATAATTTCACCATACGTTCCCTACTTATCACCGAGTCCATAAAGTACCATTTTCCATTCCGATCAATCTTCATATGAACATTTTCACATAATGGGGGATCCCAACTTTCTACTGGAGGGAATGTATCTTCATCTAACTTTGAAAGCTCTGTAAAAATTGAAGAAATGGTTGTATCGGCCATGTTTATATAAACTCACTAAGTAATATTTGTAATGCAATTATAACCAGTGCTAAACCTAAAAACTTTTCGAATATTCCAAAAAACTTTAAAAACTTTTCTTTAAAAATATTACTTGTGAAAATATAAGAAACCGAAGCAAACCATACAAAGGTCATAACTGCCATATATAACCCATATAACATAAGACTAAAGTTACTGGAGCTACTCAAAACTATCCCAAATAAAGAAATAAAGAATAATAAAGCTTTTATGTTCGTTATGTTCGTAATGAGGCCTACAGTAAAGCCTCCTGCTCTACCCCACTTATCTTTGTTAATAATATCTTCGTCAAAACTAGAAACATTAAGTAAAGAGGTAATGCCAAGGTATATAAGATAGAAAGAACAAATAAATTTAAGGACAAGAAGGTAAAAATCATTAGAGGCTAATATGATTAACATTCCAGTAACTGCCAGACCAGAATGAAATAAAATACCTGTTCCTATTCCTCCAGCTGTCCATAATGCTATCGTCCTGCCATAACGGATACTTTGTCTAGAAACTAAAAAAAAATCAGGACCAGGACTCATTACAGCAAACATATGTAGAACGACTACCGTAAAAAATTCTGTCATATTAAGGTTGGCTCTATTTCTAATTTAATTCCAGTCATAGAAAAGATTTGATTAATAATTTTGTTAGCAAATTTAAGAATTTCATCTCCTGGAGTTTCTTCGTAAGTCACCAGAACAAGAGCATGCTGATCTGATATTCCTACATTTCCCTCTCTGAAACCTTTCCATCCAAATTTCTCAATTAAAAAAGCAGCAGATATTTTTATATCATCTCCTTCGAGATAGACTGGTATTTCTTCAGTTATATCTAATTTACTGAATTCTTCTTTAGTTAAGACTACGTTCTTAAAAAAACTTCCAACATTTGGGAATTCTTTATAATCAGGTAAGACTTTTTTTCGAATTTTTGAGACCAAATCAAATATATCCCCATGAGTTAGATTGTCCTTATTAATGTTATTGTTATTAATTTCATCTTCGAGAGAGCCATAGGAATAATTGATTTTAGGATCTGTTTTAAATTGAAATGTTACCGATAAAATTATGTAATCAGAACAATCTTTAAAAATACTGGTTCTATATCCAAATCCGCATTCGTTGGCATACAAAACTTTGATTGAACCCGTCTTTAGATCAAAACAAGTTATCTTTTTTATAAAGCTAGAAATCTCTGATCCATAGGCCCCTATATTCTGTATAGGTCCTGCTCCAACTGTTCCTGGTATCAAAGCAAGATTTTCTAATCCAAACATTTTATGCCTTATGGTCCATTCCACAAAATCATGCCAGTTCTCCCCAGAGGCAACTTCAATGCTCATTTTATCAATTTCTTTTATTCCTAATAGCTTGTTGAAAACTACCAATCCCTGAAATGTTTTAGTAGGAACTATATTCGTCCCCTCTCCTAGAATTAGTATTGGTAAGTTCTTTTCGTTAGAAAATGAAATTATTTCATCTATTTGATTAATATCGGAAAGTTCGCAGAAAAATGATGCTGTTTCTGTGGTCCTTAATGAGGATAGTTTAGAAAATGGATAATCTTCTATGAAATTCATTCTAAATCTATAGCTATCTCTATTGCTTGCTTGAGATCACTTTCAGTATCAACACCGATGTGATATTTTCCCGATGATTCGATTGCATAAATCTTCTCTCCATTGTCCATGACTCGCATTTGCTCAAGATTTCTTTTGATCTCATTTTTACTTTGTTTCCATTTGATGAACTTCTGAAGGAAATTTACTTTATATCCATAGACTCCTATATGTTTCTTAGCGTCTTTTCTTGGTAAATGGTCCACATCCCTTGAAAAATCTTTTACTATATTTGAATCCAGCCAAAGTTTTACCACGTCTTTATTTGCTAAGTCATTTGATACAAGGCTTGAATACAAAGTAACCATATTGGCATTTTCTTTTTCAGCTAATTGCGCTAAGTTTTCAATATCCTTGGGTTCAATGAAAGGCTCGTCTCCCTGAATGTTTATTATTAATTCTTCATCCGATAATTTTAGGATATCGCATGATTCAAATAATCTATCAGATCCTGTTCTATGGTTTGAATTAGTTAAAAGAGCCTCTACGTTAATTTCATTGCAGTGATACATAATTTCATCAGAATCAGTTGCCACATGTATAGATTTAGCAGAAGTTTTTCTTGCCTGATCAACTACTCTTTCAATTAAGGTTTTTCCTGCTATATCCTTAAGAGGCTTATTGGGTAGTCTAGTTGAGCCAATCCTGGCAGGAATGATTATTCTATAGCTCATCAGAGAGGTCTCTTGCCTCATCAGGTATCATAACGGGTATTCCATCTTTTATGGGATAAGCTAGCTTACTTTCATTGCATATAAGCTCATCACCAATTTGTTCTAAAGATCCTTTTGAGACAGGACACACGAGTATATCTAAAAGCTTTTTGTCGATCTTAGTCATTTGTTTATTGTAAGTTTATTCAAAATATTTTCAGCCAAATCTTCGTTTTCAAATTTAGCTTCTACAGATAAGTACCAGAGATTATTGGAGTTCATTTCGAGGCATCTTACAGCATCTTTTTCCGTCATTATAATTGGTAATGTATCTCCGAAATCAAGATCCTCCTCTTTAAATTGATAATGATCAGGAAAACTATGTCTTATAGGATTTAGGCCTAAGCTAATTAATGTATTATAAAACTTAGCTGGATTCCCTATTCCTGCTACTGCATGTACATTTTTGGACAATGGCCAGGAATTTGCATTGAACCTTTTATTATCTTTAATTCTTGCCCATTCAATCGGCTGATAATTCATTAGGTAATTTTTATGTTTTGTCTTCAATCTGGTAAGTTTTGATGAACTAACTATAAAATCTGCTTCATCTGTTCTTTTTAACGGCTCTCGTAATGGACCAGCAGGTAAATAGAGTCCATTTCCAATTCCCCTATTACCATCAAAAACTACAATTTCTATATCTCTATCCATCTTATAATGTTGTAAACCATCATCACTAATCACGATATCGGTATCGGTATCTGCAAGTAATTTCTTCACAGCAGCTATTCTGTTTGTAGATATACAAACTGGTCTTAGAGTGTTTCTAGAAATAATCAATGGTTCATCTCCACTAACACTTACAGAGGTTTCATCATTAATAATAATAGGCTTAGTAGATGATCCACCATAACCTCGGCTTACGATACCGGGTTTATACCCGTTCTTTTCAAGTAATTTAGTTAACCATATAACTAGTGGCGTTTTTCCGGTTCCACCCACAACAATATTACCAACTACTAAAACCGGGACCTCAGGTTTCCAGGATAGTTTAGGTTGATCTAAAAATTTATTCCTTCTCCTTCTAGAAACAAATTGCGTTAAGAGTGAAAGAGGCCAAAGAAGCCATAACCATAATTTTTTCTGATACCAACTTTGCTCTATAAAACTAGCCGAAGACAGATCATCAATATTTTCTTCAAAGAAATTTATTTGAGTTTCATTTCTGAGACCATCCTCTTCATCATCTTTAAATTGATTCTTGTGTAATTCTGCATAGTGCCCATCTTGAGAAATTAAGCTTTCATGTGAACCTATTTCAACAATATGACCAGATTCAAGTACCACAATTTTATCTGAATTCTCAATAGTTGATAATCTATGCGCAATTACCAATGTTGTCCTATTTTTTGTCAGTTCTAACAAGGCTTCTTGAATATAATTCTCTGATTCAGAATCCAGCGCAGAAGTAGCTTCATCAAGAATTAGAATAGGAGCATCTTTTAATAGAGCTCTAGCAATAGCGATTCTCTGTCTTTGACCACCTGATAGAAGAACACCATCATCTCCGGCAATTGTTTCATAACCATCAGGTAGGGCTTCTATGAAATCATGAGCATTGGCTTTTTGTGCAGCTACTTTAATTTCTTCAAGTGATTTCTCTTCAGAACCATAATTAATATTATTAGCGATTGTGTCATTAAATAAAGTAATGTTTTGACTTACTAGGGCTATGTGTGATCTTAGGTTCTTTATTTCAAATTCATTCAACAATACTCCATCAATCTTTATTTCTCCTTCAAAATTATCATAAAATCTTGGAAGAAGGCTCATTAGAGTTGTTTTGCCTGCACCTGACTTTCCGACAAATGCAACCGACTCTCCTACACCTATTTCAAGATTAATATTATTGAGTATATTTTGAGAAGATTTAGCATAGGCGAAGGAAACATTACTAAATTGAATTTCACCTTTTATTTCATCAGATTTGAATTTGCCATCATTTTTTTCAATCTCTTCATCTAATTGACTAAAAATATCTTCAGCAGCAGCTAATCCCTTCTGTATTTGGCTATTAATTTCAGATAATTGTCTAACTGGTTTAGCTAACATACCTGCTGCGCTAAAAAAGGCTATAAAGGTTCCTGGTGTCATTACAGATACTACGGAAGCATCAAGAGCCAACCAAGTAACTAGTGCTAACGCCGCAGAAACAAACATTTGAACTAAGGGTGAAGCAATTGAATTTGTTGCCTCTAATTTTAAGTTTTGTTTTCTATTGTTATCACTTGCCTTATTAAATCTGTCTATTTCATAATCTTCACCACCAAAAGATTTAACCTCTTCATATCCATTAATAGTTTCAGATGCAACATGAGTCACATCTCCCATCGCCGTTTGAATTCTCCCACTTATTTTCCTTAACCTTTTTGCTGCGATACTAACTACAAGAGCAATGAAAGGTGCTGCAATAAATAGAAACAATGCTAGCTTCCAGTTTAAGTACATCAGATAAGTAATTAATCCAATTACTAAAAGACCTTCTCTTATCAGAATTTTTAATGCATTAGTTGCTGCACCGGTCACCTGCATAACATTGAAGGTAATTCTAGAAATTAGATGACCAGAACTATGAGCATCATAAAAAGAACTAGGGAGTATAGTTAATTTTTCAAATAGTTCAGTTCTTAAGTTATGAACTAATCTATTAGAGATAGAGGACAATAAGTAGTTTCCTACAAAGAAACCTATACCTCTTACAAATGCGATAGCTATTAAAGCAAGCGGAAGCACTAACCTTAAATCGCCTTCAGGACTACTTACATAATCTATAACTCTTTTTAACCATTCTGTAGCAGCTACTTGAGAGCCTGAATAAATTGCAAATCCTAAAATACTTACAATAAATAGAGGAATATAAGGAAGAACATAGGTCAATAACCTAGCATAGAGCTTTATGCTGGATAATTCTTGATTGCTTTTATCCATCTGCTTTATTCTAAACTTAACAATCTATTCAGTCGACTAGAGACCTTTGTGTCATGAGTAGCTATTAATAGAGTTACGTTTCTTATGGAAACCATGTTCGTTAGAAGAGTCATAAAATTTTCAACATTCTTTGTATCTAAATTTCCAGTCGGTTCATCCATAATTAAACATGATGGGTTATTGGACATAGCTCTTGCTATGGCAACTCTCTGTCTTTCGCCTCCCGACAACTCATTTGGAGTATTGTTTTCTTTACCAAATAGATTCACTTGTTCCAGAAGTTGTAAAGAATTTTCCATAGCTTCAGTATGGTTAGTTCCTGCTAGTAATGCCGGTAACGCAATATTTTCCAATGCTGTCAAATCTGGCAACAAGTGATGGAATTGATAAACAAATCCAATTTCCTTATTTCTAAGTTGAGATCTTTCATCGTAGGTTAGTTCTGTAATATCTATACCTTTTATCTTTACAGAACCTGAATCCGGATTATCTAGTCCACATATCATATGCAGAAGTGTTGACTTGCCTGATCCAGAAGCGCCAACTAATCCAATAGTCTCGCCTTCATGAAGACTTAATGAAAAATTTTTAAAAACCTGCAGAAGTTTGTCATCTTCTCCGTAGGATTTATCTATACCCTTAATACTAATAATCTCTTTATTCATTATTTAATATTTCTACTGGATCGACTCTGGAAGCTAATCTCGCAGGATATATGGTGAATAAAATGCAGGAAATAAATGAGATAACACAAATTGTGGAAACCCATTCAAATCTAATATCTATGGGGAAATAATCAATAAAATATACTTTTAAAAATTGTGTGTTAAACAAGATTTCCAAAAAATTAATTATTGAGCCGAAATTTATTGAAATAATTAATCCTGCAAAACAACCTAATAAAATTCCGAAAGAGCCAACTAGGCCTCCAAAGAGAAAAAAGATATTTCTAATAGTTTTAGAAGTTGCACCCATAGTCATTAAAATGGCGATCTGAGATTTCTTTTGATTAACTGTCATAACCAGCATTGACATCAAATTATAAGCAGATAGCAAAATAAGCATGAATAACATTAAGGAAACTAAAAATCTCTCATTTTGTATAGCTTCAAATAGAGTTCCATAGTTTTGCTGCCAAGTACTAGTCATTATTTCTTTATTAGAAGTTTTTCTAATATTTGCTGCATCAAATCTTATTTGATTAGTCGAACTAAAAAGATCTTGATATTTTATCCTTATTCCAGTCATTGAGTGGTTCATCCTCAATAACTTTGATGCATTAGCAATACTCATATAAGCAAAACTTTGATCTAATTCTGGTGAACCAATACTAAAAATTGCACTAACTTTAAATTTCTTTGTGCGTGGAAATATACCTGCTAATCCCAATCCAGTATCGGGAACGAGAACGTTGACATAATCTCCTACTTCAATGTTTAGTTGGTAAGCTAAGATATCTCCAATGACCAGATTATATTTATCTTCTTCAAGAGTCTGCAAAGAACCATCTACAATGTGGTCACCAATAGAGGATACTGTATTCTCATATTTAGGTATTACACCATAAATATAGACACCTTTGAGAGAGGATCCAGAACTCAATAAACCCTGAGTTTCAATATAAGGAGCAACGCCAATAACCTGAGAATTCTCATAAACAATTTTCTCTATGGAATCATATTCCTTTATTTGGATATTTCCAATGATAGAGGCATGAGGGATAGTTTCTAAAATTCTTTCTTTGAGTTCTTTCTGGAAACCATTCATGACTGACGTCACTATAATAAGAACCAGCACACCAATAGTTATCCCGATGATTGCCATACCAGAATGGAAAGAAACGAATCCATTTTTTCTGGACCGAAAATACTTTAATGCCAAATATAAAGATATATTTTTCACAAGAATCCTATATCAGTTTTGGAAACTTTATGCCGTTTTAGTCTTTTCTTCCTTCTTTTTGTAAGGTGGTACTAGTCCAGCTAATTTCATCAAATTAAACTTAGTTTGCTTATATACAGCTTTAGCATGACTAAATTCTTTGAAACCATCATATCCATGATAAGACCCCATACCGCTCGGACCAACTCCACCAAATGGAAGATCTTCCATTTGAATGTGAGAAATAACATCATTGACTGTAACCCCTCCAGAAGTTGTATTATCTAAGACATAATCTTTTTCAGTATCATCGTTTCCGAAATAGTACAAACCTAATGGTCTATCTTTACTATTAATATATTCCACAGGTTCTGATACATCATTATAAGTTTTGATAGGCAGTACAGGACCAAATATCTCTTCTTGCATAATTTTCATATCCTCAGAGGGATTCAAAACTAAAGTTGGAGGGATTTTATGATGAGGTTGTTGAGAAAAATCTTCATTGGAAGGATTTATTTCAACAATATCTGCTCCTTTTTCTTTAGCATCATCTAAATATCCTTGAATCCTGTCGTAATGACGTTGATTTATTATAGATGTAAAGTCATCATTATCTTTCATTTCAGGGAACATCTCCGAAGTAACTTCTACACTAGCTTTGACAAATTCATCTACTTTTCCTTCTGGTACTAATGCGTAATCTGGAGCTAAGCATATTTGCCCTGCATTCATTGTCTTACCTTGCATGACTCTTTGTGCTGTATCTTTAATTTTTGCATCTTTACCTACAACTACTGGCGACTTTCCTCCTAGCTCTAATGTTAGAGGTACTAAATTTTCAGAGGCGGCCTTCATAACATGTTTTGCTATGGACGTCCCTCCGGTAAAGATCAAATGATCAAAAGCTAGACCACTAAACGCCGCTCCTACTTCAGCATCTCCCACAAATACTGCCATTTCAGCTTCATCAAAGTACTCTTCAACCATCAATTTTAGAAGATCTGAAGTAGCAGGTGTTAATTCTGAAGGTTTATGCATGACTCGATTACCAGCAGCAATAATTCCTGCAAGTGGAGCAAGAGCAAGATTCATTGGGAAATTCCAGGGACTGATAGCCCCAACGACACCTTTGGGCTGATATCTAACTTCAGCTTTAGCGCCTAACAAAGAAAGTGCAGATCCCAAAGGAGCAATTGCAGCTTTTCTTTTTTCTGTGCGCATCCATTTCTTTAAGTTCTTTTTGGCATGCTCCATGGGACCAACAACTGAAGCAACTTCTGTAACTGCTGACATCATAGAATCTCTATTACCAAAATCTTGATTAACAGTTTCTATAATCTGTTTGTCATATTTATTAACCATAGCAATGACTCTATCAAGACGATCTTTTCTTAAGTTTATTTCTGGTGCACCCTCTTTAATATTTAAGCTTTTTTGCAACTCCAAAACACGATGCATTTCGTTGATTGTTTCAGTACTCATAATTTCTCCCTTCTTTTGTTTTACTTAGACAGACCTTTTAGCCTTATCTTTCTCATTAGTTTTTTTAATACTATCTCTTATTGCTTCCCAATCTTCATCTTTCATAGATGCCAAAGCTCTATAAAAGGTTCCTCCAGTCAAATATTCTGCTCCATCTATAGCAATTGTTTGTCCGTTGAGGTAGTTACAACCATCAGACATCAAAAAGGTAGCAAGGTTCCCTAATTCTTCCATCTCACCGACTCTCCCCATCGGATTTTGACTATAACTTCCACTTGAATCAGATGAAGCTTCCTCAGGACTTTGACCTGGAGAAAGTCTTGCCCAAGCTCCTTCAGTCGGAAATGGACCAGGAGCGATCGCATTTATTCTTATTCCTGTCTTCCCCCATTCAGTAGCTAATGATTGAGTCATTGCATGGATACCACTTTTTGACATTGCTGATGGAACTGTAAAGGCTGAACCGGTCCAAACCCATGTTGCAAGTATAGAAATGATATTTCCGCCCATACCCAGTTCAAGCCACCTTCTTCCTACTGAGTGAGTAACATAGAAAGTCCCGTGAAATACAATACTAGCTATAGCATCAAAACCTCTATGTGAAAGGTCTTGTGTTCTTGAAATAAAATTCCCTGCAGCATTATTTACCAATCCATGAATTGGTCCTTCTTCAAAAATATCATTTATAGTGTTATCTACATCCTGAGCTCCCCTAATATCTAAACCGTAACACTTAACACTACCACCATTTTCATCCATTAATTCTTTTGCAGTGTCTTCTAATACTCCTACTCTTCTTCCGCATATAAGAACTTCGGCACCGTATTTTAAGAAATATCTAGACATTTCCTTACCCAATCCAGAACCACCCCCAGTAACCAATATTCTCTTTCCCTTTAGTAAGTCTTCTTTAAACATTAACTCTCCTCATTTAATAAATACACTATAACAAATATTAGACAATTAGCCCTATTGGGGTTTATTGGGAGTTTTCAAATACTTCCAAATTTCTGTCTTCCTTGTAATTTTTATCTCTTATCCATTTGTGGCGTTTATTAAAAAAAATAAAGATGCTAGCTAAGAACATTAATGCGGCACCTAAAAGGTAAGGTAAAGATGGATTAAGCATATAAAGAGGCATAGAAATTAATGGAGAAATAACGTGTCCAATTGGAATCACCATTCCTAAAAAACCTCCTGCTATTCCTTGATATTCTTTGCCTACAGATAATGATAAAGAAGATGATATACCCGGTCCCAACATGCCTCCTCCAAGACCATAAAAAAATAGACAAATATATACTTCCACTAATGTAGAGCTATATGCATACCCCAAAAGAGCAAAAAAATTAAGGATAACACCTAATCTTACTAAAGATCCAGGTGAGGTTTGAAGTCTATCTGCTATAACCAATTGCCCATTTAATACGCCTAATGCCGAAAGCATAAAACCAATGCTAGCAAGAGCTATATAGTTCTCTGAAGAGGGAGTTATGACGTCTTGGAAAAAAAATGAAGAAGTTTGTACTAAGGCAGCATTAGATATACCAAATCCTGCTGATATAATTAAAAAGGGCCAGACTCTGGCATCAAACAAAGTGAGCTTTTTGACCTTTTTCTCTTGGATAATCATTGGGGGAGTTTTTTGTAAGGAAACAAAAATAATTACTATGAACGCACCCATAGCAAAAAAGAAGAACGGAGCAGTATAAGATATTAATAAAAGTAAACCTGCTACCGCAGGACCTAGTATCCTACCCATTGAAAATCCTGAATCAAGTCTAGCAAATGCTCTACTTCTTACTTCAATAGAGCTTATATCAGCTACCCATCCTCCAGATGAGGGTCTGGTTGCGCTCCCGAAGATACCATTCAGTAGTCTCGCAGAAACCAACAAAATAAATAAAAAAGTACCTGTCAACAAGCCGCTTTGTCCTAGTGAGATTGTAAAACTAAAAAGTATCAAAGAAATTGCAAAACCTGAAAGACCAACGATAACTATTTTTTTTCGTCCAATAGAATCGCTTAATGATCCCCATATAGGACTTAGAATCATCCAAGCTAATGCTGAAGTGGCAAAAATTGAACCTATTTGAATTTCATTTAAACCAAGATCTCGTGCAATTGGAGGAATAGTAATAAAGACTATAGATTGTCCTGCTCCAACGCAAAGCAAACCTGCAGCAAGAATCCAAATAGTTTTAGGCAGCTTTTCAAGCACTTTACTCATACGTAATTATGAGTAAAAAAATCTTTTTATTGATAACGTCTTTGAGGACATACTCATAATAACTTGTAAGGCTATGCGACCATTCATGCTCATAAACAGAAGCTTCTTGAGATGAAGAATTGAAAGTCAGACATTTCTTTAAAAAATATGGTTCAGACTCATTATTAATTATTGTATCCAATAATTTTTTTACATTAGTAAGTTCTTTTTTACCAATTGGAGGGCAAGACCATTTTGGAGTACTTACTACCTGAATAATCTCCTCTCTTAAATGAGAATTTGTAATACTTGTAAAGTCATCGTCTTTGATGCTATTCAATAAAAATGGACCATGTTTATCAACACTCCTTTGACTGAAATGATCAAAAAACATTTCTTGGTAGGCTTGCGAATTAACCAAAGTATGAAAAAAAAATTTGTTTGTCATTTTAAATAATTCAGGATCTACTGATAAAGGGATCAGTCTTAGAAGTCCATGGTCATGCAGACGAATGTTGAAATGCTGTTCCTTAACTAACTTAAAATTTTCACTTAAAGATGATACTTTCAGAGTGTCCATTAAAACCCTCTAATACCTACAGAATTCCTTATATCCTCTATGAGTGGTGTTGAGACCTCCAATGCTTTATTGGCTCCTTCTTTTAAAACAGACTCAACATAATCTCTATCTTTTATTATCTTTAGATATTCTTTTTTATAAGAAGACAAAAATAAAGAAAGGTTATCAAAAAGATACGTCTTTGCATCTCCCCAGCCAATGCCTTCCTCGTACATTTGCTGAAAGCTCTTTACATCGTTTTCTTTCGCGATAGCTTTAAAGATCGCAAAAATATTACAATCTGTAATATCTTTTGGAACTCCTGGTTCAAGAGAATTAGTCTTGATCTTCATAATCGTCTTTTTCAAGGAACCTTCATCAGAAAAAATTGGAATCGTATTGTTATATGACTTACTCATCTTTCTGCCATCTATTCCAGGTAATACTCCAGTAAGTTTACTTATCTTTGCTTCAGGAGGTGTTAATAAGTCTCCGTAGTGATGATTGAACCTGAGTGCTATGTCCCTAGTCATTTCAATGTGCTGTTTCTGGTCTTGTCCAACCGGTACTATGTCTGCACCGAACATCAATATATCTGCGGCCATCAAAATAGGATAATTAAATAAACCCATGGTTATTCCTTTATCCACATCCTTTGCTCCACTCATTTCATTATCTGATACGGCTGCTTTATAAGCATGAGCCCTGTTTAAGAGTCCTTTTGATGTTAAACAGCCAAGTATCCAAGCTAATTCAAATATATGAGGAATATCAGATTGACGATAAAAGGTCACTTTTTTTGGATCGAGTCCACAAGCCAGCCAACATGCAGCTATTTCAAAACTTGATTCATGAGTGAGCTTAGAATCTGAGTTTTTTATCAATGAATGATAATCTGCTAAAAACAAAAAAGAAGAAGTGTCATTACCTTTACTTGCTTCAATTGCAGGAAGTATTGCACCAACTAGATTACCTAAATGCGGCGTGCCGCTTGTTGTAATTCCTGTTAAAACTTTTTGTTTTACTGTCACTTAATCTCCGACAAACATTCTAACCCAAGTTAATAATAAAATACTTGATAAGTGTATTCCATTTATTATTATTCTTGTTTGGTATGGCTAGAATATTCTTGGCACTTACGCCAGATAAAGACTTAAATGATCAGATAATTGAGCTTAAGAAAGATCTAAAAAACAATGTCTTAAGTGAAGCTGACATATCATGGCAAAAAAACAGCGATCATCATTTGACCCTCAATTTTGTGGGTTCTATGGAACCCGAACAGATTGAGGAGATGTATCAAGGTTTAACTGAAATAAACTTTATGAACCATCTACAAATTCAAATAACTAATGTAAATTTTTTTCCGAATGAGGATAGTCAATTATTAGTAGCGGTTATAAAACCTACAAATCAAATTCATAAGCTATTTGAGAGAATTGATGAGGTAGTAACAAGAATAGGGTTTGGTTCTTCACTTAAAACATATAGACCTCATATAACTTTAGGTAGATTCAAAGATAAAGATAGACCTCAATATTCCTTTGAAGATTTAGGTGAGATTCAAATTAGCTCGCGCGTAAACAAGCTCGATGTATATGAAAGCGAATTTGATGAAGGAAAAACAAATTATCAACTATTGAAAAGCTTTGAATTTTAGAAGTCGAAGTTGAAGGGCCCAGCGCGGGTTTCTCACTGTGTGGCCGATACCCATTTCAGCTCACAATTTGTTAACCAAGTTAACTTTTTCACCCTTCTTCTTCTGTCCATTTTCTTCCTGATTTGGGTCTCGAGGTCCAATTCTTTCCGAAATATGTCCTGACGAAAAATTTAACAAATTTAAATCTTAATGCAAGTAAATTTTTTTTAAATATTTATCTACCTAGTCTTTTAAACCAATCATCAGTATTTCTTTCTTCAAAAGAATTTATAAAGTTAAATATTTCGTTCAATGAATCTGATACGAATAACTCTTCTTGTGTAGTTTCAGGTAAGAAACCTTCTTCAACAGAGAACTGGGTGAATTCAAATAGCTTTGAATAATATCCTTCAACATCGAAAAGAATTATTGGTTTTGAATAAATGCCCAATTGATTCCAAGCTAAGGCCTCAAAAAATTCTTCCCATGTGCCCACTCCTCCAGGCAAAGAAATGATTGCATCCGAAAGCTCAGCCATTCTGGCTTTTCTATCATGCATTGATGGAACAATTTCAAGAGAGGTGAGATTTTTGTGGCCCACTTCTACGTCATGTAGTCTTTCAGTTATTACTCCTGTGACTGTTGCACCTCCTTCTAAAGCTGCATCAGCAACAATTCCCATCAATCCTTTGCTTCCTCCACCATAAACCATAGAAAATTCTCGATTAGCTATTTCTAGACCTAGATCTTTCGCTCTCTTAGAATAGGATTCCCTAACTCCTTTTGCAGAACCCGCAAAAATACAGATACTTTTCATAATTCCTTACTTTACAATAATTATATAACTTATAATTGAGAGAATGGATAAGTTAAGAATTGATATTGTATCTGATGTTGTCTGTCCTTGGTGCGTCATAGGTTTCATAAATTTGCAAAAAGCAATGACTCAACTAAGTCCTAAAGTTGAGTTTGAAATAAACTGGAAACCATATGAACTTCACCCTGAAATTCCTGAAAACGGATATGACAAAAAACTTTATATGCAACAAAGGTTTGGTGATTTGTCAGGTAAAGCCTCTCCTTATAAACAAATTGAGAAAATAGGAAAATCTCTTGGATTTGACTTTAATTTTTCTAAATCTGAACGAATTCCAAATACTTTCAATGCTCATAGACTTTTATGGAAGGCTAGAGAATTCGGAATACAAACAGAGCTCTCGGAAGCTCTTTTTAAATGTTACTTCACAGAAGGTAAAGATATTGGATCTAAGGAAGTACTTTTGGAAGTGGCCACAAAGGCAGGTATGGATTCCAAAATGATACAATTATTTTTAGATTCAAAAGAGGGTGGCCAAGAAACAGCTGATGAGGAAATGAATTTTATTGAGAAAAGCATTGGGGCTGTCCCAACATACTTCATCAATGAAAAATATATTATTCAGGGCGGTCAAGAACCCGAAACCTTCGTTTCTTTTCTTAATAAAATACTGATCAAAGAAAAACAAAATGAGGTTTCTGGATAAAAAAAATATCAATGCTGCAATAGTTGAAAAAGAGGTTTTTCCTTTCTTTCACACTGAAAATGCATTTATCAAGAGTCTAGACCCTGAGCATATCATTGACGACTTTCCAAATATAACTTCTGGAGGCAGTTATCCTGTGAATGATCTGGTTGCAGGGCCTCTGAAAGAACTGGTTGCAGAGCTTGAGGGAACAGAATTTAAAAATATCTTAGAGAATAAATTGAATGTTGATCTCACAGACGCACAAGTAATTACAACTTTAAGAGGATTTTCAAGATTGAAGGATGGACAAATACATACAGATTCAAAAACAAAAATACTTACAGTTTTGCTTTACTTAAACCTAAATTGGGATAGTCATATTGGAAACCTTAGATTATTAAATGAAAACAATAATTTAAATAATTATATTAAAGAGATTTCTTCTAGTTTCGGTAATTTAGTTGCTTTTAAAGTTACTGAGAATTGTTGGCATGGTTTTGAGCCCTTTGAAGGTAAAAGGCTCTCCATTCAATTGAATTACGTATATCCAGACGCCCTAAAGACGCATAGTTTAAGGCACACAGTAAGCTCTTTTTTTAAGAAGTTAACTCCTAGGAAAAAAATCTGAAAGTTCTAATTATTAAGCTTACTTCCATGGGCGACTTGATGCATGCCCTTCCTGCTATAACAGAAGCAAAAGATCAAATTCCTAATATAATTTTCGATTGGGTAGTAGATAAAAATTTTAGTTCAGTGCCTAACTGGCACCCTGCTATCAATAAAACTATTGAAACGAACCATCGTCAATGGAAAGTAAATCCCTTCTCTGCTCAATCTAGAGATGAAATAAAAAGAGTTATTAAGACCATTAATGATGAAGACTATGATCTTATAATAGATATGCAAAATAATCTCAAAAGTGCATTTATATCTCTCTTGTGTAAAAAATCTGTGATCGGAATGGATGCGAAAAGTTCCAGAGAATTTCCCGCACATTTGGCTTACAAAAAAAAGGCGTCTATTTCAAAAAAATTACATGCAATTGAAAGGCAAAAAAATCTTTTATCTTTCGCTTTAAATTACGAATCAGATTTATCCAAGCATGATTATGGTATAGAAAAAACAAATTTTCTTAAATCTAAAATAGACTTACCTAGCAATTATGCTATTTGTGTTCAAAATGCAAGTTGGCCAACTAAGCAATGGCCTATTAAGTATTGGAAAGAATTAATTACAAAATTACCACAAGATCTGAGTTTAATATTTCCTTCCGGCAATCAAATGGAACTCCAAAGAGCTGAAGAAATATGCAATGTATCATCAAAAGCAATGGCTTTAGATTTATTACCATTGAATGAAATTGCTTATCTTGTTGATCAAGCATCATTTGCAATATGTTCTGATACTGGACTTGCACACCTATCTGCAATTACAGAAACGCCTTCACTTACTCTTTATGGACCAACCAAAACTAGTTTGATCGGTACATATGGTATTAACCAGAATCATTTGGTAGCAAATAACTCTGATATGGAGGATATATCGGTTAGTGAGGTTTTAACCGAACTGAAAGAACTTAATCTTATTTGATTGTCTAATTAGATGATTTTGCTGCTTTAATAGCATCTTTAAGAGTATACTTTTTATTTAGATCTTTTTTACTTGAATGAGGCGATAATTCACCTACTCGAATATATTCTCCCGCATCAAAAGCTTCTCTAAAATGCTTAATACTTCCAAAGGATTCATTAATTCGACCTGAAGCTCCCATTCCAAATCCCTCAATAGTACCGCCATAAGTCGCAGCTTGCATTCCCATTCTATGCAAAAGTTTAGGACTAGCACTCTTTATTATTTCTGGATCAACAGAAATAATCCAATTTTCCTGAGAGCGCATCCAAGATTTAACATTAGACATTGCTGCAACAAATCGTATTTTGTCTGTTTTATTGACTCCAGTTCCATGAAGTAACCTTCCGTCGAACAGCATAATAGTTCCTGCTTTTGCTTCTAGATTTATAGCAGGATTAAGTTTGCCGACCTTTCCATTACTTCCTGCTTTAATTATATTTTTATGACTACCAGGGATTATTAACGTGCCCCCATTATCTTCATTTACATCTTGAGGAATATAAAGTGTATTGACGAGAGCAGGAGCATCTTCGGTGATCCACGGAGATAAAGGACTTTGATCTAAATGCAAAACTTGTGGGTAAAATCCTTTCTCGGCACCATTGGCTAAAAAACTATGACATATCCATCCATCACCTAAAGTTTCATTGAGAAATTTCTCTATCAAAATTCCTGCTTGAACTGCATCTGTATCTTGTTCGATACATTTTCTAAATACTTCACCTTTGTTTATAAGAGTATGAACATATTGCCCAGAGGGAGTCATACTTTTTACGCCAGCTAACTTTTCGCCTTCGGCTTGCTCAAGAAGTCTCTCCATGAATATTCGACACTGATCTTGAGACATACCATCTTCGATAAGTGCATATCCCCATTTCTTAAAATCTTTTCTAATTTGTTTTATTTCTTTTGTTGGCGAAGGAAGTTTTTTTGTCTTCCAAAAGGGATGTTTTCGTCCTACTGTAGTATCCCAATATTGACCATCAAATTTTAAAGGGTTTTTAAAGTCAGGCGGTCTAAGCCAAGGATTATTTGTAAAAATTGAAGTATAAGGTTCCTTCGAATCCAAAAAATCTTTAAAAAGTCTATCTTCATCTGGTGATGATTTTTCTATATAAGATTTTGTAAATTCTTTAATTTCCATCACAATTCAGAGATCAAGTTGCTTAATGAACGAACTAAATTCTGACTTCTATCGGCACCTAAAGCGCCTTCTTCCATCAGACAAGGGGTATAACCAAATGATACATGCTTATTTGTATCGGCAATAGACATTGAGCCTCCCCAACCTGCCCAAAAACAGGCTCCTTCTTCAAGATATCCCATCCAACTTACATTTTCTATAGGTAGGCCAAAACCAATACCCCATCTTAGTGGCTCAACAAGTACAAGATCATTTCCCCTCACTTGCTCCTCTAGAGCGAATTTAATTAAGTCTTCAGAAAAAATTCTTTTTCCTTTATAAGCGCCTCCGTTAGCCATCAGAGCCATTGATTCAGCGATAGACCTGCCGTTACCATGACCTCCCGCTGCAGGTATTTCTGCTCTACGCCATTCTGAAGTATTGGCATCAGGAGCAGTAATAATTCCGTTAGTCATTACTTTCTGCATTACCGAGCCCTCTTCTAATTCAAATAAATCTTCTGGATTGGTTTCAACTGCTTGATGAATTTCTGCAACCCTTTGGTGATGTTCATCTCCAAGTCCAATATGAAAATCAATATTTAAAGGTTCCGCTATCTCTTCCCTAAAGAAGTTACCAACAGTTTTTCCTGAAATTCTCTTTATAATTTCGCCCATTAGATTGCCTACTGATATAGCATGATATCCAACAGCACTTCCAGGTTCCCACCAAGGTTCTTGAGTCTCAAATAAAGCAGCAACTTTATCTGGGTCATAAAGATCATGTCCTGCAACCGGCTCATCCCATCCTGGCAATCCTGAAGAATGGCTCATTATATGGCTCACCAGAATATTCTCTTTTCCATTTTGAGCGAATTCTGGCCAATATTCTGCTACCGGAGTTGAGAAGTCCAGTTTTCCCTGATCAGCAAGTACATAAGCTGCAAGCGATGTAGCATTTTTTGTACTGGAAAAAACATTAACGATAGTATTCTCTTCCCATGGAAGCGACTGAGATTTGTCCCTAGTACCAGCCCATATATCAATGACTATCTCACCTTCATAGGTAAGTGCTAAAGATGAACCTATATCAAGACCAAGCTCAAATTGTTTTTTATAACAGTCTACAATTGATTCAAATTTTTCATCATATCTTCCTTGAATTTCCATTTATTTTTCCTCGTTTAGTTTTGTATCTGGTAATTTTCCATATGCTCTTTCCATATTTGGATCATTTTTAGTTAATTTCTTAAGTGGCTTCCATAATTCAGCATGTAAAGTAGGTGCCAATCTGAGATCTTCCTGCATTGTATTAGAGTCCTTGGTAATAAATTCATCTCCTCCGAAGAATGATTGAGCATATTCAAGTTGTTTTGGTGTTAAAGGAAGATCTATTGGTTCTGACTTACCTCCCAAAAGAGATGCTGCTAAAAATGCATGTGCCTCTTTAGTGCGCTCTTTCATACTTAATCCTACATGATCTGCCCAACGCACTAAATGATATTCATGACGAATATCATTATCCCAAAAGACCCGATGTAAAAACTCGGCTCCATCGTGAAGTTGTATAAAATCTTCATCACCTACTTCAAGATAAATATCTAAACCACTTTTCTTTATTCTTTCTGCATTATTTATTGCAATGTTTGCAGGATTGTCTTTCATGAAGTTTTGAGGATCAAATGGCTTCCCCCAAACATCTTCATAAATTTGCAAAGGAGTCCACCAAGAATTTCTTTTATGTGGTTCTTTAGGAAAATTCAATATTGGCATAATTGCCGGTTCCATAGGAGCTATGGCCTTAAAACGTTCTGGATTTTTTAAACCTATCTTTAAACTTCCATAACCCCCCATAGAAATACCTGTCATCAAAGTATGCTCGGGTTTTATGGAAACTCCATACATCCTTGAAGCCCATAATGGTAGTTCGTCAGTTACAAAAGCTTCCCATGTCCCATGATAGTAACTTATTCTTCCTGATGAAAACGAAACCACTACCATTGGTGGCAAGATACCTTCATCAAACATTTCTTGATAAGTAGCTGCTTGTCTTAAAAGATTATCTCTAGTTCCTCCACCTCCATGAAGATTAATTAGTAGAGGAAGATTCTGTGTATTCCCTTCAAAACCAGGTGGGAGAATAACTGAAACAGGAACTATCTCATTACGAATTTCTGACTTAACATCATGGAGTTGAGTGATGACTTTTTTATTAATCTCTTGCTCACCTGAACAAGAGATTAATAATAAAATGAGTATAGATACAAAATTCCTAGTCATTTAAGAATCATAAAGTAACAGTACCTAGAAATTTCTTTGTATCTCAATTCCCGCAGTTCGTGGATAGCCCCATTGACCAAAACGGCCTCCACCGGTGGCAGAAGATAGATATCCAGATATATATTCCTCATCTGTTGCATTCTTTATAAAGAATCTAGACCTCATCGTCTCATCGGCACTTTCCCATATTAGATTTAAATCTACAATAGTATATGCATCCTGTGAGTACTCATTAAACTCTGAAAAATAAATTCTTGATTTATAGGCGGCATTTGCGCGGTAAGTAAGTGAGGCACCCGATGCCATAGCGCTTGTATAGTTAAAACCCAAGTTAATAGAAACTTTAGGTGCATTAGTTAAATAATTACCCTCTAATTGTTGCTCTCCTAATTGTGGCTCTATACCATTTGTATTAACAAATTCTCCATAAGTTGCATCTAAAAGAGTAATTCCATAGTTTAGTGTCAAAGAGTCGCTAACATTCGATAAAGCTTCTATTTCTAATCCATTAACTGTTGCATCTCCTGCATTTCTCGTAACCGTTTGTATTCCAACAACCTGTAATACTTGGAAATCTGTATAGTCATATCTAAATAAAGAAGCATTCAAACTCGTGTTTTCCGCTAGAGAGCCTTTAAATCCAAATTCTAAAGAAGTTACTTCTTCAGGATCATAAGGATCTGTGCATTCATATGTAGCATAACCTCCGGCCTTAAAGCCTTCACTTAAAGATGCATAAACATTGCTATCAGCAGATAAGTCATGTTGTATAACAGCTCTCGAAGTTGTTGAAGAATATTCTGTAACCACTTCTCTATCACAAGTTTGAGCCGCTATAACCGGCATAGGCATTAAGATAGAAATAAAATTATCTTGTTTACTAGTGAATTCATCTGTTGTTCTTCTCACTCCTAAACTTAATCTAGTTGTATCATTGATATCGAATGTACCATCTGCAAAGTATGCTTCTGATTCCGTATCCATTTTGTCATGTTTAAAATCAAACATACTTGGTACAGGAAATCCTAGGATAGGTTGAGGATTATCGAAATGAGTATGTCTTGACGTTTCATCATCCATATAAAACAGACCAAATACAAGACTCATGGTATCCCTTTCAATATTGAAATTAAGTTCTTGAGTGAATGTTTCAGTCTCTGATATATCAAATGTATCTAGATAAGCACCGGCCGATCCATCTCTGTCCAAATTAAACTGATCATAAAATTCTTGTTTTGCAGTTATTGAAGTTAATGTACCAAGTTCAGTGTCAATCTTTAGAGTCAAAGAAGAAACATCATATTCCCTATCTGTCATGTTGGTACCATTTACTGACTGAGCAGTAGGCGTCTGATAGATTTCATGAGGTTTTAAAGATATAGGTTCAACTGCAATTTGAGGGAAGCCAAAAGCCGCAGCCAGTTCTCTATTATCCGTTAACCATCCATAGGGATCAGGCGTACCTTCTGTCTCAACAGATGCAACCATAAGGTCTGCAGAAACTGTATCGGTTAAATCTGATTTTATTTTTAATCGAAATGCTTGCTTGTCAGTATACCCTTGCTCACCACATCCGGCATTCAGACAGTCATAAAAACCTTCACCTTGTTCAGTTCCATGTACTACCAATCTAAAACTGGTATTGTCAGAAATTCCACCACCAAAGGCTGCCTCAGCAGTAGTAGTATCATATTCTCCGTAACCTAATTTGACATAGCCATCCATATCTTGAGTAGGATTTTTTGTTATGAGATTAACAACCCCTCCGATAGAATTTCTTCCATATAGTGTACCTTGTGGGCCTCTCAGTACTTCTACCCTCTCAAGATCCATTTCACCCAGCTGTGATGAGTGCGCCCTAGATTGAAAAATACCATCAGTGCTTACCGACACACCTGGGTTACCATTAAACTGTCCAATTCCTCTTATCGTTATGTTCTGAGCTCCCAGAACATTAGTAAAATTCATGCTGGGAACTAAATGTTTCAGATCATGCATACTAGTTATGCCCTTGTCCTCTATTTCTGTAGAACTAATAGCTGTGATTGCAGCAGGTGTATCTACTACTGTAGAGCTTCTCTTCAGTGCTGTAACAACTATTTCTTCTACGTCTTCAGCGTAAATTGGTCCAGTAAGTAATAACGAGATGAATAATGGAAAATATCTGAGATGTAACATAAAACTCCCCTTTTTAGTTAACTTTAATAGTAATTTAATACAATTCATATGATATTACCAAGAAATTAAGATTATAAATTTAATTCTTTTACCTTCCTTTTCTTTAGGCATTATTTGACTATGCTAAATCAGAATGATTATCAAAATCAAAACCATTTCCATTGGCTAATTTAGAGAAATATTCTGTTAAATTTAAGTTATGAATACACAAGAAGTTAATACCATATTAAACAAAATAATAGAATATGAATTAGCTGGAGTTGTCAGATACACCCACTCTGCTTTAATGGTAACAGGACCCTATAGATTGCCAATAGTGGAGTTTTTAAAAGAACAAGCTAATGAATCGCTCATGCATGCTCAGCAGGCCGGTGAATTACTTACTGGTCTAGATGGACATCCCAGTCAAAAAATTGCAAAAATTGAGGAGACGAATGATCATTCCATACAAGGTATCCTGGAAGAAAGTCTTGGGCACGAATTACATGCTCTTAACCTCTATAAAGAGTTATTATCGATTGTAGAGGGTAAATCAGTATATTTAGAAGAATATACTAGAGGCTTAATAGGAGAGGAAGAACAGCATCAACTTGAACTAAGAAAAATGCTCAAAGATTTTAGTTAGATACATATTTATCGTTTATTAGGCGACTTGTGTCTTCCAAATACAAATGACCTTTTTGAAAGATGCTTTGTTTTCCTTCCATGTACCCTTGCCCTCCAAAGTTTATATGAGGAATATTTCATCTCTTTTTTCATAAGATCTTTAACTTCTTTTTCAGATAAATTGTAAGTTGCCTCAATTGCTTCAAATGGAGTTCTATCTTCCCATGCCATTTCTATAATTCGTGATATGTCACTTTTGTTCATGAATAATTATTTCAGAGGTGCTTTTATTAGATTCATAAGAATTAAGAAGATCCTGCGCAACAACTTGAGCAGGGATGTTTTTGTATTTCCTCAATATACTTATATAAAATGGTGAGAAGAGATTACCAAAAAATTCAATGAGCCTAACAAAGACGTCCACCCTACTTTTATCTCTAGGACCTAAAAGATGTCCTGGTCTTGCAAAAAAAATTGAATCAAAGCCGATTGCTCTTACTTCATCTTCCATCATACCCTTAATTTTTAGATAGTAATTTAGAGAAGAGCTATTTGCTCCAACAGCTGAAATGATAAGAACATTCGAAATACCAGCATGTGAAGCCTTTTTGCAGATCTCAGTAACTAGATCTAAATCTATTCTTTTAAATTCTTTTTTTACACTGAGTTTCATATATATCAGCTCTAAAAAATCTAAAGGGTAACCAATACATATTACAAGAGACTTGGCATTTGGTAGCTCAGGTAAATTTTCGGAATCAAATAGAGTTTGATTCTCTATCGATTCAGCAGATGAAACTTCTCTTACAAATAAATGATAGTTAAGGTTTCTGTTCTTTACCTCATCAAGAAAATATCCGCCTGTGAGACCTGTTGAACCAAAAATAACAAAATCATTCATTATCGGGGAGTTTAATCATCTCAATATTATTTCCATCAATATCTCTAATGTAAACAGAAGCGGTACCATCTCGGTGCTTTGTTAATTCTCCATAGGAAGATGCCCCATCAAATTCAATAGCAAAATGAAAAGGATGTTGTTCTGGAATGACCAATGCAAGACTGGTATTTTCAAAATCGATCATCGCCCAAGTTTCGTCTTGATAAGAAACTTGAATATCAAAATTCTTCTTGTACCAATCCACAGATTTGCCGATATCTTCTACTTGTATAGCTAAGTGGTGTATTTTATCCATATTTATATTACTAGTACGGGCGCTGATGGCGGATAGTGAGGGATTCGAACCCCCGAAGGGTTTGACCCCTTGCCGGTTTTCAAGACCGGTGCATTCAACCAGACTCTGCCAACTATCCTATAGAACATTGTCTAACCGGAGCGCATTGTAGCAAAAAAGAATAATGCGAAGGAAAAGATCAATAATCTTTTTTTTGGTACAATCGCGCACCTAAAATGGAAGCTTCATCAAGATTTCTCAATACCGAATTAATCGATCGTCACAAGGCTGGATTGAATGGACAGCTTGTGGAAAAAGATAGAGATAATCTCTTTAAATCTATTACTGAAAATCTTGTGATAAATAATGCAACTCTTATTTCCCATTATTATGTTGACCCTTTTATCCAACAAATAACGGAAGAAACAAATGGGTTTATAGGTGACTCCCTTGAAATGGCAAAATTTGGCAGTAACTGCCATACAGAAAACCTTATAGTTTGTGGAGTTAAGTTCATGGCAGAGACTGCAAAAATTCTAAGCCCGGAGAAACATATTTACGTGCCAACTTATGAGTCAACTTGCTCATTGGACTTAGGATGTCCTGCGGCTGACTTAAAAATAATGAAAGATAAATATCCCGAAAGAAAACTTGTAGTTTATGCGAACACATCTGCTGAAGTTAAAGCAATGGCTGATTGGGTAGTTACTTCAAGTATTGCAAAAGAAATTATTGAGGAACTCCATCTCAATGATCAAAAGATTCTATGGGCTCCTGATAAATACTTGGGCAGTTATCTTCAAAAGGAAACAGGCGCTGACATGCTTTTATGGGATAGTGCCTGTGTTGTCCACGAGGAATTCAAGGCATCAGGGTTGAGAGATTTGAAAAAACTTCATCCTGATGCAGGCATATTGGTTCATCCCGAATCTCCTTCAGAAGTCATATCTATGGCAGATGCGGTTGGTTCGACTTCTCACCTTATTAAAGCCTCTCAGGATTTAGATTTTAATAAATTTATTGTAGCAACTGATAAATCAATTTTTTATAAGATGGGACAACTCTCACCTGAGAAGGAGTTCTTTGAAGCACCTACAGGAGGATCTGGCTCTTCCTGTAAAAGTTGCGCACATTGTCCGTGGATGGGTTTAAATTCTTTAACCAACCTAGATGAGTGCGTTAGGACGCTTGCTAATGAAATTAATTTAGATTCAGACATAATTCAACAGGCAAAAATTCCTTTAGATAAAATGATTAGCTTTAATGTCTAAAAGGCACTTACCTAACTTAGTAAAGATAGAAGAATCTGTAAAGCTTGCCTTAGAGGAAGACATTGGCATTGGAGATATTACTGGAGAGTTAATAGATCCCTTGCAAACTCAGAGTGCTATTCTTCTATGTAGAGAGAAGTCTATATTATGTGGCTCAAAGTGGTTTGAAGCATCTTTTAAAATTGTAGATCCTAATGCCAATATTCTCTGGAATATAGAGGAAGGAGCGCTAATCGAAGCTAATACTGAAGTAGCAACTATAGAAGGAAACGCAAAATGTATGGTAGCTTCAGAAAGAACTGGTCTTAATTTTTTGCAGATGATGTCAGGTATTGCTTACAAAACCTATTGTTATAAAAAGAAATTAGAAGGCTCTAAAACTAAATTATTAGATACAAGAAAAACTTTGCCAGGCTTGAGATACGAGCAAAAATATTCTGTTGTGATTGGCGGAGGTCAAAATCATAGGATGGGGTTATACGATGCGGCGCTAGTGAAAGAAAATCATATTGCTTCTTCCGGTTCAATAAAAAAAGCAGTTGAGACTCTTAGGAATAATGAGGTAAAAATTATAGAGGTTGAAGTTGAAAATCTTGATGAGCTCCGAGAGGCAATTGATTCAGGAGCTGATATTGCAATGTTAGATAATTTTGAACAAAAAGATTTAGTAGCTGCTGTCGAAATAGCAACTAATAAGATCAAATTAGAAGTTTCAGGAAACATTGATGTTTATGCTTTGTCTACTATCAAGGAATTAGATATTGATTATATTTCTTCCGGAGACCTAACTAAAAATATATCTGCCACAGATTATTCTCTAATATTTAAATCAATTGATTAAAACAGACGTACTTATTATAGGGAGTGGAGCTGCAGGAATGACGGCTGCTATTGAGTTATCTAATCAATTTAATGTCACCCTCATAACAAAAAATTCTCTGGTAGATAGTTCTACATGGTATGCCCAAGGCGGTATTGCTGCTGTTATTGATTCGAATGATTCAATCGAAGAGCATTTGAGGGATACACTAATAGCTGGCGATGGCTTGTGCGATGAAAATGCAGTAAGGCAATGTGTGAGTCATGGTAAAGAAGCAATTGAATGGCTGAGCAGTCTTGGAACAAATTTTACAACTGATAAATCAAGAGAGAATCTTCATCTTACACAGGAAGGAGGTCACTCTAAAAGAAGAGTTGTGCACGCAGAAGATGCTACCGGAAGAGAGGTGTCCAGCTCTCTTTCAGAGATGGTTAAAAGAAGTAAGAGCATTGAAGTCTTAGAAAATCATATTTGTGTGGATCTCATAACTCGAAAGGAAAAGTGTATAGGTGCATATGTTTTAGATATAGATTCAAACACCGTGAAAGCTTTTAGTTCTGGTGCTGTTATTCTTGCTACTGGTGGTGCAAGCAAGGTCTATTTATATACCAGCAATCCTGATGGTTCGTCAGGAGATGGCATTGGTTTAGCTTGGAGAGCGGGGTGTAAAGTTGAAAACCTAGAATTCAATCAATTTCATCCAACATGCCTTTTTCATCCAGAAGCCAAATCCTTCTTGATTAGCGAAGCTTTGAGGGGTGAAGGGGCTTTTTTGGTCAATCATAACAAAGAGAAATTCATGGAAAAGTATGATGCAAGGCTAGAACTTGCACCGAGAGATGTTGTTGCTAGATCTATTGATAAAGAAATGAAGATTTCTGGTGCTGATAATGTCTTTTTAGATATTAGCCATAAGAATTCAGATGAAATAAAAGAACATTTTCCTAACATATACTCTGAATGCCTTAGATTTGGATATGATCTAACTGCAGAACCAATTCCTGTAGTGCCAGCAGCACATTACACCTGTGGAGGTGTCAAAGTTGACCTAAATAGTAAAACTAATATTGACAATTTATATGCCATAGGAGAGGTTTCTAGCACTGGATTGCATGGTGCAAATAGGATGGCAAGTAACTCTTTATTAGAGTGCGTGGTATTTGCAAAGAAAGCTTCAGATCATATCTGCAAAAATTTTAAGAATCATAATCAAGAAATCCAAGAATGGGATATATCAAAGGTCACAGAGACACAAGAAGGTGTCATCATCCGTCATAATTGGGACGATATAAGAAGACTAATGTGGGATTATGTTGGAATTGTAAGATCTAACAATCTATTAAAAAGAGCCGAGATAGCAATGAAGGTTATTGATGAAGAAGTGAATTACTTTTATGGAAAATATCTGATTAGCTCAGATTTGATTGAATTACGAAATCTGGCTCTTGTAGCTAATTTAATCATTAAGAGTGCACAAAAAAGAAAAGAAAGCAGAGGATTGCATTACTCTCTAGATTATCCGAACCTTTTGAATACAGCCACACCAACTATACTAGATCCTTCAAAAATAAAAATTTGATTACTTTCGATTAAATTTAGGAATTTCTCTAGAGAGGGACGCCGCAATTCCTGCCTTGAAATCTTCAGTCTTTTGCAACCTCACTTGTTCGCTTAATTCCCAATCGACAATTTCTTCTACTTGATCGGCTAAGTTGCCTCGTAAGGTTGATCTAATTGATTCAACTGCCATAGGCGCAGAACTTGTAATTTCCTCAGCAAATTCTTTTGCTGTTTGCATCAAATTTTCTATTGAAGTCAGCTTATCAGCTAACCCAATCTCAAATGCTTCCTCACCTCCTACTCTTCTTGCAGTAAAAAGCATATCCATTGCTTTTTGAGTGCCGATAACTCTCGGCAAAGTCACAGAGCTTCCAAATCCAGGGTGAAATCCAAGTTTTGCAAAATTTGCTGCAAATCTTGCCTCTGGACAAGCTATTCTAAAATCTGCAGATAAAGCTAGTCCTAAACCTCCTCCGATTGCGGCACCTTGGACGACAGCTATTACAGGTTTCTTAGTTTTGAATAATCTTACTGCTTGCGCATACAGCTTTTTATATGGAACCGACTTATCCAACATGTCTTCATCTTGTCCAAAATTAGCTCCTGCACAAAAATTTTTTCCTTCAGACCTTAATATTATCACTCTGCAATCAGAAACTTGGTCAAGCCCTTCATAAGAATCAGCAATCTGCTCAATTAAAAGGTAATCAAAAAAATTATTTGGAGGTCTTTGAATAGTTACACAGGCTATGTTTTCATTTACCTCAACTGATATATCCTTAAAGTCTTTCATGTTTAATTCCTCAAACTACTAAAGAAAGATAGCAAATCTGCCCTACTACCTTCCACTTTTAAAGTACCGTTAACTAACGAGATTGGTAAACTTTTTACACCAGACAGTATAGCCTTTAAATCATTTTCACTAGATTTTATTTGGACAGATGAACCTGTAATCATAAAAGGTTGAACTTCCAAAACTCCTCTTCTTAAAAATAGTGAAAAAGATTTTGGAGAATCTGTAAATGTAAATAATAGCTGAATAGTCTTATTCAAAGATTTTTCTGGTATGACATTAACTTTTAGAGTTTCCATCATAGATTCAATTGGATATTTCTGTATAACCTCCAAACTTGGCAATAAAATATCATTTTCTTGATAATTTTCGTCCAACTGAGCTGCACTACTTAAATAATAATATCTCGAATTTGGATTACTTTCTTTTCTACCTAAAGCTTCTAATGCAGATTTACGAAGAAGTTTAGTTTTTTGATCATCGGGTCTAGATCTTAGTAAATAATCAGTGAGTTGAAGAGACCATTGAAAATCATTAACTAAAAAGGCATCTTCTGCGACTTTAAAGAGACTATTCCAATCACCGGATAATTGAATTATTTTTTCAGCTTCATCTTTTAAAGGTAAAGGTTTTAAGCTCGATGGATTACCATCAAACCAACCAAGGTATCCTGAAAACACATTTTTTGCCGACCATTCAGGCGTCCCATAAAACTCTTTAAGATAAGGAGAATCTCCTAGGTGTTTTGGTAAGACTAATCTTTCTGCAATCTCATTGGGATCCAAGCCCAAATTCATTAATCTCACGGTTTGATCGTGTACAAATTGAATAGCATCTCGATAAGTAGTAAGGAGTGTGTTTATGTTTTCTTTACCAACTATCGGTCTTGTGTGGCTGGGCACTAAATATTCAGGCTCAAGATACCTCATCAAGTCTATACTATTGACCCATCCAACCAGATCTCTATAAGGAGTACCTCTAATGGTATAAAGATTAGGAAAAGTTTTATAAAAGTTATCACCTGGAAATAAAACTTTTTTTTCCGGTAACCAAACAAATAACTGATCATTTGTCTCACCCGGTGCATGGAATAGCTGAACTTTGTGGCCAGCGGCCTCGAATTCAATTTGATCTGTAAATGTTTTTGTTGGGTAAAGAAGGCCAGGCTTTCTTCCGTCTCTTCCTATCTCTAAAAAAGGTCCTATGCCATTATTCTCAACTTGTTCTTTTGGTAGAGCATTTCCGAACATTCTGTTGCTTCTGGACGAAATTATAGGTCTTAAGATACCTATTACTCTAGATAGATAGATTTCGGTAGTAGAATGTGCATATATGTCTGGATTAGAACCTTCGGCAAATACTGTGGCACCATAAGTATGATCTGCGTGGTTGTGTGTATAAATTATAGTTTCGACTGGATTAGAATTGATGGCGTCAAACATATCTTTTACTTCTGTGGCAGTTTCCTCACTTCCGGTAGTATCAATTATGATATTCGTCTTCTCACCTTCAATAAGAATCGAGTTAGCTAAAGCATAACCAACAGCAACATGCACACCATCAGTAACTGTTATTAACTCTCTTTTAAATTCATCAGAGTGTGCAATTAAATCTTCCGGAGTTTGAGGCTTAGTAGATTCTAAGGTTGTTGTTTCCGAACAACTCAAAAATAATTGAATAATCAATAGAAGTTTAATCTGTCGCATCATTAAAAACATTTCAGTTATCCATCTTAAGAACTTTCATCCATCTTCTAGATTTATATCTATATGCAAGCAGCATTCCTTTTAAAAAATAATCAGCAATAAGCGTTGCATAAATCCACTCAATTGGAAGACCTAAACTGTAGAAAATAAAAGCAAGAGGAACCCTAACTAAGACGAGTCCTACTAAAGTTATTACTAAAGGAGATTTAGTATCTCCCGCTCCTCTAACGGCACCGCCAATTGAAAATTCTATTGCCATAAAGGGTTGCATGATTCCTAGCATCCACACGAATACGACGGTTTTATTGATCACATCAATATCGTTAATAAAGAAGCCTGCAAGCTCTCTAGAAAATATTGCTAATAGAATACCTAGCGACCCCATAGAAAGCATAGTTAATCGAGCTGCTTTAAAACCCGAATCATAAGCTTTGTCAGGATCAGAAGCACCTAGATGTTGTCCTGTTAAAGTAGCTCCTGCTATGGCAAAGCCATTACCTACAGTAAATGACAGCATTAGCACATTCACACCTATGTTGTAAGCAGCGACTGCATCCGTTCCATACAAAGCCACTATCCAAAAGAATGAAAGCATTCCAAATTGAAAAACAAAGGATTCTAATCCCGCAGGATAACTTATGGTGATGAGTTGCTTTAAACGATCATATGTCATAGATCCTGCCTTACCTATCGAAACTGCCAGTTTCTTACCAAACCATAATCCTAATACAAGAATTGAGTTGAAAGTAAATGCAAGGCCTCCTGCTAAAGCTGCGCCCACAACTCCCATTTCTGGCATCCCGTAACGACCTTCAACTAATCCTATTAAAAGTACGATGTTTACGATGTTTGTAATAAGTCCTATGTACAAAGGAGTTTTTGCGTCTCCCGCGGCTCGTTGAGCAGTTCCAAGAACCATTGAGATTGCAAACACTGGGGTAAATCCAACTAATATCTGTGTGTACGTTATGGATAGTTTTCTTGATTCTTCATCAAGACCAAACAAACCAATCATAAAATCTGCACCAACCCATAAAAGTATGACTGTGAAAAAAGAAATTAAAAGGCAAATGCCCAGTGAAGCTCTAGTGACCTGAGCTGCCTCATATTCGTCTCCTGATCCAATTGCTCTAGCAACTAAGGCTGTGGTGCCAGCCATAATAGCCATTAACAGAGCTTGAAAGACCCAAAATATTCTCTGCCCGGTTCCTACAGCTGCAACAGCCTCAGCACCGAGTGAGCCAACCGCTTTGATTGAAACAAGTCCTACTGAGGCAAATAACAGATTACTTAGAATTGAAGGCCACGCTAGGCCCCATACACTGAGGGACTCTGGATGAGTAATCTCAGCAGATTCTTCTAGAATATGATCTTTATCAATTTCCTTGGACATAAAAAAGGCTGCTATAGTAGCACAATCAAAATAATCAAAAATGGCAAAGCTTTACTTTAATTATTCTTCTATGAATGCCGGTAAATCAACTATGCTTTTACAGGCCAATCATAACTACATTGAAAGAGGCATGAACCCAAGAATATATACTTCTGACTTAGATAATAGATTTGGTAAAGGAGAAATAGTTTCACGAATAGGGCTGAAAGCAAAATCAAATATATTTACAAGTAAAACAGATATATACAGGGATATCTTAAATTTTAGTAAAAACTCTATTGTTGACTGCGTATTAATTGATGAGGCTCAGTTTCTAACTCAAAATCAAGTAAGCCAGCTGGGTAAGGTTGTCGATGAATTAGATATTCCCGTATTAACTTTCGGTATTAGAACAGATTTTCAAGGTAATCTATTTGAAGGTAGTAAATATCTTTTAGCTTGGGCAGATAATTTGAAAGAAATTAAGACTGTTTGTCATTGTGGAAGGAAAGCTACAATGGTATTAAGATTAAATGCCAAAGGTGAAGTGGTATCCGATGGAACTCAGATAGAAATAGGTGGTGAAGAGAAATATGTATCAGTTTGCAGGAAGCATTTTATTGAAAAAAATATTGGCTAAAGTATTCCGATGATAAAACCGGTTAGGCAAGATGCTAATAAAGCACACCAAAGTGCCTTTCCTGAGACCGATATTAAATCTGCCCTCCTCTCAGGTACCATTGCGCTCAAACCACTTAGTAAAATACCAACGCTACTAAAGTTAGCAAAACCGCAAAGAGCATAAAGCAATATCATTCTGGTTTTATCTGACAGTTGATAATTTTCTGTGTCTGACAAATATAAATAAGCTACAAATTCGTTTAATGCAGTTTTTACACCTAGTAATTGACCTGCAATGATAGATTCACTCCAAGGTATGCCCATAAACCATGCCAAAGGTGCGAAAAGATAACCTAACATTAATTCAAGTGTAATAGGATTGCCGTTCAGGTTTGGTAAAAGTCCAAGCATTGAATTTACTAAAAAAACTAAAGCCATTACAACAATCAACATAGCAATGACGTTTAGGAATATATCAAGACCATTTTTTGTGCCTTGAGTTATAGCATCCATGATACTGGAGTACATATCATCAGATTTCTCATCTGGAAAATCTGTTTTTGCATTGCTTGGTATCATCATGTTTGCATACATAATCGCCGCGGGTACAGAAATTAAGGAGGCAGACAAAAAGTGTCCAATTAATCCAGATCCGTAAATTGGAAAGAGCATGGTTGTATATACAACCATAACAGATCCAGCTATCGTAGACATTCCAACAGTCATGATTATCAGGAGTTCATGACGAGTCATAGAAGATAGATAAGGCTTAATTAATAATGGCGCCTCAACTTGCCCTAAAAAAACATTTGCAGTGGCACCAAGTCCAATAGGACCGCCTACACCTAAAGGTTTTTTAAATAAAACTGAAAGGGCATTGACTATTAATGGTATGACTCTCAAGTGCCACAATAATGCCGATATTGCTGACATTAATATTATTAAAGTTAGGCCACCAAAAGCAAAAATAAATGTCCCTCCTGGATTAGTTATATCAAAAGGTGCATTAGGTGCGCCATCTGCTAAATAACCGAAAACAAATCCTGTGCCGTAATCATTTGCAGCTTTTAAGACCATTACTCCATCTGAGAGAATATTAAAGAAAGAACTTATCAGTTCAATTTTAGTAAGAATTATTGCCAAAATTAGCTGAATCAGAATAGCCATGACAATAAATCTAATTTTTATTGATTTTATACTTTCACTAAATACGGCCCCTAGAGCAAGTAATGAAAATAATCCTATCGTGGGTTGAAGATACTCCATTAGATAAGTTTAATTTCTTTTAGTCTTTCTTGCAGAAAATCTTCGGACAGGATGCCATCTGGATAGTTATTGGGATTAGAATCAGTAATTTGATTTTCCAAGGTTTCTATAAACCAATCTGGATTAGGGTGAACAAAAAAGGGTATAGAGTATCGCGAAGAATAAGATTCTTCCGCCAGAGCGTTAACTCTGTGTGTTGTAGAGATCATATTATTATTAGTCAATCTTTGGAGCATATCTCCAATATTGCAAACTATCACATCGCTATCAACCGAGACTCTTAACCATTCATTATTTTTAGACAAAATTTCTAGGCCTGCTTGTTGACCTCCAATCAATAAAGTAATTAGATTGATATCTTCATGAGGACCTGCCCTTTCGCCTGACTCTTCAATTCCAACTGGCGGATAATGAATCACCCTCATAACACTGTTTCCTTTGTTTGTTACTTTATGAAAGAAATTTGAATTTATACCTAAATCTAAAGCTATCCCTTCAAGTATTTGGTTACCCAAAGCATCGAATTGCAAAAAAAGCTTATTAGTTTTTTCTTTAAAAGATTTAAGATCGGGTACATCGATATTATCAGGCATCCATCTCCTAAAAGGATCGCCATCATCCAATTTTCTGCCGACATGCCAAAATTCTTTCAAATCTGCATGCTTAGCACCTTTTGCAGTTTCAATTTTAAAAGGAGTGTAACCCCTTGCTCCACCAAGCTCAGGATAAAAATATAATTTTTTAGTTTCTTCCGGTAGAGAAAAAAATTGAATGAATAAATCTTGTACCTCTCTAACTAAATCTGTATCTATTTCATGATCCTTTATTCCGCAGAACCCAGATTTTCTGAAGTTATCGCCAAGTTCTTTGGAGAACTTGTTAGGATCTTTATAAAAGTTTTTCAAAGAAATTACTGAAAAAGGAATGTTCAACTTATTTATGTTTGTTATTGATTTATTTGAGTAAGATTATAGACCATATGAATAAAATTTATGGATTTGGCAATGCCTTGATTGATATTGAAATCAGGATTAGTGAGGAACAGTTAAAAACCATTTCCATCCCCAAGGGATCTATGAAACATATTTCTCAAGACGAACTTTCAATCTTATTAAAAGATTTTAAAAGTCAGAGATATTCTGCTTTACCTGGAGGCTCTGTAGCAAATTCCTTATATGCAGCTAATCAACACGGCTCTAAAACCTATTTTTCATGTTCAATAGGTGATGACGAATATGGAGAACTTTTCTTAAAATCTTTCAAAGATAGCGATAAAGCTATGTCCTTTTTTAGATCTTCGCTACCAACTGGTATTTGTTTAATTTTTGTAACTCCAGACGGCGAAAGAACAATGGCAGCAAATCTAGGAGCTAATTTAGATTTATGTCCCGAAAGTATTAATATCAGTGAACTTTTATCCTCAGATTTCTTAGTATTGGATAACTTTTCACTTTCTTCCATGAAAGGAATCGAAACTGTTGAATATTCTCTTCAAGTAAAAGATGAAGTCCGCGTGTGTTTTGGATTATCGGACACTAGTCTTATTGAACAAAATTATGAAAATCTAAAAAAAGTTTTTCTCAATAAAATCGATATTCTCTATGGTAATGAAGCTGAAATTATCAAATTACAGGAGTTAATCAGCAATCCTGCTTTGAACACATTAGTTAGCAAAGGCTCGAAAGGAGCTAAATATAATCAAATAAATATAGAGGCCTCCAAAATAGATGTGATTAACTCTAACGGAGCTGGTGACGCTTTGATTGGAACATTCTTGGCTTACACTGACGTCCTAGAAGATAGATTGGCTCTAAGTAAAGCCATTTCTTATGCAACTAAGGTTTGTATGATAAATGGACCAAGACTTTTAACTTAAAAAAAACGCCACGTGAGTGGCGTTTTTTACTTCAGTAAGATCAGAATTGATATTTAAAACCTAAATTCCATTGATAAGAAGATTGTCCTGCCCTATTTTGGACAAATAAACCATCGTCAGGATCAACACCAACTATATTGTATCTGCCTTGAGAATCATATGGATTATCTTCATCCAAAATTATTTGCCTGCTTCTGTTGCTATATTCCCTAATGATTCCATCCTCATCATCAATGAGATTAAGAAGATTAGTCACATCGAGATAAACAATTACTTTATGATCATTGGCAATATTAATATCCTGTGTTATTCGAAGGTCTAAGGTCCTTATCCAAGGGCTATTAAATGCATTTCTAGGTACAATTTGACCTTTGTAACTTGCCAATCCAGATCCATTTACATGAGCCATTACAGCATCAGCGACGGATGAGCTTGCAAACACAACATTGGGATCTGAAGCTCCAGTAGGTATATACGCTGCATCATATCCACCATCAGTTCTGTCATTTGAAAATGCGTCATCATAACCATCAAAAGTAACACTATAGGGTTCTCCTGATTTTGCGACATATACAAGAGAAAACCTTGTATCATTATTTCCAAAGAACTGAGTAGTGTAATCGAGTCCAGTTATTAATTTATGTTCAACCATAAAGTTTGATCTGGCAGCACTAATATTCTCACCATCTGCTCTTACCGACCTTGCATAGGAACTTTCACTTTGTGCACTTGTCAATTCAAAAATGTCATTAGCTCTCATCTTTGTATAACCAGCAAACCAATCTATTTCACCAAACTGCTTGGTAGTCGTGATTGTCCAGGCCTCAGTAGTACCTTGGTCTGTATTGGTTAACCTATAGTCTCCTCTACCGCCGTAGATTCCTCTACCGTCAGCAAGTGTTCCTTCTCTTTGTAAACCAAGATCAGTAAAAAACACTGCTTGCCTTACCTGATCAAGATTATATTCAAGAGTTATATCCCAACCACTATCCAGTAAAAGATCTAATCCCAAACTTGTTCTCCACGAAGACGGAGCCTCAAAATTAGGATCTGTGCTTTGGGCAACACCGTAAGGATTGTCTGCTGCAGGTATTGAATACTTAGAATCAGGTGAAGTTAACCAGAATGCTGTCGGGTCACCCTTAGGCATATTGCCAGGACAATTCGTAACGCTTTCGTCACCAACACAATTACTATACCATCCACGATAGTCGCCTGTTGCTCCAGTCCTTGAGTATGCATTTCCATACCAAACTCGAGGTATCCTTCCCATAAATAATCCTCTACCACCTCTTAAAGTAGCAGAAACTACACTTTCTCTACTCTCAAATAAATCCGTGAGATCCATATTAAACGAGAACCTTGGTTGCAAAACATCAAAATCAAATTTTGACGCGTTTGAGAAGCCATATTCTTTAACAAAATTTACATTAGTAGCAGGCGCTATTGGAGTCTCAACTTCATCATAACGAAGACCAAACATAACCGTAAGATCATTGTTTACAAACCACTTATCTTGAATATACAGAGAATTTTTCTCGACCTCAAAATCTGCAGCCATAGTTCCGACCGCTTCATGTCCAGCATAAGGCTCGTGTATTCTCAATCTACTCCAAACCCCATTTTGATAATCTTCGAAGCTCCTAAACCTTACCTCACCGTTATATCTAGCAATGAATAGATTTACAACATCAGATTCATCCCTTTCAAAACCGACTGTGTAAACATGGTCATCATTATTGTAATCAGCTTTTAAAGTTAGGAATTCACTCTCAACATTGATTAAATTAGCACCTCTGTATCGATCACCACCTAAAAATACATTATCTCTATCGCCGGTAACAGAGTCAGTAATCGTGATATTCATTTCAGGAAATAAATCATCTCCATATGAGGAATCATCTTCCAACATTTCATAGCTGGTATACTTAAATTTTGTTGAAAGTCTGTCTGACCAATCGCTATATAAAGTTAATGAAGCTCGGTCGATTTCTGGATCTTTATAATACCAATTATTACTAAATACAGTTCTGGACCAGTTGTTGTATCTTTGTGGCAAAAGATCTTCGGAATGGGATACATTTAGAGTAGCTCTATGAGCGTCACTAATTACCGCATCTAATTTAACTGTCCATTCCTCATGGGTTGCGTCGTAAGTTACTAAATTGATATATCCAGCATCATAACCACCATAATTATCAATGGTATATTGTCTAATTTCATTAGCTAGTGCTGTAGTTACAACTCTAGCGGGGTTTTGAGCGCCACTATCTTTAGTCCCAAAAAGACCAGGTAGTGATGAAGTATTTTCTTCATAACCCACAAAGAAAAAGAGTCTATCCTCGATGAGTGGTCCTGCAAAAGTCAGCGCGATAACTTCATCTTCAAATTCAGGAAAATCTTGACCTTCGAAATCACCCACGCTGCCTTCATCTCTTTTTTGATAGTAGGCTGATCCATGAAATTCATTAGTTCCTGACTTTGTAGCGACTGCAATAGAGCCACCGGTTGTATTGCCCCTGGACACATCAAATGGAGTTATATCTACAGATATTTGATCAACAAAATCCATACTAATAGGATTTCTCATAGTTCCGAATCCATTATCATTTAATCCAAAAGGGTCATTAAAGCTTATCCCATCTATAGTGAAGTCATTAAATCTTGAGTTGGCTCCCATAATGCTTATTTCTGCATCTCTTCCAACGCCTCCATTAACTGAAACTCTGGGATCCATTTTTGCAAAATCTGCTACTTGTCGATTGATTGTTGGAACAGCATCCATATCTTCTCTAGTCAGGATAGTACTTGTACCCATCTTAAAAGCGTCGGCAGGCTTCGCAGTTACTATGATTTCATCTGCTGCAGTGGTGCTCGTAAGAGTTACTCCAAAGGATAGTGGATCACCCAAACTCAAGAATAAACCATCTAAGGATTCTGAATTGTAACCTGGTGCCGATACTCTAACGGTGTAAGGACCACCTAAAGGTAGAAAGGATATTGAAAAGCTACCCGTAGAACTGGTTGTTGTGGTTTTAGTAATACCTGTCGGCGTATGTTCAGCTTCAACAGTGGCACCTGAGACATTTACACTCCCCCTCATACCAGATGTTGTGTCAACATCTGAAAATACGGGTAAGCTTAGACAGAAAATAGAAGAAAAAAGAAAAATCTTTTTTAAAATTAGTTTCATAATTAACCCCAAAATTAATTAGACAAAAAGTTGATGTAATCATATACCTAATTTTGATTAAAAAATATAAAAAATCTTTAAAGTAGGTCAAAAGTTTCTTAGATTTCACAATCTATTGTATTAACCCTATTCTTCACCTAAAGAGGATATCAAAAAGTTTAGGATTTATTATCTTATTGAGGAAGTAAAATAGATTCTTTGCCTAGATAGTCTCTTAAGACATCCGGTATAGTTACAGAGCCATCTGATTCTTGATAGTTTTCAAGAATGGCTAAAACTGTCCTACTTAATGCTAGAGCAGAACCATTCAGAGTATTTAAAAGTTCAATCCTATTATCAGAATTATTTTTCCAGCGTGCTTTCATTCTTCTAGTTTGAAAAGCCCTAAAGTTTGAACATGAGGATATTTCTCTATAGGCCTGTTGCGAAGGTACCCAAACCTCTAAGTCATATGTTTTAGCTGCAGAAAAACCTATGTCACCAGAACAAAGAGAAACAACTCTGTAAGGCAATTCCAATTTTTTGAGAATATTCTCAGCATGTTCGGTCAATTCTTCCAATGCTTCATCAGAATCTGAAGATTCAACAGCCTGAACTAACTCTACCTTTTCAAATTGATGCAATCTCATTATGCCCTTTGTATCTTTTCCATAACTTCCAGCTTCGCTTCTAAAGCACGGAGTATGACATACATATTTGATTGGTAAATTTTCTGAATTGAGAATCTCATCTCTGAATAAATTGGTTACTGGAACTTCGGCTGTGGAGGTTAAATAAAAATCATTTTTGTTATCGATCTTAAAAAGATCTTCTTCAAACTTAGGGAGTTGACCTGTACCGATCATAGACTCTTTATTGACTATGTATGGAACATAAACTTCTTCATATCCATGCTCCTGTACATGTGTATCAATCATAAAGTTTATTAAGGCTCTTTGAAGGTGTGCTATATCATTTCTAAGAACTTTAAACCTTGAACCAGTCAGTTTTACCCCCGCTTCCATGTCAATTTCATAAGATCTTCCAATGTCTAAGTGATCTTTAATAGGAAAATCAAATACTCTAGGTGAGCCAATCTTTTTTAACTCCAAGTTGGAAGTTTCGTCTTCACCATCAGGAACATCATGGTCAATTAGATTAGGAATCGACAAAACAAAATTTTCTATTTGTTCCAGTAAGTTATCTAGCTCATTACTCTGCTCTTTCAATGTTGCTGTAAGTTCTGAAGCCATTTTTTCAAGATCTTTTGTATCTTCAGAATTTTGTTTAGCAATTCCTATATTTTTTGAGAGCTCGTTTAACTTAGCTTGCTGATTTTCAGTTGAGCCTTGTAAATCTTTTCTTTTAGATTCAAGTTTGGTCCAGAGAGTCTCATCGAATTCGAAACCTCTCCTTTTCAGATTAGATATGACCTCTTTTGTTTCTTTCCTGAGTAATTTTGAATCAAGCATGCCTCTATTCTAAAGAATACTAGTGATAAACTACATCTATTCCTTCCGGTATGGAAATGTAAAGTTGGTTTTCGGTGAAAGGCTCCCAAGATATGTCATCAAAATCAAAATTTACATTTTGACCAAAAGAGTCTGTATAGGTTAGAGAATCAAGTTCTGTACCTGCAAATTGAAGGAATATCTTCTCAACGAAACTATTCTCCTCTTTGGTAGAAAGCGAACATACAGTAATAAGATTTTCCTCAGTACATGAGTTAATCGAATACAATTTTTTTAGATTCTCAATATTGGAGATTAAGATACTTATAGGTGTATTTTTAAAATATTCTTCTCGAGGAACGATATCTAGTTGCTCCAACTCTATATCTAATTTGTAGAGAAATTCTTTATCTGCCGAAATGGTCTCTTTAATTGGATCAAGGTATTCAATCTTAAAATTTCCTGATCTTGATGCCTGTATGTTTCCAGAGACTACCCGCTCATTTAAATCTGCTAGTGTGGTTTGAGTGAAATTAGTTTTAAGATATTGTTTTGAATGTAAGAAATCAAATAAATTTTCTTTACTAATAGTAGTCTCATTACCGACAACTGTGGTAGTCAGAAGTATACTAAACAAAGTAAGGTAAATTTTTCTCAAATTAATCTTCGGGTGGCGGCGGTATTAAAACTTCTCTATTTCCGTTAGAGGCCATAGGGCTTAATACTCCAGACTCTTCCATAGTTTCAATCATTCTAGCCGCCCTGTTATAGCCTATTCTTAGTCTTCTTTGGACAGCAGATATAGATGCCCTTCTTGATTGGGCAACAAATGCAACAGCTTCATCATATAACTCATCTTTCTCACCATCTGATTCTTCTTCAGATGCAATACCAGGCATTCCTGAAACTGCTCCTTCCTCTTTGGTGACCTCATCTAAATAATCAGCTGTACCTCTTTGCCTCCAATCATCTGCTACTCGTTGTACTTCATCATCTCCAACAAAAGCGCCATGTACCCTTTGAGGTATGGAAGTTCCGGGGGCGAGATAAAGCATATCTCCTTTTCCTAATAATTGTTCTGCTCCCCCTTGGTCAAGTATTACTCTTGAATCCATTTTAGAGGCTACTTGAAAAGCAACTCTTGATGAAATATTTGCTTTTATTAAACCGGTTATAACATCCACTGATGGTCTTTGAGTTGCTAGTAACATGTGAATTCCTGCAGCTCTGGCTTTTTGAGCTATCCTAGCAATAAGCTGCTCTGCTGTTTTACCAACAACCATCATCAAATCTGCTAATTCATCTACAGCCAAAACAATCAGCGGTAATTCTTCTAAATCAGGCGCTTCTTCACCTTCCGCAGCTTCATTAATCTTCCACATTGGATCTTTCAGAGGTTCACCTTTTGATGATGCTTCACTAACTTTTTTGTTATAGCCATTAAGATTTCTTACACCTAAATGTGCCATTAACTTGTAGCGTCTTTCCATTTCATTAACACACCATCTCAATCCACTGGAAGCCTCTTTCATATCCGTGATTACAGGTGCCAACAAATGCGGTATATCTTCATATACAGAAAGCTCTAACATCTTCGGGTCAATCAGTATCATGCGTACTTGTTCAGGACTAGCTTTATACAAAATACTGATAAGCATTGAGTTAATTGCTACGGATTTTCCTGAACCAGTCGTCCCTGCTACTAGTAAATGGGGCATTGATGCAAGATCTGCGACTATGGCTGATCCGCTGATATCTTTTCCAAGGGCTACTGTAATCGGACTTTTAGATTCATCATAAGTTTTACTAGATAAAACTTCACTGAGTAGGACTGGCTGTCTATCTTCTCTCGGTACTTCAATACCGATGGTATCTTTTCCCTCTATAACTTCTACTATTCTTACACTTGTTTTTGCAAGCGAGCGTGCCAAGTCTTTACTGATATTTGATATTTGGTTAACTTTTAATCCACTAGGCAGCTTAAGTTCCAATCTTATTACAACCGGCCCAGGTTGGATTGATTCAACTTCAATATCATTGATATTGTATTCAGCTAGTTTAGATACAACTAATTCACCAAGACGACGAAGTGAGTCCTCAGAAGTTTCATTTGAAGTTTCTTGTGTCTGTTCATCAAGCAGAGAAAGTTTGGGAGGTACCGAAGGTTCTTTATATTCAAAAAGTTCAGTTTGTTTTTCTTCTTCTACTCTTTTACTTGTCTCAATCTTAGGCTTGGATTGAATGACTTCAGCAGGTTTACTTTGCTCTTTTGCTTTTGTACTGACTATAACTTTCTCTTGTCTCTCAATTTTTTCTTTTCTTAACTTTTGTTTTTCTTTAAGAGTGTTTAAGTAATTTGAAGCTCTATGGCCTATTGTTGATCCGGAAGATAATAATAATTCCTGAACTTTATTTATCAGTGCAACCCAAGAAACTTCCAAAGACAAAGTAAGACCTAATAGTAGACTAGAGGTAAATAACAGTAAGCTACCTATCAAGCTTAAGGGAACTATAAATACTGAAGATATTCTTGTACCGATTAATCCTCCACCCTCTTGAGGCAAGAGACTCAATCCCGGCTCCAAGGTTAGAGCAAATAAAGTGCAACCGGAAATCACTACCAATATCCATCCGAATATTTTTAAACCTAACAATCCAGTGTATATGTCTGAGAAAGGGACTTTATTTCTTGAGAGAAAAAAATGACTTACTAATGGCCATAGAAGCCAATAGACCAACACATAAGCCATGTACCCAAATATTGTCAATAGGAAGTCGCTCAAATAAGCACCCCAACTCCCCACTGCATTTATGACTTGATTATTATCGATCGTATCGCCAGAAAAAACCTGTGTATTCCAACCCGAATCTCGAGGAGAAAAAGTAGTGAGTGCTAAAAAGACGAATATTCCAAGAAAGCCTTGAACTATTAACCAAGAATCTAATATGAGTTTATTGAGGCGTATACGTGACACCGATACGGCCTGGTTCGGAGACTTTTTTATTGCTTGAGACTTTTTAACCACTAACAAATATAAGTTTTAACTATTGTATAGTTTATTCAGAAGATGTTCTAATCCGAATAACTAATTTTTACTGATAACTATATAATTCACAGTATGGAAACTATTAAAAGAAAGCTTGTAATATTAGGTTCTGGTCCCGCCGGATATACAGCAGCAGTTTATGCTGCAAGAGCAGGGCTCAAGCCTTGTTTAGTAACAGGTATGGAACAAGGAGGTCAATTAACCACCACTACTGACGTAGAGAATTGGCCGGGTGATAGCGATGGTCTACAAGGTCCTGAGCTGATGGATAGGATGTTAAAGCATGTAGAGTCTTTGGAAGTTGAAGTGATATTTGATCACATTGAATCTGCAAACTTATCAGAGCCTTTTGCTCTTGTAGGTAATGTTAATAAGTATGATGCTGAGTCATTGATCATTGCTACAGGAGCCTCAGCTCAATATCTAGGGCTTGAAAGTGAGCAGAGTTATATGGGAAAAGGAGTCAGTGCTTGCGCCACTTGTGATGGGTTTTTCTACAAAGATAAGGATGTTGCTGTAGTAGGAGGAGGAAATACGGCAGTAGAAGAAGCTTTATATCTTTCAAATTTATGTTCATCTGTAACTCTGATCCACAGAAGAGACTCACTGAGGGCAGAAAAAATTTTACAAGAGAGATTATTCAAGAAAGAAAAAGAAGAGAATGTCAAAATCATATGGGACCATGAATTAATAGAAGTTCTCGGAGATGATTCAGTTGTAAATGGCATCAAGATAAAAAATACAAAGGATGAAAAAGAAACAAAAATAAATTTATCTGGTTTATTTATTGCTATTGGACATAAACCAAACACTGACTTGTTCAAGGATCAATTGGATATGGAAAATGGATATATTAAAATAAATTCAGGTTCAAATGGAAATAGCACAGAAACTAGTGTGCCAGGTGTCTTTGCTGCGGGTGATGTTTCTGATCATATTTATAGACAAGCTATAACATCAGCAGGATCAGGCTGCATGGCTGCATTAGATGCTGAGAAGTATTTAGCGGAAAAATAAGTGAAATATCTTCAAATAAAAAAAGATGGTTCGATAGCCACTGTCAGCATAAATAGACAAAGTTCAATGAATGCTCTGAGCATTGAGGTGCTTAAGGAATTCTGTACTTTACAAGAATATTTCAGAAAAGATCTTGAGACAAGAGTTGTCATATTTACTGGTGAAGGTGATCATTTTTCTGCAGGAGCTGATCTAAAAGAAAAACCTCAACTTTCTACTAAACTAGAATCTTGGAGAAATAATTTTGGTAAACCGGCCATTAAATCTATTTTAGATATTGATCAAATCACTATTGCAGCAGTCAATGGATACTGTTTAGGTGGTGCAGCTTGCATTATCTCTGCATGTGATTTTCGGATTGCATCAGAGAAAGCAATTCTAGGTTATCCAGAAATAAATTTAGGTATAAATTTAAACTGGCTAGGGTTGCCATTAGCAGTTCGTTTAATTGGCCCTGCAAGGGCAAAAAAAATGGTTATAGGAGGAGAAAATGAAAATGCAGAAACACTGCTTTCATGGGGCTTCTATGATGAAGTGTGTAAACCAGAAATTTTAATTCAACGTGCAAATGAAATGGCCAAACACTATGCCTCTAAACCTCCAATTGCTGCTCAAATGATTAAAAGAAGTGTAAATAATCTTGTTTATAAAAATGATGAATCAATTATGCATATGGATTATGACCAAACGTTATTAACTCATGAAACCAAAGACAGACGAGAAGCAGTTACAGCCTTTTTTGAAAAAAGAGAACCTGAATTTAAAGGGGACTAATTAAGCAGACTTTGTTTCTAAAGCTTTTTTAGCTTCTTCATACTCATCAACCAAAGCGTCGACTGCATCTTTAACGGACGGTACTTCATGCAAGTTTCCTATACCCTGACCTGATCCCCAAATATCCTTCCAAGCTTTCTTCTGGTTATCACCACCCATTCCTGAACTGCCAAAATTCATATCATTCTTATCAGCATAAGGAAGGTTATCTGGATCCAAGCCGGCGTTTACAATACTAGGCTTCAAATAATTACCGTGTACACCTGTAAATGTCGAAGAATACATAATGTCATTAGCGGTACTCTCAACTATCATGTCTTTGTAACCTTCTGAAGCATTGGCTTCTTCGGTAGCTATGAAACGCGTGCCTATGTATGCAAAATCAGCGCCCATTGCCTGTGCAGATAAAATTGAAGCTCCATGAGAAATACTTCCGGATAAAGCCACAGGCCCATCAAAAAATTCTCTTACTTCTCTTACAAGTGCGAATGGACTTAGTGCACCTGCATGTCCACCTGCTCCAGCGCAAACTAATATAAGACCATCAGCCCCTTCATCAACCGCCTTCTTAGCGTGTCTGATATTTATAACATCATGCATTACTGCACCGCCATAACTATGAACTGCGTCTACCACAAACTTAGGCGCTCTTAAACTGGTAATGATTATAGGTACTTCGTGTTCTACACAAACCTCCATATCATGCTCTAGGCGATTATTTGAATGATGACAGATTTGATTAACAGCAAAAGGAGCAACGACCGCATCAGGATTAGTTTCTTTGTAATCAGCCAATTCCTTTTTCATCATACTAATCCATTCTGTGAGTTTTTCTTCAGGTCTAGCATTTAATGCAGGAAACGACCCTACAACACCAGCTTTACACTGTGCTAAAACCAGCTCAGGGTAAGAAACGGTAAACAAAGGAGCACCTATAACAGGTATCCTAGTCTTATCTTTCAAAAAATTTACAACGTCCATATTTTTCCTTATTTAATTACTGATTTGAGACCCAAAAAACTGCTGCCGCTACAAGACTAAGAATTATTACTACGGCAGCAATAGCATCTAGTTTACTGTCCTCTTGACGCATTATTTCTTTTTCCTGTTCACTGTGTTCGTTAGTCATTTTGTTTCCTTTTAGTTGAGATCGACAACTACTCTGCCGACTTGGCCACCAGTCAATATTTTAGAGATTTCGTCTTCTAAACCTTCTAATTTAACTTCTTTGACAAGCGAAGATAAATCTAATTTCCAATCCGTTGCAAAGTTTTCCCATACCTCTAACTTTTTTTCTATCGATATTTCAACAGAATCAACTCCTAAAAGGGCATTTCCTCTTAAAATAAATGGAAATATAGAGCTTTCAAAAGAAGGACCGCCAACTAGTCCACTACACGCAACTGCCCCGCCCGGTTTAAGCGATGCTAATAATAAAGTAAGTATATTCCCGCTTACAACATCTACACCAAAATCCCATATGGGTTTTCCGATAGGAGCTCTCGATACTTCGGAGAGTTGTTCTCTTGAAATAATTTCAGAAGCACCGAGTCCATTAAGTAAATCATTTTGTGAATCTTTACCAGTCACTGCAGTAACATTAGATCCTAGCTTCGATAATAGCATTACAGCTATGGAACCAACTCCACCTGTTGAGCCAGTAACAATAGAAGCAGAAGATTCAAATCCTTTCTTAGAGTTATAATCATCAAGAGCCTTTATGGAAAGCCCAGCGGTTAAACCAGCTGTACCTAGAGACATAGAATCTTTCTCACTTAAACCAGAGGGCAAATTTACGACCCATGCAGAAGGCACTCTTATATATTCACCGAAACCGCCAGAGGTATTCATGCCAAGATCATATCCAGTAACGATGACAGAATCACCTTCTCTGAAATTTTGATTTGATGATTCTTCTATTGTCCCCACAGCATCAATACCGGGAGTATGTGGGTAGTTTCTGGTTACGCCTGGTGCACCTGAAGCTGATAGCGCATCTTTATAGTTAAGAGAAGAATAGTTAACTTTTATTAATAACTCTCCCTGGGGAAGATCATCAATAGATCTTTCAATTATAGATAATTGATTTCCTTGATCTGTCTTTACAGACTCTAATGCTTTAAATTTTTTTGTCATGAGAAACGGTCCTTGTTTATCAAATCATAGAATTTAATTAAAGATTTTTCTATTACTATCTGCATAGAAATTGCGAACCTCTCGGTAAGGTTTTTCTTTTCAACAAATTCTATCTCAAACAATTTAGCACCTTTTGATAAGCTAACAAGATAGTTATCAGAAGTTTCTAATGAGTCAACTAATCCTACTTTTACAGCATCCTCACCTTGCCAAGTTTCCCCAGTAGCTACTATTTCAGTGTCGACTTGAGGCCTTTGTTCTTTTACAAAATTTTTAAATATTAGATGCAGATCTTCGAGGTCTGATTTAAATTTCTCTCTACCCTCGTCTGTATTTTCTCCCAAAGTTGTAAGAGTTCTCTTAAATGCACCAGCAGTATGCATCTCAAAATCAATTGAATTCTTTTTTAACAATCTATGGAAATTAGGTAATTGTGCTATCACACCAATAGATCCAACTATAGCCCATGGTGCGGCAATAATCTTAGTTGCAACGCAGGACATAAGGTATCCTCCACTAGCTGCAACTTTATCTATACAGACCGTGAGATTTATTTCATTATCAACTAATCTCTTAAGTTCTGCCGCACATAGTCCATATGCATAAGCAGATCCTCCGCCACTCTCCACTCTGATTACAACCTCTTTACATTCTGTGTCAGATAAGAGAATAGCATTTACTTCTTGTTTGAGTTTTTCTACCTCTGAAGCTTGAATATCTCCTTTAAAATTAAGAACAAAGACTGAGTCAGTGTCTTTATTATTTTCCTTGCCCTTGTCTTTCTTTTTCTTATCTTTTAAATTTTCTTTATTAAATTTTTTCAGTTCCTTTGGATTCATGACTGAGCCTTTTACGGCATTACCCATTTCTTCGAATTTATCCGAAAGGTTAGTGATGGATAGTTTTCCTTTTGCTTGGCTCTTGCCCTTAGAACTGCCAATTACCATTAACAAAGGGACAGTGATAGCCAAGGCAATAGTGAATACCTTCAATAGAAAAATAAGATAGTCAGTTAATATTTCCATTTACTTGGGTTGCATTCTTATGCCACCATCCAATCTAATAGTTTCGCCATTTAAAAAAGGATTTTCAACTATATGCTTTGTCAATGAAGCATATTCATTTGGCAAACCTAATCTTTTAGGGAATTGAGTCATCTCTATCAAAGGATTTCTCACGGTATCTGGTGCCATAGCCATTAAAGGAGTGTCAAATATCCCTGGAGCAATGGTATTAATTCTTATTCCCATTCTTGCCAAATCTCTGGCTATAGGTAAAGTCATACCGACAACACCACCCTTGCTTGCACTATATGCTGCCTGTCCAATTTGACCATCAAATGCAGCTACAGAAGCTGTATTTATAATCACTCCACATTCTCCATCTTCATTGGGCTCATTATTTCCCATGACTACCGCAGCTAGCCTAAGAACATTAAAGGTACCATTCAAATTAATATCTACTACTGTTTTAAAATAATCTAATGGATGTGCACCGTCTCTCCCTACAGTTTTACTAGCGCTGCCTATTCCTGCGCAGTTAACTACTATGTGTAAGCCACCAAATTCTTCAACTGTCTTATCGATTGCAGATTGAACAGATGATTCATCTGTTACATTGGCAATTACATATGAAGAATCAGATCCCAGTTTTTCAACAGCTGCTTTCGCATTGTCTTCATTTAGGTCTAGTAACATTACTTTTGAGCCTGATCCTGCTAATGCTTCAGCGGTAGCAAGGCCTAAACCAGAAGCTCCACCCGTAATAAGAGCAACTTTATTTGAAATTTCCATTTTTTCTCCTTATTAGTAGCGATTAAAGTTGCATGATATTACACGAATAAAATAAAAAATTCTCAAATAGTATCCTGTAAAGAACTAAAAAAACCTGCTTCGCACGAAATTAGTGCAAAATTATTTATTAAAACCCGATTTTTTTGGCATTCAAGTTGCATAGATATATTTGTATTATTTAAAAACTTACAAGGAGTTAGGATGAAAAATCTTATTAAATTTGGGGCCATAGCATTCTTTTCAAGTGCAATGACCTTGCAATCAGCAGAATTCGAGAGCAATATCGCTATGTCAAGTGACTATGTCTGGAGAGGTATGACTCAAACTGCTGAAGAACCTGCTATCTCTGGTGGATTCGATATAGCCGGTGAAAGTGGACTATATTTTGGAACTTGGGCTTCCAACGTTGAATTTGGTGATGGAGCAGCTCTAGAATTAGATTGGTATGCAGGCTATGCAGGTGAAATGGAAGGTGGATTAAGTTATGACATCGGATATTTAGCATTTACATACCCTGGAGAAGACTCTCTAGATTTTGAAGAAATCTATCTCGGACTCGGATACAGCTATTTCGGTATTACTTACTCATCAGGTCAAGATTCTGCACCCGATAACACAGAATTTTCTGTTGCTCTAGGTGAAACTGGTTTAGGTGTTACTTATGGTGACTACGACGAGTACGGTGAATACACCATAATTAGCTACGATCTACCAATCTCTATTGCTGGTTTAGGTGTTTCTCTAGCCTGGAATGACTTCAGTGCAGAGGACTCTAGCGGACTTTCCGACGAAGACACATTCGTCATTACATTTTCTATGTAACTCTTAACTCCCCGTTAAGTAAGCATTCTTAATCTCCCCATTAAGATGCATTAAAGGCCAGACGAAAGTCTGGCCTTTTCTTTATTAACAATAGGTCTGGCATAAGTCATCAAAAACTCATTTCGCTCTTCAGGCTTCAAATTTGCACATCTCTTTTCAAGCATAGAAATCTTGCTGGGCATATCCGATATTGTATCTATATTCTCTTGTTGAATATTTATTTCAGGCAATAGCTCTAAAGCTGCTTGGTTGGTGGGCCAAATACGATAATTATTTATAATTTCTCTCTGTATCATTTCAGCTAGATGGCGTGTGGTATCCACTGGATCAGAAATAGGTTTACATATATGTAAATGAACTCTGCCTTTATAGCCAAAAATTCCGGTAGACATTTCTTTGATGTCACTTTTATTTATTTCTTCAAGGGTCAAGGAATCCTGATAATCCCAACCTCTTGCTTTGACATAATCCAATGGGTCATATTCATAGGAAATAACAATTGGAGTTAAGTTAACGCTTCTGACCCATTCATAAACTGAAAGTGCCTTTCTTTGATCGAGATATAGCATTTTTAAAACACCCTCATCTGTAAAGTCATTACCATCATTTGCTCTTCCTTCTCTTTGAGCAATCCAGATACTCTCTTTATCTTGCATTAGCGAATGATTGATGTAAGCGGAGAGTTTTGATAGTTTTCTTAAAGTTTCCTTTACTCCTTTGATATTTCTGTGAACTATGAAACTTTTATTCAGCCTCATAAGCATTTCAGCATACCCGTCATCTAGAAGGTTATCTCCAATAGCGATTCGTACAGTACTGAGTCCTTGGGTATAAAGGAGATAATTTAGAAAAGCAGGATCAAGAGATATATCTCTGTGATTACCTACAAACAGAGTAGGTTTTTCAGTTAAATTCTCAACTCCACTATATGTAAAACCATCTGTTGTTTTGTCGATCATTTTCGTCACTAAAGGAGCCAAACAATCTTGAAATTGATCTATAGAATTGCAATCAGAAAAAATCTGCTTAAATTTTCTTCTTAAATAAATGCGGTTTATCTTTGAGAAATATTTATGGGATCTTGGAAAAATTAAACTAGAAATATAATTATGAAAATCTTCATTTGATTCTAGCTCATTCAGCTTTATCGCGACTTGATAATCGTCATAAGAAGCTATATCACTAAAATCCATTTTTTATAATTGGTCTATAAAATCTATAATTTCTGTTCCAACAATAGTTGGCTGTCTATAAGTTATATCATGTGTTCCCTCTTCCAAAACAACAAGTTTTCCATTATCAAATATCCTTTGATATTCTTCTGACCCTGAAAAAGGAACTATTCCGTCTTTTTTTCCCCATAAAGCAAGCATAGGTATTTCTTTTTTACTTAGATTTTCGTACATGTCACGAACATCAAAAAGATTAAAGTTCCTTATAGTTGATAAAAGAGATTCATTGAATCCTTTAAAGCGCAGTTGATCTTGAAAGAGTGGTAAAAATTTATCTTCATTTATAGACAACGGATCATCGCTATATTGAGTTTCAGACATATTTCCTACGCCATATAATCTATGGCTAAATACTCTCCAGAACCAATCTCCAACGACGGGCATAGTTATCCATGATTTCGTCTGAGGAAGAGATTTACTGAAACCTGCAGGAGCAATTAATGAAACGCTTGTTACTTCGTTAGGATACTCGGCTGCATAATAAGATGCAATTGGTCCTCCCATGGAATAGCCAACTATATGAACTTTCTCATTTATTTTTTGAGAAAGTATCAATTCCCTCAAAGTTTCAAGATAAAGATGCTTATCGTATTTTGTTCTAGGCCTTTCTGAATAGCCTCTGCCAAAATGATCATAAACAAGGACCTTGTAACCAGAGTTAGTGAAATTATCTAGTAAGCCTTGCCATACAAAACTAGGTGTTGAAAAACCGTGCACCAAGATCAAAGACCCCTTCAAATCGGTTGAATCGTCCGGTAAAAACCAACGATAATAGATATTACCTCTTGAAAGCTCTGCCCAATTTCCCTCAGAAGGTATATCTGATTGCAATATTTTCTTCAATCCATAAACCTTATAAAGATAAGGAAAAGCCAGAGCCAAAAAAATAAATAAAATCCCTATTAAAAGTTTCTCCATAGATAAGCTCCTTCAATATAGTATAGTTATTAAAAATACCAATATCTATGCATCCATTTTTTCGAGATTTTAACTTTTATGGTTTTGTACATAGAGGTGGGGATGAAGTAGAAACAGAAAATACCTTAGAAGCCTTTGAATACTCATCAAATTTAGGATTTATTTTTATAGAAACAGATGTTCAATCTACTAAAGATGGTCATGTAGTTATATTTCATGACTCAACTTTAAAGAGGATGGCAGGTATAAATAAGCGTATAAAGGACCTGATGCTAGATGAAGTAAAGGGAATAGAATTAATTAACGGTGGCAGGATCCCTTTATTAAGTGAAGCACTCGATAGCTTTCCTAACCTTAGATTCAATATTGATATTAAAACTGAGGATGCCTTAGAAAATACCGTAAAAATTATAAAAGAAATGAAATGCTTTAGTAGATCCTGTTTAGCTTCTTTCTCTTCTTCAAGATTAAATAGAATAAGAAAACTAGCCGGGTCAGAAGTATGCACTTCTTCTGGACAAATGGATATATTCAAATTGATATGCAAATCTTTAGGAATTAATTTAAGAATTAATACAGCTGATTGTGCTCAAATTCCTATAAAGCAATGGGGAGTGCCTATTCTCACTAAGAGATTTCTTCGAATTGCAAAGAAGGAAAATAAACTTGTTCATGTTTGGACTATCGATAATAAAGAAGAGATGTTCAAATTAATTGACTTTGGTGTTGATGGAATAATGACAGATAAGCCTAGTATTTTAAAACAAGCTATGACTGAAAGAGGCTTTTCTGATTTAGGGAACTCTCCTTAAAATTATTAATCCTGGTATAAATAATAAAAGTAAGCTTAATATTCCTAGGCTAGGGCTATCCGTTAAGAGTGCAATTCCTGAGACCATAAAGGGACCTATAAAGACTGAAGATTTTCCAATGAAATTATAGAATCCAAAGAATTCTGCCGCTTTATTGCTAGGTATTAGGCTACTAAAATAAGATCTGCTGATAGCTTGTACTCCTCCTTGAACAAGACCGATGATAGATGCCATGATAAAAAATTCTAATGCACTATCCATCTGGGAACTAAATATAACGACTCCTATGTAGATGATAATCGCAAATGAAAGAGATTGTTTATGCCCGAATTTGTCAGAATACCTTCCAAAAGCTAGTGTTGCGGGAAATCCAATAAATTGAGTAAGTAAAAGAGCTGATATCATAGATTGTGCTGAAAGCCCTATATCAGAACCATAAGATGTTGCCATTCTTATGATCGTATCTACACCATCCATGTAAAGAAAATATGCTAGTAAGAAAATAAAAGCACTTTTATATTGTCTTACCGATCTTCCTGTTTGGTAGAGACTAGAGAAAGCTTGCCCTGAAATTTCAAAAAAACTTTTCCTACTTACTGAGAATTTAGGCTCCTTTACACCTGTAAGTAAAGGTAGTGTAAAAATACTCCACCAGATAGCTACACTCAAAAAAGACCATAAAACAGCCTCAATTTGTGAATTAAGTCCAAAGAAAGATGGAAAAGAGAACATTAAGACATTGATTAAAAATAATATCCCTCCACCAAGGTAACCAAGAGAAAATCCTAAAGATGATACACGATTCCTTTCATGGTGTTCAGCGACCGAAACTAATAAAGAGTCGTAGAAGATATTTCCACCTGAAAATCCAATCACACCAAGTGCATAAAAGGTAATAGCAAATTTCCATGAACTTTCAGGGACGAAAAATAAATAACCAGTTGCTATTATTCCTAAAACTGCGAACGTTAGAAGCAGCTTTTTTTTTGAGTTTCCCGCATCGGCGAAAGCCCCTAAAATAGGTGCACTTAAAGCTATCAGTAAACCAACAACAGAATTTGCTGTACCGATGACAAATGTACTCTCTCCATCAGTTAAATCATTTGCCCAAAAAGATTTAAAAAAAATAGGGAAAAAACCAGCCATTACAGTTGTGGCAAATGCAGAATTAGCCCAATCATAAAAGGCCCATCTCCATGCTTGTGTTGATAATTTTCTTTGACCTTTCATGTGATTTGTGGGAATAATAACCCTTTTATTGGGAGGAAAAAATGGAAGAGGATAAAAAAACGTATAAATATATGACAATGTTTAGTGTAATCATTGCTGTGGTTGTGGTGGCACAAATTATTTTGGCAAATTATTTGCAATCAATTTATTAAATACAAATATTGAGACACAAAACTAAGGAGAGAATATGAACTCAAAAATATGTGAACTTCTAGATATAGAATTCCCTTTAGTAGCTTTCACCCACTGCAGAGATGTAGTTGTAGCGGTATCTAAAGCAGGTGGATGTGGAGTTTTAGGTGCTGTTGGTATGTCACCAGAACAGTTAGAGAAAGAATTAACATGGATAGATGAACATATAGACGGAAAACCTTACGGAGTTGATGTTCTAATTCCCAACAAGATGGTCGATCAAAGTGAGAAATTTGATGCAGAAAAATTAAAAGGAATGATTCCACAAGAATATGCTGACTTCAGAGCAGATGTTCTTGAAAACCATGACATAGAGGCTTCGGAGTTAAGAACTATAGATACAGCTGGTTCAAGTTTTGCTGCAAATACAAAAGCTGATGGAGCAAAAGCTCTTTTAGATGTAGCTTTTAGCCACCCTATCAAACTAATTGCTAACGCGCTGGGCGTGCCACCCGATTGGATGCTCGAGATGGGAAAAGAAAATGATGTTAAGGTTGCAGCACTTTTGGGAACTGCTCAGCATGCAATCAATCAGGTAAAAGCAGGTGTTGATATATTAGTTGTATCTGGTACGGAAGCTGGAGGCCACTGTGGAAGTGTTTCAACCATGGTACTCATACCTGAAGTTTACGAAGCAATTCAACCGTATGGTGATACACCAATCTTGGCTGCTGGAGGAATAGTAACTGGGAAACAAATGGCAGCAGCAATGACAATGGGAGCATCTGGTGCTTGGTGTGGTTCAGTATGGCTAACTACTGTGGAATCAGAAGTCCCTCCTGTTATTAAAGAAAAAATGGTCGCTGCTAATTCAAGTCAAACAACAAGATCAAGAAGTAGAACAGGCAAGCACTCGAGACAATTAGTATCTCCTTGGACACAAGCATGGGAATCAGAACAAGCTCCAGATCCTTTACCTATGCCTCTACAGCCGATGGTAGCTGAACCCGCTTTACAGAAGGTTGCTAAGCTAGCTGAAGGTGGACATGATGGAGCTAGAGACCTAGCAACTTATTGGGTTGGACAAGGAGTAGGTCTAATGAATCAAAGCATTTCTGCGAGTGATGTTGTTCAGGAATTCAAAGAAGATTTTGTAGAAGCTTATGAAAGATTAACAGGTTTTGTATCTTAATTAACTTCTTTACCATCTTGAAGAATTAAAAACTGTCTGTTTTCATCATTCAGGTCCTCAGTAAGAGATTGAGATATTACTCTTTTAGACCCCTCCGGTGCATACTGGAGAATATAAGATTTTCTAATATCATCTGATAAATTAGGCCCCGTCCTGTGCGGTGTTAAAGAAGAGAAAATTGCTATACTGCCTGCCTTCAGAGGTAAGCAAACTGCTTGGGATGAGTCTAAAGGTATTTCATGACCTAAATCTGTATTTTCATGGAAGAGGGTCCCCCGTCTATGAAGTCCAGGCATCACCCAAGGACAGCCATTAGATTCATCTGTATCTGTAAGAGCTACCCAACAAGTTAAGTAGGCCTGCGGTTCAATATAGGTATAACCATTGTCTTGATGCCAGGGAAATTCGTCTTTGGTACCTGGTTTTTTGTATACTGCTTGATCCCAATATAACCTCACATCAGGTCCGATTAAATCTCTGCATATGTCAGTAAAAACTTTATGTTTACTGAATTCTTTAAGTTCATCAGACTGAGTTACAAGATGGGTGGTAAAAGTAATTTCTTCAGCTCTAGCAATAAAAAATTTACCACCATCAAGGCCTTTTAATGCTTCAGTTACATTGAACTCATAAGGGTCAATTTGATTTACTACTTTGTTGACTTCTTCGTCTGAAAAAGCATTTTCAAGTACAACATAACCTTTTTCGTTAAATGATGTGATGTCTTCATCGGAGAAGAATGTGTAAGGGCCATCAGGCATGGTCCAAGAAAAGCTCTTATTACTCTCATGTAACCTAATATCTTTATCCATAACTATCTATCAAATTTTAATTGAACGCCTAAATTAGTTTCTACAATTTTTCCATTATTATAGGCAAGTTTACCATTCACAATAGTACTCATAATCTTTGAGCTAAAGGTCTCACCTTCAAAAGGCGACCAGCCACAGAAATAGAAAGTATTCTCTTTAGTAACTTTATGCTTAGATTCCAGATCTACGAGAACACAATCTGCCCAGTAACCTTCCCTAATGTAGCCTCTATCAACAATTTTGAATCTATCAGCAACTTTATGTGAAAGATAGTATGGGAGATCATTCAATGAATAGATTCCTTCTTTAACAAGTTCCAAAAGAACAAGGAGTGAGTGCTGTACACTTGGAATACCAGAGGGACAATTCATATAGTCATTTGATTTTCCTTCCAAAACATGTGGAGCATGATCAGTAGCAACATAATCGATATAGCCCTCTAATAACGCCTTTCTTAATGCATCTCTATCTGTAGACTCTTTCAAAGATGGATTACATTTTATTAAAGTCCCTTTGGTTGAGTAATCATCACTTGAAAAGTAAAGATGAGGAATGCAAACTTCTGCAGTAATCATTTTTTCATTAAAAGGTTTATTAGAGAAAAGTCCTACTTCTTCTTTGGTAGTTAAATGAAGTATATGCAAATTAGAATTATATTTTGTGGCTAATTCGATAGCTTTTTTTGAGGATTTTAAACAAGCCTCTCTGGATCTAATGAGGCCATGCATTTCTACAGGAATCTGTTCTCCATATTTAGCAAGATATTCTCTCTCTAAAGATTTTATCATTGGGTCGTCCTCGCAGTGGGTAGTAATAATTACCGGAGATTCTCTAAAAAGGTCATTCAAAGCATCCTCACTATCAACATGAAGATCTCCAGTAGAAGAACCCATAAATATTTTAATTCCACATACCTCCCTAGGATTTATAGCTTTTATTTCGTCTATATTGGAGTTGGATGTGCCCATGTAAAAAGAGAAATTAGCTGACGAAGTCTGGTTGGCAATGGAAATTTTATCTCTCCACAAATCAAGGCTGAGTGTAGGTGGGATTACATTCGGCATGTCCATAAAAGAGGTTGTGCCACCGGCAACAGCGGCCAAGGATTCAGTTTTTATACTGCCTCTTTCCGTCAGGCCAGGTTCTCTGAAATGACATTGATCATCTATTACTCCAGGCAATAAATAATGACCTGTTGCATCAAGAATTTCTCCTTGAGGCTCTATATCATTTGCTATTTTCTCAAACCTACCTTCTTTAATAAGAATATCTTGTTCAGTTATTGAACCTTCATTTATAACTTTACAGTTTTTAATGGTGATTACATTACTCAATATGGTTTGCTCCCTGATGTGGTTAATCTATGCATTGTCCTTTCATTGTCTCCATATCCATGTTCAGCAAAATGCTGAACACTCCTATTGTCCCATACAATTAAGTCACCTTTCGACCATTTATGTCGATAAATATATTTTTCCTGGGATGCGTGACTATATAGAAATTCAAGCTTTTGTTGAGACTCTTTGGGATCTAAGTCTTTAATTTTTTTAACGAATGCTTCTGTGACATAAAGTGCCTTTTTTCCAGTTTCAGGGTGCTCTCGAAAAATTGGATGCTCTACTGTCTTGGCATCCTTCAGATCTCCACCTGACAACATTAATACTCCTATATTGCTATGAATTGCTTTTTTTTCTGAGAGCTCTGATTTAAGATCATGATCTAAATCATCATAAGCAAGATACTGATTAGAGAATAGAGTATCTCCTCCTTGTTCAGGTACTACTAAAGAGTATAAAAGTGTTGCATCTGGAGGTGATTCTTCAAATGTTACATCCGAATGCCAATGAGCATTTGTATGATATTGCTCGCCATAATTTCTAATTTCAATAATTTCTGGATATCCCTCTATGCCTTTAAAGACTGGATGAACTAAAGGTTTGCCCCATAAACTTGAAATATTTTTCAGTTGAGATGGATTTAATTTCTGATTTCTAAAAATAAGGACCGAGTTATCTAGAAAGCATTGCCTGATTTTTAAAGAATCATCCTCAGAAAGAATATTTAGATCTAATCCTGATATTTCGGCGCCTAAGGGTTTTAAGATTTTAATATCCATATTATTTTAATTTATGGACTTTGATTTGTCCGTACTCATGACCTGCCCCATTGTAATATTCGGCATTTGTTCTATCTAACACAGTTCTTACTAAAGAAAGCATTTTTTCACTGTTGCCACATATTATGGTTAAAGGCATTTCTTCTTGGTTCAAAAAAACAAAGTTTTCAACTGCAATATCTACTTCATGATGTCTATATCCATGAAGATCTAGAACATGACTAGACACAACTTCTAGGAGTTCCTGATCAATCTTCCATTGAGAGCACCAGTAGCTTCTCCTTTAATGAAAGCAACTTCCCCTGAAACAATGGTGTAATCATAACCTGAAGCTTTTTGAACAAGTCTTCGTCCTCCGGCAGGCAAATCGTTAATAATTTCAGGCTCATGCAAAGTTAAGCCTTCATAATCAATTATATTAATATCCGCTTTATAGCCCTTTTCTAATACTCCTCTATCTTTAATACCCAGTAATTTAGCAGTTTCTGATGTTTGCATTTTGATAACTTTTTCTAAAGGTAACTTCGATCCCCTGCTTCTGTCTCGAGACCAATGCTGTACAAGTGTTGTCGGAAAACTAGCATCACTTATAGCACCACAATGTGCACCAGCATCGCCGAGACCTGAAATTGTATAAGGATGTTTTAGCATTTTCTCTACAAGGCTCAAGTCACCCGTCTGATAATTAAAGAGCGGATGATAAATCAATGCTCTACCATCTTTTTCGAGCATCGCATCATAAGCTATTTCTTGTGCAGTCATATTTGACGAATTAGCCAAAGATTCAAATGACATGTCTGGATCAGGCTCGTAATTAGCAGGTTCACCTAATTTAAACATCTTTGTATAAGAATTAACTATTTCATCCACTAATGGATTGATAGATATGGCACTGTCATTAAGTAGCTTTTCTTTGAATTCATCATTGCTCATAATCTCGACTCTCTCTTCTAAAGCAAGGTCTGCTATTTCCATATAAGTAGGATGAAATCTAAATGGATTCAAAGTTGCTGTCAGACCCATCAAGATGCCTGTTGCTCTAGGAGGTACTTGTCCGTACATATTTATGCCTTCAGATTGGGCTTCTTCAATCCCATCAAGTAATTGCTGCCACCATTCTGGACGTGCATCTTGTTGTTCTACTGTTATTGATATTGGTCTTCCAGATTCTTTTGACATTGCTTTGAAGATATCAAACTCAGAGTCAAAATCATAAAAATCTGATATCCCTTGCAAGACACCCTGATTTATTTCACCTAAAGATTTGGCTATTTCTACTAATTCATTTTTGTGAGCAGTAATGCTTGGAGTCAAATTACCATTAACATCATTATGTTTCTCAGTCCTAGAGGTGCTAAATCCAAAAGCGCCCGCCTTTATTGCCTCCTGCACAATTTCTTTCATTCTATCGATTTCTTCTTGCGACGCTTCCTCGTGATTAATACCTCTCTCTCCCATGACATAAGCCCTTACAGCTCCATGAGGAATTTGTGTACCAACATCTATTGCAAGTGGCTTCTTTTCAAGTGCATCTAGATATTCAGGAAAACTTTCCCATTCCCAATCTATACCTTCATGTAAAGCAGTTCCAGGAATATCTTCTACACCTTCCATAAGACCTATCAACCAATCTCTTTGATCCGGTTTACATGGAGAAAACCCAACACCACAATTTCCCATTACTACCGTTGTAACTCCGTGATAAGTCGAAGGCCTTAAATATGGATCCCACGTTACCTGACCGTCATAGTGAGTATGAATATCAACGAAGCCAGGAGTAACAATTTTCCCTTCAGCATCGATGACCTTTTTAGCTTCACCTTTGATATCACCAATTTCAACAATTTTTTCATTTGATATGGCTATATCTGCTTGATAGGGCTTGCTTCCCTTTCCATCATAAATTGAACCATTTTTTATTATTAGATCGAACATATTAAAAACCTAAAACATTTAAATGATCTATGCGATATAGATATTCGTATTAATTTTTACCATAATAGTAAAAATACATAAAAACTTCATGAAAAAACACTTATTTAATCTATTTATTTTTCTTCTTCTGTCCTCTCAGGTCTTAATTCCTGAGGAAGAGAAATCAACAAAGGAAAATGAAGATGTTGTTTCTGAAGAAGAAAAAAAGGTCTATATAGAAGAATTAGTAGAGGACTTTGACGAAATTCCGGGTTTTTTTACAACATTCAGAGATCCAAAGACAAATCAAGTTTTCTTAAAAATTACTAATAATCAATTAAAAAGTGAGTTCATTTATTTTGCACATGCTTTGAATGGAGTTGCGAGCGTGGGAAAAGTTAAGGGTTCATATTTAGATGAAGGTGTTTTTAAAATTGAAAAAGACTATAACAATCTCAGATTTTCTAGAGTTTTAACAAATTATTTTTTTGATGAAACCAGTCCTCTCGCAAAATCGGAAGGAGCAAACGTATCGGATTCAACTTTCAAAGTATTTGAAATCATGGGAATGAATGAAGCTGAAGACGAATATTTAATAGATATAACAAGTATGCTTTTGTCTGAGGCATTAACACCCATAATGCCTATCTACTCTCCAGATGGTCCCCCGTCAGGATTTAGTTGGGGTCAAGTAAGCCCATCTAAATCAAGAATCAAAGGAGTCTTCAACTACGAGAAAAATACAGATTTTGAAGTTGAGTATGTTATAGAAAGTGCACCTTCTTATGGATACGAAGCTGAAGATGTTGCGGATCCAAGGAATGTTAACGTAAATATTAGATATAGCTTTATTGAGATGCCAAAAAATGATTTTGAACCTCGTGTAGCAAATCAATCAATAGGATATTTTTCAGAAAGAATAACTGACCTTACGTCCAAAGATATAACACCTTATAAAGATCTTATCGGGAAATGGAATCTAAAGAAAAAGAATCCTGATGAAGAGCTTTCAGAACCAATCAAACCCATTACTTTCTGGATAGAAAATACAACCCCTTATGAATTGAGAGACTATATCAAAGAAGGAGTTCTAGCATGGAATATTGCCTTCGAAGCTGCAGGTTTTATAAATGCCATAGAGGTCAAAATTCAACCAGATGATGCAGAATGGGATGCAGGAGACATTAGATATAATGTACTCAGATGGACTTCGTCCCCAGATCCGGTTTTTGGTGGATATGGACCGAGCTTCACAAATCCCAGAACAGGAGAAATAATTGGAGCAGATATAATGCTCGAATGGGTTTACTTAACCAATAGAGTAAATTATGACGGTATATTTAATGAACATTCGAGTCATGACAACTGTTCATCTTCCAGCTACATTCAGGATGGAATGATTCTAGCTCAAGCTATTGAATTAAATGACCCCAAAATAATTGAGCAAGCAATAATCAGATTAACGCTTCATGAAGTTGGACATACTCTTGGTCTGAATCATAATTTTAAAGGGAGCTACTTGCATAATATTGAAGATGTACATAATCCAGAAATAACCAGTAAAATTGGAGTGACCGCCTCGGTAATGGAATATCCGGCTATAAACCTTGCTCCTTTAGGAGTTAAACAAGGAGATTATTACGACACAATACCTGGGCCCTATGACATATGGGCTATAAGATATGGATATACGCCCGATTTAACTGAATCTGATTTAGAAGATATTATTTCTGAGCAACATAAACCCGAGCATATGTTTGCAAATGATTCAGAAGATATGAGATCCCCAGGTAGAGGAATTGATCCACGCGCTATGATCAATGATCTTACAAATGATCCAATGACTTATGCAGAACAAAGAATTGAATTAGTGAATGATACTCAGGCTAAGTTGGTTCAAAAATTATCAGGCTCAATTGAGACCTTTGAGGAATTTAGATTAGCTCATGCAATCTTTATGAGAGAGTATTCAAGAGCATTAGAGGTCATCTCAAGACACATTGGTGGGGTTTACATAGAAAGATATGATCCTAAAAATATCAATGAAAATAAACCATACACCCCTGCTCCGTCTAATGAACAAAGAAGAGCTATGAAGCTTCTAAGTGAGCATGCATTTTCACCAGAAGCATTTCCAATAAATTCTGATTTACTTCAATTGGTACAAGTTGAGAGAAGGATGTTTGATCTCTCTGGAGAACACGAAGATCCTCAGATGCACAAAATCATTCTTGGTATTCAGAATAGAGTGTTAGATCATATTTTAAGTCCATGGACACTCTACAGGATTTCAGATACCGAACTTTATGGCAATGATTACTCTGTTAATGAGGTGTTAAATGATATGACAAAGGCTATCTTCGTTGGAGATACAAATAATAAGGTATCTTCTGTGAGACGTAATCTTCAAACTTCATACGTAAGGCGACTAATAAACTTATTAGCTCAAGATTATTATGACGAATTGGCTACGGCTGCTGCTTATGACTCCTTAAGGCAGATTCAGAAACTTGCCAGGAGAACTTCTACCGATATTCCTACTAGATCACATAGAAAACTTATTTCATGGATTATAGAATCCGGTCTTGATCGAGCCAATTAAGAGACTTCTTTTAAAAATTTAATTATTAGCTCGTTAACCTCATTTGGTATCTCTTGTTGAGTCCAATGACCAATACCTTCAAACTCTTCTGCAAATTTAAGTTCTTTATAATTTGGTGAGATTCTGTCTATTAGAGTCTGGTCTGAAGGAATAAAAAAGTTTACGGGATCTAAGCTTCCAGTAATAAAAAATGCTGGCTGCTCAAGAATCTTATCTTCTAATTCTGTAAGTTCATGCCAATCAATATTTTGAGCTCTATATCTATTGAAAGGACCTCTTAATCCACTCATTTCAAATTGACTTACAAAATAATCAAGATCCTCAGGTGTAAACCAATCAGGAAAGTCTTCAAATCTCTCCATCCCATCAAGAAAACTGGAATGCTTATCTTTTTGAGGCATCAAACCACTTTGACCTTTTTCAAGATTATGTTTCATGCCCCGTCCATCACTATTCGTATAAGTCATGAAAAGTGATCTTTTTAAATCTGACTCAAATTCCTCCTCCGCAATACCCTCTTTCTGAAAGTAAAGTTGGTAGAAAAATTTGTCTTTGTATATCTCTCTCCAAAGATCTAAGGTTGGCATCGGACCTCTTCCAGTAAAAGGAACTGACATAGTACCGGTTGCAGTTATTCTATGTTCATTTAAAGCTGCTGTGTTTAGAGCAATTGGTCCACCCCAATCATGTCCAATTGTTATAGCTGTGTCATAACCTAAAGCATCAACAATACCAATTACATCATCGGTCATATTCTTCATAGAATATGCTTCTATCTCGTGAGGTTTGTCTGACTCTCCATAACCACGAACGTCATAAGCAACTGCTTTGAAGCCAGCGGCAGCGACAGCAGGAAGCTGATGTCTATAACTATACCAGCTCTCAGGCCAGCCATGGCAAAATATAACTAAGGGACCATCCCCCATCATTGCTAGTCTTAATTTAATTCCATTGCTTTCTACATGTTTAAACTCTATATCATTCATTTTTACCTCTAGATTTTATATTGACGATACTCTTTCAATTAACCAGTAAGTTCCAAGCCCACCTATAAAATAGCTTGCAAAAGCATGAACCTCAATCTTTATTTTATTCGATTTAAGAAAATATATAATTAATCCAAAGAAAGGAAGGATAGCTAATTGTCCCATCTCGATTCCTGCATTAAAAAATAATAGAGAAAGAAGGAGATTTTCATTATTTATTCCAATTTCTGTAAGAGCTCCCGCAAAACCTAGTCCATGTAATAATCCAAATCCAAAGGCTATCAACCAAGGGGTAGAATCATATTTGTGCTCATCGCCAACCTCCAAAGCTAAATATATAATTGTTAATGCTATAAAAGCCTCTGTTGAAGCTTGGGGTACGCTAACAACATCCAGCACAGATAAAGCCAAAGTGATGCTATGCGCTAGAGTGAAGGCAGTGATTGTTTTAACGAGATTTAAAGTTCCTGAAACAAGAAATAAAAGGCCAAAAACAAATAGCATATGGTCTATGCCACCGAGTAAGTGCTCTACACCAAGCCAAAAATAATTGATTGGATAGATGCTTACTTCCTCTGGTACATCTAACTTGGAACTACTTATTGTTGCTAACCCTTCAAAAGTGGTCTCATCTAAAAATTTTACACTTACTAGTGCATCCGTAAGCCTTGAGAGACCCTTAAATGCTATTTCTTTACCTTTTAAGGATTCTTCGCAAGTAATTACAATATTCGTGACTAAATATTTACCTTGGACTTCTGGTAATTTTCTTTGCTCCTCCTTACAGTCTGTAAAGCTTACCTCTGCAGGAAGTCCACCTGTGTTAGTTGGAAACATCCATAAACCTGAATAAAATCCATCTAGTGTTTCCTCCAGGGACAATCTTGCAGGATTCATTTCATGAGTTTGTATAAATTCACCAAGAGATAGGCTGAAAAGAATAAAAATAAATTTATTTAGTTGTTTCATTTAAATCTGCCAAAATCTCAATTTGATATTTATTTCTCAATTCCTTCAAATAGTTCTTCACAGAATTATTTTGTTTTTCAAGGACCACATCATTAATAACAATATTTTTTATTTCCTCTAGATTTGGAGTGAAAGATTCTGCGATAGAGTTAATAAATACTAGGTGCGATCCATATTCAGACTTTAAAGGTCCTGACCATTCCTTGATGGTCAAATTTTGAATATCTTGTGAAAATGTTTTACCAAAAGATCTTTCAATTTCTCTAATAGTTTTAGAAGAAAAGTTCTTTCCCAGTAAAAATGGTTCACCAAAATTAGCTTCAGAAGAACCATTTTTTATTAGATTTAAAGCTTTAGAAGAATCATCCTCATCTGTCTTGCTCGAACTAAAATAAATATGAGAGAACGTTATTCTTTTTTCTACATAGTACTTATCTAAATTTCGATTATAAAAGTCATTTACCTCGCTCTCTGTAGGCAGAGAGGTATCTCCCTCTTGTCTTAAGAAACTAATTTTCTGAGCCAATCTTCTTTTTATGATAATGTCGTTTTTATCCAATCCCAACTTTATTGCTTCTCTATAGAGTATCTCTTCATCTAGGAGTTGTTTGATAATGCCGTCTACTTCTGACATTGTAGGCTCTCTTCCCACTTGAGTGACCCAGGTGTTTATCAATGAGTTAACTTCTGATTCAAATATAGTTATTTTGTTATCGTCCTCATTATTAAAAAATAAATCCGCGATAAGAATCACTATTCCTAAAATAAAAAAAATAAGAAGTCTTTGTTTCATAATTATTAAAAATTACTATAAAATCATATATATACTTGAGAAAATTAAAGTATTTACCAAGTATCTATATTAGGCCTTTTCTTACCGGATTTTGATTTTGGGGGGAGTGACTTGAGGGCACTAGATACCCAATTTCTAGTTTCTGCTGGATCAATAACATCATCAAGTTCAAAATGAGATGCCATATTTACGGCCCTTCCTCTGTGATAGCTATCCGCTACCATCTTCTCATATGTTTCTATCCTTTTCTTAGGATCCTTAATGGCTTCTAATTCTTTTCTATATCCAAGCTTAACTGCACCTTCTAAACCCATGCCCCCAAATTCACCTGTTGGCCAAGTAACCGTAAATAAAGGTATTTTAAAACTTCCTCCTGCCATAGCCTGCGCTCCTAAACCATAAGCTTTTCTAATGACAACTGACATAAGAGGAGTTTCAATATTAGCACCAACTACAAACATTCTTGCAGCATGTCTGATTAGAGCAGATTTTTCACTTTCAGGTCCAACCATAATTCCCGGGCAATCTATTAAGGATAATATCGGAATATCAAACGCATCACATAGTTGAATGAATCTTGATCCTTTATCAGCACCAGGAGAGTCAATAGCACCCGAGAGATGACCTGGATTATTTGCAATAACTCCAACAGGCTTACCTTCAATTCTTACGAAACTAGTTATTATTCCAGGTGCCCAGTCTTTTCTGATTTCGAGTACTGAATCTATGTCAGCAATTCCATCAATAATATCTCTCATATCATAATACCTAAGCCTATTTTCTGGGACTGCAAACCTAAGTTTTCTTGCATCTGGTTCTTTCCATTTTTTTATTGGTCCTTGGAAATAGGAAAGATATTTTTTTGCTACTTCAACTGCTTCTTCTTCATCTTTAACAGCAATGTCAACAACACCATTTGGTACTTGAACGTCCATTGGCCCAACTTCATCTGGAGTAAATACTCCTAATCCTCCACCTTCAATCATGGCGGGTCCGCCGACGCCGATATTCGAATCTTCCGTAGCAATGATTACATCACAACAGCCCAAGAGAACTGCATTTCCTGCAAAGCATCGTCCAGTTGTTATTCCAATAACTGGAACTAATCCAGACAATTGAGCAAAATAAGTAAATGCTAAACAGTCTAAACCTGCCACGCCAGAGGTGTCAGTATCTCCTGGCCTTCCCCCTCCTCCTTCTGCAAATAAAATAGTGGGTAATTCATTCTGTTCAGCTATTTCGAACATTCTGTCTTTCTTAGCATGATTCATTTTTCCTTGAGTGCCAGCTAAAACCATGTAATCGTATGACATAGCCATTACTCTAGAAGCATTCTCAGGAAATAAATCACCATTAACATGACCTAATCCACAAACCATTCCATCACCAGTGGTATTTTTAATTAAATCTTCCTCGCTTCTTCTGCGCCTTTGGGCAGCCATCACAACCGAGCCATACTCAAGAAAACTTCCTTCATCACAAAGATGTTCAATGTTTTCCCTTGCTGTTCTATGGCCAGTGCCATACCTTTTTTTCACTGCTTCAGGACGATTAACATCATGACTGGCCTCTTTTCGATCTAAAGCCTCTCTAAGGTCTGGTCTTATCCAATCTAAATCAATTTCTTCATCTTTGTTAGAAGTTTGTTTTTCGACTTTCTCAAGTCGAATTGTCATCAATGAATGACCTTCAAAAACTGTATCTAGACTTGAGACAGATATATCTTCCACAATACCGCTTACTTCAGAGATAATTTCATGCTCCATTTTCATGGCTTCCATAATTCCTAAAGTTTTACCTTCCCAAACGCTGTCTCCTATTTCAACATCAAACTTAACAATCATTCCTTGCATAGGAGCAGTAATACTTCGATAACCTTCTCTTATTTCTTCTTGTTGAAGCTCTAGAATATTTTCTGATTGATCGACGAACATGCCACCAGATTTGCCATGATCAAGAACTGCCAAAGGATCTAGGTTCTCTATCTTTCCTTTTTTAGGTTTATCTTTGGCAATAATACTTCTACTTATGTCAGAGAGGTCAGAATGAGTCTTTACTGAAATTAAGGTCTCTAAATTGTTCTCAAAAAAGTTAGTGTGAACTTTATTATTTTTAAAATCTTGGTTGATTAAAATATTTTTTAATAAGTCTAAATTAGTTGTAACTCCATCAATTTTGAATTCACAAAGAGATCTATAATTTCTTTTTATCGCCTGTTTGAAGTTATCTTCAGAAGAATAAGTAATTATTTTTGCAATTAACGAATCAAAAAGAGGACTAGTTTCGTACCCTACATATCCATAACTATCAACTCGTACTCCAGGACCAGATGGAAGGTCGAATTTTGTGAAAATGCCTCCACTTGGATTGGCATTACCTTTAGAGTCAATAGTTTCCATATTCACTCGCGATTGAACTGCATATCCTTTAGGATCTGGAATATTTTTCTGCTCAAGTTTAATTTGCTTTAAAGTTTTACCTGAAGCTATTTGAATTTGAGCCTTAACTATATCAATAAATAATACTGACTCAGTTACTGTGTGCTCGACTTGTAACCTAGGATTGCATTCAATAAACCTGAAGTCATTTTTTTCTACATTGACTAAAAATTCTATAGTGGCCAAGCCCTCATATTTTAATTTCTTAGCTAGAGCCATAGATGCATCAATCATTTTATTTTTTAATTCAGGACCTAGGCTTGGACTAGGAGCTATTTCGATAAGCTTTTGATGGCGTCTTTGAATGGAGCATTCTCTTTCATGTAAATGACTCACTGCTCCTGTCCCATCCCCTATGATTTGGAATTCGATATGCCTATAATTTTCTAGATACTCTTCTAGATACAAGTCAGGGGAATCAAAAGCTGCCTTAGCCTCTGATGATGCTCTATCATAGGATTCTTTTAATTCTTCTAGCTTAGAGACAACTCTCATGCCTCTGCCTCCTCCACCTGAAATAGCCTTAATCAAAATAGATGAATTCTTATTTAATGACTTCATAAAGTTTTGAGCTTGTTTCAGAGAAGTTTTCTGATGTGTTCCTGATATCGTGGGAATATCTAAACTCAAAGCTAATTCTTTGGCAGTGGTCTTGTCACCGAATATTTTTAAAGTCTTTTCACTAGGGCCAATAAATTTAATCTTGGCTCTTTTAGCTGATGCAGCTAAAGCCGAGTTTTCACTGAGAAAGCCATATCCAGGATGGATGAAATCTGCCTTGGACTCTTTAGCTATTGATATGATTTGCTTGATATCGAGATAAGCTTGAGCCCCTTTTCCTTGAATCGGATAAGCCTCATCTACTTTTGAAAGATGCAAACAGTTGGCATCATCCTCTGAATAAATGCCAACAGTTTTAATGCCTAAATCACTACAAGTCCTAGCTATACGAATTGCAATCTCACCTCTATTGGCTATTAAGACTTTTTTCATGAACTTATTTCTAAAGTCTAGAAACTAGTTTTTACCATAGATCATATTTTTGCATTTCAGCTCTTCCGACGACCATGTGATGAACTTCATCAGGGCCATCGGCAAATCTCAAATGCCTTATATCGGTATAAAGTCCTGCAAGAGGTGTCCATTGAGATATACCAGCAGCACCATGCATCTGAATGGCTTGATCAATAATTTTACAAGCCTTCTCGGGTACCATGGCTTTTATAGCACTAACATATACTCTCGCCTCTTTATTTCCTAGAACATCCATAGCTTTAGCAGCTTGAAGAACAGCTAATCTCATAGCGTTTATTTCTATTCGCGCTCTAGAAATAATTTCTAAATTTCCCCCAAGTTTTGCTATAGGTTTTCCAAAAGCCTCTCTATTTCCAGCTCTCTTCACCATTAACTCAAGTGCAACTTCAGCCTTACCTATAGTTCTCATACAGTGATGAATTCGACCTGGTCCAAGTCTTACTTGTGATATTTCAAATCCTCGACCTTCACCAAGAAGTATATTCTCTTTCGGTACTCTTACATTATCAAACTTTATGTGCATATGGCCATGGGGGGCATGATCATGACCAAAGACTTGCATACCTTCAAGTATGTGAACTCCAGGAGTGTCTTTTGGAACTAATATTTGAGATTGTTGCTTTGAAGGATGAGCATCAGGACTCGTTTTGACCATCACAATCATAATTTTGCACCTTGGGTCACCTGCACCAGAAATATAAAACTTTTCTCCATTAATTACCCACTCATCGCCGTCAAGAACAGCGCTAGTACTGATATTCTTTGCATCTGAAGAGGCTAAATTTGGTTCGGTCATCGCATATGCCGATCTGATTTCTCCATTCAGTAACGGTTCTAGCCATTGTTTCTTTTGTTCTTCGGTGCCAACTCTCTCAAGTACCTCCATATTTCCAGTATCTGGAGCGGAGCAATTCATGCTTTCTGATGCCAAGGGATACTTACCTATTTCAGTAGCTACGTACGTATAATCTAGGTTAGTTAATCCGTCGCCGATATTTCCATCTGGATCAGGTAAAAAGAAGTTCCATAAACCTAACTCTTTAGCTTTTTCTTTGGCGCCTTCCATAAGTTCAATTTGTCTGGGATGCCAAGACCACCTATCCTCCTTCTCATTTTGCAAAGCTGAGTATTCAGCCTGTATGGGCTTAACGTTTTCTTCGCAATGCTTTTTTACCAAATCCATAAGCGGTTGAGTTTTTTTGGACATGGATAGTTCAAAAAGTTCTGGGTCATTTTGTAACATGTTATTTCTCCTTTAATAACGAATAAATTAATATGAATACCAAATTGGAGAGGACCACGCCCGCTCCTGTATCGTTGGTTGTAAATCTTCTCTTGGTCTCGTACCATTTTTTACGGCATCCCAAGTAGACCATCTGCAGCTAGGGTTCTCTAATACTCTTACATAATAAAAAGACTTGACTGTAGAGTCAAAAGAATCGTCAGTCCAAACAGTTTTAATTTCATTGGCTCCCCTATCTGAGCTTATAGAGCAATCAGAAATATCCACTAAAGCATCATTATCTGGGCATCTTTTCGTAATAGGATCAGGGGTTAAACCATCTGAACATGCCACATCTATAACTTTTTCATGTGGACGTCCGGATATTCTATCTACCCAACCTTTTATGATCTGTACTCTTTGTAAAGGAGCTGCATTTCTGTCTCTCATTGCCCATATAAGGAAAGAAGGAGCAGTACCTTGAGAGGCTTCCAAATCTTGTCCCATGGGCACTCCTTTTTTATAAGCCTCCTTTACAAGATCAGCCCTATCCAATAAAGACTTATCAAAATTGTAACCTCCGAAGAATCTAAGCTTAATTCTGCTGCCGGATGTAGCGTAAGTCTCTTTTCTGCGGAAGGCATCAAAAATAGAATCTCTTGTATTTTCTTCTGCCCAAACTGCAGCTAAGCCTGAGGCTCCCCATGTATTAAAGACAGCATTATTAAAATTTCTCTCTCCTATTTTCTTGAAAGCTAGTTGCCTAATCGCATTACCACCAGTTAAGTCTTGCACTTGCTGATCAGATATTGGAACTGATCCTCTTGCTACTGGCGTTCCATCCAAGATACCAACTTTAGAATGGAAGTCAGATTCATCATCAGATATCGCTCCTGTATGAGTATCACTGGCTCCGACCATACCGAATTTATATGGATTACCTCTTCTTTCTTCTTCCAAACCTAATCCATCTAAGTAAGCCTGCCTAACATAACTTCCGAACGGACGGCTGTAAGATGAGTTTCCAACTCTTTGCCACATGATTTCAAAGTCAGCCCATTCATCATCAGGCGATAGTATCGGATGAGTTTCAGAAGTTCCCTTAACTTGAGTCATCTCAACTAATGGTTCATTCCTCATTCTAAAGTCTGCATATTGAGTACTAATTGGAAGACCTTCCCAGTTTTCCATTTCAAACATTTGTCCATTTGATCCATTCGAGTTATGGGGTATGGCAATCGTATCAACTCCTCTGTCTCTTAGATCATCCATCCAAGTCCAAAGCTTTTCTGGATTAACTGACTTAAGTCGGGTGTATGGCTCTACGGTAAATTTGTTTCCTTTATAAATTACGTTTCTATGTAAATTAGCATTTTCAAATGGTGGAAAACCATCAGATCCACAAGTGCCACTTAACCAACAAGTAAGGTCTGAAGCACCTTGAGTATTGGATGATCTAGTAGTTGAAGCTGTATATTCATATGCAACAAAGGTAGTGAATTTCCCAGGATCATTGTGTCTTTGTGCACTCAATATCACATCTTTCCATGCAGATCTGTGAACATCTACATCATAGAGAGTTGAACCTCTTGCTGTATCTCCTGTGAAGTAAGCTATCGTGCGTGTCCAGATATTGCTAAATTGTGCAATATTTCTGACATAGTCTTGAAAAAGTCTAGATCGGGCGGCTACTGATTCTTGGTTTAAATTCTCAGGAGCATTTAAGTTATGGAATGGTTCAGTGCCTTCTTTACCATTATTTGGATTTGCCCAATCTTCGACACTTCCCAATAAAAATCCATGATCAGTCACTGCATAAAAATCTAAAGGCTCTCTGAGTTGCATGTCATAACCTAAAGGATGCTGTATGGCATTTCCTTTGGCGTATTCGTATGCATCATCAGGTGTTGCTGTAGTTCCAAAAATATATGCATCAAATGAATGTTTTGTATGTACATGAAGGTCTCCAAAATAAACATTTCTATTCGGATTATATCCAGGAGTAGATCCAGGCTCAGGGTCAGGAACAACAAGGTCATTCGTGTAATCAACTACACTGTCAGGAGAAGTACAGCTCCAAAGGCCAAAAATTAAAAATAAGCCAAATATGACTTTTTGAAAGTTACCCATAAATCTCCCCACTAAGAAAGATTAATTTAACAATTTACTTAGAGCTTGGAAAGGTAATCATCAAAAAATTTATAGAAAAAAATTCAATTAAGTTAAGGATTAAATATCATCAGGTAAAATATTACCTATTGTGATACCTTCATTGTCTGGAATGTACCAGATAGGTGAACTCCAAGCTCTTTCTTGTATCGTGGCAGGAAGGTCTGCTCTGGGAATCTCTCCAGATTTTATTGCATCCCATGACGACCATCTACAAGTAGGATTTTCTAAAACTCGCACATAATAAAAAGCTTTCAAGTTTGGATCAAAATCAGGATCTTGCCATACTGCTTTAAGTTCGTCGGCACCCAAATTTTTAGATATCCTACAGTTATTTAAGTTAACCTTAGCTCGAGTATCCCTACAAAGTTTTGTCTTTGAATCAGGCCTTCTGCCATCTGCGCATGCTACGTCATATATCTTTTCGTGAGGCTTTCCACTCAACTCAGTCCATCCTTTAATTATCTGAACCCTGTCTAAAGGTGCCCTTTTTATGTCTCTTAATGCCCAAACCATGAATTGAGGAATTTTATTCTCAGACTGAAATAAATCAGAACCCATTGTTACCCCATTTAAGTATGCATAATTTATAGGATCTTCCTTATTAAAGACATCATCTATTTCATATCCTCCAAAAAATCTCACTTTAATTCTGCTTCCGGTTGTAGCAAAAGTTTCTTTTCTTCTGAATGCGTTATAGATAGATTCTCTGGTGTTATCTTCAGCCCATACAGCTGCAAGACCAGATGCACCCCATTCAGTATAGCCTGTATCAATATATTCTTGACCACCAATTTCTTTATATCCATTAATAATTACATTCGCTCCGGAGCCTTCTATTTGCTCTTTAAAAGATTTCGTAAGAGGGGCTGCACCTCTCAATTCTGGTGTACCATCGAGAATACCTATTTTTGAATGGAAATCTGATTCCTTATCAGATATTGCCCCAGTATGAGTATCGCTCGCACCCACAAGACCAAATTTATAGGGATTTATTTTATATTCAGAATCTAATGAAAGGCCCCTTAAGTAAGCGTTCCTTACATAACTGCCTGTTGGGCTAGAATAAAATGGAGATGCTACTCTATTATTCATAATTCCAAAATCTGCCCATTTATCTCCTGGTGAAAGAAGTGGATGAGTATCCGATGTCCCCTTAACTTGCGTAATCTCGACTAATGGTTCGTTTCTCATTCTTTTCGAAGCATAGTCATCGTCCATTGGATTTCCTGCCCAATCTACAAGTTGGAACATTTGTCCATTTGATCCATTTGAGTTATGAGGAATTGCAAGACTTTCAACTCCAAGGTTTCTTAGATTATCCATCCAATCCCATAAATCCTCAGGATTACTAGAATCTATGATTGAGAAAGGCTGAATGGGAGCCTTGTTATCTCGGAAAATAACATTTCTATGAAGATTACTTTGCCCTGGGCCACTTGAAGTAAATTCATATGCTATGAACGTAGTAAATTCTCCAGGGTTGTTATGCCTTTCAGCAGCTTCTGCTATATCTCTCCAAGCAGTGTGATGAGTTTCTCTATCGTATGCCCTTGTCCCATAAACCGTGTCCTCCTGCAAATAAGCACCAAGCATTTTTATAGGATTCTTTGAGGGTTCAATTAATTCATTTGTTATTAGGTTAGCGAATAATCCAGCTCGCCTAACAAATGTGTTCGTGTTTAAATTTTCAGGATCATTTAATCCATGAAGATCTGAAGCAAAATCTAACTTACCCGGTCTAGAAGAGGGATCCGCATATGCCGGCAACATCCCCAGCCAAGCAGCATGATCTGTAACAGCATAAAAATCCAAAGGATCATCAAGTTGCATGTCGAATCCCAGAGGATGTTTAATTGCACCTCCTTTAGCATATCTGTATGCATCATCAGGTGATGCGGTTGTTCCAAATATAAAGGCATCGAAAGAATACATTGTGTGAACATGAAGATCACCAAATAAAGCATCTTTATTCTGATTACTTGAAATTTCTTTGATCCTTGGGGTTTTTTCTATAGAGAAATCTACAACATCATCTTTTATGGAAAAAATATTATTTGCACCTAAAATAAAAATTATTGCAGCAAATAAAAGAGCTATCAGAAAGGTTCTTATTATTACGCTCATTCAATTCTCCCCAGTATTGATTGTCTTTAAATATGAGAATTTATGTTCCCACGAAAAGCCTATATTTCAAACATTTATTATTAAGTATTGTAAAAAGTCGTAAATACTGTATATTTATACAGTATGAAAGATATATATAGAAAAAATAAACATTCAGGCCAGCCGATGGCAGTAAAAAGCATTGACACAATAGAGTTTACAGAGACATTCAATTATCTGTGGATAGATAGATTGATAACCTCGTTATACATAGTCTTATCAGTTTCATTGACCATCATTTCTTTTGCATTAATGCTAGGCATTTCCATTTAATAAGATTACCTGAATAGTTTTTATCCTGTTATTCTCTTAATATGAATTTAGAGGATATCTTCTTCCCTTTCTTATTTCTTTGGTCAACAATTGCTGTTCTAGTTTTTATCGCCTTGTTCTATAAAAATGCTCCTTATGGAAGATACTTTACTTTAGATTCCAATTACAAAATTCCTTCTAGAATTGGATGGATTATTATGGAATCTCCAACAATAATTGGAATGCTTATATTTATAGTCCTATTTCGCAACAAAATAGGACAAACTGAAATCATCTTTTGCTTATTATGGTTATCTCACTATATTCATAGAACAATGATTTGGCCTTTCAGGGCACAATTGAAAGGTAAGTCAATGGCAGTTGGCGTGGTTTCTATGGCCTTATTTTTTAATTCAGTAAATATCTCTTTGCAATGCATATGGATATTTATATTTGGAAATTACAGCGACGACTGGCTGATATCCATACCATTTATATTTGGCATAATTTTATTTTTTTTGGGCATGGCCATCAATATTAAATCAGATGATATATTGATTAAATTACGCAAAAATAATGGTGAAGGTTACTATTCTCCTCAAGGCTTCTTGTATAAATATATAAGTTGTCCAAATTATTTTGGAGAGATTATTGAGTGGCTTGGATGGGCAATTCTTACTTTAAGTCCTTCTGGTTTAGTTTTTTTTATTTGGACATTTGCAAACTTAGTTCCAAGAGCTAGATCAAATCATAATTGGTCTAAATCTAATATCCCTAATTATCCAAAGAACAGAAAAGCGATATTTCCTTATATTTATTAATCAAGGTCATACAAATCCGCTTGTTTCTTATTAAGACAAACTTTATTCTATGATAATTATTTATGTAAAAGGAGATATTCATGGATCTAGAATACGGACCTCAATATGATGACTTTAGGGCTGAGGTTATTAACTTTGTAAAAGAAAATGAAAATACAAAATTAACTGGACCTGCAAGAAGTGAGAGTAGAGTTGCATGGCAACAGAAATTGATTGACCACGGTTACTTCGCAAGATCTATACCCAAAGAGTATGGTGGTTATGGCGGAGACATGGACATAATCAAATTAAGAATTATCGCAGAGGAGTTTGCTAAATCTCCAATTCCTAAGCCAGCTGGAGGTCAAGGTATTCAAATGCTTGTTCCGACTTTATTATCTTTAGGCACAGAAGAGCAAAAACAAAAATATATTAAACCCACCCTAAGAGGTGAAATATTATGGTGTCAGGGTTATTCAGAACCAAATTCAGGAAGTGATCTAGCGAGTTTGCAAACTAAGGCAGAACTTGATGGAGATGAATGGGTTATAAATGGACAGAAGATTTGGACTAGTACTGCACATCTCTCGCAAATGTGTTTTATCCTAGTTAGGACGGAACCAGATGCACCGAAACATCAAGGAATAAGCTATCTTCTCATGCCTATGGATGCTGAAGGTATCGATAGAAGACCGATTAAGCAGATGACTGGAGATTCAGATTTTAATGAACTATTTCTTACTGATGTCAGAATACCTGCAGAAAACATTGTCGGAAAAAGAGGAGAAGGTTGGAAAGTTGCGAATGCAACTCTTGGACATGAAAGAGGCTCTTTAGCAGATCCAAACGTAACTCAGAATAGATTGAATTCTCTCATTGATCTTATGAAGAGCGAAACTATAGATGGTCAAAGGGTAATAGATAAACCAATATTCAGAGATAGACTTTTATCCATTCAAGGAAGATTGATGGCCCAGCAATCAAATGCTCTTAGAATTCTTTCCTCTCAAATTAATGAAGATCAAGATGCAAACTTAGCAAAATCTATTGTTAAGCTTCAAGGAACTGAATTGAGACATGAACTTGAGGGACTAGCGATTGACGCAATGGGTGAATTAGGAACACTTTATGAAGATAGTCCACACTTAAGAGACGAAGGAGCTTGGCAAATGACGTATATGTATTTCCTTGGTCTGATCATAGGTGGTGGAACAAATCAGATACAAAAAAATATTATCAGTGAAAGAGCTTTAGGAATGCCTAAAGAACCAAAAATTCAAGGAGCTTAATTATGTATTTTGGTCTATCTGAAGAACAAAAAAGCCTAGAAGAAAATATCCAAAGATTTCTTTCTGACAATGCCTCTTTGGACATAATCAAAGCAGTGGCAAATGGAGATGAAGATAAAGCTAAAGAAGTTCATAAAGGTATCATTGAACTTGGGCTAAGCGGCCTAATTGTTCCAGAAGAATATGGAGGATTAGAACTTAATATGCTTTTTGCAACCGTTGTTTCTGCTGCTTTAGGCTCAGGAACGGCGCCCGTACCTTTTGCAGGATCTTATATTATGTCGCCTATGGCTATAAATTTAGCCGGCAATGCAGAGCAAAAAAATAATTGGCTGCCAAAGATAGCTGGAGGTGAAGTTCAAGTTGGAGTAGGTATCTCTGAGTATGTTGGTGCAAGAGAAGATGCAGGGATAGAATTTACCAATGGAAAAGTTAGTGGAAGATCTCTTTTCGTTATAGATGGTAAGGGTGCGGATGCCTATATTCTTGCGAATAAATCTGGTGAACTCTATCTAATTGATAGCAACAATTCGGGTATTGAAGTTGTAGAGCTAACAACCGTGGATAAAACTAGAACCTCAATTGAATTAATACTTAATGATGTGGATGCAGAATTCTTAGAAGGATCGAAGGATAAGGCTATTATAGAAAAGGTTTTAGATGCAGGAAGGCTTATGTTAGCTGCTGATACTGTTGGAGCTGCTCAAGTGATGTTAGATAAATCTGTAGCTTATTCGCTTGAAAGAAAGCAATTTGGAAGGCTAATCGGTTCATTTCAGGCAGTAAAACATATGTGTGCCGAAATGGCCGCTGATCTTGAACCTTGCCATTCAATGATATGGCATGCCGCCCATTGCCAAGATAATGTACCTGAAGAGGCAAGACTAATGGCATGTCAAACCAAGGCACATATATCGGAGGTTGGAAAACAAGTGTCCAAAACCGCAACTGAAGTCCACGGCGGTATGGGTTTTACTGATGAGCTAGGTTTACATTATTGGTTCAAGAGAATTGGACTTAATAGACAGCTTCTAGGATCTCCTGAACTTGTCAGAGAAGAAGCTGGTAAATTACAAGGATTTGATCAGTAAAACTAATTAGTTAGCCTATAAACTTTTTCTGCCGTTCCATAGAAAAGGTTGTGTTTATCTTGTTCATCAAAGTCTTTAACCAGTTTTTTATAGGCATTCCATATCACATGGTAGCTAACTGACTGTTTATCTACAGGGAAATTACTCTCAAACATACACCTTTTAGAACCGAAACAATCAATGGTATAGAGATAATATCCAGATTGTTCTGTGATAATGTCGTCCGACGAGGCAGGATATTCATTTTTATGCCAAGCCCAACCATTAACTGGCATAGCTAAACCTCCCAACTTTGCATAAACATTTTTACATTGACTTAACTCGTAAATATCTTCCTTCCATTGCTCAAAAATCTCTTCTCTTTTTCCTTCATAAGGACCTATACCTAAAGGACCACCAAAGTGATCATGAATGATAATAAGATCAGGTAAGTTTTTAGCCAATTTAGTTAGATCTGCTATTTGATTATGATAATGCCAAGTATCGAAGACTAGATTCATCGAAGATAATTCTTGTAATCCTAACTGAAAATCATCTTCAAGATAAATGTGAGGTGTTGGATGGGAGTGAGCATTTTTTACCCTCTCATCTTCATCCCATCCGCCAGCATGTCGAATTCCTCTGAATAGGCCCTCACCTCTCTCTTCATGTAACTCTAAAACTTCTCTAACGGATGTGCCTAACATCATATTGGCATGCCCGATAATACCGGCAATTTGGGCCTTTAACTTGTTTTTCTCGGCTTCTTTTGCGATACCAACAACAAACTCTGTTTCACCGACTGGCTTAAATTGTTCTGGGCCACTCGTGTAATATTCTTGACCACAATCAATAAAAACTGTTTTTTCAATATTATGACCGCTTGACGTATCTCTCCATAGATCTTCAAGCATGTATCTATAAGATTCTTTAATACCAGGGGGGTTTTTAGGACCTTTCCAGAGATGATGATGAGGATCTATTATTGGTCTTTCAGGATCAATTACATCTTCTTTTACTCTATCTATCCATCCTTCTATTTCATGAATCTTCGCCATTTTAATCTTCCAAAATTGTTTGCAATGCGAATCCAAATATATCAGCTATTTCATCTATTTGCTTATCTCGTGAAGTTCCTGCTCCATGACCGGCTCTAGACTCTACTCTGAGTAAAATAGGGTTAGAGCATGATTGCAGATCTTGAAGTCTAGCTGCAAATTTATATGAGTGTGCGGGAACCACCCTATCATCTCTAGACGAAGTGGTAATTAAAGTAGTGGGGTAACACATATCTTGTTTGATATTGTGATATGGCGAGTATTCTAATAGATTTAGAAAATCTTCTTCTTTTTCTGGTTCTCCATAATCACTTTCCCAAGCCCACCCAATTGTGAACTTATGAAATCTAAGCATATCTAAAACACCTACTTGAGGAATTGCTACTTTGAATAATTCAGGGTTTTGAAGCATTGTTGCCGCGACTAGTAATCCACCGTTTGATCTTCCAAGGGAAGTAGTAGTGTCTGGAGATCCTATGTTTTTGGAATGTAAATATTTTGCTCCATATGCAAAATCATCGAAAACATTTTGCTTATTCAAAAGCATTCCTTCTTTATGCCATAAATCTCCATATTCTGATCCACCTCTCAGATTGGCTACTGCCAGAACGCCACCCGATTTAATCCACATATAAAAGGTTTTACTAAAGTAAGGAAGAATTGGAATATTGAAACCCCCATATCCATAAAGTAAAACTGGAGTATCCTTGTCTATTTCTAAATCTTTTGTATGGGCTAAGTGAATAGGAATTTTTGTACCATCTTTTGATTGATAGAAATCTAATTTACTCACATAGTTATTTATATTTAAATTATTGATAGTAGTTTCCCAATACAAAGAATATTCGAGCGACTTAAGGTCTAATTCATATATACGTTGAGGGGAAGTGAAGTTTGAAAATTCAAAATAGGTTGTATTGCTGTCAAATCTTCCACTGAAGCCTGATAAGGTCCCAATGTTTTCATAAGGTAATTCTTTAAGAAATTTTCCTTGAAGATTATAAAATTCAACTTGAGATATTGTATCTTTAAGGTAATTAATGATTAGTTTATCGCCAGCTATAGAGGCACCTGAAATCGGGTAAGCTTTTTCTTCTATCAATTCTTTCCATTGAAACTTCTTATCTGAAATATTAAGAGTAAGAATTTTGCCATTTGGGGCATCTAAGTTAGAAAAAAACCAGAGTGTTTCCGCATCACCCCCAAGAAATCTATAACTTGCCTCAAATTTATCAATTAAAGGAATAAAATTAAGGGATCTATCCACGCTGATGTAAAGAAAATTTCTTTCGTCTGTACCCTCCCCTATGGACAAAACTCTGTAGTCACCTTTTTCAGGAACATTTATAGACCACGAAAAATCAGGATTTTGTTGATCTTCATAAATAAGCTGATCTTCGAGTTGGCTTTGTCCTAATTTATGGAAAAATAATTGAGGACTTCTATTAATATCTGATAACTCTTCATCGGGTTGGCTATATTTTTGATAATAAAAGCCTGAACTATCTGACTCCCATACAGCATAAGAAAACTTAGACCACTCAATAAGATCATCTGTTTCTCGATCATCGTCAATATTAAAAACTTTCCATTTACGCCAATCAGAGCCACCATCAGAGATAGAATAAGCAAGGTATTTACCATCTGGACTAACGCTAATATCAGACAAAGATATAGTGCCATCCGATGAGAATTTATTAGGGTCCAGTAGAACTTTGGCTTCACAATTGTCACAAGCCTTCATCATAAAGACAGCTTGCTGTTGCTCTCCATCATTAAAATAATAAAAAGTTTTATCTCCTCTTTTAAAAGGTATGCTGATATCTTCAGTGATCCATATTTCCTCAAGTTCTTTTTTTATTTTTCTTTGATATTTATTTTCAAGAAAAGTATTTGTGAGCTCATTTTGTTTATAGACCCAAGCAGAAGCTTCTTCGCTGGTAAAGTCTTCTAACCAACGATAAGGATCAGTGATAGTTTTTCCAAAAATTACTTCTTGGATGTCATCCTTTTTTGTTTCCGGATATTGCATATATTTGTTCTCTGAGACACACCCTATAAGTAAGATAAGGCATAAATAATTTACTACTCTTATCAATATAATCCCCATTAATTAATATAATAAGTATAAAACAAAATATCCTTTAGGAATCGTATGACTAAATTAATTTGTAAAGCGTTCATATTTGCATTTATCACAATCTCCTCCTCTGTTTATGCAGATCAATTAGATGATAGTTACATATTGGGATTTGGTTCTTGCATAACCGAAAAAAGAGATCAACCTATATGGAAAGCTATAGAGAAAGAAAATATAAATGAATTCTTTTTTATGGGAGACAACGTTTATGGTGATACTAAAGATGGTCTCCTAGATGGAATGAGAGCTTCATATGACAAACAAAAGAAAATGTTTCCAGAATGGCTCTCTAATAAAAAATTAAATGCAATTTGGGATGACCATGATTATGGAAAAAATGATGGTGGAACTGAATATACCCTGAAAGATGAAGCTCAGAGACTATTTTTAGAATTTTGGAATATTGATGCTAATGATCCGAGGCATAAAAGAAAAGGAATTTATTTTAATGAAGAAAAAATTATATCTGGACTAAGAGTTAATCTTATTGGGCTTGATACTAGGTATCATAGATCCCCGCTGGATCAACAAAGCAAACCCTATTATCCTTCAACAGATACAACGAAAACCATGTTGGGAGATGAGCAATGGGCGTGGTTAGAAAAGGTTTTAAATAACAAAAATGATCTTAATATCATCGTTTCATCTATTCAAGTCCTGCCAACAGATCACATATTTGAAAAATGGCATAATTTACCGCATGAAAGAAAAAGATTAATTGATTTACTAAACGCGCAAAGTAAACCAACAATTATCTTATCTGGAGATAGACATAAGGCTGCAATCTATAAAAAGGGTAATTTAATAGAAATGACATCCTCATCAATGAATAAACCAGTTTCTAAGCCTCTTTCTTTTTTCTCTAATCTTATCTTTAGTGAGAGCGATAAATACCTAATTAGCGACATCTATGAGTCAGAAAACTATGGTTTAATCATTTTTAATGATGATAAGAATGTTGAGATAATACTCAAAGATTTAGATGGCGTAACGATTTCAAAATATAAAGTGATGTAAAAAAAGGCCCTTTCGGGCCCTCTTTTAAAGTTCTCCTCTTTGAATACGATTTGTTGTCAAAACTCTAGAGTTTCCGCACTCCACCATAGAGTTCATCTTCATAGCTTCATCAGTTAGAGCGAGGTTTTCACCATAATTATCTACCGCAAATCCAAAATCTTCCATTGAACTTCCGTAAAGGGAGTAGACGAAATCATAATCTATTGTTCCAGCTCCTGCAAAAGGAAAAATCATTTTTCGTCCTAGGTTGTCCCCCATTGATTTTGCCTTTGCATCAAATTCTTTATACGCATCGAACATGTCCCTAGCCGTTACACCTTCATTCATTTTGCAATCAGAGAATCTTACAATTCCATTATCTGAATCAGTATTAGCTGGAGATGATATAGGCCACTGTATTGTGTCTATAACACGTTCATTTGTTACTGGAAGTGTACTAAGCATATCCGTGCCTACTTCTAACCATGTTTCTAGAGAAGTATATTGCTCTTTGGCATTTGGAATAATATTGAGCCATACATAATCAGATTCAGATATAGAATCATCAAAATATGTGCTCATTATGACTGTAGTAGTAGATTGTCTCCAATTATTCTCCGCACTCCAATCAACAAACATTTCTCCCCAAGAAACTAGAGCATCCATGTCCTTTCCTGAATTGAATTTTCCAATATAGTACTCAGCCTTATTTGGTTCTGGCTGATATTTATAGTCAGCAGCAGTCAAAAAAGCTGAAATTGAAAGAATAAAAATACTTAAATACTTCATAAAACCTCCTTATATATTTAATTAATATTTATTATCCTTATTCAATAATTAAAGTCTGTAATTAATTGTGAATATTTTGTCACAAATTAAATTTTAGTTACGTTTTATGAGAAAATGGAGATAGTTATTATTTATTAAACAATCTTGGAGAGATAATTATGAATGGAACAACTGAACTGGATTTGTGGAACTTACTACAAGTCTCAAATATGTCTAATGGAATACAATTTTTGGGTATAGCTTTTCTCGCTTGGGTGGGGTTGAGAATTTCTTCATCAATCTACAATAGTGGTGATTCTAATATGCTAGTAAAAGTATCTGGAACAGTATTTTGTCTTATCATTGCGTATTTCATGTTATTCAATTTTGGCTTATCTGCCTGGAACTTAGCTGGTACAGCTGCAGCAATGTCTGCATTAACTGAACCACTTACTCCTGCAGCACAAAATTTTATTGCCTTTGCAGAAGCTAATGGTAGCTCAGAAGGATTCTCAATTGTGCCTAATGTAGCTCAAGGATTATTGATATTATCTTTGCTATTAATACAATTGGGTGGTATCTGGATGACAAAAAAATAATACCTTTTAAAAAAAGGGAGCTTTTAGCTCCCTTTTTTTGTGAAAGTGATATCTCTTGTATAGTATGTAACAAAGAGGAATATTGAATATGGCAATCAAAATTTACAGTACTGAGGGGTCAAGAGGAGTTAGACCAATTTGGACCGCAGAAGAGATGGGTCTAGATTATGAAATAGATATGATGCCCTTCCCTCCAAGATTTTTAAAACCAGAATATTTGGAAGTAAATGTCCTAGGAACTATTCCTTGTATGATTGATGGCAATACCAAAATGACAGAATCTGTAGGTATTAGTCAGTACTTAGTAGATAAATATGGTCCAACTGATTTGAAAGTTAATGTAGATGAAGAAGATTATGGGGCCTATTTGAATTGGTTAACTCATGCAGATGCTACTCTGACTTTTCCACAAACAGTATTCATTAGGTACACCCTGCAAGAACCAGGTGTGGCTGACGCAGCTGCAGAGGGTTATAAAAGATGGTTTGTATCTAGACTTAAGCTTTTGGAGGCTACCCTTAATGATAGAGAATATCTCTGTTCGAATAGATTTACGATTGCAGATATCTGTGTGAGCTACGCCATTTATTTAGCCGGGACATTAGGTATAGAACAAGCATTTAAACCTAACATTAAAAGATGGACTGATATGCTATTTGAAAGAGAAGCCTTTAAAAAGATAATAGCTTACAAATATGATGGGCCTGGACCTTCCGGTCCTGAAGAACTCAAGTAATCATATGGAATCCAGAACACTTCAGTGTGAGTTCTTAAGTGATGATATGTCTGGAGTTAAATTAGTTCAGAGAGTCATTCCGGAAGCAGGACCAAGAGAAGTCCTAATAAGAGTTAAAGCTAGTTCGGTTAATTTTCCCGATTACCTAATGACTCAAGGAAAATATCAACACAAACCAGAACTCCCTTTTGGTCTAGGCATGGAAGGTTCAGGAATAATAGAAAAAATAGGATCAAGTGTTGAGGGTTATGCAATTTCAGATGAAGTAACCTTTGGAGCTCTTGGTCAGGGAGCTTTTTCAGATTATGTTCTTGTTGATGAGAGAGCCATAAACCCTAAACCAAATAACTTAACCTTTGAACAAGCCGCTGCATTTCACACTGCCTATCTAACTGCATATGTTTCTCTTGTCAGAAGAGGAAATCTTACTAAAGGAGAGGCACTTTTGGTCCATGGCTCTACAGGCGGAGTTGGCATGGCTGCAGTCCAGTTAGGAAAATATCTTGGAGCAACGGTTATAGCAACAGGGACCTCAGAAGAAAAATTAGAATTTACAAAAAAATGGGGAGCAGACCATACCCTCCTAACACATAAAGATAATATTGTAGATTTTCGCGATGAGGTGAAAGACATTACTAATGGTAAAGGTGCAGATGTTATCTATGACCCAGTTGGTGGTGATGTGTTTGATCACTCAATACGCTGCATAAATTGGGGTGGAAGACTTTTAGTTGTTGGATTTGCAAGTGGACGTATACCTAACCTTCCTATAAATATGGCTTTGATTAAAGGCTTTTCAGTTATTGGAGTTCGAGCTGGTGAATATGGTCGTAAAGATCCCAAAGCAGGAATAGAGAATAATAATGCTATCAGAAAAATTTGTGAGGAAGGTCATTTTTCTCCTTATATATGCAAAGAATTTGATCTTAAAGAAGCAAAAGATGCTATTAAATTTTTATCTGAAAGGAAACTCGTAGGCAAAGTAATAATCAAGACAAACTAGTTATCTTCTAGTTGAATTAGCAATTTCCGTAAAATCTAAATTCGGGTACTCAAAAGAATAAGTTTGAGATAAATAATCGCCTACTTCCTTTCGCCAATCGAAGTGCAATCCCAATTCAACAATCGGTGGTGCAATTATGAACTTTACCTTATAAATATCTTCTCTTTTCCCCGGAAGTTTTATATTTAGAGCATAATGCAAATTATCCGACATATTTAAGTGAGGAAGTAGCTTTATAGATTTCTTTTCAGAAGTAATCTGATTTGTAATTTCTGCTGAAATATCAAGATAAGCTACAAATCCACCTAGAGGCGCTCCTGGAGGTGCAGATTCATTCCAATTTGCCAAAACTTCTATATGAATATCAGAGTCTTCCTCGTTACCAAATTTTGCAGATGGATATACTTCATCTTTTATAGCGGCCTCGAAAACAAGAGTTATACCAGGAGATATTTCCTCTTTAGAAATTATCATTTCTGGTAGATCAGCAATTATATTCTTAGATATAAGGAAGGTGAGGGCCAAAAAAAGAAATTTTTTCATGATTTCAATAAAAGAATTTTACTAATATTTGTAAGGTCTTGAAATTTCAAGAATCGGTGGCTTTTGATCTTTTCCAACCCATAGAAAATGATGAGAGACCATGGCAGGCTCTACATACTTAGGTTTACTTAAGACTTCTAGATCATTTTCTTTGCAATAAGCGTCAATCTCTTCTTCGTGATAACTTACGAGATAGACTTTCTCATTATCTTTATCTTTAGTAACACAATAACTAAACATACTATTATTTTATAACTTTACGCATAATATTGGCTCTACTAATTCCATATATTTTGCGTATTCAATTTCAAGCGTTGTTTTGTTAATTCTTAAAACAACTATCAAATCTGTTTGAGATGTGTCTGTAAACTGACCTACTTCAAAATATTCTTCTTGAATTGAAAGGTCCATTGTCAATTGTCCCTTCTTTAATATTTGAACTGCTTTTTTTGTCTCTGTTCCCAGCAACAAACTAAAAGTATTAATTCTTTCACTATTTTGACTTTGAGTTTTACATTCTAAATTTATCATCTCCGACCTTAAGGAAGATGAAATCAAGATTATCAAAATTAAACTTAAGTACTTCATTATTTATAGGTACAAAACTCCCTTCTAGGACATTTTCCTAATTTTGATCTCATCTCTTCTTCATTTATTTTGTCTAAACTCTTCTCTGCACCTGCATAATTCTCATAGTTATCGCATTGTAGCTGCCTTCTTTGCTTCTCTTGGAAAATCTGTTTTTGTACAGAAAGTTTTTCATTTAATTCTAGTGAAGAATATTCAATATCAGTATCTGGAAAACAAAGAAATAAATTATCAGCACTTTCTATAGATGAAATATTTGTTCGTAATAAAGAACAAGAGGCTAAAAAAGCAAAAATGATTATTAGAGCTATTTTCTGCATTTCAATAAAGTGCGCTTATTAAGAAAAATAAAACTGAAGGCACAAGTAAACAACCAACTGCAGTGTAAAAAGTAGCGGTCATAGCTCCATAAGGAACTAGTTTAGGATCAACTGCAGCCAAACCAGCGGCCACACCGCTATTTGTTCCCATTAATCCTCCGAAAACCATTGCTGATTTTGGATTATTAAGACCGATGCGTCCTGCAACTAAAGGGGTAATAGTCATCACCAAAATTGATTTAACTAAACCAGCAGCAATACTTAGTGCAATTACTTCGCTCTCAGCTCCAATTGCAGAACCAGTAATTGGTCCTACTACAAATGTCACAGTACCTGCTCCTATGGTTGTAATGCTTCTTGGATCATCATATCCAAAAGAAATCGCTACAAGCGCTCCAAAACTAAAAGATAATACTACTCCAAATAATAAAGAAAATACTCCTGCTTTGCCGGAAGATCTCAAGTCATTGAAGTTAGCTCCATAAGCTGTGGCAACGATAGCAAAATCACGCAACATGGAGCCACCAAGAATACCTACCCCTGACAGTATTGCAAAATCTGCAACTCCTTTTTGACCATCTGTAAATAATCCTGCTGAATAAGCAAAGATCAAGCCGAGGATAATTGCAATTGCGGATCCGTGGAATCGACCACCAGTGAAATGATTGGAGAAAAAATAAGATAAATAGACAATCAATCCTACAAAGACAAAGGCAGTAATAAGATTGTTACTTATAAGAACTTCGTTGAGTATCTCCATCTACTTTCTCTTAAAGTTAGAAATTATTGGAACGAAAATAAAAGAAACTGCGACAACTAATAGACCTGCCATTAGAGCCATAAATCCACCATCAATTGCACCAACTACATTTTGTTTTGCTGCCATTGCAACTACTATCGGAATATAAATCATACTCCAAAAAGTAATTCCTTTTTCAGATACGTTTCCTATCTCGAATCTTCCTTTGAAGAAACTTGTAGCGCACATTAAAAGAAACATTGCTATCCCAATGCCACCAACATTAGCGTCGATACCGAATAAAGATCCAAGTAACTCGCCTGCAAATAAACCAAGTAATGTACAGACACCAAGTAAAGCTATTCCGTAAATAACCATATTTTTATAAATAATTAAGTATGAGTAGAGAAATGCTTAAAGAAATTCCTACTAAGATAATAAATATTCTCAATAATTGATTCGGTAATATTTCAGTGAGTTTTGCTCCCATAAACCCTCCTAAAATTGAGAAAAACATCATATAAAAAACAAATGACCAAACTATAAAATTATTTAAAAAAAATACACTTACAGAAACGAGAGTTATAAATAATGATAATAAAGACTTTATCGCTGAGAGCTGTTTTAAAGAAAAGTCTTTATCTATTGAAAGAACAGATAACAACGCCAAACCAAGTCCTCCATTGAAATATCCACCATAGGTACTTACAAAAGACAGGCCAATTTTTTGATATACGCCTCTAGGGCTTTGAGATTTCTCTCGCACATTTTGTGGATTAATTATAAATAATAGAGTTGCCATAAAAATTAAAAAAGGCAAGGCCTTTGTAAAAAATTCATCGGATGTATTTATTAAAAAGAAAGCCCCGCAGACTGAAAAAATTGTTACTAAAAATATCAAAGGCATTATTTTATTCAGGCTGATGGTTGCAAAAGTTTTCTTGAACCCTGCCACAGATCCAAAATACCCCGGCAATATCGCTGCTGCACTGGTGGTATTGGCTAAGACGGGAGATATACCAACATACAGTAGTGCTGGAAGTGTTATGAAGCTGCCTCCGCCAGCCAGAGAATTTAGACCTCCTGCAAAAAATGCAGCTAAACAGACTAAAAATAAACTTGATAGTTCCACATCAACCTTTAGAGACCTTCAACAATAACTAAGTGTCTCTCGGAGGAAATTGAAGAATACTTTAGTGCCCTTTTATATTCCTCTGAATTATATGCATCTTTCGCACTTTGAAGAGAATCAAATTCTACAACTACTGTTCTATCATACGAAGATCCTTCGTATTTTACTTGCTCCCCACCTCTAGCTAAAAATTTACCTCCATATTTTTGTATAGCTGGTCCTGCAAGTTTTATGTATTCCCCGTAAGTTTCGCTGTCTGTAACGTGACATAATGTTATCCAGTATCCTTTCATAGTTGACTCTTAGTCTAAAGAACAGGCCTTAAAGGTCAAATTTAGAGTTATTATGATTTAACTTGTAATCTTTTGGAGTGAAGAATTGGCTCTGTATAGCCACTCGGTTGAGTTCGTCCTTTCACAGCTAAATCTAGTGCAGCAGAAAAAGATATCCCATTAAAGTTAGGGCCCATTGCAATATATTCAGGGTCCCCAGCGTTTTGCTGATCAACTACAAGTGCCATTTTTTTCATCGTCTCTTCAACTTGGTTTTCTGTAATAAGATTGTGATGTATCCAATTTGCTATATGTTGACTCGAAATTCTGCACGTGGCTCTATCTTCCATCAAACCAACATTATTTATATCAGGGACCTTGGAGCAACCTACCCCTAAATCTACCCACCTGACAACATAACCAAGTATGCCTTGGCAATTATTATCAAGTTCAGTTTGTATCACTTCAGGTGTTAAGCTTTCAGGATTTTCCAGCAATGGAATAGAAAGAATATCTTTTAAATCAGCCCTTGGTCTGGATGCTAATTCCTCTTGACGTTCTGAAACGGAAACTTTGTGATAATGAATAGCATGCAAAGTTGCGGCAGTGGGAGATGGAACCCACGCACAATTTGCACCAGCTTCAGGATGCGTAGATTTATTTTCATACATTCCTAACATCTCATCAGGCATTGCCCACATTCCTTTACCTATTTGCGCCTTACCTTTGAACCCAGTCTCAAGACCAATATCAACATTCCAATCCTCATAAGCAGCAATCCAAGATTGCTGCTTCATCTCTGCTTTTGGTACTACAGGCCCAGCTTCCATGCTGGTATGAATTTCGTCACCCGTTCTGTCTAAGAAACCTGTATTTATAAATATAACTCTGTCACTTGCCACTCTGATGCATTCTTTAAGGTTAACAGTGGTTCGTCTTTCCTCGTCCATAATGCCAATTTTTACGGTTAGAGGATCTAAGCCCAATTCCTGTTCTACTTTTGCAAACAAATCACACGTAAACTTAACTTCTTCAGGTCCGTGCATTTTTGGTTTTACTATATAAATACTTCCAGTTCTTGAATTTGATTGTTTTCCTTCCTTTAAAAGATCATGCTTGCCTATACAGATAGTAAACATGGCATCCATAATTCCTTCGGGGACCTCATTATTGTTTCCATCGAGGATTGCAGGATTTGTCATTAAATGACCGACATTTCTCACCAAAAGAACACTTCTTCCGGGAAGAGTAATTTCTTGACCATTTTTGTCTGAATAATTTCTATCCTCATTCAGAGTCCTTGTCATCTCTTCTCCGCCCTTAAAAAATGTTTCTTTGAGATCTCCTTTCATTAAACCCAACCAGTTCCGATAACCTAAGGATTTATCTTCCGCATCTACAGCCGCAACAGAATCTTCAAGATCTTGTATGGCAGTTACAGCCGATTCAACACAAATATCCTTTATGTTTGCAGGATCATCTTTGCCTATAGAGTCTTCAGAGTCGATTTCAATTTCTATGTGTAAGTTATTGTTTTTAAATAAAATACTACTAGGATTATCAGAGTCTCCTGTAAAACCTATAAACTGAGATTCATCCTTTAATTCAGTAAAAGATTGATCGCTGGTACTTATCTCAAGACTTCCCTTATTTATCTTAAAGCCTGTTACATCAGCGTATTTTCCTGAAGATAATGGTACAGACTCATCTAAGAAATTTTTTGAAAATTCTATGACTTTATTTCCTCTAACAGGATTATAAGGTCCTGATTTTTCAGCACCTTCCTCTTCCGAAATCATATCTGTTCCATAAAGAGCATCATAGAGACTACCCCATCTTGCATTAGTAGCATTTAAAGAAAACCTTGCATTCATAATAGGTACGACTAATTGAGCACCAGCAACGAGTGCGATTTCTTCATCTACATTTTGAGTGGTTATTTCAAAATCATCTCCTTCTTCCAATAAATAACCTATTTCTTTTAGGAAATTTACATATTCATCATGATTATGTGGAGAGCCTTTTTTTGAAATGTGCCAATTATCGATTGTTTTTTGAATCTCAGTCCTTTTTGCTAAGAGTTCCTTATTGCGAGGACCAAACTCATCAAGAACTCGCTCAAAAGATCCCCAAAAAGCATCGGGGTTAATATCCAAACCTGGAAGAAGTTCGTCTGTTAAAAAATTATCAAGTTCTTGTGATACCTTCAGACTACCATGTGTAATTCTTTTTGACATTTATTTCCTTATCTATCGTACTTATGTATCTATGAAAGTACGAGGAATATTACAGTGATAAAGGGCATATATAAATAATATTTTTTTTAATGATATTTTGCGATAGCATAGCGAATCAATTCAAAAGATTAAGGGGAACTAAATATGCCAACTATAAATGAAGTGACTACTTTAGAAGTTAAAGATGAAGTAGCAGTTTTAACTTTGAACTCACCTCCAGTAAATGCCTTATCGGCAAATGTAAGAGAAGGCTTGAATAATGGTATAAGCGATGCTCTAAAAGATGACTCCGTAAAATCAATTGTCATTATATGCGATGGAAGAACTTTCATAGCTGGAGCGGATATTACTGAGTTTGGTCAAGCCCCTAAAGGGCCTTCACTTTATGAAGTTCAAGATATGATAGAAAACTCAACTAAACCTGTAATAGCTGCCATACATGGAACTGCCTTGGGTGGCGGCTTAGAAGTTGCTCTTACTTGTCATTACAGAATAGCTGTTCCTTCAGCAAAATGCGGTCTTCCAGAAGTTAATCTAGGTTTACTTCCAGGCGCAGGGGGCACACAAAGACTACCTAGAATTGTAGGTGCCCAAAAAGCTCTTGTAATGATGACTAGTGGAGAGCATGTCCCTGCCAATGAATGTCTCGATATGGGCTTAGTTGATGAACTTGCCAATGAAGCACAGTTAGAAAATGATGCTATTTCTTTTGCTAATAAGATAGTTTCTGAAGGTAGACCATTAGTGAAGGTTAGAGATGCAGATGAAAAAATTAAATTAGATAAGGGAAATGATGAACTTTTTTCTGAATTTAGAAAATCAATTTTAAGAAAAACTAGAGGATTTTTAGCTCCTGAATACAACATCCAATGTGTAGAGGCTGCAGTTAATCTTCCCTTCGAAGAAGGCATTAAAGTTGAACAAGATTTATTCATGAAACTCATGACAGGTTCTCAATCTGCAGCTCAGAGATATATATTCTTTGCTCAAAGGCAAGTTACAAAAATTCCTGATATTGAAAAAGAGACTCCTTTAAAAGAAATCAATTCAGTAGGTGTGATAGGCGCAGGAACTATGGGTGGTGGCATCTCAATGAATTTTGCCAATGTTGGTATCCCAGTAACAATTATCGAGCAGAGTCAGGAAAGATTAGATAAAGGCTTAGGCATTATCAGAAAAAATTATGAGAACACAGCTGCAAAAGGTCGCATCTCGAATGAACAAGTCGAAGAAAGAATGGCTCTCATAAATGGTCAAACTTCTCTAGATGCTCTTGATTCGCAAGATCTTATTATTGAAGCTGTATTTGAAAATATGGATCTAAAAAAAGACATATTCAAACAATTAGATGGTATATGTAAAGATGGTGCTATCTTGGCTTCAAACACTTCTGCATTAGATGTGAATGAAATTGCTGCCGAAACTAGTAGACCTGAAGATGTAATAGGGCTTCATTTCTTCAGTCCAGCTAATGTTATGAAACTCTTAGAAATTGTTAGAGGTGATAAAACATCTAAATCAGTTGTAGCGAGTTCGCTAGCAATAGCTAAAAAGATTCAAAAGATTGCTGCTGTGGTAGGTGTATGTCCTGGGTTTGTTGGAAATAGGATCCTTGCTCAAAGACAGAGAGAGGCCAATAAATTGATACTAGAAGGCGCCCTTCCCTGGGATATAGATGATGCTTTATTTGAATTTGGTTTTCCCATGGGTCCTTTTGCTATGTCTGATCTGGCTGGTCTAGATATAGGCTGGAATAAAGAAACTTCTAATGGAGAAACTCTAAGAGATGTTTTATGCGAAGCAGGAAGATTAGGCCAAAAATCAGGAAAGGGTTTTTATGTCTATGACGAAAATAGAAATAAATCACCAGATCCAGAAGTAGAAGCACTAATCAAAAAATTTGGAGAAGATAGACAAATCCAAATGAGAGAGGTTTCAAAAGAAGAAATTCTTCAAAGATGTCTGTATCCAATGATCAATGAAGGATTCAAAATCTTAGAAGAGGGCATGGCCATCAGAGCAAGTGATATAGATATTGTATGGACTAATGGTTACGGATGGCCCGTGTATGAAGGAGGCCCTATGTTTTATGGCAACCTAGTAGGTTACGACAAAGTGCTTGATTGGTTACAAAAAGCTGAAAAAGAGTTGGGTCCTGAATTTAAACCTTCACCATACCTAGAAAGGGTTGTAGCTGAAAAAATAAATATTCTTTAGGAATTAAATGTGAATGAACTTACCCAAAAAAGTGCGGGAGAACTTGCGCACCTTATCAAAAGAAAAGAAGTTTCCAGCAAGGAAGTGGTTGAAGCTCACTTAGATAGAATTAAAGAAGTTAATCCAGAAATTAATGCCATAACAGTAACACTTGAAGAATCAGCACTCGAGATGGCCGCAAAAGCCGATAGTTCTAATACCGATATCGAGGACAAGCCTTTTCATGGTGTTCCCATTACCATAAAAGAAAATATAGATTTTGTTGGAACTCCAACTACGAATGGTCTTCCTCTTCTGGCTGAATCTATGCCTCCTAGAAATGCTCCTTTGGTGGATAGAATGTTAAATGCCGGAGCAATTCCAATTGGCAGGACGAATATGCCTGAAATGGGCATGCGCTTAGATACAGATAATCCGCTTAGAGGTAGGACCTTTAACCCTTGGAATAAGGAAATAACACCAGGAGGTTCAAGTGGCGGTGAGGGTGCTGCTATTGCTTCAGGGATGAGTCCTTTTGGAATAGGAAATGATATCGGCGGTTCATTGAGAAACCCAGCCTATTGTTGTGGCATCACATCTATAAAACCTTCGATAGGCAGAATCCCATTTGTCAGAACCATAGCCCCTTTTGAGGATATGGGTATATCCGGTGCTTTTTTAAGTGATGGACCTATGGCTAGGTCTGTAGAGGATTTGAGAATGGGATTATCGGTTATGTCAGGTAGACATATAGATGATCCTCAATCAATCAATAGTCCGTTAATTGGTGATTTTCCAATCCAGCCAAAAGCAGCCTTAGTTAAAAAGGTAAGTGATATCGAATTACCAGAATCTACACTAAGAGAAATAGATAAAGCCGGTGAAGTTTTGATATCGGAAGGTTGGCAAGTTGATGAAGTGGAGGCACCTGAAGTAGAGAGAGTGCATGAAATTTGGGGAACTATCTTAAATCAAGGTTTGATAGAAGTGCTACCAGAAGAAATATTTAAACCGGAAACAGTTGCATATCTAAAAAGAACCAATGAGGCTAATTTATTGGAGATGACACTTGATCAAGCCTTACTTGAAAGAAGAAGATTAAGAAGATTATGGTCAGCTTTCTTAACAAAATATACTGTCTGTATTGGGCCTACTTGGTCTAATTTACAATGGCCAATTGATACCGACCTAGATCCTGATAAAGGAGACGAAGCATTAAGACAGAGTTTTATTTTTATTGCTCCAGGAAACTGCTTAGGAATTCCTTCCGTTGCATTGCCAATGGGAGTGGATAATGGTCTACCTACAGGTATTCAGATTTATTCAGAATTATATAGAGAGGATCTGTGTTTAAGTGCAGCTGAACTTATACAAAAACAAGTTCCATGCCCTACTCCTATTGATCCAGTCTAGTCGTATACAACCTTTTCAAGGATAAGACTTAAATCACTTACGCTTTGCCTATAACGATCCTCGTGTATACGCTCATTATTACCATGTATGCCTGAACTTTCATTTCCTTCGTAAATATAAGTATTAAATCCATAGCTGGCTATGCCTATACCTCTAGAAAATCTACTATCTGTAAATCCTGTGCTTACAGATGGTGAGAGTTTTGAACCAGGGTAATTCGTACTTATAAAGTCCTCAATTGCTAGATAAAGCTCGGAGTTGGTAGGCGATGAGCCTGGAAAACCTAACATAAGAGGTTCAACCTCAACTCCAGTATCTTTTATAAGATCCTCTATCTGTTGTATAAATTCTTCAGGTTTATTATCCGGCAATATTCTGCAATCTATTTCCGCCCATGCCGTGGGAGGAACTACATTTATTTTTACACCTCCATTCATTCTTGTAAGCGAGCAAGTATTTCTAGTTAATGCATGAGAAGAAGGCGAAAATTCTTGCAGCTCCTTCATAAAGATTGGATCCTGGATCATATTCTTAATATCCTTATATTTGCTTTTAAAAGGTTCTTCTAATCCATCAGATCTATCTGAAAATACTCTATCAACTTCCGGTATGATTCTAGGATCAAAAGGACTATTCCATATGATATTCAAAGCTTCTACTATTCTTGAAACTGAACTTGTTGTCCTTGGTGAAGAGCCGTGACCAGGCTGATCTACAGAATTAAGTCTTAGCCAGACAGGAATCTTCTGAGTTACCTCGATGCTAAATCCAATCCCATCTTTTGATCTAAAGCCACTACCGCCTTCATTCAATAATAATTCAGCACCTTCAAAAGCTTCTGGTCTATTCTCAACAAGCCATCCCATTCCATACTTTCCACCAGATTCTTCATCAGCTGCTGCTATATAAATTATATCCCTATTGAGAGACTTGTTTGATCTGTGCAGTTTAAGAAAGTTGGCTAAGTGCGAGATGCCTAATCCCTTCATGTCTAAAGCGCCTCTACCCTGTATGTAACCATCTACTATCTCACCAGATAGAGGATCAAAATCCCAATATTCTTCATTTGCTGGTACAACATCAGAATGATGTAAAAGGATAAGAGCTGGTTTATCACCTCCCTTTATTCGCGCCCAGATATTTCCTCTTGTAGGGGCACTTTCTGCAGAATCATATTCAATACCTTCTTCATCGAATATTTTTGCCAAGAAATCTACTGCTCTTGATTCATTACCCGGAGGGCTAATGGTATCTACTTTTAGGTATGCTTGAAGCAATTTAACCGCTTCATTTTCTAAGTCTTCATCTGCAAGAGTTAAGGCAGAAAAGACATAAAGGGTGAGTATCGAAAAAATTATTTTTATCATACTAGTTACTTATAAATTTTTGATGAAAATCAATAATATCAGGATCCACTAGCGCATCGGAAACTTTTAGCTCTCGTTGCAGATGCAAAGAACTTAGATTCTTACAGCGACTCAGGGCAACATAGGCTTGTCCCGTTGCAAAGGCTCCAGCACCTAAATCTACAGAACAGCTTTCAAGGGTTAAGCCCTGAGACTTATGAATAGTAACTGCCCATCCTAATTTGATAGGAAATTGTTTAAATGATGAGATGACTTCCTCTAAAACCTCATCAGAATCCTCATCGTAAGTAAATCTAACTTTGTTCCAAGCTTCACGTTCTACTTTGTGTGTTTTTTTATTTATTTTTACTTTGATATATTTTTTCTTCTTATCCAGGCATTCAGATATTGTCCCAAGGGTTCCATTTACCCATCGGCCTTCAGGATCGTTTTTTATGAACATTACATTTGCACCAACTTTTATCTTGAGCTCTCTTGGGGCAGGTAAATCATTTTCATTTAGCTCTCCAGTTTCTTTAGATTTTATAATTTCCTCTTCTCCTTCAATATGACCTAATTTATATTCATTTAATTCTTCTGCTCTTTTTTTTCTCGAGGTGAGTGTCATGAAAAATTCTGACTCGAGCGTTGGATCAAAACAATTTGAATTAATTTGATCGATAGTTACATCTAGATCTTTTCCAATTCGGATATTATTTAAAAGTTCACAAAACCTTTGATCTTCTTCCTGTCTAAAAGATTCCGTAAGTTCAAAATAACTTATTTTTTTCATGTCTTTATATGAATGCGCATCAAAGAAATAAATAGAATTATACTTCTCATAAATTATCCTCTCTTCACTCTCTTTAATTATGGGTGGTAGTTGAAATAGGTCACCGCAAGCCAGCACATGAATGCCACCAAACGGCTCTTCAGAGTTTCTATGTATCTGAAGAGATTGAGATATCGCATCAAGCATTGGTGCTCGAACCATAGAAACTTCATCAATTATCAATAATTCTAAATTCCTGAGTAGTTTCCCAAATCTAGGATCTTTAGATTTTGTAATCAAAGGAATAGTCTCAAAACCAATCCTAAAGGCGGAATTAATTGTTGTACCACCTATGTTTAAAGCAGCAATCCCAGTAGGAGCTACAACCATTTTTTTTAATGACAATTGATTTTTTACTCTTTCAAGAAGAGTTGTTTTTCCAGTTCCAGCGGCACCTGTTAAAAAAATAAATTGTTGTTCAGAGTCATCTGAAAGCAAATCTATTATTTCATCCTGAACTTTATCAAATGACATATTGACCCTATGAATCTAATTTATCCATACTGTCGATTGCCCTTTCCATTTGCCTTTCACGTGTTGAATATTCATTTACAGATTTCTGCAACGCATCGACTTTCTTCATAAGATCTTCGGTAGAACCGCTAAACTTTTCAAATTCTTTTTTCAGTTTTCCAAACTCATTCATGATTTCTCCAGCTCTCTCATTAAGGGCTAAGGTTCTAAAACCCATATGCACACTTATAAGATAAGCCGCAAGAGAATTAGGTCCCATTACAAGGACTCTGTAATCTCGAAAAATTATCTCCCTTATATTATCCAAAGAATCTATGGTTTGCATTAGACTCTCGCTGGGAATATACATAACACCAAGATCAACAGTAATACCCGATTGAACATACTTTTCTTTTATATCTGAAGCATCTTTAAGTACATGTCTTCGAATATCATCTCTGGTTTTTTTAACTTGTTTCTCATCACCTGAATCGCTAGCATTGAGAAAGTTATCAAATAGAGCTGAGGGGAATTTGGCGTCTATAGGGAGAACAAGGCCTTCAGGTAGCTTTATGATAAATTCAACGCGTTTTCCACTACCAGGAATGACCTCAGCATTACTCTCATACTGATTAGAATGGAAAATATCTTTGATGATTGATTCTAAAGACCATTCTCCAAATTTTCCCGCTAAGGTTCCACCAGATAAATAACGATTTAATTTACTAAGTGGTTCATTGAAAGACTGAATATCTTTAGAGAGTTCACCAATCGTGGTTCTCTGGGTTTCTATTGAGTGGTCTATTCCTTTGAGAAAGTCATCAGACTGATTAGTGTCATTACTATTTTTAAAAGTGTTAAAAAAGATTAAACCAATTACGATTATTAATAAAATGACAATTAAGATATCCATGCATATACAGCCTAAAAGTTACGATCTAAAAAATCAATTAGCTCAACAGTTCTTAATAGACCAGAATAAAAATTTTTTTGAATCTAATATCATAATTTTACATTCCCGGTTTCATAGCCAAGGTCTTGAAGGTTATCTTCATGGATAGATTTATTAATTCTATATTTTGAAATAAAGAACAAAGAAATAGGAGCGATAACAAAGAGTAAAGAAGTTGAAAAGATTGCAAGAGAGGTTACTGCTTCTCTCTTATCTTCAATAGAGGTCTCCTCTCCAAAGCCAGCCAATGATAGGAGTACTCCTGATAGTAAAATACCGACTCCTCCAAGAATTTTACCTGACAGACCATTAACAGAAATGATTAATCCCTCGGATCTAGCATGAGTATTTTTTTGATGATCCTCTACTACATCTGAAAACATAGAACTAAAAACAATACCATTTATTACCCGCACACCTGCCATGAAGGCTGAATGCGTGGCATATAGATAAAAAAGTAAACCAAGCAGTGGTAAGGCAAGTCCTGCTTCTGGAAGTATATTGGTTCCAAATTCAATATCGATTATTCTTAAGATGGTCAAGGAAGGTCCTATTGTTATCATGATACAAGTAAGCACAAGGACCGTTCTCTTCTTATCCTTATTTTTTAGGAGTTTGTTTGCGCTTAATGCAGCTATGAATGCCCCAGGAATAGTCAAAGCTAAAATTAAAGTAAACACGTCCGGTTTCCACAACCAAAAGAAATTAATCATATAAATACTAAAGACACTTGATAAAGATCCTACTATTCCGAATAAAGATGTACCGATAATTAAATTACGCCAAGAATCATTTTTCCAAAGGGAAATGAGTCCTTTTATAACCCCTATATTTCTTGTTTCGTCATTTAATGTAGTCTTTTCAAACTGAGATTCGATATTTCGTAATCTAAAAACGGAATATAGGCTTGTTACCAAAAAAAGAGTGATGACGATCAAAGATACGGCTTTATAACCATTCTCTTGATTCCAATTGTCTCCAAATATAGTAGCAATGGAGGAGTAAAATATGACAGTACCTAAAATGCCAAAGTTATTATCTCTGGCATGAAGTAAATTTCTTTGCTCATAGCCCTTTATCATTTCTATTCCTAAAGATGCTCTTGGAATAAAAAACATAGTACTGCTAATTCTAGTTATGATTATGAATAGTAAAAGTTGAGAAAACAAAGCAAATTGACTGCTTCCCAGCCGGACATTAAAGAGAAGGAATATACCTAGAGCAAAACCAAATAACCCAAATGCCATATAAGGGATTCTTCTACCAAAACGAGTAGCACTTCTATCAGATATTCCTCCAATCATGGGGTCTGTAAAAGCATCTACAAATAATGATAGAGCTATCCCTAAGCCACATAAAAAAGGATCTAAACCTAAAACTTGATTATAAAAATAAAGCAGAAACATTGATAAGAAGGCCTCTGAAGCTGCACCGCCTGCAGAACTCACAGCAAATGTATTAAGGTACTTCTTTTGAAGGTCTTGCAATTTATTAAGCGTATATGCCTTTTAGATAATTGATAAAAACTAAAAATAATGGAGCGAGATACGAGAATTGAACTCGTCTCTCAACCTTGGCAAGGTTGCGTAATACCACTATACCAATCTCGCTTGACGAATCTCTGTTTAACAGGAAGTGAAGTATACACGAAAGATTTTTTGATTTTCTAGGTTCTTTAAAAAGACATTAATCAGATTTATAAACTTCCTTTATTCCTAATCTCGCTTTGACCTCTTCCGCTTTTTCATTTGCATTCATAAACTCATGTATTAAGTGATCAAGGGTCTCTTCATTTTTCTTATAATCTTGACGGAAGGCAAGCCCTAAACCTCCAAATAAAAATGTCAAAAAGCCTAGGCCATAAGTAAATTCGTTTTGAGCATTATTCAATAAAACCAAGATAAAAAATAATAATAGGATAGTGAATAAAATAGGTATAACGATGATATTTTTTTTGCTATTGCTCTGGACTCTATTAACTTCATAAAATCTGTCATTCACAGATTTTAAATTTATTATGGATTCGATATCCTCTCTGACTTGATCGGAAGAGTACCCTCCCACATTGTTCATATGATCTAAAATAGATTTTATTATTTGATTATATTCAGTTGAGTCTAAAGATTGTGTTAAGGGATTAATGCCCTTTTTTTCAAGCTGTTTTATTAGAGAATTTCTCTGTTTTTTATCACTTTTATTCATGTCTTTCCCTGATTATATTTATCTCTTAAAAAATTTTTTTGAACTTTTCCCATGGCATTTCTTGGCAGTTCGTTGCTAAAGAAAATTTGTTTTGGGACCTTGTATCCTGCCATCTGTAGTTTCATATCACTAATGATATTTTCTTCTATCACTTTTGAGTTTTCATCCTTAACAATCACTGCAACGACACGCTCACCAAAATCAGCATCTTCTAGACCGATAACTGCAGACTCATAAACTCCTTCTATCTTATCAATAAATGATTCAATCTCTTTGGGATAAACATTCAATCCTCCGCTAATAATCATATCTTTATTTCTTCCAACAATAATTAAATACCCATCTTCATCAAAATAACCTTGATCTCCAGTATTGAAATAATTATCTAAACTAAAATCTTCCTTAGATTTTTGAGCAAGTTTCCAATAACCTTTAAATACATTTGGCCCTTTTACTTGAATATTTCCAATTTCGTCCGCTCCAACTGGTTCACCGTCATTATTAATTATTCTAACCTGCTGCCCTTCAAGAGGTAATCCAACAGTTCCAGATTTTCTTTTACCGCTTATAGGATTAGAGCTAATAATGTTTGTTTCAGTCATTCCATATCTTTCAAGAATTTTATGGCCAGTTATAGAGTAAAAGTCCATAAATGTTTCTTCTAAAAGTGGAGCAGAACCTGAAATAAAGATCCTCAAATTTTGGGTTACTTTTGAAGTAAGACCTTTATTATTAATTAATCTAGTGTAGTAAGTTGGAACACCCATCATTACCGTGCACTTAGGCAATTGATTTAAAACCTCATTCACTTCAAAGTTATCTAACCATAACATCTTAGAACCTGATAGAAATACACAACCAAGAGCAACAAACAAACCATGTACATGATAAATGGGAAGAGCATGAAGTAAGCAATCATTTGCTGTAAATTCCCAAGCTTCTTTCAGCGACATGGCATTTGTACCTATATTTCCGTGAGTCAACATAATGCCTTTAGGCCTTCCAGTTGTTCCAGAAGAATAAAGTAAAGCAGCTGTATCCTCTTCCGAACAATCTACAACTTCGTGAATGCCTGCTAATTTTATCGCTTGTATAGAATCTTTATGTTGAATTTGAATATTAAAAATGTGACTAGGTGGATGCTTTAGATTGAGAGAATCAATTTTTTCATAGACCTCTTTTTCGCAAATGAATAAAGTGGGATCAGCGTCCTCTAATAGGAAGGAAAGCTCATGATCTTTGTAGGCAGTGTTAAGGGGATGGAAGATTATGTTAGAACGCAAACATGCAAGATATATATATAGAACCTCAGGTGATTTATTAACTTGTACTGATACTCTATCGCCAGGTTTTAAACCTAAATTTGAAAATCCGTTTGCATATTGGGAAGACTGATCTTCTAACTCTTTATAAGAAATAATTGAACCGTCCTTGAGCTCGATACAAGGAGTGCTCAAATCTTTCGGAAAGCCTTCTCTATATCTTAAGTAGAGATTCTCCATGGCAATTTTTAACGAGCAGTCTGTCCATCATCAATTTTTATGCAAGTTCCCGTAACGCACTCAGATGATGGAGATACTAAGAACAATAATGTAGAGTCCATTTGCTCAGGAACACATATCCTTTTTCTGGGGAGACCCTTACTGACATCTCCTATTCTTTCCAACATTTTATCAGCCATCTCTGAATGAAATATACCTGGGGCTATGGCGTTAACATTTATATGATGTTTAGCCCACTCAACAGCTAAAGATTCGGTCATTCTGACAATAGCCGACTTTGTAGTTGAATAAAGAACGGCTGCAGAATTAGGACCGGTATTAAAAGCCGCCATAGAGGAGATATTTACCATCCTGCCTGGTTTTTCACTTTTTATAAGTCTTCTTGCAACTTCATTTGATAGGAGATAAGGGCCCACTAAATTTGTATCTATGACTCCATCAATCAAAGCTTCATCCTGTTTGATCGCCCATTGAGCATCAACCATACCGGCATTGTTTATAAGCGTATTAATCAAGCCAAGTTGATTCTCAACTATATCTATACAGTTACGGATACTGTCACGATCCATTACATCCAAAGGAACTACAGCGCATTCTCCACCTGCATTTCTTATTTCTCTCTCTAGTGCTTCTAATTTCTCAACTCTTCTTGCAGCTAGAGCTACCTTTGCTCCACAGCCCGCTAAAACTTTAGAAAAACGATATCCTAAGCCTGAGGAAGCTCCAGTGACTAAAGCAACTTGACCGCTAAGATCTACAGAAAAGTTTGGTGTTGAAAATTTACTCATATTTGTCCCCTTATTCTTTCTATATAGAAAATTTATGCGCACTAAATTATGCAAAATCTCTACTTTTAGGTACTATGTTGACTATTCCCGCCTTACTAAACAACGAAAATACCTAAATTATGAGTATACAAAATAAAATTGAGCAGGCAACTACAGTTATAAAACCTAGCAGAGAAGAAGCTGAAGAAGCCGTTAGAACCCTGATATGTTGGACTGGAGATGATCCTGACAGAGAGGGTCTCATTGAAACTCCCAAGAGAGTTGTAAAAGCATACGAAGAATTCTTTGAAGGCTACGATATGGATCCTGAAGAGGTATTGCAAAAAACTTTTGAGGAAGTTCAAGGTTATGATGATGCGGTTATTGTCAGAAATATAAGAGTTGAGTCACACTGTGAACACCACATCGTTCCCATCATTGGCGTAGCTCATGTTGGTTACATACCAAATAATCGTGTTGTTGGAATAAGTAAACTTGCGAGAGTTATTGAAATTTTTGGCAAACGCCTACAGACACAAGAAACAATGACAGCACAGATAGCGGATACAATCCAAAAAGTACTAGAACCGAAGGGTGTTGCAGTAGTTGTTGATGCAAGTCACCAATGCATGACCACTAGGGGTATTCATAAAACTGAATCTAGCACCATTACTAGCAGAATGCTTGGTGCTTTTAGGGATAATCCCGAAACTAGGTCTGAATTTATGAATCTAATTAACAGTCCCAAGGACTTTTAAGATTAAAAAAATATATATATTTTTTTAACCATTTTTTTGGATGATTTCGACATAAATTTGCATTAAGATTTAATCAAGGGGGATTTAATGGCTATTAATACAGAGAGTTTTGATTTTGATCCTGATTATCTCAGGAAGAAGTACAGAGAAGAGAGAGATAAGCGTCTTAGACAAGACGGTAATGAGCAGTATCAAGAAGTTTCTGGAGAATTTTCTTACTTCGTTGAAGATCCCTACATTGATGATGCAATAGAAAGAGAGGCCATCAAAGATGAAATTGAGGTCGTTGTTATTGGTGGTGGTTTTGGAGGAATGCTAGCAGGTGCGAGACTAAGAGAAGCTGGCATAGATGATTTCAAAATCATAGAGAAAGGTGGCGACTTTGGCGGAACTTGGTATTGGAACAGATATCCCGGCGCCTCTTGTGATATCGAGTCATACATCTACTTTCCATTACTAGAAGAAACAGGATTCGTTCCAAGGCAGAAATATACTAATGCACCTGAAACCCTAGAATATTGCAGAGTTATTTGTGAAAAGTTCAAACTTTATGAAAATGCGCTTTTACAAACCGAGGTGATTTCAACAAATTGGGATGAAGAATCATTAAGATGGATTATTAAGACTAACAAAGGTGATGAATTAAAAGCCAGGTTCGTGGTTCATTCAAATGGCCCTCTTAACAGGCCTAAACTCCCAGCCATTAAAGGTATAAATGACTATAAAGGACATACATTCCATACTAGTAGATGGGACTATCAATATACTGGAGGATCTTCGCATGGAGATCTAACAGAGCTTAAAGATAAAAAAGTAGCAATAATCGGAACTGGGGCTACTGCAGTTCAATGTGTACCTCATCTTGGTGCAGCAGCTGAAAAACTATATGTATTTCAAAGAACTCCGTCTTCTATTGATGTAAGAAATAATCAACCAACAGACCCCGAATGGATTTCCACACAAAAACCTGGATGGCATGATGAAAGGAGAAAAAACTTTGAAACTCTTCTCACTGGTGGAATGGTCAAAGAAGACTTAGTTTCTGATGGATGGACAGAGGCATTTAGACTTCTTTTTGGCAATCTTAGACAGCAAGCACCTTCCAAATTAAAGATGGTTGGATTTGCATTATCGGGTATTTTTTCTTCAAAAATGTATAAAGTCGGCTTCAAATCTTATATGACTGGAAAAGTTACAGAAGCTATGGACTTAAGAAATGCTATGCAAATGGCTGACTTTCAGAAAATGGAAAAGGTTAGAGCTAGAGCCGATGCAGTGGTGGAAGATAAAGAAACCGCCGAATCACTGAAACCCTACTACAATCAATTCTGTAAGCGTCCCTGCTTTCATGACGAATATCTCAACACTTTCAATAACCCCAATGTTGAATTGGTGGATACTGATGGAAAAGGTCTCGAAGAAATATCCGAAAACGGCATAATATTCGAAGGTAAAGAATATGAGGTTGATTGCATAATTTTTGCTACCGGATTTGAAGTTGGAACTGACTATAGTAGAAGAGCAGGTTATCAGATACATGGAATAGATGGAATGACTGTATCTAAGAAGTGGGAAAATGGTCTCGCTACTTTTCACGGTATGCACAGTAGAGGTTTTCCAAATTCTTTCTTTTTCGGACCAGCCCAATCAGGTTTCACAGCTACCTATACATATTCTCTCGATGAGCAAAGTATTCATTTAGCTCACATTCTGAAAATTGCAAAAGATAAAGGTGTAACCAGAATTGAAGCTTCTCAAGAAGCAGAGGAAAATTGGATTAATACCATAATCGAAAAAGCTAGACTGACAGCTGACTTTCAGGAGAACTGTACTCCTGGCTACTACAATAATGAAGGTAAAGTAAATCAAACCCCTCAAAATAATACCTACGGAGGCGGTCCCATAGAGTTCTTCGCTCTCATGGAAAAATGGAGATCTAAAGGAAATCTAGAAGGCCTAGAACTGAGCTAATTATTGTACAAACTAGAAATACTCCATCATCCATACAACCCAACTGATTTAGAGGAAATATTTGCTATCAATCAAGCTAATATCCCTGAAGTTGGTAATATTGATCATATCGACAGACTTAAACGTTTAATCGATTGGAGCTGTCATTTAATTGTTGTAAGAGACAAGGAAATAGCAGGATTTATCATCTTGATGAGAGAAAATCAAAGTTACGAATCTCTTAATTATGAATTTTTTAATTCTCAAGGATATCCTTTTCTGTACGTTGATAGAATTGCAATTAAGGAGGAACATCGACGTAAAGGATTGGGACACATGATTTACTCAAAAACTATTGAGATAGCCGAAGAGTTAAACTTACCGACATGTTGTGAAGTTAATACCCTGCCAAAAAATGAACCTTCCTTAGCTTTCCATGATTCGTTTGGCTTTGAAGATGTTGGTACTAAGGACTATGAAGACCATAGCGTAGTTTTCCTCAGGAAATCTCCTAGTTGAGGTCGTCCTTGAAAAAATTAATCAAGCCCACACCTGTAATTATTAGAAGGCACCCAACTAGCATTGTGTAAGTTATTGCCTCATCTAAAAAGAGATTGGCCCACAACATTCCAGATACAGGGACAATAAGCACAACTGTCGAAGCTTTAACCGGCCCTACTCTCTTTATCAAAATAACATAACCCATGTAAGCCAAGCCGGTACATAAAAAGCCCAAAAGAAAAACACTTAAAAGAACTTCATTTGAATGATTGAAATGTAATCCACTTTCTAAAAAAGTAAAAGGAAAAACCAGAAAAGTAGCTACCAATAAAGTCATAGAAGCTAAATAAGTTGCATCTATTTCTTTAGTTGTGAATATATAATTTGAACTGAATGCATAAAAGAAAGATGCCATGAGACATAGCGATAGTGCTATTAATGAAAATTCTAATGATTCATATCCAACAAATATAAATAAACCTACCATGCCTATAATTATCCCGAGTAATTGAGTGAGATTAGAACGCAATTTCAACCAAAGGCTAGCAATAATGAAAGCAAATAAAGGGGTTGTACCATTCAGAACAGACATAGTGCCAGCATTCAAATCAATAGCTGCTCTAGAAAAAAGATAAAAAGGAACAGATGCATTGATACAAGCTAGAAGGAGAATAGAAGGAAAATTTTCTCTTATCTTTCTAAGATGCTCTCTAGTGATAAAAAATGGACTTAGTATCAATGAGGCTATTAATAATCTTGAGAAAACTAAGGTTATGGGCCCTACTTCTGGCGCAGAAACCTTTATAAAAAGAAAGGATGACCCCCATGCTATGCCAATTGCAATAATTAATGCCCAGTCAATAACTGCACTTTTATTCATTTATATAATTAATTTATCTTACTAAAGGATCCTAGTAAGGCCGATCCCCAATGATAGTTACTCTTTCAACCTTTCTGACATTTGGCCAATAATCAGAATTTGCATAATGTTGACATGCTCGATTATCCCAAAAAGCTATTGAATTATCTTCCCAGGCAAATCGACATTGGTACTCAGGCACAGAAGCTCTGGAATATAAGAAATTTAACATCTGTTGAGATTCCTCAGGATCCCAATCTTTAATGTATTGTGTAAAGGCCGCATTGACGTAGATGACCTTCTTTTTTGTATCCGGATGAGTTCTTATTACTGGATGTTCTGGCATTGGATATTGCTTGTTAAATGCTTCTATCTCCTCATCAGATTTACCCTCTTTAATGAGCCTATCTCTAAAATTTGCAAAATCATGAATCGCTATAGCACCTTCAAGTTTTTCTTTAACTTCTTCACTAAGATTGTCATAAGCTGCATACATATCTGCAAACAATGTATCTCCTCCATGTTCTGGCTTTTCTATCATTCTTAATACTGAACCTAAAGACGGTTCCATTCTCCAAGTAACATCAGAGTGCCAGGTATTCTCTCTACCTCTGCTCTTTTCATTGTGCGTTATAACCAATACCTCTGGAAAATTTTCTTTTTTTGGAGCAAAAGGATGAATTTCTAATTCCCCAAAATTTTTAGAAAAGTTTATATGCTGTTCTGTTGAGATGTCCTGATCTCTAAAAAAAATAACCTTATAAACTAATAGTGCCTCGTAAATTAGGGCTTTTGTCTCTTCCTGCATAGGTTTGGATAAATCAATACCAAGGATCTCACCTCCTATTGTTGGACTCAACCTATTCACTAAAAATGGTAGGTTTTTTTGTTCAAATGCATCTGGATTAAAGTCAATCATAGTTATCTCCCTACATAATAATCAACAAGCTTTCTCAACTTGTCAATCTGAAGTTTATATTGGTCATCAGGATAAGGAAGTATATTCTGGTATGTCCTAACCTGACCTGTGCATGCTTTGAAAAATTCATCAATAAAACTTAAATCAAGACAGCTAGCCTACAGAGAAGCTATCTTGCTCAGTCTAGGATCTAATTGAAAGTTCAAGTGTAACTAAGAAACATTTCTTTCTTTGCCTTCCCAATAAGGAGCTCTCAAATCTTTTCTAAGAATTTTACCAGAGGGATTTCTCGGCAATTCAGAAATATGCTCTACCGTTTTAGGGCATTTGTAACCAGCTATTTGAGTTCTAACAAATGAAATTACTTCTGCCTCATCAAGAGGATCTCCTTCAGTTTGAACAATAAATGCTTTAGTTGCTTCACCCCATTTATCGTCAGGTATTCCAATAACAGCTGCATCTGCAATTTGCGGATGACTGAGTAGTGCGTTTTCAACTTCAGCTGGATAGATATTTTCTCCACCGGAAACAATCATATCTTTGACCCTATCGTGAATATATAAGAAACCTTCTTCATCAAAATAACCTACATCTCCAGAATAAAACCAACCATCTTTTATAGCTTCAGCAGTTGCTTCTGGTCTATTCCAATAACCTTTCATGTTTAAGTCAGATTTGATAATTACTTCCCCTACCTCACCGACTGGCACATCATTGTCATCAGAATCAACAACCCTCAAACCGACACCCTTTGCAGCCTTACCGCAAGATCTTAACTTTCCTCTGGAGATTTCATGATCTTCTGGATATAAAAAGGTTATTGCTCCATTGGTCTCAGTAAGTCCATATACTTGCCAGAAGTTACATTTCATTAATTCCATAGCTTTTAGAAGCGTATCATCAGTTATTGGGGACGCACCGTAAATTACAGTTTCTAGAGACGAAAAATCAGTATGGGCTGATTCAGGATGTTGAATTAAAAAGAGTATTACTGCCGGCACAAAGATAGTATGTTGTATCTTCTCTTGTTCAATAAGCTTGAGAATCAAACCTGGATCAACCTCAGGGATAATGATACTTTTAGCCCCAGTGACCATACCAGCTATACCCATATTAGTGCCGGCTACATGGAAAATAGGCATGCATACAAGGTTTACACCACCCTCTTCTATGTCTCTATACATAGCTTCTTCATTGACAATAAAACAAGCACTAAAATTATCATTTGTTAATTGAACTCCCTTAGGATGTCCAGTGGTGCCTGAGGTATAAAGCTGAATAACATCATCATTGCCATCACTCTCCAACATTGGATCTTTATCCTCAAATGAATCTCTCCAACTAGCGAAATCCTGCCACTCATCATGATTTCCCCCCACTGTAATAATCTTCTTGACCGTCTGAATTTCATCTTTTATTTCCTCAATTAATCCAAAAAACTCTGGCCCTACAAATAGAACTTCGCTTTGAGAATCATTCAGGATAAAGGCAACTTCAGGAGGAGCTAGTCTCCAATTAACTCCAACTGTAACGGTTCTTGATTTGAATGTTCCGTACATAAATTCAAAAAAAATGTCAGAGTTTTTACCTAAGTAAGCGACTCTTGAATCAGGTTTACAACCCTCTTTTATCAATCCTTGAGCAACTCTGTTAGAGAAACTATCTAATTCCTTAAAAGTTGTTTCTTTATCTTCAAATTTATGAGCTATTTGCTCGCCAGACCTTTCGACTCTCCATCGAAAAATTTCAACCATGGTTTTTTCATACGGTATTTCCACTTTTCTCTCCTATATCCAACCTAACGGTTTAAGCTTATCATTTACGAAACTCTCAGGAACCTCTTCTAAAGCTGTACCTAGAGTATCATTCCATCTATTCAAAAATCCAAATAAAGAAATCACAGAAACAATATCAACAATCTCCTTTTTAGAGTAGTACTTACTTAAGTTATCAAAATGCTCTTGATTAGAGTTATTCGGCACCTTCCCTGCTGCAAAGGCTAAATCGAGTACAGCTTTTTCTGAGTTGCTAAATTTCTCACTTTCTGAGTAGTTAAGAATATCAGCAATTTTCGTTTCTTCAATACCAGCCCTTCCCGCGCCATGTGAGGTGTGTGCTTGACAGTATTTACACCCAGCTGACAAGCTTGATGCTAAAGCAATTAATTGTTTTGTGCCTGCATCAAGACCATCAGATTGAAAAACCACACCTGCTAAAGCTGAAAAGGACTTAAGTAACTCTGGTCTTTCAGACATAATTAAATGAGCATTTGGTAGATATCCCATGAAAGATTCTACTATTTTGAAAAGCTCCTCAAATTCTTTCAGGTCCTCTCTGTATGTATCGCCTATAAATGTAGTAGGTATTTTTTCCATATTGCTTTTGCGATCTAAATTATTGCTTTAGTTTGAATTCTGGATTAACTCTAATTCCCTAAATTCATGTTCTATAGATAAGTCTATCAATTTCCTCCATAAAGGTTCTGCTATGGAAGAACTTAGTCCACAAGATTCTCCAAAATTAGTTACTTTGGATATTACATCTTCAATTCTTTCTTTATCAATTATCAAATTTTGATCATTTTTCACTAAAGCAGCCATTTCAATACACTTTTGTCTTCTAGCGAGGAGTAAAACCAGTTCTTTGTCGAGAAGATCTATTTCCTCTCTTATATCTTTCATAGTGATGGTCATAATTTTTTGTTTTTATTAATAATAGATTATATTACTTATTTGTTAGGCTAAAGAATATATGAATATTGAGTTAATTTATGAAAATAATTAAAGAATTAGAAGACTTGCAGCCCGAGATGGAGAATTGGAGAAGAGATATACATGCTCATCCAGAAATAGCGTTTGAAGAACACAGAACCGCAAAAATTGTTGCTGATAAATTAGAGAGTTTTGGTATAGAAGTTGAGACAGGAATAGCTGGTACAGGGGTTGTAGGAACTCTAAAAAAAGGCAAAGGTAATAGATCTATTGGTTTGAGAGCTGATCTGGATGCTCTTTTGATCCATGAAACTAATGATTTTGAACACAAGTCCAAAATACCCGGAAAGATGCATGCCTGCGGTCATGATGGACATACAACGATGCTTCTGGGCGCGGCTAAATATTTAGCAGAAAAAGGTAATTTTGACGGAACTATAAATTTTATTTTTCAACCAGCTGAAGAGAATGAAGGTGGTGGGAAAGTTATGGTAGAAGATGGGCTTTTTGAGAAGTATCCTGTAGAGGCTGTTTTTGGCATGCATAATATTCCAGGTATGCCAGTAGGTTCGTTTGCCGTAAAGTCTGGACCTTTCATGGCTTCCTTTGATATCTTTAACTTAAAAATTATAGGTAAAGGTGGTCATGCAGCAATGCCTCAAACAACAATCGATCCGATCATAATTGGTACTAAAATTGTTGATGCTTATCAATCTATTGTCAGTAGGTATATAGATCCTCAGGAACCAGTTGTTCTGAGTGTGACTCAATTCCATGGAGGAGATGCATATAATGTAATTCCAAATGAAATTGAGATTAAAGGAACTGTTAGATGTTTCTCAACTAAAGTTCAAGCTTCCATAGAGAAACAAATGGAAAATCTAACGTCATCAATTTGCTCTGCTTATGGCGCTACATACGAATTTGAATATCAGCATAGGTATCCTCCAACAATAAACAGCGCTGATGAAGTCGAAACTTCTTTAAAAGTGATGAATGAAATCTCTGATGAGAGCATGATCAATACATCTCCTTCTCCAAGTATGGGATCTGAAGATTTTGCCTTTATGCTTCAAGAGAAGCCAGGTAGCTATATTTGGATCGGAAATGGAGATAAAGAAGGATCTTGCATGCTTCATAATCCGGGTTATGACTTTAATGATGAAATTTTACCTATTGGAGCGACGTACTGGGTAAATATAGCAGAAGAGATTTTATCTCCTATAAATTAATTCTCGTTTTCTTTAGTTAAAGGGTTCTGACCATAGACATTCTTGGGCCCTCCTGCTTCGCACATAAAATAAATATATGCAAAGAGAGTGAAAATTGAAAAGAAAGCTAAAGCTTGAGGAAGAAAAATTGGTATTATTTGAAGAGCAAAATACCACCAACCGGACTTGCCGATATCATGAAATCTCCTGATTGATAAAGATATCTGTGGGATAGCTGTCCCCAGGATGGCATAACCAATTGAAGAGTTGAAAAAGACCTGAAAGATATTTCCTTCATTGAGTGAAGATAATTCACTCTCTAAATTTTCAGCAGTGAAATTTAATACAAGAAGACATAGCATTATAGAAAATAGAAAGAACCACCAAAATTCTGATCGGGAAGATCTTCCTTTAAAGTCAAAACACCTCAAGTAGCCTGAAATAACTGAATCGAAAAAACTCATTAGATTAAATATAAATAAGAAGGTTGGTAGCCCGTAGGAGAATCGAACTCCTGTTGCCTGGATGAAAACCAGATGTCCTAACCACTAGACGAACGGGCCGAAAGATCGCATTGTATGGAGGGTAAGCTTCAAGGTCAATTGTACTATTATTCTACCGTATAATCATTATTTGTTGAGCGAGTATAAACAATCCCGAATACTAATAATGCACTAACAATTATTCCTATCCAAAACTCTGGAGTAGAAAAAAGAAGATAAATGTCAGGTACATCTACAACTCTAATCTCTTCATATTTCTTAGGAAAACTTTCCGATCTGGACCAAAAACCGATTCTTTCAACGATGAATTCCAAAATATAATTAGTTTTAAAGATGATGCCTTCAAGAACTACAGTTGCTACGAGGGGTACTACTGCTCCTAAAACAGGTTTCCTAGAATAAGTTCCGGCTAACATTAGCCAAGTAAAGATGGGAAGGGTCCATAATGCTTGAGCCCAGAGGCTGAAAATTACTCTAAACCAATCAGTTATTATGTAGCTATTCCATAGGTAACCAAAGGATACAATATCATTTGAAACAAAATAAATAGAAGCACTCATCACAGCTACAAACTGTAATAGGATTATATTTGGAAGTATCATTAAAGGTACCACCAATATAACAAACAATATTTTTGAAACTACAGTTGTAAGGTCAGAGACTGGAAGAGATCTCCAAAATATTAAACTGCGGTCTTTACGCTCATCGGCAAAAGTTGAAAGATTATAAGCAAGAAGTCCGAAGCCGACGGTGATTAGTACTGGAAGTGCTAATACTGTCAATCCTGCCCTGATAACTCTTGCTTTTGCTTCTGGAGAAGCTTGTAACATTGCCTCTTGATAATCTTCATCATAAATCTCTGTCGAAAAGTTGAATTCAGCCGTTTGTATATCAGTAATTCCGAAATAGACTGAAACAATCACAAAACATAGAACAATTGTTACTATAAAAGGGGCATATATAAAAGCCACCTTATGTTCCTGAACCTCTCTTCTTAACATTGCGAAGAAAATAGTTGTCATGACTCAGTTCCCCTTTTCGTTTTATCCATTATTGCCATGAATAAATCAGCTATAAAAGGTGGTCTTACTTCACCTAATTCAGATAGTTTTTCTTCATCTATATCTTCAAATAGTAATACTTCTCTACCTAGTTCTATTCTTTGATGGATAGGCTTTAAGGATCTCCCTTTTTCTATTGTGTCAATATTGGGGCGTAACTCCAGGAACTTTTTATTAATTGATTCAATTGAATCATGCATAACAACCCGTCCTTGGTTCATAAATAACGCATCAGAGAGAACACCTTCAATCTCCTCTACCTGATGTGTGCTTATAAGTATTGTTCTATCTCCATCATAGTAGTCTTCGATGAGCTGTGAATAAAATTCTTTTCGATATACAAGATCTAGTCCAAGAGTGGGTTCGTCTAAAACCAATAATTTCGCATCAATTGCCATGACTATTGATAGATGAAGCTGTACTACTAAACCACGAGAAAGAATTTTTATTTTAGAACTTCTCTTTATGTCTGTTTTAGAAAGTATTGATAGGCATTTTTTTAAATCAAATTTTGGATGAACACCATCAACATATTGCAAAACCTGATCAACTGTCATCCATTTTGGAAGTACAGCAACATCTGTAATTGAGCATACCTCTTTGAGCAGTTGATGCCGATCCTTTCTAGGATCCATCCCTAGTACTTCTAGATTCCCCTCAGTCTGAATCAGTCCAAGTATAGATTGTAAGAATGTTGATTTACCAGCTCCATTAGGTCCAATAAGGCCTAATATTTGCCCAGATAAAACCTCGATATCAATACCATCAAGAGCATAGCTAGCATCATAGTTCTTTTTGATAGATTCAGCTTTAATAATAATTTCACTCATCTTAATTCTGGTTAATAAGTTTGCTAAGATCTATACCCAAGCTTGATGCTTTTTTTAATGTATTTGGCCATTCGTTTTCTAAAAACTTAGATTTCTCTAGTTTTAGCAATTCTTTTTTAGCATCTTCAGTAATAAACATACCCAGTCCTCTTCTTTTTTCGACAATGTGAAGATCAACAAGTTCTTGATAAGCTTTTGATACAGTAAGCGGATTCACCCCACCTTCAACTGCCATTTGCCGAACTGAAGGTATGGGATCACCTGACTTCAGAACACCATCGATTATTAATGAGACGACATGGTCTCTAACTTGTTGGTATATCGGTTGATCGTTTGTCCACTGCATGATGCAATTCTCGAAATAAGTGTATTACTTTACTAATACACATACAAGAGCATCACTTTAACTTCTTTTGAATTGTTGAAAATAATCCTCTAAAGATATTTGCTTCCATAACATCAATTCTGCTTCTTTTAAAGAATCTTCTGACTCTAAGTAAGAGTTTTCTTGGATTATCAATGTCATAAAATTCAACTTCTTGCATTAATTCGTCCATGTGTGCGATTAATCGTTCTGTCTGTTCATTGTTTGCAAGTTCAACATCCCAATTATCTTGGTTTTCCTGTTGCTCTAATAAACAAACTCTTATTTCATATGTCAGAATTTGAACTGCTTGTGAGAGATTTAAAGAAGAATACTCTGGATCAGAGGGAATATGTACATGTAGATTGCAAAGGCCCAGCTCTTCATTGGTTAGACCTCTATCCTCTCTTCCAAATACAATGGCTATTTGATGATGCAGAACACTTTTTGCAACCTCTTCCGCTGATTCTTTTGGATTTAAAACGGGCCATGGAACCTTCCTATCTCGAGCGCTTGTACCTATAACCAATTCACAATCAGCGATAGCATCTTTTAAGTCTTCAAAAACTTGTGCATTTTCTAAAACATCCTTAGCAGCTTTAGACCGAAAAGTTGCTGCATCACTTGGAAACTCTTTAGGGGTTACTAAAGCAAGATTGAGTAAACCCATATTTTTCATAGCTCTAGCAGATGCACCAATATTTCCCGGATGAGTTGTACCAACTAAAACAACTTTTATTGAGCTGAATAAATCCTTTGAATCATCTTTATTCTCTACCATTCACATATTCTATCAGGGGATCGAGTGCAATATGTTACGATGCGCATTTAATTATGGAACCAAAAGTAAATATTGCTTTAGAAGCTGCTCGTGCAGGCTGTAAGGAACTATTGAGTTATGCCTATAGACTTGATCAACTCGAAATTAAAGAGAAAGGGCCTTCAAATTTTGTGACTCAATTGGACAGAAAAGTTGAATCGATAATCATTGATTCACTAAAATCAATTTATCCTAAACACACTTATGTATCCGAAGAAGTTGGAAGAATTGAGGGTTCAGGAAAAGATATTGAATCCATGTGGGTTATTGACCCTCTGGATGGAACAACAAACTTTATTCATGGATTTCCTTATTATGCTATTTCAATTGCTTATGTAGAAAAAGGTAAAACTTTGCATGCTTTAATTATCGATGTTCCAAAACAAGATGAATTTACCGCTAGTTTTGGTAGAGGAGCCTATCTTAACAATCGAAGAATTCGAGTAAGTAAAGCAAAAGGTTTGTCTGGAACTCTCTTGAGCAATTCATCTCATGATACTGATAAGGGCAAAGTAAGACATGATAATATGTCGACCTTCAGATCACTTTACTCAAATGGATTAACAATAAGAAGAACTGGCTCCGCAGCTCTAGATATGGCAAATGTTGCGGCGGGGAGATTAGATGGATTTTGGGGCAGCGGACTAGGCATGTGGGATATAGCTGCAGGTGGACTTTTAGTAAGAGAAGCAGGAGGCTTGGTAAGTGATTATTTTGGCAATCCAGACTACCTAGCTGGCGATAATATAATTTGCTCAACAAATAAATGTTTCAAACCAATGCTTCAATCAATCAAACCCTATACTTCAATAGTTGAGTCCTAGGGCAAAGGATTATCATCGGCATTTTCAGGTTCTTCTACTCTTAGGTGTTCTTTATTTAACCCCATAATAACTAATGCATTTGCGGCTATATATATGGATGAATATGTACCGATCACAACACCAAAAATTAAAGCCAAAGCAAAGTTTTTAATAAGCTCCCCACCAAGAAAATACAGCGAAAATAATACCAACAGAGTTGTTAAGGAGGTGATTAAAGTTCTTCCTAATGTTTGATTTAATGATAGGTTTATTATATCTTCGGTACTTTCTAATTCAGCAGATCTTAAATTTTCTCTAATTCTGTCTGATACAACAATAGTATCATTCAGTGAATAGCCAATTACCGCCAATAAAGCAGCTAAAACAGTTAAATCAAACTCGATTTGAATAAGAGAAAATATACCAACTACAATAATGACATCATGCACAAGAGCCACTACAGCGGCACCAGCAAACATAGATTGAAACCGAAACGCTATATAAAGCATCATGAAGGCTAACGCTATAAGCATAGCAGTCCCGCCATCATCTCTAAGTTCACTTCCAATCTGTGGCCCTACATATTCAATTCTTCGCAAATCAATAGCTTGATCAGAGTTATTAGTGCTTAATAAGGAGACTATTTCAGAACCAAGGCTGTCACTTACTGTACCTGGTAGCTTTATAAGAACTTCTGTACTAGATCCAAAATTAGCGACTTGAGCTCCATTAAACCCGCCATCAACTAATGTCTCCCGTATATTGGTTATATTTGCTTCTTCAGGATAACTTAATTCAACTAAAGTTCCTCCCGTAAAATCCAAACCATAATTGAGTTCTTTTACCAGCAATGATCCTATAGATAAGACTAAGAAAATAGAGGAAAAAATGATCGCAATCTTTCTCCATGCTAAGAAGTCAATATTAAAAGTCATATTGATAGTCCCTCAAGATTCTTCTTTGAACCATAAATAAGGTTTACAAAGGCTCTTGTTCCCATGATTGCGGTAAACATAGAAGTGATGATTCCAATTGATAAAGTTATTGCAAATCCCTTAACAGGTCCTGTTCCATAGGATAATAAAATAACTGCAACAATAAGTGTGGTGACATTTGCATCCCATATAGTTAGGAAAGCTCTATTATAACCAGCATCAATTGCATCTAAGGGCGCCCTACCTCTGTTCAACTCTTCTCGTATTCTTGAAAAAATCAATACATTTGCATCTACTGCCATACCCACCGTTAGAACTATTCCAGCAATTCCAGGCAGAGTTAAGGTGGCTGAAAGAGTCGACATAATTGCGACCAACAAGACAATATTGAAAGTCAAAGCCAAGCTAGCGGCAACTCCAAATATCCTGTAATAAAAAAGTATAAAACTTAAAACAAGAAACAAGCCTAATTGCATAGAAAAAACACCAGCTTTTATATTATCTGCTCCTAAGCTTGGACCTACTGTTCTTTCTTCAACAAATGTCATTGGTGCAGCTAGAGCACCAGCCCTGAGCAAGAGAGCAAGTTCAGAAGACTCACTGGGACTATCTAGCCCGGTAATTCTAAAAGTTGTTCCTAATGCAGCTCTTATTGTAGCGAGGCTAATAATTTCCTTAACTTCATATGATTGTTGAACAGGTACTTGTTGTCCGCTCTCATCTTTTTCATAAATTGTTTTAGTTTTTTGTTCTACAAACAACACTCCAAGTCTTTTACCGATATTTCCTCTAGTTGCTCTATGCATCTTTGATCCACCCTCACCATCTAAAGTTATATTTACTTGCGGTAAGCCATTTTCATCGAAAGAAGCTTGAGCAGTCGCTACTTGATCTCCTCCTAAAATAATAGAATCTTGCAAGAAAGCAGGAGCACTTATTCCATTTCTGTAAGGATAGGAAGTTTTTCTTGATCTCGGTGTATCCATTTGAGCTTCCAAATGAAATTCAAGAGTTGCCGTCTTACCCAAAATATTTTTTGCTGCCGCTGTATCTTGTATGCCTGGTAATTGAACAACTATTCTTTTTTTACCTTGTCTTTGCACGATTGGCTCAGAGACCCCAAGTTCATTGACTCGATTTCTTAAAGTAGTAAGATTTTGATCTATTGCATCAGATTCAATCTGATCTATTTCAGCATCAGATAAGTAAAGTTGTATTATATTTTCACCATTTGAAGTTAAAGGAAAGTTAAATTGAGCATAGTTATCAATGATAAATTCCTCAGCTTTCTCTTTTGCTTGCAAGTTGTTGAATTTAAGAAATATTGAAGAGTCTTCTTCAACTGAAGCCTGATTATATCTAATGTTCTCTTCTCTAAATCTTATTCTTAAATCCTGCAGAGTTCCATCCTGCCTATTCCTTAAAGCAGTTTCGGTATCAACCTGCATCAAGAAGTGTACACCTCCTCTTAGATCTAAACCAAGTTTCATTGGGTTTGCACCAATGTCGACAAGCCATTTCGGAGTAGTCGGAGCTAAGTTTAAAGCTATGACCACATCATTTATAAGCTTACTAGAGAGTAATTCCTTAATTTTAAGTTGATTCTGATAGGTATCAGTCCTAACTAAAACATAATCATTATCTAGTTGAATTTTTGCATCAAAACCTTCATTTTTGATGATATCGGCAACTCTTTCAGATAAGAATTCGTCTGCTGTTTGAGAGCTGCTTGTATAAGATATTTGAACAGCAGGATCAGGTGCATACAGATTTGGTAATGAATAAATTATACCCAGCCCTAAAACAAACAGGATGAGCAAGTACCTCCAAAGGCCATATCGTTTCATATCTATATAGATTTGAGTGTTCCTTTAGGAAGAATCGCAGAAATAGAGTTTTTTTGTACTTTTATTTTTGTATTATCAGAAATTGAAAGTTCAATATATTGTTCAGAGATTTTTGTTACTTTTCCAAGAATACCTCCAGCCGTAACAATTTCCTCTCCGGTGTCCAAACTTGCAAGCATCTCTTGATGAGTTTTTCTTCTTTTATTTTCTGGGCGTATCATCAAAAAATAAATCAAGATAATAAATCCAAACAGTAAAAATAAAGTTGGATCAAAAAAAGTTGGTGATTGTTCCATGTTTCTCCTCTAGATATTTATATTGGGGTTGTCTGAATTATTCCAAGTTTCTTCAAATCTTTTAATAAAGGATTGCAATTTACCTTTTTCGATTGATACTCGCAAACTTCTCATCAAGTTAATGTAAAAAGTAAGGTTGTGTATAGTTTGCAGAGAAGAGCCTAGCATTTCATTGGTCTTGTCTAAATGATGTAAATAGCTTCTTGAAAAGTTTCGACAAGTATAGCAATCGCATTCCTTATCAATAGGCTCGACCGAATGTTTGTTGGCTGCATTTCTGATTTTAACTACTCCTTCTGAAGTATAAAGATAACCATTTCTAGCATGTCGCGTAGGAATTACACAATCAAACATATCTACACCACTTTCGACGGCTTTAATGATATCAAGGGGTGTGCCTACACCCATCAAATAGCGGGGTTTATCTGCTGGCATTTTAGGGGCAATTAGATTAGTTATTTGACGTAAATCTTCTTTAGGCTCTCCCACAGATAATCCTCCTATGGCATATCCCTCAAAATCCATTCTTTTTAGCCCTTCTAAAGACTGCTCTCTGAGATCACCATAAACACCACCTTGTATTATTCCAAACAAACTTGATTTATTGCTATCAAAGGAGTTTCTAGATCTTTCTGCCCATCTTAATGACAATTGCATGGATTTCTCTGCTACCGATCTCTCCGCTGGATAAGGTGTACATTCATCAAGGACCATGGCTATATCAACTCCATATGACTGCTGAAGTTCCATGCATTTTTCTGGATTTAGGAATAATTTATTTCCATTCAAAGCTGAGTTAAATTCCACCCCCTCTTCAGTAATCTTCCTCTTTTTTGCAAGACTAAAAACTTGGTAGCCTCCTGAGTCAGTTAAAATTGGTTTGTCCCATGACATAAAATTATGCAATCCTCCATTCAATTTAATAATATCAACACCGGGTCGCTCCATGAGATGATAGGTATTAGATAAAATTATCTCTGCATTTATTGAATGTAAGATTTCAGGGCTTATAGACTTTACAGCACCATAGGTGCCAACAGGCATAAAAGCAGGTGTCTGAAATGTTCCGTGTTCTGTAAACACTTCCCCTCTTCGGGCTTCTCCATCTTTTGCGATGAGTTTATACATATATCAAGAATTAGATTCCCTATTAAGTAACATCGCATCGCCATAGCTAAAAAACATATATTTTTGTTTTATTGCATGCTTATAAGCTTTTTTTAAATTATCTTTTCCAGCGAAAGCGCTTACTAATAAAAGCAACGTTGTTTTTGGTAAATGAAAATTTGTAATTAAGGTATCTACAACATTAAATTTAAAACCGGGATATATGAAAATGTCAGTTTCTCCTTCAAATGGTTTAATTTCGCCAAATTTTCCGTGAACAGCTTCGAGACATCTGAGACTAGTTGTACCTACACTTATAATTTTAGATTTAGATTGAATTGTATTATTGATCATTTCAGAGGTTTCAGTGGAAAGGTAAATCTTTTCTGAATGCATTTTATGTTTATGAATATCATTAACAGTGATTGGTTTAAAAGTACCCAGCCCAATATCTAGGGTAATAGAAGCAATATTGATCCCCTTGTCTTTGATTTCATTTATAAGAGAATCTTCAAAATGTAATCCTGCAGTAGGTGCTGCGGTTGATCTATTATTTTCTTCTTTTGCATAGATGGTCTGATATCTATCATAGTCCTCCTCATTTGGTTCTCTGTTTAAGTATGGGGGTAAAGGTAAAGATCCATATGCATCTATAATCTCCTCTGTAGGCCTAGAAAATTTTATCTTGCACAAATAATCTTTTTTTTGAATAACTTCAGCTATAACTTCAGAATCGGTGATTAAAAGTTTATCATTTTCTTTCAGTGGTCTATTAGACTTAGTCATAGCCAAAACATGAAAATTATCTAACTTTCTTTCTATGAGAATCTCAACCTTCCCACCAGATAACTTAAATGCTTCGAGTCTAGCATTAAATACTTTTGTATCATTGACCACCAAAAGGTCTCCTTTGTTTAAATAATCAAGAACATCTGGGAAGTTTCTATCAGTTAGCGATTCGTCAACAACTAAAAGCCTGCTAGAAGTTCTTTCTTTCGAGGGTTCTTTAGCTATTAGTTCTTGAGGAAGATAGAAATTGTAATCTGTTAAATTCAAGTCAATGTTAATGGTGCCGAAGGAGAGACTCGAACTCTCACACCCAAAGGGCGGGGGATTTTGAATCCCCTGCGTCTACCAATTCCGCCACTTCGGCAAATCTTAATCATAAAGTTGCAACAAATTTTACTATGAAAAGGTAAACTCATATCAGATAACTTTTTAATATTGAAAAATATGAACTTCTATACAAATAGTTTTATTTTTAAGCTATTGAGCTTTTTCGTAAGGAATTTAAGTTCTTCTTCTTTAAAAAAAGAAGAACTTAAAATAATTCATTCTAAAAAAAATATAGTCTATGCTCTTCCTACTGAATCATTAATTGATTTAGCCGCGTTAAATGAGATTTGTAAACAAAATAATGTGCCTCTCCCAGTAGAGAATATCCAAGATACAAAAGTAAAAAGGTTTATATGCTTACAGAGTCCTAAGTACTTAATCCCCGAACAAAAATTTAAAAGACAAAAAACTCATAACTTAGAAGAGCTTTTAAAGCTTGATCATGAGATATCAATAATTCCGGTATCCGTATCTTGGGGAAATAGACCTGATAAAAAACAGTCATTATTCAAAATCATCTTCTCACCATCTTGGAGGCCTGCCGGTACTTTGAAAAGGATTTTTAAGTTAATAGTTCATGGTAGAAATTTAAAATTACAACTTGAAAGAGCCTTTTACATTAAAGAAGAAATAGAGCAAAAGAATGGAATTAAAAAAAATGCATTAATCCTAAGCAGATATTTAAGGGCAGTATTTAGAAAATCAAAACAAGCGATGTTGGGTCCAGATATTTCTCACAGGAGAACTCTAGTCAAATCTCTTGTAAGAAACAGATATGTAAGAGAGGAAGTCAAGAAACTAGCAGATGGAAATAAATCAAGAAAAAAAAGGCTCACAAAAAAGGCATACAAGTACGCAAATGAAATTTGCTCTGATACAAATTATTCAATCTTAAGCCTATTAGACTCGGGTTTTACTTGGTTTTGGAATACAAGATATGAGGGATTACATACAAACAACCTAGAAAAAATTAAAGAGCTTTCTAAAGATAATTCTTTAATTTATCTTCCGTGTCACAGAAGTCATATTGACTATTGTGCATTAACATATCTGCTCTATGAAAATGGCTTAATGATTCCTCAAGTAGCTGCAGGAAATAATCTAAATGTACCAATTGTGGGTAGTATCCTAAGAGGAGCAGGTGCAGTCTTTATGAGGAGAACATTTATGAGTAATTCCCTGTATAGTACTGTTTTCTTTGAACATATTAGGGCTCTTATGACAAGAGGTAACTCTATAGAGTTCTTTCCTGAGGGAGGAAGAAGTAGAACTGGTCTAAGTCTTCCATCTAGGCCGGGATTGCTTTCTTTGATAATTAGAAGTTTTGCCTCTTTAAAAGACCAAAATGTAAAAATTGTTCCAGTTTATATAGGTTATGAAAAAATACTCGAAGGTCAAAGTTATTTATCCGAACTTACAGGTGGAAAAAAGAAAAAAGAAAGTTTGATGGATCCAATAAAGGTTTTTAAAGACTTCAGAAATTATCTAGGAAATTCATATATTAATTTTGCTGACCCTATTGATCTTGATACTTTCCTTAAAGCTAATGTGAATGATGAATACTCTATATCCACTCCTCGGGAAAAACCGGAATGGCTAACAGATGTGACAGTTAAATTAGGACAATCTGTTATTAGAGCTATCAATAATTCAGTTGCAGTGACTTCTACAAGTTTATTTTCCGTCGCCTTATTATCTTCCTCAACTCAAACTATGGACGAAGAAGACTTAGAGGAAAGAATAAATTTCTTTATTTCCCTTATCGAGAAGTCTTCCGACTATAAAGATGTGTGGATTACGCAGCGAGAAGTCAAGAACATACTCTCAAAGACAAAAAAATTGGGTTTTATTAAACCTATTAAGATTGCCTCTAAAAAAGTTTATAGGCCGACATCAGACCAAGTGGCAACATTATCATTTTATAAAAATAATATAGTCCATCTCTTTATTCTCTATTCTTTAATATGCGAATCTTTAAAATTTATAAAGAAAGCTCAAAAAGAAGAAATCATAAAACTCATCGAGATGATATATCCAATCTTCGCAAAAGATTTTCATTTGAAAAATGAAATAATTGATAAAGAATTAATTTCAAATGCTATCAAGATACTTCAAATCAAAGGAATTCTTGTAGAAGATAAAGCTGGAAATATCAAACCTCCATCAGAAAATAGTGTAGTTTTTCAGCATTACATTGCCTTATCCAATCTTTGTGAGCCAAGTTTGAAACGGTTCTACATAGTTATGAGTACAATATGGAAAAGTGAATCTATCTTAAAAGAAGATTTAAATATCAAATGTAAAAAATTGGCTGAAGATCTTGAAGAAATTGAGGGTTGGCCTTACCCAGAATTCTCGGATAAAGCAAAATTCGATAATTTCGTATATATGATGAAACAAACTAAATTTTTTAAAGAAGATTGTGAAGGTAAATTATCAGCCTCTAAAATTACTAAGAAGGCAAAAAACCTTTATGAACAATTCTTTGATAAGGATTTTTTGGAATTTATAGAAAGGCAATCTAACTAGTATAGTAAATATCGTATCTCACTACCTTACCTTTTACTGATCTATTTGGAATTATTCCCTCAAGATATTCCATGTTCTTATGTCTCTTAACAATTACTCTATGGTTTGCAATTTTTAAGCTTGTCTTAAGAAATTGTTTTTGAATTACTGCAGTGGATAGATCTCTAAGTGCTTGCATATGTTTTTTTGCTTTAGATTTTTGGACTCCCAAAAACATAGGATCGATATAGACTAGATCGAAAGTCTCATTTTTTGATTCTAAGAACTCAAGACCATCCATATTGAATACTTTAAATTTTTTTAAAAGATCATGCGCCCTGCTGCAAGAGGTATTTTTTATACCATCTACTAAAAGCTCAAATACCCAAGCCTCCTTTTCCACTAAAATCAGGGATTTACAATTTGTAATTTTAGATATTTCCAGAGCATCTTTTCCAAATCCCGCTGTGAGATCTAGGCAAGAGAAATTTTTTGGCAATCCTTTAGTTGAATTCTTGAGCAAGTTGTCATCATAATTTTTTGTCCAATCATCGAAGTCCGAAAAAATTGGCTTCGAATTATGCCGCAGTCCTTTTTTAAGAAATAATCTGTCTTTTGAGCAGGTAAAGAAATAATCTTCTGAAAAATCTTTTATCTTTTGTCGTGAAGGTCTTTTAAAAATTTCAATATTAAGCTTTTTCGATAACATTAAAGCTTTTGCTTTAGATTGAGGATCATCAAAGGTAAGATAAAATCTCACGAGAGTATCAAAGCAAATATTACAATACCCAAAACAATACGATAAAGAACGAAAGGCAAGAATCCAATTTTATTAATAAACCTTATAAAAAAATCTATAGTTGCATAAGCAACTACGAAAGAGACAATCAGGCCTAAAAGATTAATTTGAAAGTATCTAATTAAGAACTCGAGGTCTGTTGATAAAAGCTGATATAAAGCTATGGCACCAATCGTTGGTATAGCTATTAAGAAACTAAACTTAGAAGCTGTTTTATTATCTAGTCCTAACAAAAGTCCAGCTGATATGGTTATTCCAGATCTGGAGGTTCCAGGAATAAGGGCAAATGATTGAGCGAATCCAATTATTAAAGCATCCCTCAAAGTAATTTCTTCAATATGTGTCTTATGAGATTTACTGAATGTTGCCAGAAATAAAACAAATCCAAAAAAGATAGTAGTGCTAGCTATCATGGTGCTAGTTCGAAGATAACCATCTATCAAATCAACTAAAATGAAACCTAGCAAAAGAGTAGGAATACATGAAATAAAAAGTTGTCTCAATAATAGGTTATTTAATAAAGACTTATATTTAATAACTGAATTAATAATTTCAATTAAATCTGTGCGGAAATAAATGCATACAGCTATTAATGTTCCCAAATGTAAAGAGACATCGTAGAAAAGGTTCTGGTTTGAGCCCATAAACTCAGATAAGAGGATTAAGTGAGCTGAACTGGATATAGGCAAAAATTCAGTTAATCCCTGTATGACTGCAAGTGCTATGCCCTCCAAATAAGTCATTTTATTTTCTTCCAACTGCTTTCATCATTTAAATAGATAGGAATTATTTCATCTGGTTCTATCAAATCACCTTGATCCAATTTTTTTAGCGCAAACTTGAGTAAATATGTTGCTCTTGGATGAGCACCCGGGAGTTGATTTGTAATATCAAAATATGAGCAGCCCTCTCCAACGAAACAACTCTCCTCAGGAAATGCTTCTCGCTTGAAAGCTTCCTGTGGAATGAGACTGTAATTAGATTTCATATTTCCTTCCGAAAAAATAGATTTAGAGATATATACTTTGCCCATATTAGGTTCAGATATTGCAACTACAGGGTTTGAAGATGTCTCTTCATGAGCTTGTATGGATAATAGCTCGATACTTGGTAAGGTTATTCCTTTAAGTTTCTGAGAGAAGGCTATCCCTTGGGCTACAGCACAAGATAATCTCACTCCAGTGTAGGAGCCTGGTCCAATACCTACAGCCAGAGCACTCAAATCTTCATAAGAAAGTTCACTTTCTTCAAATAGGTTATTTATTACACTTAAAAGCTTTTCTGTGTGTTGCTTAGGTATATTTTCATGATAACTAAAGACTTCTTGACAATTTCCTATTGAAACCGAACATGTGTCAGTTGAAGTTTCTATTGCAAGGATATTATCCAATTAAATCTCTAAGTCTTTTAATATCTGTTGTGTTACGTTACTTGGAGTTGCAGTTCCTGAAACTTTTATATACTTAAGTTGACTAGAAGTAGATAAATTTGAGTAAAAGACTACTAAAGGAGATGTCTGATCAGCATATATTTTTAATCTATCTTTTACCGTTTCAGGTTTATCATCTTCTCTTAGAATCAGATCTTCACCAGTAATATCATCTTTACCTTCATTTTTAGGCGGATTGAAAATGATGTGATAATTTCTTCCCGAAGCAGGATGCATTCTTCTACCTGACATCCGATCAATTATATCTTGGTCAGGAACAGCTATCTCTACAACAGCATCAATATTTATATCTCTTTCAATAAGCGCCTCGGCTTGTGGAATAGTTCTTGGAAAACCATCAAACAAAAAACCTTCAGAACAATCATCTGACGAGATTCTCTCTTCAACCAAACCTACAATTACATCATCAGAAACTAAGATGCCTGCGTCCATAAGTGATTTAGCTTCTAAACCTAGTTTTGTTCCTGCTTCTACCGCTTCTCTAAGCATATTTCCTGTGGATATATGTGGAATTCCATAATTTCCACAAATCGACTCTGCTTGAGTCCCTTTGCCAGCTCCTGGAGGCCCTAAAAGTATTATTTTCATATTTATTCTCCTATGACAAATGCCGTGGATAAATTGCTAGTATCTGTAATTGATACATAAATATTCTGAATATCTAATTTATTACTAATTTTTTTTGTATTACCACTCAAGTTTACATAAGGCTTGCCTTTAGGATCTCTTAGTATTTGTATTTCTTTAAAAGAGACGCCACTGGCAAGACCAAGTCCAAGCGCCTTAGAAAGAGCCTCCTTACATGCGAAGTTGTTTGACAGATATCTTGCTTTCTGAAGTTGATTTGATTTAATTTCAATTTCCTTTTTTTCCTCTGGGCCAAGGATTTTATCTTGGAATCTGTATCCATATTTACTTAGAATTCTAAAGATCCTATCTTGCTCTATGGAGTCTATACCTATGCCTTTAATCATTTTAGTTCTTGGTTAAATATTTTCTAATGTTTAGAGTCTTACTTCCCAGATGAAAGTCTAATGCCATTCTCATTATAATCTTTGAGGAATCTCTTGTTTCCTTTTTTTCAAAATTACCTTTTTTAAAATTGATAATATCAAGTCCAGAAAATGACTTTTGAGAAGCTATATTAGCCTTATCAATAGCAAATCCTTTATCAGGATAGAATCTATAAAAAAATCCTTCTTCTATTTTCTTGTTTGTCTCTGCATCTCTACTCAAATCTATGCCGTAACCCATTTCTTGAAGTAGATTGAGTTCGAAATTCCTCAGATTTTGTTCGAAATCAACTTGATCAGATTGATTTGAAAGTTTCTTTAATAAAATTTCATAATCATCAAATATAACCACATGAGGATCTTCTTTTTCAGTTGCTTTAATAATTAACTCATTTACATAGATAATAGAATTGAATGCGACTCCGTTATTTAATTCAAAGTGATCAATTATTTCTACTGAGGATAAAGTTTTTAATTCGCTCTTTCCGGATAGGCTAACTGACAACTTAGAAGCAGGAGTCAAAACACTTCGTAAACGGCTCTTGGGTCTTTTTGCCCCCTTAGCAATGGCGTTTAACCTTCCGTAAGATCTTGTAAAAAAATCAACTAGGATGCTTGTTTCTTGATATGGCCTTGTATGCAAGACAAATGCAGGCTCTAGAGAAACTTTATTTATCAAGATCATATCCCATGGAGGGTAGCAATGATTCGTTATCAGACCAGCCACTTTTTACTTTAACCCAAGTCTTTAACATAACCTTAGTATCCAATACTTTTTCCAATTCTTTTCTAGAAGCTGTTCCAATTGCTTTAAGTTGTGAACCAGATTTACCTATCAACATTCCTTTTTGACTTTGTTTTTCTACAAAGATAGTAGAGTCAATATGAGTGATTTTTTCTAATTCAGAGAACCTCTCAATTGAAACACTTATTCTATAGGGGAGTTCATCTCCTAACCGGTTTATGCATTTTTCTCTTATTATTTCACTTGCTAAAAACTTTTCGGATATATCCGTAACCTGATCCACAGGAAACATATGAACTCCTTCTGGTAAATTTTTGCATATAGAGGTCAATAAATTTTCAATCCCCAAACCCTTCAATGCGGATATAGGAATGATATGACCAAAAATATCATCTTGACTACGTGCTTCAATAAAGGGTAAGAGAAGATTTTTATCTTTAATTTTATCAACCTTATTAATGACTAAGATAATAATAGTTTCTCCAGAAATAGACTGAACTCTACTGACATCATCATCTCCCCATTTCAGGCTATCAACTACGTATAGAACAATGTCTACACCTCTCATAGCATTAGCAGCTACTTTGTTCATATACCTATTGAGTGCTCTCTTTTGGCCAGAGTGAAAACCAGGTGTGTCTACGAATATGATTTGATTCTTTTTCTCTGTCTTGATTCCTAAAAATCTATGTCTTGTGGTTTGGGGTTTTCTTGAAGTGATTGCAATCTTTTGGCCAAGAATCTTATTCAAAAGGGTAGATTTTCCAGCATTGGTTTTGCCAACTATGGAAACATAACCTGACTTGCTATTAGGAATCATTATCTTCCAACATCTTAAGCATAATTGCAGCTGCCTCTAGCTCAGCTCCTTTCCTTGTCTTAGCAGTACCATTTGATCTAAGTTTGGCTTCATCTACATAACATGTAGCTTCAAATCTGATTTTGTAACTTGATGTAGTGTTCTCTTTGGACGAATATCTTGGAAGTGATTTGTATTTTTTTTGTATAAGCTCCTGCAGACAGGATTTAGGGTCTTTCAGTTCGTCAATTCTGTTGAGTTCTTTAAAATTATGACTAAACAAATTATCTAGTACTTGCTTTGTCTCATTAAAGTTTGAGTCGAGAAAAACTGCTCCTATTAAAGCCTCAAGAGTGTTGCCTAAAATTGAGTTTCCTTCCAGTTTTTCTCCTTTTCCTAACTTAATTCCTTCTCCAATTTCTAGATTAAGTGCAACTAAATTTAAATTATCTCTGCTTACAATGCTTGCCTTAAATCGAGTTAATTTGCCTTCATTCAGATCTTCATAAGAAGCATAAAGCTTTTCGGAAACATAAAGATTCAGTATTGCATCTCCAAGAAATTCTAACCGTTCATTATTTTCTAAAGAGAAACTTTTGTGAGTAAGGGCTAATTCGATTAACCTTTTATTTCTAAAGACGTAGCCGAGATTAGAAGAAATATTATCCATCATCGAATCTGCTGATTACGTGATAGACTTGGAAGAGAAGAGAACGAGGCCCAATGCATCCAGATGAAATCTGCTCTTCCTACCAAATAATCTTCTGAAAAATAACCCCATGCTCTGCTATCTAAGCTATTGTCTCTATTATCTCCAATAGCCAAATAGCTCCCTTCAGGCACTGTCCATTTATGCTGGGCATAGTCACTTAATCCTAAAGTTCGAATGATATGTACCCCTTCGTCAATAGTCTCTTCAATGAGGTTTTCTTCCGAGCTTGAAGTTAAGAGTTTCTGATCTACTTTATTTCCATTAATTAAAATTTCGTAGCCCTTAATTTCAACCATATCTCCTGGAATTCCTATCACTCTCTTGACAAATTTAACACCCTGAGAGGTACATCTATTTTTCTGGAGATTAGTAAATTTATTTAAGAATAACTGGCTTTCTGCTGTTGACAGTTTTGATAAATCAGGACGAGCATCTGTTGGAGTCGTATCACATAAAGTATGTGGAGGTATAAAAACTGCAACATCATTTCTTTTGGGAGGACTCAAATCGGTTAAAAGAACATTGGTGCCAGGGAATTTTAGTCCATATGCATGTTTATTTACTAATACAAAGTCTCCAACTTGCAATCCTGGAACCATAGATCTGCTAGGTATTTGATAGGGCTCATAAGCAAATGACCTGATACAAGTTATAGCTAATAGTATTAAAAAATAAGATCTTCCCTCTACTTGTAATTCTTTTAATGATATTACTTTTCCAAACAACCAAGAAACTGCTGCAAATAAAGTTGCAAAGGATAAAACTAAACCAAAATCTAGATTTAATTTAAATACTTGGTAAAGAATCACTAAAGCGACCAAAAACATCATGCCGCTAATCAAGTCTTTGGATTTCTTCTTATCTTTCTTAGCGAAAGACACCCATAAAAAGAATAAAACTAATTCAGTCAAAATAAGAAGTGATAGAGCTGCATTCATAATATCAATCTTGTACTTTCAGAACAGATAGAAAAGCATCCTGAGGAACTTCAACCCTCCCTATATTTTTCATTCTCTTTTTTCCTTCTTTTTGTTTTTTTTGCAACTTCATCTTTCTTGTCACATCACCACCGTAAAGTTTTGCAGTTACATCTTTCCGATAGGCTTTGACAGTCTGCCTAGATACAATTTTTGCTCCTATTGCTGCCTGGATTGCAACATCGAACTGTTGTCTTGGAATCACTTCTTTCAAAGCCTCTGTAAATTGTTTACCCTTAAGATTAGCTACAGTCCTGTGAGCCATATATGCGAGGGCATCTACTTTATCGCCATTAAGCAATATATCTAACTTTATAACATCAGACTCCTCATATCTATCAAGACTGTAATCTAGGGAAGCATAACCTCTACTTACAGACTTTAATCTATCAAAAAAATCAACAACAATTTCGCTTAAAGGTAGATCATAAACTAGCTCCACTTGACCGCCTACATACCTCATATTAATTTGTTTTCCACGCCTATCATTACAAAGCTTCATAACAGAGCCAATGTAAGTATCGGGAACAAGGATATTTGCTCTAGCAATAGGTTCTAATATTGTTTTGATTTTTGAGGTCTCTGGTAATGCACTCGGATTTTCAACACGTCTTACTTGCTGATCTGTAGTAACTACTTCATAAGCGACAGTTGGTGCTGTAGCTATGAGGTCCATTCCGTACTCCCGATTGAGTCTCTCCGAGATAATCTCCATATGTAGAGTCCCCAAAAATCCGCATCTAAAGCCAGCACCCAAAGCTTCAGAGTGTTCTGGTTCGTATTGAAGTGATGCATCGTTTAAACATAACTTTTCTAAAGCCTCTCTAAAAGCTTCAAAATCGTCAGAGTCTTGCGGGAACAAAGCTGCATAAACTTGAGGATTAACTTCCTGAAAGCCTTCTAAATTAGCCGTTCCTGAATTGGCCTTTATAATTGTATCGCCAACTGGAGCACCTCTTATCTCTTTAATGCTTGCGCATATAAATCCTACTTGACCAGAGTTTAACTCTTGCAGATCAGTTATCTTGGGAGTAAAAACTCCAATTTTGTCTACTGTGTGTGTTTCCTTTCTAGAAAAAATCTCGATTTTCTCACCCTTTTCTATTTTTCCTTTAACAACCCTCACTAGAGAAACAACTCCTAGATAGTTATCAAACCAAGAATCGATAATTGAGGCCTGTAACGGCTCTTCGATTAATACCTCTGGTGCGGGAACTAATTTGACGACTTGCTCTAGGACATCTCTAATACCAGTACCGTTCTTAGCACTTATTGCTGGTGCATCAGATGCATCAACACCAATAATTTCCTCTAATTCCTTTTTAATTTTCTCGGGATCTGACTGCGCCAGATCAATTTTATTTAATACAGGAATAATTGTTAAGCCTTCCTCTACCGCGTTATAACATGTGGAAAGAGTTTGAGCTTCAACTCCTTGTGAGGCATCAACTAGAAGTATTGCACCTTCGCAGGCTGATAATGATCTTGAAACTTCGTAGGCAAAATCAACATGTCCAGGGGTATCAATGAGGTTGAACTGGTAAATCTCACCATCTTCAGCAGTGTATTGAAGATTTACAGTTTGGGATTTTATTGTGATGCCTCTTTCCTGTTCTAATTCAAGGGTATCAAGCACTTGAGAGGTCATTTCTCTTTGAGACAAACCACCACATAACTCTATTATTCTATCTGCTAAGGTAGATTTCCCATGATCGATATGGGCGATTATTGAGAAATTTCTAATATTCATCGGTAATAGCTTAACTATAATTTAGCTAAAGCTACTATTTTGACAAATTTAAACTGAGAATTCTCTTATTTCCGTTTCTTGAAACACCAATTGTTGTACTTCGATCTATGTCAAGATCAGACAGGACATCTTTGAATTCGTTAACATTCTTGATTTTTATCCTGGCTAGGGAATAAATAATATCCCCTTTTCTTATACCTGAAATGTAAGCTACACCCTCTGGATCAACATTTGTCACCAGAACACCTTCGATAAATGATCTTTGGCCTTCATTAACTTGATTTTCTACAACCAACCCAAGAGTATTTTGTTCAGTCTCATTAAATGCTATCGATGGATCTTTAGGAAGCTCACCCACAGTGACCTTAATAGTTTTCTTCTTACCATCTCTTAAGACCATGGCATTTACTTCCGTATCGGGTCTTATTGCACCGACAGTTAAGGGTAAATCTGAAGAATAAAATATTTCCTCTCCATCAAAGAATAGAATTACATCCTCTTCTTTTAAGCCTGATTTTTCAGCAGGACTATCTTCAATTATTTGCGAAACCAAGGCTCCTTTTGGCACTTTCATATCTAAAGCCTCTGCAAGCTCGCTGGTGATCTCTTGAATGCTTACTCCGAGCCAACCTCTTGCCACATAACCTTTCTCTTTTAATTGGTCAGCCACATCCATTGCGTAGTCGATTGGTATTGCGAAAGATACCCCCATGTAGCCTCCTGACCTAGTATAGATTTGTGAGTTTATTCCAACCACTTCTCCTTCTAAGTTAAATAATGGACCTCCCGAATTTCCTGGATTAATTGCAACATCTGTTTGGATAAAAGGAACGTATGTAGAGTCTGACCCATTGGGTATGCTTCTTCCTTTTGCACTAACAATGCCTGAAGTCACAGAAAACCTTAATTGAAAAGGCGAACCTATTGCAACCACCCATTCACCTACTTTGAGTTCTTTTGATTTGCCAATCTCTAAAATCGGAAGATTTTCAGCATCTATTTTAAGAAGTGCTACATCTGATCGTTCATCAGCTCCTATAACCTCTGCCTTATATTCTCTTCTATCTCCAAGACTAACCGTAATTACATCTGCATCTTCAACGACATGATTGTTAGTAAGTAAGTATCCATCTTCCGATATTATGAATCCCGATCCAGTAGATACTACCGGTCTTGCATTTTCTCTAGGCATAGAAGGTCTAGGCTGTTGACCAAAAAACCTTTCAAAAAACTCGTCATATCTGGGATCTCCAAATCCACGTCCATAAGTATTTCTCTCTTTGACCGTCCTCGAGCTTGTTATGTTGACCACGGCAGGGGATGCTTTCTCTGCCAAATTTGAAAAATTCGGTAATTCTTTTGATTCTAGTACTACAAAAAAAGATACGAGAATAGATACCAAAAATAATCTGTATTTTGTCATATTTAATTAATTTATTTTCTCAGCAAAAAAATTTGCATTCTGTAGAATTTGATTCTTCTTTTCTGTAGAAATGTTCCCACTTACAGAAACTACATAAATTCCATTCTTAGATTTGATATAAGAGATTCTAGTAGCTTCACCTGCGCCTATTTTATTGACTTCTTTAATTGGATACAAACTTACTTTGAAGGTTTTATCTGAATTAGGAACCCTGTAATTTGCCAAAGCTCCTTTTTGATTTGACTTGTAGTCTTGCAAAATACCCAACCCAGAAACAGAATTATTCAGAACTTCTATTGCTTGAGGGCTTTCAATTGCATCCACTATTCTTTGTGAAGCTGTGTCAGAGAAGGATTCAACAGAGGGTGGGGTTAAGGAATAGATAATCACTGCACAAAATCCGAAGATTGACGCGGCTATATAGCTTGCATGAGGGTATTTATGTTTTTTAATCTGTTCTGGGAATTTAGGTTGAAGCTTGTCCAACTCAAAAGAAACCTTATCGGAAATATCGATATCTAAGAATTCTGATTCTTCATTCTTTAGAGCTTCTTTGCCTTGATGAATATTTTTCCAGAATTCTCTATATTCAGGATTAGATGATATTTCAGATAATATTCTTCTTGTTTCGAAATCAGACAGTTCACCATCTGCTAATGCAGAAATTTTTTCTTTCATAATTTTATTTTCAATCATGAGTTTATCTCCGCATGTGTGGGCTGATGACCATTTCTATATTCTTTAATTGCATCATCGATAACCTCTCTACCTCTAAAGATTCTAGACCTAACCGTCCCCACAGGGCAATTCACTACTTCAGCAATTTGCTCATAACTTAAGCCATCAAATTCTCTTAAGGTTAGCGCCGTTTTAGTGTCCTCACCCAGCCGATTAAGGCTTTCAATAATTATTTTATGCAGCTGATTAGCATAAAAAAAATCTTCTGGTGTGTCTTTATCTATTGGTTCTATGACATGATTTTCTTCTTTAGAGATATCAGTTTGCAAAAGTTCATCTTTTCTCTTTTTAGAGACTAAATAGTTTTTTGACGTGTTAACGGTAATCCTATAAATCCAAGTATAAAATGTACTATCTTCCCTAAAAGAACCAATGGATTTGAAAGATTTGATGAATGAATCTTGAACGAGATCTTCAGCAATTTGCAGATCTTTAACGAACTTAAAGGCAGTAGATATTAATCTAGATTGATATTTCAAAACCAACAAATCAAAGGCCTGATAATCCCCGGCCTTAACCCTTTTAACTAAGCCTAAATCTAGATCTTTGTTTGAAATTTTCATAATAATATCCCTATAGACTATATCTTAACGTTAAAGTTCTCGCCTATTGCAATTTCTTTGATAATTCTAATCCCCCTACAAAGCCTATTTCTTCTATTAGAACTATCGCTAAAGGTACTGTTCTCATAAAATCTCTCATAGTTTCACTGTCTTCAAAAGTATTTCTAAATTCTTGGTAATCTTCTTCTAACAAAAGAGAATTTACGATTGATCCTGATAACAAAACTCCCCCAAGAGAACCCCACACAAGGGCCATATATCTCAGATAAGAAGACAACAAATAATTCAATACATCGATAGTTTGAAGGCTATATTTATCTCCTCTTGCTAATAAAATCTCTTCACTACTGAGCTGCTGGTTTGTTTTGCCTGATAAGGTTTCATAAAAATAAGTTATTCCCTTGCCAGATAAGAAGTCTTCATACGTTGGAGCTCGATAATTCTCTTTAGTAAATCTATCTATTATCGCTCTCAAATCAGGCCTTAAGTGTTTATCAGAGATATTTATGTGACCTGCTTCAGTCGCTATAACAGTCTCTCCCAAAATTCCAGCTAAGCCCAAGCCTGTTCCTGGAGCAACAAGGATCTTTGGTCCTTCTGTCAATTTTTTTTCTCCTATATAGGATAAATCTCCAGCTTTTAAATTAAAGAGCGCATAAGCCTGCAGTTCAAGATCATTAACGACAATCAGCCCACCTGAAAAGAGCTTGTTTTCGAGATTTTTTATACTGAATTCAAGACTAGTATTAACGAATGAAACTTTATCCCCCAAAATAGGGGCAGCAGCACCAATGACCGCCTTATTTATATCCTTTAAACCTTTACCTTCAAGATATGCAAGACAAAGCTCTTCCACGGAATCGAATTGATTGATCTGGTAATTAGCTTTATTGCTGTATTTAAGACCATCCTTGGTCACACAAAACCTAGCATTTGTTGCTCCCAAATCTGCGATAAGTATCAAGATGAGGTACCTAGATTAAGATCATGAAAAGTTAATATTTTTTTTACGATAGGTTGAAGACTTGTGTCCTCAAATGACTTCTTATTCACCAAAATATCAAATATTTCAATATCCTCATATTCTAATAGTCTTTGGAAATTAGTTATTTCATCTTCTTCAAGGTAATCAAAATTATTTTCGACAAAAGGTATGAATATCGCATCAAGCTCCCAGAGTCCCCTTCTACATTGCCACAAAATTTTTTTCTTTAATTCATTCAAAATAATTCCCTTATAATAGTTATATGAAAGGAAAAGAGCTAATAAAACTTGAATATTTGAGCATACTTCAAATAAATGGCAAAGGTTCATTTGAGCTTCTTCAGGGACAAATAACATCCGATATGGAAAAAGTCTCTGTGGATAATTGTGTTATGGGATCTATTTGCGATATTAAAGGTAGAGTTGTGAGCTCTTTTATTACATCCAAAAATGTAAAAGAGAATGATTCTTTCTTTCTGGTAGGTGAGACGAAAGCATTAGAAACTACTAAAACTATCCTTGAAAAATATCAACCTTTTTATGATTGTTCTCTGGCGCTTAGAAAAGATATCAAATTTTATGCAATTGAAGAGAGTTGCTTAAAAAGCGATTTTCCAGAATCAAAGTTAGATTTTACATCACAAAATTATGATTCTTTTTTTAGATTGCACTATCTAGAGAAAAAATACCATCTGATAGGTTTCATAGAATCAGAAGAATTCAAAGGTTACAATATTTCAAAGGATAAATTAGCCTGGGAGTTGGATGAAATAATTAATCAAAACTTCGAAATAACGTCTAAAGTGATAAATAAATTCACTCCTCATGAGCTGGGATATCACCTTACTAGCAGAATTGATTTTGAGAAAGGTTGTTATACCGGTCAAGAAATTGTTGCACGAATGCATTACAGAGCAAAAAAATTGCCTGAGATACTAGTTAAATCGACAAATAAAGAAGTTGAGAACTTTATGAAAGTTTATGACAAAGATAATAAGGTAGTAGGGTTAATTTTATCATGCACAAAAGCTGAAAATAACTATCAATGCCTACTATCTATGAATAAAAACTATTCTGGTCAAGATCTAGATTTTTAGGCATTTTAATTTTCTTCTGTCCATAGAATCGGTAACTTCCCATTATTTTCTAAGTAAGCGTTTGCTTGAGAAAAATGCCTACAACCGAAAAATCCTTTATGAGCAGATAGCGGTGAAGGATGAGGGGCTTTGAGAACTTTATGGATTTTAGAATCTATATTTAACCCCTTTTTTTGAGCATAATTGCCCCAGAGCAAAAATACTAAATTTTCCTTACGATTTAATACTTTGATGATTTCATCTGTAAAAATTTCCCACCCCTGCCCTGCATGAGAGCCAGGACTTCCTTTTCCAACAGTTAAAACAGAGTTTAGTAGCAGCACACCTTGATGACCCCAAAAAGATAAATCACCATGTTTAGGTGGTTCTAGACTTAAATCTGATTTGATTTCTTTAAAGATATTAACTAGCGACGGTGGCAATGTCATTCCCCTCTCTACGGAGAATGCAAGCCCATTTGCCTGCCCGATTCCATGATATGGATCTTGTCCTAATATAACTAATTTAACTGAATCAACAGGTGTTATTTCTAAGCAATTGAAAATTTTTTTCATGGGCGGATAAATAACTTCATTATTAGACTGTTTCTCTTTCAAAAAATTTCTTAAATTCTCCATATATTCTTCACTAAACTCTGATTGAAGAGCTTCAAACCATGAAGTATGCATAGCTGGTCTTTTCTTTAAGGTCATTAATTTACATTATGATGATTAATTAAATTTTTTTAAATGGTTCTATAAATTTAAACTTTTTTTATCCACAATTTCTGTGGATAACTCTTAGGATAACTTTATCTTAGTTTTCTTAAGTGAAATGAAAAGGAGATTTCAGCAGATTGTGCAAAATTCAAACAAAATTCATGAAAACTACAAAAAAATGAATAAAATCAATATCTTAATAATTTTTTTTAAAAGTTTCTAGACTTTTCTGAAAGTTAATAGTTCAAGTAAGAGCAGAAAATATAAAATGATCAAAAACTGTGCGTAATTTTTAATTAGTGCATACAGGATCGCGAATTATTTTTGGAGATATGTATATTATTATTTAAAACAATGACTTAGATATTTAAAGTATAAGTCTAACATCAATTACATTTTCTATACTTTTTAGTGAGGAAATGGATTTTTCATCCACTGCATTCTCTATGTCTATCAAGTTGTATGCAATATCGCCACGACTAACGTTGGTCATCTCGGCTATATTTAAATTTAACTTCCCCAGAGCGGTAGCAATTTGTCCAATCATGGCAGGTACATTTTTATTAATTATGCTAATTCGGTGTTCAGTAGTTCGTTTAAGTTGGACATTAGGAAAATTTACAGAATTTTTAATATTTCCAGTTTCAAGAAAGTCTGTCATTTGGTTTACCGCCATGACTGCACAATTTTCTTCGGCTTGAGCAGTGCTCGCTCCGATATGAGGAAGCAGGATCACATCTTTTTTTTCATTAGCTCTTTTAATTAATTCTGGGGTAGGGAAATCTGTAATAAAATTTCTTAAATTTCCCTTGTCTAGAAATTCCGATACATCCACAGTATTCACAACCTCATGCCTAGCAAAATTGAGCAAGGACAATTCACTAGCTTCTTTGAATAAATCCTTATTAATGATCCCTTTTGTAGTCGAAAGAGCAGGAATATGAATTGAAATGTAATCACTGATTCTAAATAATTCTTCTAATGAACCTACTGGTTGAATTTGACTTGGAAGTTTCCAGGCCGCCTCAACTGAAATAGCTGGGTCATAACCAACAACTTTCATTTCAAGAGAAACACCCATTCGAGCTACTTTAGAACCAATTGCTCCCAGTCCTACTACCCCTAAAGTAGAACCGGCTAATTCGTTTCCTTTAAATTGTTTCTTATTATTCTCTAAAAAAGGCTCGAGTTCAGCCATATCATCCATTTCGGTAAGTTTATTCACAAAGTCTATGCTTGCGTAGACATTTCTGGATGACAACATTAGACCAGCTAGCACTAACTCCTTAACGGCATTTGCATTAGCACCAGGGGTGTTAAAAACAACTATCCCCTCTTCAGTACATTTTTCAACAGGAATATTATTCACTCCTGCTCCAGCTCTTGATATTGCCTTTAAATTAGCAGTTAGATCATCACAAGACATTTTTGTGCTCCTGACAAGCACTCCATCGGGAGCTTCAGAATTCTCTTCAAGAAAGCAGGAAGTACCCTCTAACTGTTCCAAACCTATTTTGGCAATGTTGCTTAATGGTTTCACTGAATATTTTTGCATAATAGTTAGCTTTATTTTTAAGGCCGCGAAGCTTACCATTAATTGCTTAAATGATCGATTATCTATATAGTCGCGCTCCTTTTTAATAATATGAATAAACATTTTCTAGACCTTAATAATTTTTCTAAAGACGATATTGATAGAATCTTAAGCAATTCTCTCGAAATGAAGTCCAAAGGGAAAAACTTAAAAATTTTAGAGGGTAAATTCCTAAGTCTTATATTTGAAAAATCTTCTACTAGAACTAGAGTTTCGTTTGAAGTTGCAATGGCACAACTTGGTGGCAGAGCATCCTTTCTTTCGGTGAATGATTTGCAAATGGGACGAGGTGAACCTATTGAGGACACATCGAAAGTTTTAAGTTCTATGGTAGACGGCATCGTTCTCAGAACACTGGAACATGAAACTCAAATAAAGTTTGCTGAAAATTCATCAATTCCAATAATTAACGGTTTGAGTGACAGATCTCATCCATGTCAATTATTGGCGGATTTACTAACTTTTTGTGAAGAAAAAGGATCAATAGAAGGGAAAAAAGTTGCGTGGTGTGGAGATTTCAATAATGTATGCTTTAGTTATGCTCAGGCCGCAGAGTTATTAAATTTTGAACTTAGTATTGCCTGCCCTAAAGAATTTTGTCCTGAAGACATGAAGAACTATAAAAATGTATCTTTTACTCAATCTATATCTAAGGCCGTAGAAGCCAGTGACTTGGTCTCTACTGATGTTTGGGTGTCTATGGGAGATGAAAGAGAGGCAGATGAAAGAGAAAAATTATTTTCTGACTACCAAGTTAATGAAGAGATACTTGACCATGCCAATTCGGATGTTGTTTTTTTGCATTGCCTTCCTGCTATAAGAGGTCAAGAAATTTCTCATAAGTTACTAGAAGATCCTAGGAGTCTTGTCTGGAGGCAAGCAGAAAATAGACTTCATGCTCAAAAGGGTCTTTTGGTCGAGCTTTTAAATTGATTACTTAACTAAGATAAGATCTTTTTAACTGCTGCCTTCCACTCTTGATATCTGCCCTCTTCTGCATTGGGTAAAAAGACTTTATCTATAACCTTAGTTTCTTCTAAGGAACTTAAATCTTCGAATAGTTCTGCTTTTAGTCCTGCTAGAAAGGCTGCACCTAAAGAAGTTGTTTCAATAATTACTGGGCGAGATACTTCAACTTGAAGAGTATTTGCAAGTTGTTGACAAAACCAATTATTGTTTACCATTCCTCCGTCAATCATTAATTTTTTAAAAGTTGCATTGTCTTTTTTCATAGCCTCAACTAAATCTTTAGACTGAAAAGATATTGATTCAAGTGTAGCTTTAGTAATATCTTCTTTACTAGTATCTCTTGTTATTCCAAATATGGCTCCTCTTGCTTCGGCATCCCAATAAGGAGCGCCTAATCCAGTCAGCGCCGGAATTACAAGTAGCCTAGAATCTGAAGAGGCTTTTTTTGACATCGCCTCAGTTTCGAAGGAGTCTTCAAAAAAATTCAATCCATCTCTCAACCACTGTATTGCTGAACCGGCAACAAATATGCTGCCCTCTAAAGCATATGTTATTTTGCCATCAATTCGATAACCTACAGTTGAAAGCAATTTGTTCTTAGAGTATAAAATCTTATCTCCTGAATTTACCATCATAAAACAACCAGTTCCATAAGTGCTTTTAACATCCCCCGGATCGAAACAACATTGACCAATTAATGCAGCTTGTTGATCTCCAGCTACCCCGCCTATGCTTACTTCACCACCTAGTACTTCAGTAATTCCGTAATCTGATACGTTGTCACAGACTTCGGGAAGAATTTGCCTTGGAATCTCAAAGACATCCAATAAGTCATCATCCCATTTCTGTTCCGCTATATTGAACAACATAGTTCTTGAGGCATTAGTGATATCTGTCTTATGGCATCTACCTTCCGTCAATTTCCAAATTAAAAAAGTGTCTATTGTTCCAAATAGCAAGTCTCCATTTAATGCGAGTTCCCTTGAACCTTCGACATTATTTAAGAGCCAATGAATTTTTGTTGCTGAGAAATAAGGGTCGATAGTGAGTCCTGTTTTTTTATGAATAATATCCTCGTAGGAGACTAATTCATTGCAGAATTCTGATGTTCTTCTATCTTGCCAAACGATAGCATTATGAATTGGATTACCTGTTTTTTTATTCCATATTAGTGTAGTTTCTCTTTGGTTAGTTATACCTATGGAAGCTATTTCGGAACTCGTTATTCCGCTTTCCTTAACTAATTTCTGCAATGTAGATAAAACAGATTGCCAAATGTCTTCAGGATTGTGTTCAACCCACCCATCATTTGGAAAAAATTGATTGAATTCTTGTTGGACAGAACAAATAAAATTACCCTTCTTGTCATACAAAACAGATCTTGTACTTGTGGTTCCTTGGTCAATAGAAATAATTTTTTCTTTCATGAAGCCTACCTTAACGCAATATATAAATAATAACTTACTAAATAGTTATCCACAGCAAATTAACAGAAAATTTATGTGTTTATAGTATTGTGTTTTTTGTTAAAACACAGTATCTTGTGTCTATATTCAAAAGTAGACACAATATATAGGGATATTAGAATAAGAAGAAGAAAACAGAAATAGAAGGAAAAAGATGGAATCATCTACACAAATTCAAGAGAAAGACAAAAAAAACAAGCAAACAGGGCAAAAAGAAGCAAAACCAGCCATTGCACCAGGGCAAATGCGAGTCATCAAAAGAAATGGTTCAGTAGTTTCCTACGATGCAGAAAAGATAGCCATCGCCATCACGAAAGCTTTTTTGGCTGTTGAGGGAGGAGCTGCAGCAGCCTCGACAAGGATACATAACGAAGTCAATGAACTGGCTAATGCTGTTACTAAAACTTTCAATCGGAGAATGCCTTCGGGAGGCACTCTGCACATAGAAGAAATTCAAGATCAAGTGGAATTGGAATTAATGAGATCGGGAGAACAGAAGGTAGCCAGATCCTATGTCCTGTATAGAGAAGAAAGAAAGCAGCTCAGACAAAAGGAAGCTCCGCAAAAGGAAGAAAAAGAGGGTATAAATATTACTCTTGAAAATGGAGATGAAGATACTCTTGATATAAAGCATCTTGAGACCATGGTTACAGAAGCTTGTGAAGGATTAGAAGGAACTAATGCTCAAAATATAATAGATGAAGCAAACAAAAACCTATATGACGGTGTGACAGAAGAAGATGCAAGAACTTCTTTAGTGATGACTTCACGAACCCTAGTAGAACAAGAACCAAACTATACATACGTAACGGCAAGAATATTACTCGATAATATTAGGACCGAGGCGCTCTCCTATCTGGGGATGCAGAAGCAAGCAACGCAAAAAGATATGGAGAACCTCTATCCACAAGCCTTAAGAAACTTCATAGCAAAAGGAGTAGAAAACGAAATACTCAATCCAGAATTGCTTGAAATGGATATAGAGAAACTAGGAGAGGCCATCAATGCGACGCGAGATACTAACTTCACTTATTTAGGCCTTCAAACACTTTATGATAGATATTTCATTCATGATACTGAAGTAAGGTATGAATTACCTCAGGTATTTTTTATGAGGGTGTCTATGGGTCTAGCCCTCAGGGAAGAAAAAAGAGAAGAGAGAGCTATAGAATTTTATAATCTTCTATCTAGTTTTGATTATATGAGCTCTACCCCTACTCTATTTAATTCAGGTACTAAGCACTCTCAACTATCTTCTTGTTATTTAACAACAGTTCCAGACGATCTCCATGGTATTTATGGAGCAATCCAAGATAACGCAATGCTTTCAAAGTGGGCAGGAGGACTAGGAAATGACTGGACACCAGTTAGAGGACTAGGATCACAAATAAAAGGAACAAATGGAAAATCTCAAGGAGTAGTTCCATTCCTAAAAGTTGTAAATGACACAGCAGTTGCCGTCAACCAAGGAGGCAAGAGGAAAGGAGCTGTTTGTTCTTACTTAGAAACCTGGCATGTAGACATAGAGGAGTTTGTTGAGCTAAGAAAAAATACAGGGGATGATAGAAGAAGAACTCATGATATGAATACGGCTAATTGGGTTCCCGATTTATTCCTTAAAAGAGTATCTGAAGACAAAAAATGGACATTATTCACACCAAGCGATACTCCTGATCTTCATGATCTATATGGTATGGACTTTGAAAAAAGATATGAAGAATATGAAGCACAGACACAAACAGGAGAAATTCAGTTCTTCAAAGAAGTAGATGCAAAAGAACTTTGGAAGAAAATGCTTTCCATGGTGTTTGAAACGGGACATCCCTGGATAACTTTCAAGGATGTTTGTAACTTGAGATCTCCTCAACAGCATACTGGGGTTGTTCACTCTTCTAATCTCTGCACCGAAATAACTCTTAACACGAGTCAAGACGAAATAGCTGTTTGCAATTTAGGGTCAGTCAATCTTACTCATCACATAAAAGACGGAAAAATGGATGAGGAGAAGCTAGAAAAAACAATTAATACAGCTATAAGAATGTTAGATAACGTCATAGATATCAACTTTTATGCTGTAAAGGCAGCAGAAACTTCCAATATGAAACATAGACCTATCGGTCTTGGGATAATGGGCTTCCATGACGCTCTTTATATGTTGCAAACACCTTATGCTTCACAAGAGGCAGTTGATTTTGCGGACAGATCTATGGAAATGGTAAGTTACTACGCCATAAAAGCTTCGAGTGATCTGGCAAAAGAAAGAGGCGCATATCAGTCTTATGAAGGTTCTCTATGGAGCCAAGGCATCCTACCTATAGATTCAATAAAGCTTCTTAAAGAAAGTAGAGGCGATGACTATCTAGACATGGACGAAAGCTCAACGATGGACTGGGATAGTCTAAGAAAAACTGTAAAAAAACAAGGAATAAGAAATTCTAATGTTATGGCCATAGCCCCAACAGCAACAATTGCTAATATTACCGGGGTTTCACAATCAATAGAGCCCACCTATCAAAACTTATATGTTAAATCCAATCTATCTGGGGAATTTACGGTTACCAATATTCCTATGGTTAACAACCTAAAGGAATTGGGTCTTTGGGATTCAGTAATGATAAATGATCTCAAGTATTATGATGGTAGTGTAAAAGGAATATCGAGGATCCCCGACAGCGTAAAAGAACTCTATGCTACAGCATTTGATATTGAACCCAGATGGTTAATTGATGCTGCAAGTAGGAGACAAAAATGGATAGATCAAAGTCAGTCTTTGAATCTATATATTGATGAACCGAGTGGTAAGAAATTAGATATCATGTATCGAATGGCCTGGTTAAGAGGTCTAAAAACAACCTATTATTTGCGTTCTAGGTCAGCAACAACAACTGAAAAATCAACTATATCAACAGGAGAGCTAAACGCGGTTTCGGCAACTGCTCAGCCTGAAGTACAACTACAAACTAATACGACTGCACCATCAGCATGTTCAGTGCTTGATCCTGACTGCGATGCATGTCAATAAAAATAAGGAGAAAAGAATGTTAAATTGGGACGATTACAAAGAACCTGAAGAAACCAAAAAATCTCAACCTATGCTTAAAGAAGAACCATCTTTAGAGCAGGCTAATCCTGAAGTAATTCATGAATCTATGGAAGAACATATTCCAGCAGAGCCAGGTACTAGAGCGAAGCAAGCAAAAGAATCTCTTGAATTATTAGATACAAAAGAAGGAGAAGAAGAGTTAGAAGGTCTTGCAGGAAGAGTTCAAGTGGACGACAAGGCTATGATAAATTGCAGGGCTGATTTAAATCAATTGGTGCCTTTTAAGTATGATTGGGCTTGGCAAAAATATCTTGATGGCAGTGCCAACCACTGGATGCCGCAAGAAGTAAACATGACTGCTGATATAGCTCTTTGGAAATCCAATGAAGGGTTAACAGAAGATGAAAGAACTATAGTTATGAGAAACCTTGGGTTCTTTTCTACGGCAGATTCCCTAGTTGCTAATAACTTAGTGCTCGCGATATATCGTCTAATAACAAATCCTGAGTGTAGACAATATATATTGAGACAAAGCTTTGAAGAGGCCATACATACACACGCATACCAATATTGTATTGAGTCTCTAGGGATGGATGAAGGAGAGATATTCAATATGTATAGAGAAATACCAAGCGTTGCAAAAAAAGCTTCTTGGGGCCTTAAATACACAAAAGAAATATCTACTCCAGGTTTTGTAACAGGAACAGAGGAAACCGATAAGTTATTATTAAAAAATCTAATTGCTTTCTATTGCGTCTTAGAGGGAATATTCTTTTATTGTGGATTCACGCAAATACTATCAATGGGTAGAAGAAATAAAATGACTGGAACTGCTGAGCAATTTCAATATATCTTAAGAGATGAATCTATGCATTTGAACTTTGGTATCGATATGATTAACCAAATAAAATTAGAGAATCCTCATTTATGGGATGAGCAGATGCGAAAAGAAGCAGCACAAATGATATTAGAAGGCGCAGAATTAGAGATACAGTATGCAAGGGATACTATGCCAAGAGGTATTCTTGGTATGAATGCAGGCATGATGGAAGAGTATCTTCAGTTCATAGCTAATAGAAGGCTTGTACAAATAGGTTTAGAAGAAGAGTTCGAAGGTGCAACTAATCCTTTTCCTTGGATGTCGGAAATCATGGACCTAAGAAAAGAGAAGAACTTCTTTGAAACAAGAGTCATCGAGTATCAAACAGGTGGCGCTCTAAGCTGGGACTAAAGACAAAGATAATTGCTCATAGAGGTGCATCAGAAGATGCACCCGAAAACTCCATATCAGCTTTTAGAGAGGCCTTTAAGCAGAAAGCTGATGGAATAGAACTAGATGTAAGGCTAACTGCAGATAAGCGCATTGTTTGTTTCCATGACAAATCGGCTTTGCGCACAACCGGCTTTGATAAAAATATAGATGAAGTGACTTTTACAGAACTACGGTCTTTAGATTGTTCTTATGGTTTTGGAAAGAATTGGAAAACCGAAAAAATACCTGAGATAAAAGAGGTTTTTTCGATCCTTCCTCATGATAAAGATATGTTTATAGAAGTAAAAACTAAGGAGATTATTGTCCCCTACTTACTTCAAGAAATAGAGAGCCAGGAAGTAGCTTTAGATCAAATAACTATCATAAGTTTTTATCCTGAAGTTATACGACGCATTAAAGAACATAATATAGATATAAAATGTAACTTATTAATAGCTTTCGATTATGAAAATATTAAGATGAGTAAGATAGGGGAAATTATTCAATCAATAGGAGCAGATGGTCTTGGAGCTCAAAATCATAAAAGATTTAATAAAGAACTTATCAAAATGCTGAGGAACTTTAATAAATCCGTTCATGTCTGGACAGTTAACTCAAAAGATGATGCGGAGTATTACTTTAAAGAAGGTGTAGACTCTATTACTACGAATAGACCTTATTTTTTGAGAAATCACTTAAAAAAGATGAAATAATAAAAATGGATAATATATGAAAGATCATGACTTAAACTTTTTGGAGCTTGTGCAATCGTCTCTGAAGAATGTTGAAGAATGCGATATTTATCAGGTTAATGCAATGTTAGAACAAAATAAAGAATTCTATTTAATAGATGTAAGAGAGGATAGAGAGTGGGTACAAGGATTCATTACAGGTGCAACACATCTCGGTAAAGGGATCATTGAAAGAGACATCAGTAGCGTTGTAACAGATAAAAATGAGCTAATAGTTTTGTATTGCCAAGGAGGATTTAGATCAGCCTTAGCTGGAGAAAATATTAAGAAAATGGGATACAAAAATGTTAAGTCAATGTCAGGTGGCTTTAGCGAATGGGTAAATAATAACTTTGCTGTTGATAAGCCTCAGTAAAAGATAAAATATAAGTTGCGCGCAATATGGAATCTTCTAAAACGGTAGGTATAACAGAGGTAGTCTTAAGAGATGGTATACAGTCTTTATTGGCAACAAGAGTGCCTTTAAGAGATCTAGTTTCAATTCTTCCAACTTTAGATAAGGTGGGTTATTGGTCGCTTGAAACCTGGGGGGGAGCTACTTATGATTCCTGTATCAGATACCTTAATGAAGATCCATGGGAAAGATTAAGAACCTTTAACTCTCTATTAAAGAACACACCACAGCAAATGCTAATTCGTGGCCAAAATCTTGTTGGTTACAAACATTACTCGAACAGAGTAGTATCGAATTTTCTAGAAAAATCGGCAGAAAATGGGATAGAGATTTTCAGAACTTTTGATGCGTTAAATGATTTCGAAAATATTGATTTCACAATCAGAGAAGTAAAGAGAATAGGTAAGCATGCACAAGGAACAATGGCTTATACAACAAGTCCTGTTCATAATTTGAATACTTGGATAGATCTAGCAAAAAAAATAGAAGATGCCGGAGCAGATTCTCTGGCAATTAAAGATATGGCGGGTCTACTTAGACCCTTTGATGCTTATGTGCTAGTAAAGAATTTAAAAAGTACCTTATCCATTCCAATCCATATGCAAACACATGCCACTACAGGTATGTCCACTGCCACAAACATGAAGGCCATCGAAGCAGGAATAGATAATATCGATACTTCTATATCCTCCTTAAGCATGACTTATGGTCATACTGCAACAGAAACTATGTTAGCAATTTTTGAAAATCAACAGCAGCAAATAAATCTGGATTTAAGTGCCTTAGAAGAAGTATCTATATTTTTTAAAGAAATAAGAGATAAATATTCTGAATTTGAGGGAAATCTTAAGGGAGTTGACTCTTCAATGTTGGTAAAACAAGTTCCTGGAGGAATGTTGTCTAACCTAGAATCTCAATTAAGAGCTAACAAACAAGAAGATAAGATAGATCTGGTCAAAGATGAAATACCTAAGGTCAGGAAAGATTTTGGATATCCCCCTCTTGTAACGCCAGCATCGCAGATTGTGGGGGCTCAAGCTCTCCTCAATATAATGAGCAGCAGAAGATATGAGAATTTATCAAATGAGTCCCTAAACCTAATTCTTGGTAAATATGGAAAACTGCCCGGAGAGATAGAACCTGACCTCTTGAGAAGAGCTGAATCAATAGGTGTTGATGGTGATAGTTATGATGAAAATGAACTAGACATTATGGCAAATGAATTGAGAGATTTATGCAGTAATAACGGATTACCTGATTTAAGTGAGAAGATCGAAATGCTGTTAACTTATATTATGTTTCCAAATATCGCGTTTCCTTTTTTCAAAGAGTTAGATATTTGACTAGAGATAGTTTGAAGCAGCTTCTGAGATCGGATCTCCCTCAATTCTTGAATGATACATAATCCTTCCCTCATTTAAATCCCACATACTTGCCTGGTGCATCAAGCACCTATTGTCCCAGATTACAGCATCTCCTACTTGCCATGAGTGATGATAAACCCAGTTTTCATTGCTACAGGCAAACTCTTCTAGTTCTTTGGCTAGATCCTGTGCCTCTTGATCTGACATACCCGTAATCTTATTTATGTGTCTACCTATTGTTAAACATTTTTGACCTGTCTCTGAATGAGTTTTTACTAATGGTCTGAGTGGCTTAGGATGAATATCGAAACCATAACTATTGAATTCACTCACTTTAGGATCTTTATGTCCAAATCTTTCTTTTTGACTCCATTCATATGAATGATAAGCTGATAAATCTTGAATTTTTTCCTTCATCGCGACACTGAGTCCTTCATAGGCTGCTCTCATATCAGCCCAACCTGTTTCTCCTCCTTTTTTTGGTACTTTATGAGCTGTAAAAACGGCTCCTTTTGCCTGAATAGGCATATAGGTACTATCGTGATGCCATTCCATATTGCCCTTTAATGACTTAACAATATCATCATCATTCGCATCTCTTATCGAGCCGTCATTTCGAACATTACTTATTGGAGAAAGTTCAAACTCTAATGCACCAAAATTTTTTGCAAATTCTATCTGCTGCGAATTGGTTAAATTTTGCTGTGGAAAAATTAAAAGGGCATACTGAAGCCATAATTTATAAATCTCTTGAACTTGATCTTTATTGAGATCGGGCAAAGATAATTCCGAGACTTTTGCGCCAAAAGATCTATCTAGTGGTTCGACTTTCATTCATGTATCACTTTATTTATGTAATTCTTAATCTAAAATAGGTCACAGTAATTATTCTACTAACATATTCAGCTTTCGGAAAACAAAATAATTGATTTTATGAAACTACTACTCTGGAATTAAATATATGAAACTTTCAAATTCTTACATAGGATTACCAGAGGAATTTTATCAAGTGGTGAATCCAACTCCAGTAAAAAATCCAAAGACACTTATTTACAATGAGGATCTGGCAGATTCACTTGGTATAAAATTAGGAAATGAAGAGGTATTAAATTTCTTTTCTGGTAATGAATTGCCAGAAGGTTCAGTTCCAATAGCATTGAATTATGCAGGGCATCAGTTTGGAAACTTTGTTCAGCAACTGGGGGATGGTCGTGCTGTCTTGCTTGGTGAAATCAATAATAAAGATGGAACGTATGATTTACAGTTAAAAGGCTCTGGAAAAACTATGTTTTCAAGGCAAGGAGATGGTAGATCAGCTCTAGGACCAGTCATAAGAGAATATATTCTCAGCGAAGCAATGTACTATCTAGGAGTTCCTACTTCGAGAGCTCTTGCGGCAATAGCAACAGGAGAACATGTTGCAAGAGAAACTTTTGAACCCGGAGCTGTATTTACACGAATTGCTAAAAGTCACTTAAGAGTGGGAACCTTTGAATATTTTGCTTCCAGACAACAATTAAATGATGTCAAGATGCTGGCTGATTTTGCTATACAAAGACATTATCCAGAAATAAGAGAAACGGAGAAACATTATCTTGAACTTCTAAAAAGGGTAGCTTCTAATCAATCTAAACTCGTATCAAAATGGATGAGTGTTGGGTTTATACATGGAGTAATGAATACTGATAATTTTAGCATTTCTGGAGAGACTATTGATTATGGGCCATGTGCTTTTTTAGATGAGTACCACCCTGGAAAAGTGTTTAGTTCAATAGATCAAAATGGAAGATATGCGTTCGGTAATCAACCAAGCATTGCGTCATGGAACCTTGCCTCTCTCGCAGGTTGTCTTATTGCATTCATTGATAAAGATTCAGATAAAGCTAATGAACTTGCCACAGAGGTCTTAGATAATTTTTCGAAAGAAACTAACCAAAGAATTCTTGATCTGATGTGCGAAAAGATTGGATTAAATGGAAGAAAAAAAGAGAATCAAACTTTACTCAGGAATTTTCTTAAAATAATGATGGACAATGAAGCAGACTATACTATTACCTTCAGAAACTTATCAAAAGTCCTCTTTGAAGACTCTGATGCATTTTTTAATCAATTTGCTGAGAAAAAAGAAATTAATGCCTGGTTGAATCATTGGGAGCAAGCATTAAAAAAAGAGCATAAAGATCTCTCCAATTTAACAGAGAATCTCGATCGAATTAATCCTGTATATATTCCAAGAAATCATCAGGTCCAATTCGCTATCGATCTAGCTTACGAAAATGACTTTTCAAAAATGTTAGAGATGATAGAAGTATTTAAAAATCCATTTAAAGAAGTATCAGAATATGTATCTTACTCTCAAGCCCCTCTTGAAAAGGAAAAAATAAGGAGAACCTTTTGTGGGACATAAAATATTTCTCTTGTTTATACAAATAAAAAAAAGAGGGCCAAAATGGCCCTCTTTCTAATTTATAAGAAACTAAATTAAGCTGTTTGCTTATCGTCTACAGCTGCCTTCCAAATCACAAGACCAAATAAGATTTTGTTGATGAAATCAGCAAGGTTATAAATTAAATTTAATGTATCTGCATCCACTGCACCCATTAGGTATCCAAAAACATAACCTAAAGGATAGATAGCCCAACCAACTACTATGATCAATAGCATTGAATTGTATGCTGTTTGGACAGAGGCACTGGTGGTAGCAACTACAGTTTTACCTGCTCCCATGTATAGTACATATATCATGTACAACCATGCTGCCATTCCAATGATAAATGCTGGCAATGCTGCCATAACACCTGCTTCACCCATGTAACCAAAAATTAACATGACTAGTGAACCAAGTAAAAGTTGCCAGAATAAAGATCCAGCAACAACTGTGACTGCTGCAAGTATCAAGTAGAACTCGACCATCTGCAGTGGTACTGTTAATAACCAGTCTATATATCTAAATACTGTAGGTGTTTCTCCAGTATCAACCCAAACACCTCTCATGTATAGGTAGTGCCAAAAAGCTATACCGCAGATTAAACCTGCAACTGTTAATGAAGTTTTCCATTTGCCTTCTACATTGCTTCTTTCCGCAAAGAAAAAAACCGTAGCAGCCGCCATAGCAGCTGTAACTAGCCAAAAGGAAACGCCAACAAAATCGTCAGAATCTAAATCACCACCTGAAGCGGCAAATAGAGGAGCTGCGATCATGCTTGATAGAATCAATAAAGATTTCATATTTCTCTCCCGTTATTTATGTATCTCGAGTACAAAAGCTATTTAATCTTAATTAAACGACGTTTAAAGTTCAATTAAGCAAATAGACATTAAAAATATACTATCTACAGACATTAATTACAACGAGAAAAATGCAGAAAACGTCCCCAAAGTCAATAAATTAGATTTTATTAATATTTAGATTGGTTTTAAGGCTGAATAGATTAGAGATCTTAACTCTCTTCTAACTTGATAGGTTGAAGATGGAAGTAATTGAGTCAAGAATATTACGAACATATCTTCTTTGGGATTTATAAAAAAAACTGTGCTAGCCGCACCGCCCCAGCCAAATTCTCCTATGTCGCTTAAAGATTGAGATTTTGCAGGATCAAGCATCACAGAAAACCCAAGTCCGAAACCCACTCCTGCATATGGTGTTTCACTAAAGGCCGATTCACTCATTTCGGTCAAATCTTGATTATTTGGTAAATGATTTGCAGTCATCAACTCTAAGGTTTTTCTTCCTATCAACCGCTTCCCCTTAAATTCCCCTTGATGCAATAACATGTGACAGAAATTATGATAGTCACTCATGGTAGAAAATAATCCCCCTCCTCCAGAAGCCATTTTTGTATTTAGGAATGGTATTTCTAATAACCTTGGATGGCCTTTAGGATTATGTTCGTACAAGGAGGCTAATCTATCAATTTTATCTTCTGGACAAGAGAAACTAGTATCAGACATTTCCAAAGGCTTAAAAATATACTCCATAAAATAATCTTCAAGATTCATTCCAGAAAAAACTTCTACAAGATGCCCCAAAACATCAGTAGAAACAGAATAATTCCATTTATCGCCTGGCGAAAACTCAAGAGGGATTGTAGAGAGTGTATCAACAAATTCCTGTAAAGTTTCTGATTGCTGTACTTTTGTTTTTCTATAAGCAGCATCTACATTAGTTCTATACATAAAATCGTAAGTTAACCCCGACATATGACTGAGAAGGTCTCTTATAGTCATGTGTCTTTTAGGTTTTGAAGTCAAAAAATTTGGATAGATTCCAGATTCATAAACTCTAAGGTTCTTCCATGAAGGAATATACCAATAAACCGGATCATCTAATCTAAATTTACTCTTCTCAAGTAATTGCATGATTGCGATACTCGTTATTGCCTTGCTCATTGAATAAATTCTAAAAATTGTGTCCTCTTGCATAGGTTTTTTATTTTCCCTGTCCATCATTCCAAGAGAATCTAAATAGGCCACTTCGCCCTTTCTTGAAACTAGCGTCATGGTTCCAACATACTTGCCTTCCTTTACATAGGTTTCGTCTAAGTATTCTCTTATGTTTTTTAAAACTGTGGCATCTAAACCTACTGTTTCAGGCTTAACAACTTTCATAAATCCTCCGAGTTGATTGGATTTCAACTGAATTAGTTAATTAATATTCACTATTTAATTTGAAGTGTACAAAAAAAATATTAATATGGTTAATAAATTTATTGGGGAATAGTATTTATGTACGATTTAGTTATTAGAAATGGAAAAATTGTAGATGGAAGCGGTGAGGCTTCTTTTATGGGCGATATAGCGATCAAAGGAGATCGCATAGTAAAGATTGGTCTTGTTGAAGATAAAGGAAATAAAGAAATAGACGCCGAAGGCAACCTTGTGACTCCTGGTTGGGTAGATATTCATACACATTATGATGGTCAAGTTTGCTGGGACGAATATTTGACACCCTCTTGCTGGCATGGGGTTACAACTGTGGTAATGGGAAATTGTGGAGTGGGATTCGCTCCAGTTAAACCTGGTACCGAAGAATTTCTAGTTCAACTCATGGAAGGTGTAGAAGATATTCCAGGAGTTGCATTGAATGAAGGAGTCAGTTGGGATTGGGAAAGCTTTCCTGAATATCTTGATTCTATTGGTAAAAAGAATTACGCAATGGACATTGGAGCTATGATTGGACATGGCCCAATTAGATCGTATGTTATGGGAATGGACAGATGCCAAGGGAAAGAAGAAGCATCCGATGAAGAAATAAATGAAATGGCAAAGATCACAAAAGAAGCAATTGAAGCTGGAGCCCTTGGATTTAGTACTTCTAGAACATATCTTCATAGAGATAAATTTGGAGAGTATGTTCCTGGAACAGAGGCCACTGCAAAAGAAATGAGAAAAATTGCCAATACCATAGCTGATCTTGGTCAAGGCACCTTAGAAATCGTTTCAGACTGGATGGATCAAGACATAGAATTAGATTGGGTTAAAGAATTTGTAGAAAAGTCTGATAGAACACTTACTTACGCTCAAACAGGCGGTAACCCAGTAGAGACTTGGAAATATTGCGAAGAAAATTTTTCTAAGGGTGTAAAAATAAGACCCCAATTTCCAGGCAGACCCACTGGAATGCTCTTTAGTTTAGAGTCTACCGTTCATCCTTTCATTGCACATCCAAGTTATGGTGAGATAGCAGATAAAACTTTAGAGGAAAAGGTTGCTATTATGAAAGATGAATCTTTTAGACAAAAGATTCTTTCTGAAGAGCCCGCAGTTGATAAAAATCATATGATCTACACTCTAATGATGTCATTTGATAAACAATTTCCTATGAATGAGATACCTGATTATGAACCTTCATATGAAGAAAGTATTGCTGGCATAGCAGAGAGTTCAGGTAAATCAGTAATGGAAGTAATGTACGATGAGTTGCTCAAGAATGAAGGAAAAACTTTTGTTTGGGCACCCTTTTCTCCTTATCCCGACCATAATCTAGATACATACAAAATGATGATGGAGTTTGAAAGTTCTGTTGCTGGCCTTAGCGATGGAGGAGCTCACTGTGGCCTTATATGCGATGCAAGTATGCCGACATGGAATATAGCTCACTACACAAGAGATAGAGTAAAAGGAGATAAGATTCCTCTGGAATTTCTCATAAGGAAACAAACTAAAGAGACAGCAGAGACCTTTGGTTTAATGGATAGAGGACAAATCAAAGAAGGTTATCTAGCTGATATTAATATCATTGATCATGAAAATTTATGTGTATACAAGCCTGAGATGGTTCATGACTTACCAACCGGCAGCAGAAGAATTATTCAAAAGGCGGGGGGATATATAGCAACTATCAAGAGTGGAGTTGTAACTTTTAAGAATGATCAAGCTACTGGCGAGCTTCCTGGAACCGTTTTAAGAGGCGAAAGAACTGCTGAAGCAATTAGCGCATAAATCTGACTTTCCATGTCATTTAGCACCCCCGACTTGTCTGATGCAAATCCAGAGGCTCAGGCCCTTTCCCCTATTCTTAAAAACTTAGGAGGTAAGGAAATTTTCTGGGGGAAAATTGAAACGCTTCGATGTCCTGATGACAATTCCTTTGTTAAAGAGCTTTTAAATTCTGAGGGTGGAGGAAAAATTCTTGTTGTGGATGCAGATGCTATAACTACAGTCGCATTAATAGGAGATATGATCGCAGAAGCTGGAGTGAAGAATAATTGGAGTGGAATTGTGATAAATGGCTACGTCAGAGATATAGATGTCCTGAGTAAGCTTAATTTCGGTGTTCAAGCTCTTGGTACAATGCCAGTCAGGAGTGAAAAGAAAAACCAAGGGAAAATAGGGGTAGATATTTCCTTTGGCGGGTTAACTTTTTCAAGCGGTGATTATGTCTATGCAGACAATAATGGACTTTTGCTTAGTAAAAAAGAGTTAAATCTTTCTTAGATTGATCTTAACGCTTCAGTAATATCTCTTCTAGCGGCATTCCATGCGGGGAACACCCCACCTATAAAACCTACAAGTAATGCCAAGGTGAGTCCTTGTTGAATGATCTCTCCTGTAACTGCAAAGGCAAATGCGGTCTGGGAGAAAGAAGCGCCAGCTAGCGTTGAAACAGTGTATCCGTTGAATAATATATAGGCTATAGCACCTCCTAATAAACCACCAATCGTGGCAAGTAATAAAGCCTCTATCAGTAGCGCAAGTAGAACGGTAGTGCCCTTAAATCCCAGAGCTCGGAGCGTTCCTATCTCGACCAATCTTGTAGATACAGCACTATACATGGTATTTAAAGCTGCAAAAACTGCACCGATTGCCATTATGTAACCTACTACTTGGCCAAAAACCTTAATCAAATCTGCTCCAGAGGACTGATTTTCATAAAAGTCACTTTCAGACTGAACTTTGAGCTCTAAGTTTGGGTAACTTTCCACAAATAATCCAACCTCATTGAATGAATCTGGAGAATCTAATTTTAAGATCATGCTTGATGCCGAGGCTCCCCTTCTGAAAAGGCCTTGAGCGGTTGCTAAATCAGCCCAGATTTCTGACTCGTGAACATCACCATTACTTGAAAAAATTCCTACAACTGTGGCAAAACTATCTCTTACTTTAATCTGATCTCCAATCTCAAGTCCTTCGTATTGATTATTAGCTCCTTTTCCAACTATTATTTCTGCTGTTCCAGTAGTAAAGTTTCTACCCTCGATGATATTAACTTCAGGACGAATTCTAAAACTTGCAGGTTGAACCCCTCTGATTGGTAAGTTTGATGTCGATTCCGCACCTTTTTTCTTAAGGTCTATAATTGCAAATAACTCGGCCGCAATCATTGGCTCGCCATCTATAGATTTAATACCTGGAGAACTAGAGACAGTATCAAGCTCTGTCATAGCAACTCCACTGCTCAACTCCGAACTTGATCCATCTCTTAGAATAATTACTCTATCCTTTTCTCCTGTACTAGAAATTGTAGAACTTAGGCCCTCAGCCATGGCTAACAAGGAAACCATGACAGCTACCGACCCAGCTATCCCCACAATGATCACTAGTGAAGAACCTGATCTTTCTAGAACAGAGCGTAAATTCATATTTGTAACCAATAATACTTGCCTAATAAAACTCATATTAATTTTTCCTCAAAGCATCGACCACGTTTAATCTCATAGCCGAAAGAGCCGGTAAAACTCCTGATATTAAAGCAGTGATAAAAGCAACTAAGATTGCACTTATTACAATAGATATAGAAAACTCTATCTCTCCTGAAAAACCTATGGCCACTCCAGAAAACATAGGGAACAATAGATAAGCTATCAAAACTCCTATTATCGCTCCAGCTACACACAACAAGAAAGACTCTGCTAAGACAAAGAGCATTATTAATCGATCAGGAAAACCGACTGCCTTCAATGCACCTAGTTCGGGAGTTCTCTCTCTAACTGCCTGGCTCATAGTATTTCCTGTTAATAAAAGGATTGTGAAAAAAGAAGCAGCCAAAACTGAATTAATAATTAAGCCTATATTTCCAATTTGTTCAGCAAACATACGACTGAAAGCTTCCTCTGTAGACGTCTTTGTTTCATCTAAAGAGTTCTTAAATAGCTCATCTATCTCCTTTGCAATAGATTCAGCCTGCTCTGGATTTTTTATTTTCACTATATAGTTACCAGGTCTACCCGTTTCGTAAAGTCTAGCCTCATCAAAATATTTCCAATTAATAAATGCTTCATCTTGTTCGCCACTGGTGTTATTTATATATGTGCCCACAAGATCAAACTCCCAAACACCTCCGCCCTTCTTAGGCCATATGTCAGCAATAATAGGAATCCTATCTCCTATTTTCCATCCAAACTGATCAGCTAAATCTTTCCCGACGATCATCCCTGTAATGTTTCGTGAAAAGGCTTCTTGCGCTCCTTCACTCAACTCCCATTCAGGATAAACATCAAAATAATTATCTGGAACAGGCCATTTTGGAAAAAAGTTTTGTCTTTCTTTGTAAGTACCTCCAAACCATTGACGCCAAACAACAGTATCTACACCTTCTACCATTTCTATTCTATTTTTATGAGCCATTGGAAGAGATTCAGTAAAAGCAAGCCGAGACACAACTATGAGTCTATCTTGTCCGGCAAAATCTACCTCACTATTAAAAGCTACGGCAACTGATCTTCCCAAAGAAAACAACAAGAATGCAGTGGCGATTGAAAAAATAGTCATAAAAGTTCTAATCTTTTTACGATTTATGCCTGATTTAACGATCATCCAATATTTCATTATCCCTCCCTAAGTGCATCTACAACTCTTAAGCGCAAGGCTTGATAAGCTGGAACAACAGCAGACATGAGTGCAATTAATAATCCTATCAGGAAACCACCTAAAACTATTTCTAGCGATATAGAAACTGTATCTTCCAATATACCACCCGACATTATTTCTATGGCCGGAATAATTAAAGCTGTAACCAATAAACCCATCAGTACAGCAGAGAAACAAATTGTGACAGCTTCTAAAATGACCGAGATAAAAATAATATTGTCTTTATAACCAAGGCACTTAAGCACTCCTATGTCGCTTGTTCTTTCTCTTATAGATTGAGCAAGCGTATTTGAGGAAACCAGCAATATGGTAAAAAATACAGATAACAGTATTGAATTCACAATTAATTCAACATCTGCAATTTCTCCTGCCATTTCGACTGCAATCATTGATTCAGGACCTGATCTTGTAGCATAAGAAGAATTCATGAACTGCTCATCAATTTGTTTGGAAATTTTTTCACCCACTTCAGGGGAAGTAGCTTTGACCATAATCGTGCCTAAAGTTCCCTTTTCACTCATTCTAGCTTCATCAAAAGCAGGCCAATTAATTATCGCTCCTAACTCATCTCCTTTAATTTGTTTTGCTGTGTAAAATCCCACAACCTCAAAGGACCAATTGTAAGTTCCATCTATATTTAGCGATGATGATTCTGTGTTTAATCTATCTCCTATTTTTAGACCCTTCTGATCTGCCATCAACTGACCAACTATTGTGGCATTTGGATTACTTTTTAAAGCAAGTATGGCTTGTTCCGTTGCTTCAAATCTATCATATACATCGAAAAAATTTGGGCTAACGGCATAAGCGACTCCTTCCATCATACTTTCTATGCTATCTGATATAAGAAAATCCATGTACATCACTTCCTCAACGCCTTCTAGTGTTTCTATGTAATTAACGTGAGAATAAGGCAGTTTTCCAAGCATATTGTATCTAGGCATAACTATTATGTTATCCGCAGAAAGGCCCTCTATAGAACCTGTAAAAAGGCCAGAAAGGGTATTTAAGGATCCGTACAGTACGAATGCAATAAACATAGACATTATTGTCAAAAAAGTTCTTAGTCTTTTTCTTATTAATCCTATCTTTACTAAGGTCCAATACATTAAGATGTCAGTTTTCCTTTGTCTAAATGTAAAGTCCTCTTGGCGGATTCAGCAGCTACTGGATCATGAGTCACCATTAAGATGGTTTTGCCATGGTCGCGGTTTAATATCTGCAAGAGTTCTAATATTTCAGTAGCAGTATCTCGGTCCAGGTCACCTGTTGGCTCGTCACAAACCAATATGCCAGGATCTGAAACAAGCGCTCTAGCAATTGCCACTCTTTGTTGTTGCCCGCCAGAAAGCTCATTAGGCTTATGACCTCCTCTATCAGAAAGACCGACAACATCAAGAGCTGTAGTCACATGTTCCTTTCTTTGAGAGCTAGAAAGATTGGTTAAGAGAAGAGGGATCTCTATATTTTTATTGGCAGTTAAAACTGGAAGAAGATTATAGAATTGAAAAATAAAACCTATATTAGTTGCTCTCCAGTCACTTAAGCCAGATGGGCTCATTTGTTCGAGGTGCTCTCCATTGACAACAACCTGTCCAGAAGTGGGTGAATCAAGTCCACCTATAAGGTTTAAAAGGGTTGATTTTCCCGAACCAGAAGGCCCCATAAGAGCAAGAAAATCCCCTTTGGGTACCTCTAAGCTAAGGTCGTCTAATACAACAAGCGTTTCTCTTCCTCTTTCGTATGTTTTATTTACGGACTGAACCTCAATTAAGTTAGACATGATTACCTCTTTTTTATTTTATTATTACTTGTTGATTGTTTTCTAATTCATTATCAAATATCGCTACCACAGTCATTCCTGATTTCAGACCATCTATTACTCTTGCATAATTTGCAGTTTCTTCGGCAACCTCTACTTTTGTGAGCCGAATTTTTGATCCTTCGAGCGCTTGAACAACTGACTGATCATCTTTAATAGCCACAGCTGCTAAAGGAATCATTACACCCTCTTTAACAATTTCAGGGCTTTTATTTTCTACTTTCCTCAAGAAAGACACTCTACTGCCCATATCGGGGAGAACCCTTTCATCCTTTTCAAGAAGAGCAATTCTAACTTTTACGGTTGCTTTGTTTCTATCAGCCGTAGGAATAATTGCTATAACTTCAGATGGTATGTCCCATTTAGGATATGCATTTAAATTTGTTATGACAGGTTGGCCTGGCTTTACTCGATTTATGAAGGCTTCATTTACATCTACTTCAACTTCAAGAGAATCCATGTCAACAATTGTACAGATACCTGTATTAGTAAATCCGCCTCCAGCTGAGACTGGAGATATCATTTCGCCTGGCTGAGCTGCTTTGTATACAACCACTCCACTAAATGGAGCTAATATTTTCATATCTTGCACAACTTGCTTCCTAATAGCATTCAAGGCCTCTAAACCCTCTACAGAAGCCCTAGCTGCATCTAAAGCGGCTTGACTAGCTAGCTCATCTTTTGCCAATTCCTGAGTTCGATTAAATATTCGCTTAGCTTCATTGAGTTGCGACTGTGAGTAATTCAAATCAGCTTGCATTGTACTATCGTCGAGTTGAGCTAATATTTGACCTTCCTCAACATACATACCTTCCTCAATAAATACCTTCATAACCTTTCCAGTCATTTTAGAAGAAACTGTTGCCCTCCTTCTAGCGACTACATAGCCTGAGGCATCAAGAATACTTGTAGCTGAAGCATCTGACATTTCAAGAGACTTAACTGTGAAAGTAGTCACTTCTTTAAGTTCATCATCTGATAAAAATAACCACCAAAAAAGGCCTACGATCAGAACAGATATGGCAAGTAAATATAGTTTACTAGACTGTTGTCCTCCAGCTGCAGGAGGAGCAGATCTATCTATCTTTAAGTTATTGAGTAAATTTTCTCTATCACTCATCTAAGTATCCATATTATCAATCCACTTCTCTATGAGCTCAACAGCCTCATGATGCATTAAGGATCTACCAGACTCTGGCATCATGACTCCGGGATCAGTTGAAATCATTCTATGCAAAAGTATAGATTCTCTAGAATTTCCAGGTGCAATGGAAAACTTATGTCCTCCACTTCCCCTTCCTGTAGCAACTGGCTTTTTATTAATTCCTAAATGCTTAGGTCGACTTTCAGTTAAATCTAAGTAAAGTCCAGTAGAGTTAGCCCCTCCCGTTGAAATATGACAATGGCCACAATTAATATCTAAATAAGATCTAACTCTGTCGTCCAAAGAATAAGTTTGGTCACTCCAATCTACAGGTGTATTAAGATCAATTTCAATACCATCTATGTAATCAAGTCTCATCCATTTAGTTAATTGATTAATTGATCCGTCTTGATAATCAAATACTTTATTGAGATTCCTTGCTTTTGGTCCAATTGGCATTACGGCATCATTATAAGAATGACATTCTTTACACTGATTTTTATTAGGTACTCTGTATCTTACTGATCGCTTCTCCCCTTCAAAATCTATCCATTCATTAAGGATTGTTTTGCCGGCTTTTTTTATAAATGCCTCATTTTGTTCATCATTCCAAGCGTAAGATACAGCTTCCCAGCCTGTTTGCTTTCTAAGTAACAATCTTGTCTCCATAAGTCTCTTTCCAAGGGATAAATTTCTTTCATCAACTGGATAATAAAAGGTTTTGATCAAAGCTGATCCTACAGGAAAGTTAAATACCTGATCTTTTCTAAAGGATGCCTTTTTACCCTCTGGTATATATACCCATCTTTGTTTATATGAGTAGTCAGAAAAAAGTGAAGAAATTAACTCATATGGAACAACTCTTTCAGACGGGATTTGAGCTTGAGAATCTTTAAAGAATGAAAATTCTGATAGTTTTTTAGGAAATTTTTCCTGCAAAATTATTTCATTTTCAATAGCATACAGAAAATTTATAGTAAAAGTTATTAGAAAAAATAATGTCAATTTTTTCATAGCTCTTAATTCAAAATCACCTCTGGTAAGGGCCTAACTTTCCCTTCATAGGCTTTTATATCTCTCTCTACTGGATCAAAAAAAGGAAGGATATATTTGATTGGATTAAGTGTTAAAAAAGTTGCATCTCCATTATTTGAAATAACAAGTCGTTCATCATCGGGTTGTCCGAATATGATTTGGTTCATTGGCAGGATCCCATCCCAAAATATATCGGGCATGTTTCCATCAGAGAGTTCAAATAGTATTGCTGCAAGTTCTCCCGTATCTATATCTGGATCAAAACCGCCGTCACCAAATCTATTTCCGTGAATCTGAATGGACTTAGGGTGAGGATTATAGTTTTCATCGTCAGTTGCATAACCATAAGTGACTATCGAGAGATTCACAGTGCCATTTCCGTATATGTCATTATCAAATACTTCAACATCAGAATTAGCTTGAATTATTATTCCAGTGCCCCTTGGCACTTCTCCGACTATGTTGCCTTCTGGAGCAAAGTTATCTGTATCATTATTAATAGCTTTATTTCTAAAGACTCTTACATTATGACCACCTTGTTGGGGTAAATCAGGAAGATCAAACACCAAGATCCCTCCTGTATTATGTGAAGCTAAATTATCAAATACATCCGCGTAATAAGAATTTTCTATCTCTATTCCAGCCACATTATATTGTGCAATACTATTTTTGACGATTATGTTCCTAGACTGTCCAACGTAAATGCCCGCATCTGAGGCCCCTATGGCCACACAACCGTCTATAAGGACATTTTGCGACTCGACAGGATAAAACCCATAGGCTCCATTAGTTTCCTTTGGTCCGCCAGTCCATTCCGTTCGTAGACGAATCATATTTATTCCGTCAGCTCCAATTACCTTAATAGCATCTCCTGTAGCATCCAAAATGGCAAAGTCTCGAAGAGTAACTCTGTCAGAAGTAACTAAAAGACCTTGAGCTCCAGATATTTGATTTCCAAAGTTTAATATTGTGTCGTTTATTCCAGATCCCTCAAAAATAACATCATCAATATCTAAAGAAATACCATCCTCAAAAAAATATTCTCCAGGCTCCAAGGTAAGCACATCACCAGGTTGCATTTCTATGAGCGCTTCTTGTATTTTCTCGGAAGAATTCTCGCTTGGACCAAGCAAAAGTTGTCTTGCTTCCAAGGCAAAAGAAGAGACACTAAGTAAGAAGAATAGAAAGAAATTTTGCATTTTTCCCCATTTTTACAATATTTATATGTTAATTATAGTAGATTTATATAAAAGTTATGAGTTATAAAATTTACAGAACTTTTTTATTTCTATTTTCCTGATAAAGTTTGTAAAAGTAAGGATTAGATAATATGAACTTTGAGACAATAATAATAATTTTGCAAACTGTTGGACCATTTACAGTATTAGTTACTGTCTACTTTCTTGTAACAGAGTTAAAAGAGCAAAATAGAGTAGCTAGAGCAAATGCAAGGCAGAATATTGCAGATAGCCACCAAAAACTTACATTAGCGGGCCTGAATAAAAGACTAATTGAAATTAAAGTAAAACTGAGAAAAGGAGAAGAGCTCACTGAAGAAGAAGATGCAGCTTACTTAACCCACTTTTCAGCGATACTTAGAGCAAGACAAAGCCAACACTATCAATACACTATTGGAATGCTCGATGAATCAGAATGGTCAGCAATGCTCTCCTCTTTTAGAACGCTTTTAAAAGATCAAAAAAATTTAGAGATATGGACATGGGTATCGCCCACCTTTCCAGAAGACTTTGTTGAGTTGGTAGAAAAAGAAAGAATGAAAATATAGGTAACGCAAATAATGAAGAATGAACATCTGGATTACTTATTTAGATCCTTAAAGCATCATCCAAGCCCTTATATAATTTACGATCTCGATGGCTCTATTAGATGGATAAATTTAGCTGCTGAGTATATTTTTAGAACAGAAGATATTTCTGAAATAGGAATAAAAAAGATTAACCTCGAAGAAAATGAGGTCAGTAAAGATCTTATTGCTCAATCTTATTCTACTCCTGTTGAAGTCAGACTGAGAGAGATTGAGTTTTTTATGAAGACAAGAGTTCACTTAATACCCTCTGAATCTTCTAAAGACTTTATGTTGGTTGAAGTTTTATGTAATTCAAGACTAGGTTTAGAAGCTCTTAGGCAAACAATTTCTTGTATAGAGTATGACAGAATCGATCTAGCTTATCAGAAGCAATATGACTTAAAAACTGGCCAAATTACTGGTGTGGAGGCCCTACTCCGATTAAGAGATGAAGAAGGTCAAATTATTCCAAATGATGTGATCATTCCTGAAATAGAAGGGGAAAGTTTATTTTCATTAGTTGTAAAGTCTTCGTTAGAAAAACTCAAAGAGATATTTGCTATCAAATCAGAGATAGGACTAGAAAACGCAACCATTTACCTCAATGTCTCTGCTCATACAATAATGCATCCTGAATTTAGTTCTATTTTTTCTAATTTTGTAGACGAAATGGGATTTAAAAAGAATGATTTTGGCCTTGAGGTTACAGAAACAGCTGAATTAAGTAGCACTGAACAAGCCGGGTTATACCTTCAAAGATTGAAGGATAGTGGGATCAAAATAGCACTAGATGACTTTGGTGCAGGCTATGCGTCTTTGAGGTATGTAAAGGATTTACCTCTAGACGTTATAAAATTGGATAAACACTTCACAAATGGTTTAGATGACCAAGCAACAGCGAAATTAATTGGTTTTGTTGTAGAAGTTTGCAACTCCCTTTCTTTAGAAATGATAGGAGAAGGTATTGAAACCGAGGAGCAAAAAAAACAAATGCTTGAAATAGGATGTGCTATAGGACAAGGATATCTGATGCACAAACCTGAATTTATTGAAACACTTAAGAATCAGAATGGATAAGATATCAAAAAATAAAACCTCTAAAGGTGCAGAAGAAATTTTACTAGCACAAATAAAACAGGAATTTACTACACCTGCAGACGCGATTTCTGATTATCTAGAACTTGTAGAAAAAACACTCCTTGAAGCTCAAATCTCAATGGAAGACGAGATTGAGCAAATAAAATCAGGCTGCAAAAGATTAATTGATCAATACGAAGAAGCATTTACAGAAAATACTGGCCCAAATGCAACTACTGTAAAGAAGACCCCCGAAGAATATTCTGAATTGAGACACAATTTAAGAACTCCTTTAAATGCAATTATCGGTTATAGCGAAATACTCATAGAGGACTTAGAAGATGACTTGAGCGAAGAATCTTTAAAAGATTTACAAAGTATTATCGAGTTATCAAGAGAAACAGAAACGGCAATTGAAAACTTTGTTGATTATATTCGTGGAGAAGCCATTAAGACTTCGGAAGGAGATTCTCAGCTTGAATCTGCTGAGTCACTATTTAAGTCTTTAGGAGATATTAACTATTCTCTTGAACTAGATGAAAGCCTCGAAGGGGCTGACATTTTAATCGTCGATGATAATAAAACAAATTGTGAGGTTCTTGAAAGACGTCTAACAATGCAAGGTTTACAATGCAGAACTGCCTATGACGGAACAACAGCCATCAAGAAAGTGGAGGAAAAATTACCAGACTTAATTCTTCTTGATGTTATCCTTCCTGATATAAATGGACTTGAGCTTCTTAAGAAATTTAGAAGCGAGAATACCAGCGAGAATCTCCCCATCATAATGGTTTCGGCATTCAATGATGTAGATGGTATTGCAAAATGCATTCAGCTAGGTGCACAAGACTATCTTCCAAAACCGCTTAATGGAACTATCTTACTTGCAAAGGTAATTTCGTCTTTAGAAAGAAAATTTTTTAGAGAAAGAGAGAAAGAGTTAGTAAATAAATTACACATACAGGCTACTACAGATCAATTGACAGGTATTTCAAATAGAAGAGTAGTCTTTGAAGAGCTCGAGAATTCATATGCTGAGTTACAATCTGGGCATAAAAAGGATTTCTCCGTAATAATGATTGATATTGATTTCTTCAAATCGGTTAATGACACATACGGACACTCAGGAGGAGATGAAGTCCTCAAGGCTATGGCGAATGTTTTAAAAAATTATGTAAGTGAACCTAATATAGTTGGAAGAATTGGTGGTGAAGAATTCCTTGCGGTAATATTTGATCAAGAAGATATAGAAGCCTACTGTGATAACTTGCGTAGGGAGATTCATACCATAAAAGTTTTCTATGAAGATCATGAAATCTCCATAACTGCTAGTGGAGGCGTCGCAATTACTTCAGAGTCTGGAAACGCGTCAGATGTTATAAACAAAGCTGATGAAAGGCTGTATGATGCTAAGAAATCAGGAAGAGATAAATTTGTTATTAGTTAAGAGTGGAGATGTAGATGGCAAAAATTTTGTATGTTGAAGATAACGAAATGAATAGAGATATGTTGTCAAGAAGATTACAGAGAAGAGATCACGAGATATTACTAGCATTTGATGGAAAAGAAGGGCTCGATATGATGAAATCTGAAAAGCCTGATTTAGTCCTTATGGACATGGGTCTTCCCGTGATGGATGGATGGGAAGCAACAACAACAGCCAAAGGGGATCCAGAAATAAAAGATATACCAATAATAGCTCTAACCGCACATGCCTTGGAATCTGATAGAGTCAAAGCCTTAGATTGCGGTGCTGATGATTTCGATACTAAACCGGTAGACTTCAAAAGGTTGCTGGAAAAAATTGAAGGACTTCTAGGATAAGATTCTTATTGATTGTAGATATTAGTAACTATAGTTGAGAGTTCGTCCATAGAAACCTCGTCTTTCTTAACCATTCCTGCCACATTCTTTTCAAGCATCTCTCTTTGTACTTCTGTTAAATCTTTACCTGAATATACAAGCACAGGTGCCCTTTCCGTTTCATTAAATTCCTTCATATAATTCTCTAAGAACTCAAATCCATCCATTCGTGGCATCTCTAGATCAAGAACAATCAAGTTAGGATTTTTATTTAGTTTTTCTAAGCCTTCTTTACCATCTTTGGCAGTATCAAATTTAAAGCCAGCATCACTTAGCATTCGAGACAGTAAATCACGAACATCGGTATCATCATCAATAATTAGAACGGTTCCATCGTGATCAGTTAAAGAGATATGTTTAGATACCGTTTCCAAGAATAAATCTCTATTGATTGGTTTTGTTAAATAATCATCGGCTCCTAGTGATTGAGATAAAACATCTTGTGACAATTGGCTTACCATAACTACAGGCATTTCCTTTAGTTCAGGATCACTTTTACATTCCTTCAATATTGACCATCCATCTCTTCCGGGCATCAAAACATCCAAAAGAAGTAACTTTGGTTTCATCTCTCTTACAATCTGCATACCCTTTTCACTATCTACAGCGCCTACTAGCTTTAAACCAATTTTTGATAGGGTTCTACGTATAAGATCATGCATAGCGACATCATCATCAATCAGAACTACTATCTTTTCTTCTTCTGTAAGTTTGTCGATAGTATTACCTTGCTCTAATTCATCATAACCTTGAGGACATTCTCTTGGTACATATAATGTAAAGACTGATCCAACGCCGAGCTCACTGGTTACAATCACATCACCCCCCATCATCTCAGCTAATTTTTTAGTGATAGGCAGTCCAAGTCCTGTTCCGCCATGCTTCGCTGATGTTGATCTTTCAGCTTGTTCGTATTCTCTAAAGACTTTGCTTAAACCCTCTTCAGACATTCCTTCACCAGTATCTGATACAGAAAATCTGATCATCTCTACATCTTCCTCAAAAAAGGTATCTACATCTAGGGTAACAGTACCATTTGAAGTAAATTTAAATCCATTACTCAAAAAGTTAGTCAGACATTGTCGAATTTTTGTTTCATCTTGAGTCATGGACCCAAGAGCATCTTCTAAATTAACTTTGAAACCATTGTCATTTGTAGCAGCAAGAGGGCCTGTAACATCCTTTATCGTATCAACCATCCCCTCTATCTCGAAACTAGTCAAGTACAGCTCCATTCTTCCAGCTTCTATCTTAGAAATATCTAGAATGTTGTTAATAAGAGATAACAGGTGACTTCCGGCTGAAGTGATTTTTTTTAGATCAGGAAGTAAATCATCATAACCAAGGTCCTCACAATCCTCTGCTAACATTTCTCCATAACCTAGGATGGCATTTAAGGGTGTTCTGAGTTCGTGGCTCATGTTAGCAAAAAATCTAGTTTTTTCTGCATTTGCATCCCTTGCTTCATCCCTAGAAGTCTCCATTTCACTCGTACGGGCAGAAATTAAAGCATTCACCTCATCCGACATTCTTGAGAAGGCTAAAGACATTAATTCAACTGAAGCTTCTTCATTACCTGCTCCATCACCTTCTTTGGCTAACTCGGTCATTTTCTTGATATCTTCGAGAATAAGCTTCTGAGCATCACCTTCTAATTGATCGGCTAGGAAAGACATTTTTTCAATGATTACCCTATCTCTTTCTTTCCTTCTTTTTGCCTGTTGTTTTCTAATGTCTTCCATCTCCAAAAGATGACCTCTGTAACTGTGAAGAGCTGTAGAAAGGTGACCTACTTCATCATTTTTGGATGCTAAAAGTCCATGGCGTTCTGGCATCTTCTGAGAATGATCTCCTTGTGTTAAACCTTCTAAGACTGCAATTGCGCGTGTGATTCCTCCAAAAGTTCTATATGTAATGTAAGCAGTTAATCCGACAATGAATAAAATCATAAGAGCTGAAACAAAATAACTCCTTGCAAGAACTTCAGAAGCCCTTTCCATGGCTAACTTTTCATCTTTAAATATAAATAATTCTGCTTTATCTGACGATAAGTAAGTACTCAATGGAATTAAAGTAATAGAAGTTCCGAGATCAGAATCCTTCGAGCTGTGCCTGCTTCCATTTTCTGTCATCAACAAATTAGCTTTTTCTACGTTTTGAGAGTAATTCTCAATACCGAATCTTGACTCAGAGCTGAAATCATCTGATGAATAGTCTTCTTCAAGAGAAATCAGTCCTTCGGGAGTCTTGATACCTGTTCTGACCTCAAATTCATCTTCAAAAATCTCAATTGCCTTTCTCACATCCACTCCTAGAATTATGTTGGCAAAAGTTTCTTGATTAACTTTTATGGGAAATGAATAAGTTTGATTTAAAGTAGCCGTTTGTACATTATCAGCATCCAATATCTTTAAGGTCGATTGTCTTGGTCTCTCTGATATATCTTTTATGTGAGAATCTAAATAAGAAAAAAATTCAGGTCTGGCTTTAGGACTACAGGCATCTATGCCAAGTAAATCTAGTGCGCTTCCACAATAAAATCTTTGACCGTTTGGAAAGTAAGCCATTACAAAACTTAACTCGCCATCATCCAATTCCTCTTCAAATATATATTCAATTAAGTACTGAAGATCACCAAGAGATCGGTTTTCTATAGTGTTGAAAATTGGATTCAAATAGTTACCTGAAGAATCAACTTCATCTACGAAAGTTTCATCATCTGGATCCCAGATATCTCCTTTTTCTCCAAAACCCGGAAGCCAGCTTGCCATAGACTCGTAAGTACCATTGAAGGTTTGGTACCAAGCTGACTCATAAAGCACTACCAAGGATTCACCCGCAGCATCTTCTTGAATTGAGTCTCTACTGTCTGTAGAAAAATAGAAGACTACCGTTACTAGCAGATACCCTACTACCACGAACAGCAGAAGTTGCAGTCTAATTGACATATTTGAGAGAAATACTAGAAAACTTTATTGTAGGTCAAAATTTAATCTTACTTGAACGTTGTTAGCTTTGACAGATTGACCATTAAATGAAGGAGGCATATATACCCATTTTCGTACTGCTTTAATTGCAGATCTTTCAAAAACACCTTGAGGTGCGGCTTCAACAACATAAGGATCTAAGACTGCTCCATCTGTATCAACATCAAATTCGACAACTACATAACCTTCTTTGCCTAGCCTCAAAGCTTTTCTAGGGAAAGAAGGTAACTTTGCATAATTTCTCTCAACAGTTATCTCTGTTTCGTCTTCTCCAACATATCCTATATCTGTAATTGCGGAGATGCTTGAAGCAAATATTACTGCCATAAAAATAGCTAAGCCTCTTGCTGATAGTTTATAAACTTTATTTAAAGACATTATGGTTTACTCCTGTATATGTCTATATTATACACCTTTTATAAATCTTAAGATCACAATGAGTAAATCGAAGAAAGTAAAGCACTACTTAGCTGGACAGCGCTACTGGGAAGTGTTTGTAATTGATAAAGAGGAAACAGTAGGACATGCTTGCGAATTGATGGACAAAAATAGAATCGGAGCTTTGATCGTAGTTGATAAAAAAACTGATGTTGAACACAGTCATGTTATTGGAATAGTCACAGAAAGAGATATTGTCAAAACCATTTCGCATCATCTAGATAATATTGAAGATAGAACAGTTGATCAAATAATGACAAATTCTGTTGTCAGTACAACACCTGATGCAACATCTGAAGAAGCTGTAAATTTAATGGTTGAAAATCAAATTAGACATTTAGCTGTTATGGAAGAGGATATATTGTTGGGCGTTATTTCAATGCGTGATCTTTTCTATTCATTGAATTACCTAAATAAGGAATGAAAATTCTTTTTGCATGCATTGAAAACTCATGCAGAAGTCAAATAGCTGAAGCCTTAGCAAAAAATATTTCTCAAGGTGAGATTAAATTCTATAGTGCTGGCTCCAAACCTAGTGGTGTTGTAAATCCGATGGCAATAAAATTACTTCGCTCACAAGGGGTTCATTTATCAGATCACAAATCAAAACATGTTTCAGATTTTGAAGGTATAAAATTAGATTATCTAATTTTAATGGGGTGCGGAGACGAATGCCCTAATTTAGTTGCTGATGAGAGAATTGAGTGGGATATTCCTGATCCTAAAGACATGGAAGAATCTGAATTTCTTAGAGTAATAGAGCAAATAAGATGTGAAGTACAAAAATTAATTGAAACTATCTATATCGAACATTCTCTCTAGAGAGTTCTTTTACAGATTTTACTCCCATCAATCTCATGTCACGTTCAATTTCTTGTTTCATCAGTTCTAAAGCCCTTTCTACTCCTTCTTGTCCAGCGGCTGCTAAGGCATATAAATAAAATCTACCTCCACCGACTGCCTTTGCTCCAAGTGAGAGTGCTTTCAACACATGAGTGCCTCTTTGTATCCCGCTATCCATAATGACATCTATATCATCCCCTACTGCATCTACTATTTCTGCTAATTGATCAAAAGGTGACCTACTTCCATCTAATTGTCTTCCGCCATGATTAGAAATAACAATACCAGTACACCCTATTTCAACTGCTTTTCTTGCATCTTCGACACTCATGACACCTTTTAAGCAAAATTGTCCATTCCAATATTCAACCATTTTTGCCACATCATCCCAACTTAAATTGGGGTCTAACATTTCAGTAAAGTATCTTCCAATTGAAATAGGCCCATCAGACATATCTACATGATCGTCTAATTGAGGAAGTGAAAACTTCTCATGAGTTAAGTAATTTAAAGCCCACATTGGTTTAACTGCAAATTGAAAAATACCATTTAAGCTTAGCTTAAATGGAATAGAAAAGCCTGTTTTTAAATCTCTTTCTCTGTTTCCCCCTGTTATTGTATCGACAGTGAGCATCATGATATCGATATTCGCATTTTTGGCATTTTCCAACATCACTTTGTTAAGTTCTCTGTCTTTATGAAAGTAAAACTGGTAACACTGAGGTCCTGGGTATCTTTTCCTTACATCAGCGAGGCTCACAGTCCCAAGAGAGGAAACGCCAAATAGGGTTCCATATTTGTCTGCTGCAGCGGCTACTGCATTCTCTCCTTGATGATGGAATACTCTTTGCAATGCTGTTGGAGAGCAGTAAATTGGCATATCTAGTCTTTGACCCAAAATTTCAACTGACATGTCAATATCCTGAACACCTCGTAATACATTAGGAATTAGATCACAATCTTCAAAACTCTTTGTATTTCTATCATAGGTGCTCTCATCATCGGCTGCGCCGTCGATGTAATTGAAAATCGGACTGGGCAAGCGTCTACGCGCTAACTCTCTGAAGTCAGTGAAACTATGGCAATCTTTCAAACGCATAACATTTGGATGTAAAATCCTACAAAAAGCTATTTTATTTCTAGAGTATTATTTTTTGCTTTCTTGTATAAGGGTAAAAGCCTTCATTGATTGGTCGCCACCCTGATAACAAAGAGTTGCATCTGCCATATCAGAAATTTGATCCCAACTTGATTCAATATTTTCAGCTGTCAATTCATCCCCAGTACCTAGATAGACACCTTTAGTTTCATGAATCATTACTCTTGTAAATACACCTGCACCTGCAGCGATAATCACTCCAGTTGGGGCATCTTCGGAAACCATATAAGTTACAGCAGGAGTAACATATTCCGGCTTAATTTGTTCTATAACGTCTTCCGGCATCAAACTTTCCGTCATTCTTGTTCCCGCTAATGGCGCCAAAGTATTACACTTAACATTATACTTAGCTCCTTCAAGTTTAAGAGTATTCATTAGGCCAACTACACCCATCTTTGCAGATCCATAATTAGTTTGACCAAAGTTACCATAAAGTCCACTAGATGAAGATGTCATAACTATTCTTCCATAGTTCTGTTCTTTCATTATTTCCCAAACCGCTTTAGTACAATTTACACTTCCCATGAGATGAACTTCCACAACCATTCGAAAATCTTGGTCTTCAACCTTTGAAAAACTTTTATCTCTAAGAATACCAGCATTGTTAACCAAGATATCAATACGACCATAGGCATCCATGGCTTGGTCAACCATTGCTTTAACCTGGTCTGCATCAGTAACACTAGCTCCATTAGCTATTGCTTCACCACCGGCAGCCTTGATTTCTTCAACGACCATTTCTGCTGCAGTAGAGGAGCCATCATCAGATCCATCTACATTTCCACCCAAATCATTAACTACAACCTTGGCGCCTCTTCGTGCCAGGTCCAACGCATGACATTTTCCTAATCCTCCACCTGCACCAGTTACGATTGCAACACGATCATTAAATGTAATTGACATAATATCTCCTCTTTATAAATTTAAGGCGCACATATTAACTTAACCTAGTTTCTTTGTGAAAAGGCTTTTTCTATTCTATTTATAGCCTCTTCTAATATAGACTTAGGACATCCAAAGTTTAAACGCACGTAGTTTTTATCTCCAAACCAAGCGCCATCATAAACACCAACTCTTGCTTCATCTATAAAAAAATTGGCAGCATTATCTAATCCGGATTCGCTACAGTCTATCCATGCTAAGAATCCCGCCTCAGGTCCCTTTAAGGAGAGTCCATCTATATTATTTAATCTTTCCATTAATAAATTTCTATTGGTTTTTAAATACTGTAGCAATTCTAAATACCACTCTTGAGCATCTCTATAAGCTGCTTCTGCAGCTACAAATGCAATATTATCTATATGGGCAACAATACCTTTCGTATTCCTCTTGAAATCTTCTCTCAGTTCTGTATTGGGTATTATTGCAGCTGCAATGGGAAATCCTGCAAGATTAAAGGTTTTGCAAGGTCCCATGATAGTAATAGAGTTATCTTCATTATATTTATTTAAACTTGCATATGGAATGTGCTTTAAACCTTCCTCTAAAATTAAATCAGAATGTATTTCGTCGCTACAAACAATAATATTTCTATCTTCACAAACTTTAGAAATTTCTTTTAATTCGCCTTCACTGAAAACAGTTCCACCTGGATTTTGAGGATTACATAGAAAAAATAACTTAGTATCATCTGTTAGAAGCGTTTCGATAGCTTCCATATCAAATTCGAGCCTTCCTTGAGAATCAAATAAATGAGTTTTTATAAATCCCCTTTCCATATTTTCGGGTGCTTCAGTGAATGGAGCATAAATTGGAGAAGGAACCATAGCTATTTCTCCCGGTGCCAGAATAGTTTTACAAGTCACATTTAAACCCACAACTCCTCCTGGTATCCAGACAACCCAATCTTTTTGTATTGACCATCCAGAATTGTTTTTTACATTATCAACAAATACATCAGTCAAATTACTTGGAATTTCAGAATAACCAAAAATTCCTTGAGATATTCTGTCAGACATAGCACTAGTTATTTCAGGAGGACAAATAAAGTCCATATCTGCTATCCACATGGGTATTACGTCAGCATTAGAGAACTTCAGCCACTTAGTGCTATGAGTTTCTTTTCTCGATATTATCTGGTCAAAATCATATTTCATAAATAAAAATCATATTACTCTAAATTTTGGTTGATACCTATTGCTCAGTGCTGTCTCAGTGGTTAGACTGCGATTCCCAATATTCTAAATTATGACAGATATCTCATATTCAAACGTTAATGATAATACCCCAGTTTTAGTCGGGAATAGTCAACTCACTGATAAAAGAGGGATTAATGGTTTTAACTACTTAGAAATACTGAAAGAAGTTTCTGAAAAAGCTATTTTAGATTGTGGTGCTTCAATGCAACTCAATGAACATATTGATACCGTGGCGGTGATTAGATTTGTAGCAGATACACCTCATAGAGACTCAGCAACTTCTAACTTGTGGGGTTATCCAAATATGCCAAGAAGTTTGTCTAATTCATTAAATATACATGCCCAAAATGAAATTTACACTACAACAGGCGGTAACTCTCCTCAATTGGCGCTAAATGAATTAGCAACTAGAATAAAGGATGATCAAATAGAATGTGCTTTATTGGCAGGAGGTGAAGCTCTAGATACTTTTGTAGGTAGATTGAAGCAAGGATTAGAAGTAAATTGGTCAGACGATCCAGGAGGCAAACCTGAATTAATAGGAAAGTCTTTAGACGGAACAAATGATCATGAAAAACTTCATGGATTATTTGATCCTTCTTCTGTATACCCTCTTTTTGCTAATTCACTAAGGGGTAAGAATCACCAAACTATCAGAGAACATATGCAAGAAACGGGTAGATTGTTTGAAGAATTTTCAAGAGTAGCCTCAAAAAATAAACATGCTTGGTTCCCAATTCATCGTTCTGCTGAAGAAATTGCTGAAGTTAAACCTGAAAATAGAATGATTGGCCTTCCCTACACAAAGTACATGAATTCTATAATGCGAGTAAATCAATCTTGTGCATTGATTATGATGTCTGCCAAAAAAGCAAGAGAACTGCGTATTCCTGAATCTAAATGGATATTCATGTATTCAGGAGCATGTTTAAATGACATTTGGAATGTCTCTGAGAGAGTTGATTATCATTCCTCACCTGCTATCAAAGCATGTACCGATAGTGTCTTTGATTTAGCAAATATTTCAATTAATGAAGTCGATTTTATAGACTTATACTCTTGCTTTCCCTCTGCAGTGCAAATTGCCATGAAAGAACTATCTTTAGAGCCAAATGATCCAAGAGGCTTAACGGTTACCGGTGGACTTCCTTATTTTGGAGGTCCAGGAAATGCTTATGTTATGAACTCAATAGCAACTTTGATGGATAAGTTGAGATTAGAACCTGGAAAATTTGGTTTTGCGACTGCGAATGGTTGGTACATTACAAAGCATGGTGCAGGTATATTTTCCTCAAAGCCCTTTGAAGGCGAATGGAACCAAGTTGCTGATACTTCTCATATACAAAAGGCAATTGATTCAGCAGATAATCCTGACTTTACAGAGACTCCTCAAGGAGATTGTTCTATAGAAACTTATACAATCACCCATTCACGAAGTGGTCCAGATAAAGGAATTGTTATAGGTCGGCTTAAAAACGGAACAAGATTTATTGCAAACACTGAAAGGGATGCAGCTACTTTAGAATATATGTGTCGCGAAGAGATGCTAAATGCCTTTGGTACAGTTTCTAATGATGGAAAAAGAAATATTTTTAAGCCAAATTTATAAGGAGAAATATATGAAAGAAATCAATGTTGCAGTTACAGGTGGAGCAGGACAGATAGCTTATTCACTTTTGCCCAGATTAATAAGCGGTGAAACTTTTGGGCCTGATACAAAAGTAAATTTAAGACTCATCGAAATACCTCAAGTTGTAGATAAGTTGCAAGGCACAATTATGGAATTAATAGACTGTGGTTTTGAACAAACAGGTGAACTTGTCGCTACCTCTGACATCAAAGAAGGAGTAAAAGATGCTGATTGGATTCTTTTGGTAGGCAGTATTCCTAGAGGGATCGTTATAGATGGGAAGAAGATTGAAGAAAGAAGTGATCTTTTAAAAATAAATGGTGGAATCTTCACGGATCAAGGAGCAGCCATAGGAGAACTAGCTAAGTCGGATGCAAAGATATTAGTAGTGGGTAATCCAGCCAATACCAATGCACTTATAGGAATGAACTCAGCGAATAATTCTACACAACAGTGGTTTGCTATGACTGCTCTTGATGCTAATAGAGCCAAAGCACAATTAGCAGAAAAAGCAGCTGCCGAAATTTCATCTGTAAAAAATATGATCATATGGGGTAATCACAGTCCTACCATGTATCCCGATCCTTATAATGCAACTATTAATGGCGCTAGTGCTGTTGAAATTATTAATGATAACCAATGGATTGAAGATAGTTATTTACCTTTAGTTCAACAAAGGGGTAAGGCCGTAATAGATGCTAGAGGAGCATCATCTGCTGCTTCCGCTGCTAATGCTGCGATAGATACGGTCAAGGCAGTAATCAATCCTACCAAAGAAGGTGATTGTTTTAGCGCAGCTGTTGTTAGTGATGGAAGTTATGGAATTCCAAAGGGTTTAATATTTGGATTTCCTTTAAGAACTAATTCAAACGGAAAAATCGAGATAATTCAGGGGATAGAACTGAATGAGTTTGCTCAAACCAAGATAAAAGTCACTACCGAAGAATTAGAGTCTGAAAGAGAAGCTGTTTTAGATCTAATTGGCTAATTTTTAGGCTTCATTTGCGGGAATAGGAGTACATCCCTGATGGATTGAGCACCTGTCAGTAACATCACCAATCTATCAATACCGATACCAACCCCTGCACAGGGCGGTAAACCATACTCCAGAGCCTCGATGTAGTCAGAATCGAATTCCATAGCTTCTTCGTCACCCGCTGATTTTTGAGATACTTGATCTTGAAAACGATCTGCCTGATCATCAGGATCATTCAGTTCCGAGAATCCATTAGCTATTTCCTTGCCTCCAATAAATAACTCGAATCTATCTACTTCATGAGGGTTTTCATCCGAAGCTCTTGATAGAGGCGATACATCTTTGGGATATCCAGTAATGAATGTTGGGTTGATCAATTCTGATTCAACAAGCTCTTCAAATAATCCAAATAGAATTTTGCCATTTGACAGATTTTCTATATCTTCAAACTTATATTTTTTTCCTAAATCTAGAAGGAAACCTCTATCGTCAAATGAGATAGGGTCGATAGAAAGTTTCTTAGAAACTGTTTCTTTCAAACTAATCCTTTGAAATGGTTTAGAAAAATCATAGCTTATATTTTCAGTTTCCAATTTTGATGAGCCCCATACTTCTTCTGAAACAAATTTAAAAAGTCTCTCTAAAAAATCCATTTGATCATTAAAATCAGCGAAAGCGGTATAGTACTCTAGCATTGTAAATTCAGGATTATGTTTTGTAGATAACCCTTCATTTCTAAAATTTCTATTTATTTCAAAAACTTTTTCCATTCCGCCAACCACAAGTCTCTTCAAATATAATTCGGGTGCTATACGCAAATAAAGGTCCATATCCAATGCATTATGATGAGTTGTAAATGGTTTAGCTGCTGCGCCACCGAGAATCGAGTGCATCATTGGAGTTTCTACTTCCAAATATTCATGATTTATAAAAAACTCTCTTATTGAGCTTATTATTTGACTCCTTTTCTTGAAAATTTCTAAACTTTCTGAGTTTGTAATCAGATCTAAGTATCTTTTTCTATATCTTTGCTCCGTGTCAACAAGTCCTGAATGTTTTTCAGGTAATGGTCTTAAAGATTTAGTTAACATTTGTATTGAATCTGCATGAACAGTTAATTCTCCTGTTTTTGTTAGGAATAATTTTCCCTTTATTCCTACGATATCTCCAAGGTCCCATGTTTTAAATTCATCATATTGCCCTTCAGGAATATCATTCGATCGGATATAAGCTTGGATTTGTCCTTTCATATCTTGCAAAGTTATGAAACTAGCTTTACCCATAATCCTCTGCAACATAATCCTCCCGGCAATAGCAACTTCGTGAGATTGTTCTTCTAATTCTTCTTTAGATGTTCCGTCAAATTGAATTTTTAAATCTTGAGATAAAGAATCTCTTCTAAAGGAATTTGTGTAGGCAACCCCCCTCTTCCTTAGTGCATCAAGTTTTAATCTTCTCTGTTCGAGAAGCTCATTTTCCGTAAGTTTTTCTGTCATATTTGATACTTTAACTAAATATTTTCTTTTAAGCTTGCTTCGATGAAATAATCTAGCTCGCCATTAAGTACCGCTGAACAATTTGTGGTTTCTACCCCAGTTCTTAAATCTTTAATTCTTGAGGAATCAAGCACGTACGATCGTATTTGACTACCCCAACCAATGTCAGCTTTCGACTCTTCTAAAGATTGTTTTTCTTCATTACGCTTATTCATTTCTATCTCATATAGTTTAGCTCTTAGTTGAGCCATGGCTTTATCCTTATTCTGATGTTGAGATCTTTGTGACTGACATTGTGATACCACACCCGAAGGTTCATGAGTAATTCTTATAGCTGAGTCGGTTTTATTTACATGTTGCCCCCCTGCACCGCTGGCTCTATAAGTATCAATCCTTAAATCAGCAGGGTTTATTTCTATCTCTACTGTTTCATCAACCTCTGGTGAAATAAAAATAGATGCAAATGATGTGTGTCTTCTGCTTCCCGAGTCAAATGGAGATTTTCTGACTAATCTATGAACTCCCGTCTCTGTTCTCAACCATCCATATGCATAATCACCATTAAATTTTATTGCCGCACTCTTTATACCGGCCACTTCACCTGGAGAAACCTCTATTACTTCTGTTTCAAAACCTTTAGATTCACCCCATTTCAAATACATCCTCATGAGCATCTCTGCCCAGTCCTGTGCTTCTGTTCCGCCTGAACCTGACTGAATATCTAAATATGCATTATTCGGATCCATGTTATTTGAAAACATTCTTATAAATTCTAAATCACTTAATGCTAATTCATTTTTCTCTATTTCTTTAGAAATCTCTTCGAGCGCAGATGAGTCATCTTCTTCAATAGCGATTTCCGTTAGCTCTATAGAATCTTTAATAGCAATATCTAGATTGTTGAACTTCATTAATTCCTTTTCTAAATAGACCTTCTCCTTATTGATTTCTTGAGCTTTTTGAGGATCGTCCCATATTTTTGTGTCACTTAATTTAAGAATTAATTCTTCCAGTTTTAAGGTCTTATTTTCAACGTCAAAGATACCCCCTTAGATCTTCTATTCTTTGAGAGTGATCTTTTAGCTCTTCATTAAGTGATGTAATTTCTATCATGTATTAAAGTGCTTTAGAGAGAACGAAACTTTTAATCTCTTCGTAATTTTCTGCCAAAATATTGAATTGCTCTTCCTGTTGAAGTGTTTTTTCAACTTTCTTAGGAAGAGATGAATGATAATCTGGAATAGCTTTCTCAATAGCCTCTGAAAATTTAGCAGGATGTGCAGTTCCCATTGTTATGACAGGTTCATTTGAAGGTGATATTTCATTACTTGCCCTAACACCAGTGGCTGTGTGTGGATCAAGTAAGTAACCGATCTTTTGATGTGTATTGATAATTTGTTTAATTATCTCTTGATCATTGCTGCAATGACTTTTAAAAAAATTAGAAACTGCATCTATCTTACTATCAGGAATATCAATACTTTTTTCCGGAAAGGAGCGCATATTTTTTGCAAGTAACGATGAATCATTATCATATAAATTATATAGCAGTCTCTCAAAATTACTGGCAATAGAAATATCCATACTGGGAGCAAGGGTCTGAACAACATTTGTTTTGGCATAGAGGTTGTTAGAAAAAGTTTGATGCAAAACATCATTTTCATTTGTCGCTATGATAAGCCTTTTTATCGGCAATCCCATTTCTTTTGCAGTCCAGCCAGCATATGCATGACCAAAATTACCCGAAGGTATTGAAAAAGTAAGGTCTTCTTTTATTTCTTTTAGTCTTAGATAGGACCAAAAGAAGTATACTGATTGAGTCATACACCTTGCCCAATTTATAGAATTTGCAGCAATAAACCTTACTTTAGTATGTAGGAAATCCTCATCAAGAAACATTTTTTTAACTATGTTTTGGCAGCCATCAAAATCAGTTTCTATCGCTAGTGGGTAAACATTTTGAGATTGAGTTGTTGTCATTTGTTTCCTTTGAAACTCAGTTACCTTTTCATGCGGATAAAGAATGTAAACTTCAACATTTTCATGTCTCGCGCAAGCAGATATTGCTGCTGCTCCGGTATCTCCAGATGTAGCTCCAAGAACAACTATTTTTTCACCCTTCTCTTTTGCAAAGTGATTAAGTAAAACTCCCAATAGCTGCATAGCAACATCCTTGAAAGCTAATGTGGGACCATGAAATAATTCTAAGACCCAGTGATTCTCTTCAATCTCCTTTAACTTAACAACATCTTCTTCATCAAAAGATGTGTACGCCTCCTCTAATAGTTTTAAAAAACTACTTTCGTCTATTTCACTTTCTACATAGGGATGCAGAATTTTTGCAGCTAATTGGTAAAAAGGAAGATTTGACCAACTTTCAATTTCTTCAATAGAGAATTTAGGGAATGTTTGAGGCATATATAGGCCTCCGTCTGGGGCCAGTCCTCCCAATAGCACCTCTGAAAAAGGAACTATTGGGCTTTCTCCTCTTGTACTGTTATAAAGCATTGTAGATTCTGAACTGTTTGACTGAGCCTGATGTCTCTTCCATTAATTCCAAATTATTCTTTAACTGTATAGCTTCGATCTCTGTTAGGGGACCTGAAATTATAACTACTGGAACATATGTATTTTCTTTATTATTGGTTTTGGTTTCTTTCTGGATAAGAGCCTCAATACTAATTTGGCTATCCGCAAAAACTGAGGAAAGCTTAGCTATAGCTCCGGCTTGATTGATGACGTTTAAATTAAAATATCTTCCAAAATTCTGATTATCTTCCTGACCAAAATTATTTTTATTTCGCTTTTTATCAGATACAGGCCATCCTCCATTAGAAAGATCAACTAAATCAGCTATGACTGCAGATGCGGTAGGCTTAGGACCAGCTCCAGGACCATAGTAAACAGTGGAGCCGATTTCTTCACAAAAAATCTCCAATGCATTCATTTGTTGTCCTACTTGAGATAGTAACTGACCTTTAGGTACAAAGGTTGGAAATGCACTTACATTTACTTCACCATCTACCATAGACCCATAAGCTATATGTTTGACTGAATATTCCAACTGCTCCGCGTAAACAATATCTTCGGGAGATACATTTTCTATTCCTTCATAAGATACAGAGTTAAAATCATATAGAGTATTGAAAGCTAACGCAGACAGTATAGAAGCCTTTTGAGCTGCATCAGTTCCATCTACATCCATTGTTGGATCAGCTTCAGCAAGACCTAAGTCTTGTGCTTCTTTCAAGGCATCTTTAAAAGAGGATTGATTTTCAGACATTTTTGAAAGAATAAAATTGCTCGTACCATTTAATATACCTGCAAACCAGTTTACTTTGTTTGCAACCAAACCTTCTCTTAAGGCTTTTATGACCGGTGTACCACCAGCAACAGAGGCTTCAAATCCAATCTGTACCTTTTTTTCTTTTGCAAGCTCAAATAGTTCGTCTCCATGAGTTGCTATTAATGCCTTGTTGGCTGTAACAATGTGTTTTCCGTTTTTAATAGCTTCTTCAATCAAGTCTTTCGCTAGATCACATCCTCCAATCAACTCTACTAAAACATCTACCTTAGGGTTTCTAGCTACCTCCATAAGATCAGTCACAACATCTAGTTCATAAGGAACGACTGATTTACCTTTACGAGCGCCAACCTGTATGATTTCTATCCTTACTCCACCATTATCCTCAACTATATTGGGAGAATTGGAGAGGATCTCAAGAACTGCTCCGCCCACATTTCCGACGCCACAAACGCCAATCTTTAATGTTTTCATTAATTTATTGCTTGTACGTTAGATGAATTAGATAAAAATTTCTTTATATTTCTTATAGCCTGTCTCGATCTATGTTCATTTTCTATAAGTGAAAAACGTACGTATCCCTCACCATAACTCCCGAAACCAACTCCTGGTGAAACAGCGACCTTAGCGTGAGCGAGTAACTGTTTACTGAACTCCAAAGAACCGAGATGTTTATGAGTAATTGGTATCTTTGCCCAAACAAACATGGTTGCCTTTGGACTTTCCACATACCAACCAGCATTGTTCAAACCTTTAATCAAAACATCTCTTCTTGATTGATACATAGTTTTAATTTCATTTACATGCTCATCTCCTTGATCTAATGCTTTTATTGCAGCGACTTGTATCGGAGTGAATAATCCATAATCAAAATAAGACTTTATTCTTGAGAGAGCGGCTAAGAGTTCTTTGTTGCCACAGCAAAAACCAACTCTCCAACCTGGCATATTGTAACTTTTAGATAGAGTAAAAAACTCTACAGCAACATCTTTTGCACCTTTTACCTGCAGTATCGATGGCGCCTTATAATCATCAAAGCATATATCTGCATATGCAAGATCTTGAATTATCCAAATCTTATGTTCTTTAGCAAAATCTACTATTTTTTCAAAAAACTCAATATCTACGCATTCTGTGGAAGGATTGCTAGGAAAATTCAGAACTAACATCTTAGGTTTTGGGAAAGAATTAGTCATTGCTGACTCTAGTTCAGAAAAGAAATCTATATCATCGCCAATCGGAACATGCCTTATGTCAGCTCCAGCAATCACAAATCCATAAGGATGAATAGGATATGAGGGATTTGGCACTAAAACTGCGTCACCTTTATCTAACGTTGCCAAAGCAAGATGTCCAAGACCTTCTTTTGAACCCATAGTCACAACTGCTTCACTTGCTGGATCTAGAAAGACTTGATATCTCCTCTCATACCAATCACAAATTGATTTTCTCAGTCTTGGTATACCTTTGGATTGTGAATATCTGTGAGTGCTACCATCTAAAGCAGACTCTCTTAACTTATCTACTATTTCTGTTGGCGTTGATTGATCAGGATTGCCCATGCCGAAGTCGATGATATCTTCACCCCTCTTTCTTGCAGCAGCCTTCAAGTTTTGAATTTCATCAAATACATAAGGTGGCAATTGATTAATTCTAGGAAAATTACTGTCCATAGAGTAATTCTAGCTGTTAGTACCGAGAATATTAAGTAAATCTTGAGGAGGCAGATAACCAGGAATCATTTTTCCTTCATCAGTAATAATTGATGGAGTGCCTTGAACTCCTATTGTATTACCAAGATTGAAGTGCTTTTCGACTGGATTATCTTCACATAACTTCGTTTCAATATCTTTACCCTGCTTTAATAAAGTTAATGAAAAATTAGGATCTTCATTGCACCATGCTGAAGAGATTTTATTAAAAGAGTCTGACCCTATACCAGCTCTTGGATATGCAAGGTAATTAACTTTTATCCCTAATTCTAAATAATCATCAATTTGATTGTGAAATTGCCTGCAATATCCGCAATCAACATCTGTGAAAACGAATATATTATGATTTATTTTTCTAGGCTCAAAAGTTATAAGTTCACTTTCGCTCAAACCCCCAATTAAAGTTTTTCTTTGGTAGTCTCTTCTTGATTCAGATTTATTTACTAAGCCATCTTTTGTAATAAGATAAATATCTCCAGATACTAGATAATTACCATCAGATGAAACATAGAGAGGTTCTATTCCCTCAAAATTTACTTCAAAAAAGCCATTCAAATCTGTTTCCTGAATCGAAATCAAATTAATTTCATTGGGAAGAATGTCCGTGAGCTTTCTTTTTACTGCTTCAATTTCCTTTATGTCATCTGATGAGTTGGCCGAACAACCTGCCGAAAATATCAAAATTATGAAAAAAGTAAAAATTTTAAATTGCATTGGCATACTTAACCTCTAGGGTGATGCTCATTATGTAATTCTTTCATTCTATGTCTAGCAACTTCTGTATAAATTTGCGTCGTTGAAAGACTTGAGTGACCCAAAAGAAGCTGAACTGTTCTGAGGTCAGCGCCATGATTTATTAAATGTGTAGCAAAAGCATGTCTAAGGGTATGTGGTGAAAGGTCTTTTTTTATGGAAGCTTTTAGAGCATAGTCTTTAATTCTGTACCAAAAAGTTTGACGGGTCATGGATTTTCCTCTTTTACTTAAAAAAAGTTCGGAAACTTTGTTGTTTTCTTTCAGCAAGTTGGGGCGACTTTCGTTAATATACTTCTGTAACCAATAAAGAGCCTCCTCGCCCATAGGAACTAATCTTTCTTTCTGTCCCTTACCAATAACTCTGATAACTCCCTGTCTTATATTTATGTTTAAGATGTCTAAGTTTATTAACTCCGATACCCGCAAGCCACAAGCATAGATTAGTTCCAACATTGCTCTATCTCTTAAACCAATAACCTCATCAACATCTGGGGCATTTATAAGTTTTTCTACTTCATCTTCAGAAAGTGTCTTAGGGAGTGAATGACCTAACTTAGGGCTATCCACTCTAGAAGTGGGATTTTGAACTAAATTGTGTTTGATGGTCAGGTGTGAGTAGAAAGCTCTAAGGCTTGAGAGAGATCTTGCGGTTGATCTGCTGCTATAGCCCTCTTTTAGTCTTGCAGCTAAATATTCTAATAAATCTACCCTGCTGACATCTAATAGCGATGAACCTTTGTACCAATTAGAAAAGGAAATAATGTCATGTCTATAAGCCGATAAGGTATTCTTGCTCAAACCCTTCTCAAGCCATGAATCATCAATGAAAGTATCAATGAGAATTTTTGAATTTATATCTACAGTGCCCATAGCCGAAATGAGCAAGACAGCAATTAGCTTAGCTTCTCTTTAATCCTTGCTGATCTGCCGGTTCTTTCTCGCAGATAAAAAAGTTTTGCCTGCCTTACATCTCCACGTCTTTTAACCTTTATAGAGCTTATAATGGGACTGTGAGTTTGAAAAGTTCTTTCAACACCGACTCCGTTAGAGATCTTTCTCACAATAAATGATGACCCTAATCCTCTCTTTTTGATAGACAGAACAACGCCTTCAAATGGTTGAAGTCTCTCTCTGGTACCTTCAACGACTCTCACGTCCACAACAATCGTATCCCCAGGAGAAAAACTTGGAATATCATCTCTAAGTTGAGATGCCTCTACAGTTTGTATATATTTGTTCTTATTCACTATGAAATAACCTAATTAGGTTGCGCATTCTATCAGATAAATATTCGATTATTCATCATTAATTTCATTTAATAGTTCAATCTCCAAGTTAGACAGATCTTTACTTTTTATAAGATCGGGTCTATTTTTAAGTGTTATTCTTAGTGATTCTTTGAGTTTCCATCTATTAATTTTTTCATGATTTCCGCTGATTAATATTTCGGGCACATTACCATGAGGTGTTTTTTCAGGTCTTGTATACTGAGGATGTTCTAAAAGTCCATCACTGAAAGAATCATTTAAAGATTCCTCATTTCCAATGAAATCCTTATGTTGTCTTGCTATCGCCTCCATTAGAACTAGAGCTGCAAGCTCACCACCATTTAATACGTAATCTCCTATAGAAATTACTTCATCAATACAAGTTTCTTCAATTCTTTTGTCTATACCCTCATATCTACCGCAAACTATCGTTATATTTTCATTAGCTTTCAAGTCAATAACTTTTTTTTGGTCAAAGATAGTACCGTGAGGTGCAACGAATACGACATGCGTTTTATCGTGCTTTTTTATCTCATTAACAGTCTTGATGATTGGTTCTGCCTGAAAAAGCATACCTTGTCCTCCACCAAAGGGCTTATCATCTATTCTTCCATCCCTATTTCCGCTGAATTCTCTAGGATCCCAAGTCTTAACTTGAATCAAACTATTGTTAATAGCCTTAGCGAATAACCCATGTTCAATAAAATTATTAATTAAATCAGGAAAAATAGTAACTAAATTGAATTTCATCAGTTTAAAAGTTATCAGGCCAGTCGACTAATAGTATGCCATCTTCTAAAGAAATTTCTTTTACTACTTGAGGTTTTATATAAGGCAAAAGTCTTTCTTTATCATCTATACTTTCTTGAGTACTTTGAATAATCAGGACTTCATTAGATTTTGTGCCAAACGATCCCTGAACTATACCGAGAATTTTATTTTCTAGATTTCTTACTTTTAACCCTTCCAATTGATAAAGGTAATACTCTCCTTCTTTTAATGCAGGTAGATTTTCTTCATGAATATAAACTTCTTTATTTCTAAGTTGCTCTGCAAAATTGCGATCATCGCATCCCTCAAGTTTTATTATCAATCTATCTGATTTCTCAAGTGTCTTTTCTAGTTTGTAAGACTTTTCTTGTTCAACAATTAACTCTTCATAACTTAAAAGAGTAGATAAATCTTTTCCGTAATAATGAAAGTAAATGTAACCCTTTATTCCATGAGGCTTACCAAGTTTTCCTATAAGTATTTTTCGGCCTTCGGACCGCATGGATCAGTTAAGGATTATGAATCCTTTTCTTTATCTTCTACTGGAACTTCTTCTACTGGAACTTCTTCTGCTGGAGCTTCTTCTGTTGCAGCCTCTTCTGCTGGAGCTTCTTCTGCTGGAGCTTCTTCTGTTGCAGCCTCTTCTGCTGGAGCTTCTTCTGTTGCAGCTTCTTCTGCTGGAGCTTCTTCTGTTGCAGCCTCTTCTGCTGCTGCTGCTGGTGCTGGTGCTTCTTCTTCTGCTGCTGCTTCTTCTACTGCTGGTGCTTCTTCTGCTGCTGCTTCTTCTTCTACTGCTGGAGCTTCTTGTGCTGGAGCTTCTTCTAATGGTTCTTTATCAGCCAACTTCTTTGCAAGTTTTTTTTGTCTCTTGAGCTCTTTAGTAGCTAGTCTTTTTTCAGTTTGTTCTGGCGTCTCTTTATTTTGCTTAAGAAGATTCAGTACTCTACTGCTAGGTTGAGCACCTTGTCCTATCCAATAATCTATTCTTTCTAAATCTAACTTTAATCTAACCTCCTGACCTGAGGCTATTGGATTGTAATAACCAACTCTCTCCACAAATCTTCCGTCTCTAGGCATGCGAGAGTCTGCAACGCTTACATGAAAAAAGGGTCTTTTTTTTGCTCCAGATCGAGCTAGTCTAATTGTTAACATTTAATAAAATACATATTTATATTTAAAAAGGCGGTCATTCTAGTCCATAAGCTGACTCTTTCAAGCGAAATTTGTATGTTTATTTGCCTTCTGATGCCTACAAATGGTTATAATGCAAACTTTAGAGTAATATTTATATTTCTTGTACACACTTTTCACATCTAAAATCCTGATTAGGATATCTTAAATTGAACGAAATTCCCCTATGGATTCTTTTAGCATCAATAGCTTTTTTAGTATTGATGTCAGCTTTTTTTTCTGGTTCTGAAACCAGCATGATGGCCATCAATAGATATCGCTTAAAGCACTTGGTTAAGGAAAAAAATAAGTCTGCTAAGAGGGTTTCAAAATTATTAGAAAAAACAGATAGACTCTTGGGAGTTATTTTAATCGGAAATAATTTTACTCATACCTTATCTACAGCCTTAGCGACTGTAGTTGCCATAAGGATATGGAGTGATAATGCTGTTTTAGCTGTGACTGTGTTTATGACTATCATTATGATCATATTCGCTGAGGTAATGCCAAAAACAATTGCCGCGCTCAAACCAGAAAGTATTGCATTCCCATCTTCATACTTACTAAAACCTTTATCTAAAATCTTAAGTCCCTTAATTACCCTAGTTAGTTTTGTTTCCAATAATGTAACCAAGCTAATTGGGATAGATTTAGATAATGCAAATAAAGACGAATTAAAACCAGAAGAGTTGAGAACTTTACTACAAACTTCAGGTGTGCCAAAGAGACAGGAAGAAATGTTAATGGGCATTTTTGACATGGATAATCTATCTGTTAATGACGTGATGATTCCCAAAAATGAAATCATTGGTATTGATCTTAATGACGAAATAGAAGACATAGTGAAGCAATTGCAAGAAATTGATTTCACGTACATACCATGTTTCGAAGATACCATTGAAAATATTCAAGGTTTTTTGTCTTTAAATAAAAAGGCAGAGTTTCTAGGTAGCGAGGACAAATCAATTCGAAGTTTAAAAGACGAACTACGTGAACCTTTGTTTGTTCCTGAAAACACTCCTTTATACAAGCAACTTGCCAATTTTCAGTCTTCAGGTAGAAGAGTTGGATTAATTGTAGATGAATATGGAGATATCGAAGGGATAATCACCTTGAGATCTATTCTTGAAATAATAGTTGGAGAAATCACAACCGAATCTATAGAAAAGATGGATATCATGCCACAAGCAGATGGTAGTTATTTAGTGGATGGAAGCATGATGATTAGAGAGGTCAACAGAAGACTTAAATGGGAGTTACCCACCGAAGGACCAAAAACATTGAGTGGCTTAATACTTGAAGAAATTCAAACTATACCTGACACCAATGTTGGCTTGAGCATAGAAAACTATAAAATTGAAACAGTGCTTATCAAAGATAACGTTATAAAGCTGGCTAAAGTCAAAGTAATCAAAGAAATAGTTGAACAAAATGAGGAGCAAGAATGATTAATGAATTTTGGAACCTCGTTTTAGAGATCTGGCAACAAGGGATTAGAGGAATAGGTATTGATAATATAATTATCTGTTTGCTAATTATTTTGGGATCTTTAGTGGCAAGAGCCCTTATGAATACTTATCTTCTAGATAAGATAGCAAAACTGACTGAGAAATCAGAAACTACATTAGATGATGAAATTATAGAATCATTGAGAGGTCCTTTTGGGCTAATTCCTGTAGCTTTTGGACTTTATCTCATCACAGCCTACCTTCCATTAAGTGGGTCTTTAGATTTAATAGCAACAAATCTGGTAAAAATGCTTGTCATTTATACTATCTTCAGCGCACTAGCAAACCTAACTAAACCTTTATTAAACTTACTCAGTGATACTTCCTGGTTAACACCAGCTATGACAACTTGGCTAAGTCGAGTTGCAAGCGTACTTGTCTGGATAGTCGGTATAACAATGATGCTAGATATATGGGGAGTAGAAATCGGTCCAATTATCGCAGGACTAGGACTTTTTTCAGTAGCCGTGGCTCTCGGTGCACAAGATATGTTTAAAAATATCATTGCTGGTATATTTATTCTAAGCGAAAAAAGGTTCCAACCAGGAGATAGAATAAGGATTGGGGATGGGCTGCATGGAATTGTCGAGTCAATCGGCTTTCGTTCAACTCAAGTAAGGTTACTAGATACTTCTCCAGTATTTGTTCCAAATACAGACCTTTCTGATGCTCAGGTTATAAATCATCAAAATATGAATTATAGAAGGATATTTTGGACAGTAAATCTTGTATACAGTACTACAGCTCAACAGCTCGAAAGTATTTGCAAGGATGTAGAAGAATATATAAATACAAGCAAGAATTTTATTCAAAATCCCGGGCAAGAGAATTTTGTAAAAGTTACAGAGCTTGGTTCTAGTTCGATAGATTTAACAATTTTGTGTTACATGGATGTAATTGACTACACACAATTCTCGCAAGTGAAACAAGAGCTGATCTTTAAGATCATGGAAGTAGTAGATACTTATGAATCAGATTTTGCTTTCCCGAGCAGGTCGCTATATATAGAAAAACAAGACTAGCCTCCTATAAAGGAAATCTCAACATACTAGTAATAGGTCTTATAGAATCATTTTTATCTAAAATAAAGTTTTGGGCTGTTAAAAGCAATGCACGTTCATGATCTCCCATGAACTTTGAAACGAAACATTCTTCTACCTCCTCTTCATCAGCTAAACTCTCCAATTCTTCGTAAAGCGGGAGGTAATTATTCTTTATAGATTTCTCCATGTCTTTCATCAATTCTTTAAAGGGGACTTCTTTTAGTGAGTGTCCAATTTCAATTCCACGTTCGCGAGAAACAATCTCCTCTCCCATTGGTAAGTCTAGTTTGCAAAGCAAAGGTCTCATGACTGCTTTTGCTTCTGTTTCAAACTGTAACATCGAGCCATAGATATATCTCTCTTCTTTGTTTTTTGCATACTTAAGTAAATATTCAAATATAATTTCTCCTGTCTGCTCGCTGTGATAAACCTCCAACAGACATTCTTTAAATTTCTTATTCATAAATCTTATCTAAATTTATACTTTCAAAAGATAAAAAAAGGGAGAAAAAGCTCCCTTTTTTATACTCTAATTCTATAAGTAATAAGCAACGCTAGACAAAGCTATGCACAGAACAAAACTAGACACTATTACACTCCTTACTGAAGTGATAGCTGGTAGCATTTTCCCCCAAATTGCATTTGCTTGAATTGCAAAAATAATTGCCAAGCCTACTAGCAGTCCTGTCATTTCTAGATTGGCGCCTAAAATCTGACCAGAAGCTGGATAATGTGCAGATGCGACCATGAAATAAAGCATACCAACAGAAAAAAGTGTATTTGTCCTGGAGGCTAAGGCTGCTTTAGGACCAGCCACTGCAGCATCTCCTTCCTTTATACCAATTACTATTTTTTGATTAGGCCAAATGATACCCCAAACATTAAGCATCATCAGTGTTCCCATCGTTGCCCCTAGAATAATTTCGAGAGTTATTTTTACAGAAATATAGTGCAAGAGTGCTAACCCGGTTAAGAAAGTTAAAAATGCTGCCCACCTGAACCACCAAAGAGCTCTAGGTGCTAATTTTGCTACTGCATCCTTTCTTGCATCATCTTCAGCTTCCTTGAAATATTCTGTTTGTACGAAATTAAAATAGTACAAAAGGCCAATCCAAGCAATTCCGACCAGTATGTGACCGAATCTGAATAACATATTAAATAGTTCGTCCATAATCCCTCCCTTAAAAAAGTAAATGATACCTAATTAGCTAAGACTTATAAATTATTTCTTTCAAGCAAGAAAAAAGCCCCGAAGGGCTTTTTCTTTACATCATGCCGCCCATGCCGCCCATGTCCATTCCTGGAGGCATTCCGCCCGGCATACCACCAGCAGCTCCACCTTCATCTGGAGCATCAGCAATCATAGCTTCTGTAGTGATCATCAAACCGGCTACAGAGCCTGCAGCTTGAAGTGCAGTCCTCGTGACTTTTGCTGGATCAAGAATACCCATTTTGATCATATCACCATACTCACCAGATCCTGCATTAAAGCCGAAGTTTCCTTTTCCTTCCTTTATTTTATCGAGGACAACAGAGGCTTCTTCTCCAGCGTTATTTGTAATCTGTCTAATAGGTGCTTCCATTGCTCTAAGAGCAATGTTGATCCCTACATTCTGATCTTCGTTATCTCCTTCAAGGCCTAGTATCTTCTGTTGAGCCCTCACTAACGCTACACCACCACCAGCAACAACTCCCTCTTCGACGGCAGCTCTAGTTGAATGAAGTGCATCTTCTACTCTGGCTTTTTTCTCTTTCATTTCTATTTCAGATCCAGCTCCAACCTTAATAACAGCAACTCCACCAGCTAGTTTTGCTACTCTTTCTTGAAGCTTTTCTCTGTCATAGTCAGATGAAGTATCTTCTATCTGTGCCCTGATTTGATTAACTCTTCCAGAAATACCATCGGCAGAGCCTGCTCCGTCGATGATAGTAGTGTCCTCCTTATTTAGCTCCACTTTTTTAGCCTGACCTAAATCTTCTATGGTGGCTCCTTCTAGAGAGAGTCCGACTTCCTCTGATATAACTGTTCCACCAGTCAATATGGCAATGTCTTCAAGCATAGCTTTTCTTCTATCACCAAATCCAGGTGCCTTACAAGCAGCTACTTTAACTACGCCTCGCATATTATTCACAACTAAAGTAGCAAGCGCTTCACCTTCTACATCTTCAGCAAGGACGAGTAGTGGTCTTCCTGCTTTTGCAACAGCCTCAAGTAAAGGCAAAAGATCTCTAATATTTGAAATTTTCTTGTCATGCAAAAGGATATAAGGATCATCCAGATCTGCAGTCATTCTTTCTTGATTATTGATGAAGTAAGGAGACAAATAGCCTCTATCAAACTGCATACCTTCAACTACTTCTAATTCGTTTTCTATACCAGAACCTTCTTCAACGGTTATGACACCTTCTTTTCCAACTTTTTGCATTGCTTCAGCAATAATTTCACCTACGGCAGTGTCGCTATTCGCGGATATAGTTCCAACTTGAGCTATCGCTGTATCATCCTCACATGGCTCAGAGGCATCCTGAAGAGTTTCAACTGCAGCAGCTACCGCTTTGTCTATACCTCTTTTAAGGTCCATTGGGTTAAATCCAGCTTGAACAGATTTTAGCCCTTCATTGACTATAGACTGAGCTAATACTGTAGCTGTTGTTGTGCCATCACCAGCTTCATCTGACGTTTGAGATGCAACGGTCTTCACCATTTGTGCACCCATATTTTCAAATTTATCTTGAAGTTCGATTTCTTTGGCAACCGAAACACCGTCTTTTGTTACCGTGGGAGCCCCAAATGACTTATCTAAAATTACGTTTCTTCCTTTCGGACCTAATGTCACTTTTACCGCATCAGCGAGAATATTTACTCCTGCCAACATACCTTGGCGAGCGACATCACTAAATTTGACTTCTTTGGCCATTATATTCCTCTCTTTTTAAATTAATTTTCTAAAACACCAAGGATGTCTTGTTCATTAAGAATTACAAGTTCATCCCCATCTACCTTTACCGTATTGCTTCCGGCATACTGACCGAAAACAACTAAATCGCCCTCGCTCACTGAAACAGCTTGTGAATCACCGTTATCCAAAGTTTTTCCAGGCCCTACAGCTATTACTTCACCTTGAGACGGTTTTTCTGCTGCCGATCCAGGTAGAACAATACCACCTTCAGTAGTTTGCTCTTCATCAGTGCGTCTAACTAGGACACGATCTGCTAGTGGTCTAAATTTCATTTATTTTCTCCAAAAATTTAATAAAAATTTAAATTGTTATTATGAAAGGCTCGACATTCTAATCAGTTGAAAGCACACGTCAATGCTGAATTTTGAAAGTCCTAACCTCTCACATTGAATATCTTGGGGTTTTCAAAGATTTTTCAAGTTTTTTTTCTACTTATCTTTCCTATATTCACCTTCTATCCAGTCCCCATTATTTTTATTTGTACCATTTCCTTGCCCAATCGGCCTGAGATAACTGAAGAGAAGCCCTAAAATGAATATACGAGTTACAGGTAAAAGAACTAAAATACCGATAACATCTGTTATGAAGCCCGGAATTACAAGAAAAAACCCTCCTATAGGTGTAAAAATTGTCTTTAGAAAATTATCTGCGGTTGGCTCAAAAACAGATTTTTTTGATTGTATATCCAGCAGTTTCTTTAAGCCTTGATTACGCAATAAATACAATCCCATTATTCCCGAAAAGAAAATCCAGAGCATTGTGGTAAAAGCACCAATGCTTCCTCCAATAACTATAAGTGTATATATTTCTATTAAAGGAAATATTATTAAAAATAAAAAAAAGTATCTCATCACGTATGACTTATATTTATTTTTGGGGCGAAATATAAATAAACAAGTATACCTAGTAAATCTGAAATGAAATCGAAAAACTCTGCGGATCTATAAGGTAAAAAATATTGTGCTAATTCTATTAATAAAGCATAGAAGATAAGAAAGATTAATGCTGCTTTGCTCGATAATAGGGTTCTTTTTATTGAAAGGTCCAAAAAAAGGCTAAGTATTATGAAAGCAGAAAAATGAAATAGTTTATCAAGATATGGTACAGAAATATCACCTTGCGGAGTAAGTGCGGTATAACTGATTAATAAAACAAGGACCAGAAATACAATTCTATATATTCTTATCATTGAGATTATTACGTTTAATGTAATAAAACAGTAGCAACAAACTAGGTAATGTCAAAAAGGATGTGAAAATAAAAAAAGCCATCCATCCATTTACTTCACCAAATTCGTATTTAAAAAAATTCGCTAACATTCCTGAGAAACCACTAAATAATTTACCTGGTAACATCATGAAGGAAGTCAAGAGAGCATATTGAACAGCTGTATATTTTTTTGAGACTAGACTTGTGAGGAAAGTTATATTTGCCGTGCCTACAACTCCAGCTGCCAAACTATCCGCTCCAACGACCCAGCCAAGAAGATGTAAGTCCTTTTCAAGTATAGCTACCAAAGAGAAAGATAGATTAGTCATCAGTACAAGAAAAGCGCCGATAACAAGAGTGACTTTTACTCCTAGCCTTTTAACCAAGAGGCCCCCTAAAAAAAACCCAAAAATCGAAGCAATGACAGCAACAACCTTAACAATATAACCAATTTCCTTTAGTGAATAACCCTTTTCTAAATAGAACGGACTAGCCATTGGACCCATAACGATATCGGTCAGCCTATAGGTTGCAACAATCATTAGAAGAAAGGATGCAAAATATAGTCCAAATCGTGTAACAAAATCTTTCAGGGGTTCAACAATAGAATTCTGTAGCGTTAATCTTTTTAAATTCAGATTTACTTCTTCAGGACAAATCAAAACACCTATGATGCCGATTAACATCAAAAGAGACATTACTTGGTAAGTTAAAGTCCAACCATAGTCTGAAGCAAAAATTAATGCGAATGAGCTTGAAATTAGAATCGCCATTCTATAACCAAATTGATAACTAGCTGCTAAATTTCCTTGCTGATGTAAATCAGCAAGCTCAATTCTAAAAGCATCAATAGCAATATCTTGTATTGATCCTGAAAAGGCTATGAGAAACGCAATTAACGCAAACACCTGCAGACTATCAAGTGGGTTAACAATAGAAAGAAGCAGCAAGCAAATCGCTATAGATATTTGAGATAATAATATCCAACTCTTTCTATAGCCAAGTCTACTAAGAAAAGGAACTGAAAAATTGTCTACTAATGGTGCCCATAGAAACTTTAAGGAATATGTTAAGACTATCCATGCAAAAAACCCTATGAGGGAGAGGTCGATACCAATATCCGCTAACCAAACGCCCAATGTTGAAAAAATGAGAATATAAGGCAGGCCCGACGAGAAGCCTAAGCTACCTATAGTAAAAATCTTTAGCATTTAGAAATTTAATCTCTGAAGTTTACAAACTGCAAAGGAATATCATAATTCTGATCTTTTATGAGCTGGATGATAGCTTGTAGCTCATCTCTTTTTTTTCCAGTAATCCTTATGCTATCTCCCTGAATAGAGGCTTGAGTTTTTGACTTTGATTGCTTGACCAAAGAAGTTATTTTTTTTGCAAGCTCTTTATCAATCCCTTCTTGCAAGTCTATGATTTGTTGGGCTGATCCTCCAGAGACTTGAATTTCTCGGTGTTTTAAGCTTTTTAGATCTATTCCTCTTTTGGCAAGAGATTCGTTAAGTAGAGGAGACATTTGATGAATTTGGAATTCTTCATTTGCAGACAAATCTATCTGGTTTTCACTAAGACTAAACTCAGCTCCAGTACCTTTAAAGTCAAATCTATTTTGTAAAATTCTATTAGCCTGATCTACAGCATTAGTAATCTCATGATGATCAAGCTCAGATTTAATATCAAAAGAAGCCATAATGTTTACCTCCAAATTACTTTTAGTAAAAGTCTGCCAATCACATTTTGAAAATAATTAGCAAACTATCGAAGTGTAACACTCTCATGAGTTACCAAAAAGATTTAGTCAAGGTTAGACAAGTAATATTGCCAGTCAAATGCCTCTCCGGGATCCGTTTTTCTGCCAGGTGCAATATCAGAATGCCCAACAATGTTCTCTTTTTTTATATCTCGAAAAACAAACATTAACTCTTTAGTTACATCTATTAGGGCACGATACTGATCCTCTGTATATGTAGTCTCATCTGTACCCTCAAGCTCAATTCCTATGGAAAATTCATTACAATTTTCGCGACCTTTAAATGATGACACACCAGCATGCCAAGCTTTCTTATCGAATGGTACAAACTGAACAAGTGATCCATCTCGCTCTATTAGAAGATGACTAGATACCTTTAAATCATATATTTCACTAAAGTAAGGATGATCGTTTGGATCTAAATCATTAGTAAAAAGTTTTTGGATATGACCTCCTCCATATTCACCGGGAGGTAAGGTGATGTTATGAATTACAAGAAGTGAAATTTCTTGTGTCTCTCGCTCTGAGCAATTTTCAGACAAGCAGATTTTCGCTTCTTTTAAATAAAATGATTGATCAATATGCAAAGGAATTCCTCTATTGCTTTATGAAAGGTTTTGGCTGTTTTTTGCCTCTAACATCATTAGTCTTCTTATCTTTTCTGGCTTGCTTTAAACCTTTTCTTATTTCTCTTCTTTTGAGTACTCCATCAGAATTTAAATCCATTCTCTCAAAACGTAAATTGCTCGATGCAAGAAACTCATCTTTTGAAAGAGTTCCATCACTATCTAGATCCATCAAGCTAAAACGGTTTAAAGTATTTGAATTAAACTCTTCTAGACTGATGGACCCATCTTTATCAATATCCATTTCATTTAGTTGTCCTGACATATTGGAAGCTGTGCTGACCTTTAAAGAGAGCAGTCCAATTAATAATGTCCCAAAAAAATATTTTAATTTCATATTCTTCACCTCTTTAATTCTTAGGCACCTTATGTGCGAGAAAGTTCCAAGTAGCTTATCTTAAGCCTTTGGGTAATCTAAAAGATATTCCTTCGTCAGTTCTTTTTTTATTTCCTACCAAATTAAACCCATAAGATGAAGTAAGCTTATCTATAACTTCTGACACAAGATGTTCTGGAGCAGAAGCTCCTGAAGTAAGGCCAATTTTAGATTTGCCTTTTAAGCAATCTGAAGGTAAATCATAGATAGTATCAATTAGATAAGCTTCAACTCCTGATCGTTCAGCTATTTCTCTCAGTCTATTGGAATTAGAACTATTTTCAGAACCAATAACCAACACTAGATCCGACTCTAGAGCTAATTGCTTAATTGCATCCTGTCGATTTTGGGTTGCATAACAAATATCATCTTTTTTTGGGCCCTTGATATCTGGGAATCTATCAATCAGAAAATCTTTTATTTCTTTTGTATCATCTACAGATAAAGTGGTCTGCGTCACAAATGCCAAACGAGACGAATCTTTAAAATTGAGCTTTTTAGCATCTGATATATCTTCGATAAGAGTAATTGTTCCACCAAATGATGTATCAAACTGTCCCATCGTTCCCTCTACCTCGGGATGATTCTTATGACCGATTAGCAAACAATCAAACCCCATCTTCGCATAAGTATTAACTTCAGCATGTACCTTACTTACTAAAGGACATGTCGCATCAAATACATCTAGTTTTCTTACTTCAGATTCAAATTCAACTGCTTTTGAAATACCATGAGCACTATAAACAACGACCTCCCCTTCTGGTATCTCTTTAATATCTTCTACAAAAATTGCACCTAATCGCTTCAATTCTTCAACAACGGTTTTGTTATGGACTACCTCATGTTTTACATATACTGGAGCACCATGCATTTCGATAACCTTCTTAACGATCTCTATGGCTCTGTCAACTCCTGCACAGAAACCACGAGTATTAGCTAGTCTTATTTCCATTTAGTCTAAGTTTTGAAATTACTATATCAAGTATATAAATTATTACTCCAATTGTTATAAATGAATCCGCAAAATTAAAAATATAGAATGAGTAGTTTTCATAGTAAAAATTAATGAAATCAATTACATGACCTCTTAAGATACGATCTATTAAATTTCCAATCCCCCCTGATAGTATGAATAATAATGCTAAGGATTCATATTTATTTAAAGTTTCAAAAACCAAAATATAAACCAGATATAAACAAACAAATAAAACTAAAGTGACTAGAATCCATCTCCCTAAGTCTCCTCCATCATCAAATAAACTGAAAGCTATACCGGTATTGAATATTAAATAAATATCTAAAATGGGTAGCAAGTTTAAACTCTCTCCTATGGAAAAATTTTTTACTACAAGGTACTTACTGAGTTGATCTAAAAAAATGAGAGATACAAGGAAAATAATCTTTTTCATGTGAATAAGTCACAATTAGGCAAAAATCCTTATTTCACCATTTCCTTTGACATTGTCATAGCATCTCTGACAAATAGATTCATGTCCTTTAATAGTTCCAATTTCTGGTCTGCTATGCCAGCAACGAACACATTTTTGGTGATTAGTCCTCTTAACTTGAACCCTCATTCCTTGGATGGCTGAATCATTGCCTTCTTGTCCAATATCTGAGACTTTTGCTTCGGAAGTAATAAAAATAAACCTTAGTTCGCTAGAAAATTTATCAAGAAGATTTTTAATATCTTTTTCACAAAATAACTCCAACTCCACTTCTAATGAAGATCCAATGATTTCTTTATTTCTTGCATCTTCTATATGCTTATTCACTTCTGATCTAATTTCTAAAATCTTAGTCCATTCATCATTAGAGAACATTAAGTTACCTACCTCATCCCATTCCTCGAACCACTCAAGTAGATGCACTGATTTAGTATCATTATTCAATAGTTGCCATGCTTCTTCTGCAGTAAAAGAAAGAATTGGACTAATCCATCTTAATAATGCTTGCAAAATATTGGAAAGAGCAATCTGCGATGAGAGACGAGCATCTGAAGTTGATTTAGCTGTGTAAAGTCTATCTTTTAGTATGTCTAAATAAAAACCACCTAAATCATTGGCACAAAAATTATGGATTTTTTGAAACGCATGATGAAAGTCATAATTTAGATAATCTTCTATGATCTCCTCTTGAAGATTTTTAGTTTTGAGGATCATCCACTTATCTAATTCTGTAAGTTTTTCAGGGGCCAGTTTTTGGCCCGAATAATCACTTAAGTTCCCTAATAAAAATCTTATTGTATTTCTTATTCTCCTATAGGAATCAGATGATCTTTTTAAAATATCATCAGAAAGAACAATTTCTTTGGTGTAGTCAGTAGATGCTGCCCATGTTCTTAAAACGTCAGCACCCATTGTCTCCCATACTTTTTGAGGAGAAATGACATTTCCAAGAGATTTAGACATCTTCTTGCCCTCAGAATCAACTACAAAACCATGGGTCAAGACTGCCTTGTAAGGCGGAACCTCTTTCATCGCGATACTTGTAAGTAATGATGACTGAAACCAACCTCGGTGCTGATCAGAACCTTCTAGATATAGATCAGCAGGGAAATGTAAATCTTCATTTACATCTAATACACAAGCATGAGTAACTCCAGAATCAAACCAAACATCGAGGCAATCTGTTATTTTTTCGTAAGACTCATAATCGTTAGTTAGATCTTTGATTTCTATATCATGCCAGGCTTGGATGCCGTCTAATTCAACTAAATCAGCTACTTTTTCTATAATTTTTTCAGTTTCTGGATGTAGCTCTCCTGTATCTTTGTTTATCAGTAAAGCAATCGGTACACCCCAAGACCTTTGTCTAGAAATACACCAATCTGGACGTTCTTCCAACATTGAATTCATTCTGGCCTGACCCCAAGTTGGTGCCCAGTTTATTGAATCTATAGAATTTTGAGATTGTTTCAAGAGATCTTTTTCCTCCATAGAAATAAACCATTGTGGTGTTGCTCTAAACATGACAGGACTTTTATGCCTCCAACAATGGGGATAGCTATGTTCATAAGACGATTTCGATAATAAAACTCCTCTTTCTTTAAGGAGTGTTGTTATATTTTCATTTGCTTTGAAAACAAATTGCCCTGCAAAATGCTCCACATCTTCATTATAAGTTCCATTCCCTTTTACTGGATTCAGAACATCAATACCATTTTGGATGCTTACAGTATAATCTTCTAATCCATGACCTGGTGCGGTATGTACTATTCCCGTTCCTGCATCGGTTGTAACATGATCTCCAGATATTATTAACGAATTTCTATCAAGATATGGGTGAGTAGCCTCAAAACCGAGTAGATCAGAGCCTTTACAAGTTCCTAGGGAAATAAACTTTTCTACCTCAATTCTTTCTAAGGTCGAATCTATTAAATCTTCAGCGATAATTATATTTATTTTTCTTGTTTCATGAATTATCTCGATCAAAGCATAGGTAAATGATTCATTTATCGTCAAAGCCATGTTGCCGGGCAATGTCCATGGAGTAGTCGTCCAACTTGCTACATAGGATGGGTTCTTTAATGAGCATGAGAAAATCTTTGACACAATCTTATTATCTATGGGAAAAATAAAATCTATGGAAGTTGATATCTTGTCTTGATACTCTACTTCAGCTTCAGCTAGGGCTGAACCACAATCAACACACCAGTGAACAGGCTTATCTCCTCTTCGAAGATGTCCCTTTTTGATTATTTTGCCTAACGATCTGATTATGTTTGCTTCAAAAGTAAAGTCCATAGTTACATATGGATTTTCCCAATCTCCAATAATTCCCAATCGCTTAAAATCTTTCTTTTGCATATCAATCTGGGATTGAGCATATTCTCTACAAGCTTGTCTAAACTCGGATAGTGGAATCTTATGACCTGCTTTGCCCTTCTTCTTTTCAACGTTTAATTCAATAGGCAGTCCATGACAATCCCATCCAGGGACATAAGGAGCATATTTCCCACTAAGAGTTTGAGATTTAATCACTATATCTTTGAGAACTTTTTGCGCAGCATGTCCAATATGAATTTGTCCATTAGCATATGGCGGGCCATCATGAAGAATAAACTTTTCCCTACCTTGCCTTGCATTAGCTACTTCCTTGCGTAGATCTATTTCTTCCCAAAATTCGATCATTTTGGGCTCTTTTGAAGGCAAATTGGCCTTCATAGCAAATCCAGTATTGGGTAAATTCAGTGTATCTTTGTAATCAGACATGTTTTAAATTTTGGCACTTTAACTTAAAAATTCCTGCGCGTAAGAAATATCTTTAAAAATTTGCTCTTTCAAGGCATCCAATCCATCAAATTTCTTCTCCTCTCTTACTTTTTTTAAGAACTCAACCGTGATCTTTTCTCCGTACAAGTGACCTGAAAATTCAAAAATATGAACCTCTAAAACTGGATTCTGTCCATTGACTGTTGGCCTTGTGCCCATATTCGCAATGCCACCATAATGCTTACCTCCTAAATATACTTTAACAACATAGACTCCTGCTATTGGAAGCTTATTTTTTGGTAGCCATAAGTTTGCTGTAGGTACACCTAATTGAGTTCCAAGTTGTTGACCGTAAACTACATTTCCACTGAAAGTATAGGGCCTTCCCAAAAGTTCTTTTGCCTCTATAAAGTTTCCTGCGATAAGAGAATTTCTAATTCTTGTGCTACTTACTCTTTCTCCACTTACTTCGAAAGTTTCTGTATTTTCTACTAAAATATCATTTTCACTACCCCAGCTCTTTAAGAAATTAAAGTCACCCTCCCTATTGGCACCAAACCTAAAGTCATCCCCAATAACAATCTTCTTTATTGATAATCTTGATAAAACCTCTCTTATGAAAACTTCAGGAGTCATTTTTCTTAGCTGGTTGTTAAAGTTTAGGAAAAATGAAAACTCAACACCTAATTCTTTTAATCTTTTAACTTTTTCAGGCCAAGGAAAAATTCTAGGCGGTTTTTCTTCTTCGGTTCCTAAGGCCTCAGCAAAAAACTCTTTTGCATGTGGCTCAGTAAAAATTACAAGAGTCTGCCAATTATTCTGAGCAGCATCTTTTTTCATATTCTTAATGATGTGCTGATGGCCAAGATGAAGTCCATCAAAATTACCAATAGTTGCTATAAGATCAACTTCTTTATATTTAGAAAGATAAAGATCTATATTCTGTATTCCTCTTATTAGATACATGCTAATTCACAAAGCTCTTAATTTTTAATCCTGTTAATCTTAAAGCAATCAAATATAAACCTATACCAATGATGATCATCTTTAAAAGATAGAGTATTTGTTCAAAATCACTTGAGTTTCTTAAATAGGCAACTTCTTGACCAAAAAAATTTAAAAATAGAACTAGCAGCAGAGAGGCAAAAACCAATCTTAACCAAAATAAAAGCCACCCTTCTGAAGGCCTGTAAACATCATCGCGTTTAAGAAGAATTAATAAGGTTAATACAGTGAAAAAGGCTGATATGGAGCTTGCTAATGCAAGACCTACATGACCGTAGCTAAGATTAAAGCCTAAAAACCAGGCTAGAAATGCATTCAAAATCATTGAAGCCAAAGCGACATACATCGGTTTTTTAGGCTCTTGTCGAGCAAAAAAACTCGGTGTCAGGATTTTAATGAGCATAAATGCAACTAAACCAAATGCTAAAGCAATCAAGCTATATGAAGCTTGTAAAGTATCTTGAGAATTAAAAGCACCTCGTTCAAATAAAGTTAAGATTATCGGCTCTGCAAGCATAATTAAGCCTACAACTGCCGGTATCCCTATGAGCAATATTAATCTTATAGACCAATCTAAAGTATTAGAGAATGATGTTTTGTCTTCTGTCACAAACAATGATGATAGTCTAGGCAGAATCACTGTGCCTATAGCAATAGCAAATATTCCCAAAGGCAATTGCATTAGCCTATCAGAAACATAAAGCCAACTTGGGCTTCCTGTAGGTAGTAGTGAAGCCAGTATTGTGTCGACGAGCATATTTATTTGACTTACTCCTCCAGCAATTATTCCTGGAATCATCAAATACATCACCTTCCTTACACCCGGATGACTCATATTTAATTTGAATTTAGGCAATAAACCCATACTTACTAATGCAGGTATTTGAATGAAGACTTGAATGATACCCGCAGCAAATACTCCCCATGCAATAGCATAGATTGGAAGTTCAAATTTAGGCGCGAACCAAACGGTAGCTGCAATAAGACTGAGGTTATAAAATAAAGGTGTGAGCGCTGGTAGAGAAAATTTCTGATAAGAATTTAATATTGAGCCGGAAAAAGCTACTAAAGAAACCAAAAATAAATAAGGGAAAGTAATCTGAAGTATATCTATGGCCAAATCCTTTTTTAAAGGCTCCATATAAAAACCAGGTGCAAAGATCATTACAAAAATTGGTGCAAATAAAAGAGCTAAAGTTGTTACTAATAATAAAATGGCAGATAAAGCACCAAAGGTATTATCTATGAGGTTTTTGATCTGGCTGGGATTATCTTCTTTATATTCTGCAAGCACTGGAACAAATGCTTGATTAAAAGCTCCCTCAGCAAATAATCTCCTGAAAACACTTGGTATTTTCATGATGACCACAAAGGTGTCTAATGCCACTCCTGCTCCAAGCAAGCCGGTAATGACTATATCTCGAATCAATCCGAGTATTCTTGATACAAAAGTCCAGAATGAAACTAGTCCGCTGCTTGCTAAGAGCTTTAAAGATTTCTTTTGAGATGGGTCGTCTTGGCTCAGGCCTAATCCTCTTCGGAAGGTGTAAAATCCATTGAGACCGAATTGATACAATATCTTAGTCCTGTAGGCTGAGGCCCATCGGGAAAAACATGTCCAAGATGGGCCTTGCAATTATTGCAATGAACTTCTGTTCTAATCATCCCAGCTGAGCGGTCTTCTTGAGTTTCAATATTACTCTCAACCGAAGGCTGAAAAAAACTCGGCCAACCTGATCCAGAATCATATTTTTCTTTGGAACTGAAGATTTCTGCTCCGCATACCACGCAGTGATATGTACCGGGCATTTTATTAGAGTCATATTTTCCACTAAATGCAGGTTCAGTCCCATGATTTTGGGTTACGTAATACTCTTCAGGTGTTAGCTTATCTTTAAGATTATCTTTATTTTGACTCATAGTTAGGCACTCACTGCTTTCATTAAAACACTTCTGTAAGAATTTGCGATACACATTCTATCTTCATATCCATTTTCAATCATCATGGAATGTGCCTTCGGTAAGTTATACCAAGGACACATCATGAATAAGTGATGTTCAAGATGATAATTCACCCTATGCGGAGCCATTAAAAACCTCACCAAAGGGTTTGTTAATGTTGTTCTTGTATTATCAAAGTTATTATTACCAGGCGTTACGGAGTGTTCCGCGATATTTCTAATCCTGATTATTAAACTATAGTATGTAAATGCTGGAAGCCACCATAGTAAAAAAAATAAAGACCAGTGAAAGAAGATAGAAATCATGAAAAATATGATCGTGTTTGTAATCAAAAAACCATGTATTTTATGCCATACTCTATTTAGTTTTTCCTTAGAATTTTTAGCTTCAGTGTTCAAGATTGAATTCAGAGCTTGAGAGTATCTTTTGTATCCTGTTATTCCTGTTAAATCTCTAAAAATTTTTCTGTAGAAACTGTCTTTTTTTATCGGAAAAGGTGCGCTCAATGATAAATCTGGGTCATCTTTTGTTTCCGTAAACCTATGGTGCTTCAAATGATATGGCCTATAAACTCTATTATCTTGGAAAATGGGGTATGCACAAAACCATTGAGAAATGAAATCATTTACTTTTGGATCTGAGAATAAAAGATTATGTGCTCCATCATGGACAAGTACTGCTAAAGCAAACTGTCTCGAACCAATTATGATCAGGCTCACGATAAAAGTGATAAAGCCGGGGTATAAGTAAAAGAAAGCAAGAGAAGATACAATTAATCCCCAATCAAAAATTAGGGCGAAAACATTCTTCAGATCACTTTTTGATCTAATGATGGCTAACTGTTGTTCGTTAAGAAGATCAGAAGGCTTAATTCTGGAACTATCCATCTTCTAATTATAACTAAGGCTAGCGAGTCTTAGAAATATTTATACAAAGATAAATATCTGATAATTATGAATTTTCTAAATAATAGATTAAATTTAATAAAAAAACGGCCACCAAAGTGACCGTTTTATTCAATAAAAAGTATTAGTTCATTACTTTTATATTATTTGCTGCATAAACCCTAGGAGCATCACAATCAGCAATCTGTTCTGGTAAAGAACCATCAGACATAGCTTGTTTTCGAGCATCTCTGTATTTTCCATACTCATTCATGCTGCTAAAAGAGATATTGATATAGAAGTCGTTAGTAGCTGAAGTGTCTGATCCACCTGCAGCCCACCATCTCCAAGCTCCTCCTGAATGCCCAATACTATCAAAAAATGCATTCCATTCTTTATCATTATCTCTGAAGTCAGAAACACCTTTTCTTTTCTTGAAATTACAGCTATGAAAAGCCCAAATGTTTGTGTCCCCTTCTTCAAAAGTTGATGAAGGTTCTCTTGCTTCCCAGATGTCCCAATGACTCCAAGAGGCACATTCAACTAAATTCTCCCATTTACTGAAAACTTCTGTTCCATTTTCAAAAAACCAATCAAGAGAGGTGCCCATATCGGCATTATCTGCCGTAAATCCAACCCAAAATAAGTCATATCCACCGTCATTATCAGCAAATAATGTCGGAGTAGTAACCCAGCCATCGTATGGAATAGGATAATCTAACTCATACCAGTCTGTCCTGACCATATTCATTACATCCTCAACACTCTTTCCGTCCTTCAGATTACACTGTAGAACTTCTCCTGTATAAGTTGTCCATTCATGATCATCAGCAAAACTCATAAGGCTAAAAGAACTTAAGACAAAAATTTGTAGAATTTTTTTCATAATTTATCCTTTTAATTTATTCAACTAATCTTAGTCTTACATTAGTTGACTCATAAAGCCTCGGTGTATTGCAGTTATGCACTTCCTCTGGTCTCGTATTATTCATCATAGCTACCAGCCTGTTGTCTCTTGAAGCTCCATATTGCTCAATACTCGAAAAACTTACAGCAACTAAATAATCATAATCTGTCTCTGTTGGAGATCCAGTTTCGGGCCACCATCTCCAATAACCACCTTCAAATCCTGAGTCATCTAAATATTTATTCCAAACCTTATCATTAGATTCTAAGTCATCAACTGACTTGCCTTCTTTGAAAGAGCAAGATTGAATCATAGTATAACCAGTCGCACCTTCAACCCATTCGTTTTTGGGAGTTCTTCCTTCTACATTAAGATTAAGTGACATTCCAGAACAGTTAGTTACCCTTTCCCATTTTTCAGCAATCTTTTGGCCACCAGCCCTGAATTCATCTTCAGCTTTGCCAACACTAGCAAGAGTCTCAGCAAATCCTAGAAAAACAAAATCTAGATCAAAATCTGTATTTGACATGTATACCGGAGTCATAACCCAAGCACTAAAGGGTTCTGTAAAGTATTCATCACCATATTCATTCCATTCATCAAGCACTTTCATGACATCATCCATATCTTTACCATCTGTAAATTGACACTGTAATGCTGCCATACCACCTATCTCAACATGATCATCTGCATTAGCAAAGTTCAAAAAAGATAAGCATATTGATATTAAAATAATTTTAATTTTCATTTTTTTCCTCATTGGTTTAGTTAAAAGGTCTGTTTCTAGCATTCATTGCAGTATAAACTCGTGGTGTGTCGCAACTTAAAATGCTTTCTGGTTGAGATGCACTATTCCAAAATCTGTCATCTAATGATTCTCCGTACTCTTCCCATGTGTTGTAAGTAACATTTAGTAAGAAATCTATGTCCAAAGAATTGGAAGTTCCTGGACCCGGCCACCAGCGCCATACGCCTCCGGTGAATCCTCTCTTATCATTGTAATCATTCCAAGCTTCATCACTTGCTTTTAAATCTTCTACTGATTTACCTTCAATGAAAGAGCAACTTCTGATTTCCCAAAAAGTGGTTCCCCCTTCTTCAAAGGGGATTGTTGGAGCTCTAGCTTCAACAGCCATATAATATCCTTGAGAACCACAGTCAGAAATTGAATCCCATTTTGCAAATGTGCTAGCCGCTTCATCTGAGAACCATGAATCTTGAACAATGCCCATATCTTTATGAGAATTAGTGAAGCCAACCCATCCAAAATCAAAGTTAGATTCATTAGCAGATCTCAGAAATGGTGTTAATACAAATCCGCTGTAAGCAGCTTTCCAGCTCTTATCAGCATAGGGATTCAAATCTTCAGAAATGAAATCAATCACATCATCCATGTTCATGTCTTCTTCAAAATTACATTGGTAACCTTCCATTCCATAACTCACCGGCATGTGGTCATCGGCCAGAAGATTATTCAATCCAAAAAATATCAGCGATATTAGTAAATACTTATTCATATTTCTTCTCGTTCTCAAAAATTAGTTACTTGGAGATCTAACATTATTGATCTGATAGAGTCTTGGTGAATCACATGAGAGCATTTCGCCATATATCTCTAATTGCGCTAGCAAGCCTCCTTCATTGATGATTGATCCCATTCCATCACCCCATTCATTCATTGAAGAGGCAGTAAATACATTTTTAAAATCATAATCGGCCTCAATTGAATCACCAACAGCCGGATACCATCTAAATATGCTTCCTTTCCCCTCATTTGAATCAAGATAGGCATTCCATTTAGCATCAGCCATAGCAAGATCAACCGGAGTAATTCCTTCAGATACCGAGCAATTACTTACCATCATTACACCTTCTGAATCTTGATCAGGAATTGATTGTCTTATTACTTGAGCAGCAAATATTGTTTGCGTATTGCAAGTTCTAATTTTGTCAAACTTTGCACCCAGAGCAGCAGCTTCTTCAAACCAGATATCATAAATTTTTCCAAAGCTCGACCAGGAGTTTGATCCACCTAGCCATCCAAAATCAAAAGAATTATCACTTGCTGATCTGTAGTGAGGTGTAACAACCCAACCTGCGTAAGGATATTCACTGTGTTCATTCAGGAAGTCGTTCCATTCATCAATATGCCTCATGAAATCTTCCATGTCATTGTTGCCATTGAAATTACATTGCTGAATTTCAATGGGGAAAAAATTAGGCATTTCAGGAGTATGATCATCAGAATATAGCCAGAAAGATGCCGAAAGTGCAAAAAGTAAAGTTAAAGTTTTATTCATAATATTTCCTAATTATTTGACCTGACCTGAAGAACGTCATAAACAGCTCTGTTATCACAAGTCATAAGATCTCCGTAAATTGATTGCATGGCTTGATTGCCACCACCGTTGACAGCCATGTCAACTGCTTTACCCCACTCTACGAGGTTATCTGCAGTTTGACTCCACAAGAAATCAGCCGTGAAACGAGAAGGCAAACCAGATCCAGGCCACCAGCGTCCAGCTCCTCCTGTCATGCCCTGAGAATCTGAATAATCATTGTATTTTTTGTCAGCAGCTAAGACCTGATCATAAGTTGTCCCTTCTGTAAGAGTACACCAAACAATAGTTGATACTCCTGTATCATCACCATCACTTGATTCAGATTGTCTAACACTTTCGTAACCCCAATTTACATGATCAAAGCAAGGCGTTACTCTATCAAACTTAGAGTTTATTTTTACTCCTTCAGGTTCTCTCATTAATTGTTGTGCCTTTCCGAGCTCCTCCCAAGTTGGTGAAGCTCCTACCCAGAAAAAATCAGCTTCTTCTTCGTCGCTGTAAAAATTTACTGAAAAAATCCAAGCACTGTATTGGAAATCAGTCTCATCGGCATATTCATTCCACTCTTCAGTAACCTTTAATAAGTCTTCCATATCTTTGCCATCTGCGTAATTACAAGCAAAACTCTCAACTGGAATAAAAGTAGGCTGGATATGATCATCTGAAAGAATATTAAAAGAAAATAATATTGATACAGCAGATATAGCTGCGCTTAATTTGAGTTGCATTAACCTCTCCATTTAACACAAGGTTTATTCCTTGAGTTCTTAGCCATGTGAGAATGCTCCCCAACTATCTCCGACCGGACAAATACAGTATTTGGTTTTTGAGTTCTCGTCAATATGTTTATTTAATGTTTCCTGCCTCTCCAAAATTTACTCTTTAGAAAATTTAAAAGCGTATTATTTTTTAATGTATAGATATCTATTTGGTCATAAAGATCTCTTAATCCCTCTGGATCTTCAAAAAGTTTGATCCGTGTAACTCCATCAATAGTTGGATCAAGTTCTTTAATGATATTTGCAGGGTTTCCTCCAACTATTACATTATCTGGAACATCCTTTACAACAACAGCTCCTGCAGCAACTATGCTATTTTTTCCTATAGTCACCCCCTTTCCTATCATGGCCCTATCTCCAATCCATACATTATCTTCTAGAGTTACAGGAGATGATTTACCGACAGGTGTTGCTCGATCGTATATGCCGTGCCAATCTGCATCTGAGATATAAGCACTATTAGCAAACATACAGCCATCCCCTATTGTTATCTTTGATGCTGAAGCAATCCTAACCCCTGGAGTTAATAAGCAATATTTCCCTATAGATATTTCTCCTTCATGATCTTCCAAGCTCCATGTGGTTAGGTGAATATAGTTATCAGGAGAAGCTACCATAGTAGGATAATCATCAATTGATATATTGCTTCCATATACATCAAAATATCGAGCTCCCATAATATTGTGACCCTTTCCGAAATACTCAAATTGGGGAGCTAAATAGTTATCTACATAAAAATTATTGTATTTAGCAAATAGCTTTTTTAGCCAATATGGTCTGTGATCTTTTCTGATGTCTTGCCTCTTGCGTACATGATAAGATAGGCACCTTCTATGGAACAACCCTTGGACTCAAAAAAGAGCTTTTTTTCTGAAAGATCTCTTACAGAAGCTAGTAGTTTTTTTAAGCTAGCCATACCTATGTTCCTTACTCAGCTAGCCCTTCAATTTATTCAAGTTAACTCAGTTATACAAAGTGGAAACTACTCTACTGATGTGCAAGCTGGAATTATGTTAGCTGGTAATATCTGGTTTCCAATTATGGTAGGAATTGGCGGAGTGCTTTTCTTCGTAACACCCATGGTAGCTCAATTCTATGGCGCAAGAAATCTTAAAGATATAGGGCCCTTAGCAAGGCAGGCGATATGGTTGTCAATTCCAATAATTTTAGTAGGAATGTTTATTCTATCTCAGGCCTCTTTCATATTGACAGTTGCAAAAGTTGATCCATCGATTATCAAGTACTCAGAAGAATACTTGGATTATTTTATGTTCGCTCTCCCAGCCATTCTCTTGAGTCAACCTCTGCGTTCTTTGTGTGAAGGCGTAACCAGGCCCTTACCAATAACTTTATTGAATATTTTGATGTTAATCATCGCCATAATTGGAAATTATACTTTCATCTATGGAAATTTCGGCTTCCCTGAAATGGGAGCTAAAGGAGCTGGTCTTTCGGCTATTATCGGAACCTGGACTACTTTTTTACTGCTAATCATTTATCTCAAATTTAAATCAGGCTTTGGTACTGAACTTTTCTCCCGATTTGATCTGCCAAATATAAAAATTCTTGGAGAAATACTTAGAGGCGGTATTCCGGTTGGGTTTGGAAATTTCATCGAACTAAGCATGTTTAGTGGAGCAGGAATCATCCTTGGACGATTTGGCAGTGAAGTTATTGCTGCTAACGGCATAGCAATGACTATCGGTGGGCTCTTTTTTATGATTCCCTTATCTATTGGAAATGCAGCTGCAGTTAGAGTGGGAAATAATGTCGGTGCCAATGACATGAAAGGAGCCAAATACAGTTCTTATTTCTCTCTTAGACTAGCAACAGTCAGTGCTCTCATAATGAGTTTAATTATTATCCTAAATGCTGAGTTCATGTCGAGTTTGTTAAATAATAATTCTGAGGTGATAGCTTTGGCAGTAATATTGTTGAGCTTTGCTGCATTCTTTCAACTCGCTGATGGTTTAGCTATGGCTAGTATCGGAAGTATGAGGGGTTACAAAGACACTTTTGGACCAATGAAGATTATGGCTATTTCATATTGGGGTGTCGGATTGCCTCTAGGTATTATCCTTTCTATTACAGATATTGTGACTACTCAAATGGGCGCTGTGGGCATGTGGACAGGCATGGCCTCAGGCTTATTAGTTGCCGCCGTATTGATGGTAAGAAGGGTACGAATAATATCTACAAAATTTATTAATGAAAATTGAAGTAAATGCGCTGGGTTTAATATGTCCTGAACCTATTATGCTCTTGCATAAAGCTATCAGAGATTCAGACTCTGGAGACTTAATTGAGTTAGTTGCCTCTGATAAGAGTACCGAAAGAGACGTTGAAAAATTTTGCGAATTTCTGGGTCACAAACTTGTAGAAAAAAAAGTTACAAAGGATAGTCTTTATTTTGTTGTTCAAAAGAGAGATAAGAATATAATTTAAAGAGGAGGGTTAAATGACATATATAAATAAACAATGGTTACTTGATCAAAGACCTAAAGGAATGCCTGGGGATGAGTGCTGGAAACTTAATGAAGAAGAAGTCCGTCCTTTAGAAAAAGGAGAAGTGTTAATAAAAATTCTATATCTCTCAATTGATCCTTATATGAGAGGAAGAATGAATGATGGAGAGTCCTACGCTGATCCAGCAGCACTAGGAGAGCCTATGACAGGTGAATCAGTTGGAGTTGTAGTTGAAAGTGAATCAGACAAGTTTATGAAAGGTGATTACCTTTGCGTTCATAAAGGTTGGCAAACTTATATTATTGCAAACGATGAAGAACCTGCTTTATTTAAAGCTGATCCTTCTATTGTACCTCTGCAAACTTATCTTGGCACTGTTGGAATGCCAGGAAGAACAGCATATTTTGGACTCTTGAGAGTTGGTTTACCAAAATCAGGTGAAACAATAGTAGTTTCAGCAGCATCGGGAGCTGTTGGAACAGTGGTTGGGCAGATGGGTAAAATACTCGGATGCAGAGTTGTAGGAGTTGCTGGCGGGGAGAAGAAATGTGCTTATGTAAAAGATGAGCTAGGCTTTGATGAATGCATAGATTATAAAGCAGGAAATATTCAAGAAGAGCTATCTAAAGCTTGTCCTGATGGAATTGATATTTATTTTGAGAACGTAGGAGGTCCTGTCAGTAAAGCAGTAGCGACTCTTTTAAATGAAGGATCTCGTGTTCCTATTTGTGGTTTTATATCAGCTTATAACTCTGAAGATATGACAAAAGAAGAAACACCTTTTCATATTTTTGGAGCATTAGATCCTGCTCCTGAACATAGATTCTTTGTTGTAACAGAATGGTTCAAGGAATGGAGAGAAGCAACGGAAGAGTTATCTAAGTGGATATCCGAAGGTAAAATCAAATATGAAGAGACGATTACTGAAGGTTTCGAAAATGCTCCTCAAGGTCTTAGGGATGTTTTAAGTGGAAAGAATTTTGGTAAGCAACTTATTAAAGTTGCAGAAGAGTAATTATTCCCCTTTCCATTCAAATTTTATTTCGTTTTCGATGTTTTCCTGAGCATTAAGTAGGGACCTCATTGCTCTAGCTGCATCTTTAGAATTCATAGTTACATCGAAAGCTTTCTGCTCTAGAAGTAGACTATCTTCTAAAGACATTTCTAGTCCTTGGTGAATGATTTTCTTTACCTGGCTCAATGCTATCGGTGCTCTATTAACAAGATCCTCGCAATACTCATCGAGCTCTTCTTTAAATTTTTTCTCAGTTAAAAGTTTATTAATTATTCCCAAATTATGAGCCTCTAAAGGTTTCAAGAGTTTCGCATGTAAAATTAAGTCTAATGCCCTTGAAGAACCAATGAGTCTGGATAGTCTTTGCGTCCCACCTCCTCCAGGAAGGATACCTACTGATGTTTCCGGAAGGCCAATTAAAAAGTCTCCATCCGCCATTACTCTCAAATCACAACCCAAAGAAAATTCGCACCCACCTCCTGCTGTATTTCCGTTGATTCCAGCCACTACTATTGCGTCTAACTCTCTCAGTCTTAAGAGCATTCTATGGAATGCATGAAGCTCTTTAGGATTTCTAGCTTCTTTATTCGATTCAATATTCTTTTCCGCTGAGTCAGCTAGCTCTCCGACTTCATAATGTCTTATGAATACATTTTCTCCTTCTCCTGTAAAAGCCAGAACACGTAAGTCATCTTTTTTTTCAATGATGTCTAAAAATTTATGGATTTCTTGGACTCCAGATGAGTTTAATGTATGTGAAGGCGGATTAGAGAGATAGCAAATCATGTAATGGCCTCTATCCTCAATCCGTAAATGATCAAAATTATCTACCATCCTGTAACCTCAGCTACTCCTTTTCCTATTTCTGCAGGACTCTTTACAGTATAAACACCTGCCAATTCTAACGCTTTAAATTTTTCCTCTGCTGTTCCTTTTCCACCAGCGATTATAGCCCCTGCATGCCCCATTCTTTTACCGGGAGGAGCTGTTACACCTGCTATATAAGATACGACAGGCTTAGTCACATTAGATTGTATAAACTCTGCTGCTGCTTCTTCAGCTGTTCCTCCGATCTCGCCCACCATTACAATAGCCTCAGTTGACTTATCTTTTTCGAATAAATCCAGAACATCTATAAAACTGGTTCCAGGTATAGGATCACCTCCTATTCCGACACAACTTGTTTGTCCAAAGCCAAGATCTGTTGTCTGCTTTACCGCTTCATAAGTTAAAGTCCCTGATCTAGATATAATTCCAACCTTACCAGGTAAATGTATATCTCCAGGCATAATGCCCATCTTAGCTTCACCAGGTGTGATTATGCCAGGGCAATTTGGTCCTATTAAGCGGGCACCAAGTTCATCACATCGTACCTTTACCTCTAACATATCTATAGTAGGAATGCCTTCAGTAATGCAAACTATTAAAGAAATACCAGATTCAGCAGCCTCAAGAATTGAGGCCTTACAGAATTTTGCAGGGACAAAAATTATACTTGCTGATGCACCTGTAGCGTCTACGGCTTCTTTTACCGAATTAAAGACAGGAAGATCGAGATGAATTTGGCCGCCTTTTCCAGGTGTCACCCCTCCTACAAGCTGCGTGCCGTAGTCAATACATTGAATACAGTGTTGTGTGGCCTGTCCTCCAGTAAATCCTTGACAAATAACCTTAGTACTTTCATTGATAAGAATACTCACCCTATATCTCCCTTTGATGCTCTTACAGCTAAACTTGCTGCCTCCTCTAAATTTGATGCAGGGATGATATTCAGGTCGCATTCGTCAAGTATCTTCAATCCTTTGTGAGCATTATTTCCTTCTAATCTAACTATGACAGGGACTGAAACTCCCGTTACTGTTAAGGCCTCTACTATCCCGTCAGCAATAACATCACAACGAACAATCCCACCAAAGATATTTATCAATACCGTATTAACATTTTCATCTGAGAGGATTATCTTAAACGCCTCAGCAACTCTTTTTGAATCAGCTGTACCACCGACATCCAAAAAATTAGCAGGCTCGCCACCGTGTAACTTGATGATATCCATGGTACCCATTGCCAAACCTGCACCATTGACCATACAGCCAATACTTCCTTCTAAAGCAACGTAACTTAGATCCCACTCTGCTGCACTTGCCTCTCTGGGATCTTCTTGAGAGGGATCTCTTAATTCCAGGATTTGTTCCTGTCTGTAAAGAGCATTTGAATCTACATTTATTTTTGCATCCAAACAAATTAGATCTCCTGAGGATGTAATCACTAAAGGATTCACCTCAACTAGGGATAAATCTTTATCTATAAACAATCTCACTAGACCATTAAAAATCTCAATAAATTGTAAAGTTTGTACTTCATTTAAGTTCAAGCTATTAGCTAATTGTTCTGCTTGCGGTTGATTTGGACCTTGAATAGGATCTATTTCAGCTTTATGTATTTTTTCTGGTGTCTCCTCGGCAACCTCTTCGATATTCACTCCCCCCTCCGTCGATGCCATAACAACGAGCCTTTGGGAAGCTCTATCAATCACAGCACCTAAATAAAGCTCTTTATCAATATCTGTTACTGTTTCTATTAGGATTTGGTTTACAGGTTGACCTTTCTCATCTGTTTGGAAAGTTACTAAATTTTTTCCAAGCCATTTATCAGCAAAAGCTTTAACTTTCTCAATGCTATCAACTAATTCAACTCCTCCAGACTTACCTCTTCCTCCAGCATGGACTTGTGCTTTTACTACCCACTTATCAACATTTAGAGATAAAGCTATCTTTTCAGCCTCTTGGCTAGAGGAAGCCGGCAAGCCTTCTGAAACGGATATGTCATAATCCTTAAATAACTTCTTAGCTTGATATTCGTGTAGATTCATCTTTTCTCCCTTAAATTCAATCTATAGAATTTTTATACATAGCATCTCCGCAATGCATTGTAGAGGATAAATGAAGAACTTAGGAGTATGTTATTAAGAAAGAAATTTTTCTTAAGCTTTTTTTCGTGTAAGAAGTTTATTTCTGATATTAGAGATAGCTTCTGTAGGATTTAACCCTTTTGGACAGACAGATACGCAATTCATAATTCCATGACACCTATAGAGGCTGAAGGCATCTTCCAAGTCATCTAATCTTTCATCAGTAGCTTCATCTCTAGTGTCAGCAATGAATCTCCATGATTGTAATAAAGCTGCGGGTCCTAAAAATTTATCAGGATTCCACCAAAAAGAAGGGCATGAAGTTGAACAACAACCACAAAGAATACACTCGTACAGACCATCCAGTTGTTCTCTTTCTTCAGGTGATTGCGTCCTTTCAATTTCGGGTGAATCACTCTTGGTAATTAAATAAGGTCTAACCTTTTCTAGCTGATCATAGAATTGTTTCATATCGACTATCAGATCTCTTACAACAGGAAGTCCAGGCATTGGACGCAAAGTGATCTTATTCCTCTTAACCACTTCGGATAAAGGAGTGACACATGCAAGTCCATTTTTCCCATTTATATTCATGCCATCTGAACCACATACTCCCTCTCTGCATGATCTTCTATAAGATAAGGAAGGTTCTTGTGCTTTTGCGAGATGCAAGGCATCTAGTACCATAATATCTTTATCAGTTGGCACCTCTACAATGATATCTTGCATGTAAGGTTTCTTGTCCAAAGTTGGATCATAACGATAAATACTCATCGTTATGGTTTTAATTTGAGCGACGGGTATTGATGCCGCACTCATTAATAACTCCTAACCATTGGTTGAAAAGCTTGAACTGTTTTAGGTCTGTAGTTCACATCTCTTTTGCTAACTTCCTTTGTATCAGCGTAGTAAATTGAATGTTTTAGCCAATTTTCATCATCACGTTCAGTGAAGTCATCTCTCGCATGAGCGCCGCGGCTTTCTTTTCTCTCATTAGCGGTTATCGCTGTAGCTTCTGCTACTTCAAAAAGATTTTGCATCTCTAAAGCTTCTATCCTGGCTGTATTAAAAGCCGCAGACTTATCTTGAAGAAAAATGTCATTTACTTCTTCCCTAGTCTTAGCTAATTCCTCGATGCCTTTTTCCATCAAATCCCCTCTTCTAAACACACCAAAATTATTCTGCATATTTTGTTGCATTTTCTCTTTAAGAACAGCTACTTGATCACCTTCTTTTGAAGCGTTTAATTTGTTTAGTCTTTCAAGTGCTTTTTCAATGTCGTCATTTGATGCGTCTTTCAACTCGACACCTTGCTTCATAGTCTCTTCTATATATAAACCAGCAGCTCTTCCAAAGACAACAAGATCTAAAAGAGAATTTCCACCTAATCTATTTCCTCCATGAACTGATACGCACGCTACTTCACCGGCTGCATATAAACCATTGACTATTTTGTCTTCACCATGCTCTACCGAAATAACCTGTCCATTTATATTAGTTGGTATTCCTCCCATCATATAATGACATGTAGGCACCACTGGTATTGGTTGAACTGCAGGGTCAACACCTGCAAAAGTCTTAGAGAGTTCTGTTATTCCCGGTAATCTCTTATGAACCACTTCAGGTCCGAGATGATCTAGTCTTAGGAAAATATGATCAGCGTTAGGTCCACAGCCTCTTCCCTCTAAAATTTCCAATGCCATAGATCTTGCAACGACATCTCTACTGGCTAAATCTTTTGCATTTGGAGCGTACCTTTCCATGAATCTTTCACCATCTTTGTTTAAAAGATATCCACCTTCTCCCCTGCATCCCTCGGTAACTAAAGTTCCTGCTCCGTGTATTCCTGTAGGATGAAACTGCCACATTTCTATATCTTGGACAGGCATGCCGGCCCTTAAAGCCATTCCAATGCCATCACCTGAATTAATTAAAGCATTGGTAGTAGATGAATAAATTCTACCTGCTCCTCCTGTTGCTAGAACAGTTGCCTTTGATTTTATGTAATAGATTTCACCTGTTTCAATTTTAAAGGCAATAACCCCTACAACCGCTTTATCAGCATTAAGAACTAGATCTACTGCAAACCATTCATTGAGGAAGTTGGTACCAGCCTTAAGATTAGCTTGAAAGAGAGTATGAAGCAGGCTGTGTCCTGTTCGATCAGCTGCTGCACATGTTCTAGTTGCTTGACCGCCCTTACCATAATCCTTAGATTGTCCTCCGAAAGGTCTTTGATAAATTCGTCCTTCTTCTGTTCTAGAAAAAGGTAAACCCATATGCTCTAGTTCAAAAACAGCTTTAGGGCCTTCACTACACATATATTCTATAGCTTCCTGATCACCTATATAGTCAGACCCTTTTACAGTGTCGAACATGTGCCATCTCCAATCATCATCCGGATCATCACTCTGTATTGCACAGGTAATACCGCCTTGGGCTGAGACAGTATGTGACCTAGTAGGAAACACTTTAGATATTACTGCAGTATTTAGTCCTGACTCAGCAAGTTGAAGAGAAGCCCTCATGCCTGCCCCGCCACCACCGACAATAATTCCATCAAACTCCATCACAGGAAGATCTTTTGCATTTATAACTTCATTAACTAACATATATTCACCAGATTATTATTATGGCCCAAGTCAACACGAGGGCTATTATGCCAGCAACAATACCTCTAAAAATAACATATAAAGCTCTGCCTAAATTCCCAAATATTCTTGGTGTAAGGTAATCACTTGCTACAGCCCAAGTACCCAACCAAGTATGAACTGCAAAAGCCATAAAGAATAGCGATGTAAGTATTTTATTTATTGTATTGCCAAAAAATGCTGACCATTGATTAAAATTCACTTCATCTGTAATTAAAATAAAACCGCTCAGATAAAGAGTAAAGAGTAGAAGAAAAACAGCACATATTCTTACAGTTAGAAATTCTATAGATCCATGTCCAAGTCTTCTAAACATATCTAAAAGATATTGAAAATAAATAAAATTGCTAAAAGGAAGGTCGCGCCAAAAACTACCCAAGACAAGATTCTTCCAGACTCTAAGGTTTCACCTATTCCAAAAGCATCGCTCAGAAGTTTCTTTAAACCTGCGAGCAGATGATAACTAAATCCTACTAAAAAAAGATAAATCATAATCTTCAAAATAATAGAAGTTTGGTAAAGACTGGAAAGTAATGAAAAACTCTCCTCTGACTTTAGAGAAATGCTAAGCATCCATACAATTAGTGGAAAACTAAAAAAAATTGCCACACCAGATATTCGGTGGAGTATAGAAGAAACTCCTATAATGGGCAGGCTAATGGTTAGTAAATTGAGATTTACTGGTCGATTATCGTTTTCAGTCACTTGTCTATTTAAGAATCTGCTTTCTGAGCGCGTAAAAGCTTGGCTATTATAGTTATTTGGAGTGGCAAATACCAGATTCCTGATTAAATTAATTGTTCTAATTTTTTTATTAAAATTGCTAAGATTATAAAAAGCGGAAGTATAAAAATAAATGGTAAATTCATTGAGATGCTGTAAAGAAATCCACTTATAAAAGGCCCAAGAGCAAATCCAATGCCTGGCGCAATCATTGCCAGACCAACAGCCGCTCCTTGGTTGTCTTTATCTGCATTCAAAGAAGCTGCAGATGTATATCCTGGGGAAGCAAGACCCATTCCAAGACCCATTAGAGCCATTCCTAAGTAAAGAAACAAGAAATTCGGTGACAAAATGATGGATAAACAACTTAATATGAAAAGAGGAAGTGAGAATTTTATTAAGTTTAAAGGATTGCCTTTGTATTTTTGGACAAATGTTAATTGAGAAACGATAGCCATAAATGCCATAGTTCCTAATAGCAATGCTGTAGTTTGCGCTGTCTCATCCAGGCTTACATCAAATCTATCCTGAACATAATAGGCAGTAATTGATTGCACTAAAGCAAAAGCCGTAAAAATAATCACGCCAATTGAAATAAGTATCTTTAAGTTTCTGTCAAAGACAACCTTTTGTCTTACAACGGCTGTATTTAACGATACTGGCTTGTTTGGTAGGAATAAATACACAAGAAATGTCGCAATTGCCATGACGAAAGACATCACAATAAGTGGAGTCAGAAGCCCAAATTCAGGTATCTGAACATTAAAAATATTAATACCTACCAAAGAACCTACCATGACAGGACCTAATATAGTTCCGATATTATTTGCCGCTCCGAACTTCCCCATTCCAGATGACCTTTCTTCTTCTGAAGTAACATCAGCGACGTAGGCTCCAGAGGCTGGCCTTGAAGCAGCTCCAATTGCAGAATTAACTATACGAGCCATCAACAAAATTAATAGTAAAGATAAGCCTGTAAAAGTACCTATCAAGCCTAATGATGCAGAATAAAGGAATAGAATATTTGATAATACATAACCAAACAAGCCAATAAGAAGGACTGCCTTTCTACCTATTCTGTCACTTAGTTTTCCCCAAAAAGGGGTAAATACGATAAACATTGCAGCAGAAATAGATACCACCGTATTAATCTCCACCTCGGTGAAGTTAAACTCTCTGCCGATAATAGGCATCGTTTGCCAATACACTGATTGCCCCATGCTCACAAATAAAATTATAAGCATGAGTATGGAGAGAATCTTTGCGTTATTTTCTTCTTGGGACGCTCTGTTGAGTTCCATTAATTAGAATCCAGCCTTAGAAGGAAAGCATATTCCATAGCTAACTCTTTTAGACTTTCAAATCTACCACTTACACCACTGTGTCCTGCTGTCATATTAACCTTCATCAAAATGGGGTTTTTACCTTTGTTGTAATCTCTTAACTTAGCAACATATTTAGCTGGTTCATAATACTGAACTTGAGAGTCCCATAAACCAGCAGTCACTAAAATGCTGGGGTATTCATGTTCAGAAATATTATCATAAGGCGAATACTGCAAGATGTATTCAAATTCTTCTTTAATGTCTGGATTACCCCATTCGCTATATTCTCCAGTTGTTAGAGGAATACTTGGATCAGACATAGTAGTGATAACATCAACAAAAGGAACATTAGAAATAATGCCTTTGTAGAGGTTAGGTTCCATGTTCACAATGGCACCCATCAATAATCCGCCAGCACTGCCTCCGCCAGCATAGATTCTGTCTTTATTTCCATAACCTTTATTGACCAGTCCTTTCGTTACATCAATGAAGTCATAAAAAGTATTCAATTTGTTGAAGATTTTTCCTTCTTCATACCAAGACCTTCCTAATTCTTGACCACCTCTAACGTGCGCAATTGCAAAAATAAATCCTCTATCGAGCAACGAAAGTCTTGAAGAACTAAATCCTGCGTCAATGGAATTTCCATAGGAGCCATAACCGTAAAGAAAAATAGGATTCTCATTTTTTTTAAATTTATTTTTTTTATAAACGATAGAAACGGGAACTTTAGTGCCATCCCTTGCGGTAATGAACTCTCTTTCTACCTTGTAATCGCTACTTGAAAAAACTCCTTTAACTTCTGCCTGTTTGAGAAGTCTTTTGCGACCATTTGATAACACTACAGAAAATAAACTGTCAGGCGTTCGCATACTTGAATAACCAAAATAGAATCTATCGACGTAATATTCTGGATTCGAAGCTAAATAAGCTGTGTAGGTAGGATCATTAAAGTTAATTTCTTTAACTGCTTTTGATTCTTTATGTAGAATTTTAAGCTTTCTCAGACCATTTTCTCTTTCCATGATGATTAGGTGATTTGGAAATGGTATTACTGATTGAAGTAAAACTTGTTCTCTGTGTGGAATTAACTCTTTCCATTTATTTTTATCGGAAGAATTATTTAAATCAGTTTCAAGCAAACGGAAGTTTAAAGCTTTCCAATTTGACTCTATCAGAAATCTTGTGCTAGCTGGATCATGATCTATAGAATAAAGATGATCTTGTTCCCTAGGCAAAAAGATTTGTGGAGTCATATATGGACTATCTGACTTTATTAGACGAACTTCTGAACTAGTTGTAGAAGAAATATTTATTTCTATGTATTCCATTGATCGCGTATTACCAACCGAAAGATAGAATGTAGTATCTTTTTCTTCGTAAATGGCTACATCTTTATCTTGAGACGTTCCTATCTCGTGTCTAAATAACTTATAAGGCAGAAGAGTTTCCTCATCTCTGATCACATAAAAAAGGTATTTTCCATCTGAAGACCAAGCCATATCTCCAGAAGTATTTTCAATGAAAAAACTTGAGATTTCTTCATTTTCTAGATCTTTAAATTTTATTCTGTATTGCCGCCTACCACTTGTATCTTCAGCATAAGCTATCAGATTTTCTTTAGGAGAAATACTCCAATTGGCTAACTGATAAAAATCCTTATTTTTGGCTAGTTCATTTACATCAAGTAAAATTTTTTCTTCAGAATTTTTATCTTTTCTTCTAATGTAGATGCCGTGCTCATTCCCTTGTTTGTAACGTCTAAAATATTCGTAATTTTTTAATCTAACTGGAACAGAATCTTCATTCTTAGGGATACGATCAGTTATTTCTTCAAAAAGAGCTTTCCTATTGTCATTTCCTGAAACAAACCAATTTTCAAGGTAACTATTTTCTTCATTTAGATGAGCAATGATCTCGGGATCTTTTCTAGAATCATCCCGCATCCAATAATAGTTATCGACCCTTTTGACTCCATGAGCTTCAAAGGTTACAGGTAGTTTTTTTGGAGAGGGTTTTAAATCTTTCAAGGTTTCAATCTTGTTTTCACTAGTAAATAGCAAGGTCGTGAAGATTAACAGAAAAGTAAGAAGATACTTAATCATTATTTTATTTTTTTCTCCGCTTTATCATCCTTTTTCTCTTTTTTAATTGTCGTTCGTTTAATTGATTAGGTTTATTTTTGAAAGGATTTGCTTGGTCTTTATAGACTACTTCAAGTGGAGTAGATCCTAATTCAAGTTCATTCCTAAAATAGTTTTCCAAATATCGTGTATAGCTATCTTGGATTTGCTTAAGGTTATTACCATGAATGATAATTCTTGGAGGATTCTTCCCGCCAGAATGCGCATATCTTAATTTAGGTCTAAATCTCCCCGACATGGCAGGTTGTTGATTATAAATTGCAGACTTCAGTATTTTATTAATAATGGATGTATCTAAATCTCTTAGTGATTCTTTATAAATAGTATCTGTCAATTTAAGGAGTTTTTTCAGACCTCTTTTATTTTTTGCTGAAATGTAATGCAATTTTATATAACTAGCGAATTTTAGTTTTCGATTAATCTTGCTTTCAAGATTTTCTCTATCCTGCTTACTCAGAAGATCAATTTTATTGGCGACCACAAGAACAGGTCGACCTATGGCCAATGTTAGTCCTAACAAATGTATATCTTGATCAACAATATTTTCGGAAGCATCTATTAGAATAACGACTAGATCTGCCCTTTTTATTGAATCGACTGATTTTGACACAGAAAATTTTTCTGTCTCTTCTTTGATAGACCGCTTTCGCCTCATTCCGGCTGTGTCAATCAAGGTAAATTTTTTACTCCCAGTTTCCAGCGGTACATCAATAGAATCTCTAGTAGTACCCGATTGCGAAGAGACAACTAACCTCTCTTTCCCGATTAAAGCATTTACTAGAGTTGATTTACCAGCATTTGGTCTTCCAATTATTGAAATTTTTATTGAGTTATCTTGATTGATAGAATCTTCAGTTATATATATTTCGTCATAAGCGCTCAATAAATCACGTAAATCTCCAAATCCTTTATTATGAGATGCAGATAAAAAAATTGATTTTTTAAATCCTAAACTATTGAATTCTGCTGAAGACTCTTCAAGCCTTGAATTGTCGGCTTTATTTATCAATAAAGTAATTTCTTTATTTTGCTTTCTAAGAGACTTGGCAATTTCTTTATCTGTTGGCAAAAGGCCATCGATTGCATCAACAACGAACAGAAGATAGTCCGCCTCCTCAATAGCTAAATCTGTCTGTTCTTTAATAGCTTGAGACATATCATCGGTATCCTCATTCAAGCCTCCGGTGTCGATTAGAGTTAACTGGCTATCTTTTAGACGACCATATTTTCTGTCTCTAGTTAACCCTGAAAAATCTGCAACAATAGCTGACTTTGAGGCCGTTAAGATATTAAAAATTGTCGATTTCCCCACATTAGGGCGACCAACAATTGCTACAACAGACATGACTAATTAAATACCTTTGAATCTTCATTTAATGGATAGCTTTTGAACACGTCCGGAGGTATCAACTATTAAAAGGTTATTTCCTACTGACTCAATTTCACGGGTTATACCGAAGATGGGGTTAAAAATGCTGAAATGCTTACTAGACTGGTAAAGAAATTTCAAACAGCATCTTCTTTAGTTCCTAGTCCAGTATTTAATCAAGAAAAGAATACTAGTTCGATGGGAATTATTTATTTCGGAAGTACTGATTGCTCTATGCAAGAGGCTTTAGATGTCCTGGATGAACAGAATTTAAGTATTGATGCAATGAGAATTAGAGCTTTCCCATTTAATCTTGAAGTTTGGGAATTTATTGAGGATCATGATCTTCTTTTTATAGTTGAACAAAATAGAGACGGTCAAATGAGAACATTAATTATGGCAGAAGGTGGAATAATTCCTGACAAGCTTGTATCGATACTTTGTTTTGATGGCCAACCTATAACCGCTGAACATATTATAAATAAAATAAATGCCCATATATCGGGTAAACCGGCATTAGCTGTATCTTAAGGAAATTAAATGACTTATATAGTAAAACCAAAAAATCACCATCCTCTTCTTGAAAAAAATGATTTGGGCCTAACACGTAGAGACTATGAAGGTGCCGTTTCTACACTTTGCGCTGGATGTGGGCATGACTCAATAAGCTCAGCAATAGTTGAGGCTTGCTTCCAACTCAGTATAGAATCTTATAAGGTTGCAAAATTGTCAGGTATAGGTTGTTCATCTAAAGCTCCTGCATACTTTTTGAATCAATCTCATGGATTCAATTCAGTGCATGGGAGAATGCCATCAATCGCCACCGGTGCAGCTATGGCTAATCATGAGCTGCTATATTTAGGAATTTCTGGAGATGGAGACAGCGCATCAATAGGTATTGGTCAATTTATTCACTGTGCCAGAAGGCAGCTTAATATGACATATATAGTCGAAAATAATGGTACTTACGGACTTACAAAAGGTCAATTCTCAGCTACAAATGATTTGGAGTCTAAAAGTAAGTATGGAGATGACAACTTATTTCCTTCAATAGATTTGCCTTCCATGGCCATTCAGTTAGGCGCAAGTTTTGTAGCAAGAAGCTTTTCGGGAGACAAAGATCAATTAGTACCTCTGCTAAAAGCTGCCCTTTCCCATAAAGGTTTCTCTTTTTTAGACATAATTTCTCCTTGTGTAACCTTCAATAATCATAATTCTTCAACTAAGAGTTATGACTACATCAGAGAACATAATGATGCCTTGTCTAGACCTGACTTTGTACCTTCAGGAAGGGAAATACTCACTGATTATCCAAGAGGGTCTTCGGTGGATGTTCCTTTGCATGATGGTTCATTACTTACTCTTGAAAAAATCTCCGAGAACTACGACCCTGCAGACAAAATCAAAGCTATTCAAAATATTCAAGAGTCTCAAAGAGATGGAAAGGTTCTAACAGGTCTTCTTTACGCTGATCCAGAAGCGAAGGACTTAAAAGAAATTTTAAATGTCTCTGATAAACCTTTAAATGAGATGAATCTTAATGATCTATGTCCTGGTTCAGAAAAATTAAAGGATATAAATTCTGGTCTCAAATAGATCTAGATGACTCCCAGTCTCTTTGCCATTATTTGATAAGACTCAACAACATCACCCAGTCCTTGTCTGAATCTGTCTTTATCAAGTTTCTCTCTAGTTTCTTCATCCCAAACTCTGCAACCATCTGGAGTAAATTCATCTCCTAATAGAAGCTCACCTTTGAAATCTCCAAACTCTAATTTGTAATCAACTAAAATCATCCCAGCTTCGGAAAATAACTTCTTCAACGCATTATTAACTTGAAAAGTCTTTGTTTGCATTTGAGTCACTTGATCTTCAGTAGCCCAACCAAAAGATTTAATATGGTATTCATTTATCATTGGATCGCCAAGTTCGTCATCTTTATAAAAGAATTCAAATGTAGGAGGATTTAAGTCCACCCCCTCCTCCAAACCTAGTCTTTTACAAATACTTCCAGCAGCTACATTTCTTACAACACACTCTACAGGTGCCATTTCAAGTCTTTTAACCAGACTATCTGTTTCACTTATGAGTTTTTCAAAGTGAGTAGGAATTCCTTCCCCTTCAAGATACTCCATTATGAAGGCATTAAATTTGTTATTAATGGTCCCTTTCCCATCTAAACTTTCAATCTTCTTGCCATCGAATGCAGAGGTATCATCTCGATAATGCATAATGAGGTAATCTGATTCACTAGACTCATACAAAGATTTAGCCTTTCCGGTAGTAATGAGTTCGCCTTTTTCAATATTTTCCATAAAATTTAAGATAATGATTGGTTTATCTCTGAAAGAAGCTCGCGCTCATAAGCTTGAGCTTCCTCCGCATCTGTACTTATTGTAACTCTACATGTGTTTTCATCAATTTTTGTAACTAAGATTCTAAAGTCTCCATTAAATGAATTTCCAGAAAAGATTCTTCTAATAAAACCCTTTTGATCTTCTCTAGAAAAGTTTACGTAAAAAACTCCTTCATCTCTGTCAAGGTCATTTACATTGATTAAAGCTTCCTTTAATGCTCTATCAACAGCTGCCCAAGCACGCGCATACTCTAGGTTGAGCTCTATAAAACTCTCTTGACTGTCATCTTGAATGAGGGCAGCTTTCTGGCCATAATTCAAGTTTAAGGCTACCAATGAGGTACCTCCGCTTGGCGGAGTAGTAGCGAAGTAATCCAATACCTTTCGCATAGTTTCTTCCTCAAGATTATTGTCCCCCACTACTCGCACCCATTGACCATCAATTTCTTCTAAATGAGAAACAAAAATTTCGGAGCTAGCTTGTCTAATTCCATGTTCAACTTTCATAACAAGTTTGGACTTTATTTCGCTATCTCCGATATTAGTAATCTCAATAATTCCTGATGTAGGATCTGATTTTGCCAGGTTATAACCACTTGTAATCCAAAAATCATTCATCATTGGCCATGCACTACTGGGCAAAGTTTCAACATAGACCCATCTAATTTCACCTAATTTATGCATCCTTACCTCATTAGAGGTACCTGAAGAAAATACTTGTTGTGGCATTGGGATGTTATATTCATTTCCAACAGTCTCAGGGTTTGAAGAATTAATGGGGTAGTAATCAATGATCGGTCTAGTGGTCAAATTTTCTGGTAACTTTAATGACTTTTCTTGTCTTTCTTTCAGGTAGTCATTCTTGTGATCAGTTAAAAGGTAACTACAAGAACTTAAAAAGACAGAAACCATCAGTACGTATGTAAATTTATTCATATTCACTAATTTAATAAGTTTAATTCGGACAAAACTTCCTCGGCTTTATCATGGAACTTTGCGTCTAAATGAGACAAAGGTAATCTTATGCCGTCAGTTATTCTTCCTATTCGATTAAGCATCCATTTTACGGGAATTGGGTTAGATTCTATAAATAGAATTTGATTAAGCCTGACCAGCGTTGTATCTAAGTCTCTAGCTGCCTTGGCTTCTCCGCTCAGAGCATGATCACATATATTAGATATTATTTTGGGAACAATGTTGGAAGTTACAGAAATTGTTCCCGTTCCACCATTTATCATAAATTCAGTAGCAGTTGGATCGTCTCCGGAATATAAAGCAAAATTATCTTTTTGTTCTGAATCTAAATTGGTCACAAAATCTTCTAAGCGACCAAGATCGCCAGTAGCATCCTTCAGACCAACGATATTTTGATGATCCACTAACCTCATAACAGTGTCATTCAAAAGATCACATCCTGTCCTTGAAGGCACATTATAAAGAATTTGAGGGAAGTCAACTTCATCTGCAATTAATTGATAATGTAAATATAAGCCTTCTTGTGTCGGCTTGTTATAATAAGGTGTAACTAAAAGTGCAGCATCAGCACCGGCAGATTTGGCTGAAGAAGTAAGATATATAGCTTCTTTTGTAGAATTAGCTCCAGTTCCGGCTATAACTTTTATTCTGCCATTTGAAATATCTACAGCTCTTTCTATAAGTTGTACATGTTCTGAAACATCTAAGGTAGCTGACTCTCCAGTTGTTCCAACCACTACTAGTCCTGATGTATTAGAACTAATGTGCCACTCAATAAGATCTTTTAATCCTTCCCAATTTATCTCCCCATCCGATTCCATCGGAGTAACCAGAGCTGTAATAGAACCTTTTAGATTAAACATTAATTATTTTTTAACTCAATGTTAGAATCTTAATATTATAGAATGTTTCTAACGGAGGAGATATGCCAACACCTAAAATAAATAATAAAGCGCCGATTTTTAAAGGCGAATGCACTGGAAATAAGAATATAAGCCTTTCTGATTTTAGAGGTAAGAATGTGGTATTATATTTCTATCCTAAAGATAGCACTCCTGGCTGCACTACAGAGGGTCAAGACTTCAGAGACTTAAAATCTCAATTTACTAGAGCAAATACTGTAATTTTTGGCCTATCTAGAGAATCAATAAAATCCCATGAAAAATTTAAAAAGAATGAGAAGTTTAATTTCGAACTGATATCCGACCCTGATGAAAAAATATGCAAACAATATGATGTCATTAAGGAAAAGAGCATGTATGGTAAAAAATACATGGGAATAGAGAGGAGTACATTTTTGATTGATTCAAAAGGGAAGTTAGTCAATGAATGGAGAAAAGTTAAAGTTACTGGTCATGCCAAGGAAGTTCTTGAAGCAGCAAAACTTCTTAAGAGTTAATCAATCGGATCTGGCCAGGAATTAATAATTGCTTTTATGAATGTTGCCAAAGGAATGGCAAAAAATAGCCCCCAAAAACCCCAAATTCCTCCGAAAAATAGAATTGCAATAATTATAACTGCAGGGTGAAGATTATTTCTAGTTGAAAATAGTATAGGAACAAGAACATTACCATCTAAAATTTGTATTAATAGATAGAATCCCAGTAGCCAGTAGAAATTCTCAGATACACCCCACTCATAAAGACCAATCAAAACAACTGGGACGGTCACTAAAATAGCGCCAAATATTGGGATAATTACTGAAAGACCAACAAGTATTGCAATTAGCACAGCATAAGGAAGTCCAAGTGCAGCAAATAAGATATATGAGGCACTGGCAACAATAATCATTTCCAAAAATTTACCAGTAACATAATTAAAGAGTTGATTATTCATTTCTGAAAAAACAGATTGCATAAATCCATTTTCTTTAGGTAGTAAAAATGAAGCAATTGGTAGTAATTCATTTTTATCCTTCAGGAAAAAGAAGACCATCAAAGGGATCATTATTGCGTATAAAATAGCATTAAACATTAAAGAAATTGTCCCTGCTAATTGGCCCAAGGCTGAGCTTAATAAACTATTAATCTGATTGCTCAAATTAGCGAAAATCAAATCGATATCTTCTTTTGAAAAATAATTATTCATCTCTACTAGAGTTTGTTGAAAAGAGCTCACAATTATCGGAAGATTTTGCAATAAATTATTAATTTCTGTGCCAATTGAAGGAAGAGCAAAAAATAAACTCATATAACAGCCGAAAAAGACTATAAGGGTTATGGTCAATGATAGTTGTTGAGAAATATCCATCTTTAGCAAGGCATTCATTAACCCATTTAAAAGAAAAGCTATTACTACACTGATAATTACTGGTAATAAGATGTCGCCAAAGAAAATTATAAAAAGGAAAGAAAATATCAATAGGACGGCAAAATATACAGATTCCTCATTGGAAAAAAACCTTTTTATAAATTTATCTAATAAACTCTGCATTATAATTGTGGAATTAATAATATTTTAGGAAATCTTATTCTTTAACTAAATATAATTAGCGTTATAAAAATTATATGTATAGCATTATAGCGAAATTCATAATCTATTTGTTGATCTTGGTATCTAGCAACTTGTCTTCTTCTGAGGAGGACCTCCCTGTTATAGGAGATAGCTCGTCTTCGGTAATATCTATTGCATCTGAATATAATCTAGGAAGGCTATATATGGCCCAACTTCGAAGAACTTTACCGGAATATATCGATCCAGTTTCTCAGGATTATACCGAACATTTAGTTTACAGATTATCCGAATTTAGTGAATTAACTGATAGAAGATTGGAGATTGCACTAATAGACGAAAAGTCTGTAAATGCTTTTGCTGCCCCTGGCGGTATTATCGGTATCAATGCTGGTCTTATTTTCCACGCGGACACTGAAGGTCAACTTGCTTCTGTTCTATCACATGAATTAGCTCATTTAAGTCAAAGACACTTCGCAAGGCGAATGCAGAGGCAAAAAGATAGGAGTTTAGCCAATTCCCTAATGATATTAGGAAGTATAGCCCTTGCTGGGGCAACTAGTAATCCAAATGCTCTCCTAGTAGGCCAACAAGCAATTACTCAGCAGAATCTCTCCTTTAGTCGAGGTGATGAGCAGGAAGCTGACAGAATTGGATTTAAAAATATGGTATCGGCAGGTTTCGATCCAAAAAGTACTTCTTATATGTTTGAAAAGTTACAATCGTTAAGTAGGCTTTCTGGTTCGAATGAACTTGAGTTTTTAAGGTCTCACCCACTTACTAAAAATAGAATCGCGGATGCTCAAGCAAGGGCACAGGGTTTTGAAAAGAAAAATTATAGAAATTCACTTGATTATGATCTTGTTAGGAATAGGACAATAGTACATTTTTCCGAAATGCCTCGACAAGCTGTAACAATATTTCAAAAAGAGCTCACAAATTCATCTGATGAAAGAGATAAATTAGAAGCGCACTATGGACTTGCCCTAGCATATTCTAGGGACAACAAACATTCCCAAGCATTAAATAGCATGAGGCAAGCATTGGAGATGGATAGTGAAAATCTCATACTTCAAATAGGTCTCTTAGAACTCCATATTGAAGCAGAAAATTATTTTGAGGCTGAAGCATTGGCATCGTCTTTGTTAAGCACTAATCCTTACAATTATCCTGTATCTATGCTTTACAACAGAGTGTTGATGAATAAAGGTGACTATAAATTGGGAGAAAAGATACTAAAGGATCTTACATTGAAAAGACCTAAAGATCCTCAGGTTTGGTATTGGTTAGCAGAGGTACAAGGGCTTGATAAAAATTTAATAGGATTGCATCTATCCAGAGCAGAATATTTTTTCTTAACTGGGTCTTACGAAACATCAATAAAACATCTAAGGATGGCTCTGGATTTAACTGGAAATAATTTTCAACTTACAGAGTCTATCCATAATAAGATTGAAAGATCCCATAAATCAATTGAAGCACTCAAGTCCTTCTCTTAACCAGGAGGCCAGGAAAATTCTCTTTCAGCTATAAGATGTATATGGAGATGAAAAACAGTTTGTTGTGCTCCTGCGCCATTATTCACAACAAGTCTAAAAGCATCTTGTATTCCTAATAGTCTTGCTACTTCTCCTGCAACAAGAAACAAATGTCCAAGAAGATCCTGATCATCTTTTTGTGCATCAGATATTTTTTCTATTTGTTTTTTTGGAATTATTAATAGATGAGTGGGTGCAACAGGATTGATGTCTCTAAAAACTAAAGATTTATCATCTTCATAAATTATATCTGCTGGTAATTCCCTATCGATGATCTTTTGAAAAATTGTATCGCTCACTATTACAACTCCTTTGCCTCATCATATGAAATGACCTCACCTTGCTCTAATTCGGATCCTTCCTTCAAAATAACTTCATAGCCTTGAACATTTGAAATCTCTTTAATCCCATCAATGTGCATCGATTTTGCCTGAAATTCCTCTAAGGAATGTGCCTTAGTTTTAGCTTCTTTAGCATTTTCAGCGGCTATAAAATAATTCAAGTGGGTCTCGTAAAGCCCCTCCCCAATAGATCTGTCATAAAATCCAACATGTACCATAAATAATTTCATACTATTTCTTATTTTAAATTAATTCCAAAGAATCCTAATATAATGAAATATATCCAATACACAAAGGCTGTAAGCAAAATTGATAGAGATAGACTTGAATAGAAAGATATATCCCATCCTATTAAGCTGTATAAAGCGATAAAGAATGTTAAAGAAGGAGGTATCATTAAAAGTATATTTCTAGATAAGTCTCTTATGGAGTTAGGGTCGTGTGTATCAAGGTATAGCCACATAAAAGCTAACAAGGACGTTAATGGAATAGAAGCTACAATACCCGCAATAAGTGTTGACCTCTTAGCTATTTCAGAAATGATTACTATCACTAAGGCAGTAAAAATAATCTTAATTATTGTGTACATAAAGGTATTTAATAATTAAACAACAATGGTTAAGATAAAAAAATATATGAAATCTAAAGAATCACATCTAGATATTTCTTTAACTCAACTTCAAGAGGCAGTTGAAGATCTTGATCCAAAAAAGAACTTACAAAATATTGCCGCCGCTGCAGCTGAAATTTTAGCTGAATCTGATTTTTCTACCAAATGGGATGATGTAATTTCTATGTTAGATAGTGAAAATATATCGGAGAGGTTAAGGTTAGCAGCCCATATAATTTTTAGGGCAAAACTTGTACTTGATGAAGTGGATAGAAATCCAATATCAAAAACCATTGTATACAATACTATGTTGATGATGGATGCACTTGAAGTCTCAAATTTAAAAGGTTACATGACTGATAAGTGCTCTCCCAAATACAAAGAGCTCAATAATAGTAGTCTTTCAATGGAATCAGCTCTAAAAAAAGAAAGGGTTGTGAACGTCATAAAGGAATTACAAACAGATAATCCTGGAAAAGGAATAACTTGGCTTCGCAAGGAGGCATCAAAACTTTTAACCTCTGAAGGTTATAGAGGATATAGTTATAGGCAAATAATGAGGGATACTAGAGGACTAAAAGTTAACTAACTCTTGTAAGGTACATTCCTAGCCATGTTGCCCCTAAGCATGTTGATACTGACAATATTATATATAAAAGGGCCATTAAAAAATTACCTTGATATAACAACTCTAAAGACTCCTTTGAAAAAGCAGAAAAGGTTGTAAATGCACCCAAGAATCCGATGAAAAGGAATGGTGTCAGGTATCTTTCTAGATTAGAATCCATTAAGTGGTAAAACAGACCCAATAAGAAACAACCTGATATATTTACAATTAAAATTCCTAAGGGTATTTCAAAATTCTCTGACTTTTCAAATAGAATGGATAAATAAAACCTGCTCAGAGCCCCTATAGAACCTCCTAAACAAATTAAAAAGATATTCATCTTGGGTTGGTGGGCCGTCTGCGACTCGAACGCAGGACCAATTCGTTAAAAGCGAACTGCTCTACCGACTGAGCTAACGGCCCGAAAATTGCGTATTTTAAAGGTTTACTCAAGTAAATTCGACTCTTCTTTTAAAATTTCTTGTGATTTTTTTGATAGTTGAGAAGCTCCTGAATCAGGAAAATCTTCATTGACCCTATTATAAAATCCTAATGATCCAGCAATATCACCTTCTATTCTATAAATTTCACCTAATTTAAACAAAGAATCTGGTGCTCTAGAATGTTGATAAAAATTGTCTACTACATTTTTAAAGCTTAGTTTGGCATCTTCGTACATCTCTTGAGCCAAAAATAATTCACCAGACCAGAAATATGCATCAGCGGTAAAAGCTCCATTAGGGAAAGTAATTATAATTTGAGAGAAAATTTCTAGGGCCTCAGCGAATCTTGATTCTTCAAATAAAATTAACGCTGACTTAAATAACTCTTTTTCTTCAGAATCTGAATACTGGCCCTCCTCATCAACTGAGCTTAGCTTTTCTGATGAGATTTTCGATATTTCTAATATTCTTGAATCTAAGTCTAAATATCTCTGCTGTTGAAGTTCAAGAGACCTATCAACCAGAGTGGAATTTTCCTCAAGTATATTTCTTAAATCTCTAATTTCCTCTTCAAGTACTTCTATCTTTTTATAGAGAAGTTCTAAACTTTCATTTTCTTCAGAAAAAATCGTAAAGGTAGATAGAAGAAAAAAACTAAAAAAAATATTTTTCAAATTAATCAGAATGTTTTAACTAGTGCCCTTCTATTCTTTGACCAAGAGCTCTCATTAGAGCCAGATACGGCTGGTTTTTCCTCACCATAACTTACAGTAGAAATTTTTTCTGAAGAAACTCCATTGATAATTAATAATTCAGCGACTGTTTTAGCTCTTTGTTCTCCAAGGGCTAAATTATATTCACGAGTACCTCTCTCATCACAATGTCCCTCAACCCTTACACTTAAATTATTTTCTTTTATAACATTAGCTAGAGATCTAATTTTCGCCCTGCCTTCAGAATTGATATCTGATCTATCATATGCAAAGTAAAGAATATTGTTAGATGTAAGACCGCTATCGGAGTAAGCACCTGATGCAGATGCGGATATGGCTGTTGAATCGCTTGTCCTATCCATTGAGACAGAACTGCATGAAGCTACAGTAATTACGAGAAAAGTTATTAAAGATTTTTGTATGATGTTCATTTAAGCCTCCTGTTTCTATTATACTTCTATTTTGATTCTAATCTATCAAAGGAGACCAGGACGGTTCTCTCGCCTCTCCCTTCAATGAAGGCATAATAAATTTTGTCTTACCATCTAGAGTAATACCAGCCAATATATCCTTATCACCATCCTTAGTTGCATAAATAACCACATTTCCATTAGGTGAAACTGTTGGAGATTCATCTAATGAAGTATCGGTTAATATATTTATATTTCCAGATCTAAGGTTTTGCTTGGCTATGTGGAAGATACCATTTCTTCTATGAACAAAGACAATATCCTTTCCGTTGGGTAGATACCTACCCCTCGCATTATAAGTTCCATCGAACGTAATTCTTTTTATTCTCTTCGTTTTTACATTTGCTTCATATATTTGCGGTGAACCGGATCTATTTGAGGTAAATAAAATTTTTCTAGAATCAGGTGACCAATCTGGTTCAGTATCAATTCCAAAGTGATTTGTAACTTGGATCCAGTTAGAAAGTTTAAGATCGTAAATAAAAATATCCGGATTACCTGTCCTGGATAGAACAGCAGATAATTTATCACCATTTGGTGACCAATTTGGTGAGCTATTAATACCTCTTTCTAGTTTAAGACCAAACCTTTCGGCATTAGAAAGCTGCTGTATGAAGATACGCGATGTTCCTTCTTCAAAAGATACATATGCAATTTTTTTCCTGTCCGGAGACCAACTTGGAGACATCAAAGGTTGAGGAGAAGAAAAAAGAGATAAACTCTGAAATCCATCTAGATCTGAAATCATTAAGTTATAGTTAGGATCACTGACAGACGGCTTATCTATATAGGCTATTTGAGTTGAAAAAATACCTGGTATTCCATGTATTTTTGAATAAATGTTATCACTGATTTTATGACTGATTCTTCTCAAAGATCTTTTGGTACCAAATACTACCCCTCTATGTATTAATCTTTCTTTCACAACATCAAAAATGATAAATGAAACTTTTATTTCATTCTCTACCTCCGAAGGACCTACATTTCCTATCACCAAGAAATCTGTTCCTAATATTCTCCAGTCTTTAAAAAAAACTTCTTCTTTAGAACTAGGTAGGCTCAACATATTCTTAGGAGGCAATACATCGAATTCTCCGAATGATTCTAGATCAGACTTTATTACCTCATGAATAAATAAATCTTGAGGGGTATCTAAATTCCATTTCATAGGAACTACCGCCACATTAATTGGGTCCTCTAGTCCACCTTTGATCTCTATTCTAAGCTGTCCAGAAAGTGTTGAAAGAAAAAATAATGATGCAGTTATTAAAATGATATTTTTGTAAAACATTGCGTCATTCAAATTAATTAGGGCTAAATATTAAAATAAATTCTCTAAAGTGCTGATCAAATAGATTCATCTGCATGTTTAAACCTTCAAAAGATCTAACCTTTAAAACTGCAGACAAAGCTGAATCATCAAAAATTTTGTTGCCACTCCCTTTTATTATTGTTGAAGATATAATCTCACCCGTAGGCACAAGATTAATTTGGATTTCAGTCTTTAAATTAGAATTTAAATTTTTAGGTCTTTTCCAGTTAGCCATGACTTGTTTTTTTATTACATAAGAGTATTTCTCAACATCGGATTGAGATACTTCCACTCTTTCTCGATTATCGGAAGTTTTAATATTTTTCAGAGCTTCAATTGCTTCTATGACTGAAGTACTGCTAGTGATCTCTATCTTTTCGGCCTCAACTTCCAAGATAGTCTTATTTGGAAGATCTTGTGTAATTTTGATGGGTTCTTTTTGGGTCTTTTTATTTTCAGCAAAGATAATATATGCAGTAATAGGTTTTTCCGCTTCAATATTAAATTTATCAAAGTCTATGGTGAAAAAATTTGAAAAGGATAAAACTATACCAAAATGAATAAATACTGATAAAAAGAGTGGAGCAAAATAGTTCACTTAGATGTTATAGGTTGTGAGATTAATCCTATGTCACTAGCTCCGGCTATTTGTAACTCAGCCATAACAGTCATGACTCTATCGTACTTCACTTCACGATCACCTCTTATGACGACTTGTAAACCGGGACTAGCTTCAAAAATCTTCGACACAAAATTGTTCATCTCCTCAAGACTTAGAGATCTGTCTTTGGTGGATTCAGTTTCTAGAAAGATAGCACCATCTTTTTTAATGGAAATAATGAGAGGTTCATTATTCTTGACTGGTAGAGCCTCTGAGGACGATTCGGGAAGGTTTATTTGAATTCCTTGAACCATCAAAGGTGCAGATATCATAAAGATAACTAACAAAACCAGCATAACATCGATATAAGGAACAACATTAATATCAGATATTAGATTTCTTCGTTTCATTTTTTATCAGACTGCATATCTCGATGAAGAACCGATGAAAATTCCTCTTTAAATCCTTCAAAACTTGAAATGAGTCTATCAGAATCAGATATATACTTGTTGTAGGCGATTAAAGCAGGTATCGCTGCAAAAAGTCCTATCGCAGTTGCAATAAGAGCTTCAGAAATACCAGGAGCTACTGCAGATAATGTTGCTTGAGATGAACCGGCTAACCCTCTGAACGAGTTCATTATGCCCCAAACCGTTCCAAACAAACCTATGTAAGGACTCACAGAAGCAATAGTGGCTAAAAAAGGTAAATGTTTTTCAAGCAATGATTGCTCTTTTGTCAACGCAGCCTGCATATTTCTCTGCACACTTAATATGATAGTATCAGAATCAATTTTTTCTGCAATGAGACGTTTGTAGTCAAGATATCCAACTTGAAAAATATATTCAGCCCCAATTGGTTCATGCTCCCCTTCTTGACTTGTTAAAAGTAAAGCTTCTAGTCCTGAATCTGACCAGAATCTAGTTTCAAAATCGAAGAATTCCTGATTTACTTTTTTTATGTAAATCCAACGCTCGAAAATTATCATCCATGAGACAAGAGATGCAAGAATTAGAATCACTATGACAGATTTAACTACAATGCTTGCATTTAAAAATAATTCTAAAATTGAGAGATCCATATAATTATAAAAGTAATTTTTTCATTCCTTTGTATAAATATTCAGGAAGTGCTGAAGGAGTAAAAGTTATAGGATCTAAGCTACCGCATTTAATATTCGCTTCAGTAATCAAGGAATCATTTACATATGCGGTTTGTTTAAAATCAAAACTTACTTTTCCAAGCTTTGACAATTCAGTTCTCACTTTAACAGAGTCATCTAACTTTGCTGGCTTTATAAGTTTTAGCTCGAGACTCCTGACAATAAATATAATACCTTCCTGCATAAGCTTCATTTGTTCGTAACCAACTTCTCTTAAATACTCGGTTCTGGCTCTTTCAAAAAATTTCAGATAGTTAGCATAATATACAACACCTTGTGCATCTGTATCTTCGTAATAAATTCTTAAGTGATAATCCTTCATTAGTCTATTTGTTCATGATCAGCTATATCGTTAGCATAAAGTTCTTTTAGGAGAAAAATAAAGTCATCCCATAATAGATCTGCTGTAAAAGGTGAATCTAAATGAAGTGAAGGATTAATGGCTCCTAGAGGCACTCTAACTTTAATTGGCCTTCTATCGAATTTGTATACTAAAGCAGGGATTCCTTTATTTTTTGTAGCCTCTAAGACTTGCTTCCACCAAGCATCTAATGGTTCAGCTCCAGATCCATATCTCTTACATTCGAGATACCACCTTCCCAATATTAAATCAGGTAAATGCTTCTCTCTGGTTTGCTCGAGTACTCTTCTAATACTATTTCTCAAATTCAAATCATTAGTCAACAAATTAGCCACTTCTCTTTCGAAAGAAGCCCCTTTATTTCTAGAATTTGTCATATTAATCCAATTGATCCAGCATGCCTTCAGCAAACTCTATATTGGAGGTAACATTTTGAGTATCGTCAAGGTCTTCAAGCATTTCAAGCAGCTTAAACACCTTCAAAGAGGTATCTAAATCGGCTTTGACAGTTGTCTCTGGAATTAAGGCTACATCAGAATCAATAAGATCAATTTCCTTCTCCAACAGAGCTTTTTTTATATTTTCAAAATCTTCTGGTGAGGAGCTCACTGTTATACTATCGTCTTCATTTACTTCAATATCTTCAGCTCCAGCTTCAATTGAAATCTCCATTACCTGGTCTGCATCTTGATCAGGGGCAGTATTTATTAAGCCTTTTTTTTCAAACAGGTAAGATACGGACCCGTTAGTTCCTAGATTACCACCTGATTTTGTGAATGCATGTCTTACTTCAGCTACTGTGCGATTATTATTATCTGTCATAGATTCTACAATTATTGCTATTCCGCCTGGTCCATATCCTTCAAAACTTACTTCCTCTAAATTTTCACCTTCTAAGCCACCAGCTCCTCTTTGAATAGCTCTTTCAATAGTATCTTTAGTCATATTTGCAGCTAAAGCCTTATCAACTGCAGTACGCAGTCTTGGATTATCATCTGTTACCCCACCACCAAGCTTTGCCGCAACTGTAAGTTCTCTGATTAATACAGAAAAAATCTTGCCTCTCTTAGCATCCTGTCTCCCTTTTCGATGCTTAATATTTGCCCACTTTGAATGACCAGCCACTTAATCCTCCTTTTCTAGTCCATGGAACCTAATATGTAATTCTTCAAGTTGTTCCTGCGCAGCTTGTCCTGGTGCCTCAGTAAGTAAACAAGATGCTGTTTGAGTTTTAGGAAAGGCGATTACATCCCTTATAGAATCCGAACCAGTCATAAGCATAATCATTCTATCAAAACCAATTGCCAGTCCTGCATGCGGCGGACAGCCGTGCTGTAATGCTGCAATTAAGAAACCAAATTTCTCTTCTGCCTCTTTCTCATTAATACTGAGAAGCTTCAAAACAGTCTCTTGCATCAATCTATCATGTATTCTTACAGAACCGCCTCCAAGCTCAGTACCATTTAAAACAATATCATATGCCTCTGTTAAAGCGCCAAGCGGGTTGTTTTTTAGTTCATCTGCAGTACATTTCGGAGCAGTAAATGGATGATGTAATGGCGTTAAATCTCCACTTTTATTTTTCTCAAACATTGGAAAATCTACTACCCAGCATGGTGCCCATTCACAAGTAAGTAAATCAAGATCTTTTGCGATGAGATCCCGCAACGCAGCCAATGAATCATTCACAATATTTCTTTTTCCTGCTCCAAAGAAAATAATATCTCCTTCCTGAACTTCTAAAGATGATACTAAAGACTCTATGATGGAATCCTCTATAAATTTTATAATTGGCGACTGAAGTCCCTCTTTTCCTTTCGAGGGATCTTCTACCCTTATGTAGGCTAGTCCTTTTGCACCATAGTTTCCAACAAACTCTGTATAGTCATCTATTTGTTTCCTAGTTAATAACCTACCATTAGGTACTTTAATCGCTGCAATTCTCGAATCTTTGTCATTCGCTGGTTCATTAAAAACCTTAAAATCACATTCTTTAAACAATTCTTTTACTTCAATTAACTCTAGAGGATTTCTTAGGTCTGGTTTATCAATACCATATTTCTCAATAGCTTCACGGTATGTGATCTCTATAAACTCTCCTAAATCAACTGACAATGATTCTTTAAATACTTGCTTAATCATCTTGGTTATTAAGCTCATAACCTCTTTAGAATCTACGAAGGACATTTCTATGTCTAATTGTGTAAATTCTGGCTGTCGATCAGCCCTTAAATCCTCATCTCTGAAACATTTAGCAAATTGAAAATACTTTTCAAAACCGGAAGCCATTAATGTTTGCTTAAATAATTGTGGAGACTGAGGTAAAGCAAAGAATTGACCTGGAAATGTTCTGCTGGGAACTAAATAATCTCGTGCACCTTCCGGCGTTGCTTTAGTTAAAAGAGGTGTTTCTATTTCAATAAAATCTTCATTATCTAGGTAGCTTCTGAGTGAGGTTGATACTTTTGATCTTAGTCTGAGATTATCTTGCATTTCAGTCCGTCTCAAATCCAAGAATCTAAATTTTAAGCGTGTCTCTTCTCCAACCGATGAATATTCATCTAATTGAAAAGGTATTGGCAAAGATGGGTTTAGAATCTCAAGATCAGAAGCAATAATCTCTACCTCTCCCGTTACTAAATTATCATTAGCCGTGCCGACTGGCCTCTCTCTTACTACCCCTTTTGAGAATATTACAAATTCATTTCTACAAGTCTCTGCCAAGGAAAATGTGTCTTTAGATTCTGGGTTATAGACAACTTGAACCAATCCGTCTTCATCTCTTATATCAAAAAAGATTACACCGCCATGATCCCGCCTTCTCTGAATCCAGCCCGAAATTGCAATCTCTTGGCCTATTAAGTCTGCAGTAACTTGGTTACATTTATGCGTTCTTTTCATTTCTTTTCAGATGATACTTTTTTTGTCGATGAATCTTTTTTTTCTTTAGGCTTTGGAGATGACTGAGTTTCGTTATCGCTTTTAGCAATATTTTTTTTATTTCCTGTTTTAAAGTCTGTTTCATACCATCCTGTTCCTTTAAGTCTAAATGATGGAGCTGTAGGCATCTGAATCAGATCAGGATTTTCTTTCTTAAATTGGTCTAGCTCTGAAATTCGCATTTGTTTCTCAAAAACCTCATCGGTTTTTGTATTCTTAAATATATATGTCGGCATAAACGATAATTAAATAAATAATGTTGAATCTCAGTTCAATTGGTAATTATAGCAATTTTAATTATATAGATTCTCGAAAACTAGCTATATGTTAGTATTACCAAGCTACTTTATGAAAGCTTCACACTTAATCTTAGGCACTCAAAGAGAAAATCCTGCTGATGCAGAGATAATTAGCCATCAACTCATGATTAGGGCTGGTCTGATTAGACAAGTTTCATCTGGAATATATAACTGGCTTCCATTAGGAAAAAAAGTACTTCAAAAAGTAGAGAATATCATCAGAAAAGGTATGAACGATTCAGGAGCCCAGGAAATCTTGATGCCTATGGTCCAGCCAGCTTCGCTGTGGGAAGAATCTGGAAGAATTGATAAGTATGGACAAGAGCTTTTAGTATTTTTTGACCGACACGAGAATAAATTCTGCCTTGGGCCAACCCACGAGGAAATAATTACTGATTTATGTAAAAATCTCATAACCAGTTATAAACAACTTCCTTTAAATTTATATCAAATTCAAACCAAATTTCGGGATGAAATAAGACCTAGATTCGGAGTTATGAGATCCAGAGAATTCATTATGAAAGATGCGTATTCTTTTGATCTTGATAAAGAAGGTATGGATAAAAGTTACTCTATTATGAAGGAAGCATACATACAAATATTCGATGCCTTAGGATTAGATTACAGAATTGTCAAAGCAGATAGTGGCGCTATAGGTGGCTCTGATTCAGAAGAATTTCACGTTCTTGCAGATTCGGGGGAAGACCTTCTAGCTTTCAGTGACAAAAGTGATTACGCAATTAATGCAGAGCTTTTGGCGGAACTTCAAGAAGGCCAAGACCCTGCTTCACTAGAGGGTATGCTCAGTCCAGATGGTAAAGGATTGCTAAAGTTAAAAAGAGGAATTGAAGTTGGACATATATTCAAACTTGGAAGTAAGTACTCTGAGGTTCTAAACCTGAGGATTCAAGGTGAAGATAAAGATATATATCCTGAAATGGGATGTTACGGAATCGGAGCTTCAAGAATAGTGGCAGCTTCGATTGAACAAAACTATGATGATAGAGGAATTATATGGCCAAAATCTCTAGCTCCTTTTGAAGTAGCTATAGTTGAAGTTAATCAAAAGAATAAAGAGGAAATAAAACTAAAATGCTCAGAAATATATCAATTACTAATAGATAATGAGATTGACGTGCTTTGGGATGATAGAGATAAAAGGCCCGGAGTAAAGTTTGCAGACATGGAAGTTATAGGAATTCCTGTCATAATAATTATCGGTGAAAGAACTATAGAAACCGGTGAAATTGAATTGAAGGGGAGACTTGATGAGAAGCCTAGGTTAGTTTCTCATCAAGATCTTGTTTCAATTATTAAAAGCTAGCTGATTCTTTCAATTATCATTGCGTTGGCAGTGCCTCCGCCTTCACAAATCGCTTGTAAACCAAACCTAGCTTCCCTTCTTTCTAATTCATGTAACAAGGTAGTCATAAGTTTTGCTCCTGTTCCTCCTAATGGATGACCAAGAGCCATTGCTCCGCCGTTAACATTTAATTTGCCTAAATCAGCATTTAATTCTTTTGCCCAAGCCAACGGAACTGGAGCAAAAGCCTCATTCACTTCATACAAATCTATATCTTCGATAGACATAGATGCCTTTTCTAATACATTTTTTGAAGCAGGTATCGGTCCAGTCAACATAATTACTGGATCATCGCCTGCTAAAGCTAAAGCTACTACCTTTGCCCTTGGTTTAAGTCCAAGCTTTTTAAGACCAGCATCATTTACAAGCATAACTGCAGCTGCTCCGTCACAAATTTGGCTTGATGTTCCGGCTGTTAAAACTCCTTCATCAGTTAGAGTATTCAAACCAGAAAGACTTTCTTTACTTGCATCAAATCTAATGCCTTCATCCACAGTGACCATCTCCTTCTCACCATTAGGAAGATCTCCCTCTACAGGAACTATTTCTCTATCAAAAAAGCCACTTTCTGTTGCATTAATAGCTTTTTGGTGACTCGCCAAAGCAAAGCTATCCAATTCTTCTCTTGGCATTTTCCATCTTTCAGCCATCATTTCAGCCCCAGTGAATTGGCTAAATTGCACGCCAGGATATCTCTTACTAGTACCCTTGCCTCCAAAAGGTTGACCATGCCCTGCATTAAAGCTATCAATGATTGCTGCCCCAATGGGCACTTGACTCATTACCTCTACTCCGCCAGCTATAACTATATCCTGCGTTTCAGACATGACTGCCTGTGCAGCAAAGTGAATTGCTTGTTGAGAAGAACCACATTGCCTATCAACTGTTGTACCTGGAACTGATTCAGGTAAAGAAGAGGCTAATACAGCTGTTCTTGCTATATTTCCTGATTGCGCACCAGACTGACTGACACACCCAAAAATTACATCATCAATCATTTCGGGCTGAGCTCCGGTTCTTTCTACTATTTCATCCAGAACGAGTGCTCCTAGATCAGCAGGATGCCACTGACTAAGCTTTCCATTTTTCCTACCGCCTGGTGTTCTTACTGCACCGACTATATATGCATTCCCCATAATATCTCCTTAATTTTCATAAAAGTGGCGACTCAATTGGTCGCCACATTTGAATCCTATAACAAAATAGGTATTTTGAGAAAGAGTAATTAATCCTCCTTGTTAATGGAATCCATTACACGCTTTTCTATCGTCTTCAGTAATTTAGGATTTTGTTCAAGAAACTCGATGGAGTTAGCCTTGCCTTGTCCTATTTTCTCACCTTCGTAACTATACCAAGCACCTGCCTTTTCTATGATATCTAGATCAGCTCCTTTATCAATTAGCTCTCCCAATCTATTTATCCCTTTGTTGTAAAGTATCTGAAATTCTGCCTGTTTAAAAGGTGGTGATACTTTATTTTTGACGACCTTCACTCGAGTTTCATTGCCTACAGCCTCATCACCATCTTTAACAGTGCCGATTCTTCTTATATCCATTCTCACAGAGGAATAAAACTTGAGAGCATTTCCTCCTGCAGTCGTTTCCGGACTTCCAAACATGACTCCTATTTTGTGTCTTATTTGATTTATAAATATGACCAAGGTATCAGACTTCTGAACATTTCCAGTAATCTTCCTAAGAGCTTGTGACATTAATCTTGCTTGCAGACCAACATGATGGTCTCCCATCTCTCCTTCTATTTCAGCTTTAGGAACTAATGCTGCTACAGAATCAATAACCAATATATCGATCCCGCCAGATGAAACCATAATATCTGCAACTTCTAAAGCTTGCTCACCGGTATCAGGTTGCGAAACTAACAATTCATCAACGTTTACTCCCAGTTTTTCAGCATAAATGGGATCTAATGCATGCTCAGCATCTATAAATGCCGCAGTACCACCTAATTTTTGGCATTGTGCTATCACTTCAAGAGTAAGTGTTGTTTTACCAGAAGACTCCGGGCCATAAATCTCAACGATTCTTCCTCTGGGAAGTCCACCTATGCCCAATGCAATATCTAGCCCTAATGATCCAGTTGGAATAGCAGGAACTTTTTCATGCCTCTTTTCTCCCATACGCATGACAGTCCCTGAACCAAACTGTCTCTCAATTTGGCCTAATGCGCTATCTAGCTGCTTGGATTTATCTACTTCTTTTATGTCAGTCACCTTTTTATGAGCCATAATATTTCTCCGTTTAGAATATTATTGCATTATACAAAATACTGTATAAATGAACAGTATTATTTAAATTTTACTTTAATAAGTCTATAGCCCCCTCTAAAGCTTTTAAAACAGTTCTGTATCTTACTTCGTTTCTATTACCATGAAATAGGAATGTTTCTTTAATTTCTGCTCCTTCATTGAGTTTCCAGGCTATACATACAGTTCCTACAGGTCTTTCAGGAGAGCCTCCACCTGGTCCCGCTATACCGCTTATTGCAATACCAAGATTTGCTCTGCTTTCACTTAGAGCTCCATTAACCATTTCTCCGACTACTTCTTCGCTTACAGCTCCATACGACTTAAGTGAATCCTTTGAGACACCAAGCATCTTATGCTTAGAGTAGTTTGAATATGTAATAAAACTACACCCAAACCAAGCTGAACTTCCAGACACAGAAACTATAGATTGAGATAATAATCCACCTGTGCATGACTCTGCGCATGTAAAAAACATCTTCTTTTCAAGAAGAAGAGCTCCTAATTTTGAGCTAAGATTTTCTAGATCAGTTAATTCCAATTTACTAATTAGTGTTTTTTGTTATTAGAACAGAAATCATATCTTTGTCTAGGAGGTGGTTACTCAAATATTGGTTAGCTGGTAAAATGTTGCTTAATGGCTTTTATTGTTGGAGATGCATGTGTCAAATGCAAGTTAACAGACTGTGTAGAAGTTTGTCCTGTAGACTGTTTCTACGAAGGTCCCAATATGTTAGTTATTAATCCAGATGAATGTATCGACTGCGCATTATGTGAACCTGAATGTCCGATAGATGCTATTTATTCAGAAGATGAAGTTCCAGAAGATCAAATAAGATATATAGAACTGAATGCAGAGTTCTGCATGGAATGGCCCAATATAGTTGAGCAAAAAGATCCTCTTCCTGACTCAGAACAATGGAAAAAAGTAAAAGATAAATTTGATATGATCGAACGCTAATTTCTCGTAATCTTTTTAAATAAAAAGATTAAGAGAAAACCAAGCGCACCTCCAATTGCGACAGATAAAAATTTAAAGTCAGTAGTTGAATTACTGGTTTCATTGATCCAAATAAGTGGTATGCAAAAAATCACTAAACCAAAGAAAATTGAAAGGAGTAAGTGTCTTTCCTTTTCATATAGAAACTTGATAAATCTGACTGTAACAAATAAACCAATTATTGATCCTAATAGAAAGATAAAAATTAGATAGAAATTTAAATCCCTTACAGCCATTAACATGGTGGTATATGTGCCAAGTAAGAGAAGAATAAAACTACCAGATATACCTGGAATTATTAATGCTGTAACGGCAATGAAACCTGAAAAGAATAAGTACAAAAGGTTTATATCCACGAATTCTCTAGAAGGTAAAAGATACAGAAAACTGCAAATACAAATTGAAAGGGTTAATCCTAATAAAAATCGTGCTGACATTTTGGGTTTCAGTGGCTCTAAAAAAGCTGAATAGAGCAAAATGCTCGACAAAAAGGACTTGAAAAAAAAAGGATATTCTTCCATGAAGAATAATATGAGAGAAGAAAAGATGAAAATCGAGGTTAACATACCAATGACAAGCAATGTTATAAAAGTTCCATCAACTTGATCCCAAGCTTCAAATATTCTTTTATCCTTGAGCAAACTAATAAGGTCTAGATTAAAAGAGCTGATAGCGTTTATAAGTCTCTCGTATATACCCAAGATAAGGGCTAGAGTGCCTCCAGAAATACCCGGAATAACCTCTGCTACTCCCATTGCAATTCCTTTGCAGAATAGAGAGAATTTACCTTCTTTATTTATGAAACTACTCCTTTGAGCAAAGGAACGAACATAACCTCTTCAAGTTTTTCTTCTAAAAATTTATCTTCTGAAATTCTTTTTACCAAGGTAAGAACTTGTTGTTCATTATTGCCCACAGGTAAAATTAATTTACCACCAATAGTAAGACGCTCTTTAAGGTTATGTGGAACTTCTAAAGGAGCTGCTGCTGAAAGAATGGCATCGTAGTGTTTCTGACCTAAGTTGTTACCATCACCAAACTTAAAAGATACATTATTAACCTTTAGATTCTTAAGAATATTCTTAGCTTTAATTTGAAGAGGCTCAATTCTTTCAATAGTTGTAACCTTTTTTGAAAAAATAGACAAAAGATATGTTTGATAACCGCAACCTGTTCCAATTTCTAGAGTATTTTCAAGTGGAATTTCTGATAAACGCTCATCTGAAATCAGACATTCTGTCATCCTAGCTACGATGTAGGGCTGAGAGATTGTCTGCTGATAACCAATTGGTAAGGACAAATCTTCATATGCCCTTGTTGCGAGAGCTTCATCTAAGAATAAATGCCTAGGGCTATCTCTCATTGCCTCTAATATTCTTACATCTGATATACCTTTCTCAGTCAGTCTTTCAATTAGTCTTTGCCTTGTTCTTAAGGAGGTCATGCCCTGACCTTGCAAATTTTCATTATCTAGGCTCATTTCATTTTCAAATTGAAGTTTCCATTCGATTCTTCGTCAAGAGTGAAACTGGGATTAATTGGGGAAATAGAAACTTTACTATCTTGTAATGTTGCTATATCGGAATTCTTTATATTCTCTGGAAATTTATCCCTATGAGTGGTCCAGTAAGTTTGATTACCTTTTAAATCTCTCTCTACACTAGGAGGATTTCTTGCTCCCCATGTCCCTACTGAGGTAATTACGTATCCAAGATCCTTTGAAAATTCAACATTAGGTGTATTGATATTTAAAACTAGAGATGGATCAATTTTAGCTAATTCATAATTTTGAAGGAGATCTAGAATTACATTTGCAGAAGTTTGATAATTAGGTTCCATGAAATCTTCAGAGCCTGGTTGATGAAACGCAGCGGCAGATATAGCTATTGAAGGATACTCTAAGCCCCTAGCTTCTAATGCAGCACCTACTGTTCCAGAATAAAGTAGGTCTTCTCCCATATTTGCACCAAGGTTTATACCACTAATCACAATATCTGGTTTCCACGGAGCTAACTCATTTATTCCAAGATAAACGCAGTCTGCGGGTCTGCCACTAACAGAGAAAAAACCATTTTTTTGTTTGGTTACATGCATAGGTTTATTAGTTGTTATGGAACATCCTGCTCCGCTGTTATTTTCTTCCGGAGCTACGACACAAAGTTCTGCAAAATCCTTGAGCGTCTCAAAAAGCACTTCTAGTCCTGGAGCATCATATCCATCATCATTTGAAAGTAGAATTTTCATTTTTTATCTTTATTGACGTTCTATTAACACAACACAGTGACAAGATATTCCTTCCAGTTTTCCTTCAAATCCTAAATGATCGGTTGTTGTAGCTTTACAACTTATATTTTCGATGTCCATGTTAATGAAGGTAGACAAATTTTGTCTAATTTGTTTACTGTAAGATAATATTTTAGGCACTTGCCCCACATAAGTGAGGTCAATATTAGAAATCTTGTAACCATCTGAATTAAGTTTCTCTAAAACTGTAGATAACATAGATAGGCTAGAAATATTCTTAAGTGACTGATCTTCAGAAGGAAAATAAGTTCCGAGATCACCGTAAGCTGCTGCTCCCAGTAAAGCATCAATCAAAGCATGTACTAAAATATCTCCGTCAGAATGAGCTTCAAGAGAGTAATCGCATTTAATTTCAATGCCTCCCAAAGTCATTCCACTGCCTTGAACCAGCTTATGGGCATCATATCCATGTCCAATACGCATATATCTATTCCTGAAAACTCCTTATTAAATGCTCTGCTAATTGTAAATCGCCTGGGTTAGTTATTTTCATATTATTGGAAGGGCTTTTGAATAAAAGTATATTCTCTTTTTTGTTATCGAAAAGAGATGATTCGTCTGTAACCTTACTTAAATCTCCAACGTAAGAATGATAAGCTTCAGATAATTTCTGGGAATTGAAAATTTGGGGTGTTTGTGCCTCCCAAAATAACGATCTATCGACCGTATTATCAATGACTTTACCATCTTTTGAAGACTTTAATGTATCTGTACTAGGTTTTGCAAAAATCATCCCATCTGCTTTTGAAGATGAAAAAATATTCAAAAAACTTTGGACGTCGGCCAACTTTAGACAAGGTCTAGCAACATCATGAATCAATATATGCTGTTTATGTCCTAACGACATCAACATGTTAAAACCTTCCCTTACAGAGTCTGCCCTAGAATCTCCTCCTTCAATAATTCTTATTCTCTCATCTTTTTTAAATTTTTCATCCAATGAATGTATATCAGGCAAGGCTATGATTATTCTTTTACATTCATTAAAAGTTAAAAAAAGATCTATGGAATAGTCAATAACTAACTTTCCTTCTATTCTTTGAAATTGCTTTGGGGTATCTGAGTCAAAACGCAATCCTAATCCTGCGCCGGGTAATATTACTACGAATGGTTCTATCAATTTAATTTTCTTTTAATGAGTCAACAGAAGCCTCTTCTTTAAAAACATAAAACTTTTCACCTTGTTTTATCATTCCAAGCTCTATTCTAGCTGCTCCTTCTAGGGCTTCCTTTCCAGAGCTTAATTTTTGTTTTTCTATTAGCAATTCTTGATTTTGTTCCTTTATCAAATTAGTCTCTGATTCGACTAAAGCAATATCTTCTTTGAGAATTTGTAGGTCGCTCCTACTAAAATCTCCAAACCAAAATTGATATTGAGTTAGTCCGATTATAAAACTTAATATGATAAATGAAGCAAAGAAAATAGGTTGCACCTTTAAGATTAGGATTACTTTTTTTATCATCTAATATATATTTTAGAATCCGACTCTATCATCAATAGTCTATTGTATTTAGCTACCCTGTCTGATCTTGATGGTGCTCCTGTCTTTATCTGACCTGAAGCCACTGCTACAGCTAAATCTGCAATAAATGTATCTTCAGTTTCACCAGATCTATGAGAAATAACAGTAGTAAAATTATTATCCAAAGAAGTTTTAACGGATTCAAAAGTTTCTAGAAGTGTTCCAATCTGATTTACCTTAACTAGAACTGAATTGGCAGAATTACTTTTAATGCCTTTCTTAATTCTCTCTGGGTTGGTAACAAACAAGTCATCACCGACTAGTTGAATTTGTGAACCTAACAATTCAGTCAGTTTTGTCCATCCGTCCCAATCATCTTCATCAAGCCCATCTTCAACTGAGCTTATAGGATATTTTTTACACAATTCTTGAATGTATCCTATCATGTCAGCAGAGCTAAAATCTTTATTCATGCCTACGAGGCTATAAACTGAATCCGAATAAAATTCAGTTGCAGCTATATCCAGACATAACGCAACTTGTTCGCCTGGAACATATCCTGCCTTTTCTATTGCCATCATAATTAGGTCAAGAGCCTCTTCAGGTGATTTTATGTTTGGAGCAAAACCTCCTTCATCACCTACTGATGTATTTAGACCTTTTGTAGAGAGGATATTTTTTAGAGTATGAAATATCTCCACTCCGGCTCTTAACGTTTCAGAAAAAGAATTGAACCCTCTTGGTTGAATCATGAATTCTTGAAAATCGATTGGATTATCTGCATGGGCTCCGCCGTTAAGAATATTCATCATGGGAATTGGAAGAGAGGGTGAAATATCTGTATTACAGAATTCTGAATATTTATTATTTAAAAAGGTATAAAGAGGAATATTATTTGCTATCGAAGCAGCTTTTGCAGACGCCATTGAAACAGCCAGGATTGCATTTGCTCCAAGATTACTTTTATTGGAAGTGCCGTCTGCATCTATCATCAGCTTGTCATTAGCTAGCAGGTCAAATATACCCTTACCTTTTAGTAAGGAGGATATCTCTGTATTGATTGCATTAACCGCACCTAAGACACCCTTGCCAAGATATCTGTTTGCATCTTTATCACGTTTCTCATTTGCTTCATGCTGACCAGTCGAAGCTCCAGAGGGTACCATCGCTAAAGCAGATATTGAGCCTTCAAGGTTAACTCTTGCTGCTACTGTTGGATTGCCTCTTGAGTCTATAACTTCAAAACCTTCTATGTTTTGTATTTTCATAGAAAACCCTTATTTAAACTCCTTAATTAAGTTATCTAAGTTCTTGACTTTATTCAGGAATTGATCAAGTTTTCGTAAAGGCAAGGCACATGGACCATCACATAAAGCTTTTGTTGGATCAGGATGTACTTCAAGGAATAATCCAGCCAGACCCAGGGACATACCTGCTCTTGCTAAGTCTAAAACGCTAGATCCTCTTCCATCCGCTTTATCGCCCAAACCTCCTGGTTTTTGTAAAGAATGAGTAACATCAAAAATTACAGGAGAGTTATTTTTAAGTTCAACCATTCCTAACATATCAACAACTAAATTATTGTATCCAAAAGAGGTTCCGCGCTCGCAAATCATTATATTTTCGTTTTGAAAATAACTACATTTTTTTAATATATTATTCATGTCTGATGGAGCAAGAAATTGACCTTTTTTTATATTTATAGGCAGGGAGGTGGCGCATGCAGCTTCAATCAAATCTGTCTGTCTACTTAAAAATGCTGGAATCTGGATCACATCTAAAACATTAGAAGCTAATTCAGCCTCTTCCGAATTGTGTATATCTGAAATAAGAGGGACTTTATAATCTTTTTTCAACTCGAGTAATTTTTTTAAACCTTTTTCAACACCAGGTCCCCGATAAGAATCTATTGAAGACCTATTAGCCTTATCGTATGAAGCTTTAAAGATATAAGGTATGTCATATTTTTTGGTTAGCTTTATACATTCCTCAATAACATCCTTAATGGTTTCATCATCCTCTAAAACATTTAAGCCTGCGATAAGTACAAAAGGCTTATCATTAGCTACCTCTAAGTTTCCTATTTTTATAGTTTTCATTTACTTATTTTATTCTTCTTGGCAGCTTTAATAAATCCTGTAAATAATGGATGTCCACTTCTTGGGTCGGATGTGAATTCTGGATGAAATTGACAGCCAATAAACCAAGGATGTTCATCTATCTCAATAACTTCAACCAACATTTTATCTGCAGACTTACCTACAACCTTTAATCCTTTAGAAACTAAAATATCGATAAGGTTATTATTGACCTCATATCTGTGTCTATGTCTCTCTTGAATCCTGCTCTTTTTATATAGAACCTTAGTCAAAGAATTATTTTCTAGAATACACTCTTGGGAGCCCAGCCTCATAGTACCGCCTAAATCGGAATTAGAATCTCGTCTCTTTATTGAGCCCTCGGAATCTAGCCATTCGCTTATAAGACCGACAACAGGATAATTAGTAGTCTTATCAAATTCAGTACTATTTGCTAACTTCAGTCTCGCAACATTTCTAGCAAATTCAATTACAGCTATCTGCATACCAAGACAGATACCTAGGTAAGGTATTAATTTTGTTCTGGCATACTTAACAGCGGTAACCATACCCTCTATTCCTCTTTCTCCAAATCCTCCCGGAACAAGAATTGCATCAGATTTTCCTAGTTTCCTATGAACGTTTTTTGAATCCAATTTCTCTGAGTCTACATAGTCTATATCTACCTTAAGGTTATTTTTAAAACCTCCATGTTTAAGTGCTTCATTCAAGGACTTGTAGGCATCTGCAAGCTCCGTATACTTTCCAACCATAGATATTTTGACAAATTCTTTTGGTTCGAGATCTTCTTTAATTACCTTTCTCCAGTCTCTTAAATTGGGTTTCTTAGAAGAATTTAATTTGAATTTTTCTAATACTATTTCATCGACTCTTTGATAATTTAATTCGATAGGGATCTTATAAATCGAATCTACATCTGGCATTGAGATGACTGCATTTGGTTTTACGTTAGTGAATAATGCAATTTTCTTTCTTTCCTCTTCTTCCATTGGTTTATCAGATCTACACACCAAGATATCTGGTTGTAAGCCATGAGATAACATCTCTTTCACAGATCTTTGTGTAGGTTTTGTCTTAGTTTCCCCTGCAGATTTCAAGAACGGTAAAAGAGTCAAATGCATATATAAGGTTTGATAGGATTGAAGATCTATCTTCATCTGCCTAATGGCTTCTAAAAAAGGTTGAGATTCTATATCACCTACTGTCCCACCTATCTCGACTATTGCCACATCGGAATTCCCTGCCCCTTTTATAATTCTTTTTTTTATTTCGTCAGTTATGTGTGGAATAACTTGTACCGTACCTCCTAAATAATCTCCTTTTCTTTCTTTTCTCAGAACTTCTTCATACACTTGTCCCGTAGTGAAGTTATTGGATTTAGACATCTTAGACGTAAGAAACCTTTCATAATGTCCTAAATCAAGATCAGTTTCAGATCCATCTTCAGTGACGAAAACTTCTCCATGCTGAAATGGGCTCATAGTTCCAGGATCAAGGTTGATATATGGATCTAATTTAAGAATAGTGACAGAAAGCCCTCTGCTTTCGAGAACTGCACCGAGAGAGGCAGCAGCAACACCCTTACCAAGTGAGGAAACTACTCCACCTGTTACAAATAAAAATCGTGTTTGTTTATTTCCCATCTAAGACACATTAGAAGCGTAATGATTAATTGCTTCACAACGATGGGATTACAGGTTAACAAAATCCTGTCTGAGGAACAATAGAAATATAATATTAGGCAGATAAATCGAGAGGTTTCTCTAACTCAGCCCAAGAGATATCACCATCAGGATCATGACTTTCGAATTCGAGTACCCCTAGTTTATCGTATAGAGGTCTTACCTTGTCTGTGAGCAAACCTATCCTTGAGAGGTTAGGTACGACTCTAGAGAATAAAAGCCTCTGAAATTCAGAAGCAAAACCTGCATTATTTGAAAATTCTCTAGCTTCGTCTTCATCCCAGCCAAATTTTCTAAATACATCCGTAGGAAAAAGTCTCTCCTTACTTATAACACAAGCTTCGTAAGCGAACATAGCTCTATCTTCCTTTTCTTCATGAGAAAGATTTTCAATAAAGTCTTCGAGGTAATTGACACCGAAAGTTACATGTCTAGCTTCGTCCCTGATAATCAAATGCAGGATATCCTTCAATACTGGATCTGGAGTAACTGCCTTGGCAGTATTGAAAGCAGCTAAGGCCAAGCCTTCAATAATAATCTGCATACCTATAAGTTTAAGATCCCATCTTTCGTCTGTCAGGATCTTATCTAGCAGGCTTTTTAAGCCTGATCCAACAGGATACATAAGCTTAGATCTATTTTGAATATACTTTGTAAAAGCTTCAACGTGCCTAGCCTCATCAAATGCCTGTGAGGCTGCGTAAAGTTTTGCTTGATAGGTAGGCGCGCATGACACCAACTGAGAGGCGACTAAAAGTGCCCCCTGTTCTCCATGTAAAAATTGACTAAATTGACTAGCACCTCTGTGTCTTAAGAATTCTCTCTTTTCTTCTTGACTCAATTTTTTGTAAGGTGGATATTCATCCCAAAACATAGGTGGTATTTCATCAGATACAACCATGGGTCTATCCCAATCTATATCCATAGAAACATTCCAATTGAGCTTCTTCCCTAGTTCATAAAGCTTTGCTATGCGGTTATCTTGTACCGTGTAGTCCCAATTATAGGTTCCTGTTAATGGTGTTTTAAATATCTCAGCAATATCTTCAACTTCTTCAGAACTTAAAACTGGTTCTATGTCTTCATAATCTCTAATTTTTCTGGGTGTTTCTTCTGTATATTTAATTTTCATCTCAAATAAAAAATTTAATCAAGGTAATCTTTTTAAGATTATACATTAACTTTAAAAAGGTATTTTGAAATATCCTCTTAGATACTTATGCTGTCATTCTATGAAGGGAAAGGATCGTCATTCTCATCATAGTATTGAGGTGGAAATCTATCGCTCCTAGCTAAATTTTGAAACGTGGCTGTATTTTCAACGAAAGCTACTTGAACTGCCTTTGTAGGGCCATTTCTCTGTTTAGCTATATTTACTTCAGCCTTGCCCTTACTCTCTAAGTCAGTTGGATCGTAGTATGAGTGTCTATAAAGAAATGCAATTACATCAGCATCTTGCTCTATAGCACCTGAGTCTCTCAGATCGGCTAGAATTGGTCGTTTATTTGGTCTAGTTTCAACGGCTCTGTTAAGTTGTGATAAAGCTATGACTGGAACATTCAATTCTTTAGCTAATGCCTTTAATGAGCGGCTTATCTCACTAATCTCTGCGACCCTATTATCTCCCCTTCCAGGTATCTGCATAAGTTGTAGGTAATCAATTACAATCATAGCAAGATCATCATTCTCTCTCTTTACCCTTCTTGCTCTAGCTCTTATTTCAGATGGAGATAGTGCCGGAGTATCATCTAGCAAAATATGTTTCTGACTCAAGACTGTCAGAGCCTTATCGATTCCCTCCCAATCTTGATCTTCTAGTTGACCCCTCATCAACCTTTGTAGATCGATATTTGAAATGCTTGAAATAAATCTTCTTACAACTTGCTCAGATGACATTTCCATACTGAATAATAAAACTGTCTGATCAGTTTGGCGGGCAACATTCTCAGCGATGTTAAAAGCAAATGCTGTTTTACCCATTGATGGTCGTCCCGCAATGATAATCAAGTCAGACTTTTGAAGGCCAAGAGTTACTTCATCTATTTCGGTAAAGCCGGTACTAGCTCCTACTAGTGAGTTACCACTCTCGGATGATTCTTGTATATCTGTATAAACTTGCCCGAGGAGCTCTTTAACTTCTTTAGGGCCAACAGATCGATTTAAGTCATCTCTCAAGCTTAATATCTTTTCCTCTGCCTCATCAATAATCCTATCGCTACCAGATGCATCGGATTCTTTCGCAATTTTTGAAATATTATCTGCAGCTATTATTAAACGTCTTAAATTTGATCTTTGCTTAATTATGTCTGCGTAGCTTTGAATGTTAGCTACGCTAGGCGTTTCTCTGGCTAAGAACGTAAGATAATCCTTACCGCCTGAATTTATTAACTTAGGGAGATCTCCATTGCCTTCAATAGCTTCTTGAACTGTTATTACATCTACGGGTTTACCTTCGTCTTGAAGATTGTTGATAGTTCTATAAATTAGCTTATGTTCTTCTTTATGAAAATCATCCTCTTTAACTAAGTCAGAAATAATATCCCAAGTCTCATTCTTAAGCATGATGCCTCCGAGAACAGCTTTTTCTGCTTCGGTTGAGTATGGTAATTCTCTACTTGGTATATTTTCTGAGGCCATATTTCTTTTTAGAAAAGGCTTCAATTCTCCCACTGGAAGAGGCCCATGACAAGTTACTTTTTAAGTTTCTTGACTTGCAATTATTTTAACTGTGATTGGTGCTATCACTTCTGGATGTAATTCGACATCAATTGAATACTCACCAACTTCTTTTAGTACACCCTCGGGCAATCTAACAGCACTTTTTTCAACTTGGTGGCCTTTCTCAACAAGAGAATCTGCGATCTCTCTTGTGCCAACAGAACCATATAAAGTCCCTTCTTCAGACACTTCCGCAGTTATTTCAATAACTAATGATTCCATACCTGATGCAAGGTTCATAGCTAAATCCTTTCTTTCAGCTTCCGCTGAAAGTAGTGCTTCTTTTCTTTTCTCGTATTCAGCTTTATTCTCTTCATCTGCCCTTACAGCCTTTCCGTTCGGGATAAGAAAATTTCTTCCATAACCTGCTTTTACATTTACAAGATCACCAGGATCTCCTAGTTGAGCTACTTTTTCTAATAAAATTACTTCCATGACTTAATTATAGTGAGAATCTGTATAAGGAATGAGTGCAAGATGCCTTGCTCTTTTAACGGCTTTGTTAAGTTGTCTTTGATACTTCGCAGAAGTCCCTGTCATTCTAGCAGGTATAATCTTACCAGTTTCGGTTATGTATTCCTTAAGAAGTTTTATATCTTTAAAGTCTATTTCTTCGATGCCAAGGGTCGTAAACTTGCAGTACTTAGGTCTATTATCAAAATCACTTTTTCGTTTGAAATTTTTCTTTTGCTTCTTCGCCATTACGCTTCCTCTTCGCTAACTTCGGTTGATGTTACGTCTAATTTTTTAGACGTTTCTTTTGGCTCTTCACTTTTATTGGAAGCTGCTCGTGCCTCTTGATCGACAGCATTATTTGCTGCTTCCCTTGCTTCCTGATAAGAATCTTTCTCATTATCCTCTTTGGTTTGTACAAGTAGGGCAGAAGGTTCACTATGCGCCTTCTTAGTGTTTAAGACGATATTTCTTATTATTGAATCATTAAACTTAAACGAGTTCTTTATCTCATCAATTGCTTCTTGATTGCATTCCACATTTAAGAGTCCGTAACTTGCCTTAAATTGATCTTGGATAGGATAGGCTAGTTTTCTATTTCCTATATTTTCAGAACGATGAACTTTACCGTTTGAGTCTTTTATAAGCTTTTCAAGCTTGGAGATTATAGAAGAGGTTTGATCAGACTGATCAGGATGCACTAGGAATACTATTTCGTAATTTCTCATTATTTTCCTCTTGGTTAATAGCTCCCATATTAATATGTGGAGCAAGGAGGGAGCATTCTATTTAGAAGTAATATTATTTGCAAGACAAATGAAGGACTTTGATAATTAATTCATCGAAGTCTATACCTTCGTAAGATGCAGCCTTGGGAAAAAGACTTGTTTCGGTTAGTCCGGGAACAGTATTAACTTCTATTATCTGAAAATTACCTTCCTTGTCTTCAATAAAATCAACCCTACCCCATTTACTGCAACCAAGCGAGGAAAACGCATGCCACGCATAGTCTTTAATTTCATTCAGTTTCTCGACTGAAAGGTCAGCTTTTATATATTCCGTACCTTTATTATTATATTTAGAATCGAAGTCATAAAAATCTCCTGACGGCTTTATATGAATTGGATGAAATACATCGTCTCCAAGTATCGAAACAGTAAGTTCTCTGCCATCAACAAATGCCTCTACCAGGATTGAGGAATCAAACTTAGAGGCATCAAGCATTGCTTTTTCAAGAGTGCCATTATCCGGTCTAACGATAGTTATACCAAAGCTGGAGCCTTCATTCGCAGGTTTAACTACATAGGTCTTATCTAATGCAGTTATATCATTTTCTCCCGAAAGATGCGGGGTCAATTTCATCTCAGGTCTGCCAACATTTAAAATTTCAACAAAATCTGGGGTAGGTAATAACAAGTCTCTCCAAATTTTCTTTGATTCAATCTTGTTTAAAGAAGTTTTACATGAAATTGTATCGCTACCTGTGTATCTAATATTCTTTGATTCAAGAATCTCTTGAATAAAGCCATCTTCTCCCCCTCTCCCGTGTAAGGCTATAAAAGCAAGGTCGTAATCAGTAGATAAAAGTTTAGCGTCTTCTTCAGAGGTTAAATCATACTCTGAAAAACTTATACCATTTCTTTTTAAAGCTCCTGCTACTGCAGTTCCAGAATTAATTGATATGTTTCTTTCAGCCGACCATCCTCCGTACAATAATAATATTTTTTGTTGTTGAAGAATTGCAATAGGATCCATTTTATTTGAATTCCTCAACTATACTTCGGCTAATGGAAGATATGTCACCAGCACCCTGGAAAACAAATATAGTATCTTTAGTTAAATCTTTATCAAATTCTTTAGCTACTTCTTTTTTATTCAATAACTTTACATTATCAAAACCAGATCTAATTAAGGAACTTTGTATGTTTGAACTATTGATCCCTTCTATTGAATTTTCTCCAGCAGAATAAATATCCAAAAGAAATAATTCATCTACATGGCTTAAAACTTCAATAAATTCTTCATATAGGTCTTTAGTTCTTGTAAATCTATGAGGTTGAAAAACCATTTTCAGCTCAAAGTCAGGAAAAGAATTTCTTATTGCCTGAATTGTTTTTCTAATTTCAGTTGGATGATGTCCGTAATCATCAATGTAAACGCAAGTACTATTTCCAATTTTCCTTTCCCCTAAAATTTGCATTCGTCTATCTATGCCCATAAAGTTAGATAGAGAATCCTGAATGACTTCAACTGCTATCCCTTCTTGTAAACATAATACAATAGCTGCAGCTGCATTAAGAACATTATGCTTACCAAGCATATTAAGCCTAAAGTCAAATGAATTTGTATCTGAAGATAATTTAAAGTAAGAGTTCCTCCCATCTGTGCTGTAATTCGATAACACATAGTCATTTGAAGGTTCAAAACCATAACTAATATGAGGTCTTTGAAAGTTGATCTTCAACTCTTTCACTACAGTGTCGTCACCACAAACAATTGATACTCCATTGAACGGCAGTTTTTTTATGAATTCCAAGAAGGCTTTTTTTAGATTATCAAAACTACCATCATAATTAACTAAATGATCTGGCTCTATATTCGTAACTATAGACACAGAAGGTTGCAGGAGCAAAAAAGACTTATCACTTTCATCTGCTTCAGCAATTAAGTAATCTCCCTCTCCTAACTGTGCATTGGAGTTGAAACTATTTATTATTCCACCATTAATAAAAGTTGGATCTAGATTAGCGTCAGTCATTATTGATGCTACTAAACTTGTAGTAGTTGTTTTGCCATGCGTACCTGCAATAGCTATTCCTCTTTTATTATTCATCAAACTTGATAGCATTTCTGCCCTAGCTAACACTGGAATTAAATGTTCCTTGGCATAGACTAATTCAGGATTATCATCAGATATAGCGCTCGATATAACCACCATTTCAACATTTGTTAAGTTATTTGGATTATGATCATAGCTAATACTTATGCCTAACCTCTCAAGCCTATCGGTATTTGATGAAGAGATACTATCTGAGCCCGAAACTTTGTAACCAAGATTGTTCAGCACCTCAGCTATACCGCTCATACCGCTGCCACCAATACCTATGAAATGGATATTGTTGAGCTTATATTGTGAGGTATTCATTAATAGATTTATAAATATTCTTGGAGGCAAACTGAGGAAAAACTTTAGAAGCAGAATGTGCCATTGTATTTAATCTATTATGGTCGTTTTCCAAATTAATTAATAGTTCCAGTAGTTGAATAGAATTGGAGACATCAGAATCGATAATTTCAGCTGCACCCCTATTTTTCAGATATTCGGCATTTGTATATTGATGATTTTCTGAAGACCAAGGAAGAGGTAAAAGTATAGAAGGTTTTTGAACTGAGCAAATTTCACTAACGGTCATAGCACCAGAGCGAGAAATAATTATATCGCAGAATTGATAGGCTTCAGATATATTTTCTAAAAACTCCTTAATCACAAATTCATTACCAGATTCAGTATAAGCATGCTTCAATTCATTTGAGATTAACTTACCCGCCTGATGAACAAAAGACCAATGAGAAGGTATCTTTTTAGTCTGTAAAATATTTATCAAGATATCATTGATTTGTTTTGAACCTTGGCTGCCTCCTAGAATTAAAATATTAAATTTTGCTTCATTAGATTTATTTATAGAAGGTGTATTTAATATATCATCACGAATTGGGTTACCGACGCACTTTACCTTATTTTTTAGATTATTAAATGTATCTGGAAAAGCTTCAAAGGTAATTTTAGATCTTTTGTGTAATATTCTATTAGTAAGTCCTGGGATACTATTCTGCTCATGAATAAATAATGGACAGAACAAAGAACCTATCAAACTGGGAGCAAGCGAGAGATAACCCCCTGTTGATATGATAATGTCAGGCTTTATGTTACTCATTAAGAAAAAACTTCTGATTAGGGCCGCAAAAAGATAGAAAATAGAACTTATTTTTGCAAAGAAATTTTTGCCAAGAAAACCTAGAGCTTTAATTGGATAAAATGAGAAATCTTCTCTTAAAGCTATGTTTTCTTCCAAACTATTTTTCTTTCCTATCCAAAAGATAGTATTTCCGTCATCTTGAAATTCGTTGGCAATACTTAAGGCTGGATAAACATGACCACCTGTTCCACCGGCGATTATAAGAATATTCATCAGAATTGTGCTCGTCGTTTAATCATCGGTATTGGCATTGAATTTTTATTTTCATAGTCTATTCTCAAAATCAGTCCAATCATTAGACAAACAATTATTAGACTAGTGCCTCCACCGCTGATTAAAGGTAAGGTTAATCCTTTTGTAGGCAAAAGACCTGAAGAAACTCCTACATTTATAAAGGTATGTAATCCTAGTAGTAGAGCTACTCCAAAAGAGAAATAGAAACCAAAGAAGTTCTTTCTTGCTAATGACTCCCTTCCAATAAAAAAGATCCTAAATGACAATCCGAAAAGTAATGAAATAATAGCAAAACCTCCCAATATTCCCATTTCTTCAACTATTACGGAAAATATAAAGTCTGTATGAGCATCAGGGAGATAACCCATTTTCATTAAACCTTGTCCCAGTCCAACTCCAAACCAATCCCCCCTTCCGATAGACATAAGTGATAAGGTCAACTGATAACCGCTTCCCCAAGGATCGCTCCAAGGATCGATGAAAGATATTATTCTTTCCCATCTCCATGGTACAAAAATAATCATCATCGTAATAGCGATAACACCTAGAAGAGCAACAACTATGAATTGTTGAATTTTTACTCCAGCTACAAATAAGATTCCTAATACGGATATAAATATTACTGCCGAGGAACCTAAATCAGGCTGAATAAGAATAATAGAAATAATACTCACAATGATTACAGCAGGCCTAAAAAATCCTAGCCAGTGCGTTTGTATCTCTTTTATTCTTCTTACTGAGTAGCATGAAATATATAGGATACTCAGAAATTTCATTATCTCTGAAGGTTGTAGGCCAAATCCAGCAATCCTTATCCACCTATTTGCCCCATTGACTTCAATACCTATCCCAGGAATAAAAACTAAAAAAAGCAATAAAATACCAAAAGTTATGAATAATCGATCATAAGAGGACCAAAACTTTAGAGGAACAAAAAAACATGCGAAAAGACCGATAATGCCAAAGATAAAGTAAAAAAACTGTCTGTTAAAAATAGCAGACGGATTACCGTAAATAGAATCAGAAAAATGTGCCGAGGCTGAAGAAAGTATTAATAATCCGAAAAACCCAAGCACTAAGAACAATGTAAGCAAAACAAAATCAAGTTTAGAAAAGTCAAAATCCTTCATAAAATTGAATTTATTCATCATTTAAGTCTTTTATTAAGCGTTTAAAGGTATCGCCTCTATCTTTATAATCTTTAAACATATCCAAACTTGAGCAAGCTGGAGAAAATAAAACACAATCATCATGTTTACAAAATTTTACCGCCTCTTTTAGAGCCTCCTTTAAATCTTGAACGATCAAGCAATGGGCATATGGTTTTAAAGTATCGAAGATTAACTCTTTATCTTTACCAAAGATAAAGACCTTTTTTAGACTTTTTATTTCTTGCAGTTCTTTTGAAGCAATTTCTTGTCCTTTCAAATCACCACCACATATTAAATATATATCCCCAATCTTTTCCAATTCATTTGCAGCACTTATTGCTTTCAACGTAGCATCTAAATTTGTTGCCTTAGAGTCATTTATAAAATTTAGTCCTCCAACCATCTCTAAATGCTCAAATCTGTGAGGAAATTTTTTAAATTTGTCGAAAGCTTTTTCTAGTTCTGCTAACAAGTTTATATTTCCTAAAGAGCTTTTTCTGAATCTTTCTAAAAGAGCCTCTAAAACTGCAACACTTGCCTTTAGATTTTCGATATCATGGCTGGGCCAATCTTTAAATATTGGTGATTCAGCAAGTTCAATAGGCAATATGATTGCCTTATAATTTATGAATGTTTTAGAAAAAAGATTTTTATCATTATAAGAAATATTTATTTCAGCTTTTTTTAATACTGAATTTTTTACGGACCTATAATCTTCAATATCTAAATGTCTATCTAAATGATCTTCTTCTATGTTCAATAATAAACCTATATCAAACTCAACTTCATTTAAAATTTCTAATTGGAAGCTCGAAACTTCTATGATTGATACATCAATATCATCCTCAATATAACTAAGTACAGGCTTGCCGATGTTTCCTATGGAGACTATTTTTAAATCCGACAAAACTGATCTAAGCAAAGTCTCTAAAATCTGGCAGGTAGAGGTCTTACCATTTGTACCTGTAATAAGTATTTTTATACTCTTGTTTGTTTTTAAAAACTCTTCAATGTCTGAGGAAATATTTATCTTATACTGAGAAGCAAGAGACAAGGCCTTATGTTGAATAGGTATGCCAGGACTGGAATAAACACCTGATACTTTGCTAAATAATTCGCTGTTTATTTGAGGATTAACATGAACTTTAATTCCAAATCTATCTATCTCACGAAGGCTTGGGTTTTCCTCCCAATCTTCTATTAGATAAATCTCATTAAATTTTTTTGAAAGATAATTTAATATTGATTGACCTGTCATTCCAAAGCCAAGAACTAAAGGTATCCTTTTCTGCACTTGATTTATCTTAGTCTAAGTAAAGCTAAACCTAGCAAGACAAGCATGAACGTAATAATCCAGAACCTAACAATTACTCGTGGCTCGGGCCAACCTTTTAGCTCATAGTGGTGATGTAAAGGTGCCATGTTAAAAACTCTCTTACCAGTTAACTTGAATGAAGAGACTTGAACGATAACCGAAAGCGCCTCAATAACAAAAAGTCCACCCATAACTAGCAAGACATATTCATGCCTTATAATAACGGTAACTATTCCTAATGCAGCACCAAGCGACAAAGACCCGACATCTCCCATAAATACTTGAGCAGGATAAGTATTGAACCAAAGGAATCCAATTCCAGAACCTACTAAAGCACCGCAAAATACAATCATTTCACCCGTACCAGGTAAATAAGGAATATTTAAAAAATCTGAATATATGGCATTTCCAGCTAAGTAACCAATAATTCCAAGACCTGCTGCAACCATAACGCAAGGAAGAATAGCTAATCCATCCAGTCCATCAGTTAAATTTACTGCATTACTAGTCCCTATTACTACAAAATATGACAAAACAATAAAACCAGTACCTAAAGGTATAGAAATATCTTTAAAGAATGGAACTATCAAACTGGTTTCAGAAATATTTTCTTGAGTAATATAAAGATAAGAACATGCCAAAATAGTTATAACAGACTGCCAAAAAATTTTATTTAAAGGCGACAAGCCGTCACTGGATTGATGTTTTATTTTTGAGCGATCGTCAATCCATCCTAGAATTCCAAAAGATATAGCCGTTAAAAAGGCAACCCATAAATATCGGTTTTCTAGGTCTCCCCATAAGACTACACTTAAAAATATAGAACTTAGGATCAAAGTACCACCCATTGTAGGTGTGCCCTGTTTTGATAGATGACTATCAGGGCCTTCCTCTCTTATAACTTGTCTAACCTGTATATCTTTCATCTTATTAATGAATTTAGGTCCTAATACCAGAGAAAATAAGAGAGAAGTTAATGTGGCTAGAATTGCTCTTGTAGAAAGAAATTCTACAACTCGAAAAGGTCCAAAAAATTCAGATAAGTATTCAAATAAAGGTAGTAACATTATTTTTTTAGTTTATCAGCTAATAAATCCATTCTAGTTGATCTAGAGCCTTTTACTAATATTATAGTTTTCTTATCGATAGCAGAAATTAAGTGAGAATAGAGATCATCTTGATTTTCAAAAATAGATAAATCTCTTTTTTCATTTGGACTACATGTTGACCACTCATCTCCTATGCAGAAAACCTGATCAACCCTTTCGCTTATGTAGTCATACATTTCTTGGTGAATCTCATGGGAATCTGAACCTAGCTCTTTCATATCTCCTAGGATACAAATTTTTTTTCTCTTAAGGCCTTCAAGTAAATCAACGGCATTTTTCAATGAAGCAGGATTTGAATTATAAGAATCATCAATTAGTATTGAACCCCTCAAGGAATTAGAAATAGCTAATCTCCTTTCAGGAAGATCGATAAATTTTAATCTTTCTTTGATATTGCTAAGTGGACATCCACAGTACATTGCAATCGCAACTGACAATGCTGCATTCAAGGGACTATGACGACTAGCTCCATTTATAGAAAATTTTTCTTTTTTACCATCAAACCTTAAATAGAAATTGGTGTAATTATTGATAATATCTATTTCTATATCTGAAACTTTAAAGTCAGAATTCTCTTCAAAACCGAAACTTATTACTTCTTTTGCATTAGTTTTTTTTGACCAAAAATCAAAAAAGAAGGAATCTTTAGGTAAGACAGCAACTCCATTATCATTATAAAAATTAAGAATATTCCCTTTTTCTTTTGCAATTGACTCTGTATCTTTTAAACCATCGAGATGCCCAATGGAAACATTAGTTATTGCAGCTATATCTGGTCTTACCTGATTATTCAAAATCGCAATCTCTCCTGACTCACTAGTCCCCATTTCAATTACTGAAAAATCATAGACATTTTTTAAACTAAGGAGAGTATATGGAACTCCTATCTGATTATTTTTATTGCCTAGAGTTTTATGACAAGAATTACCATCATTTAAAAGATTAGAGAGTATTTGTTTTGTCGAAGTTTTGCCGTTAGTTCCAGTAATGCCTATTACCTTGCCTATGAATTGACTGCGATTATAGTTAGCAACTCTATCCATGAATTCGTATGTACTTGCAACAACTATGTTTGGTATGTCATGTTCGATCGGATTATTAGAGATAATTCCTACTGCACCTTTGCTTATTGCCTCAGAAATAAATTGCGCCCCATCATAATTCTTTCCTTCTAGAGCAATATAAAGGTCATTTTGCTTAATCGTTCTACTGTCTATACTGAAGCTATCAATGCTAGTTGCTTCTCCAAAGAGCTGACCATCTGATATTTCTGCTAGTTTAGATAGATTCATTTATTCGAAAATTTTATAAAGAATTAACAATATTTTTATCATTCAACTCATATAAATTATCATTAACTTCTTGGTAGTTCTCATGACCCTTTCCTGCTATTAATAAAACACCATTTATATGGTTTCTTTCCATTTCCAAGATAGATGATTCTATTGCATCCTTTCTATCTAAATTTATAGATATTTTTTCCATTTCCTTTACTTCAGAAAGGATGTCATTAATTATATCCATTTCATCTTCATCTCTTGGATTATCATTGGTTAATATTACGTGGTTTGAATATTTTTGCGCAATCTTACCCATTAAAGGCCTTTTATCTCTATCTCTATTTCCTCCACACCCAAAAAGACACCATATTGGCTCGTTATGTATGTTGTTCAATTCTTTCAGTGTGCACTCTAAAGCTTCAGGTGTATGTGCATAATCTATATAAATAACTTGCTGATTTTTAATTATTCTTTCAAGCCTACCTTGAGGCAGAACTATATCTTTTGCTATTTTTGATATCTCAGAAAGCTTAACTCCATCCAAGATCAAAACAGCCATTGAGCATATTATGTTTGAAGCAAGATATCTTGAGAATGTTTTTAGTTCAAAGGTAAGATTTTTCTCGAAAGCTTTTAAATTAACCTTCAATCCAATTGGTGATTTCTCAAATGAAGCATGAAAATCAGCATTTTCTTTTATAGATATGCTGTAAGTTTCCTTATCATTTTTTAAAAGTTTTGAGTGAAGTTTTTTGCCGAAAGAACTATCTATGCAGACTATATTTTTTTTTGGATTTAAATCTAAAAATAATTTTTCTTTTGCTGATTGATAACTTTGTATATCGCCGTGATAATCTAAATGATCATGCGAAAAGCTTGTCAATATAGCATAATCGATATCAAGGCCAATTAGTCTATCCTGTTCTAAGCCATGAGAAGATGCCTCCATGGCAATGTAAATAGCATCAGATTCTAATGAATCATTAATATTTTTATGTATTTTGATGGCATCAGGGGTAGTTAGATCTGATTTCTCTAATATTAATCCATCTTTAGAAAAATTTATCGAACTCATAAAACCGGATTTATAGCCAAGTAAATTACTCATATTTGCAAAAGTTTCAACAGCGGTAGTTTTTCCGTTTGTACCAGTAACACATATGGATTTTATTTTTGAACTTGGAGAGTTATAAAACCTTGATGCAAAAATACCAATATATTTTTTAAGTTCTTCAAAATAAATTACTCTTTCCTGATGTTTTTGGTATGTATCCGAAATGACAAGCGAGGCTCCATTTGATAAAGCTGAGGAAATAAAATCGCTACCATCCTTATCATGACCCTTTATTGCAAAGAATAAACCTCCCTGTTTTACCTCTCTGCTATCCAAGTGGATACTTCTAATCTTAATATCTTTAAAATTTTCTAAATCTTTCAGTTCTTGTAAGAAATTTGAAGAATACATTTATATTTTTAAATCTTGTAACATAAATATCTGCTGCATTAATCTTGAAAATACAGGAGCAGAGACCCTTCCACCTGAATAGTCTTCTCCAGATAGACCATTTAGCACAACAACTGCAAGTAATTCAGGTTCATCATGAGGCACAAATCCGGCAAATGTTGCTGAATAAGTAGTTTCTTCTTCTAGACTCTCTTTCGCAGTACCAGTTTTACCTGCAACTATCTTCTCTTGCAGTCTGGCTTTAGAGGCAGTTCCGTCAGAAGAGTTTACAGTCTCAACAAGCATACCTAAAACAATGTCATTAGTTTCCTTTTGTAAGACTTTTTCATGCAGGGGTTCATCAAAACCATGGTCTTTAAATAAATTTAGCTCAATGAAGTTTCCCTCATTTGCAAATACTGAGTAAGCTTGTGCAATTTGGAGCGCAGACAAAGTCATTCCATATCCGTAACAAGAGCTAACTTTATCTCTCAATGTAAATTGAGATGAATGTGGAAGGAAACCCTCTCTAGCAGGAAGCATGATTGAAGTAGGATAACGCCCAATACCAAACTTTTTATAATAACTTGTGAGGTGTTCTATATCTTGATATTGACATAACTTTACCATTCCGACATTACTAGAAAGGGAAATAATCTGAGAAAGGCTCAGTGTTCCGTAATCCTTAAAGTCACTTGTTTTGAAGCCTTGATACTCTATCCAGCCAGGCGATGTATCTATTTTAGCAGTTTTGGGTAGATTATCTGATTCTAATATAGCAGACATCGCAAGCGGCTTTAAAACTGAACCAGGTTCAAATATATCTATTGTTGCTCGATTTCTCAATTTAGACATATCCACTAAATTTTTTCTATTAGAAGGATCAAAAGAAGGGTAGTTAACTAATCCTAATATATCACCTGACTTTGGCTCTATTACGACTATAGATCCTGCCTTCGCATCGTTTTCTTTTATTGCCTCATTTAATTGGTGATAGGCAATGGACTGAATATTGATATCAATAGTTAATGTGATATTTTTACCAGAAACAGCTTCAACCCTTTTTCCTTCGAGCTTAGTATTTTTTGCACCCTTAATACCTTCGAAGCTTCCCTCTTCACCGCGCAGTTCGTTATCAAAGATTAATTCAACTCCCTGAATACCTTTTCTATCGATATCAGTTAGACCAACAACATGTGATGTTATATTTCTCTCAGGATAACTCCTTCTTAAATTTTCCCTAAAATATACACCAGGTATCTTTTTTTCTTTTAGCTTTTCTTTTGTCTCTAAATTGATATTTCTGCTTATCTCTTTGTAACCAGAAGTCTTTCCATAAAGTATATTTGAAAGACTAAAAAAATCTTTATCTAACTGCTCCGAAAGAAAAGTAATTGTTTCCTCTTCGAATTTAAATTTCTCTAGATCTATTCCAACACTATATCCTTTTATATCAAGAGCTAAAACATTACCATTTCTATCTAATATTTTTCCTCGAGGGGCCAAAAGAGAATATTGGGAATCTAATCTATTAAAAACTTGATCATCTAAAAAAATATCTTGATAAATTTGAAGATAAATTAATCTGCCCAAAAGAGACAGGAATCCTATAAGGATAATTAATTGGATAGAAACTATTCTTCCCGAAGAATAGAGAATCCTTGTAGACATAATCTCCTAATTAATCTAACTGAGTTCTTACAAATGACGGTATATCAAGATATTCGTCTTCATTAGATGCCTTTTTCACAGCTTTTTCTATTGAGGGAGGGTTATCAAGTAACTGCTTTGCAGCATCGCTTAATGGTAAAGGTTGCCTTTCACTCACAACTCTCACTCTTTCAGGTTTATTAGATGCTGTTTGTACTGAAGAATTTAGACCAGTAGCAATTACTGTAACCGTAAGATCATTCGCAGAAGATTCATCTAAAACTGTTCCAGTAACAATTATCGCTTCAGGAGAAGCAAAACTATTTATACAATCACCGACGGCCTTAATTTCACCCAAAGATAAGTCAGGACCAGCGGTAATATTTACTAGAACACCTTTTGCATCTTTTAAACTAATATCCTCTAAAAGCTTACTTGCTACAGCCTGTTCTGCAGCTATTCTAGCTCTGTCCGGACCACTTGAAGTACCTGTACCCATCATAGCTGTTCCTTTTTCAGACATTACAGTTTTTACGTCTGCAAAATCAACATTTATTAAGCCTGGTCTAATAATAATGTCTGATATTCCTCTAACTGCCCCACCAAGAACATCATTAGCTTGTTTAAATGCCTCAAGCATACTGCAATCTTCTCCAAGAACTTCAAGTAATTTTTGATTGGGTATAGTAATCAAAGAATCAACCTCCTCAACAAGCTCCTTTATACCTTCTTGAGCAATCTTCATTCTCTTAGCACCTTCAAGCTCAAATGGCTTCGTTACCACAGCAACAGTAAGAATACCAAGTTCTTTAGCAACCTGAGCGACTATGGGAGCAGCTCCAGTTCCTGTTCCTCCGCCCATACCTGCCGTTACAAAAACCATATCGGTCCCTTTGAGCATATCTCTCAATTTATCTCTGTCTTCAAGCGCTGCCTCCCTTCCAATAATCGGATTTGCGCCTGCTCCTAAGCCATCAGTTATTTCCTTCCCTAATATTAATTTAGTGCTCGCGTCGTTTTTATCTAAAGCCTGCTTATCAGTATTTATAGATATGAACTCAGCACCTTCAATGCCGCATTCAACCATATGCTGAACAGCATTGCCTCCTCCCCCACCGACTCCTATAACTTTAATTGAAGCATTCTCTTTTATTTCTTCGATTATTTCCCACTCACTCATAATTAACCTCTCTTTTAATTAAGTACTAAAGATTTCCTCCAAACCATCTAGAAATTCTATTCAAGATATTCTTGTCTCTATGAATATAATTTAAATGATCTTCTTGCATTTGCTTTTGTCCGTAAAGTAGTAAGCCGACTGAAGTTGCATAAACTGGGTTATTTATTATTTCGGAAAAACCATCTACTGAATGTGGAGATCCCATCCTTACTGGAGAATGGAATATTTCCTCTGCTAACTCAGTAGCACCTTCAACTTTTGAGGCCCCTCCTGTTAAAACTATTCCTGCAGGTATCAGCTCATCGAAACCACTTAAGCTCAATTTTTGTTGAGCCATACTAAATATCTCTACATATCTTCTCTCCAAGACATCAGCTAAAGCTTGTCTAGAAAGTTCTCTTTCAGGCCTTCCACCCATACCCGGAACCATCATTATTTCTTCAGGTCTAGTCATTGAGCTTACTGCACATCCATATCGTTGTTTTATTGTTTCTGCTTGGGAAGGTGGTGTTCTTAAAGCTTGAGCTATATCATTTGTGACATGATCTCCAGCTATCGGTATAACATCGGTAAAGCAAATAGAGCCATCCACAAAAACTGCTATGTCAGTTGTTCCCCCACCAATATCAATAAGACAGACTCCCAAGTTCCTCTCGTCTTCTGTTAGAACCGAGTAACTTGAAGCCAATTGCTCTAAAACAAATGCTTCCACATCTAGGCCAGATGCGCTGATACATTTATGAATATTTTGTGAAGAATTCTCACTACATGTTACTAAATGAACTTTTGCCTCTAATCTAGAACCTGCCATCCCTAGAGGCTCTTTAATACCATCTTGTTTATCTATAATGTAATCTCTAGGAAGAACATGAAGTAATCTTTGATCTGCAGGGATTGCCATAGCTTGAGCAGTTTCAATAACTCTATCTACATCTGTGAACTTCACCTCTCCATCTCTAATTGGTACGACTCCCTCTGAATTAAGACCTCTTATGTGACTACCTGATATCCCTACGTAGCAAGAACCAATATGACACCCTGCCATATTTTCAGCTTCCTCTATAGATTTTTTTATAGCTATTGTTGTGGAATCTATATCTACGACAACTCCATTTTTTAATCCTTTCGAAGAATGTGTTCCTAGACCAATAATTTCTAGTTGACCTCCTCTTGCCTCGGCAACAATTGCAACCACTTTCGAAGTTCCAATATCTACACCAACCAGCATTTCATTCCTACTTACATTACTCATATTGATTTCTCCATATTCTTATTGCCTAAAGCAATAGCATTTTTATACCTCAAATCTATATATCTGATATCATCATTAATTCCTGAGTTCAGCTCGAACAGTATAAGTTCCTCGAGACGCTCGAGCTGAACCCGGAAATCCTCTTTGTTAAATCTGTACATCACACTTTCATTATCAATCGCCTCAATAAAACCTGACCCTCTATGCTCAATTCTAATGAGAGAATTTCCTTTGAGATTTAATATATTTTGAAGTAAAAAAATACTATCAAGGAGTGATAAATATTCATTATCACTTCCGATGATTGATACCAATTTAAGAGATTTATTTCCTCCGGCAGGAGAAATTATCTTTCCTTCTTGAGTTATAAACCTACCCCTATCCAGAAAAGCAATGGGTTGGTGTTCTTTTACTTCAATATGTAATTCTTCATCAAATGTTTTGGTGGCCTTTATCACTGAGACCCAAGAATTAGAGAAAATCTCACTTTTGTTATTTTTATTCTGTAAGTGACTTATAACCTGATGCTCAATCTGATCAAAATTTGAAATTATTTCTTTTGAGATTTTGATATTAATTGAATCAGTATTTGCTTCTTTTTGACCCGAGCAACTGGCAAGCAAAGCAAAAAATATGATTAACAGATATCTCATTTATCAGCACTCCTTGTCAGATAAACTCTATCTTTATCTTTAGGAATAACCATTCCTAGCTTTTCGGAAGCATATTTTCTTAAGGAAATGTGATTCTTATAGTACTTTACCTCTTCAATCAGGATATTTGATTGAAAAGATAACTCTTCTTTTTCCAGCCTTAGATTTTCCAATTCTGCAAATAAAGTTCTGTGCTCATATGTTTGCAGAATAAGCTTATAAGAACTTAAAAAAGAAATAGAGACTAATAAGGAAATAGAAAATAATTTAAGTTTAATATTCAACATAACTTTTCTGCGACTCTTAGGATTGCACTTCTACTTCTGGGATTGATAGTTATTTCTTTAGGGGTTGGTTTAAGAAATTTATCCTTTAAATATTGAAATTTCACATTTGATTCAATTCTATCTTTTCCTTGGAAGAATCTTTTAACAATTCTATCTTCCATGGAGTGAAAGCTTATGACTGCAAGTCTCCCTCCACAACATAAAACATGACTTGAAGCCTCTAGGACTTTCTGAAGTTCCTCTATCTCATTATTAATTAACATCCTTATCGCTCTAAAAGAATTTGTAGCTGGATGTTTTTTAGATCTCGTATAAACACAAGATCTTATTAGATCAGATAATTCTTTAGTTGATTCTATAGGCTTCTTTTCTCTTATTTCGCAAATCTTACTTGCAATCTTTCTAGAAGCTCTTTCCTGACCAAGGACCCATAGTACATCTTCAATTTCTTTTTTTGTGGCCGTATTTATCCACTCTGAAGCAGTTTGACCCTTAGTCGTATCTATTCTCATATCTAAAGGTCCATTTGATTGGAAACTAAAACCTCTTTTCGGATCATCCAATTGTATAGAAGAAATACCAAGATCTATCAATATCCCGTCAACTTCTTTATCTGCAAAAAGGCTTCTAAGATTAGAAAAAGAATCATTAACTAATCTGAACCTTTTGTCATGAGTAAAATCTTTAGATAAGTTAAATGTTGTTTTTTTATCTTTGTCGATCGAGGTTAAAGTGCCGGACTCATTAATTTTTTTTAAGATTTCCAAGGAGTGGCCACCTGCACCAAATGTGCAGTCGACATATTTTCCATTTTGTTCAAAGACAAGATTTTCTAGCACCTCATTCACCATCACAGCTTCATGACTAGCTTTGATCAAAATGGTATCTCCTCTAAAGTTGGTGGAAGATCATCAATTAAGTCTTCACCGGGAATCTGTAGACCAGATTGTTTTTTTTCCCAATTTTCTTGATTCCATAATTCAAACTTTGAACCCATTCCGATGAGGGCTACTTGTTGCTTAATTGCAAGATCAGCAAAATCTCTTAAAATCTGAGGTATAAGAATAGTCATTCTTTCAGCTGCTTCAAATTCTGTTACAGAAGCATTGCCTAAAACTTTCCATTGAATAGATCTTACTTTTTGATTTAAACCGCCAAGAAACTCAAATTTTTGTGAAATATCTTTCCAAATTTTTCCCGGATAAATTATTAGTGCAGGATATTGAGGATCTTTTGTGATAGCTATTTCACCTTCACAGCTCTTGCGCAGAAGCTCTCTATACCTTGCAGGTATCACAATCCTGCCTTTTGTATCAAGGGTCAGGGTGCTCGATCCATATATTCCTAAACTCATTTCTTTATAAGCAAGTATATGTAGATGTTACATTATCTTGCACTTTTACACACTTTTACACACTTTATAGTAAATTGCTAGCGAAAAATACAATAATTAGTACACTTTTTTTAGCAAATGAAATATCGCAAAAAGTACGGAGAGAAATTATTAGAAGTGATGGGCTGAGTCAGCCGGTAAGCCGGGTTCTGTCGAGGATAATCATTCATCTAGATTTTGTGTCACCACAAAATTCAAGCAACCTACCCTGGCCCTGTCAGGACTAACATTAGGGCCTCTATTTGGTCTTGCTCCAGACGGGGTTTGCCAAGCCATAATCAGTTGCCTGATATGCGGTGTGCTCTTACCACACCTTTTCACCCTTACCTTAAAAAGGCGGTATATTTTCTGCTGCACTTTCCGTAAACTTGCGTCTCCCAGGAATTACCTGGCGTCTTGTCCTATGGAGCCCGGACTTTCCTCTCAAAATATTGAGCGATTATCTAGCCGACTCCCAATAATTGTATCCATAAAAGTAACTGAAGAGAAGTTTAACTCTTCATTTTTATTTTATAAATTTCATTTCTCTTTTTTTTGAGTATTTCAGACGCAATTTGTAGAGCTAATTTTCTATCTAATTTTTCCATAAGAATTCCTAATATTCTTTTCTCTTCTTCAATTAAAATATCTCCAGACTCTTCCTCATACCCATCAATGATAATTACAAATTCTCCTTTCATTCCAAAATCAGAATCAAGAAGAATTTTCTTTATTTTATATAACTCTGATCTATAAAGAGTCTCATGTAATTTAGTTAGCTCCCTAGCAACAAAAATTCTACAGTCTGGTTTTAGTTCTTCAGATAAAGAATCAAATAATTCCTCTAAGCGCCTACCTGACTCAAATAAAACTGATGGGCCAGAAGACGTCGCTATTTTTTTTAAGAGGACCTTTCTTTCTTTTGATTTTCGTGGAAAAAATCCATAAAAAGTAAAACTTTCAAGCTTAAAACCTGAAACACTTAATGCAGTAATTACAGAAGTTGCCCCTGGTATTGGTATTATTTTTATATGATTTTGAATAGCCGCTTCTACTAAAAATTGACCTGGATCCGATATTAAAGGAGTTCCTGCATCACTTATAAGGGCAATATCTTTTCCTGACTTCAAAACATCTATAAATTTATTTATCTTACTTTTTTCCGAAAACTTGTGGTAAGAGGTAAGCTTAGTATTAATATTGTATTTATTAAAAAGCACACTAGATATTCTTGTATCTTCAGAAGCACAAATATGGACTTTATTAAGTACTTCTATCGCCCTGAATGTAATATCATTTAGATTTCCTATGGGTGTAGAAACTATATAAAGAGAACCTAAATTTTTAGTCATGAATTAAATGAAAAATATATACATAATTTTAATCATCCTTCTTGTGTCCGCATGCTCATCCATACCAAAAAATAATGAAAGCAAATCTTCAAATACTCTAATTCAAAAACCTGAATTTAACTACAAAATTAAATCTCTACCTCAGACAATAAATATATTTTACTTTCAGAAAGATAAGAATATTTTACTGCCGCAAGAGATTCAGGGGTTCATTGCAAATTCATTTTTTTATAATTCAAGAATTTCTTATATCCCAAAAATAGTTCTCTCACCCATCACATATACTCGATGCAAGATTGAAGAAAACAAAGCGAATCTCAATATAATTTTTCATGTTTCAAATCTGCCAATGGATAAATCTTATAAGGAATGTATTAAAAAACTTCCTAAAGCTAAAACCTTGTTTGTCTCAAATAACTTAGATGAAATTGGATTTGAGAATACTTTTATAGTCTCAAGAGAAGAAGAAAAAAATAAATTAATTCAAAATATTCCAGAAAGTTCCTCTAGGTTTGTTGTCATAGATAGTAAAAATAATATTGATAAAAATAGTATTATTAATTTGCTCAAAGATTACAAAAAAGAAATCGTGACTTATAAAACATATAATGATGAAACAGCTAGTCAAACTATGTTCTCTGAAATTCTATTGGTTGATAGGAGTAAGGAAAGGATTAGAAAATTGTCTAGAAGGCTGTCTGAGAAAGTTACGGCTATTTCAAGAAGCCGTGAGGATATTGATACCTTTTTCTTATCATTAAACTTAAAAGAAGCAAGGAATCTAAAGCCAGCGATAGACTATATATCTGAAAAGGATTTTGATATTTTCATACTTAATAGTTGGAATACAAATGAAAAGTATCAACCTCTTGAAAAAGATCTTATTGGGTCTATTCATTCAGATATGCCTATCATGATGCCCATTCTGATGCCTGAATATATAGCTGAAGTAAATAGAAACAGAGAGTTTGCTATTGGTTATGATGCTTTTGAAATTATTCTCTTGAGGTATGGTTCTATAAATTCAAAAAACTTTATCTACAAAGGTCTCACTGGAAAAATAAGTCTGGATCGAAAAAAGTATAAAAGATCACCTTATCTATTTGAGATAACTGATAAAGGAATTAAGGTATTATAAAAATACTAAGTAGACCTTATATCTCTCTCAAGCTCAGACAAACTATTGATAAAACAAGATTTTGTGAAAACTCTTTGCATATACTCATAAATAGATTTAGTTTTAGAATCTTTTTGAAGCTCTATACCAATTAATGGAAGTCTCCAAAGAATAGGAGCTATGCAACAATCAACAAGGCTGAATTCATCTGACATAAAATAAGGCTTTTCTTTGAGTATTTGAGACATTCCCAATATTTGAGATTTTAATTCGGTACGTAATTTCTTAGCTTTAGCCTCCGTTTGATTTCCTTGAATTAACTCGTCAAATATCTCACACCAATCTTTTTCTATTCTTTGGATGAATAATCGAATGTGTGCTCTTGAGACAGGATACACAGGCAGAAGTGGTGGATGAGGGAACCTTTCATCTAAGTATTCCATTAGGATCAAAGAGTCATATAAACAAACATCTCTATCAACCAGAACAGGTAATTCTGCATAAGGACTTACTTCTAGAATCTCATCACTTAAATCATTAGTATCAGAATCAATAATTTCGCTAGTAACGCCCTTTTCTTCCATAACTATCCTTACTCTGTGGCTATAATGATCCATTGGATCTGAGAAAAGTGCCATTGACGTTCTATTACTAAGTGAAACCATAAAAACTCCTATTTAGCGAAATTAGTGAAGATCTTTCTTGAATTCTCTATAGAGAAGATAGCTAAGCATTGTAAAAATAAAGAGATACAGTAAAACATAAGTTCCAATAGTCTCTCTTTCAACCTTCAGTGGATCAGTCATGTAAGCTAAGAAGTTAGTGAGATCTAGCATAGTCTTATCAAACTGCTCGGGACTCATTTCACCTGTGCCATTATCAACCTGGAGAAAACCACATTTTTCTTCTGTAAGCTGCAAACCAGTTAGGGGATCCTGCTTTATGCCGCCATTATCTGCAAGTGCAGGAATTTGTTTACATATTGATCTAGGAGTTCCTTGCATATCAATTAGAACATGAGGCATTCCAACATTTTCGTAAACCTTGTTATTCACACCCAAGGGTCTTGATTCATCAATATAGAAGCTTGTAAGGTAAGTATATATCCAGTCAGGTCCTCTTAAACCAGCTTCAAGGGTTAAATCCGGGGGTGCGTTTCCAAACCATTCTTTTGCTTCTTTGGGATCCATTCCTACTTGGATTAAATCTCCCATCTTCTGATCACCAAACATCAGATTTTCTTGGAACATGCTAAGTGGTATTTCCAAATCTTCAGACACCTTTTTGTATCTTGCGTATTTCAAAGAATGGCAGCCTAAACAGTAATTCATATAGACTTGTGCTCCTCTTTGAAGTGAAGCTTTATCCTTTGCATTGATATATGCCTCTTTGCATTCCCCCTTTGTGAGGCCATCCTCTGACAGAAAACTGCCACAAGCAGCTCCAGCTGCAGCATGAACTTTTAAAGAACCCAAACTAGCTGCAATTATTACAAAAATGGTGAGAATTAGAGTTTTTTTATTCATCCCAATTGCACCCTTTCAGGCACAGGTTTACATGTTTCGTATTTCGAATATATAGGCATTAATAGAAAGTAAGCAAAGTAACATACAGTGAATATTTGTGCAGCAATTGTTCTTGCAGGTGTAGATGGTACTGCACCGAGATAGCCTAGTACCAAGAAACTAACAACAAATAAAGCCAAGAAGAATTTGCTATAGATACCCTTATATTTAATTGATTTTACTGGGCTTCTATCTAACCATGGTAGAGCTACAAAAATTGCAATTCCTGCAGCCATTACAACAAATCCAAGGAATTTCGCGGTCAATCCAAATAAAGGAAAAGTAACTGCTCTCAACATTGCATAGTAAGGAGTATAGTACCAGGAAGGAACAATATGCTCAGGCGTCTTTAAGTTATCAGCTGCTTCATAGTTAACATATTCAATTACATACCCACCCCCATCTGGATAGAAGAACATAATTGCCACAAAAAAGATTAAAAATACACCAATTGCATATAAATCATGCATGACATCATAGGGAAAAAATGGTTTTGTATCTAAAGGAACACCATCAGCATCTTTGAATTTTTTGACATCCACTCCATCTGGATTGTTAGAACCAACTTCATGAAGCGCCAATATATGAACAAATACAACGGCTATCAATGCTAAAGGCAAGAGAACAACATGAAAAGCAAAAAGTCTATTTAGTGTTATACCTGAAATAAGATAGTCACCTCTTATCCACGTGAGTAAATCTTCTCCGATATAAGGAATCGATCCGAAAAGAGACATAATTACTTGAGCTGCCCAAAAAGACATTTGTCCCCAGGGAAGGACATATCCAGTAAATCCGAGTGCGCAGAGTAAGAAGTAGGTAATCCAACCCAAAACCCACAAAAGCTCTCTTGGTTTTTGATAAGAGCCATACATCATTCCACGGAACATATGCAAAAATATCAATGCAAAGAAAGCAGATGCTCCTGTTGTATGCATGTATCTTATTATGTAGCCGTATTTAACATCTCTCATGATGTATTGGATAGAGGCGAAAGCGCCTTCAGCTGTTGGTTCATAATTCATTAAGAGCCAGATACCAGATGCAAGTTGTATTACAAGCACTACAACAAGAAGTACTCCTGCTAGGTACCATATGTTCATATTTATTGGGGCAGGATATTTTGTTAGGTGTCTTTCTATAGTTGCGGTTAAAGGCAATCTATCATCGAACCAGTTCATTAATTTTGTGACCATTACGCTACATCTCCGTCTTCTCCAATGACTAAGATATCATCAGATTTAAAATAATGTGGGGGCACAGCTAAATTATCAGGGGCAGGAACTCCTGCGTAAACTCTTCCAGCCAAATCGAACTTTGAACCATGACAAGGACAAAAGAATCCTCCTTGCCAATCGGAATCAAAATCTACAACTCCTAGTTGAGGATAATATTTAGGAGCACAACCAAGGTGTGTGCAAACTGCTGATAAAACAGATATGCCGGGTTTTCTTGATCTATATTTATTTTTTGCGTAATCAGGTTGAACCTGGGTTTCGGAGTTTGGGTCTGCAAGTCTCTCTAAATTCTTATCGATTTCCTTTATCGACTCATCTGAATGCTTTACTACGTAGATTGGAGTTCCTCTCCATTCAACAATAATCATTTCTCCTGGAGCTAATTTTCCTATATCAGCGACAGCTGGAGCTCCAGCTGCTTCAGCTGCTGCGCTGGGGTTAAAAGCACTGATAAAAGGAACTACGGCACCAGCGACGCCCACTGCACCGACAGCAGATGTTGCGCTTATTAGAAATTTTCTTCTTCCTGGGTTAGGAGGAGATTTTGGCTGCATATTACCTTTTTGAGTATTGTGGTCTTTTTCTGGCTTTTCTTAGACCTACTTTTTTCCTTTCAACTTTTCTTGAATCTCTAGTTAAAAACCCTTCCTTTTTCAGGATGGGTTTCAATGTCTCATCATATTCCACAAGAGCTCGAGCAATTCCAAGTCTTATTGCTCCTGCTTGACCGAAGCTACCCCCACCTGAAACTGTAGCTTTAACATCAATACCTTCCGATAATTCCGTTGAAACCAAGGGTTGCTTAACAACCATTTGAGCAACTTCTCTTCCGAAATAAACTTCAAGTTTTTTCTTATTTACAGTTATTTCGCCTGAACCTTTCTGGAGAAACACCCTTGCCGTTGATCTTTTTCGTCTACCGACTGTAATAATTTGTTCCAATTTATTTTCCTATAATTCTATTCTGATTGGTTTTTGAGCTGAATGAGGGTGATTTTCATCACTATAAACCTTTAGTTTAGTAAGCATTTGTCTGCCAAGTTTACTTTTTGGTAACATCCCCTTGACGGCGCTTTTTATAGCTTCTGTTGGTGTTTCTTCGATTACTTTACGCAGAGGTTTAGATTTTATTCCTCCTGGGTAACCTGAATGCCTATAATATACTTTTTGATCTAATTTCTTACCGGTGACATTAATTTCGCCAGCATTAATAACAATTACATAGTCACCTAAATCAGCATTTGGGGTGAATTCAGGCTTGTTTTTACCTGACAGAATATCTGCGATCTTGCTAGCAAACCTACCAAGAGTTTTTCCTGTTGCATCTATTATGATCCAGGATTCTTCAATATCTGTTCTTTTATAACTCTCTGTTCTCATTAATTTGTTTTCTTGACTAAATGCGCAGGCGGGCGCATTTTAATGCTTACACCGGTCATATTCAACTAGAAGTTTATAAATTTACGATGTATTTTAAGCATTGTAAGGTTTGATAATGAGAATAATTATTTAAAAATTATATGAGTAAAGCTAAATCAATATTTAATTTTTCTATTTTTTCACTTATAGGTGCTTCAATAGGTTTCGTAATCACGGTTTTGTTTTTAAATGACGATAGTAAATCTATTAATGAGGAATTAAGTAATGCAGCTTTTTCCTACAACTATGCAGTAGAAAAAGCCTCGCCGGCTGTAGTAAACATCTATAGCGAGCAAATCATGGATAAACAATTAACCACTCAAAGGAGATTTAATTCTATATTCAATAATAAAGGACAACAGGTAAAAACAAGTCTAGGGTCAGGGGTTATTCTGAGTTCTGATGGTTATATTTTAACAAATCAACATGTGGTTGGAGATAACTCCCTTCGGGTGACAACAGAATTATACGATGGTCGTAAATTTATCGCTCAGTTGATTGGCATTGATAAAGGAACCGACCTGGCAGTTTTAAAAATTCAAGATGATAAAAATTTATTTCCCTCTATAGAAATTGAGGATTCAGATAAATTGAATATTGGTGATATCGTACTTGCTATAGGCAATCCTTATGGACTTGGCCAATCGGTAAGTATGGGAATTGTTAGCGCAACAGGTAGAGAGTTTGATAATCCTTATTCAAATTATATTCAAACTGATGCTTCGATAAATAGAGGGAACTCAGGAGGCGCATTAATAGATTCAAAAGGAAGGTTAATTGGTATTAATACACTTATGAGGTCGTCCAGTGGAGGCTCAGAAGGAATAGGCTTAGCTATACCTTCGACGATTGCCTTGGAAATCATTAGTGATTTAATTCAGTATGGTGAAGTGAGACGCGGTTGGTTAGGTTTTAGTATTGAGAGGCTAAATCTCTTAAGAAAAGGTCAACTAATGATTTCAGAAGTAGTAGAAAATGGCCCAGCTTACAGAAGCGGTCTTATGAAAGGTGATGTTATCAATTCAATAAATTCAGAAAGTCCTTCTTATGATAATTTATATAAAACATTTGCGAGGTCTAAACCAGGAGAGGAAATACTCCTTGAGGTAAAAAGAGGCTCGGATATCATAAATTTAGCCTTGATAACTGGACAGGCAGATTAATTTTTAAATCTTTTCTCTGCAGCTATAGCGTGTGCGGTTAATCCCTCGGCTTTTGCTATCTTTGAAGTATGGTCAATATATTCATTAAATTGTTTGATATTCTTTTCCCTGTCGAGGGAAACATAGCTATAACTAACTATGAAGTCTTCCACTGATAAAGGTGAGCTAAATCTAGAAGATGAATTAGTTGGAAGTATGTGACTAGGACCTAGAATATAATCAGAAAAGGAGTTGGCAGAATTCTCACCTTTAAGAATCAAGCCAGCTATTAATGAATTTTCATCTTGAAAATTAATGTGATCAAAAGCTATATGCAAATGTTCAGGCGCAATCTTGTTTACTAATTGTTTAGCTTCAGAAAAATTATCGATTTTAATTATCAGTCCATTTGAGCTGATTGATTCTTTAATAATTGTACATCTTTCAAGTGAATCTATTTCAGACGATATGATTTCTTTTACATTAGCTATTATGTCATCACTATCTGAAATCAAAACTCCAGATGCATCTGAATCATGTTCAGATTGAGCCATAAGATCCCAAGCTATTGTTTCTGGATTTGAAGAGCTATCTGCGAGGATAAGAATTTCGGAGGGACCGGCAATTGAATCAATACCAACTTCGCCAAAAAGTTGTTTTTTTGCCTCAGCTACAAATATATTTCCTGGTCCAATTATTTTATCCACCTTAGATATTTGATCTGTTCCGATAGCTAAAGCTGCAATTGCCTGAGCTCCACCAATCCTGTAAATTTTTTCTATGCCTGCAACTTTTGCTGCAGCTATTGTCAGTGAATTTAGTATTCCATTTTGTGCAGGAGAAGTTATTGAAATATCACTTACACCGCAGGCTATAGCCGGTGCAGCTCCCATTAATACAGTCGAAGGATAAGAGGCCTTACCTCCTGGTACATAAATACCTACAGATTCTATAACCCTAAACTTTCGGGTTATCTCATCATCTGTATTCTCCAGATTTAAAGAGGCAAAACATTGCGATTGATAATTAAGTATTTTTTCAAAAGAATACTCGAGAGACTTCAAAATATCTTTGTCACAACTTTTTAATATTTGATCAATTTCTTTTCTTGAAATTTTAAAAACATCAGAATCAAAGCCATCAAATTCTTTCGTTAAGTCTTTTAAGGCATTATCGCCTTTGCTTCTGATTTTTAGAATAATTTCTGAAACCAATTGAGAAACTTCTCCAGAAACCTTATTCCTTTCAGCCAAATAAGCATTAAAACTTTTTGAGAATGAACTTTCTTTTGTATCTAACTGATTAAAAATTAACATTATTTCAGTGCTTCCATAATCTCATTAATAATTGTAGCTTTTGTTTTAATTGAAGCTTTGTTGGCAATTAATCTAGTAGAAATATCTGCAATGATTTTAATTTCTTTAAGACCATTAGCAGTAAGAGTTTTGCCAGTATCCACTAAGTCAATAATTGCATCTGACAAACCAAGTACAGGAGCTATTTCTTGTGCGCCATTTAGATAAATTATTTCAGGTTGTATTCCAATAGAATTCATAAATTTCGTTGAGCTCTTTGGATATTTAGTAGCTATTTTTAATCTTGCAGAACCTGTGAGAACGTCTTCATAACCTGCCAAAGATAATCTGCACTTACCAAGACCAAGATCCGCCAATTCCACAAACTCCTCTTCTTCCTTTTCCATGAGGATATCTTTCCCAACAATGCCTATGTGGGCAGCGCCAGAAGTAATGTATGTGGGTACATCCCATCCTCTTATGATCAATACTTTTACACTAGGATGTTTCGTATCCAGCAACATCTTTCTTGATTTCTTTACATCATCCTTTATGGCGAACCGAGTTTTTTCTAGCAATGGTATGAAGTCTTCATACACTCTTCCCTTAGGCAAAGCTATTATCAATGAGTTAGATTTATTCACAGTTATCTTTAAGATATTCTTTCAATATCGGCTCCCAACATTTTCAGCTTTTCTTCTATTCTTTCATAACCTCTGTCAATATGATAAATCCTATCAATTGTAGTATCTCCCTCTGCTACAAGACCTGCTAAGACCAAACTAGCTGATGCTCTTAAGTCTGTTGCCATTACAGGAGCTCCTTTTAATTTATTTATTCCTCCAATTACTGCCGTATTGCCTTTAAGGGTTATATTGCCACCCATTCTTGCTATTTCTTGAACATGCATAAATCTATTCTCAAAAACAGTTTCAGTAACTGTCGAATTTCCTTTGGCAATAGAATTTAGAGACACAAATTGAGCCTGCATGTCTGTTGGAAAAGAAGGATAAGGTCCTGTAGTTAAACTTGTTGCCTGTGGTCTGGAGGCATCCATTTTAATTTCAACCCAATCTTCACCTTGACTAATAATGGCGCCGCAACTTTCCAGTTTCAATATAACCGATGAAAGAAATTGAGGTTTAGCAGATTTTATTTTTACTGAACCACCAGTCATAGCAACTGCGGTGAGATAAGTCCCTACTTCAACTCTATCAGGCATAACACTAAATGTTGCACCTTCTAGTTTATCAACTCCTTCTACCGTAATAACGTCAGTTCCTGCACCCTTAATATTTGCACCCATTTGTATAAGACAATTTGCTAAATCCATTACTTCAGGCTCTCTAGCAGCATTTTCGATAGTTGTGACACCTTCAGCCAAACTCGCTGCCATAATCACATTTTCTGTTCCTGTGACGCTTACTGGTTCAAATATTATTCTTGCACCTTTCAAACGCCCATCAACTTTTGCCTTGATATTTCCATCTACAATACTCACTTCTGCACCCATTGCCTGCATAGCCTCTATATGAAGATTTACAGGACGACTTCCTATTGCACAACCTCCAGGAAGAGCAACTGAAGCTTGCTGAAACCTTGCCAATAGAGGTCCCAGAACAAGAATTGATGCTCTCATTGTTTTGACTAGTTCATAACGTGCATTGAGATTTTTAATATTAGAGGTATCAACTTGAACTTCCATTTCATCACTTAACATTACATCAACACCCATAGAGCCCAACAATTCGAGCATTGTAGTTACATCATTTAAATGAGGAAGGTTTCCTACCTTGAGAGGAGAATCTGCCAATAAAGAGGCAGCCAAGATTGGTAATGCGGAATTTTTTGCACCTGAAGCATAGATCTCTCCATTTAAAGGCGAACCTCCTCTTATCAATAATTTATCCATCTAAACTGAGGTAACCCATTTTTCTATCACTAAGTTTATATCTTCCTTATTTTTTTCCATTAGAGAGTAGAATTGATTTCTGAAGATCTTTCCAAGATTCATACCATTAATTTCAATATTTATTATTTTCCAATTATTATCTTTATCTAGATACATACTATACCTCCCAGGGTAAGTACTTGATGAGGTAACTATTTCAATATTTACTCTAGCCTTTGTCTTTGAATTTGTGGGACCGGTTGGAGGTAATACATTAATTTTTTCATCCTTAAATTCTACGAGAGTGCTGGCATAAGTATCTAGCAAACTACTTTCAAATACTTTCGAAAAGTCTTCTAATTGTTTAGGAGTGGCATTTCCGGCATATTTTCCCATTACGTTTCTCGATATTCTTTTAAAATCTACTATAGGTCCAAACGCATCACTTATTTCTTTTGTAAAGAGATCAGGATTATCAAGAAAGAGTTGATTCTTTGTCCTAATGATCTCAATTATATTGCTGTGAGTTCTTTCAGCATACTCATAAGCAGAGACTACCTCTGAAAGGATTTGAAGGCTTGAGATAAATAAGTTAATTAATACAAAAATTTTAAATGGGGCAATTTTCATAACAGATAAATATGATTTGATTTGGTCAGTAACTATTATACCATCTGGTATAAGTCTTATTTAGGACTAAAGTATTTATTATGATCATTGCACTATTAGCAATATGTTCGGGCATTGCCCTTATATGGGTTAGTGCCGAAAAATTAGAAAAATATTCTGTTCATGCAGCAAGAGAATTTGGTTTCTCTCCTTTCTTTATTGGGTCTACAGTAATTGCCTTTGGAACATCTGCACCGGAGATGCTTACAACTTTCTTTGTCTCCCTCGAAAATAAGGGCTCTATGGTTATAGGTAATGTTATTGGATCAAATGTAGCTAATCTGTCACTTGTTTTTGGCTCTATGCTTCTAATTGTTTCTCTAAAAAAATTTAGGATTAAACAAGAAGTAGCAATTCAAAAAAACTTATTAATTTTATTGATTTCTAGTTTATTAATCTGGTTAATAATGGCTATCGATCCATTTAATATTTTATCCTCATTAATTCTTTTAACTTCACTGATCCTTGTCATTTCTTTCTGGTATAAAAATGGTGTTTCTGATGAAAATGAAAATGATATAAATTTACCTAAATATGTATCTTTGAAACTTACTCTATCTCTGGTCTTTCTTGTCTTTGCAGCATGGTTAATTACTTTTGGAGCTAATCAAATATTAGATGAATTTAGTTTAGGTGAGTTATTTATTGGGTATACAGTATTAGCAATAGGAACTAGTTTGCCGGAAATAGCTGCATCTGTTTCGTTAGCCTTAAAAGGGAGATATGAAACCGTTACTGGGACTTTAATAGGCTCAAATATTTTCAATGGATTATGCGTTTTAGCTATACCAGGTTTATTTATGAATCCAAAAATGTCATTAGGTTGGTCGTATTCTGAATGGTCACCCTTATTATTTATTCTCTTCATAATAACTTTTATATTTGCTTACTATATTTTTTCTGTTTCAAAAAAGCAGAGAAATGCGAGTTTCTTACTTAGCTTGTTATTTTTAAGCTCATACTTTGTTTCACTTTACTTCGCTTATTAGATAGATTTACATATATGAAAAAGATTGATCACCTAAAGTCAGCGAGAAAAACCATTAAAATCGAGTCTAAAGGACTTGAAAATCTGTCAGACACTTTATCTTCGGAATTCAATGATGTGTGTGATAAGTTACTCAAAACTAAGGGTAAAATAATAACTATAGGAATTGGAAAATCAGGACATATAGCAAGAAAAGTCTCTGCAACACTTTCTAGCACTGGGTCGCACTCTAGTTTTATAAATGCGGGTGAAGCGCTGCATGGCGATATAGGAGAAATAAATAAAAGTGATAAAGTAATAATTTTTTCTCATTCTGGTCAAAGCGAAGAAGTCATTAATTTAATTCCTTATCTCAAATCCGTAGGCTGTGATTTCTTCTCTATAACAGGCTCTAGAAGCTCTTTCATTGCTAAAAACTCAATGATTAACTTAGACACGGGTATATCTGAAGAAGCTTGTCCTTTGGATCTTGCACCCACTACAAGCACCACTGCGGCCTTAGCCTTAGGAGATGCTATTGCAGTAGCTCTTTTGGAAGCTAAGAAATTTGGAAGAGAGGATTTTGCAAAATCTCATCCTGGAGGCAAACTCGGAAAAAGATTAATTACTACTGTAGGAGATTTGATGGCTAAAGGCGATGAATTGCCACTGGTCTCAAAAGAGAATACTCTTTCGGAAACTTTAATTCAAATCAGTTCAAAAGGTTTAGGTGTAGCTCTAATAGTTGATAAAAAGAAGTTGATAGGTATTTTCACAGATGGTGATCTAAGAAGGACACTTAATAATGAAAAGAATCCATTGGAAAAAAAGATTTCGACTTTTATGACTTCTAAAACTAAAACAATTTTAGCTCATGATTTGGCCATTGATGCTTTGGCGATAATGCAAGCTAATAAGATCTATTCGCTAGCTGTTCTAGATAAAAAAGAAGCCCTGGTAGGAATCATTAGAATGCATGATCTTATTGAATCAGGTTTGATTTGATGTCCTGTATTACAAAACATTTTTTTATTATTTTAGTTTCCCTTTTCTGTAATTTTTGTTTTTGCATTGAACAAGAACATCAAAATTATATTTCTATTCTAGACAAACCATCTTTTTCTGTTGCTTCACCGGAAAGACAAATCACTATAACAGGTGCAAGATCTAGCCTTCATAAGAGTTCTGAATTTACTATTCAAATTCCAAATTTCAAGCTGAATTCAAATAAATTATCAGTAAATATCTATTCTAAAGAAGCAATTTACAATAAAGATATTGGATTTATAAAGTTTAAAGATTCTGCTGAGCTTGAGGCATTAAATAAAAAAGATAATTTGATTCTCTCTACTGAGGAAATAACCTTAAATCTTAATAATGATATATTTTCAAGTGTGCATGAGGTACTTACAAACTTTAACAACCTTGAGATTAAATCTTTGGGAGTAGAGATAACGCAAAAAGCTGGTAATTTGCGTGCAGAATTCAGTAAGGGTACTTTCCAAATTAAGGATATAGGGTCAATAAGCAAAGGATATGCAAAAAAGCTCTACATTATTTCTGAAGACAATAAAATTATCCTCGAAGAAGAAGCTTTCTTAGATCAAGATGGATTTATAATCAAATCTGATCTAATCCATTATGACTACAGTCTCAATAAAATCCTTAAATCTATAAATTCTAGTATTGAGAATAAGTCATGAATCTTGTCGTTGAAAATCTGAACAAAACTTATGATAAAAAAGCTATTGTTGATGGAATATCTTTCAAAATAACTAGCGGAGAGACTGTTGGAATTTTAGGACCAAACGGCGCAGGCAAAACCACTCTTTTTTATATGATCGCGGGTCTAGTAGCAATTGACTCGGGAAAAATTTATCTGTCGGGAAAAGAACTTAATCAAAAGTCTATTTCTGAAAGAACTTCACTTGGACTCACTTACCTCCCTCAGGAATCATCAATATTCAGAGGACTAACGGTTGAAGCCAATATTTTTTCAGCTTTAGAACAAAGAAAAGATTTAAATCATAAAGAAAGGCAAAGGGAACTTGATTCACTATTGGGAGATTTTGGTTTGGTTGAATTGTCAAACACACTCGGGATAAAGTTATCAGGTGGCGAAAGAAGAAGAACTGAAATAGCTAGATCAGTTGCTTCAAACCCTCAGTTTATTCTTCTGGATGAACCTTTTGCCGGCATAGATCCAATAGCTGTTTCAGATCTTAAAGAAACAATCCATAGTTTGAATAAAAAGGGAATTGGTGTCTTAATAAGTGACCATAATGTTCGGGATACCATGAATATATGTAAGCAGGTACTTATCGTTAATAAGGGTAAAATTATAGCGAATGGAGATCCTTCAGAAATAGCCAATGATAAACTGGTAAAAGAAGTTTATCTTGGTCAAGATTTTGATACTGAATTGTGAAACAAAGTTTAAGACAAAAACAAAAGCTTTCCGTAAAGATAACTGCCAGCCTTGGTAATCAAATTAAACTATTATCATTAAGTGGTTTTGAAATAAGTTCAAAATTAAATGATCTCATAGAAGACTATTTTGATGAGGATGATAAGAAAATTGCTCATTTCAAAGATGAATATCTTATAGATAGATACAAAAATGTACTATACCAGGGTAATGATTATCAAAATATCCTCTCAGGAGAACTAGACTCTGACATTAGACAGAAACTTTTACAGCAACTTGAGCTTACACCGTTTGATGAAGCTGAAAACCTTATCGGAGAATATCTAATAGACTCAGTGGAAAGTAATGGAAGATTAGATCCCGAAATAAATTATGAAGATATAAAAAGTATAGTTTTTGAAGACCTTCAAAAGAATATTTCCGATCAAGATATAGATAAGGTGCTTCAAATTATTCAAAATTTTGAACCGCCAGGCTGTGCTTTTAGAAATATTAATGAATCTTTATTCATACAAATAGAAAATTTAGAGCTTAGTAATGGAGAAAAGATAACCTTGAAAGAAACCCTTGAAAATTTGATAGATGGAAAAGTTGAAATCCATCAATTACCTCACAAGATAAAAAAGAATTTAGACAAATTATCATTAAATCCAACAGGTAGTTTTGGAAGTACTACACAAAATTATATAAGACCGGATCTAGTAGCTATAAAAGATAAAAACGAATGGCAAGTTTCTTTGAATGATGAATTTATGTCTAAAGAATTATTAGAGATAGTTAAGAGTAAAGTAAATTCTATAGAGAATGAGAAAACTATTTCTTCTAAGTCTTTTCTAAATGGTTTGGAAAGGCGACAACAAACACTTCTGGTAGTCTCAGAATTTATTGTCCAGGCTCAAAAGAATTTTCTAAATGGTAAAGCGGGAAAAAGAGCAATATCAAATAAAGAAATAGCAGATAAACTTGAATTAAGCACATCAACAGTGTCTAGGATTGTTAGAAATAAATATATTCAACTGCCAGATAAAGTAATTCCATTAATTGCATTGTTAGAGCGGAGAATAAATAAACACAAAGAAGGTAAAGATGTCACAGGAGAGGATCTGCAAATTTTGTTGGGGCAAATAATCCAAAATGAAGATAAATCTAACCCTCTTAGCGATGAAAATCTTAAATTTGCTCTTAAAGATAACTTCGGTGTAATTTTATCTAGAAGAACTATTGCAAAATACAGACTCGAACTTCAAATACCATCTTCAAGAGAAAGGTATTTTATATAAATTATTAATCAGATTCCTCGAACCAGCCATTAAAGTCTGTTTTTGGATCTTGTAATGTTCCAGTAATGGACCAAGATCCAGAACTTATTTGGTCCAAGTTTCTCTCAAATGCCTTACCAGCAATGTAAACTACGCCGGCAGTTATAGGGCCTCCTAATAAAAAAGCATATGCTGGAAGATACTCCCTAATAGGTAAAGTCATAGTAACCTCCAAGGCAAGACTATCTAGGTAACCTTTTTGGTCCCTTCCAATAACTCCTTTCCACTTAAACTCGCTAGATCCACTTTTAAATATCAAAGGCTTTTGCAATCTAATGGAGTCCTTAGTCAGCAACATGTCTCCTTTCACATTGTCGGCACTGAAACCCGATTTGTATAATTTTCTGAAATCTAAATTTGTTACCTTCTCAAAGGAATCAGTTACATTAAATATATTAACCAATCTAAGAATATTATTTTGAGCTTGGAGATCTTCTCTATTCTTAATTAACAATCCTTCAACTTCAATATACACGTCACCAAGTACTTCTGCATAATCAAATTCCCAAGGTAAAGATTGCCAAGACACATTTGTCTCTACAAAAATTGTATCCATTTCAAAGTTAGGCTCTATTCCTATTTGCTTAAAGGCCTTTTCTGGGGATCCAGAATAAATTTTAGATTCTAAATTAGTATTCCAGCCCAATTTATTTTTTGTAATATTTAATCTCGAAACATTATTCTTATTCTTTGTAAGACCCCATTTTCCATACGTTCCGTTAATTTCATCCAAGATAAAGGAAGAATTTGAATTAGATAATTCAAATGCCCAGTTTCCAAATTCAAAGGAATTGATTACTAAAGAATCTGTTTTAAACTTCAATGGCATTGATAAATTTTTGTACAAATCTAAGAAAGATGAACCTGATGTTGATTCAGAAAAATTCAAATTTATGTAATCAAGATCAATTATTGGAACTTGGTTAGTTTTCTTCGGAAGATAAAGGCTTCCAGACAAACTATCATTGGAAACTATCAACTCGAGGAACTGATTAGAATTTCTAGATTTGATTATTGTTTTTGGAAGATAAAAATTTGATAAAGATACCTCATTTATTTGAAGCTTTTTAATATCTATATCTGAAAATTTATTATCAACAGATTTTCCAAGAAGAGAAAAAATAGATAAATCAAGCTTATCAATATTCCCTATAAGAGAAATCTTTCCACTCTCAGTGCTGATCGATTGCTTTTCTTTTCCTGCGATAATAAATCCCTCTGCTGTACCGTTAAAGAGGTTTAATTTTCCTCTGATAATATCTCCAAGTTTAAATTGGAGCCTTGAGTATTCATTACTGTATGAGGGATAAAATAGTATGTTAAGGTCTGCTGAATCTTCTTTAGACTTGAAAAAAGGATCAGGAAAGTTCATCTCAGTTCCATTGAGGTTAGAGGAAAGCTCTAAGTATGATTTCTTTATATCCTGACCTCTAATCAAAGATGGAACAGCAACCTGAATTGCTGTTACTGAAGTGCCTGAGATTGAATCTCTTAAACTAATTGGAAATAAATTTTTGATTTGAAATGAATTCTTAGAAGAAAAAAAACTATACCCTCTGCCTGCATTCTCTGGATCTAAATCGAGAATAATAGGGATAGAATTAACTTTTAAAGAAACATAACCCTCTTTAAACCCTGTTTTATTATCATAATTTATTGTTGAAAATATATTAGTTAAGTTAAATCCAAAATTTGAGACATTTAATTTTCCTTTTTCTATCTTTGTAGTAACCTCCAACTGAGAGTTTTTATCTAGTAATGAAAATTCTTTTTTTAGTGGCGAACTAAAATAAAAGTTTGTTTCATGAAATCCTCCAGAATTTAGATCCCGGAAGTTATAGCCGGGAAGTTTAAGCAAGGTGGAAAAAGGTCCTTCAGAGGTTCCATTTACATCAAAATATAAACTCGAACCTAATTGAAAAGTTTTAAAATCTGCTTTAATTCCAGAGCCAAAGAAATTTCCATTAAAAATCTTACCATTTAAAATAAAGTTATCTATCGATAAGTCTGCATTTGCCCCCAAGATCTTATACCCATTAACATTCAGAGAAATATCTCGCCCTGAAGCTTGCATGGCGAAAGATGATGAATTGTTGGTATAAATACCGTCCACTGGACCTCTGTAAATTAAGTTCAAATCTTCAAATTGAGCACTATCGATTAGATAATCAATACCCTCTTTTGTTGAAGATAAATAGGCTGTATTAGGGAAAAATGATAAAACGGATTTATCACTCATCTTCTTGCTTCTTAATCTTAAATTAATATCTCCAAGACCCTTCGTAGGGATGTTCAAAAAAGATAACAGCCCTTCAATTTCCTCATCATCAAGGATCAAATTAAAGCTAGATGGATTTATCTCAAATTTCTTATTTGAAAAACTAAAATTTACTAAAGAATTGAAGTCATGAAATACTAAATCTTTGTCCAGAAAATCAGACGACGAAGCAAGAATAAAAGGAGAATTAAGAACCAAGTCACCTTTGCCTTTGTAAATAGATAATTTCCCAACCAAACCTGTTAAATCCATGGAATTATGGTTAATTTCTAAGTCCTGAATGTTGGCTGTTAAAATTTCTTTGCTTGTATCAAATTTAATTATCAGGTCTTGTAAAAGGCCACTTACAGTAAGTTCAATGCCAACTTTCTCTAAGATAGTTTCAGTCAACTTACTGTTGGAAAGATTTATTTGCGGAAAGATTACCTTAGGAGAGTTATCTGTAAAATTGATGAAATAATTAGGTACCGTTATTTGTGCATTATTATTCAAAACTGTACTGACTTGTATTAAGTTTTCATCTATATTTTTTAACTTAAAGCTTGAAGAGATAGAATTGAATCCAAATATATTCTCATTTGTTATTAAATTCATATTTCCTTGAAAATTTAAGACCTTCTGTTGGAAGAAAGTAAAGTTCACTTGAGTCTGTAACTCAGCATTAAAATTACAAATCTTGCAAATGAGACCAATAAGGGCATCATCCAATTTAAATTTATTTGAATGTATGTAACCCTTTACCAACTCTCCATTAGAATTTTCGCTTGAAAGTATTCCTACTTCTAAAATATTTTTTTGTCTATCCTTGAGATAAAGATTTAGTTTAGGTTCTCCTTTTCTAAGTGAAGAATCTAAGCTTAGATTGAGTAAATTAGTATCATCAGGAAGATTAATTTTGAGATTATTAATACTTAACTTCTCAATTGATCTTAAGGTCTTAACAAAAGAAAAAGAATCGCCTGATTCATTGGCATAGGCCCTATTCTGAATAATAATACTATCTATACTTAATCTTGAGATGAATTTACCCCACGAAATATTAAATAAAGAAAACTGAAGAAAAATTTTATCTGCAGAGATGAATTGATGGTCATTTTCTGATTTTAAATTGGTGATTAAGACTGAAGGCTTTATTGGGTGCCAATTTGATTCAGTAACAGTAAATGAAGGATCAATATCTAGAAGGGACTTGAATACAAAAGAGTAAAATGTTTTCTGCGTTGTAGCTAGTGAAAAAGAAAGCAAGATACTTGTATAAACAAAAATTATCCAAACAGTAATAGAAAATATCTTATTCACAGTATGTTCATATTTTTATTTTCTTTCTTCTAAATACTCGAAGAAGATTAAAAATAGGTACCCAAAAAATTGATGAGATTAATGAAAAGATAAGTGCATTTGTCAGATATAAACTGTCAGCTATATTTAAACCTTCACTTACATCGAGGAAATCGAAAGTAAATACCATCTTGAATATAAAGAAAAGGAAGAAGAGGATAACTGATTGCTGCCAAATAGGAGAAACTCTAAATTGATAAAAGAATCGCTGGCATATGTAAGTAATTAATACAAATAGTAATCCATGTAAACCTAAGATGGAACCGTTTAACAAATCCATAATTAAGCCAATGAACAATGCTTCAACAATCCCAACTTTATCCGGCAAAGCCATATTCCAATAGATCAACACTAGCAAAGTGAACAAAGGTTTCCACTGTAGGATTGATTCTGGAAAAACAAAATTATCCACAACCATAGCAAGAACAAGTGAGAGATAAATCCAAAGTTTATTTTTATTAGATTTATTCATTTTTATAAATCAGAAAATAGTCTTGATTAATAGGATCAGAATAAAAAAATACTTCAACTTCTAAGAATTCACTATCTACAGGATCAGTAACTGATACTACCTCACCTACTAATATACCATCTGGAAAAATCTCCCCAAGCCCAGAAGTATAGACTCTTTCTCCAGCTGAAAATTCCGATGTTTTATTTATAAATTTTAGTTTCCCATTCCTTCCTAGTCCCTTTCCCTCTAAGGTCGCATGCAATGAGGAGTCACTTGAAATTACCGGTACTGAAGATCTGATATCTTGAACTAATAAAACTTCTGTTGAAGAGAAACCAACACTACTTACTCTCCCAGCCAAGCCCTGTTCAGAAACTACTGCGCTATCCTTTTTAACAGCCTGTCGACTATTTATATCTAGAACTAGTAGAGGTTGATATTCATTAGAAGATAAAAAACTTTTTTTAGAAATTAGAAATCTCTCCTTAGCAATACTTAAAGAAGACCAAAGAGCATTAAGCTTGCTATTATCAATCGAAATTTTCTCCATGAATTGATTTGTTGCTTTAAGCTTAAGGTTTTCTTCTTGTAAAGACTGCACTTTTTTTTCTAGGTTGACCCTCGATGAAAAGAAAAGATTAAAATTCTCGTAGATCTGTAATGGAAATGTTGTTAAGAAAGACATTGGTTTTAGCATGTCATTACTAAATGATCTTATATATGTGCCAGATTCATACCTGATATCTGTAATCATAAGAAAAAGACAAAATATTGAAGCAAAAATAACTCTTGACGGTTTCATGGCAGGTATAGCGAATATGGCCTCACTGCTAATATTTGATACTTTATGTTCTCTTTTGAGCATAGATAAATAATACTCAGAGAGTATCAGTAAAAATATCTAAAATTATTATTCTGTAGATAGCAGATCAATATCGTACTTATCCATTATTTCTAATGCACTGCCACCGCCTTTGGCAACACAAGTTAATGGATCCTCAGCAACAATAACTGGTAAGCCTGTTTGGCTAGAAATTAAAACATCTAGATCTCTGAGCATAGCTCCCCCTCCAGTCAGTACAATACCTCGTTCACTAATGTCTGCGCTTAACTCAGGTGGCGATGCTTCTAGGGCCGTTCTAATGGCTTGTATGATTGATGAAAGAGGTTCTAACATAGCATCGTATGCTTGTTTACTATTCATAGTGAAGGTAATTGGTATTCCTTCTGCTAGGTTTCTACCTCTTACTTCCATTTCAATAACATCGGAATCAGGGGAAGCAGTTCCGATGATGTGCTTAACCTTCTCAGCAGTTGCATCTCCTAGTAAAACACCTTGATTCCTTCTAACATAAGAAATAATTGACTCGTCTAATTTATCCCCGCCTACCTTCAATGAATGAGCATAAACGACCCCGTTCAAAGCAAGAATGGCAACCTCAGTTGTTCCACCACCAATATCTACAACCATAGAGCCACTGGCTTCTTCAACAGGTAAGCCTGCACCTATCGCTGCTGCCATGGGCTCTTCTATCAAACGAACTTCTCTAGCTCCTGCTTTAAGAACTGACTCTCTTATAGCTCTTCTTTCAACTTGTGTAGATTCACAAGGCACGCATACTAGAATCCTTGGGCTAGGTCTTACAAAACTGTCTTCATGCACTCTTTGTACAAAGTGTTTAAGCATCTCCTCAGTAACCTGAAAGTCTGCAATGACTCCGTCTTTGAGTGGTCTGATAGCAGTTATATTTCCTGGCGTACGTCCTAACATCTTCTTAGCTTCTGCCCCAACAGCAACAACTGTTCTTTGACCTTGATTGTTTCTGATCGCCACTACTGATGGCTCATCTAAGATTATTCCTCTCTCTTTGACGTAAACAAGAGTATTGGCTGTACCTAAGTCAATGGACAGGTCATTTGAGAACAAACCTCTTAATCTTTTTAACATTTATTTCCCTTTGAAAAAATTCTAGCCTCTTATTATCGTACCTTAGCAACAGCAATGTTTTTGAGCAAGCTACAATATGCTACATTACGCATCTTTTTAATAGAATTAACTCTGTACATGGCATTAAGTGATCAAGAATTAAAAGAAATAGCGTACTTAGCACGAATAAGTGTTAAGGAAGAATCATTGCCTTCTCTTAAAAAGGAGTTGGAAGATATTTTAGGGCTATTCAAAGAATTAGATGAAGCTAATACTTCAGAAGTTAATGCTATGTCGCATCCATTAGATTTATCTCAACCTACGAGGAAAGATGAGGTAACTGAAGAAGATTTAAGAGATGAATTACTAAAAAATGCGCCATCAGTGAAATCAGGGCTATTTCTCGTCCCCAAAGTTATAGACGGAGAAGATTAAATGGATTTGCATAAACTTAGTCTTAGTAAGCAATTAGAGGGTTTAAAAAAAAGAGATTTCACTTCAACAGAGCTTACATCTCATTACTTAAATAGAATCTCAAAGCTTGATGGCCAATTAAATTCTTTTATTACAGTCACAGAAGATCAGGCACTTTCTCAAGCCAAGGCTGCAGATAATAGGTATAAGACAAATAATAATTTCCCTCTTGATGGGCTGCCGATTGCTCATAAAGATATATTTTGTACAAAAGGTGTACTCACAACTTGTGGCTCAAAAATGCTTTCAAATTTTGAAGCACCTTATTCTTCTACCGTTTATGACAAATTAGATAAAAAAGGTATGGTGATGTTAGGTAAAACTAATATGGATGAATTTGCAATGGGTTCATCTAATGAAACAAGTTATTTTGGTCCAGTAAAGAATCCATGGAATATTGAATATGTTCCAGGAGGCTCATCAGGAGGCTCTGCTTCATGTGTATCTGCTGAGCTAGCTCCAATAGCTACCGCAACCGATACTGGAGGTTCCATTAGACAACCTGCATCTTTATGCGGTTTAACAGGCATAAAACCAACTTATGGAAGAGTTTCAAGATATGGAATGATTGCCTTTGCTTCTAGCTTAGATCAGGGTGGTGTCATAGCAAAATCTGCAGAAGATGCCGCTTTAATTTTAGAGGCTATGTCTGGTCATGATCCTAAAGATTCTACAAGTCTTAAATTAGATCAACCCGATTTAACTGAAAATTTAAATAATCCTATAAAAGGTATGAAAATAGGACTTCCAAAAGAGTTTTTTGAAAAAGAAATGTCACCTTATGTAATGAAATCTATTGAAGAAGCGATAGAGGTATATAAAAGTTTAGGAGTTGAGATAGTTGAGATTTCACTTGGGAATATCAATCTTTCTCTTCCAATTTATTATATTATCGCTCCCGCAGAGTGCTCGGCAAATCTTTCTCGATACGACGGTGTGAGATATGGATATAGGTGTGAAAACCCTAAAGATATAGAAGATCTTTTTATGAGAACACGAGAGGAAGGGTTTGGGGCAGAAGTGAAAAGGAGAATACTGATTGGGACCTATGCACTGTCTGCTGGATACTATGATGCCTTCTATGTGAAAGCACAAAAATGTAGACAGTTAGTAGCTAACGATTTTAGCGAAGCTTTTAAAAGTGTAGATGTCATTTTATCTCCCACAACTCCCGGTACATCTTTTAAATCTGGAGAAAAAACGAATGATCCCGTTGAAATGTATTTACAGGATATCTTCACTATTCCTGCTAACTTGGCAGGCTTACCTGGATTATCGATTCCCTGTGGGGAATACAATGGACTGCCCCTAGGAATGCAATTAGTTGGTAACTCACTTGAGGAAAGTAAGCTACTTCAGTTTGCACACTCTTATCAATCGCATACGGACTGGCACAAGAAGATGCCAAATGTTTAAGATGAAGAATTACTCAGAGGATTGGGAAGCTGTAATTGGATTGGAAATTCATGTTCAACTTTCTACAAAATCTAAACTTTTTTCAGGCGCGAGTACAGACTTTGGGGCGCTTCCTAATACTCAAGCATGTAATATTGATTTAGCAATGCCCGGCGTGCTTCCTGTTCTAAATGAAGAAGTTCTCAGAATGGCAGTTAAACTTGGTAAAGCACTCAACGCTGAAATAAATAGTCCTACGAGCTTTGCTAGAAAGAATTACTTCTATCCAGATTCTCCTAAAGGATATCAGATCAGTCAAATGGATAAACCAATCGTAGAAAATGGCTTCCTAGATATTGAAACAAAGAATGGTACTAAAAGAATAGGTGTAACTAGAGCACATCTTGAAGAAGATGCAGGTAAGTCCCTGCATGATGATTTCGAGGGGCAATCTGGAATTGACTTAAATCGGGCTGGAACACCCCTATTGGAAATAGTATCAGAACCAGAGATAAATACTCCAGAAGAGGCAGTAGCATATCTTAAGTCAATACATTCGATTATTAGATACTTAGAAATATCTGATGGAAATATGGCCGAAGGTTCAATGAGATGTGATGCCAATGTTTCGGTTAGGAAAAAAGGTGACGAGAAACTCGGGATAAGAACCGAAACAAAAAATGTAAATTCATTTCGTTTTGTTGAAAAAGCAATTCAATATGAAATTGAAAGACAAATTCATGAAATAGAATCCGGTAAAAAAATTACTCAAGAAACTAGACTTTATGATTCTCAAGCAAATACAACTCGACCAATGCGATCTAAGGAGTTTGCAAATGATTATAGATATTTTCCTGAACCAGATTTATTACCAGTCAACTTAGAAAAGGAATTTATAGAAGAGGTCCTGGCAACTATGCCAGAAATGCCAATTGAAAAGAGAGAAAGGTTTGTTTCTGAATTTAGTCTCAGTCAATATGATGCAGATCTGTTAGCGGCCGATAAAGACATGGCTGAATTTTTTGAAGAAGTCACAAAAGTATCAAACTCACCAAAATTAAGTGCAAATTGGATTATGGGTGAACTATCTGCCGAATTAAACAATGAAAATTTAGGTATCAAAGAGTCTAAAGTTTCTTCAAGTAAACTTGGCCAACTCATCTGTAGAATAGAAGACGGAACAATCTCGGGTAAGATCGCGAAAGATATCTTCGAAAAAATATGGACTACCGGAAAAGAAGTAGACGATATTATCACGGAAGAAGGCCTAGAACAGGTAACTGATGATAAAGAGATAGAATCATTGATTGATGAGGTTATCGAAAATAATCCCCAGCAACTTGAACAGTATAGAGCCGGTAAAGATAGGCTATTTGGATTCTTTGTAGGTCAAGTGATGAAAGCTTCTCAGGGAAAAGCCAATCCTAAGCAAGTTAACGATATTCTTAAATCTAAATTAGAAAAATAATCTGTCTTGTAAATGCAGATTTATCATATTAGTGAAATCTTTATGTATAGCTTTTCGTTCTTTATCACTAACTTTAGCGCAGTATTCATAAAAACCGTAAACTGATAAAAGTACCAACTCTGTTTGTCTATCTAGGACTGAATCAATCTTTCCAGGCCAGCCTTTTTTAATTATCTTTCTAAAAGCCTGTTTATAATATTTTTTTGCTCGAGCTCTTTCTTCAATGCATTGAGGAAGGTAGAAAGAAGCCGAGAATACTAAATCACTATGGTCAGGTAAAAGATCAATTAATTTTAAAGTTGCTGTCTCAAGAAGATCCTTTGCTTGATTGGCTGTCTTTGCATTCTGAATTCCTTCATCAAGGAATTTTTCCATTTTCCTATTCACTCTTTTTTGTTCATTTAAAAATAAATCTTCAACATTCATAAAGAAGGCTGTCAATTCTTCTAATGGCATATTTAATTCTTGAGCCAATCTGGAAAAAGAAATCGTATGAAGTGTCCTATCTGACTTCCTAATAGTCTCCATAGACTTTTGAATTATTTTTACCTTCTTTTGAATATCAACTTTCATCTTAAAAAAACTTTCTATCTTGAAGATGCAAGTTAAGCATGTTTCTAAAATCTCTGAGAATTTTAGTTCGCTCAATTTTAGGTATATGAACTACATGATCAATAAAACCATAAAATAATACTGTTACAAGCTCTGTTTGCCTTTCCAATACTTTCTCGTCTTTTCCAGGCCAACCTCTCTTTATAAGTCTATGAAACTTTTGTTTAACTCTCTTCCTATTGCTCTCTCTGTATTTAACGCATTTTGGTAAATAACAAGAGAGTTCTAACCGTAAATCAGCATCCTTGCTTAGTGTTTCTACGAATCTTTCAAAAAATATTTCGAAAGCATTTTTGAAATCTCCGGGAGTCCTAGCTTTTTTTATACGTTTATCCCAATATCTATGCAGAGATTCCCAATCTTTCTTCTGAGCTTCAAGGAAGATATCTTCAGTAGTTGTATAGAAAGAGCTTATTTCGTCAATAGTCGTATCTAGCTCTTTAGCAATGGCCGCAAAGCTTATCTGTTCAATTCTTTTATTCCTCCTGAGAGAATTAACAGCTCTGTTTACTACCTTATCCTTAAGATTGCTAGCAGGTTTGGGCATATAGTTTTAAGTGACGAACATAGATAAAGTTTCTGCTATATAAGCAGGTTTTTCTACACCCTCAATCTCCATAGTGACTTCAGTCTTCATTAAATATCTACCATCACCCTTATCATCTACTGATACGCATTTACTATGAGTTCTTACTTTAGAACCTACATTTACAGGATTAATAAATCTGACTTTATCAAGTCCATAATTAAATACCATTTTTAAGTTTTCAGGCGCAAGCACTGCTTGCGAAGTTAAATGTGGTACCAATGATAGAGATAGGAATCCATGTGCTATCGTTGAGCCGAATAAAGGGGTCGCCTTCTCTGAGTCAATATGAATAAATTGATGGTCTAAAGTGGCATCAGCAAACATATCTATTCTATCTTGATCTACTTCAAACCAATCTGAGGAACCTATTTCTTGACCTACGTACTCTACTAATTTTTCTGCTGGTACTAATCCAATCATTGCTTTCTCCTATTTATTTATTAAATGATTTTTAAAATCTTCTCTCAAGCCAGTCTTCAAAAGCTTTCCAGTAGCTGTATGAGGCAATTCTTCTACAAAAACAATATCATCAGGCAGCCACCATTTAGCGACTTTATCTTCTAGATACGAATTTATATCTTCCTTAGTAGGATTCTGACCAGCTGCTTTGACTATCAGCAACAGTGGCCTCTCATCCCATTTGGCATGCAAAACCCCAATTACACAGGCTTCGGCTACTTCGGGGTGGCCTACTGCAGCATTTTCAAGATCTATCGAACTAATCCATTCACCACCTGATTTAATAACATCCTTACTTCTATCAACAATTTCCATATAACCCTCTGGATGTATCTTTGCAACGTCACCGGTATCAAACCAACCCTTGGCATCCAAAGCGCTCTCCTCTGCTTTGTAATAACGCTCAACAATGGTGGGTCCTTTTACCAATAATCTTCCAAAAGCTACACCATCATGAGGTAGTTCATTTCCATCATCATCAGCGATAGTCATATCAACCCCAAAAAAGGCTTTACCTTGTTTTTGTTGGAGGTCGTATCTTTTTTCAATGTCCATATCCTCCATATCTTTTGTCCTACTAGTTGCCGTCCCAAGAGGGCTCATTTCAGTCATGCCCCATCCATGCATTAAAAAGACATCATGTTTTTCTTCAAATTCTTGAATCATAGCTCTAGGAGCAGCTGAACCACCTACTAATGCTGTTTCAACGCAATCTAGAGTCTGATTGGTTTCATTTAGATGCTGTAAAAGACCTAACCAGACCGTCGGAACACCCATCAACAGATCTGGCTTTTCATTATCTATTAGTTCATAAACTGAGGCACCATCGAGTGCCGGTCCTGGAAAAACTAACTTCGCACCAAACATTGCTCCAGCATATGGAATACCCCATGCATTGACATGAAACATTGGAACCACAGGTAAAATGCATGTAGAACTAGACACTTTGGCGACATTACCTGAACTAACTATCCAAGCATGCAAGATTGTAGATCTATGAGAGTAAAGGACACCTTTTGGATTGCCAGTCGTCCCGGATGTATAACATAAGCTAGAAGCAGTATTTTCATCAAATTCTGGCCAACTAAATTCATCAGATTCTCCAGATATTAAATCTTCATAACAAATGGCATTATTTAATTTAGTTTCTGGCATGTTCTCTTTATCCGTCAGAATGACATAACCTTTAACATCCTTTAACTCAGATTCCAGAGACTCTACAAGCTCAACGAATGATAGATCTATGAATAGATATTGATTCTCAGCATGATTAATAATGTATATTAATTGTTCAGGAAAAAGTCTTGGGTTGACTGTATTAACAACACATCCTATACCAGATACACCAAAATATAATTCAAAATGCCTAAAAGTATTCCAAGCAAGTGTACCTACCGTATCTCCTTCTTTTAATCCAAGTTTTTCTAGAGCATTGGCCAACTGCCGTGATCTCTTAGCTGCATCTCCGTATGTATATCTATGAATTGGTCCTTCAACTGTCCTAGAAACTATCTCTGCATCATTGTGATACTTCTCAGCATGCTCAATAAGGCCAGATATCAACAGCTGACCACTCATCATATTTCCTAACATTTTCTCTCCTAGTTTCTTAGTATTGTTTTTTTTAGTGGATCAGAATATCTTCGCTTTACCCACTCTTCAAGATTAAATTTACTATCTCTCTTCTTTAATCTCTTTAATAACAGTAAATCAGAGTAGAATTGCCATAAAAAAGGTGCCCATTCGAGCTGCAAATCACTCTTCCATTCAATACAAAGTTTATATTGAGTTTTCAGGAGCTTTTCTATATCTCTAAGTTTTAACGAAGGAAAGTTTTTAAAAGGATCTGTGAAGTAAGGTAAAATTTTGATGAACTCAGAAGGTATATCGAAATTATCCAAAATCTGTTTGTCTGTTTCCTCTTTCATGAATCTTGAAAGGCATATCATATCTGTATATGGCATTCCAGTAGGGTTTATTCCAATAGCTTTTGTTAAGTTACCTAAAGATTTTCTTCCTTTATAAGGTCCTATATAAAATCTTGAGGGGCAGTAATCATTTGCATAAAAGTTATCCCAAATTATTATTGGGTTTGAAAATAGACTCTTTAATTCTTTGATTCCCTTTTGCGGAATAGACTGACTAACAACTTCATCTCCTGTCCATAATATCGATATCGAAGGGTCAATATCATCTGCAAAAGCCTTTAGATATTCATTTTTTTGTATATTTCCTTTGGCAAAACTTTTGCAGTAAACCGTTGGGCAAACCATTAAAGAATTTTTTTTAACAAAGTCGATTGAGGAAACTAATTTAATGATTGTCAGATGAAATTTGGCAAGTTCTTTATCTTTTTCATGTTCAATATCATCAAAAAATATTGCAAAGTCTTTGAAACCAAGCTTGTGAGCCTGTTTCAATTTAGAAGTAAGAGATTTTATGAAGTTTTCTGATAATTTATAAGATTGAAGACCTGGAGAAATAGCAAAGATAGGTTTAATTTTATTTTTCTTACATTGATCAACAAGATTTCTTAAGGTTTTTTGTTCTTCAGCAGGATATGTCCTTTCCCATTCTATTCTGTGGCACAAATCTTCCTTAGGTCCATATAAATAAAAATCCATTTTGAGTTTACCCATATGATTTATTACTCTGGCTCTTTCATCCTTAGAAAATAAGCGACCGTAATAACCTTCTATATAACCTTTTAACATCTTTTTAACATTCCTGAGCAAACTCTATCATCACCGTTTAAATCTTTATACGTTCTAATTTGAGAAAAACCGCACCTCTCAAATATTGAGACAACCAAGTCAGATTGATCATAGCCATGTTCAATGAATAAGTAGCCATTATTATTAAGGATTTCTGAAGTCTCTTTAACAATTCTCTCAATATCATATAATCCTTCTGCATCAGATATCAGTGCTTGTTTTGGCTCAAACTTTAACCCATCGGAATAAACTCTAGGGTCAGAAGGATTAATGTAGGGAGGATTGGAAACGACAACATCAAAATATTCATTCTTAAAAGCAGATGACCAGTTTGAATTGACTAGAGATACATCTAATGAATTCCTTATCATATTTTTCGATGTAACTTTCAGAGCTTCGTAACTTAAGTCTGAACACACAACTTCCCAATTTACTCTTTCCTTAGCTAAAGATAGTCCAATAGCACCTGAACCGGTTCCTAAATCCAAGACTCTAATTTTTTTCTTATCAAATATTTCTAAGACTTTTTGAACTAAGATTTCTGTTTCTGGTCTAGGAACTAAGACATTTTGATCGATGTAAAGGCTAAGATTCCAGAATTCGATATTATTTACTAGATAAGCTAGAGGCTCACCTTTTTCTCTTCGCTGAGTTAGTTTTTTAAGTTTATTTATAATTTCACCTGTTAATCGAGGGTTATCTCTATATAGAGTATTCCTATCAATTCCTAATAGATGTAATACCAATAACTCAATATCTAGTTGAGAACTTACAATGCTTGAATGCTTGAGGAGTTTTATCTGGTTTAAAGCAGAATAATTATCCATCAGCTTGAAGATTCAAGATTAGCAAGAGCTCTTGCTTGGTTCTCTTCGAGCAAAGCTGTAATCATAACCTCCATATCTCCATCTAAAAAACCTGGCAAATTATGAACAGAAAACTCAATACGATGATCAGTAATTCTATTTTGCGGGAAATTATAAGTTCTTATTTTTTCAGATCTATCTCCGGACCCTACCATGACTCTTCTATTTTCAGCTTGTTCGGATTCTGCTTTCTCTTTCTCTGCATTTTGTAATTTCGACTGAAGTAATGAAAGAGCTTTTTCTTTATTTTTATGTTGTGAGCGACCATCCTGGCACTCTACTACTATACCTGACGGTATGTGAGTCAATCTAACAGCTGAGTCTGTTTTATTAACATGCTGACCTCCAGCACCTGATGCTCGAAAGGTATCAACCCTCAAATCATTTTTATCTATATTTATTTCCGCTAAGTCATCTTGCTCTGCTAAAACAGCGACCGAACATGCTGATGTATGTACCCTTCCTTGAGACTCTGTAGAAGGAACTCTTTGTACTCTATGAACTCCAGCTTCAAACTTTAGTTGCTTGTAAACATCGGAACCTTCTATTCGTGTAACAAGTTCCTTGAATCCACCATGATCGCCCTCTCTCACGCTTACTATCTCCATCTTCCAATTATTTCTTTCAGATAATCGAGAATACATTCTATATAGATCACCAGAGAAAAGAGCAGCCTCATCGCCTCCTGTACCGGCTCTTATTTCAAGAAAAACATCTTTTGAATCATCAGGATCTTTGGGAAGTAGTAACCGTTTAAGTTCATTTTCAAGATCATCTATATTTTGCTTCAGTTCCTCGTATTCGATTTCTGCCAATTGTTTTATTTCAGGATCAGAATCCTTCATAAGTACTTTGGCTTCATTCATATCGCCTTCAGCTTTTTTGAATGCATTGAATGCATTCACAACAGGAGATAAATCTGCGTATTCTTTTGAAAGTTTTATAAACTCTTCCTGATTAGAGGTTATATCTGGTTTACTCAAAAGAGATTCTATTTCTTCATATCTAAAAGAAACATCACCTAATTTAGTTAAAATACTCTCTATCATTTATGTAAACCTTTGCTGATAATAGAATTTATGATCAATCTACGAAGATTATTTTCACAATATGTAATCGTTTTATCACTAATAATTATATCTCTTGGATGCACTTCAATCCCTATAGAACCTAAAAAATTTTCGAGTGAAATTAAAAATGTCCAAGAAAATTTCAAAATCGAAGGTAAGTTTAAGCTTTCGTATATGGATAGCAAGGAAACAGGTTATTTCGTTGCAAGCAAAGAAGGTAATACTGTTTTGTTGAATATTGGTAAAAACTATCTTCTTCCAGAGAAAGTTATCGTCCTCGATAGAAGAGAGACACTAAATATAAATGAATTTATTGAAAATAATATCTTGCCTTACGACTTACCTATTTTAAAAGTTGAGAGGTTTTTAAAATTATTATTAGGACTTGAATCCAAAGATCTACAAGATGAGGAAATAGGATTGGAAATAGAAACTAAAGGATCTGATGATTATCCTTCAGAAGTCACCCTGTTATATAAAGACTTAAATCTTCTTATGAAAGTTAAAAAAATATGGAAGAATTAAAATTAAGAGCACCCGCAAAACTTAACTTACATCTTGAGGTAGTAAAAAAAAGAAGTGATGGATTCCATGACTTATCCTCATTATTTACTCTAATTGATTTATTTGATGACATAACCCTTAAAAAGAATTCAAATTCAATTGAATTAATTGAATCCATTCCTATAAAACAAAATATTGTGTTAAAAGCGGCAAATCTCCTAAAGGATTTATTCTCTGTAAAGGAAGGCGTTAAAATTGAACTCGTAAAGTCTATTCCTGATCAAAAGGGTTTAGGGGGTGGTAGTTCCGATGCAGCTTCAACACTATTAGGCTTAAGAAAATTCTGGAATTTAGACATATCAGACCAAGATCTTGCAAAGATTGCTCTAAAGTTAGGTTCAGATGTTCCTTTCTTTCTATATGGTAAGACTGCCTGGGTAGAAGGAAGGGGTGAAATTCTGGCTGAATATCCATACAAAAAGAAATATTACTTATTATTCTTTCCTGCATTAAAGATAAATACTAAAAATGCTTTTGAACAAGCTAGTTTTGTATCTAGTTCTAAAATCAGTAAAAAGGACTTTACTAGTGACCAGTCATTTAATAGTTTTGAAGTATGGATAAGAGAGACTTATTCGGAAATGGATGAAGCTTTTAATAACCTTAAATTGATTGGAGAACCTAAACTATCTGGGACTGGCTCTACTATTTTTTTGGAGTTCGATAATAAATCTGCTGCTGAGTCAGCACAGAAACATTTTCCTGAGTTAGTTTTAGCAAAAAGTTTAGAACGTTCACCCTTAATGCAAATAATAGAATAAAATACGCGCAATATATGAATGGGGTGTGGCCAAGCGGTAAGGCAGCGGCTTTTGATGCCGCCATGCGCTGGTTCGAATCCAGCCACCCCAGCCATCTATAGGAGAGACAAATGGAGAAAAGACATCAAAAAATAGCTGTCTTTAGCGGAACAGCTAACCTTGAGCTTACTAAAAAAATTTGTAAAAAACTCGCTTTAAAGCAAGGAAAAGCAGATATCGGTCGTTTTAGTGATGGCGAAATCAGCGTGAAGATTAATGAAAATGTAAGAGGCAAAGACGTTTACATAATCCAGCCAACTTGTAGTCCTTCTCATGTGAATTTAATTGAATTAATACTAATGGTTGATGCTCTTAGGTGGTCTTCTGCAGGTAGAATAACAGCTGTTATTCCATACTATGGATATGCAAGGCAAGACAGACGGGTAAGGTCTCAAAGAGTACCAATCAGCGCTAAAGTTATTGCAGGTATCTTAGAAAGATCTGGAATTGATAGAGTTTTAACAGTAGAGCTGCATTCTGAACAGATTCAAGGATTTTTTGATATACCAGTAGATAATATATACGGGACAAAAGTTATCTATGAGGACATCAAAAAACAAAAATTCAAGGACATATTAGTTGTAAGTCCTGATGTCGGAGGAGTAGTTAGGTCAAGAGCTCTATCTAAGTTTTTAGATATTGGTGACTTGGCAATTATCGACAAAAGAAGAGATGAAGCGAACAAATCTGAGGTAATGAACGTGATAGGAGATGTATCAAAAAAAGATTGTTTGCTTTATGACGATATGGCAGATACATGTGGAACATTATGCAATGCAGCTGATGCATTAAAGGCCAAGGATGCTAGAAGTGTGAGTGCTTATATTACTCATCCCGTTTTATCAGGAGAGGCAATAGAAAAAATAAATCAATCTTCACTTGATCAATTAGTTGTAACAGATACTATACCGCTCTCGGAAGAAGCTAAATCCTGTAAAAAGATTAGATGCATCTCTTTGGCACCGACTTTAGCTGAGGCCATAAAAAGATTAAATAAAGAGGAATCAATAAGTGAAATGCTTATGTGATCAAGTGAATTATGAGTGAACAAGTCAATTTAAATGCAACCAATAGAGAAGTCGAAGGTAAATCTTCCAGTAGACAGTTGAGAAGAATGGGCTCAGTACCAGCCGTGATATATGGTGGAGACAAAGATCCTATAAGAATATCTATTTTAGAGAAGGATATTGCAAAAGCTTCTGAGATTCCTGGATTTGCAACTCAAATATTGAACATAAATATTTCAGGTGATGAGCAGAATGTTATTGTAAAAGAAATTCAAAGGCATCCGGCTACTCAAAGAGTTCTTCATGCTGACCTTCAAAGAGTTAATCCTGATACAAAAATTAGTATTTCAGTTCCTGTGAGGTTCTTAAATGAAGATAACTGCATGGGCGTAAAAATGCATGGTGGTGCAATTTCTCGTTTAATCAATGACATCGATATAAGTTGTCTTGCTTCTAACCTTCCAGAATATCTCGAAGTAGATGTTGCTGAACTAGATGTTGGGGACTCAATATTTTTGTCAGCTCTTAATCTACCTGAAGGAGTAGAAATTCCATCACTTGCACTTGGCGATGACAGAGATCAGGCTGTTGTTTCAGTGACGGAGGCAAAAGTGCTTGATGTTGAGCCTGAAATCATCGAAACGGAAGAAGACGGAGAATCTTCAGAAGACGAAGATGCTGCAGCATCTACCGATGGTCAAGAAGAGCCTGACGAATAATACTTCAATAAGATTTCATGGAACCGCTATTAATATTAGGGTTAGGCAATCCTGGTGAAGATTATGCTCTTACTCGACATAATGCTGGTGCTGATTACATCGATTTGCTTTGCAACAAATATTCGTTAACTCTAAAAAAAGAAAGACAAATCCATGGTAAATTTGCTGAATTTTTTAATGAAAACTATAAGTTAATCTTTGTAACGCCTTCCACCTTTATGAATGAAAGTGGTTTGTGCGTGTCAAAAACAAAAAAATTTTTTAATCTTAGAACTGAACAAATTTTAATCGCCCATGATGAACTGGATCTGCCTAATTCAGAAATTAAGCTAAAAGAGTCAGGCGGACATGGTGGCCATAATGGTCTTAGGAATATAATTGATCATTTACAAGGAGATAGTTCTTTTAAACGATTAAGAATTGGAATAGGCAGACCGGACAAAGATAAAGATATCATTTCATATGTCTTAAAAAAGGCTTCAGTTGAAGAAAGAGAAAAATTAATGGGTAATCTTATTAATTACCTAGATCTTGGAGAAAAAATAATACAAGATGGCTGGCAAAAGACTGTAATGAATTACCATACTTCTAAGGAAGAATATAATGAGTCTTAAGTGTGGGATAGTTGGACTTCCAAATGTCGGCAAATCAACATTATTTAATGCTTTAACAGCTGCAGGGATCGAGGCGCAAAATTTTCCTTTTTGTACTATTGAACCTAATAAAGGTGTCGTTCCTGTCCCAGATCCAAGACTTAATAAAGTCGCTGAGATAGTAAATCCTGAAAAAATAATTCCTACAACTACTGAATTCGTAGATATAGCAGGATTAGTGAAAGGTGCATCAGAAGGAGAAGGTTTAGGAAATAAATTTCTTTCTCATGTAAGAGAAACACAGGCAATTCTTCATGTTATTAGATGCTTCGAAAATCCTGACATTACTCATGTGCACGATGTAGTGAATCCTGTAGTAGATCTAGAAACAGTAGAAACTGAACTTCTTCTGGCTGATATTGAAACTTTATCAAATGCATTACTCAGGCTAGAAAAAGCTACAAGATCAGGTGACAAAGAGATAATGATACAAAGAGATAAATTCAAGAACCTATCTGCTGAGTTAAGTAGCGGAATTTTAGGCAGAAATACTGAGAGTTATAAAAATGACCAAAATGCCTTTAAAGAGTTGGGCTTGATAACCGTCAAACCCTGTTTATATGTAGGAAATGTTGAAGACTTAGATGCTGATAATATTTTGCTTGAAAAATTGATTCGCTACGCTGCAGAAAGAGACTCCACGGTTATTCCTATGTGCAATCAACTGGAAGCTGAAATTGCTGAACTTGATTTTGAAGAGGGAATGGAATTCTTAAAAGATATGGGACTAGAAGAGCCAGGTCTCAATAAACTTATAAGGGAAAGCTATAAGATGTTGTCTTTGATAACCTACTTTACTGCTGGGGAAAAAGAAGTCAGAGCATGGACAACAAAACAAGGTTCCACAGCTCCTGAAGCGGCTGGAGTTATTCATACTGATTTTCAAAAGGGATTTATTAGAGCTGAAACTATTGCTTATGATGATTATGTCGAATATTCAGGTGAATTAGGAGCTAAGGAAGCGGGAAAGCTTCGTTCTGAGGGTAATGAATACATCGTTAAAGATGGCGACATAATGCATTTTAGGTTTAATGTTTAATAGTTACTCGACTTTATCCTAACTGATCTCTAAAATTCGCAACACGGTTGTGTAGCTCAGCTGGTTAGAGCGCGGCATTCATAATGCCGAGGTCGGTGGTTCAAGCCCACCCACAACCACCACTAGTCTTAAAGATACTTCTTAAAGAATAAATTCTGTAGATCTGCAACAGATCTTCCATATCCCTTCTGAGAATCAAAGGCATGCTCTTCTTGCGAAAATATATGGAGTTCAGTTGGTATATTTAGATCAGTTAACTTTGTATATAAATCTGTTGAATCAGACAGTTTTACAACCGAATCACTCGAACCGTGAATCAGCATAGTAGGAGGAAAATTATTATTTATTTGTAAAATAGGGCTAGCCTTATCGAAGTCATCTTGTGAGGCATCATTGCCCATTAAAGCTTTGTAAGCATCAAATATGGTATCGGTATTCTCATATTTTCTTATTTGTGCTGGAGGATATATGGCGCATACAGCTTTTACTTCTGAAGTAACATGATTATTTCCGCCTTCACCTTCAAAACTTGGATCTATATCTGATAAAGCTGCCATTAAGGAAAGATGGCCACCTGCAGAATTTCCTGTAATACCAATTCTATTTGGATCAATTTTTAATTTATCTGAATTTGCCCTCATATAACGAATTGCACAATTCACATCTTGTATCTGTGCAGGCCAAATCTTTTCTTGTGATAATCTATAAGAAGCTGAGAGACAGGTAAAACCTTCTCTGGCAAGTAATATTCCATAACCACGTAATTGATTTTTGTCTCCTTCTCTCCAGCCTCCTCCATGGATAATTACTACGCCAGAACCATTAGCTTCATCTTCAGGCGGACAAAATAAATCGCCAGTGAGATCCCTCGAACCTGTTGAGCCAATTTTTATATTATCTTCTATGTTTACTAATTTTTGCATTGAAAAAAAGGCATCCTAGGATGCCTTTTTAAAAATCCTTTTTTAATTTGATCTAGAGTTCCAAATACTCAATATAATGATTATTGCGATTATGAGACCCAACCCTTCTGATCCGAGAGTTTCCATGATAATTCGAGTATTATCAAGTACTCCTCCAAAGAAAGGTATATTACTACCAAACAACATTGATACTAATATGGCTACTGCCACAATTAGGCCTAGAAATTTTGTTATGTCCCACAAAACTCTAGATATTCTATTTATTATGTCTGTCATTTTTAATCTGCTCCTTAGCTATAAAAAAGAAAGGGGCTCTCAGAACCCCCTTCTATTTTTAGCATATTAATAACTATCTAAGCAATTCCATAACAATTAACAGAACTATAATACCCACAAGACCTGAGTCTCCAAGCATTGCAACTGCTCCTAGAAGATTTTCAAGTACATTAGGTACGAAAGCTACATCAGTGCCAATAACAACTCCAAGCACAACACCAAGAGCAATCAAAGCTACACCTATGCCCGTTAAGTCGCTTACTATGCGTTTTGCATTTTCCATCATAATATCTCACCCATTTTTTGTTAAACAAAAGCCCAGATAATACTGGACCATCAAATTTAACAGGATGAAAAGTATTAAAACAATTGATGGGTTAGCATAGAATTTGAAAATTTACAAATTAATCGTCTAGCCCTTTCATAGTTAATCTTATTTTGCCTTGCTTATCTACTTCTAGAACTTTAACCTTCACTTCTTCACCTTCGACGAAATAATCTGAAACGTTCTCTACCCTTTCTTCTGAGATTTCTGACACATGAACTAATCCATCTCTTCCCGGCATGATTGTTACAAAAGCACCAAAATCTTTGATATTGGCTACAGTCCCTGTATAAATCTTATTTACTTCTGGTTCAGCAGTAATTTCCTCAATTCTTTTTTGAGCAGACTCTCTGGATTGAGGAGTATCTCCATAAATAGTTACTTTACCGTTGTCCTCTACCTCAATAATTGCACCAGTTTCTTCTGTAAGTCCTCTAATTGTTTCACCACCTTTACCTATAACGTCACGTATCTTTTTAGTATTGATCTGAATGACTACAGCTTGAGGGGCTTTTTCAGATAGCTGTTCCCTAGAAGAAGAAATTACTTCATTCATGCTTGACAGTATATGATTCCTCGCAGTGTGTGCTTTCTCTAAAGCAACTTCGAATATTTCTTCAGTAATTCCGTCTATTTTAATATCCATTTGAAGAGCGGTTATTCCTTCTGAAGTTCCTGCAACTTTAAAGTCCATATCACCAAGATGATCTTCATCGCCTAAGATATCAGTAATGACTGCGAATCCTTCTTCTTCTTTAACCAATCCCATAGCTATACCAGCCACTGCTGCTTTGAGAGGGATACCTGCATCCATAAGAGCAAGGCTTGAGCCACAAACACTCGCCATTGAGCTGGAGCCATTAGACTCTGTTATTTCAGATACTACTCTTATTGTGTAAGGAAAGTCATCAGGTGACGGTAAAACAGCCTCTAAAGCTCTCCTTGCAAGTTTGCCATGCCCTATCTCTCTTCTTTTTGGACCGGACATAAATCCTGCTTCTCCTACCGAATAAGGTGGAAAGTTGTAATGAAGCATAAATTGGTCTTTATACTCACCTTCTAAAGCATCTATTAGTTGAGCTTGTCTAGGAGAACCGAGAGTGGAGGTAACAATTGCTTGAGTTTCGCCTCGGGTAAATAATGCAGAACCATGAGTATTCTTTAAGACACCAGTTTCAATAAACAAAGGTCTAACAGTATCTAAATCTCTTCCATCAATCCTCGGGGCACCTTCGATGAGCCTCGTTCTGACAATGTTTTTGCCTACTTTCTTAAATGCATCAAGTAGATCATTTTGTGAAAATGACCCTTCATCTTCTGACACGTTCTCTTCAAGAATCTTTTCTCTTATTTCTGATAGAGCCTGGACCCTTTCTTGTTTGATTTGCAAAGCATAAGCAGCAGAAATTTGATCACTATAATTATTTTTCACTAACTCAACAACTTCTGGGCTTAAGACTTTTGGTTCATATTGAAATTCAGGTTTACCAATATCAGATACCATCTCTTTTATAGCTTCAATGGCTACTTGCATTTCTTGGTGAGCGAATAAAATCCCCCCCAACATTTGATCTTCTGAGAGTTCTTTGGCTTCTGATTCAACCATGATAACAGCTGCATCACTTCCAGCAATAACCATATCTAGATGAGATTCTTCTAATTCGCTCCTTGTTGGGTTGATGCAGTAGTTGCCATCAATAAACCCAACCCTTATGGCTCCAAGGGGGCCATTGAATGGCAGTCCCGAAATCGCCACAGCTGCGGAGGCAGCTAGAAAGGAAAGAATATCGGGATCGACATTTTTGTCGGAGGAGATAACTGTACAAATTACCTGAACTTCATAGAGGAAATCGTCATTGAATAAAGGCCTTAGAGGTCTATCAATTAATCTAGAAGTAAGTGTCTCCTTTTCAGTAGGCCTACCTTCTCTCTTGAAAAAACCTCCAGGTATTTTACCTGTTGCATAAGTCTTCTCTTGATAATTAACTGTCAGAGGAAAGAAGTCTTGATGTTCGCCTGGAGCTTTTCCTACGACAACTGTAGCTAAAACTTGCGTATCCTCACATGTAGCAATTACTGCTCCAGTAGCTTGCCTAGCAACTTTACCAGATTCTAGGATGATTTCTTTGTCACCCAATATGAAAGATTTTTTGTAACTTTCCATTTTATTTTCCAATTTTACAGAGCCCTATTGCCCAGTAATTATATGATTAATGATATTAAGAATTGATTATCTTCTTAAACCCAAATCCGAAATTAACTTTGTGTAAGTATCTGGTTTGGATATTTTTATGTAATCAAGTAGTTTTCTACGTTGATTCACCATTCTAATTAATCCTGTTCTGGAATGGTGGTCCTTAGCATTAGCTTTGAAATGAGTTTGAAGAGCATCAATATTTGCTGACAACAACGCTACTTGGACCTCAGGTGATCCTGTATCTTTATCTGTTCTTGCGAACTTAGTTACTATTTCTTTCTTTTCTGTATTACTTAGTGCCAATTTTTTTCCTCTAATTGAAATTAATTCGTAGATATAAGTCTTTTAGGTTGAAGTTTATTATCACTGACCTCCCCAATACCTAAGAAAATTTCTTTTTCAGTATATATTCTTACTAATCCTTTATTTTTTACGAGCGCATTATAGTCTATTGATAGGCCATTTCTAACTTTTTTTACATCTTCTTTTTTTATCTTTACTTTAACCAAATCACTCAACATGGCATCGCAAGGCAAAACTTTATCAATTAGTGATTGGTACGAATCTTCAAAACTACAAGATTTATGATTTAAATGCATTTTTCCAACTTCTAATCGTCTTAGAGATATTACCGTAGCGAAAGAGTTCAAATTCCTACCTAACTTTTCGATAAGGCTCCTTATATATGTACCTTTAGAGCAGGTTACTCTCAAAATTGCTGTATTAATAGATTTTTCAATCAATTCAATTTTTTGTATATCTACCCTTCTAGGAATTCTGTAGAGATAAACTCCCTTCCTTGCCCAATAATATAATGGATTGCCATTTATCTTTATTGCAGAGTACATAGGAGGTGTCTGATTTTGAATTCCTTCTAGGTCAGTTAAAAATTGAGAAAAGTCTTCTTTAAAACCTATAAAATTGCTTTTTGAAACAATATTTCCGGTAAAATCTCCTGTATCTGTTTCAATTCCAAACTTTATTCCTACTTCATAAACTTTATCCTGTTCTGAAGCAAAATTACTAAACTTAGTAGCTTCTCCAATACATATCGGAAGTAGGCCTGTTGCTAATGGATCAAGTGTTCCGCAATGTCCTATTCTCTTGATTCCTAGTTTTGAACGAAGTTTATAAACACATTGAGCAGAAGTTAAACCTTCAGGCTTATCTAAAATTAAAAATCCATTCATGAAGCTAAATAAACTCTTCGATCTTGAAGAAAATCTCGGGAATTCTTCTCAAGTTTAAATTTTGACTGAGCTTTTTTCTGATAAAACCTTTGGCTTTTTCCAGTCCTTTCTTTAATTCTTCTAGATCGATTTCATTAAAGCTATTAGTTTGCGAAATGAATATATCAGCTTTCTTCATATCAGGTGTTAACATGACATTCAATACGGTTATTCCTTGAACGCGGGGGTCTTTTACCTCTAAGGATAAAACTTGAGAAATTTCAACTTTTATTAGGTCAGCAATCCTGTCAGAACGCTTAAAGTCTTGTGAAGGCATTAATCAAGTGTTCTTTTTACTTCAATCCTATCAAAGACTTCTATCTTATCTCCAACTTTCACATCTCTGTAGTTAGCTACACCAATGCCACATTCAGTTCCCATAGGAACTTCATTTGCATCATCTTTAAACCTCTTTAAAGAATCTAGCTCCCCTTCAAATATAACTATATTATCTCGAAGTACTCTTATTGGTTTATTTCTTTTAATAGTACCTTCAATAACAATTGAACCAGCAATCAGTCCAAATTTAGGAGATTTAAAAATATCTTTTACTTCTGCTGTGCCAAGTATCTCTTCTTTTACTTCTGGTGCTAAATGGCCTTCAACAGAGGTTTTGATACCATCTATCAGATCATAAATGATGCTGTAATAAAGAATTTCGATCGATTCTTTTTCTGATAAAGATTTGGCAGCATTATCTGCTCTTACATTAAAGCCCATCACAAATGCTCCGGTGGTCATAGCTAGGTTAACGTCATTTGCATTGATGGACCCTACTGACTCATGAACAATATTTATTTTAACTTCTTCATTTTCAATATTCTTTATGGAACCTATGATTGCCTCTAAGGAACCATGAGTATCTGCTTTCAAAACAATATTCAAAATAGTGTGATTTCCTAACTCAGATTCAAAAAGCATCTCAAGATTTGAGATTTGGTTACGGGCTAATCTTTCTTCTCTGGCTTTTTCTGCTCTTTCATTAGAAATTTCTTTAGCCATTTTCTCACTCGAAACAACAACAAACTCCTCTCCTGCCTTAGGCGGTACATCAAGACCAGTTATCGAAGCAGGAACTGATGGTCCAGCCTCTTTTAAAGTTGAGCCATTTTCATCTACTAAGCTTCTAACTCTTTTCGTCTGTTCACCAACAAGAATCATATCTCCTTTTTTAAGGGTTCCCTTTTGCACAAGTATCGTTGCAACAGCTCCCTTACCAACTTCTGTAGTTGAGTCTAAAACCACACCAAATGCTGGGCCTTTATGATGTGCCTTTAGCTCCAATACTTCAGCTTCTAATGTGACTGCTTCAAGTAATTCTTTTATACCATCACCTTTGAGAGCCGAAATAGGTAAAAATTGAGTTTGACCTCCCCAATCCTCCGGAATGAGTTCTTTATTAGAAAGTTCTGTTTTTACTTTTTCAATGTCAGCTTCTTCTCTATCCATTTTATTTACCGCGACTACAATCGGTACGCCAGCAGCTTTAGCATGGCTAATTGCCTCTTCTGTTTGTGGCTGCAGTCCGTCATCTGCAGCAACGACTAAAATGACTATATCAGTAGAATTTGCTCCTCTTGCTCGCACTTCTGAAAATGCAGCATGACCAGGAGTATCGATAAATGCAATTGTTCCTTGATCTGTATTAGCTTGATAAGCTCCTATTTTTTGGGTTATGCCTCCATCCTCTCCAGCTGCAACATTAGCCTTTCTTATAAAATCTAATAAAGTCGTCTTTCCGTGATCAACATGGCCCAGAACAGATACTACTGGGTTTCTAGGTTCTTCTTCTCCATCATAGGTAACCAGTTCCATTAGCTGATCTTCAACTTCAACTTTTACAGCCGGCTCTCCCTTATGACCTAATTCTTCTGTAACTAATATCGCAGTGTCTTGATCTAAAGGTTGATTTAAAGTTGCCATAACCCCCATAGACATCAATTTTTTTACTACTTCAGCCCCTTTTACAGAAAGACTTTGAGCAAGTTCACTTACTGTAATTGTTTCGGGAATTTGAATATTTTTTGCAACTAATTCAGCAGGTTTTTCAAACTCTTGTTTTTCAACATTAGAGAGGAAATTTTCTCCTTCTAACTCTCTTTGCTCCTTTTTAGATAGTTCTGCTCTCGCAGGTTTGAGTGTTCTTTTTTCAATTTGAACAACTTTCTTAGGTCCAGATTTCGTTACAGGAGATTCACCGCTCTTAGCTTTTCGCCTGGTAACAAGAGTCTTTTGTTCAATTTCTTTCTTTCTTAACTCTTCTTCCGCCTTTTTATTAGCCTCTCCAGCTTGTCTCTTTTTCTCTATTTCATCGAAATTAATTGTTGAGGAAGTTCTTCTAGCTTCCGAAGTCTGTATTTCAGAACTCTCTCTTGTAATAGATTTTCTGGTAATTGAAACTGTTCCTGATGAGGCAGGTTCAGTCTTAGTTGCACTTTTATTCAGTGAAATAGTCTTAGAGGATTTATTTTGCTGTTCTTTTAGAAACTCTAATAATGTTTTTTTATCTTTATCTGTAACTTCATCTTTAACATCAGTATGAGAAAGACCAGCTTCTTTCATCTGAGACAGGAGAGTTTCCCCTTCGGAACCAATTATTTTTGCTAATTTTTCTACCGTTACTGCTGACATTTTTTTAATCCTCAAACCAATGGGCTCTTGCTCGCATAATTAAATCTCCAGCATCCTCTTCAGAGATATCTATTATGCTTGTAAGCTCTTCGATTGATTGCTCAGCAAGTTCCTCCCTGTCATTAATCCCTTTTTGAGTCAGTTCCAAAGCAAGTGTCATTTCCATCCCTTCAACTGACATAAGATCTCCCGACTCTCCATCATCTGTAGAAACTTCCATAGCCATTGTAATTAAGACTTCTTTTGCTCTATTTACTAAAAGACTACTAATATCATCATCAAAGCCATCAATTTTTGAAAGTTCCTCTATTTTTGAAGAAGAAATAGATTCTAAGGTGTTATATCCATTTGATATAAGCGTATTTGCTAAATCTTCATCTACATCTAATTTATCTATTAATATGTTTGAAATACTCTCAGATTTCTCCTGATTTTGTTGATCAGCTACTTCCTGATCAATAACATTTAATTTCCAACCAGTAATTTGACTGCTAAGACGAACATTTTGTCCACTTTTTCCTATGGCCTGAGCCAAGGTATCTTGAGTAACCGCAACATCCATAGAGCCTTTAGTTTCATCGAGAACTATAGAAGTTATTTCAACAGGACCCATTGAGTTAATAAGCAGTTGAGCTGGATCATCATCCCAAATTACAATATCAAGTCTTTCATTACCTAATTCATTTGATACAGCTTGGACTCTAGATCCTCTCATTCCTACACAAGCTCCAACAGGGTCAATTCTATTATCGTTAGTTTTAACTGCAATTTTGGTTCTTGAGCCGGGATCACGAGCTATGGCCTTGATCTCTATGACTTGTTCAGAAATTTCAGGAACCTCTAGCTTAAATAGTTCCCCAACCATTTCTGGACATTTTCTACTGAGAGCTAGTTGAGGTCCTCTATTTTCTCTTTCTTCCTCTTGAAGGACAGCCCTGAGTCTATCGCCAATCCTAAACACCTCTCCCGGTATTAACTCATTTCTAGACAAGATTGCTTCTGCTCCTTCACCTAAGTCTATAATCAAGAACTCTCTAGTCACTTTTTTTACAGTGCCATTAACCAATTCACCTAAGACATTACGATATTTTTCAACAACCTGTGCTCTTTCAGCTTCTCTAACTTTCTGAACTATTACTTGTTTAGCGGCCTGCGCAGCGATTCGACCAAATTCCACATTTTCTACCTTCTCTCTTATAAATGAACCTAGTTCGCTATTTTGATCATCATGAATAACCTGGATGCCTTGATCTTCAATATCTTCTTCGGAAACAACCTCCCATAAACGAAAAGTTTCATAGTCCCCAGTTTTTGGATCAATTATCACTTCTATATTTGAGTTTTCAGAGTACCTTTTTTTTGTAGCAGTTGCTAAAGCTTGCTCTATGGCCTCGAATATAGCATCTTGAGGTAGACCTTTTTCCCCTGAAACTGCTTCTGCTACTAATAAAATCTCTTTTTGCATAATATTGCCTCTTAGGTTATAAGATTTGCTTGAATAATAGAAGAAAAAGCAATTTGCAATGGGCCTTCTTTCATTTCAAGCTTTATACTTGTTTTGTCTACTTCCTCTAAACGTCCTTGAATTGTTTTTTTGTTTTGACTATCAAAAAAAGTGACCTTCAAAGGTTCATTTAGATAATCTTTGTATTGCTCGTTATAAAAAAACTTCCTATCCAATCCTGGAGAAGAAACTTCTAACATATAGTGCTTGGAAAAGTCATTCTCTGTATCAAGCACTTTACTTACATGCTTGCTAACCTTTTCACAATCTTCAACAGATATACCTCCGTTTTTATCTATATAAATTCTTAAAGTTTGATTGGATCTTCTTCCAAATAGCTCAAGACCCCAGACTTTACAGCCTAGTCTCTCGATATCCTCTTCCAACACTTTTTTTATATAATCTATGTCCATTTTTTACCTACAAAAAAAGCCCATAAAGGGCTTATTTGGTAGCGGGGGCAGGATTTGAACCTACGACCTTCGGGTTATGAGCCCGACGAGCTACCAGACTGCTCCACCCCGCAACAAAGGGATCGCAGTATAGTTAGATGCAGCGAAAGAATCAAGAAAGATATTGGTGCCGAAGAGAGGATTCGAACCTCCACGAGCAATGCTCACTACCCCCTCAAGGTAGCGTGTCTACCAGTTCCACCACTTCGGCAAGTTGCTTTAATTATCCTCTGGAAGTATTCCTGTTTCATCAATTTCTACTTCTATAATTGGTGATTCTTCAATCATAGAGCTCCGAGAGATGTAGGTAATAGATAAACTAAGAATTAGAAAAATCGCTGCAATTATAGCTGTTACTTTGGTAAGAGGATTTGACGAAGAGCTTGATCCAAACATAGTATTAGAGGAACCTGCTCCGAAAGCACTTCCAATATCAGATCCCTTACCTTGTTGTAAGAGTATTATTAATATAAGAGAGATAGAAATAAGTATGTAAAAGAATATAAGTAAATTTTCCATTAGCCTAGATTATATATTTTATAAAAAGTTTCTGGATTTAAGGAAGCTCCTCCAATCAAAAGACCATCAACACCATTTGAAGAAATTATTTCTTCACAATTATCCAAGTTTACACTACCGCCGTAAAGAACTGCAGGATAAATATCTAGATGACTCCACCCAAGTTCATCATTTATATATTTTTTTATAAATTGATGCGTTTCTTCAATATAGTCTTTCTCTGCATTAAGTCCTGATCCAATGGCCCATATCGGTTCATAAGCAACTGTAATGGACCTAAGTTTATCTTCATGGGAAGACTGTAGTTGGCCCAATACATCCAATTGCTCACTCAAAAATAAATGAGTTTCATTTTTATTTTTAGTATCAATATCTTCCCCAATGCAATAAATTACAGACAGCTCATCATCTAAAGCTTCTTCTATTTTCTTAGTTATCACATTTTTGCTTTCCTTTAAAAAATTTCTTTGTTCAGAGTGGCCAACAAGGACATATTTAATACCTAAATCTTTGAGCATTCTTGAACTTATTCCACCCGTTAAAGACTCATCCTCAAAGCTATGATTTACAATTTGTGATCCAATTTCTATGGAGGAGCCATTTTCATGAATTAATCTTCTTGCATATTCTAGATAGCAAGTTGGAGGGCAAAAAATACAAGGATTTATGTTTTTTATATTGACGTTATTAGAGACTGCCTCAATCCAAGTTGCCACCGATCGCCGCGTACCGTTCATTTTCCAATTTGCAATGATCATATTGTTTGAGCTAAATCTGCCAAAGCATTACAGAAATCGTGCGCTGCACCAGATTTATCAGACTCTACCATGATCCTTATCAATGGCTCTGTTCCAGAAGGTCTTATAAGCACTCTTCCATTCTGACCAAGTTGTCTTTCTATACGTGTAACTTCTGACCAAAATTTATCACTGACTATTATTTTATTAGGGTTATTTACCTTTAGATTAATTAGGGTTTGAGGAAACTTTTTAAATCCTTCCAAGGATTTTTTTACAGAAAAGTTATTATCTTTAATGGCATTTAATAGGTTCAATGCAGCAATAATGGCATCGCCAGTTGGAGCAGAATCTAAACAGATTATATGACCAGAAGGCTCTCCACCCAGAACCCAAGATTCCTCCAACAATCTCTGTAAAACGTATTTATCACCGACATCTGCACGTAAAAAAGGTATATCATTTTGATTAAAAAATATTTCCAAAGCCTTATTTGTCATCAAAGTGCCAACAACTCCAGAATCAGCTGGAAGGTTATTAGATAAAATATACAAAATATCATCTCCATCAAGAATATCTCCTTCAGAGTTGACTATTAAAATCCTATCTCCATCTCCATCAAAGGCAATTCCTAGATCATAAGTGCCCTTTATTATTTCTTCCTTTAAGAAATCAGGATTAGTAGAGCCGCAATTTTGATTGATATTAATTCCATCAGGAGATGAACCGATTGTTTCAACTTTTGCTCCTAGTTCTGAAAAAACTTTCGGCGCAACTGAATAAGTTGCTCCATTGGCACAATCTAAAAGAATTGATAATCCATTTAAATCTAAGTCAGTGAAGGATGATTTACAGAATTCTATATAACGCCCCTGTGCATCATTCATCCTAGTGGCTTTGCCAAGATTAATTGATTCGACTGCAACCATTTCTTGGGTAAGTTTAGTTTCAATCCTTTTTTCTAATTCGGCTGAAAATTTCTGACCATCTTTATTAAAAAACTTAATACCATTATCTTCAAAAAGATTATGTGAAGCACTAATAACTAAGCCTACTTGATTATTAGAGTTTGCTAAGTAAGAAACGCCTGGAGTAGGCAAAGGACCTAATAATGTCACATCCATTCCTGCAGAGATGAAACCTGCCTGTAAGGCTGATTCATACATATAGCCAGAGATTCTTGTATCTTTGCCTATAAGAACTTTGGACATACCCTCTTCTATAAGAATAGACCCTGCAGCCCATCCAAGTTTGGTAACAAATAGAGGGTTCATGGTGGAGGTTACCGGTCCACGAATGCCGTCAGTACCGAATTTTCTATCCTTACTTAAAGTAGAAAGGACTGACAATTCATTGTTTCTTATAGACGCTAATTTACCCATTGAGAGCAGATTTTAGTCTATAGATATTATTTCACCAAAATATTAATTTTGTTCGGCTGTATCACCTACGGTATTGCCATCTTCAGGATTAACTGGAGTGGAATCTTCATTTGATTTTGGTGCTCTAGGTTTTCCTCCCGCCATGATATCGTCAATCTGATTAACATCTAAAGTTTCATAATCCATTAATGCCTTGGACATGTTATGAAGAGCGTCGATATTCTCAGTGAGAATATCTTTTGCAATCTGGTAACACTCAGATAAGATTTCTTTAACCTCATTATCAATTTCATGAGCAGTGTCATCAGATATACCTTGTTTTGATGCGCCAGCAGACCTACCTAAAAAAGGCTCATCAGTTTCATCACCGTATTTTATAGGTCCAAGTTTTTCAGAAAGTCCCCACTTCGTAACCATGTTATGAGCCATTTCTGTTGCTCTTTCAATATCATTTGATGCCCCAGTAGTCACACCTTTTTTTCCATAAATTAGTTCTTCGGCTATTCTTCCACCATAAAGGCCACAGATTCTATCGAGAATACTTTGATGGCTATAGCTATACTTGTCTTCTTCGGGTAAAAACATGGTAACTCCTAAGGCCCTACCTCTTGGAATAATTGTTACTTTATATACTGGATCATGCTCTTCCAGTAATCTACCGACAATTGCGTGACCTGATTCATGATATGCAGTTTTGAGCTTTTCATCATCAGACATGACCATTGACCTTCTTTCACTTCCCATCATAACTTTATCTTTGGCAAATTCTAGCTGTTCCATGCCTACGAGCTTTTTAGCTGTTCTAGCGGCAACTAAAGCAGCTTCATTAACCAAGTTTGCTAGGTCAGCACCGGAGAATCCTGGAGTTCCTCTTGCTATCAGGGAAGCATCGACGTCCTTTGCTATGGGTACTTTTTTCATATGAACTTTTAAAATCTGTTCTCTACCTCTGATATCTGGAAGAGGAACTACAACTTGTCTATCGAATCTTCCTGGTCTCAGAAGTGCAGGATCGAGAACATCTGGTCTGTTAGTTGCAGCAATTATAATTATCGCTTGGTTATCTTCAAAGCCATCCATTTCTACTAAAAGTTGATTGAGTGTTTGCTCTCTTTCGTCGTGACCTCCACCCATTCCAGCCCCTCTATGTCTTCCTACAGCGTCTATTTCGTCAATAAAGACAATACAAGGAGCTTGTTTTTTGGCTTGATCAAACATATCTCTTACTCTTGACGCACCAACTCCCACAAACATTTCTACAAAGTCTGAACCAGATATACTAAAGAAGGGAACACCAGCTTCACCAGCAATCGCCTTAGCTAAGAGAGTTTTACCAGTTCCCGGTGAGCCAGTCATCAGAATTCCAGTTGGGATTTTTCCTCCTAATTTTTGAAATTTTGTCGGATCCTTCAGGAAGTCCACAACCTCTTGTACTTCTTCTTTAGCTTCTTCAACACCTGCTACGTCAGCGAAAGAAGTTTTAACTTTACCTCCTTCAAGCATTTTTGCTTTACTCTTGCCAAAGCTCATTGGACCAGACTTTCCACCTAAACCACCTTGCATCTGCCTCATGAAAAATATGAAGACGGCCAATATAATAAGAATCGGGAAACTAGCAATAAGCAGTTGTTTAAATATGGATTGCTCTTCTGGTCTTTCACCCGTCACAGCAACTCTATGATCGCTCAGTATTTCACTCAAATCATCTTGTAAGAAAGGCGGCCTGACTGTCTCGAAAGATTCACCATTTACAGTCTTGCCTTTGAGAGTGTAATTATCTGATGAAAACTCAACGCTCAGCACTTGATCACTTTCTACCTGTGATATGAATTCAGAATAAGATAATTCTTGATTAGATTGCTCTGTACTAAAATTGTTAAATACAGAAAAAACAGTGATGGCTATAAAAAGCCACATTAATAAATTTTTAAGAAGTTCGCTCATGATTTTTTTAATTCCTTTCCAATTATATAAATTTCCCTAGAGTTTGGTCTAGACGCTTTAGGTTTAGAAATTTTTACTTTATTGAATCTTTTTTTGAGGGCATCCCTAGTATAATCCAAACTTTCTCCTTGGAATACCTTTATTAATACTGAACCTTTAATTTTTAAAAAGTTATCAATTACTGATAGGGTGCTGTTTACTAAACCTACCATCAAAGCATTATCTCTTTCTCTAATACCACTTATATTGGGGGCCATGTCCGATAAAACAAGATCAAATGGAACAAATTCAGAAATTTCTTCAAAGTCACTTTCATGAATTTCTTCAATCGACTTGTGAATGAAGAAGCAGTTTTGTAATTTCATTTCTTGTATATCAATTGCCACTACTTTCCCTGTCGGACCCACAAACTCGTAAGCTACTTGCGACCAACTACCAGGGTATGAACCGAGATCAAAAACTGACTGGCCTTTTCTTATACTAAAATCAGTTGTAAGTATCTCTTTTAACTTGTAAGAGGCTCTTGATCTGTAGCCTTCTTTTTTAGATTTTTTTGAAAAAAAATCTCCATCTCGATAATTTGATTTAATTGACACCACTGAATCAAAGATATTCTACTTTCTCAATCTCATATTCAGTAAGTCCGCCTGGAGTTTCTAATTTGATTAGATCTCCTTCGAACTTTCCAATTAATTTTTTTGCCAAGGGTGAAGCAAACGAAATTTTACCGGCACTAGCATCTGCTTCGTCCTCTCCGACAATTTTATAAGTAAGTGATTTTTCTAAATTGGAGTTATAAACTTTTACTGTAGTTCCGAATATTACTTTATCCGAAGATTCGATGGTTGTGACATCAATTACTTGGGCACTGGAGAGTTTTGATTCAATATCGCGAATTCTGGCTTCAGCTAAACTCTGTTCTTCCTTTGCAGCATGATATTCTGCATTTTCTTTTAAATCGCCGAATTCTCTAGCCGAGGCTATAGCATCAATTATTCTAGGCCTATCTTCCGATTTAAGTTTTTTCAGCTCTTCTCGTAAAAGAACTTCTCCTTCTTTTGTAATTGGATTCATTATGAGATTTTATCATGAAGGTCTTGAAGTCTCTCAACCGACCATAGGTCTTTATTGCGTATTACTGAGCAAACTGCCCGTCCACCTTCTAATGTCGTGGTGCAATAAATCTTTTCTTCTAAGGCAGTTCTTCTGATTGAGGCGGAATCAAGAATAGATTGTTTCCCTTCTGTGGTATTGACGATAAGGTCAACTTGTCCATTTTTCATCGCATCTACAACATGAGGTCTTCCTTCGGCTACTTTTTTAATAATGTCAACCTGTATTCCTGCTTCATTTATGTGTTTTGCAGTACCTTTAGTAGCAATAATATTAAATCCTAAATCAAAAAACTCCTTTGCAAGTTCTGCAACGAAAGGTCTATCTGAATCCCTCACGCTTAAAAAAACAGATCCCTCTCTAGGAATGATCTCACCCGCACCTAACTGTGCCTTAGCATAGGCTTCAGAAAAACTAGAACCCACTCCCATTACTTCTCCGGTCGATTTCATTTCAGGTCCTAAAATTGGGTCAACGCCTAAAAACTTATTGAAAGGAAAAACTGCCTCTTTAACAGAAAAATATTCTGGAACTATTTCCGTATTAAAATTTTGATCCTTGAGGCTAATACCGGCCATGCATAATGCTCCGGCTTTGGCCAATGATCTTCCTATGCATTTCGAGACAAAGGGAATTGTTCTTGAAGCTCTGGGATTTACTTCAAGTAAATATAACTTTTCATTGTAGTAAGCTAGTTGAACGTTTATAAGTCCTATAGCTCCAATCTCAATGGCTATCTTTTTAACCATCTGAGTAATTTCATCGATTAACTCTTCAGATAGACTGTATGGAGGTAGAGAGCAGGCAGAATCACCAGAATGTATCCCTGCCTGTTCAATATGCTGGAGAATTCCCCCAATAATGACGGTTTCACCGTCACATACGGCTTCAATATCCATCTCTACAGCTTGATTGAGAAATCCATCTAGAAGTACAGGACTTTTTGCACTTGCCTGAACTGCTTCAACAAGATAATTTTCTAGATCTGTTTTTTTATAGACCACCTCCATAGCTCTTCCACCAAGAACATAAGAGGGTCTTACGACAAGTGGGAAACCAACTTGTTCAGAAACTTCCATCGCTTCCTCAACACTAGAAGCAATTCCATTTGGAGGTTGTTTCAAGTTATGTTTATTTACAAATTCTTGGAATCTCCCTCTATCTTCAGCCAGATCAATTGAATCAGGAGATGTACCCAAAATTGGAACACCGTTCTTTTCAAGCTCTTCCGCTATCTTCAAAGGCGTTTGTCCCCCATATTGAACAATAACACCCTGGGGTTTTTCGATATCCGTAATGGCAAGAACATCTTCGACTGTTATTGGCTCAAAATATAATCTATCTGATGTATCAAAATCAGTTGAAACTGTTTCAGGGTTACAATTGACCATTATTGTTTCGTATCCTTCTTCTCTCAAGCCAAGAGCAGCATGTACGCAACAGTAATCAAACTCTATACCTTGCCCTATCCTATTAGGACCTCCTCCCAAGACCATAATTTTTTTATTTTGAGTCACATTAGCTTCACATTCTTCCTCATATGTTGAGTACATATAGGCAGTTGAAGATTCAAACTCAGCAGCACATGTATCAACTCTTTTAAATACAGGATTTAGATTTAATGATTTTCTAAGTTGCCTAACTTGGTCTTCTGAACTTCCAATTAATTCACCGATTCTTGAATCAGAGAAACCTTTTCTCTTTAAACCGTATAATTGCTCATAGTCTAAATCTTTTAAGGAAACATTCTCAAGACTAACTTCTATATCTACGAGGTCTTTAATTTGAACCAAAAACCAGGGATCAATCTTAGAATATTCAAATACCTCGTCGGGTGTTAAACCATTCCTAAATCCATCTGCTACAAACCAAAGTCTATCGGGGCTAGGTATGCTTATTTTTTGCTTAAGAGTCTCAAATTCATCATCCTCATTAAAAATTGGATCAAGACCGCTGCGTCCGGTCTCTAGACCTCTGATAGCTTTTTGGAGCGACTCTTGAAATGTCCTACCAATAGCCATTACTTCTCCTACAGATTTCATTTGTGTTGATAAGACTGGATCTGTTTGGATAAACTTTTCAAAGTTAAATCTGGGAATCTTGGTCACAACATAGTCTATAGAAGGTTCAAAAGACGCCGGTATAACACCACCAGTAATATCATTACTCAATTCATCTAATGTATAGCCAACAGCTAGTTTTGCAGCAACCTTAGCTATCGGGAAGCCAGTTGCTTTTGAGGCTAAAGCTGAAGATCTGGAAACTCTTGGGTTCATCTCAATAATTAACATCTCACCATCTTCTGGATTGATGGTGAATTGGACATTTGAACCTCCAGTTTCGACTCCTATTTCCCTGAGAATATCAATGGAAGCATTTCTCATAATTTGATATTCCTTATCAGTAAGAGTTTGAGAGGGGGCGACGGTTATTGAGTCTCCTGTATGAACTCCCATAGGATCAAGATTTTCTATGCTACAAACGATTATGCAATTGTCATTCTTATCTCTGACAACTTCCATTTCATATTCTTTCCAACCACCAAGAAATTTATCAATAAATATTTCAGAAGTTGGGGAAAGTTCTAATCCTCGTTTACAAATTTCATCAAATTCTTCTATGTTGTAAGCAATTCCTCCACCAGAACCACCCATAGTGAAGTTTGGTCTTAATACACAAGGAAAACCAATTCTTTCCAAAAGAATGTGAGCCTCTTCATTATTATGTGCCAAACCAGATTCGGGAACTTTTAAGCCAATCTTTTCCATACACGCTGCAAATAATTCTCTATCCTCAGCCTTATCAATTGCTTCTTTAGTTGCTCCTATCATTTCAACACTATGTTTTTTTAATATACCCCTGCTATCTAGATCTAGAGCAGCATTTAACGCAGTTTGACCTCCCATAGTTGGTAATAATGCATCTGGTTTTTCTTTTTCAATTATTTTTTCAATAGTCTCCCAATGAATTGGTTCGATATATGTGGCATCTGACATGCTTGGATCTGTCATAATTGTTGCAGGATTTGAGTTGATTAAAATAACTCTATAACCATCTTCTTTTAATGCTTTGCAAGCTTGTGCTCCGGAATAATCAAATTCACATGCCTGGCCAATTACGATAGGACCGGCTCCTATAATTAAAATTGAGTTTATGTCCTTTCTTCTAGGCATTTATACTCATATTTTTATCAAATGTTGAGAATAGATAAGCCAAATCATGAGGTCCAGGGCTGGCTTCAGGATGCCCTTGAAAACTAAAAAAGGGTTTAGAAGAATGTTGAATTCCTTGAATAGTTCCATCAAATAAGGATTTATGAGTTATCTCAACATCTGCAGGTAAGGAATTTTCTTCGACTGTGAAGCCATGATTCTGAGAGCTTACTGAAACTTTTCTTGTTTTGAGGTCTTGGACAGGATGATTTGCTCCATGATGACCAAATTTCATTTTTGATGTCTTACCACCCAATGCTATTGCTAGTAATTGATGACCTAGACAAATACCAAATACTGGCATACTGATTTGTATTAATTCTTTAATTGTCTCGATGGCATAGATGCATGGTTCAGGATCGCCAGGTCCGTTGGACAAAAACACACCATTTGGTTTGAAATCTAAAATTTCTTGGTACGAAGTTTTTGCGGGGAAAATTTTTAATTCATACCCATGGTCAGCTAATATTCTTAATATATTTTTTTTAATTCCGAAATCTAAAACTGCAACTCTAAAATCAGATTCACCATGATTTCCTCTCCATGTTCCTTCTTTCCAATCATAACTAGATTCTGTTGTAACTTCTTTTGCGAGATCTAATCCAGCTAAACCTTCAAAATCTTTCGCAAAATCTATTGCGTTGTTTGAATCAACTGAGTTACCAGTAAATATTGATGCTGACTGAGCACCTTTTTCTCTTATTATTCTTGTCAATTTTCTTGTGTCTATATCTGATATTCCTTGAATATTATTTCTAATTAGATAATTTGATAATGTTTCAGCATTACGCCAACTACTTTCGGCCTGAGAAAGCGACCTTATAACTAATCCAGAACACCAAATTTTATCTGATTCAGTATCCTCACTATTTGTTCCTGTATTTCCAATATGTGGATAAGTTAAGGTTACTATTTGCTTGGCATATGAAGGGTCTGTAAGAATTTCTTGATAACCTGTCATTGAAGTGTTGAAAACAATTTCACCATTTACCCGTCCTGAAGCGCCAATACTTATGCCTTCGAAGATTGTTCCGTCTGCCAAAGCAAGTATTGCCTTTTCTTTACTCATGCAATTTTTAAATTGATTTCTTCTAAAGTGGCTCTGGGATTTTGGGAACCAGTAATGGGTCTTCCTATAACAAGAAAATCAGAACCATTTTTAACTGCTTCTTCGGGTGTTGATACTCTGCTTTGATCATCTAAATCAGATCGGAATGGTCTTATTCCAGGAGTTACTGTTAAAAAATCTTCACCGAATTCTTCTTTAATGTCTTTTGTATCTGAAGAGGCGCACACAACACCATCTAACTCACATTCTTTAGCTAATGTCGCTAATCTTAAAACTTGCTCTGAAACTCCCTTTAAGCCAACTTCTTTGAGAGCATCTTCAGATAGACTTGTTAAGACAGTAACACCGATTAAGAAGGGAGGTTGATCATAGCCTTCTAAGGCCCTTCTTGAGGCTTCCAGCATTTTAATGCCACCAGAAGCATGAACATTTACCATCCATACTCCAAGATCAGCAGCGGATCTTACTGCTTCGTAGACAGTATTTGGAATATCGTGAAACTTTAAGTCTAAAAATATTTCAAATCCCAGTCCTTTCAGATCAGTAATTACTTGAGGACCTGATGAAGTGAATAATTGGTTACCTACCTTTAACCTGCAGATTTTTGGATCAAGAGTTTTGGCAATATTTAAAGCATTAATATGATCAAGATCTAGAGGAATAATGATTCTATTTTTCATACTTTAATCAGGAGAACTGATAAAATTTGACAAAAAAAAACGAACCAGAAAGGTATCTGAAGTTCGCATTTTTTATTTTTAAGGCCTAATGGCATTAAAACCACACTATAATAAATGTATGTTTCCCTGTCTATCAAAACCTTAGAAAATTAAAGAAAAAGTGATTAATAATTTAGAAGAACTCAATGGAATGAGAAAGGCAGGCAGTCTTGCGGCTGAAGTATTGGAGATGATTGGAGAATTTATCAAACCAGGAATCTCAACTGGAGAATTGGATAAAATTTGTTACGACTATATTGTAGACGTTCAAAAGGCTATTCCTGCAAATATAGGATATAGGGGTTTTGAGAAAACATTATGTACGAGTATCAATCAAGTTATATGTCATGGCATACCAGATGATTCTCGAATTCTTAAAAGTGGAGACATTATGAATATTGATGTCACAGTGATCAAAGATGGATGGCATGGGGATACTTCAAAAATGTATCTTGTTGGAAAAGTCCAAGCTCACAACGAAAGACTTGTAAAAATTACACAAGAATGTCTCTATAAAGCTATAGAAGTTGTAAAACCCGGGGCAAGCCTAGGAGATATCGGTCATGCAATACAAACTCATGCGGAAAAAAATTACTACACTGTAGTTGAGGAATATTGTGGTCATGGAATTGGTAAAATCTATCATGACGAACCCCAGATACTTCATTATGGGGAAGCCAATACAGGACAAGAAATTATTGAGGGCATGTGTTTTACAATTGAACCTATGATCAATTTAGGCTCGAAACATACCAAACTATTAGAAGATGGATGGACAGTAGAAACTAAGGATGGCAAGAATTCAGCACAGTGGGAGCACACTATTTATGTAAATAAAGATGGCGCAGAAATTCTTACGCAAAGATCTGAAGAAAAATAAAACGCTTAGATGTTTGAGAATATAGTTGAGCAAAAGAATATTGATAACAAAGATTTATCAAAACAATTTGAAAAATGGCTTTTTGATGACCGAGGAAGACAGGTAAGAGGAATTAAATATTTTTTAAACAAAAGATCTGATAATACTGATGCTTTAATTCAATCTATAGCTAATCAAACTAAGCTTAACGAAATTAAAAACTTTGGTATCTTCTCTGTTGGTGGCTATGGGAGAGGAGAACTTCATCCCTACTCTGACATAGATTTGCTGCTTTTATCAAAAAATAATTTGTTGAAGTCTGACAAGAAAAAAATTGAAGAATTCATTAGCTCATTATGGGATTTAGGTTTAGAAATTGGACATAGCGTAAGGACTACAGATGAAGCAAGGAATCAAGCAAGAGAAGATCTCTTCACAATGACAAACATGCTCGAGTTTAGAAGACTAACTGGTGATGATCAATTACATAAAGAATATCTAAGAATAATAGACACTAAAAACTTGTGGAGAAATAAGCCTTTTATTCAAGCGAAACTTCAGGAACAAATAGAGCGTCATGAAAGTTTCAATAATACTTCTTATAATCTTGAACCAAATATTAAATCCTCGCCAGGGGGACTTAGGGATATTCATACAATTGATTGGTTAATAAAAAACAATCTCAGGAATACTTCTGATGAAGAAAAATTTATTGGTGTTCTGACTTTCGATGAAAGGCAAGAGCTTAATAAATCTAAGTATTGGCTTTGGTTAATCAGATATCTACTCCACATCGAAGCTGGCAGAGAGGAAGACAGGTTACTATTTGAGCATCAAATACCAATTGCAGAGAAATTATTCCCTACTATCAAGAGCCCAAATCAAGCAGCAGAGAAATTGATGCATAGATATTTTCGATCCTCATTAAATATTTCTGAAATTAACTCTACATTCATCAAGGGTTTAAAAGAAAATTATGGGTTAACTAGATATTCAAGAAAAAAGAAAATAGATAAAAATTTCTATGTTAAAGATAATCTTATTCATCTGTATGATCTAAATGGTTTTAAAAAGGATCCCAGTCTACTCTTAGATCTCTTTATCAAATTAAGTGAAAATACTTATATTGAAGATATTGGCTCTGAAACATTAAGAGCTCTCAAAAGAGACAGGAATCTGATTGATTCAAAATTTAGATCAAAAAAACAAAATATTAAACTTTTCTTAAAACTTCTTAAATCCAAAAGACTTTTAGTCACGCAGTTGGAAAATATGAAAAATTTAGGGATATTGGGAAGATACCTTCCAGAATTTGGAAGGATTACTGGACAGATGCAGTACGACTTATTTCATATATACACGGTAGATGCTCACACCCTGCAAGTACTGAGAAATATGCGTTGGATGTCACTTGGAAAATCTAAGGAAAAATTCCCTTTAGCATCTCAACTAATTGATAAGCTTCCTAAACTAGAAGTGCTTTACATATCTGGTTTATATCATGATATTGGTAAAGGAAGAGGTTCAGATCATTCAGAACTAGGAAAAACCATCGTGAGGAATTTCTGTAAAAAACATTTTTTTTCTGAAGAAGACACAAAAAAAATTGAATGGTTAGTCGAGAATCATCTATTAATGTCTGTTACTTCACAAAAAAAGGATCTTGCAGATAATGAGGTTATTAAGGATTTTGCGAAAAAGATCAAAGATCTAGATACTCTCAATTATATGTATTGCCTTACTGCAGCTGATATAAGTGCAACAAATCCCAGATTATGGAATTCTTGGAATGCCTCTCTTTTAAAACAACTTTATGACCGCACTAAACTTTATTTTGAAGACGAGATACTGCTTAATACATCCATAACAGAGGAAAAGGCTAAAGCTATGGAGCTTTTGGGAGATTTTAGGAAACAGGATGTAAAAAAACTGTGGAGTAATTTTTATGGAGATTACTTCGAAGCTTCAGATCATCAAGACCTTCAGATTCATGCTCAAAATATCCTCCTTTCTAAAGGAATGTCAAATATAAAACTTTTTCAAAAAGATGCTGATTCTTTGACTACGATTTTCATAAATACTCAAGATAGAGCTAACCTTTTTGCGACAATTATAGGAGTCCTTGATTCGGAAAATATTAATTTTGTTGATGCTAAACTCTTTGGCATGAAAAATGGATATTGTACTGATCTAATAACTATCAGTGATAACGGAAAAAGGGTCGAATTGGATTCTGAAAAAGCTAAAGTTTTAATAGATAAATTAGAAGAGGCAATAACTCCACGAATCCTGAAACCTAAAATTGTACAAAGAAGGCAGCCGAGAAATCTGAGGCATTTCAAAACTGATACTGAAATTAGTTTTAAGCATGATATGAAAAATAGATGGACAGATTTAGAAATCAGTACTTCGGACAGACCTGGTTTACTGGCATCAATATGCCAGGTCTTTTTAAAGCATGGAGCGTTGATTAAAAAAGCAAGAATAGCAACCTACGGTGAAAAAGCTGAAGACAGATTTAGCATAACTTCCAAGCAAGATACGCCTTTTGTAAAGAGAAATGACTTAAATAATCTTATAGAAGATATCAAGGTTGCATTAAATTGAAAAAGTAAATGAATAAACAATTAGATTTTTTAACGGAGTATCCATTCCAGTACCTCTCAGATTTGCTCAAAGACATAAAAAAAAATCCATCAGATGTCATAGGACTCCATATAGGGGAACCGAAAGAACGAGCGCCAATGCAAGCACTGGATATTATCAATGAAAACTCTTTATCCTATTCAAAGTATCCGACTTCTTCAGGTGAATTTAATTTGAGAGAAAGTTACTGCAATTACTTAAACGATAGATTTTCTAGAAGTAATATTAACCCAGATATTCATGTTTTACCTCTTTCAGGCAGTAGAGAAGGAATTTTTTCGTTCATTCAGTCGACAATAGATTCTACAAAAAAGAACCCAATAGTAATTTTGCCAAATCCGTTTTACAAAATTTATGAAGGTGCTGCGATTATGGCAGGTGCAGAACCCTACTACTTAAATTCCATCGAGTCTGAAAGATTTAAACCTGACCTTGAAAGTATACCCGAGGATGTCTGGAAAGATTGTCAACTTTTTATAATATGTTCTCCCTCAAACCCCACTGGATATTGTTTTGATAAGAAAGAATACGAGGAACTGCTTGAAAAAGCGGAAAAATATGATTTTCTCTTATGCTCTGATGAATGCTATATCGATATCTATGATAGTTCATCAAATGCTCCTTTGGGATTATTAGAATGTGATGATGTAACTATGACAAATTCAAAATCAGTCATATTTCACAGCCTCTCTAAAAGATCTAGTCTTGCGGGTCTACGATCAGGATTTATTTGTGCTTCAGAACCGATAATAAAGAAATTAAGTTTATATAGAACTTACCATGGTGTTACTCTTTCTTTGCCAACTCAATTAGCCAGTACCTGGGCTTGGAAAGATAGTAAGCATGTTGAATCTAACAGGGCTGAATATGATAAAAAGTATAAAGCTGCCATTTCTTGCTTAGATAGCTTTGATGATGTGAAGAGACCTGATGGAGGGTTTTATATTTGGTTAAAATTACCCTGTGATGATCAGACCTTCGCAAGATTGTTATATGAACAAGAGTCAGTGCTTAGTTTGCCTGGATCATACTTAGGTAAGAAGATTGATGGCATTAATCCTGGAGAAGGGTTTTTAAGATTAGCTGTAGTGCATGATGTTGATACAATAAATAAGGCCTTTACTGCAGTAAATAGAACCATGCAATCCTTAAATTAGATTTTTTAATCTACCTCTAAAGTTAACCAGAACTTATAATATATAAATGAATATTTTTCCGTTGGTTGCCGTTGGTGTTTCTACATTGAATTCAAGTGATGATTTGCTGGATGTTAGATATCACTTAATTTTAAATGAAGAGCAGGAACTGCTGAATACTATGAACATTGATAATCCAGGATTTGATAATCTTTATTCAATGGCAAGCGGAGATGAAAACAAAGAGTTTTTTGATAAGATCAGCAATTCATTATCTGTTACAAATAGACAGAAATTAATATTTCATAAAATCGATAAGGATGTACCTATCTCAAATATATGTGATGCTTATTTAAAGCTTTATCTTTTATCATTGAAAGTCTCAAAACCAAACAGTATTAACCTAGAAAATATATTCGGATCTTTAGCTAACGTTGCATGGACTAATCTTGGTCCTGTTGATGTGAAGGACTTGAATTTATTTAGATCTAAAAATAAAGAAGTCTTTGTTAGATCGGTAGATAAATTCCCTTCCCTCACCGATTATATAATTCCTGAAGGAGTAAGAATAGCTGATTGTTCTAGAGTGAGGTTAGGAGCCCATTTGTCTGAGGGAACAACAGTAATGCACGAAGGTTTCGTCAACTTTAATGCAGGAACACTGGGCTCAGCAATGATAGAAGGTAGAATATCAGCAGGTGTGGTTATAGGAAAAAACTCAGATTTGGGCGGAGGTTGTTCAACGATGGGTACTTTGTCGGGTGGGAATGAGGTAAAAATTTCTGTTGGCGAAGATTGTTTATTGGGCGCTAATTCTGGGTTAGGTATTCCTTTAGGAAACAGGTGCATATTAGAAGCGGGCTTGTACTTAACAGGAGGATCTAAAGTAGAAATTTTAAATTCAAACAATGAGTTGATAGAAACTGTAAAGGCATCCACCTTATCTGGCAAAGATGACCTATTATTCATAAGGAATTCCCTTACTGGTGCAATTCAATGTAAACCTAATGGAAAAAGTGTTGTTTTGAACCAAACACTGCATAAAAACGACTGAATCAAAGAAATGAGTAAAGTTTTAGAACTTACAAGAGAGCTAATATCAAAGAAATCTGTGACACCCGATGATGCTGGATGCCAAAGCATTATTTCTACAAGATTGGAAAAAATTGGTTTTTCAGTCGAGCACCTTAGGTATGGAGATGTAGACAACCTTTGGGCTACTTATGGAGATGCCGGCCCTATTTTTGCTTTTCTAGGTCATACTGATGTAGTTCCTACAGGTCCACTGGAAGATTGGGAGAGTGATCCTTTCGTAGCAACTGATAAAGACTCTTTACTAGTTGGAAGAGGAGCAGCAGATATGAAAGGAAGCGTTGCTGCTTTTGTCACTTCTATTGAAGAATTTTTAGCTGAAGAACCGATCTTATCAGGAAGAATTGCTATTCTATTGACCAGCGACGAAGAGGGTCCTGCTGTGGATGGAGTAACTAAAGTTGTTGATTATCTTGAAGAAAAGAACGAAAAAATTGAATGGTGTCTTGTTGGAGAGCCCACAGCTGATAATAATGTGGGAGACGTTATCAAAATAGGAAGAAGAGGTTCAGTTTCAGCGAAGGTTATAGTCAAAGGAACTCAGGGTCACGTGGCCTATCCAGAAAAAGCGAGTAACCCTATACATAATTTCTCCTCTCCTCTTGCTGAACTATCTAAGCTCAGCTGGGAAGATGAAACAGGTAAGTTTCAAGATAGTGTTTTACAAATATCTAATCTCAACTCTGGTACCGGAGCAACAAATGTTATACCAGGAAGCTTAGAATTAAGTTTAAATGTACGTCACTCACCCTCAACTTCTGTGCAGCAAATAAAAGATGATGTTGAGTCCATAATCAATAAGTACAATGTTGAATGTGAGATTTTTTGGGAAGTTGGAGGAAAGCCATTTCTTACTACTCAAGAAGAGCTTATCTCAGCAGTGAAAAGCTCAATAAAAGAAGTGACAGGGTCAGAACCCAAATGCACTACTGATGGAGGCACATCAGATGGTAGATTTATTGCACCTACCGGATCACAAGTTGTTGAGCTTGGGCCAGGTAATGCATCTATTCATAAAGTAAATGAAAGCGTAAAAAAAGAAGATCTCGAGGAATTGCATAAAATATACAAAACAATACTAAGCAAACTCCTCACTAATTTATAGAATTATCAATATTTCCCTAGTCCCCTTCCTTAGTCTCAGTTGCCTTTAAAAATCTATTTGATATTAGGAGTAAAATTCCTACTACGAAAAGCGCAATAATAATTTGCATAAAAAGATCCGGCATTGAAGCTATACCAGCCTCAAATGATTTGCTTGCAAGTAAGCCTGCAAGACCAGCCGCTAAAGAAGACGATAGAAACCAAATTCCCATCATTTGACCTCTGTATCTAATTGGAGAATATTTCGCAGTAGCAGAAAGGCCCACTGGGCTCAAACATAGCTCGCCTAGTGTGTGAAAAAGATATGTTATAAGAAGAAACTGAATACCAGCTTTTTCATTCTGCATAGCAGCCTCAACACCAAAAATAATTACTAAAAAACCAATAGCCATGAGGAAACATCCCAAAGCAAATTTTTGAGGTGTTTCAGGATCTAAGTTCTTTTTTCCAAGAGAGATCCAAAATGCTGCGAAAAAAGGAGCAAAAATTACTACCATCAAAGGATTTGCGACCTGAAGAAAGGTCGCTGGCATCTCCCACCCAAAGATAAATAGATCCGTGTAGTCTTTAGCAAAAAGATTTAAAGATGAGCCCCCTTGGTCAAATCCGGCCCAAAATAATACAGCTCCGAAAAATAATAATAATAACATTTTGATATTTTCAATTTCATCAGTGCCTAGTCCTGCAAAAAAGAATAAATATATGAAGTAAGAAATAGCCACAATTAATATCAAATAAACAGTAAGTTGGTTAAGTAGTTGTGGATCAACACTCCAAAGTCCAGCAAAGCCAGAAGTAACTACTAGGAAAATAGCTATTGAACTATATTTAAATATATTCATGTACTTTGATTCATCTTCAGTAGGAGCCAAATTAGTATTTTTTCCAGCTTCTCCTAATGAATTTCTAGTGAAAATATATTGTAAAACACCAAAGGTCATTCCTACACCAGCGGCTCCAAAACCCCAATGCCATCCCACCTTCTCTCCAAGATAGCCACAAACAAGGAATCCGAGCATACTTCCTATGTTGATAGACATATAGAAAATCGTGTAGCCAGAATCAATTCTTACATCTCCTGGTTTGTAAAGTTGCCCTACAATAGTTGAGATGTTCGGCTTTAAAAGACCTGTACCGATTGAAACAAGAACCAAACCAAGAAAAAAGGTTTTATCATAAGGAATTGCCAGCACATAGTGACCTAGAGTTATAATAACTGCACCGTAGAGAACTGTTCTCTGCGCTCCAAAAAGCTTATCTGCAATCCATCCGCCAGGAACGCATAGAAAATATACTGAAGCACCGTATATTCCGTAGATCGCCATAGCCTCAGGAGCATCAAGATTCATACCTCCTTCAGTTACCTCCCTTGTCATGAACAAAACAAGCAACCCTCTCATTCCGTAGAAGGACATTCTTTCCCACATTTCTGTTAAAAAAAGTGTTACTAGACCTTTGGGATGGCCTAAGAAAAAGGTATCACTAGATTTGGATATATCATGCATAATAAACTCACAATTTTATATAGAATAATAAAAAAAAATATCTTCTCCAAATTATTATGGAAAATTCAGGTTTTTTTAAGAGAATCTTTTCTCTTGTTTATGACAGTTTACTGATTTTAGGGATAATCTTTTCTTTAACTTTACTACTCGTATTTTTAAATGGCGGAGCGCCTGAAAATGGTGGATTTATTGATTTACTGCAGCTTTTCGTCACTATTTTCTCTGGACCAATCTTTTACTCTTATTTTTGGTTGGTCAATGATGGACAGACTGTAGGCATGCAGGCATGGAAAATAAAACTTATTTCTGAAGAGAAGTTAACAATAAGAATTTGTCTCTTACGTTGCGCTTTTTCTACCTTTTCTTTCTTGTTCTTTGGTCTTGGCTACTTATATATTTTTTTTAACGAAGATAAAAAGTCGCTGGCTGATATAGCAACAAAAACAAGGATCGCCAAGATTAATTAGATTTAAGTTTCCAGAATGAAGCTGTTAAAACAATAACTGCCGCTATAGGAAAAGTAACTGCATAGAAAGGGCTTAGTAGAGAGACAGCTGCCATGCTAGCAAAAAGATTTTGAAAAATATTCAAAGAAAATGCGAATAAGACTCCAAAAAGAATTCTTTTGCTAATAGAGTCATCTCTCACTCTCCCAAAAACGAAAGATGCAGCTAATAAAATTAATGATATTGTTGTGATGGGATGGAATATTTTCTTCCAATACTCCAGAGATAAGTTATTTCTTCTGTATTCAGATATGTTTAATTTTAGAGCTTCATTAAGCTCACCAATAGAAAGATACCTAGGAGATAGAATTCTTCTCATGTCACTATCTTTAGGACCTTCTTGCCATATTTTTTCTTCTTGAAGGCGAATAGAATTTTTTTGAAAGTCTGTTATTGTTAAATCAAATAGAGTCCAGATTCCATTTTGACGTTTAGCATATTTCGAATCTATTATTTGAGTAATATTTCCCTCTTCTCCAAATTGATAAGTCGTGACGTTATTAATAGAATCTTTACTTGGAGAAGTTTTAAAAAAATTAATTGAAGAATCAGAAGCAAACCAATAACCATCCTCTGTATTGATTCTGTCTTGCTTCAATAATCTATTTTCCTCATTGGCTTGTGACAATGAAGGAAGTAACGTTTCTTGAAATAAAAAGGCTATTGCTATTATTACTATCGCAGGCCTTAAAGATGCTATAGCCATCCTAAAATTCGATTTACCTAAAACTTTTGCACCTATAATCTCCCCCTGTGAGTTTAAACTTCCTAAACCGACGACCGCTCCAATAAGACAAATATATGATAAATATTCATAAATTGAACTTGGAATTGAGTAAAAACAATAAATTAGTGCATCAAACACAAAATAAGAATTTGATATATCAGAGATTTCAGAAATAAATTTAAATAAAAAGTCCAGCAAAGAGATTGCAACTGCGACAATACAAATACTATGAAATATTCTCTTGGAGATATTTCTTTCTATTATGTCTCCAAATATATGAATCATGATTTTGTCCTGAGCATATATAAATTCAAAAGAATAGAAAAAACCAAAAAAAGGAAATGAACCAAAAGAATTGAAATTAAATTAGAGGATTCTGAACCTTTAAATGTCAACAAAACCCCTAAGTATGCTGAAAATATTAATAAACCAGGAAGTATTTTAGAGTATCTGCCTTTACGCGGAGATCTTTCTGATAAAGGCACAGCGATGAAAATACTTAATAATGTCATAAAACTTATAGAGCTTGACCATAACAAAGGATTTACTGAATCTTTTAGCTCAAAATTAACTTCACCATAATTTTTCGACATGAAATCAGCTTTTAATTTGAGATTATCAAACTTGACTGAAAATATTTCATCAGGTTCTTCTTTCGAATATGAAAACCCTTTACCAAAATTCAGATCTCCATTTCCTGACCTATTTGGCCTCAATCCCTCAGCTACGATAGTCAAACTTGATTCCCTATTGGAATCCTTCACAAGGAGAAAAACATCCTTCAGTTCGTCATTTCGCTTTTCCTTAGCATAAATAAGATAAGAATCATTTAATTTGTGAAATTCACCCGGAAGTAAAGCATCGAAGGTTTCTTCTAGAGATTTAACTTCAAGTAAACTCTTTACCCGCAAATCTAATCCAGGACTAAGCACTAAAGAAAAGAAAAATATTAACAAAGCTATCAATACTGCAGGAATTGACAATAGTGAGTAGATTCTTGAGTTACTAAAGCCAATCTGTTCCATGATCGTAAGTTCATTTTCTGAGCTAAATTTTCCAATAGTCAAAACAACGGACATAAAAAAACTTAGAGGCAAGATTAATTCTAAAAATTCTGGAAGCCTATACAAGACAACATAAAAAACAACTTGAGGATTTATTTCACCTCTTGATGCTTGCTCTAAGTATTGTATTGACCTCGAAGATACGATTATAAGAATAAAAACTACGCTTATAGCCAGAGTATATGAGAAAATAGTCTTTAAAAAATAACGATTTAAAATCATAAACGAGTATTTGAAAATCTATATAGTCAATCCTACTCTTTATTAGAAGAATATTCTCTATTTGGAGATAACTTTTATTATTTATTGATAAAATATTATGACAACAATCTTTTTTAAAAGGAGACATAATGAAAAAAAGACTCACACTAAGCCTTAACCAAGAACTATCGAAAAATCTTTTAAAAACAAAAATCGATGTTTTAGTTGTCGGTGTATCCGAGGGAAGGACTTTAAATTCAATCGCAGAAAAAGTTGATAAAGCAACTCAAGGTAGTATTAAAAAGCTTATAAAAAGGGGTGAGTTTGAGTCAAAGGTGGGCCAGACAGCTTACATCGCAACTAATGATGGTACTTCTGCTGAAAGAATTTTCTTAATTGGTTGCGGTAAACCAACGAAAGGTCTTAGCAGTGAAGATCTGGATAAGATTGCAATGACTGTAACAACTTGTTTAACTTCAAAAAAATCTTCAACAGGTATTGTTTCATTACCTTCCATGAAACATGAATCTAAAGAAAATACCGATGAGACTTTGCTGCAGAAAATAGGTACTGCTGTTGAAAGCAAGGCTTATACCTACGACGCGAAACTTAATAAGAAAAATAAAAAAATTAATTATCTTAAAAAAGTCTCAATTGTTATTGATTCAAAGCAAAGTAGCGCTAAATTGCGCAAAGGGCTCAAAACTGGACAAGTCATAGGTCAAGGAATGAATGTAGCTAAAGATTTAGCAAATCTTCCTGGAAATGTGTGCACTCCATCCTATTTAGCAACAAGTTCTAGATCTGCAGCCAATAAATATCAAAAACTAAGTTGTAGAGTTTATGGTGAAAAGGAGATGAAAAAAATGGGTATGGATTGTTTGCTTTCAGTTGGAAACGGAAGTGCGCAAGAGTCAAAACTTATTTCAATGAATTATCAAGGCGGAAAAAAAGGCGATAAACCATATGCGATTGTTGGAAAAGGCATTACTTTTGATACGGGAGGAATAAGCCTCAAGCCTCCTCCGACCATGGATGAAATGAAATTTGATATGTGTGGTGCTGCGAGTGTTATAGCGACTATGCAAGTAGTTTCAGAACTTAAACTGCCGATCAATATTGTTGGTGTTGTGGCAAGTGCAGAAAATATGCCAGGTAGTAAAGCCACAAAGCCTGGTGATGTCGTACGCACAATGTCAGGTAAGACTGTTGAAATATTAAATACTGATGCTGAGGGACGATTGGTCCTAGCTGATGCTTTGACTTATGTTGAAAGATTTGAACCCCGATCAGTAGTAGACATCGCTACACTTACCGGAGCGGTGATAATGGCGTTAGGTTATTCCACATCTGGACTAATGTCTAATAACGACAAACTCGCAGAAGAATTATTAGAGGCTGGCCGTAAAGCTTCAGACAGAGCTTGGCAATTACCCTTATGGGATGTTTACCAAAAAGATTTGGATAGTAATTTTGCAGATATCGCAAATATAGGTGGTCGAGCTGGTACGATTACCGCTGCATGTTTTTTATCAAGATTTGCAGAGAAGTACCCTTGGGCACATCTCGATGTGGCCGGAACTGCTAGTTATAAAGGTGCTGCAAAAGGTGGTTCAGGTAGACCTGTACCTCTCCTGAGTCAATATCTCATAGATAAGTCTTAGTAATGGTAGAAGCTACTTTTATAGCTTCTGGCAAAAATATGGAAGAAGCTTTGAACTTCACTTGTTCTCTAATTAGTAAATTAATTATGGGCGGCATAGATCTAATTCATACTAGTAAAATAGATATTTTTTGTGATGATATAAATGATGCTAAATATTTAGATGAGAGGTTATGGAATGAGCCTAAATATGGACTAATTTCTCATAATCTTGTTACTAATAAAGCAGATGATCTGATAAATATTGGTTATCCTGGCACTAAGTTCGCTTTAGGTTCTGATTTGATTCTTAATCTATCTCCAGATATGCCGAAAAACTTAGATGGATATGAAAATTTTATACAGCTAGTAATTATGGATGGTGCCGATCTCAGAGAGAGAGCAGCGAGTACGTGGTCTAAATGTAAAGATCTAGGATTAAAAACAAAATTCGTAGAGTCAATATGAAGAAAAACTACGAGCCGAGTTCCACTGAAACGGAAATTTACGAGAATTGGGAAAAATCAGACTTCTTTAAAGCGCAACCTGACGAATCAAAAGAATCCTTTTGCATCATGATTCCTCCACCCAATGTTACTGGAACACTTCATATGGGTCATGGGTTTCAAAATACTCTAATGGATGCACTTATTCGCCATAAAAGAATGTCAGGATTCGATACACTCTGGCAAGTGGGCGTAGATCATGCCGGAATAGCAACTCAAATGGTTGTAGAAAGACAACTTGAAGCAGAAGGATTATCTAGAGAGGAGATCGGTAGAGATGAATTTGAAAAAAAAGTATGGCTTTGGAAAGAAAAATCAGGAAATAAGATAACACAACAACTGAGAAGACTAGGCGCTTCGGTTGACTGGTCAAGAGAAGCTTTCACCATGAGCGATGATTTAAGCACAGCAGTCAAGGAGGTTTTCATAGAACTTTATGACCAAGGATTGATTTATAAAGGAGAAAGATTGGTCAATTGGGATACAGTACTTGAGACTGCCTTGTCAGATCTTGAAGTTTCATCTGAAGAAGAAAATGGATCTCTTTGGTATATTGATTACTTTACTTCAGATAGTGAAAAATTAACTGTTGCAACAACTAGACCGGAAACATTGCTTGGAGATACAGCTCTTGCAGTAAATCCTGAAGATGAAAGGTATAAGGGACAGATAGGAAAAATGGCACTTTTGCCAATTGTGAATAGAGAAATACCTATCATTGCTGATAATTATGTTGAATCAGAATTTGGGACTGGTTGTGTGAAGATTACACCTGCACATGATTTCAATGATTTTGAGATGGGCAAAAGACATGGACTTGAAGTGATCAATATCTTAAATTTTGATGGCACTCTAAATGACAAAGTTCCAGATAAATATCAAAACTTAAATATTGAAGACGCAAGAAAACTTATCCTAGAAGACCTTAATACAATTGGTCAACTGAATAAAACTGAGTCTTATAAAGTCCAGATCCCAAGGAGTGAAAGAAGTAATTCTATCCTTCAACCTTTGTTGACTAATCAGTGGTTCGTTAATGTTGAAAAACTTTCCCAAGAAGCTATCAGAGTTGTTAAGGAAAATGAGACAGAGTTTATACCTAAGAATTGGGAAAATACCTATTTTGCTTGGATGAAAGATATACAGGATTGGTGTATCAGTAGGCAGTTGTGGTGGGGACATAGAATACCAGCCTGGTTTGATAAGGATGATAATTTGTATGTTGGGGAATCTGAGAAAGCCGTAAGAGAAAAATATAATCTCGATAATATAGAATTGAAACAAGACGAGGATGTTCTGGATACTTGGTTTTCTTCTGCTTTGTGGACGTTTTCAACTCTTGGATGGCCAAAAAAAGAGAACTTACTTTCAAGATATCATCCTACAAGTGTCTTAGTGACGGGGTTTGATATCATTTTCTTTTGGGTAGCAAGAATGATAATGATGACTACTCATTTCATCAATGAGGTACCCTTCAAGAAAATATTAATTCATGGTCTTATAAAAGATTCAGAAGGCCAAAAGATGTCTAAATCTAAGGGTAATACCTTGGATCCTTTGGATATCATAGATGGAATTAACCTAGATAACTTGATCAAGAAGAGAACTGAAGGGTTGATGCAACCAAAAATGAGAGATCGGATCATAAAACAAACCAAAAAAGAATTTCCCAACGGTATCGAAGCTTATGGAACTGACGCATTGAGACTAACTTTCTGCTCGCTAGCGACGGGTGGGAGGGATATCAATTTCGATGTTAAAAGAGTAGAAGGTTATAGAAACTTTTGTAACAAGCTTTGGAATGCGGCCAGATTTATAGATTTAAATATTGATAACTATGGTATTTCCACAAAGAGAAGTGAAAGTTCAATTGATTCCTGGATTGACTATAAATTCAATCAAACGGTAAAGAAAGTAGACCAGTCAATGAATGAATTTAGATTTGATTTGACCACTAAAGCAATCTATGAATTTATATGGTACGAATTTTGTGATTGGTTCATAGAGCTTCAGAAAATAAGTCTTAGAAAAAATGACATGAATAAAGCAGAGATTGTTAGGTCTTTGGTCGATATTCTTGAAAAAACTCTAAGACTTGCACATCCAATCATGCCTTTCATAACGGAAGAAATTTGGAAACAATTTAAGGTGCATCATAATTCAACTCATGAGAGCATAATGGTATCTGAATACCCGTTAGGTTCAGAAAATACTTCTGAACGAGACTACCAATCAGTAGAATGGCTTAAAGATATTGTATCTGGAATAAGAAATATACGTGGCGAGCTTCTTATCAAACCTTCAATTAAAATTTCTTCAATCTTTAAGGGAGGAGATCAATTAGATAAGGGAAACTTAAATGAAATTGGTAGTTATATAGAAAAGCTATGTGGTCTCAAAGAGATTATTTGGGCTGAAGAGAGTTCTCAAGACATTCCCTCATCAATATTTACTCGAGACAATCTAAAAGTAATGATACCCCTTGAAGGACTCATAGACGCAAAGGAAGAAATGCAAAGGCTCAATAAAAAAATATCTAAACTTATTCAAGAAAAGGAAATGTTAGGTAGTAAACTTTCTAATCAGAACTTTGTTGAAAATGCTCCAAAAGATTTAGTGGAGGCTCAAAAAGATAGATTTTCTCTTTTATCTAAAGAACTAGAAAATCTTGACTTGCAAATAAAAGAAATTAAAAAAATGATTTAGGGTTTATGAAATCATTTTGGTTATAATTTAGCATTATGTTTTTCAGAGCTCTAATAACAAGCTTTATTATATCGAGCCTATTCACTGGGCTAGTTTTCTCTATCGGGGATCTTGCTTTTGGGAGTAGTCTTATGTACCAAGCTCTTGTGACGTTCTGGAGCATTGGATTTCTTTCGATTATTGGTTTTATATATGGAAGAAAAATAAAGAGAAATTTTAGAGGAGAAACTGGAACCATAAAATGGTTTGACCCAAGTAAAGGATACGGGTTTTTAATTCGAGACAAAGGTGGGGATTTATTCGTTCATCTTAGGGCTGTTCAAAATCAAGACAGGAGAAAACTTAAAGAAAATACTAGGGTAAGATTTTCTGTTGAGGAAACAGAAAAAGGGCCTCAAGCTGAAAATATTAGAATAATCTAAAATAGTCTCTCTAAAAACCAATATGTTCCCAAGCAGGACAAAGCTGATGCAGCACAAACTCTTATTGTGTTTATACTCTCTCCGATGAACTTAGTTATCTGAGAAAGAATTAGATAAACAACTAAAACTATCAAAAGTTGTCCGAGCTCAACTCCAATATTAAATCCTGCGATTGCAGGTAAAAGCCTGCCCTCCATCAAACCGATAGTAGATAAATTTCCAGCAAACCCAAATCCATGTATTAAACCGAAAAAAGAAGTTACAAGTAAGGTTATTGAGGAGCCTGGATGCCTTCTTACAAGATTTAAGTAACAAAAAGAGAATATGCTTATACCTACCAAACCAATTATGAATTTTTGTAATCCAAAAAAAGCCAAAAAGATAACGAGAGATGAAGAAAAATAAATCAACAATCTTCCATATAGGCTGTGATTATGAGTAACTGAAGCAATACACTCTATAGCTATAATGACTATGGAATATCCAATTAAAGCTTCAACAAATTGCGAGGAAGGCGTGACTAAACCTAAAGCCCCTAACGCTAAAGTGATGCTATGGCCAATTGTAAAACCCGTAATTACTATGATTAAATTCTTTAAGGCAAAACCTAGAATTAATATTGCAAAAAGGAATGCTAAATGGTCATATCCAGACAATATATGATTGAATCCAAGTTCAAGATAATCTCTAAAAGAATCAAATCTTGATTCGCTTTTAGATTCATTATCAGTTTCTTTCCACTCCCTTCTAGAAGATGTGAAAACCTTTTCAGGACTAGCTACAGAATTAATGTAAAAAGTGGATACATGAGTATGAGTCGGATCTTCATCAAAAAAGAGCTCAAAATTTATTGTGGATTCTTCAAGTTCACACTCCATCGTCCAGAGCAAAGTTAAGTAACCAGTAGAAAAAGAATTTTTCAAAAAAGGTGTCTTGGAGATATTGCAATTTTTATTAAAATTAAAATTATCTATAACTTTATTTGTAAGTTCTTCCTCCCAGTTTTCAGTAAAATTTAAATTTAGCCTTTGTAATACTGATGTTTGAATACTAAATTCTACTTCAATAGATTTTGATTCAGCAGTAGAGTCTATATTGATCTTAGAATAAGACTCACTTCTTTGATGCGAGAATAATACTGTACTCAATAAACAAGATATTAAACCTATTGATAAAAGTTTCGACATTTATTCAGGTAAGTTCCTTGAAATATCGTACCAATTCTTGAGATTCTCTAAATATTCTCTCAAGGAATTATCATCTCTTCTTTTAGAATATTCCGCCATAACAACATCTCTAACTTGATCTAAGTTTGGCTGTCCTGCTAACTCTTTTTCCAATAAGAAAATGATCTTATAACCGCCAGGAACCTTGATTGGTTGACTAAATGTACCAGGTTGTAAATTCCTGGCTAAATTCATGAGGCTGGGCCCAATATACTCTCTTACTTTTGATAATGTCATTAAACTATTTGGAATTTTCAAGGCAGAGTCACTCCCTAAATTGGAAACCTCAACAAAGCTGCTACCAGAAATTAAAAGGTCATAAGCTCGAGTCGCATCTTCAAAGGATGAGTTTTCGGCCCCTTCATCAGAGAAATAAAGTTGTTGAATTCTCAACCTTGATGATTTAGTGAAAAACCCTATATTCTCTTCAAAAAATTCATTTAATTGTTTATCAGATACTTCGTATCTCATATTTTCTGCAATGATAGTCTTTATCATCTGCTGAACAATTGTTCCTCTTGCTATGGGATTATTTTCAAGCATTCCAAGGTCTAAAGCCCTTTTAATTAAAAGTTCCTCTTCGATCATTCGCTCAAGAACATATTCTTTATCTTTTTGCGTTATAGGTGATTTCTTGTCTTTTGCAAGACCTTCAAGTTGGACTAAATATTTCTCCATAGAAATTGAAGTGTCTTCGATTTTCGCAGCATATTTGAAATTTGTAATATTAGATTCTTGAATAATAGAAAGCCCTGCCAATAAAGCTCCAACAATTAAGCCTGCAGACAAAACTAAAGTGTAGAACTTTTCTTTATCCATTTCTTATCATTTGAATATGAGGAATTCCATCTTCGTCATACACTTCGCCATTTACTTTAAAGCCGTGTCGTTCATAAAATTTAATCAAATATTCTTGAGCAGAAATAGTTGATTTATCAGTCATATAATTTTCTGAACTTCTCTTTAGGCCTTCATCAACTAATCTTGATCCAATGCTAAGACCTCTCAGACTGTCAATTACTGCAATACGCCCTATAGACGGTGTTTTGTACTTAATTCCAGGAGGAGTTAACCTTAAGTAACCTACTAAATGTCCTTCCTTTTTCAAAAGAAGATGATCACTAATTTCGTCTAATCCATCCGCATCTTGATACCAAGATTTCTGCTCTACAACAAATATGGATTGTCGAAAACTAAGAACCTCATAAAGTTCTAACTTTGAAAGCTCATCAAAAGATTTCCAAAAACTCTGTAAATCTAAATTTTCAGAGTTCAAGGACATATATTAGGATTTTTTCTATGTATCAAAGAAATTTGTTCTAAGTCTTCATCAGATAATTTCACATCAATACTTCCAATGGCTAGCTTTAGCTGCTCCATAGTGGTTGCACCGATGATATTAGAAGTTACAAAATCTCTTGAATTCACAAAAGAATTAGCCATTACAGATGGATCCATATTTATGGAACGAGCATAATTGACATAGGATTTAACCGCCTCATTTGCGCCGGGAACCTCATAACGATCTCCTCTTTCAAATAAAGTTGTTCGGGCTCCTTCAGGTCTAGCACCATCGATATACTTTCCTGTCAAATAGCCTTGTGCTAAAGGGGAATAAGCTAGAAGACCTACTTGTGATCTATGATGAAATTCAGACATACCGATCTCGTAAGATCGGTTTAAAAAATTGTATGCATTCTGAACTGATACAACTCTTGGTAAATCATACATTTCTGAAAATTTGATAAATTCCGAGAGGCCCCATGGTGTCTCATTTGATAAGCCAATATATCTAATTTTTCCAGAATCTACTAATTCGGAGAGTACTTTCAATGTTTCAAGTATTGGAACTGTTTCAGCTTCATAATGCTTATAACCTAAACCATCAGCACCAAACATGCTCATTCTTCTGTCAGGCCAATGTAATTGATACAAATCAATATATTCAGTCTGTAGTCTTTTTAAGCTAGAATCTATAGCACTTTCGATATTCTCTCTATCCAAAAGAGTCCAGTCTCCTCTAAACCAATTCATAGGCGCCCTTCCAGCTACTTTAGAAGCAAGAATTATCTCTTCTCTCTTCCCGGTTCTCTTAAACCAATTTCCTATGCATTCCTCAGTCTTCCCTTGTGTATCAGGCTTCGGAGGTATTGGATAGAGTTCAGCTGTATCAAAGAAATTTACTCCTTGCTCAACGGCATAATCCATCTGCTCATATCCTTCCTCAAAAGTATTCTGTTCCCCCCAAGTCATAGTACCCAGACAGATAACGCTTACATTTAAATCAGTATTTCCTAATTTTCTATACTCCACCCTTCTCTCCTTACAAAGTTGTTATAATTAATATTATAAAAAATTAAATTCAAAAATGACTAAAAACATTTACCAATTCTCCTGTGAGGACTCATCTGGTCAAAACGTAGACTTAAGCGATTTCAAAGGAAAAACCTTACTGATAGTTAATACTGCCAGCCAGTGTGGCTTTACACCTCAATATAAAGGCCTAGAACAACTTCAAAATAAATTTTCGAATGAGGAATTTTCTGTTTTGGCCTTCCCTTGTAATCAATTTGGTGGTCAAGAGCCAGGGACTAATCAAGAAATTGTTGAATTTTGCAGCTTAAATTATGGAAGTACTTTTCCAATCTTTAGTAAAATTGACGTAAATGGAGACAATGCCCATCCTTTATATAAATTTTTAACTACTGAAAAGAAAGGTCTACTTGGAACGGAAAAAATTAAATGGAACTTCACCAAATTCCTTGTTAATAAAGATGGTGAACCTGTGAATCGATACGGATCTTCAACAACGCCAGAGCAGATAGAGTCTGATATTGAAAAGTTGATTAACTCTTAGAAAAAAATAAATTACTTACAAAACCCTTTTTGAGGGTCTTGGACATCACATAGGCATCTTCTCTCCCTTCAGGAAGTCTATAATATTTTTTCCTCGCACCAATCTGATGAAATCCTAGTTTCTCATAAAGCCTATAAGCTATTTTATTTGAGACCCTTACTTCAAGAATTATTTTCTTACTTCCCATGACTTCAGCAGCAATTATCATTTTTTTTAATATTCTCTCTCCGTTACCAGATCTTCTAAAATCTTTATTAACACCTATATTAAGAAGATGTGACTCTTCAGATGAAATAGCCATAATAGCGAATCCTATCAACCTTTCATTGTCCTCAAGGGCCAAAGAGTAATAACCTTTCTCTAGGCAGTCAGTGAAGTTTCTTTCTGTCCAAGGGAAAGGGTTAGATTCTCTCTCTATTTCGAGAACTGAATCTAAGTGACTAAGATCTAAATAAGAGTAGTCCATAAAATATCTTTATAAATTTAAAGCTTGTAACTTATTCAAAAATAGCTTTTTAGACTCTTTTGATGAACATATTTCTGCCATGGAATCATAAGATGATATTTTAGAATTTATATATAGCTCGAAATATCGTGGAAGATTTGTTCCTAAAACTAGGATATTGTCTATTAATTCTGGATTTTCTAGTTTATTTATTCTTAGGGGTTTATTTTTTCCAATAGACTTAGCAAGCGTCCTTAAAAAAAATATTTTATCCTCCTCTGAAACTTGCTCATCTTTTTTTCCGAGACATAGAATGCAATTTCTGTCGATTAAATAGACTTCGTCATGAAAAATAGTAGCTTCTTGCTCAGATCTTTTTTTCCATATATCTATACCCAGCTCTTGGAGTTTTTGATATTTTGACAAAACCATATTTTGTAATTTTACTATTTGGAAAAAAAGACTCAACTTGACCTTAAATGCTTGCAAATATAAGCTAGCGCCGATGATTTTAGTCGCTTTAAAAATTATTCAGCTACGACTGACTTTCCCGGTCTCTTTTTTAAAGAGTTAACCGGGCATTACTTCGTGCTTTAAGCACCAATCTCAATAATTAAAATATTCTGGAGATAAAAATGACTAAAATAATTAATGATTCAGCTTCTAAATATCGACCATTCAAGTCTATAGATATAGACAACAGAACTTGGCCTTCAAATACAATTACTCAATCACCTATATGGTGCAGTGTAGACTTAAGGGATGGTAATCAAGCTCTTATAGAGCCCATGGGTGAAGAAAGAAAGCTTAGGATGTTTAGCCTCCTAATTGAAATTGGTTTCAAAGAGATTGAAGTGGGTTTCCCCTCTGCGTCCCAAACAGACTTCGATTTTGTCAGAAAAATTATTACGGAAAATCTTATACCAAATGATGTAACTATCCAGGCTTTAACTCAAGCCAGGCCTGAGTTAATTAAAAAAACTTTTGAGGCACTAGAGGGAGCAAAAAAAGCTATTGTTCATGTCTACAATTCTACGTCCACTTTACAGCGTAAAGTTGTTTTTAAGAGTGATGAGGCAGGGATAAAGAAAATTGCAACTGATGGTGCTAAATGGGTAAAAGAAGAGTCAGAACTATATGATGAAACTGATTGGTCATTTGAATATAGTCCAGAGAGCTTTACTGGCACAGAACTCCCTTATGCGGTTGAGGTGTGTAATGCGGTCAATGAAATTTGGCAACCGAATGATCAAAAGAAGACAATCATGAATCTACCTGCCACAGTGGAGATGGCTTCTCCAAATACTTATGCAGATCAAATAGAATGGATGTGTAGAAATCTGCAGGATAGAGAAAATGTAATAGTTAGTCTTCATCCACATAATGATAGAGGAACTGCAGTGGCAGCTACTGAACTAGGAGTTATGGCTGGTGCAGATAGGATAGAAGGGACACTTTTTGGAAATGGAGAAAGAACTGGTAACGTTGATTTAGTTACCTTGGCTTTAAACATGCTTACACAAGGTGTTGATCCTCATCTAGATTTTTCTAATATAAATCCAATAATGAGAGAGGTAGAATATTGCAATCAATTACCAGTCCATCCAAGGCATCCATATGCAGGCGATCTTGTCTTTACAGCCTTTTCCGGTTCTCACCAAGACGCGATAAAGAAAGGTCTTGCTGAATTAAGAAATTCTAATCAAGAGCTTTGGGAAGTACCCTATCTTCCAATTGATCCAAGTGATGTAGGAAGATCTTATGAGGCGGTAATTAGAATAAATAGTCAATCTGGTAAAGGAGGTGTTGCTTATCTTCTTGAAAAAGATCATGGATTAAGTATGCCGAGGAGGTTGCAGATTGAATTTAGTCAGGTGATACAAAAAATAGCAGACGAATCTGGAAAGGAAATCTCTCCTTCAGACATTTGGGATAACTTCCAAGAAACTTATCTTAACAGCTCAGGAAACTACGAATTCATTGAGCATCATATAAATTCAAGTTCCAACAAAGAGGGCACACAATCTGATGAAATAACGATAGGACTAAAACATAACACAGATATAGTAAGTATAATTGGACGCGGAAATGGTCCAATAGATGCGATGATAGATGCCATCAAAAATAGCTTCAATCTTGAAATTAAGATATCTGATTATCATCAACATGCCATCAGTTCCGGCTCAGATGCTAAAGCAGTTGCATATTCTGAATTAGTGTTAGGAAACAAATCTGTATGGGGAGTTGGTATGCATCAAAATACTGTTATTGCTGGCTTACTCTCTGTAATCAGCGGCCTAAATAGATTGTCTTAGTAGCTCAAAACTATAATATGACTATAGAATTTATCATTTCTAGGGGAGTTAATGCGTACTGAGACAGTTCAGCGAAATACAATATTTGCTTATGGAGGACTTGCAACTCCTTTAGCAATGATTGGCTATCCAATAGCAATCTGGCTAATTCCCTTTTATTCTGAGGTTGTAGGCATCCCACTTTATATCATTGCCAATCTCCTTTTAATTGCAAGGTTCACAGATGTGATTACTGATCCAATTCTTGGGCAGTTAGGTGATTCTACTAGGACTTCAATTGGAAGAAGAAAGCCTTGGATTATATTAGGCGTACCTTTGATGATGTTGGCTATCTATAAGTTATTCATCCCTGGTTCAGAAGTCTCAATAGCCTACTTTGTGATTTGGATGATGCTTATGTATTTAGGTTCAACCATAATTAATATTCCTTATGGTGCATGGGGTGCTGAAATATCAACTGACTATCATCAAAGATCAAGAGTCGTCAGCGGTAGAGAGGGATGGACTTTAATTGGTTTGTTGATTTCTGCCCTTATACCTCTTGCTATTGAAGTCTCAGGACAGGGAATAGGATTCCTGGAATCAGTAAAGAGGATGCTTGCAGCAATTTTCATTTTTCAAGATTTTTCTACTTCGGGAAAAATGTCAGATATTTTGGCGAGCATGGGGATTGGTATTGTTATGTTGCTGCCCATCTTTGCAGCGTGGGCAATTTGGAAAGTGCCAGACCCAATGCCTAAGATTGAAAAAAAGATTCCTTTATTTGAAGGACTAAAATATGCTGCCGAAAATCCTTTACTAGTAAGAATTTTATTAATCATTTTCTTAGTGATTGCAGGAGAGTCATTTAGAAATACTTTATCTCTCTGGTTTGTAAGAGATGTGATTGGAATTGAGACTGTTGGTGCTTCTTATGCAAGGTACTTTATTGCGGGATTAATAGGAATTCCTTTCTGGCTTTGGCTTGGTAAAACTTTAGGTAAGCATAAGGCTTTTTGTATAACTCTTGTAGGCACCGGAACAGTAAGTTTCTTATGTTTTTTTCTTGAAAGAGGCGATTTCTCTCAGTTTCATATACTTTTTCTTCTCAAAGGATTCTGTTTTGGTGGCCTTCAATTCCTCCCCGCCTCTATGTTGGCAGATGTTGTTGACCTAGATTCTTTAAAAACTGGCGGGAGACGTGCTGGAACATTCTTTGCATTGAATGGAATGATAGCTAAAGTATCAGCAATGATAGCCGTTTGGGCTGCGGCTATATTAGTAGACTTCTCTGGATTTGTACCTGGAATAATAAATTCAGACGATGCGATGCTAGCTTTAAGAATTTATTATTGCCTGGGTTGTGCCGTATTTTTTCTGCCTGCTTTATTTCTCACTTGGTATTACCCTCTTACCAAACAGAAACACAAAGAGCTTAGAATGGAACTTGAAAGTCAGAACAAATAAATTTTATTTAAAGTTAGGTTGTCTCTTTTCCATGAAAGCTGTGACTCCCTCAATATTATCTTCTGAACCTGTAAGTGTATTTTGGGTTTTAGCCTCTAGATCATAAATATCGCTATAAGTACTATCTAAAGCCTTTCTCATTATCTGTTTTGTAAGTTTTAAAGATTGAGAAGACCGGAGACTCAATTTATCTGCCCATGACAGTGCCTCGTGTAGCAAAGCTTCACCAGGAACTACTTTATTTATTAACCCTAATTCTAAACATCTACTAGATTCTATTCTTTCTCCCTCTATTGCAATTTGATATGCAAGTTTATAACCAACTGTATTGGTTAAAAACCAATTCGCTCCCCCATCAGGAATTAGACCAATATTACTGAAAGCCTGAAGGATATATGCTTCTTCTGACATGATAGTTAAATCACAAGCCATTGCGTAAGCACTTCCTATGCCTGCTGCAGCACCGTTTACCGCAGATATGACAGGTTTAGGTAATGTCATTATTTCATGCAGACTTGGTAAGTACCCATCAACTAAAGCAGCTTCTGTATCTGACCACTTATTATCTCTTGCAGAAAGATCTGCACCCGCTGAAAAGCTTAGTCCTTCACCAGTCAAGACTATAACTCGGATCTCACTATCCAATTTAGCCTCTATCAATGCTTCAAGAATATCCTCGGTCATCTTAGCATTAAATGCATTCCTTACTTCAGGCCGATTAAACTTGATCAAAGCAACAGTTCCTCTTTTTTCATAAATTACTGTCTCTAAATTCATAATTACTCCCTATTTGTTTACACTATCATTCCACACTATAGAAATACCACTCTCATCTAAATTAGTATGAAATTCATCACAAACCCATAAATCTCCCACTGCAGCTATCTGACCGTTTATGTAGATTAGTGGGATAGAATTCCTTTTCCAATCTGGTATCTCAAATTCTTGAAATAGATTCTTTATTTTTTGACTCTTGTCTCTTCCAAAAGGCTTACATCTCTCTCCTCCAACTCTAGCCTTTATAATTACATCATCTTTGAGATATTTTTTATCCAATCCTTTTCCATAGGATTCTTGAGTTGAAAGTTCTCCAGAAGGAATTTTTATGGATTTTTTTAAATCCCAATTGACTCTTAAGTTTTCTGGTAAAGGTCTTACTGAACCTTGAACTAATATTCTTATCTCCTTTGAAGACACAATAATTCTTATTTCAGTGTTAAGTGAGTCTGAATGAATAATAAAACTGCTCGATTCTGGAGATGGCTCTGAGATAGATGATAAGATCTGAAAAATTAATTTTGAAGAAACATAAAAATCATTTTCGTTACTTAGCCAAAAAACTATTGCATTTTTCTGCCTCTCTTTAGATAAAGATTTTAATCTTTTCATATTTATCTTATCTTTACTTGCATCAATACTATCTAAATCCTCTCTAGCGACTTCTGTAAGTATCTTCTGATTCCATTTGGCCTCTGCTGAAAGCTTACCTATTGATTTACCGATAGAAGGCCATCGAGATATAATTTTTGGCATCAATTCATTTCTAATCATATTTCTAGAAAATTTAGATTCTCTGTTAGAGTCGTCTTCAACCCAGCTAAGATTATGTTCTTGGGCGTATTTGAGTATCTCCTTTTTTTTATTTTCCAAGAAGGGTCTATAGAAGTTCATCTCCCGGACTTTAGAAATTTCTTTAATTCCTTCTAGACCTTTAATGCCCGTTCCCCTAAAAAGTCTGAATAAAACTGTCTCAATATGATCATCTAAATGATGACCCGTAATAATTAAATCATTGTGATCTGCCCAGCTTTTAAATACTTCGTGACGTTTATTTCGTAAGATGTCTTCTGAGATTTTATCTAAATCTTTGAGTTTCCAGGATTTAAAATCAACACCCAATTCAGCAGCAATTTGAGCACAGAATTCTTCCCACTTATCTGAATCATTATTGATACCATGATTAACGTGAAGGGCTGTAATTCTGTCTTTTTGTATATCTTGTTCTGAAATAAGTTTAAGAAGGACAGACGAGTCAAGACCTCCTGAAAAAGCAATACCTAATTTATTGAAATCATTGAGAGTTTTATTATTTAAAGTTAAATTTGCCATTAAACATATCCATAGCTCATTAACCTTTTGTATCTCCTATCGAGAAGTGAATCGATAGACATGCTAGTTAAGTCATCTAAGTTTTTAATTAAAACCTTTGATAAATTTGATGATGCCTGGTCAAAACTTCTATGTGCACCACCCAAAGGTTCAGGAATAACTTCATCTATCAAACCCAAATCATAGACACTTTCCGCATTTAATTTCATAGCCTCTGCAGCGAGATCTGCTTTGGTGGAATCTCTCCATACAATGCTTGCGCAAGCTTCAGGCGATGCTACTGAATAGGTAGAATGCTCAAGCATAGAGATATGATCTCCTACACCTAAAGCAAGAGCTCCACCAGATCCACCCTCACCTACAACATTAACAATAATTGGAGTTTTTAGTGAAGACATAACCCTCAAGTTGTGAGCTATTGCCTCACTTTGACCTCTTTCTTCGCTATCAATGCCAGGATAGGCTCCAGGTGTATCGACAAGAGTAACTATTGGAAGCGAGAACCGCTCTGCTAACTCCATTAACCTACAAGCCTTTCGGTAACCTTCCGGTTGAGACATTCCAAAATTATGTAGAATCTTTTCTTCAGTTGACCTGCCCTTTTCATGCCCTATAAACATTACTTTATATTCACCTATAGACCCAATCCCACCTATGACTGCTCTGTCGTCTGAGAAATGCCTATCACCATGAAGTTCATCAAATTCATCAGAAATTCTTTCGATATAATCTAAGAAATGAGGCCTCTCGGGATGTCTAGCAACTTGAACATTTTGCCAAGGAGTTAAGTTAGAGTATATTTTTTCGGTAGTTTTCAAGATAGACTCATTGAGTCTTATAACTTCAGTCTTTATTGACTCATCATCTAAATCAGAATCTTTTAGATCTATAACTTGTTGTTCAAGATCAGCAATAGGTTGTTCAAAATCAAGATAACTTTTTAGCATTTAGGATTATTAATTTATGTGATATTGACTATGATAAACGAACTTAACATTTTCTGGTCCAAAACGTTTCCCCAAGGCCTTTATTGAAGAATCATCAAGTCTCACTGAGAAATCACTTGGCAGAACAATATCTGCTACTGCCGACTCTCCCTTGTAAGATATTAGAACTTGATTACCTTCTTTGCTATTTGCAATTAATTTTAAAGAATTAATCACCTCTTCTGAGCTAATATCGTTATTTTCAATATCGATTTTAATGTTCTTTACATACTCATGACGAGCTTGGTCAAAAGTTAAAATCTTATCAGCGATCATTTTGTGTTTTGCAAAGTTAGAATATTCATCCTTCTCGATCATGCCTTCAACAACTAAAACCTGTCCTTTTTTTAGCAAGCTCCTATATTTTTCAAACACATCTGCCCAGATCGAGACTTCTATTTTTGAGGAACCATCATCTAAAGTCGCGAAAGCAAATCTACCTCTTTTGCCCTGTCTCACATTAAACTGCATTAAACATCCTGCAATTCTTTGCGTGTGTTCTTCGGATTGAAGTTCAGAAATAAAAAAACCACACATATTCCTAACCTCTTTCTTTTTACTTTCTAAGGGGTGAGAATCTAAATAAAAACCTAAAGCACTCCATTCAGATGATACTTCATCAAACTCTATGTCATTGTTAACAACATCCTCTGCAGGAGAAATAATTTCTTCCCCAAAAAGATCTTTAATATTACTCTTATTCCTCTCAGAAGCCTGTTCTGCATTCTTAAGATAAGAATCAATTCTTCTGAAAAGATCTTCTCTTTTTCCGAAAGAGTCCATGGCACCTGACCCAATTAATGTAGTTAAAATTCTTCTATTAATTCTATTAGATCCAATTCTCATACAGAAGTCATGCATATCTTTGAATTGTTCAATATTGCGTTGAGAAATTATTTGTTCTACTAAAGATTCACCTATACCTTTGATTGCACCCAAACCATATAAGATTGTTCTTGAGTCTAAGTCTTCAAATCTATATGAACTTCTATTTATATCAGGTTTCTCAATTGATAATCCTATGTTTCTGCAATCATCTACAAATAATTGAATATTATCTGTATTTCCTAAATCACATGATAAGACTGAAGCCATAAATTCAGCAGGAAAATGAGTTTTCAGCCATGCAGTTTGATAGGCAATAAGTGCATAACCTACGGAATGAGATCTATTGAAACCGTATCCTGCAAATTGCTCTATTTGGTCAAACAAATTTGCAGCATATCTCTCGTTTACATCTTTCTTAACTGCTCCGTCTACAAATGTGGACCGTAGACTTTCCATTTCTTCTTTCTTCTTTTTCCCCATGGCCCTTCGCAAGATATCTGCTTGGCCAAGAGAGAAGCCTGAAAGTTCCTGAGCTATCTGCATTACCTGTTCTTGATAAACTATTACTCCATATGTAGTACTCAGTATTTTTTTTACTGATTCATGACCATAGGTAACTTCTTCCCTACCGTGCTTTCTATTTATATAAGAATCTACCATGTTCATGCCCAAGGCTCCTGGACGGTACAAAGCGTTCATGCTTACAATGTCTTCAAAATCATTAGGGACTAATTGTTTTAAGTAGTCCCTCATACCTCTTGATTCAAGTTGAAATATACCAGTTGTTTCCCCTCTTTGTAGTAGTTCGAAAGTTTCCGGATCTTTCAACGATAAATTATCAATATTTATGTGATCTCGCTCGCTTTTCGCCTTTGCATTAATTCGTCTTACAGATTGATCTATTATCGTGAGAGTTTTTAGACCAAGAAAATCAAATTTAACTAAGCCTGCAGACTCAACATCGCCCATATCAAATTGTGATGCAACTGTTCCTTTATCAGAATCTAAAAAAAGAGGTGTAAAATCTGTCAAAGCTGTTGGCGCTATAACTACTCCAGCTGCATGAGTTCCAACACTCCTTGATAAACCTTCCAACTTAAGTGCCATATCAAAAACTTCTTTTGATTCATCTGATTCATCGATAATCTCCTTGAATTGCTTATCCTTATATGCCTCTTCAAGACTTATTCCTAAAACATCTGGTATTGCTTTTGCAAGTCTATCGCCAAATCCGTAAGGCTTGCCCAATACTCGAACTACATCACGTAACACAGCCCTTGCTGCCATTGTTCCTCTAGTACTTATCTGTGCAACTGAATCTTTACCATATTTGTTTGTGACATATTCTAGAACTTTGTCTCTACCCTCAATGCAAAAATCTATATCGAAATCAGGATTACTAACTCGTTCTGGATTAAGAAATCTCTCAAATAAAAGATCATATTTGATAGGATCAATTGCAGTTATACCTAAGGCATAAGCGACTATAGATCCAGCTCCAGAACCTCTGCCAGGACCAACAGGAATATCATTCTTTTGAGCCCAATTCACAAAATCAGCTACAATTAAAAAATAACCTGCGAAATCTAGCTTACAGATCATGTCTAATTCGTATTCTAGTCTTTTTTTATAAGTATGCTCATCCAGTTCATAAGAATCGGCGGACCCTTTAAGGTCGTTTATTCTTTTGAGTAGACCATCATTTGAAATTTTTCTTAAGAATTCTTCTCTAGAATAGTTATTTGGAACTTCAAAATCAGGGAGATAAAATTTTCCTAACTCCAAGTCGATGTTACATTTTTCCGCGATCTTTACCGTATTAATAAGTGCTTCAGGTATATCAGAAAATAAGTCAAACATCTCCTCTTTACTTCTAAAGAATTGCTCTTCGGTATAATTTTTAGGTCTTCTTGGATCATCCAGAATATCCCCTCTTTGAATACAAACCCTCGCCTCATGAGCTTCAAAATCAGAAGGAGAAATATCAGGATCAACCGCTTCTAAAAACCTTACATTATTGGTTGCAACAACGGGAATCTCCATTTTTGAAGCAAACTGCAATACTGCTTCATTGTATTCCTTTTCGTTAGGCTTACCTGTTCTTTGAACTTCAATAAAAAAATTATCTTTATAAATCTTTTTAAAGAAGTCTATACGAGACTCCGACAATTGCTTATTTCCTGCCAAAATTGAATTCCCAATATGTCCCTCCATGCCTCCCGATAAAGCAATTATTCCTTCTGAAAATTCTTCAAGCCAATTAAAAAGAACAATAGGATCACCCTTTACTTGACCTTCCACATAAGCTTTAGAAACTAACTTTGTTAAATTTATATAGCCTTGTTTATTCATAGCTAAGAGCACAATAGGAGCTGAAATTGAGTCTTTATCTTTTGCTACATTTATCTCCGAACCCACAATAGGTTTAATGCCCCTACTTCTTGCAGATCTATAGAATTCAATTAATCCAAAGAGATTAGTTAAATCTGTTAAAGCAACAGAGTGATATCCAAGACCAATAGAACGATCTAGTAATTCATCAACTCTTATGATGCCATCCACTAAAGAGTATTCCGAATGGACATGAAGATGAACAAAATCTAAATTATCTAATTGACTCATTAATATTTCTAACGGGTTTAAAACTTAACCTATGTTCTAAAGTTATACCATGTGATTCTAATGCTTCTAGGTGCATCTTTGTAGGATAACCTTTGTGTTGTTTAAAGCCATATTCTGGAACGGACTTATCTAATTCTTTCATATAATTATCTCTATAAACCTTAGCAAGGATTGAAGCCGCCATAATATTCTCATTTGACTGGTCTCCTTTAATTATAGTCCTTACTTTCAGATCCGTTTCAGGTGAAAACTGACCATCTACAGATATAAGTTCGGGACTCACATCCAAACCATCTATGGCTCTCCTCATAGCTAACAAAGATGCTCTAAGAATATTAATATCATCGATCTCTTTGGCTGTACTCATTCCTATAGACCATGAAATAGCATTAACTTTTATATCTTCTGCTATCAGTTCCCTTCTTTTTTCAGAAATCTTTTTTGAGTCGTTTAGATTAGATATTGAATGTTTCTTGCCTAATATAACTGCTGCAGCAAAAACTGGACCTGCTATAGGACCCCTTCCTGCTTCATCAACTCCAGCTTCAATCAATTTAATAACTTTAAAACCTCAACAGACGCCTTATCTGCTCCCCCAGCCTTTAGCTTTTCTTTTATAAAATTAAACTCTTTTCTATAGAATTCAAAGCCTCTAGCCTCTAATAGATTTACTGAAGAGATTATCTTTTCTATAGTTGCTTCAGACTGCAATAGCTCAGGTAAAATTTTCTTACCTAAAATTAAATTTGGTAATGAAAAAGAGTCAATATGAAGTAATGGTTTAATTAATAAATAAGACAACCAATTAGTCTTATATACAGCTATACAAGGAGTGAATGATAAGGCAGCCTCCAAGGTTGCTGTTCCAGATGTAATAATTGCCATAGAAGCTTTCTTTAAAACATCTTGAGAATTCTCATATGAAATATGAATGAAATCTTCCGTATCTTCCTTAAAAAGGTCCAGATGAGATGAATCTGATAATGGCATAAAAAATTGGTAGTTTGGATTCATTAGCTTCAGTTTCTTTGCCGACTTAATCATCAAATCACCCATTAGTAATATCTCTGACTTCCTGCTTCCTGGTAATAACGCAATACTATTTTGAACTTTGGATTCTATTTCCATATTGTTAATATCAATTTTGTAAGACAAAGGGTGTCCTACATAACATGTCTTGATCTTCGAATTGGAATAAGCAGTCTCTTCAAAAGGAAAAAGGGTTAAAACAGAATCTATTGATCTCTCCATAGATTTTATGCGGCCTTTACGCCATGCCCAAACAGAAGGACTTACGTATTGTATTGTCTTGATTTGAAGATTCTTTTTCAAAAAATTTGCAATGGGAAGATTGAAGTCAGGTGAGTCAATTCCTATAAAAATATCGGGCTTATGATGGTGTAAATATTTTTTTAAACCCTTTCTAAGTTTTAATAATTTTCTTAAATTTAATAAAGGTTCAATAATACCCATTACTGATATCTCACTCATATCAAAGTAAGATTCAAGCCCCTCAGAAGTCATCTTCGAACCTCCGACACCTATAAACTCAATTGAAGGATTGATTGATTTCAAGGATTTCATCAAGGGTGCGCCTAATTCATCACCTGACCTTTCACCTGCCACTATTGCGATCTTTAAAGGATTATTTTCAAGGGTATTCCCTATCAACGAGATATACCTCTCTTAGAGCCTTCAATTGAACTTAAGAATATATCTACTTCAATAAAATCCTTTCTTAAAGAATCAAGATCCTTCATAGCCTCATCGACCGTAAGCTTCTTTCTATAAATTGATCTATAAGCAGCTCTTAATGCTTCTATAGTTTCCTTAGAATATCCGATTCTTTTTATGCCTGTTACGTTTACTCCAAAAGGTTTAGCCGGATTACCTCTGACTTTCACATATGCAGGTATATCTTTATTTACCGCGCTGCCCATTGCACAAAAACTGTAACTGCCAATAGAGCAAAATTGATGAACAATGGCATAACCTCCAAGTATTGCGCCATCTCCAACATGAACAGAACCAGCTAGTGCAGCCTGATTAGTTAAAACAATATCATTTCCTAATACACAATCATGCGCAATATGAGAATAAGCCATAATAAGATTTCCATCGCCGATAAGAGTTTCACCACGATCCTGAATAGTACCTCTGTGAATTGTTACACCCTCCCTTATGATATTGTCATCTCCAATAACTAGGGTAGTAGGCTCATTGTTATATTTCTTGTCCGGACTTCCATCACCTAAAGTAGAAAACTGGAATATGTGATTTCTTTTCCCTATCTTCGCAGGTCCTTTCAAAATAACATGAGACTCTATTTTTGTGCCTTCCTCTATTTCTACTTCCGGTCCGATAAGACAAAAAGGACCAATTTCTACTGAATCATCAATTTTGGCAGAATCGTCAACTATTGAAGAGGAGTGGATCATAATTATTTTGGCCTATCAGCGCAAAGTATCGTAGCCTTTGCTACAAGCTCACTGTCTACGGTTGCTGAACAGTCAAACTTCCAAATCCCTTTCTTATTGGTTATTACCTTTGAATTCAAAATGAGTTTATCGCCAGGAATTGCAGGTCTTTTAAATCTTAGATCATCAGCTCCTACAAAGTAGTATATTGACCCATCTTCAGGCCTTTTATCCATTGTTTTAAAACCTAGGATGCCCGAAGCTTGGGCCATGGCTTCAACAATCAAAACACCTGGCATGACCTGTTTTCCAGGAAAATGTCCCATAAAAAAAGGCTCATTAGTAGTAATATTTTTATAAGCTGTAACAGATTCACCTAGAACCATATCCGTAACTCTATCCACGAGAAGCATGGGATATCTGTGAGGCAAAAACTCTTGAATCTCTTCTATATTTATTTCTACTTCCATAATTTTACTTTTTGATTAATCCATGCAGTCTTTTAAAGGCAACTGCATTTTTTTTCCAGTCAGAGTTTTTCATAAATGGTGTGCCTGACGAATAATAACCGCTCTCTTTTATTGATTTTGTTATCAGTGACATTGCTGTAACGTGCACCTCATCTGAAATCTCGATGTTATCAACAATGGCAGAACACCCTGCAAGAGTACAATTCTTTCCAATTTTTGTGCTCCCTGCGATTGCACTATTACCTGCAATAGCAGTACCGGAACCAATCACTACATTATGTGCTACATGAACTTGATTATCTATTTTCACATTATCTCCAATCACAGTATTGCCGATTGATCCTCTGTCAATTGTACTGTTTGAACCAATTTCAACGTTAGCTCCAATTATTACTTCTCCTAAGTGTTCAATCTTTATCCACGAGCCGTTATCTTTGGCAAAGCCTAAACCATCTGAGCCAACTACTACTCCAGAATGTAGAATACATTCTTCGCCAATATTTACGGAATCATATATTGATACGTTTGCATATATAATTGAGCTCTTCCCAATTCTACTGCCTGCGCCAATGAAAACTCCAGGCATTAATACAACCTCGTCTTCTATCACAGCATTTTCTGATACTGTTACAAAATTTCCTATTGATGCAGTATCAGAAATTATTGCCGTATCTTCAATGGCTGCTAAGCTAGAAATTCCGGTTCTGATAGTAGGTTTTTTTTTGAAGAGTTCAGTACATCTAGCGTAAGTTAAATAAGGATTTTCACATATCAATTTGTTACCAGTAAATAATTCCGAGTAATCTGTATTGCAAATAACTGCACCAGCCTTAGTAGTAGATAATTTTGTTAAATATGACTCTCTAGCAATAAAGGAAACTTCTTGGTCTGAAGAATTTTCAAGAGTATTTATTCCAATTATTTCTTTAGAGGCATCACCTTCGAGTTCTGCTCCAAGGATTTCAGCAAGTTGAGATAACTTAAAGCTTTTTAGGGAAGACACGAAAAATTAATCTTCTTTTTCATTCATAGCATCGATTACTTCTTGAGTAATATCGTAGCTTTGATCTGCGTGAAGAAGTATTTGCTGTTGTGCTCCACTATTTATTAAGAGTGTTATTCCTTTTGCTCTAATTAATTCAGTGACGATGACTTGAAATTTCTCTGCCTGTTCTTGCGAAAGCAATTGAAGAGTTTGATTCCTGAATTGATTAGTTTTTTCTCTTAAAAAATTAATATCCTGCTGGAGAGACTGAAATTTCTGTGCTGCTTCTTGTTTTTCTTCATCAGACATTGTTGGACCATCTTTTTGAGTTCTTTCTTGTATCTCTCTAGCCTCAGTTGCTTTCGCTTGAAGTTCTTCAACAACTTCTTTCCATTCGTCTGAATTTTCTAATTCTTCAAGCTCTTTTTTTGCAACATTAGTGCTAAATAAAGCTGCTTGAGGATCCAGAGTGGCTATATTTAAATCTGCCGACTGAAGAGTAAAAGTAAAAAAGGATGCCGTAAGCACGGCAAATAAAGTTTTAAAAAATTTCATAGTTTTTCCCATTAAGTAACCTGTCGTCGAATTCTACAGTTTTGTAAGCTAATTTAGTAGCATTAAGAGAATTTAAAATTGTGTCCCTATTTCAAATTGAAAATTTTCTGTTTCATCTAAAGGGCCTTCATTAGAAGGAGCTGCAATAGCAAGAGACATTGGGCCCAACTGAGTTATCCAAGTCACTCCAACTCCATAAGAATACCTCAACTCCCCTAAGTCGAGTTCGCTGCAATTTACGTTTGATTGATCGAATCCACAGTCCTTAGAAAATACATTTCCGACATCCACAAAGAAAGAGCTACGCATTGATCTTTGGTCCTCAATGAAAGGTAGCTTAAATATAAAATCGAAGCCACCTTCTACTAAGTAAGCTCCTCCTATTGACCTATCATCTCTGTAATATGAATAAGGATTTGCAACCGGATTACCATCTTGGCCAATTATAGGATTACCTTCATTATCTAAATAAAACTGTGAGGGTATAGCTCTTGGACCAAGAGTATTTTGCTTAAAGCCCCTTACCGAACTAATCCCACCAGAATAATAATGCTCAAAGAAAGGAGCTACTTCTGTATCTCCATAAGCCTCTAGTACTCCAAGCTCACCTCTAAATCCTAGTACGAATCTTCCATCAAAAATTGGTCGGAAATATTTATGTCTATAGGTGAGTTTAGAGTATGTCAAAGAACTACCTGGAACAGCAACTTGGAGGGCGAAAGATTGTGATTGGCCTGCAGTAGGGAATAGCCCCCTATTCAAGGTAACTCTTGACCAGATGAATTGGGTCTTAAATACTTCAAATTTAGTACCTTCAGATTGGGTGAAAGCTAGAATCTGCGATGCAGGAGTAGAACCAGTATCAATACTTGTATTATCGTAATTTAAGTTGAGTCCTATTCTCTCAATATCGCTTATTGGCAGACCAAACTGTATGCCTGCTCCAAAAGAATCAGACGTATAACTTGCAATATTAAATTGACCATAGTCAGACTCTCTAAAATAAGCACTATAACCTCTGCTCACTCCATCTATATTAAAATATGGCTCTCCATAGCTAAAAGAGTAGCTGCGTTGCCAGGTGCTATCATTAATACCTATGCCAACTGCTCGCCCTGTTCCAAAAGCATTATTTTCATTGTAATTGAGACCTAGAACTAAGCCATAGGCTCCATATCCTAAACTGCCTCCAATTGATCCTGAAAACTCTTCTTCAACTGTAAACTCAACATCGATCTGATCGTTAACTCCAGGAACAGGTATAGTCTCTGATTCAACCTCTTTGAAGAATCCTAATCTCTCGAGTCTTAACTTCGAATTTTCTATGAGATTATTGGATGCCCAGGCGCCTTCCATTTGCCTCATTTCTCTTCTAAGCACTACGTCATGTGTCCTCTTATTTCCTTTAAAAATAATGCGTCTAACGTATGTTCTTTGTTGAGAATCTACATAGAATGTTAGGTCTACATTTCCTGAATCTTCGTTTACATCAGGGACACCTCGTACTTCAGCGAAACTATACCCTTCATTACCTAGTATATTTTTAAAAATCTCTTCTGTTTCTGTAACTAAAAACTGATTAAAACGCTCTCCTTTTCTAATCAATATTAGCGATTTAAGAACTTCTTCTTCAATAGGTAGGTCTCCAACTATCTTGATTTCATTAACATCATAAGTTGTTCCTTCGGAAATATTGAGTGTAATAAAAACGCCAGATTTATCGGGCGAAACGCTCACTTGAGAACTTTCTAAACGAAATTCAACATAGCCTCTATTTTTGTAAAATGACTCTAGAGATTCGATGTCACCCTTTAATTTCTCTCTTGAATATCTATTATCATTTGTAAAAAAAGAGAACCATCCACCTGTGGTTAGCTCAAAATCTTGTAAAATCTCTTCATCAGAGAATGATAGATTACCTATTACATTTATAGTTTTTATCTCAGCTACCTCTCCCTCATCTATTTCAATATTCAAAGATACCCTATTTCTAGGCTCATCCTCACTTGTAACTTCAACCTTCGCACCGTAACGACCTTGAGAAACATATTGCCTTTGAATTTCTAATGCCAAACTATTCACAATCGACCGTTTAAAAACTTGGCCTTCTGAAAGTCCTGCGTCATCTAATCCTTTCAGCAGGTCTTCAGTTTTCAAAGCCTTGTTTCCATCAAGATCTATAGATGCTATTGAAGGTCTTTCTACTAAACTTATTATTAAAGTATTCGCTTCTCGGCCGAGTTGGATATCATCAAATTGACCTGTCTTAAATATCGTCTTTGCAGTAGTTTGGAGGTCATATACATTGACGGTATCACCAACAGCAATTGGCATAACATTAAATACACTTCCTGCTGAAACTCTCTGCAAACCGCTGATTCTAATATCACTAACAACCCACTCTTCTTCGGAACTGATATTTTGGGCTTGAAAAAGACCTGCTAAAAGTAGGATAAAAAATACTTTAATTTGCATCTTCATTACTAGATCAACCTTGCAATATCATTTGCAAAGGCAAATATCATTAAACTTACAACGAGAACTAATCCAATTCGCATGGAATATTCAATTGCAATTTCAGAAACGGGAGACCCTTTAACTTTTTCTATAGCAATCATTAGCAATTGACCGCCATCTAGTATAGGTATTGGAAGAAGATTCAATAGTCCCAGATTGATACTCAATAATGCCACCATTGATAAAAAAGTAACATATCCTGCTTTGGCAGCAGATCCTGCAAGCACTGAAATCTGTATTGGACCTCCAAGGTTATCAGCTGATATTGATCCGCTTAACATCTTACCTATTGAAGTAATAATCAAAATTGTATATCTGTAGGTGTCCTCAATGCCAACTAATAAGGCTGGAAAGAAGTTCTCTTTTTTTTCAACCACAAAATCTGCAGGCCAATTATTAATATTATTAGAAGCAAGTATACCTATCCTGCCCTTTTGAACTCCTGTCTCATCGATAAAACTTGAACTCTCAAGCATCAGTATTTTCGATTCCTGGCCTCTCAGTACTTTAATCTCAATAAGCTGATTAGGCAAAAGACTGAGAATTCTCGATAATTCTTGCCAAGTAGAAACATCTTTACCATTAATGGCTTGTATCAAGTCTCCTTCTTTTATACCGTACTTAAGTGCAGGTCCGTCCTCTTGGAGTTCACCAACTATCGGAGGAAGAAATGGCTGAAGTCCTAAGGCTTGACTTGGAGCAATTTGATCATTATCGGATAACCAATTGTCTATTGGTAACAAAGCTGTTCTCTCCTGACCTTCTCTAATATATTTAATATTGACAACTCCAGTATCTCCAATCCTCTTCGAAAGAATGAGGTTTATATCATTAAATACCGTGACCGTTTCATTATCTATTTGTACTATCTTGTCATTAACTGAAATACCGTATTCTTTAGAAAGACTCTCAGGAATAACCTCACCAATTAAAGACGAAAGTTGGGTCGTACCAACTAGTGCTAAATAAAAATAGACAAAGGCAGCAAGGAAAAAATTAGCAATTGGACCTGCTACTGTTACTGCAGCTCTCTCTCCTAGAGAAGCCTGTAGATAAGATTTTTTATTTTCAAAAGATCCTTCAGATCCCTCTTGAACAGGATTATTCTCACCCAACATTTGTACATAGCCACCTAACGGTAGTACCCCGAATGAATATGTACAATCTTTCTTATCCTTATAAGAAAATAGTTCTTTACCGAAACCTATCTTAAACTTCAGAACATGAATTTTACAATATCTTGCTGTTAAGAAATGGCCAAGCTCATGAATGCCCACAATGATGCTTATAAGAAAAATAAAAGAAAATATGGTGAATAATAGGTCCATTAATTTAGGTTTATAAGTTCTTTAGTCATCTCTCTAGATTGCACATCAGCTTCGAAAATATCTTCTATTTCTTCGACCATCTTTATATCTGATTTATCCAAGACTTCTGAAATAATTTTATGTATATCCAAGTAGCCTATTCTACCTTCTAAAAAGGAAGCTACACACACTTCATTTGCAGCATTTAAAGTAGAAAAGCTTGTTCCACCAGAATTAATACAATCCTTTGCAAGAACTAATGAAGGAAATTTTTTTAAATCTGGCTTTACAAAAGAAAGATTGCTGATCTTTTCAAAATCAAGTGAATCACAACTAGAGTTGATTCTTTCAGGGAAACCCAAACCATACGCTATTGGAATTTTCATATCTGGAATAGAGAGTTGGGCTATCAGAGATTTATCTTTAAACTCAACCAAGGAATGAATAATACCTTCTGGATGGATCAGCACATCTATGTCGTCAAATCCAAATAACCATTTAGCTTCTATTATTTCTAAGCATTTATTCATCATGGTTGATGAATCAACCGAGATCTTATCCCCCATATTCCAAATAGGATGTGCGGTTGCCTCTTTAGGAGTTATATTCTTAAAGTCGTTAATATCTCTATTGAGAAAAGGACCACCCGATCCTGTTAATATTATCCGTGATATTGATTCTTCATTTTTAACTCCCATTAAACACTGATGAATTGCACTATGCTCGCTATCTATTGGAAAAATTGTAGCGTCGGTTTTTTTAGATAAATTATTTAAAATTTCTCCTGCTACAACATAAGACTCCTTGTTTGCTAATAAAATATGCTTTCCATGCTTTATTGCTTGGAATACAGGCTTTAATCCCGCTATTCCAACCATAGCAGCAACAACAATTTCTAAATCTTGTGAAGCAATAATTTGGTTTAATTCCTTCTCATTTGATAGGAAAGTCACTTGAGGATTATTTGTTCCCAGTTCGTCCAAAAATGACTTTTGGGCTTCTTTATTTTCTAGATAGACGAATTTTGGAGTAAATTCATTACACTGTTCTGCCATTAAACGGAAATTGGTTCTAGCTGCGAGTAATTCAATTTTAAATTCGTCTTTATTTTCTCTTATGACATCTAAAGTTGATTTTCCGACAGAACCCGTAGAACCTAAAATAGCTAAACTTTTCATTTTTAAACTATATTCAATAAAAAAACAAAACAAGGAAAAGCTGCAACATGGCTGTCTAAGCGATCGAAAAGACCGCCATGTCCAGGAATCAAATTTGAATAATCCTTCACTTCTACAACACGCTTCATCATGCTAGCAAAAGCATCTCCTAAAACAGAATATAAAGAAACTACTAACAATATACTTAAAACTAAAAAGAACGGTAAATTGAGAATATTGAAAGCTGTGGTCGATAAAAGAAGAGGTGTAACGACAATTGCAGCCATAAAACCCTCAAGTGTCTTATTTGGGCTAACATTTGTTATAAAAGGTCTTTTACCAAGACTTTTTCCTGCAAAAAAAGCAATAGAGTCCATGAGAATGGCAATTAAAACAATATAAAATATTAAAAATTTTCCACTCTCTATTTCAGGAAATATAAATTGAAAATTATTGTTAGAAATAATCTGAATTAAGGATGCAAAGAATCCAAGGTGGATAATAAATCCAAATAAACTCCAAATCATAGATCTTTTTAGGAAATTCTTATTCAAAGGAAAACTTAAGATAAGAATTGAGGACAAAAAGTAAGTGATTACACTCAGTGTGATAAATAAATAACTAAAGAAAGGTGAAAAAGAAACAAACATCAAAATTAGGAAAAGGAATACTCCTAAGATAGAAACAGCATTTGTAAACCTAACCTTCAAAAATTCCCAAAGAGAGATGGATGAGATTAAAGCAACAAGATATGTTAAGTATTGGTTATTTAATAATAGTATAAGAAGGCTGATTCCAAGTATTATTATAAAAGCACTTAGTAACCTTTGATTTAGCATCTTTACAACTGAAAATTAGATTTATCTCCGAAACGCCTAGATCTTTTTGAATATTCTTTGAGTGCGTTATCGAAGTGTTGATCATCAAAGTCTGGCCAAAGCACTTCAGAGAAATATAATTCTGAGTATGCTAATTGCCATAACAAAAAATTGCTTATTCTAAGTTCATTGCCAGTTCTAATGCATAAATCAGGATCTGTAAATTTTGATGTCGATAGAAATTTATCAAAACCCTCCTCGGTTAGTTCTCCATTTGATCCTGAATCTAGATGTTTATTTATTGCATTGACAATATCCCATCTTCCGCCGTAACTTGCAGCAACAACTAAATCCAATTTTTTTCTTTTGGTATCGCAATGAGTTAGTTTTTCTGATTCTTTCATTTGCTCTATAAGTTTCTGATCAAATTGAGACAAATCACCTATAAAGCTTAGCTGGACTGAATTTTTAATGAGATTAGGCACCTCTTCTTGAAGAGCACTATTTAATAGTTGCATCAGAAGGTTAACTTCTTCTGATGATCTGCCCCAGTTCTCGCTGCTAAACGCAAATAAAGTGAGAGTAGATAAACCCCTTTGGACAGCATATTCAACAGACTCTCTTGCCCTTTCAACGCCTTTTTTGTGTCCTGCAACCCCGGGAAGATTTTTCTCTGATGCCCATCGGTTATTGCCATCCATTATTATGGCAACATGTTTAGGTAAGGTTTCAGTTTGATTACCTTCCATTTTTAAAAATTAGAAATCTAAAAGATCCTTTTCTTTAGAGTTCAGTGCTAAATCTACTTTTTCAACGAAAGTATCGGTTAATTTTTGGATTAATTCTTCTCCCTGTCGTTCTTCATCTTGAGATATCTCCTTCTCTTTTAGAAATTCTTTTAATTGAGAGTTACCCTCTCGTCTAACATTTCTTATAGATACTTTTGCATTCTCTGCCTCAGCCTTGGCTTTTTTTATGAAATCCCTTCTGGTTTCTTCTGTAAGATCGGGCAAAATTACCCTAATTGTGTCTCCTGATGTGGCAGGATTTAATCCAAGATCAGATTCAGAGATTGCTTTTTCTATCTGTTGCACGACACCCTTCTCCCATGGAACAATAGCTAAAGTTTTTGCGTCTTCTATGCTTATACTTGCTACTTGCGCCAGAGGAGTAAGCTTATCGTAATAATCTACCTTAATACTATCGAGTAAGGATGGTGTTGCTCTTCCAGTTCGGATCTTTTTGAATGCTACGTCTAAAGCATTCAAACTCTTTTCCATGCCTGACTCGGCATCTTCAACAATCTCGTTTAACATTTATCCTTCGATCTGAGACATTACTTCACTAGCAAAATCTACTTTTTCCACCTCAATGCCCTCTCCGACTTCATATCTTGTAAAGCTTGAAATACTAGCATTATTATCAGCTAACAGTTTACTTATTTTGACATTTGGGTCTTTGACAAAGTCTTGCTCAGTTAAACTAACTTCAGCTAAGAATTTTGATATTTTACCTTCAATCATTTTTTCAATAATTTCTGGAGGTTTACCAGACTCTTCTGATTGAGCTTTGAATATTTCTCTTTCTTTGTCTACTGTTTCTTTCGGTATATCCGAAGGAGAAACTGCCATAGGATCAGTTGCAGCAGCATGCATAGCAATATCATTTGCAAGAGCTTCGTCTCCACCCTCTAAAGAAACAATACATCCAATTTTATTATTACTATGTAAATAAGAACCGCTAATAGAAGAATCATCGCTTTTAGCCAGTCTTCTAACAACGATATTCTCACCTAATTTCTGAACTAATTTTTCTCTATTATCTTCTACACCACTTTCTAAAAGTTGCTTTAATGAGTACGACGGATTGTTGGAATATATATCAAGAGTCTCTTTCGTGAAATTTATATATGATTCATCTCTTGCAACAAAATCAGTTTCGCAATTAACTTCGATCATAAAAAAATCTTTATCTCTATTGGTGATACCAATCAAACCGTCAGCGGCTGACCTGCCTGACTTTTTACTTGCTTTTATACCGCTAGTTTTTCTTAACTCTTCTATTGCTAAATCTATATCTCCATTTGCTTCTTCCAAAGCTTTTTTACAATCCATTAAACCTAAACCCGTTTTTTCTCTTAATTCTTTAACTTGTGAAGCTGAAATAGCACTCATAATTATTCCTCGTCCTTTACTTCTTTATTATCTTCTTCAATAGCGTCTAGCTTTGATGCTTTATCATCTGAGAGTTCTTGTATTTCTTGTGATTCATCAGCAGCTTCTTCATTTGATATTGAATCAGACACTTCAACATCTTTCTTTGAAGATTCTTCTGTAGTTTCATTAGTATCAACCTTACGAACAATTGCGGGTCCCGATTGAGGTTCATCCTGTTTAAGTCCAGTCGCTGCTTCAGAACCTTTCAAACAAGCATCTGCAACTGCCTCAGTAAAAAGGGCAATTGACCTAATAGAATCATCATTGCCTGGTACAACATAATCAATGCCTTCAGGATTACTATTTGAGTCGACGATGCCCACAATGGGGATACCCATTTTACTTGCCTCAGACACTGCAATAGACTCTCTTTTAACATCTATTATGAATAAGGCATCCGGTAAGCCGCCCATTTCAGTCACTCCACCAATAGACTTTTCAAGTCTATCGATGTCGCGTTGTATCTTTAAACCTTCTTTTTTAGTGAGCTTATTGAATGTTCCATCTTCCTTTTGTCTCAAAAGATTTTCTAGCCTAGTGATAGATGATCTTATAGTTTTATAGTTAGTAAGCATTCCCCCTAACCATCTTTCATTTACATATGGCATAGAGCATCTAATTGCTTCGTTTTTGATGATATCTGTTGCTGTTCTTTTAGTTCCAACAAAAAGAATTTTGTTATTTTTTGCAGCGACTC